>NZ_BQHW01000026.1 GCF_021602025.1 Pseudomonas ceruminis
CCCACCGTTTCTGGCGCGCAGAACCCTTACCTGCGCATCAGATTACGTCGTCGCAACACAACGCGGTCCGGTGCGCAGATGTACTGGGCGAACGAAGATGGAGGGCTATCAGAAGTCCGGCGCATGGCCTGGGCCATCAGTACTACGACTACGGATTGGCAGGACATTGAAATCGATCTCTCCGGGCATGCCGGATGGAGCGGCAAGAACATGTATGCCATCCGCTTGGATATGATGAACTCGGCCGACACGACCGGTGAAATCGACATCGCCTACATCGCAGTGGGAAGGCGATCGGCGGCAGCCTCAGCGCAAGCGCTATCCAGCCTCGACAGTGTTGTAACGCAGCAGGGCGCAACGCTCACTGCGGAGTCGAAGCGCATCGACGGGCTGTACACCTCAGTTGGGGATGCCAATGCGGCCATCCAAAGTGAGGCCACTGCCAGGTCCAGCGGTGATGCTGCGCTGGGGCAGCGTGTGGATACGGTCCAGAGTAATCTTGGCACCACCAATGCCACTGTGCAGCAGATAAGCACGGCGCAGGCTGCACTCAACGGGAAAGTGAACGCCACCTGGTCTGTGAAACTAGGCCTCACGTCCGGCGGTACCTACTACGCAGCCGGGTTTGGTCTGGGGCTTGAGAACCAGGGTGGCACGTTCCAGTCGAGCTTTGTTGTACTGGCCAACCGGTTCGCGGTTATGAACCCGGTGGGTGAGGGCCTGATCGTGCCGTTCGCTGTTCAGAACGGTCAGGTATTCATCGATGATGCGCTGATTTCGAAATTGGCTGTTCAGAAAGCCATTGTAGGAAACTCAATCAACTCTTCTGAGCTCGCCAATGACGGCACACCAATTATGCGAATGGACTTCGCCTCAGGGACGATCATCATGCTTAATAAAACGGCCACGGCGTACACTGTATATAATCGCCGAGGCATTGACATGGTGATCAACGGTATTCGGCGAATAAGAATGGGCGAATGGGACTGATCTATGCCGAATGGTCTGGAAATATACGGTGCTGACGGTAGGCTACTCGTCAATATGACGATGTCTATCAGTCAGCATCAAGGAGAAGTTGTAACCAATGCCGCCAATGGAGCTGTTGCTATGCCTGCTCTCCCTGCAGGTAAACAGCGCTTTTACATTGTGGTCACGTTGGTCGACACGCAGCAGTGGAAGGGAAAGAAACCAGGTGTAACAGTTTCTGGAAATACGCTGTCATGGCAATACCAGCACTCAACTTGGTTTGGCCAGTTTTCTGCCAATTGCCGTATCTATTATGGATACTATTAGGATGACATATGCCCGTTGGATTCCAAGCCTTCAAGGAGGACGGCACCCTCCTATTTGACATCGATCGTATCTGTTACGGCCTGCTAAAGAGTGGTTACCTAAATTTGGTGGACAGATGGGGCCGTTACTATATCCGCTCCGCAAACCTTCCCCCCAATGAGGAAAGCAGCTGGTCCTATCTGAATTTGCTTGACCCGATATGCGGGATCACGGTAACCGGCGCGGTTTCCCCTATCGTTTTCTTGGTGGGTGACGGGAAGCCTTGCGGTGAAAGCATAAGTGGGGATGTACGAACCCTGTACTTTCAAGGCTGCACGCCTGGCACCAAGGCATTCGTATTCGATCTGATGCGCGATGTGGGTGAGAGGAGCGGCATGGAATGTTACGACGCATCCGGGAGAGTAAGCTTCACAACAGGCATGCCGCCACTGAACATAGTGGCAACTGTGAATCCGCCGCCCATCAGTCCAACTCAAGTCCCGGGCGCTGACTCTCGAGCAACCCCGTACGTGGGTGGTGCAAATGAAACATCTGGTAGAGAGTGGTCAGGCTCTGATTACAGGCAGCCAAAAGGGGCGGTCTTTGTCGGGGGTGTTAGCGGCGAATTAGCTGCTTGCCTTACATTCTCTAGGAGCTGCGCCTTGAATCAAGGATCAGATTTTGGCGATGGAGTGTACCGGGTTGGTGCAAGCGAGGGGTGCGGCGGCTCTCAAAATGGCGTTCGCTTCTTTTTTAGTCCGGCGGTAGCAACGACCGCCACAATATTCAGCAACTCAAATACATCATGGTTCGATATCCCAACTGATCGGCAACCTCAGGCGCTCGTAATTCGAGCTTCTGATTACCCATTCCCATTTAGATAAACTTTCGTGAAAGAGGAAATCCCTATGCCATATGTAACCGTAAACGTCAGCAATAACTTCGACTCCGCCAACAACAACCGCTATGCCACCCCAGAAGAGGCTGACGCCCGTGCCCGGGAGATCCTGGCTCAGTTTCCGGCGGCCCAAGTCTTCACCGCCAAGGTGCTGAAAGACTACACCGCCAAGGTGACGGTCACCGCCAAGGACCCGGCCGAGCCGGAACCCGCCCCCGAGACGCCGGAATCCTGACTTCCACAACAGATCACCAAGGCCCGCCTCGAGCGGGCTTCTTTTTGCCTGGAGAAAACGCATGCCGATCACCGAGCAGCAACTGCTGCAGATCTTGCCCAAGGCCCGCCCAGTCGCGGGTATTTTCCTGCCTGCCCTGAACCGGGCCATGTCCCGCTGGCGCCTCGACAGCCGGATCAGGCAGGCCGCGTTCCTGGCACAGATCGGTCACGAGTCCGGCCAGATGCGCAACCTGGTGGAGAACCTGAACTACAGCGCCGAGGCCCTGATAAAGACTTGGCCGACCCGTTTCACTGCTGAGAACGCCGGCGCGTACGCCAGGAACCCCGAGAAGATCGCCAACAAGGTATACGGCGGGCGCATGGGCAACGGCCCGGAGGCCTCCGGCGATGGTTGGCGGTACCGCGGTCGCGGCCTACTGCAGGTCACCGGGCGCAGCAACTACCGCGCCGCTGGCGCCGGCCTGGGGCTGCCGCTGGAAGATGATCCTGGGTTGCTCGAGCAGGCCGAGCACGCCGCCCAGTCCGCCGCCTGGTGGTGGGCGAAGCACGGGCTGAACGAAATGGCCGACGCCGGCCGAATCCAAGATATCGGCAGCGTCATCAACACCGGCCAGCCGGGCAGGGTTCCGCATGGCGCGGCCGAGCGAAAGGCGCTGTATGACCTGGCGCTGCGGGTGCTGGCATGAAGTCCTTGGCCATCAGGTGCGCGCTGCTGCTGGCGCTCCTGGGCACCTATTGGTTGACGTACCAGCACGGCCGGTCGGTAGAGCGGGCAGAGGCTGCTGCCGCCTCGGCGCAACGGGACAGCGGCGACCGCCTGGCTGAGGTAATCGGCGAGCGCGCGGCCCGCCAGGAAGAACAACGACGCGCCCAGGCGCAAGAGGAGGCGAGAGCCCATGCCCAGGAAGAACGGAAGATTGCTGATGCTGGCGCTGCTGGCGCCGATGCTGTTGGCCAGCGGCTGCGCGACGAAGGCGCCAAGCTCGCCGCCACCGTCAGTTGCCCCGGCACGGATACCGCAGCTGTCGCCCGAGGCCAGGCAGCCACCCGCGCCGCCATGGTGCTCTCCGACCTGCTCACACGGACTGATGCTCGAGCGGGAGACCTGGCGAAAGCTTATGACCAAGCCCGAATAGCGGGACTGGCTTGCGAGGCGTCCTATAATGCTCTGATCAACTGATTGGAGCATAGCAGTGGAGAAGCGCACCTTTATTGGGATGGTAGAGGCAGGAGAGCCGTTGATACAGCAGGCGGTTGACGCCATGCGTGAGTACCACCAAGCCCAAGACATTGGCGCGCCGCCGGCAGAAGTGGAGCGCCTGCGCCTGCAAGCTGAGTCGTTGTTCCAGGCCGTCTCCGACTATCAGTTCAGGGTGATAGCCAAGGCCCGTGGAAAAGTTTTACCACCTCTTCACTGAAGCGGCTTAACCAGCTCGGCGCCCTGATTGCGCACGTTACCTACGGCAGTGCTCACCCGGTACCACTCGAAGGCCTCAGCCGGCTCACCCAGGTTGAGCGCCATTTGCTCGGCCTGTTCCTTCGGGGTCCCGGCCGTCATCCACTCTCGAGCCAAGGACGGCGCGAAAACCACCGGTCTACGGTCGTGCACATCGACCATGCCACCCTGTGCGTCGGCGGTGATGATCACGAAACCGTCATGCTCGTTGCCTGCGAACTGGCCGATACTGGCGCACAGGGCAGGATGCCCGTCGCGGCGCCGGATGTAGTAGGGCTGTTTCTTCGGCCCGCCCTCGTCGACCCACTCATACCAACCGTCGATGGGCGTTATGGCGCGGTGCGGCCAGATAGCCCGGAAGAACGGCCCGTGCGCTACCTTTTCGACCCTGGCGTTGATAGGTGCAGCGCGGTCGGTCGCCCAGTGCGGGCGCCATCCCCACCTCACCAGGTCCGCACGCGGGCCTGCCTCCCCCATTCTCAGCACGGCAACAGACGTAGTCGGGGCGACGTTGAATCGTCCCAATGCCTGGTCACCGACGTTGTTTGTCCAAGCCTCTGGCAAGCTGAGGGTCTCGACGAAATCGTGTATCCCCCGGTATTGGCTCAGCCTTCCACACATGCATCGTCCCTCCCGCCTGAGCACTTAAGCATAGTCCGCCGAGCGGTACTGGCGGGTGTGCGTTGCCTGGTGGTGAAATACTGTATCGATATACAGTATTGGTGCTCTATGTATTTCCTCCTTGTCCGCCGTCGCGAGCGCGGCGTAGCAATACCAAGCGAAAAACTCGGGAAAATCACGGCCCTGAGCGCAGACGTGCACATCGAATACAGCCATAGCGACGTGTTAGGGCGCCCCTCTATACAGGCCTGGGTCTTCAATCCGACCCCAAGCGGGGACATCATTCCGCGCCTGCACGATGCCTGCGTGAACGGCATGGCCCAGCTCGGGATGAACATCACCGGGCTGGAAGAGATCGATGGCGTGCTGTATGCGCAGTCGTGGTGGTGTAGGACGGTCTGATGGATGGGTTGCCAAGGGCCTGGCTGGACGAGCTCAACGACCAATTCGCCCTGGTCATGGATCCTGACGGGCGCGCTGTCGTGCTCAGCGAGATGGCCTACGCGGCGCATCGCCGGGGAGAGGTGGCTGAAGATGCCCTAGTCGACATGCTGGAGCTGGTCGAGGCGGCCAGGCTGTGGGCGCTGGAAGCGCCGGCCTTTGAGTAGCTATATAAAGGAAGGGAAACGGTCGGCAGAACGCCGGAGAAGGGCAGCAGCAAGCGTGGGACAAAACTGGGACATTGAATGCCCCAAATGATGATGAATCAATATGCAGCAAAATTAGGCTAAACCCAATGGATACAGGGGTTTGAGCGATTACACCTAGCAAAATAGCAGGTTCTTACCGGATTGCAAATCCGTCTACGCCGGTTCGATTCCGACCTCGGCCTCCACCATTCGAAAGCCCCGCAGATTAACGTCTGCGGGGTTTTTCTTTGCGCGTCAAAAAGCCAAGAGTTCCGAAACTTTTGGCATGGAGTTCCGAAACCTCGCTTCAGATCCTGCTTTAGATTTCCCTCTCCAAAAGGGAAGGCTGGGCTCGCCAGCCTCCGTTGGGGGGGTTATTGATTATTGTCGAAATGTTCTTTGATCGCTTCGTTTATCAGCTGTTTCTGTGAAGAGCGCCGAGAATTAACCAATTGCCAAAGTGAAAAAATGAGAGTAAATGCGAAAGCTGCTATCGAGATGTAGAGGCTCGCATTGCTGCTATTTAGGTATTGATGGATCAGGCTGTTTTTCGTTTTTAACGACGAGATAATGGTGCTTATTTCATCTTGAACCGACTCGTACTCCGAAGAGTTAAGCTTTTGCGCAATGTTTTTGAAACTTCTTGTGTCTTGCTCATCTAATCCGTCGAACGGATTTATTTTGTTGTACTCGAATATAAGATCTTCAAGTTTCTTTAAGAAAATTGTTTCATCGTTTACAGGGCTCGCGCTGCGGATGTAGATCCCTACCTTGAGGTCATCGAGGACATCCGCCAAGGTTGTGGTGCTTTTTTCATAGTAGAGGTGAGGCTTAAATGCTGGCCAAAAGCTGCTCTCAGCATTTTGGCTTTGATTTGTGAAGACTGTTTTAAGGGTTTCAAGAGAGGCGCCATGAATGATCGAATTACGGATCGATAATTGCAGGTCTTGCTTTCCAACGAATTTCCCCGTGGTATCAACAAGGATTAGGGCTCCAGCCAATACTCCCATCAGCATGGTTGCTAGTACAGAGGCCCAGACGAGTAAGATGCTCTGGTTCTTCTCTTTTTTGACTACGGTCTTAACAATGTTGTCCACAATGTCTGAAATTATTTTATCCGAAACGTTGCCGGCACCTTGTTCGTTTATCTGCTTCCGTACTTCTTCACGTATCTGCTCATGAGACTTATCTTTCCAGTCTTTTTTAAATGTTATTTCAAATGATTTCTTTTTTTTACTCGGGCCGTTATTTTCAATGCTGTCATCAACTGTAGGGGTTGTTGATGTATTGTCGTTTTTTATATCGTCTGCTGCTACGGTCATCGCTCAGAGCCTGTAAAGATAAGTTAGCTGGTAACATAATCATCGGGTTGAGGAAGGTATCATTTTCGGCGTAATGATTCATCTTCTTTGTAGGTGTGTTCCACTCATTTAGATGGTTTAGCAATCGCACCAACGCGACGATATACCCGTTCCAGTTATTCCCTCCTTGGAATGACCCAGCAGTACACTCGCATCGCTAAGGTCGTTGATCTCCGAAGCCGCCTTCGGTCGGATGTCGCGGAACTGGAACTGGGCGATTCGATTGGCCAGGTCCGGCTTCTTTTCCAGTTCGGCTTTTACCCTGGCTGCCTCGCGGGCATCCGCCCACCGGTTTCGCAGCATCGGCCAGCTCATGCGCTTGCCGTGCTCGTTGACGATGAAGAACGGCGAAAGGTGTTGGCTGGTGTATCGCATGATCCGATCGAGCAGCAGGCCCAGCCAAGCCGCAATTGCCTTTGGTCGGACGCCGTCGGACATACGCTTCAAACCGGCCTGCCAGTACATCGCCGTGCAGTTGATCGTCCTGGCTGCAGCCAATCCAGTATCGGCCACGGGCAGAAGGTTGGCTGAGTTACGGGGAGGTGTTGCGGGGATGTTTCTGGATCACCGCCCAAGGCCAGGAAGGCCTAGGGCGGTGAAGATTTCCAAGACCCGGTATCCGGTGGATCGCAAGGCTGCTCCGCTTAAGTGAACAGCATTAGGCCATGCGCCGGGTTTTTTCGTTTGAGTTCCCCGCAAGGGAGGAACCGAGTCAATATTGGCGTGGCGTGGATCGACTGCGCGCTGGAGCAGCTGCGCGAGACAGCTTTCCGCGCGGATAAACACCTGTCTTCATAGCAGCGTGTCCAGCTTGAGACAGCGCGACACAGTGAAGCCCTGGCTCCGAAAGCCGGGGCTTGTGAGTTTTCAGTAATGACCAAGTTGTGACCGAAGCCTGAATTCGCGACTCCCAGTTAGCTGTCAGCTCTTCAAGAACTCATCCAGCACGCATAGCAGCCACTTTGGCTGGCTTTCCTGCACGGAGTGATCAGCAAATGGGATGTTCAATAGCTTCGCTCCAGGGACTCGTTCTGCAAGCTCCATCGAGTTAGCGCGTGATACGAGCCGATCGTCATCGCCACGAACGATCAGGACATCGGCGCTGATAGCCCCCACCGTTTCGCCCGGATAGGCTTCCTCGCTTTCGTCCAGCCAGAGCTTTTGCACGGCAGCAATCAGCCTGTCGAAATCTGGTTCCGGGTTCAGCGCAAGGTAACGATCGACCTCTTGAGGAAACAGTCCGCGCCAGCGTGCGGCGGTGAGGCCTGCATACATCTTTCGAGTCGGATCATCTGGCGGTAGGGCCCAATGTGCGCCAATCGTGACCAGCTTGTTGATCCAGCTCTGGCCTGTAGCAGCTGAGCGGAGGGCTGCGATACCGCCATCACTATGGCCAATGACGTTGGCACCGACCACTCCAAGATGTCGTACTACGGCTTCAACATCCTGCTGAATGCGCTTGTAAGTCAGAAGTGACGTGCCGAGTGTTGATTTCCCTTGTCCACGACTGTCTACGCCGATCAACCGATAGTTCTTTCCAAGGTGTGGCGTAAGAGAATTGAAGGTCTCGATATTGCCAAGACCTCCGTGCAGGAATACGAGTGGAAAGCCACATTCATTGCCTTGCTGCTCGTAGTAAATCCGAGCGCCATCGATCTGAACGTATTCACCGTCCTGGTGATTGAAGACTGTCATACATTTGCGCCTGTGCTGGGAACAATTTCAGCCCAGTCTAGTGCTCATCTGCGATCAAATGAAGACATACGGCACGCCCTACTGCCGTTGGCAAATACCATCTCTGATGGAGTTCATGATGGACCCGACCGACCTCGGCCCAGGCACAGCCACCTGGCTGGGCGGTACGAGCACCGTATTGCTTGGCGGCTTCCTGTGGTTGCGCAAATGGCTATCAGAGATGCAACCGACCGCGCAATGGATACCGCCGACATCGGCGTTGTCCGGCGCCTGAATGAGGTGCTCGACATTGAGCGTGTGGCTCGGAAAGAAGCTGAGGCCCGCGCGCGGACCAGTTCGCCAAGGAGCGAAACGACCTTGTGGCTACTGTAGGGCGCCTGGAGGGCGAGATCGAAGCCCTGACCAGTCAGGTAGGCCAACCAACCAGGCCGCCGACAAGGCGGATGAGGCTCTCAATCGGGTATCGCCATAATCGCGCCACATTTGGAGATGCGCCGTTTCGTGGCGCGTAGTAAGCCCGTTGAGACTTGGACCTGATTCAGTCACCTCACCCGTTCATCTTTGCGGCCGACAGGGCTCGTTCCTTGGGAAGGGGCTTCAGTACCCCTGGGTGCTCGCCGGTTTTGATGAACAGGTAATAACGGTCTTGATCGTCATGCAGGATGCGGTAGACATCGGCTGTCCTGTTGGTGCTTGGCGAGGTGAGCTTGTCCACGATCAACGTGTAGCAATCAACGCCCAATCCGCTCAAAGCTGCCTGCAGCTCTGCGTCGATCTTTGATCGCCATTTCTTCATGTTATGCCGGTACGCTAGGAAGACCAGTGCTATTGCCAGTAGTGGCGTGACACCGGATGCTAAGGTCTTGAGCAACGTTTCCATGTTTCCCATCTAGAAGCTACGTAAACGACCATAAATACCTGCATTCGTGCGCGACGACAATGGGAAGCTGATGATGGTTGGGTACGACGACAAGACTTAAGGCAGTGTCCGGGATTAGTTGACCGCTACAGCGGGGTTTTTCTTTGTGGGTCGAAAATAACAGAGAGTAGGCTAGCGCTTAACGCTCGATATCGGCTGAACTTCTGAGAGCACCTGTGGATCTGAGCTTGACGTCGCGTAACGAAGTGCTAGGCGGCGGATAAGATCACTGTTGCCCAGGGGAGCTCAGGCATGTTTTCGGAAGACTTTTACGGCGCATTCCTCGTGGCCGGAGTCGTACTCGTTTTTGCGGTTCTGGCCATAGCCCTGCATTCGACTCAAGGGTCATGACTCGCAGCCTCACGTGGCGGTGAGGTGGGGGCCGGCGGTGGCGTCTTGCTCCGAACCGCCGGCAAAGAGGATGGCTATTCTACGGTGCAAATCCAGCGGTGGTTGTGCCGGTATGGTGCTCGAGTGAATGTTACGTCCGCAACCAAGGTCATGCCACGATCCTGAAGCGCTTCGGTCAGTTGTACGAGTGTCTCTGCTTCGATAGTCATTGCTGTTACCTCGTCAGATTTACTGCGTTCCTAATTCCTGACCAGATGGGCAACCGCCTGATTCAATTTTTCTTGCTGCTCTAGCCTAAGCCAGAGCCAGAAGGGCAGGCGCCCTGAGCATCAATATTCCAACCTGCGGACAGGCGCATTGCCGCGCTTGAATTGCTGATAGCCGGTGTAGGGAAGAATCACAGTGTCAGCAATACCCGATGCAGCCATGTCGATCAGAATCGGGAATGGCGCCCAATGCGCTCCCGATCTTTGTGGACTGTCCAGGTTGCAGAACTGATACGCAACGCCGCTGTACGCCCGAGGAATGGTGTGGCAATGGGTATGCCATTTAGCCAGGTCATCTACGGCCTTCGGCTCGTTCGACACTGTGCGCACGGTCCCGCACCCGGTCAGCGCAACTGTAATGAGTATTCCAATCCATCGTTTCATGAAACGACCTCTCCCGGTGACGGCCGAAACATAGCGCATCTCTGTCATCACGATTGTCGCCCGCAGCCATCCGGGCGATGGCAAGGGCGGATTCATCCGCCTTTCAGGCGCACATTCTCCTTGCGCTTGAACGCCTCGTACCGAGCAGCCCGTTCCTTCGCGAAGCGACTGCTTATCGAAGCCTCCAGGTCTGCGCGCTGCACAGGCACTGCGCAGTGCGGGCAGACACTGGCCACGCCGACGTCATGGCCACATGCACGGTGCACAAAATGCACTGCAAGCCCCTCGTCTTCCTGCTTGCACCACGTTTCCCCCCAGGCTCGCAGGGCGTAGATCACGGGGTAAAAGTCCCACCCTTTTTGTGTCAGATGATACTCATGTCGCAGCGGCTTTGCGTTATAGGGCCGGCGCTCTACCAAGCCATCGGCTTCCAGTGCTTTCAGGCGCGATGTCAGCATCTGCGGCGTGGCCCCGGTATGGATCTGCATCTCCTCGAAGCGCGCCGTGCCCATGTACAGCTCGCGCAGCACCAGGATCGTCCATTTGTCGCCCACTATATCCACCGAGCGGGCCACCGGGCATACCGTAGCCGGTCTATCTTCTTGAGTTCGCATTGTGTCCGTCGTACCGTGGTAACTATTGTTTTCATAGTACCACGCCGCAGCGGTACAACCCTATTCGATCACGTGTTCACCAGGTGCGCAAAAAAAGCCCGCCGTGAAGGCGGGCAATGAACGTTTTTGAAGGGAGAGCCTTCAGCCTGAGGCTGGCCGGTTAAGTGAGTATTAACTGCAATCCATTGACCCGGACCCACGATGGGCCTATACAGGCGTGCCAGATTTCCAGGAGCAACCATGCGCGACGAAGACGACCTGCACGAGCCTGAGCACGATCACCTGCTCGATCACGAGTTCCTCTACGACGATTTCGAAGCAGAGGCGGATGCCCAGGGCGCCGAGGATGAGGTAGAGGAAGACGAAGCATTGCTGGATGACCTTGATGACGACGATCATGATCACCCAGCCTGGCATGACGACCTGGACGACTGATTAGCGCCCGTCGAGCGAGAAGCGCCCCGGGCCGCTGACGGCCAGCAGCAGCAGCCCGCCAATGATGCTCAGGTTTTTCAGGAACTGCGTCATGTTGGCGGCGCGTTCGGGGTCGGCCATGTTCCAGAACGGGTGGCCGATCAATGCGGTGCCCAGCACGAACAGGGCAAACAGAAAGGCCAGTGGGCGGGTATAGAAGCCTAGGATCAACACGATAGCCACGAAAAACTCCATGATCACCGCTACTGCGGCGGCAAGCATGGGGGCAGGTGCGCCCAGTGAAGTCATGTAGCTGACTGTGCCCTCAAAGCCGGTCAGCTTGGCCCAACCGGACAGGACGAACAGAAGCATCAGCAAAACCCGGGCGATCAGGAGGATGATGTCGCGTTGACCAGCGAACAGGGAGTAGCGCATGGCAGCATTCCAGAGGACGGAGACAAGATCCACTCTAGCAGTTGCGGGATGGATTTCCGCCGGGCAGTAAAAAGGCGCCGCAAGGGCGCCTTTTTCACGGGAATTTGGTGCGAGTGGCGGGACTCGAACCCGCAAGGCTCACGCCGACAGATTTTAAGTCTGCTGTGTATACCAATTCCACCACACTCGCACGCTTGAAAGGGTCGTGACGACCGGCGCGCTTCTAAGCAGAAGGGCCTGACAATCAAGCGCGCTTTATAACCCATTGTTATAGTTGAGTCAACCGCAGCACCTATGATCAAAGGAACGAAGGGTCAATCCAACGGGCAATTGACACCTTGCTGTCATTAGGCCACTGTTGCCCATCTGGTTGGATCCAAATGAGTGCAATGCAATGTCCCAGGCTGGTCCCTCAACTACTACCGAGCGCGTTGTGCGTCCTCGCTTGATCTGGCGCCTGTTGTTCATGGTAGTTGTGCTGCTGGGCGGCTTTCTCTACCTTGGCCTGATCTGCCTGGGTGGCTACCTGCTGATGCTCGGTTTCGAGGCTGAGCGGCTGCAGCCGCAGCGGCTGATGGCACTGGGCGGTGGCACCCTTATTCTGCTGGTGGGCCTCTGGTTGTTGAAAGTGGCCATGCCGCGGCGGATGAGCCCGGTGCTCGTTGAGCGTAAACGTTGATAGGCACTTGCCGCACATGCTGAGTCAGGCGGGTACTATTGGCTAAGCGCATCACGTCCCTCCCGCTGTGCCTGTGGGGTTTGCATGGTTTTAGCTGACTGCATCGAACAACCCGTCATGCCCGCCAGCCGCTATGAGCAACTGGTGCAATCGGTCGTGGACTACGCCATCTACATGATCGACACCACCGGCCGTGTGGTGTCCTGGAACGCCGGTGCCGAACGCATCAAGGGCTACCGCGCCGAGGAAGTGATCGGTCGGCATTTTTCGCTGTTCTTCACACCGCAGGATTGCGCCGCCGGGCGCCCTGAATGGTTGCTCGAACAGGCGCT
The DNA here is from genome assembly GCF_021602025.1 of Pseudomonas ceruminis. Lineage (GTDB taxonomy): Bacteria > Pseudomonadota > Gammaproteobacteria > Pseudomonadales > Pseudomonadaceae > Aquipseudomonas > Aquipseudomonas ceruminis. Next base: position 12,567 of record NZ_BQHW01000026.1, read on the forward strand.
GGAGCAGGGCGTGGCGCAGGACGAGGGCTGGCGCGTACGTAAGGATGGCACGCAGTTCTGGGCCTTGGCCGCGCTCGATGTGATTCGTGATGACCAGGGGCAAGTCATCGGCTTGGCGAAGGTCACGCGCGATATCACCGACCGACGCGAAACGGCATTGCAACTGGACGCAGTCCGCGCGCAACTGTTCCAGGCGCAGAAGCTTGAAGCGCTAGGCCAGTTAACCGGTGGGCTGGCCCACGACTTCAATAACCTGTTGACCATCATCATCAACTCGGCACGCCTGGCACAGGCCTGCCAGGACCCCAAGCGCCTGGAACGCCTGCTGGAGCACATTCTCGATGCAGGCCAGCGCGGCACGGAGCTGACCAAGCAGCTGCTGACGTTTGCCCGTCACCGTCAGCTGGAGGTCAGCCCGATCGCACCGGCCAAGTTACTTGCTGCCACGCGCGGGCTGCTGGAGCATGCGTTGCCCCGCGATATCGAGCTGGAAGATCACGTACAGCCTGATTTGCCCCTGATCGAGGTGGATGTCGGGCAACTGCAAATGGTACTGCTCAACCTGCTGTTCAATGCCCGGGATGCCATCAGTGGTCAGGGGACGATCCGCATGGCGGTCCATGCGGTCGAGCTCGTAGGCGAGGTGGAAGGCTTGCGTGGCGCCTTCGTGTGTTTCGAAGTGAGCGATACCGGGGCAGGCATCGACCCACAGGTGTTACCGCGGATCTTCGAGCCGTTTTTCACCACCAAGCCGTTTGGCAAGGGCACCGGGCTTGGCCTCAGCCAGGCTTATGGGTTCGCCAAGCAGAGCAACGGCGCAATCAGCGTGCACAGCGAAATCGGCAAGGGCACCTGTATGCGCCTGTTCTTGCCGGCTTCTGGTCCCGGCACGGAAGATCAACTCGATAGGTAGCCACCATGGCACAAGCACTGAAACGGCTGTTGACGGGGATCGAGGGGCTCGATGCACTGCTCAAGGGCGGTTTGGTAGCAGGGGCTTCCTACATCATTCAGGGGCCGCCTGGGGCCGGCAAGACCATCCTCGCCAACCAGTTGGCATGCGGGCATGTGCGCAATGGTGGCCGGGTGTTGGTGGCGACCTTGCTCAGTGAGTCCCACGAGCGCTTGTTCCAATACCTTGGCACACTTGAATTCTTTGATCCGGCCCTGGTGGGTGACCAGATCCAGTTCGTCAGCGCCTTCGACACCCTCGAGCAGGAAGGGCTCGACGCTGTGGTCAGGTTGCTGCGCCAGGAGATCGCCCGGCAGCAGGCCAGCCTGCTGATTGTCGATGGTGTACTCAATGCCCGGGTGCGTGCGGAAACATCCCTCGACACCAAGAAATTCGTCTCGGAACTGCAGGGGCATGCGGCCTTTGCCGGGTGCACGGTGCTATTGCTGACCAGCGCTCGGCTGGATGAGGGCAGCCCGGAGCACACGATGGTCGATGGCGTGATCGAGCTGGGTGAGCAACTGATCGGCAGCCGTGCCATGCGCCATGTCCAACTGCGCAAGACGCGTGGCAGCGGCGCACTGTCGGGGCGCCACGAGTGCCTGATAGACGAGGCGGGGATGCATGTCTACCCGCGCCTGGAGGCCTTGTACAGCCACCCCAGCCAGCATGGCACTGCCACCTTGAGCCGGACCTCCACCGGCATCGCGTCACTGGACGAAATGCTTGGCGCAGGGGTGGCCACGGGCTCGATCAGCCTGTTGATGGGGCCATCGGGAATCGGTAAGACGTCGCTGGGGCTGGCCTTTCTGGCTGCTGGCACGGTCCAGGCACCTGCGCTGCATTTCGGCTTTTACGAAACACCAGAACGGTTACGCCTGAAGGCAACATCGCTGGGTTTCGACTTTGCCGCGCTGGAGAGTCAAGGCGCTTTGCAGCTGTGCTGGCAGCCTACGACCGAGGGCTTGCTCGACCAGGTAGGTGCGCGCTTGTTGGCGCGTGTCGAGCAACAGCGCAGCAAGCGGGTGCTGATCGATAGCCTGGGTGCGTTCAGCCGCCTGGCGGTCGACCCCGCGCGGCTCAATGCATTCTTCCGCGCCCTGACGGGCGAGCTGCGCGCGCGCGATGTCAGCGTCATGCTCACCTGGGAGATGCGCGACCTCTTCGGTTCGGAAATCACCGCACCGGCTCCGGACCTCTCAAGCATTGTCGATAACCTTGTACTGATGCGCTTTGTCGAGATGCAGGCGCAGATGCGGCGCATGCTGTCGATACTCAAGGTGCGCGACAGCCATCATGACCCTGCGCTGCACGAGTTGCATCTCGGGCCTCAGGGCGTCAGCCTGAGCAAGGCTTTCGAGGGCGCCTGCGGCGTGCTCTCGGGTACCCCCGTGCCGCAAGGGGGCGGGTGACGGACCAACCGATGAACACCATTCTTGTGGTCGATGATGAATACCTGATCGCGGATATCCTGGGCTTCGCCCTGGAGGACGCAGGCTTTCTGGTGGAAAAGGCCAGCAACGGGCGCAAGGCCCTAGAGGCGCTGATGGAAAAGCGCGTGGAACTGGTGATCACCGACTACATGATGCCCGTGCTCAATGGCGAAGAGCTGGTGCGGGCGATTCGTGAAGAGCTGCAATTAGCTGACCTGCCGGTGATCCTCATGAGCGGCGCCCAGGCCAGCCAAGGTCGTCCGGAGCTGTTCGCCGCCATATTCGACAAGCCATTCGACATCGACAGGATGATCGCCAAGGTGCACGAACTGCTGGGCACCTGAGGCAGGGGGCGCGGTGCGTGCGGCCATTCGGTCAAGCGCGTCCGTGCGGCTTGAGGCCAGGCGTTCAGTGTTGGTCGTCGTGTTTTTCCGGAGCCGGATTGCCGGCCTGGATGCGCTTGAAGATCTCTTCCCGGTGCACCTGGACATCCTTTGGTGCATCGATGCCAATCCTCACCTGCATCCCCTTGACGCCCAGAATGGTGACTTTGATGTCATCATTGATGACGATGCTTTCGCCAACCTTACGGGTGAGTATCAGCATGTAGTTCTCCTTGGTGATATAGAAATCCGCCTGGCCAGTGACCGCAGCGGTGGGAGCCTGTCCCTCTTCCTTCTCATTAAAGACGCTTTCGGCGGATATTAATTCCCCGCCAGACAAATTCTATCGCGTGTCTTTAGCCGCAGGTGCCGATATGCAGCGTGATGTGCGTGTCGGCGAAGGTGCTCGGTGGCAAGAATAGGGGGCTTCGGCCTGTAAGGGAAATTTCTATGCATGATGGCGCGCATAGTGAGGCTCAATCGTCCTCACTTTGCTCAAGGGCCTGCAGAAACAGCAGCAACGTCACCTCTTCAGGGTCCAGCCCTTTGCGTACGCGCCGCCCTGGCAACTGGGTCAGGCGCCCCAATGCATAATGCTCAAGCACCGCTGGGTGGATATAGCAGCGCCTGCACACGGCCGGGGTATTGCCCAGGCGCGCGGCAACCTGCTTGACGATGGCCGCCACCTGGCGTTTGGCCTCGCTTTCTGGCTCCCAGGCCAGGGGCCTGAGCAGGCTCAAGGCCAGGCTGCTGCCCGCCCAGGTGCGGTAATCCTTGGCAGTGAAGTCGGCACCCGTCAGTTGCTGCAGGAACTGGTTGATCTCGCTCGAGCCGATACTGTGCCGCTGGCCATCTTCGTCCAGGTACTGGAACAGCGCTTGCCCGGGCAGCTCCATGCAGCGTTTGAGCAGGTTGGCCAGGCGCCGGTCGCGCAGGGTGACGTTGTGCTCCACGCCGCGCTTGCCGCGGAACTGGAAGCGGATGGTGCTGCCTTCGACCTTGACATGGCGATTGCGCAGGGTTGTCAAACCGTAGGACTTGTTGTCGCGCAGATAGCGTTGGTTGCCGATACGGATCAGCGTGTGATCCAGCAGGCTTACCACCAACGCCATGACTTTTTCCCGGTCCAGCCCTGGCCGCGCCAGGTGCGTTTCCAGTTGGGCGCGCAGCTTGGGCAAGGCTTGGGCAAACGCCAGCATGCGCCCGTACTTGTGCTGGTCGCGCAGCTCGCGCCACTGGGCGTGGTAGCGATACTGCTTGCGGCCCCGTGCGTCTATCCCGGTGGCTTGCAGGTGGCCTTGCGGGTCGGCGCAGATCCACACATTGGTGTAGGCCGGCGGGATCACCAGGGCGGCGATGCGGGCCAGGGTGTCGCTGTCACGTACACGCTGGCCTTGCGCGTCGAGGTAGACGAAGCGGTCGCGCCAGCGGCGGCGGCTCAGGCCGGGTTGGCTGTCGTCTACGTAATGCAGGCTGGCGGGTAAGGTGCAGTCGAGCATTGGCGGCGTGCCTCGATCAGGATGCTGATCAATGGACAACGGCTGCGTGCCCGATGCTCAGCCCAGCAGCGCCACCGACTTGATCTGAGCGTACAAGGCCAGGCCTGGGTGCAGGCCGAGCTGCTCCGCCGAGTAGCGGGTGATGCGCGCCAGCAAGGCGTTGCCGCCGGCGTCCAAGCTGACCAGCACATGCGCCGGGTTGTCTGCCGAGCGCGTTTCACGCACCCGCACCGGCAGGCGGTTGAGGATGCTGGACGTGCTGTCTGCTGTCAGCGCCAGGCTCACGTCGCGGGCTTGCACCTTCACGCGCAGGGTGCTGCCCATGCTGTGGGCCGGATGGGCGATGCGCAACACCGGGGCACCGTTGCCGGGCAGGCGCAAGTCAAGCAGGTCGTACTGCGGGTCATGGCCGACGACCAGGCCTTCGAACACCACACCGGCATCCTCGCCCTGGGCCAGTGACAGGTCGAGGCGGGCAAGGGTCTCGGCGATCGGCCCGCTGGCCATGGCTTTGCCTTGCTCGAGCAGAACCAGGTGGTCGGCCAGGCGTGCCACTTCGTCCTGGGCATGGCTGACATACACCAGGGGGATGTCCAGTTCGTCATGCAGCCGTTCAAGGTAGGGGAGGATTTCCCGCTTGCGCGGCCCATCCAGTGCTGCCAAAGGTTCGTCCATCAACAACAGGCGTGGGCTGCTGAGCAGTGCCCGGGCGATGCCCACGCGCTGGGCTTCGCCACCAGACAGCGTTGCCGGGCGACGTTCGAGCAGGTGGCCGATACCTAGCAGTTTGCAGGCTTGGTCCAGGCTGACCTTGCGCTCATTGGGTGCAATGCGCCGCCAGCCGAATTCCAGGTTGCCCCGTACCGACAAGTGCGGGAACAGGCTCGCCTCTTGGAACACGTACCCCACTGGGCGCAGGTGTGGCGCCTGGAAGTAGCCCCGTGCGCTGTCTTCCCAGACTTCACCGTTGACTTCGATGTAGGCGCTGGCCGCCCGTTCCAGGCCCGCCAGGCAGCGTAGGCACGACGTCTTGCCTGAACCTGAGTGACCGAACAGCGCGCTGATGCCGCGCCCAGGCAGTTGCAGGTCGACATCCAGGGTGAAGTCGTCACGCGCCAGCTTCAGCTGCGCCAAAATCGATCCGGTCATTTCAGCTCCAGCCAGCCTTGCTGCGGCGTCCGGCGTACAGCAGGAGCAGCACCAGGAACGAGAACACCAGCATGGCACCGGCCAGCCAGTGGGCTTGCGAATACTCCATGGCCTCGACGTGATCGAAGATCTGCACCGAAACCACACGTGTCTTGTCGGGGATGTTGCCACCGATCATCAGCACCACGCCGAACTCGCCCACGGTGTGCGCAAAGCCGAGGATGCTGGCGGTAACGAAGCCGGGGCGCGCCAGCGGCAGTACCACATGAACAAAGGTGTCCCACGGGCTGGCGCGCAGGGTGGCGGCCACCTCCAGCGGGCGCTGGCCGATGGCGCCAAAGGCGTTCTGCAGCGGTTGCACCACGAACGGCATGGAGTACACCGTCGAGCCGATCACCAGGCCGGTGAAACTGAACACCACGCTACCCAGGCCCAGCGCCTGGGTAGCCTGGCCCAGCCAGCCATGGGGGCCAAGGGCGATCAGCAGGTAGAAGCCGATCACGGTCGGTGGTAGCACCAGCGGCAGCGCCACTATCGCGCCCACCGGCCCGCGCAGCCACGAGCGCGTGCGCGCCAGCCACCAGGCGATGGGCGTACCGATGACTAGCAGGATCAAGGTGGTCAGGCTGGCCAGTTTGACGGTCAGCCAGATTGCACCCAGGTCACTGGCGTCCAGTGGCATCAAAGTTCATAGCCGTAGGACTTGATCACCGCGGCGGCTTTCGGGCCTTTGAGGTACTCCACCAATGCCTTGGCGGCAGCGCTGTCCTTGCCTTTGTTGAGGATCACCGCATCCTGGCGGATCGGGTCGTGCAGCTCGGACGGCACGATCCAGGCGGAGCCATTGGTTACCTTGCCATCCTTGTAGATCTGCGACAGGGCCACGAAGCCCAGCTCGGCGTTGCCGGTGGACACGAACTGGAAGGCTTGGGTGATGTTCTGCCCTTCGACGATTTTGCCTTTAGTGGCGTCGCTCAGGCCCAGCTTGCTCAGTACCTGTGTGGCGGCCAGGCCGTAAGGGGCGGCTTTCGGGTTGGCGATGGACAGGTGCTTGTATTCGTTCTTCTTCAGGACTTCGCCCTTGGCATCAACGTAACCTTCCTTGGCCGACCATAGGGCCAGGGTGCCGATGGCATAGGTGAAGCGCGAGCCGGGGACGATTTCTTTTTCCTGCTCGAGCTTGGCCGGGGTGCTGTCGTCGGCGGCGAGGAATACCTCGAACGGTGCGCCGTTCTTGATCTGTGCGTAGAACTGCCCGGTAGCGCCGAAGGCGGCGACCAGCTTGTGACCGGTATCTTTCTCGAAGTCCTTGGCGATGGCCTGAATCGGCGCGGTGAAGTTCGCAGCGACCGCGACCTGAACCTCGTCGGCCCAGGCGCTGTTGAGGGAGATCAGGCTTGCCAGGGCGGTGGCGGCCAGGTGGTTCAGGCGGATACGCATCGAGACAGCTCCTTGGGGTGGTTATCGTTATAGCGGTTACTATATAGCGATAGGCCACCGGCCGGGAAGGGGCTGTAGGGAGGGGCGAACGCCCGTCGAATGGTTCAATGTGCAATAAGCGCCAAGGCCTTCGCGGCAATCTCGCGGGTCAACTGCTCAGCCGGCATGGCCTTGCCCAGGCGTAGCGCCTGCCCCGACCACAGGTTGCTGAAATCGCTGTTCCCTTTTGGGTCGGTGATCGCCCGCAAGGGCATCAGCGCGCCGCCCGCCAGCGGGAAGCGTGGCGCCAGGTCGCTCATCGGCCCCAGCTCGCGCATGATGCGGTTGTTGATGCCGCGGGCCGGGCGTCCGGTGAACACGTTGGTCAGGGCCGTGTCGCTGGCGGCTGCGCTGTCCAGAGCGCGGCGATGAGCCGCAGAAACCTTGGCCTCAGGGCAGAACAGGTAGGCTGTGCCGATTTGCACGGCGCTGGCGCCCAGCGCCAATGCGGCGACCAGGCCGCGGTGATCGGCGATACCGCCTGCTGCGATCACTGGCAAACGGACCGCATCGGCGATCTGCGGTACCAGGGCGAAGGTGCCGATTTGGCTGGTGATGTCTTCGCTGAGGAACATGCCGCGATGGCCACCGGCTTCGTAACCCATGGCGATGATTGCGTCGCAGCCATGGTCCTGGAGCCATAGCGCTTCTTCTACAGTGGTCGCGCTGGACAGCACCTTGGCGCCAGCCGCTTTGACCCGCTGCAGCAGCGCCGCCTCCGGCAAGCCGAAGTGGAAGCTCACCACCTCTGGGCGCAACTGCTCGACCAACTGACAGCTCGCCTCGTCGAACGGTGCGCGGTTGGAGACTGGCGTGGGTGCCTCGAAGTCGGCACCCACTTCTGCGTAATACGGCTTGAGCGCTTGTTTCCAGCGGTTGTCACGGTCGCTGTCGGGGGACGGAGGCTGGTGGCAGAAGAAGTTGAGATTCAGCGGCAGGCCCGGGCAGGCACTGCGAAACGTTGCGATCTCGTCACGCAGTTGCTCGCCTGACAGCATGGCGCAGGGCAGGGCACCCAGCCCGCCTGCCCGAGCCACGGCGATGGCCATGGCTGAACCCGTGGCACCGGCCATGGGCGCCTGGAGAATGGGCAACTGGATGCCCAACAGATCAACGATACGGTGGTCGGGCCAGTTGCTCATGCAGTTCTCCTTTTAACGGTGGGCGTTACAGGGCCTTGCTGACTTGAATGTCGCTGATCTTGTCGGCGTCGTCGCCATGGATCTTGCGCAGCGCATCGAGCGCCTGCGCTTGCGATGCATCGGGCATCACGGCGAAATCCCAGCGGCGCTGGCCGTCGAGCTTGTACTTGATGACGTATTTGGTCTGGGTCATGGCAGGTGTTATCCGAGTTTTGACGACGAGCGACGAATGATCTTGATCTTATGGCTGAAGGCCGGCTTGCGTGTCACCGAGATCGGGCGGGCCGTCACCGTATCAATGGTGATGTTCCAGAAGCCGGTGCTGGGCACGGTGATCTTGGCCGGAAAGCGCTCGAAGTGACCACCGTGGTAGGTGTGCCGGCCGCCGTTCTTGAAGCTGCGGAAATTGGCGTCGTTCATCAGGCGGATGTTGCAGCGCTGGGAGCATTCGATGACGACCACGTCGTCCTCGTTCAGGTGCTCGCGCTGGTGTACGAATTTCATGTGATGCTCCGCAAGGTCTGGTTCTGCAAAGGCGAACGATACCACGCTGGCAGATAAATCCGCCAAAGCACGGAGCAAAAGCGCCTGGCTGCTGTCCTAAGCATTCTTGAAAGCAGAGGTGTTGCAAATGAAGTGGATGGTGGCGGCGTTGTCCCTCGCGCTGGGCGGTTGTGTCAGCGTTTCGGAACTGGAACAGTCCCGTGAAACTCTGGATGTGATCTCCGGCAAGACGCCGCGTGAATATGCCGATTGCGTCAAGCACGAGCTTGCCAGTTCGCGTGACCCGTTGGTGGAAGAGCCACGCGGCGACGGCTTGCGGTTGATCGTGCCGCAAAAGCTGTCATCCGGTGCCGGCCCCGCAGCCTTGGTGGATATCGACAAGCGCGGCAGTGGCAGCAGCATCAAGCTGCACGAGCGGTTGAACAACTTCCCCCTGCGTCTGGGTGATGTGCGCACGGCGGCGACCGAGTGCATCTCCGGCAGTTGATCCAACTCAAGTAAAACGCGGTTAAGAGGCCAATTGCCATCCCTTGGTCGGGATGGGCGTTGTTGCGAATTCCCCTCCGGGGCTAGTATCCATTTGCTTATGTTTTTTGAGCCTAAGCTTATAACAAAAGAAATGGAGATTCGTGATGACACCGTTGAGTCGCGTCGTGATCGGCAGCCTGCTGATCCTGGCCTGGCCCTCGGCGCACGGCGCTGATGGCCAGAAAATCTTTACCCAAGGCGGGGCTAATCCTGCTGCCATGGCTTGTCTGGGCTGCCACGGCCCAGACGGCAAAGGCATTGCCGCCGCCGGGTTCCCTCGCCTGGCTGGCCTGCCTGCCGGCTACCTCAGCAAACAATTGCATGACTGGCGCAATGGGGAGCGCAAGCAGGCGGTGATGGAGCCGCTTGCCAAGGCCTTGACCGAGGAGGAAATCAAGGCGGTCAGCAGTTACCTGGCTGGCCTGCCAAGCGACCCCGCCCCAGACGTGCGTCGCCAGCAGATCGCCGACGATCCCACCACTCGGCTGGCCCTTTACGGCGATTGGAGCCGGCAGATCCCCGGTTGCGTGCAATGCCACGGCCCCGGTGGCAGTGGGGTTGGCGAGCACTTCCCGCCGTTGGCGGGGCAACCTGCCAGCTACTTGGTGGCACAACTCAACGGTTGGCGCGATGGAAGCCGCCGCAACGACCCCAATCAACTGATGGTCGGCGTAGCCAAGGCCATGACCGACGAGGAGGTCAAGGCCATTGCCGAGTTCTTCGCCAAATCCGCCAGCCCGGAGGTCACGCCATGAACGCATTGATGCCGACACTGCTGCTGTTGGCCATGGGCAGCGCCGTTGCCGCGCCCATTGCCATGGAAGATCAGTCGCAACTGAAAGTGCCTGCTGCCCAGGCTGCCCCGCAGTTCGTGCCGCCGGCCGAACGCGAGTTGCCGGACAATGCCTTTGGCAAGATGGTCCGCGAAGGCCACGCGCTGTTCGTCGACACCCGTCGGTTGATGCCCGAGGCCGTGGGCAATGGCATGAACTGCAGCAACTGCCACCTCGACCAGGGGCGGCTGGCCCATTCCGCGCCGATGTGGGGCGCCTATCCGATGTACCCCGCGTATCGAAAGAAAAACGACAAGGTCAACACTTACGCCGAGCGTATCCAGGGGTGTTTCCAGTTCAGCATGAATGGCAAGCCGCCCGCGGCTGACAGCCCTCAGATGACGGCGTTGGCGGTCTATGCGTACTGGTTGTCGACCAAAGCGCCTACCGGGGTCGAACTGGCCGGTCGCGGTTACCCCGACGTGCCCCAGCCCGAGGGCGGCTACGACTTCAAGCGCGGACAGCAGGTGTACCAGGAGCAATGCGCCCTGTGCCACGGTGACAATGGCGAAGGGCAGAAAGTCGCCGGTGAATACGTGATGCCACCGCTGTGGGGCAAAGACTCCTACAACTGGGGTGCCGGCATGCACCGGATCAACACCGCGGCTTCCTTCATCAAATACAACATGCCGCTGGGCAAGCCGGGCAGCCTGAGCGACCAGCAGGCCTGGGATGTGGCGGCCTGGGTCAATCGCCACGAGCGGCCGCAAGACCCCCGGCTGGTAGAGGGCTCTGTCGAGAAGACGCGAGTGAAGTTCCATGCCAATGACGGCGTCAACCTGTATGGGCAGAAAGTCGAGGGGGTGCTGATCGGGCAGGGGACAGGTAGCTGAGGGGCTGACAATGCCGGCCTTTTCGCGGGTCTGCCTGCGAAAGGGCGCGCCGGGCACCTGTTTCTGTCATCCCGTCGTCACCGCCCTGCAATCACCGCCGGGTAGCAATGGGCGCTATCTACCTCAAGGAGCGCGGCCATGGAACTCTGTGTCATCGGGGCGGGGTATGTAGGGTTGGTGACAGCGGCTTGCTTTGCTCAGTTGGGCAACCGCGTAATCTGTCTGGAGCGAGATCCGCAGCGGCTTGCACAATTGCGCCAGGGCCAGTGCCCTATCCATGAGCCGGGGTTGCAGGCACTGCTGCACAACGGCATTCAGCAAAGGCTGTTGAGCTTCAGTGATGACTGGCAGCCCTCGCTGGCCAGGGCGCAGGTCGTGTTTATCGCGGTCGGTACACCCAGCCAGGAGGATGGGTCGGCCGACCTGCAGCATGTGCTGGCCGTGGCAGATAGCCTTGGTCGCTTCTTGCCCCGCAGTTGCCTGGTGGTGAACAAGTCGACCGTGCCGGTAGGCACTGCCGAACGCGTTGCCCAGCACATCATGCTTGGCCTGCGGGCACGCGGTGCAGCGTTTGCCATCGAGGTGGCAAGCAACCCGGAATTTCTCAAGGAGGGCAGTGCAATCGATGATTTCATGCGCCCTGACCGCATCATCATCGGCACTGACAACGACGCCGCGGCCCAGTGCCTGCAACGTCTGTACGCGCCGTTCGTGCGTAACCACGACCGCATTCTGGTCATGTCCGCGCGTGCCGCCGAGTTCAGCAAATATGCAGCTAACGCCTTCCTGGCGACCAAAATCTCTTTCATCAACGAACTGGCTGGGCTTTGCATGCAGCTTGATGTGGATATCGAACAGGTTCGGCACGCCATCGGCAGTGACCGGCGCATCGGTAGCCACTTCATCTATGCAGGCTGCGGCTACGGCGGCTCGTGCTTCCCCAAGGACATCCGCGCATTGCTGCGCACGGCACAGCAGCACGCCTATCAGCCCGCCATCCTGGAGGCGGTGCAGGCCCGTAACGAGGAGCAGAAGACCCTGCTGTTCAAGGCCCTGCAGCAGCATTTTGGCGGGTTCATGCGTGGGCGTACCGTGGCGCTCTGGGGCCTGGCATTCAAGCCGGGTACCGATGACCTGCGCGAGGCGCCCAGCCTGGTGTTGCTCGATGCCTTGCTGGCCGCCGGCGTGCGGGTTCAGGCGTGTGACCCGGCGGCGTTGGCGGGGGTTGCCGAGCGTTATCCGCAGGCGCTTGCCAGCGGCCAGTTGCGGCTTGGCGAAGACCCCTACGCCTGCGTCACAGGCGCCGATGCCCTGGTGCTGGTAACCGAGTGGAAGCTGTTCCGCCAACCGGATTTCGCCCGCGTACGTGGGCTGATGCGCATGCCGGTGCTCTTTGACGGGCGTAATATTTACGATCCTTTGGAACTATCTACACTGGGTTATCTCTATCATGGCATCGGTCGGCCGCAGGTGGGGCATTGTAAGGTGACTGCCGCCTGATTAGACTGCGCCGAATTCCCTAGGCTATGCCTTCGTTTAAGGACGTATATGATCAAGAAATGCTTGTTCCCGGCAGCCGGTTACGGCACCCGCTTCCTACCCGCTACCAAAGCCATGCCCAAGGAAATGCTGCCAGTGGTCAACAAGCCGCTGATCCAGTATGGCGTTGAAGAGGCGCTGGATGCCGGCCTGAACGAGATCTCGATCGTCACCGGCCGTGGCAAGCGCGCCCTGGAAGACCACTTCGACATCAGCTATGAGCTGGAAAACCAGATCAAGGGCACTGACAAGGAAAAATACCTGGTCGGCATCCGTCGCCTGTTGAACGAGTGCTCGTTCTCTTACACGCGCCAGACCGAAATGAAAGGCCTGGGCCATGCCATCCTGACTGGCCAGCCGCTGATCGGTGACGAACCGTTCGCTGTGGTGCTGGCGGACGACCTGTGCGTCAACCCGGAAGGTGACGGTGTCCTGACCCAGATGGTCAAACTGTACAACCAGTTCCGCTGCTCGATCATCGCCATCCAGGAAGTCGACCCGCAGGAAACCAACAAGTACGGCGTTATCGCCGGTGACATGATCCGCGAAGACATCTTCCGTGTTACCAACATGGTAGAAAAGCCCGCGCCGGAAGACGCCCCGTCGAACTTGGCGATCATCGGTCGTTACATCCTCACCCCGGATATCTTCGATATCATCCGGAACACCCCGCCCGGCAAAGGTGGCGAGATCCAGATCACCGACGCCTTGATGCAGCAGGCACAGAACGGTTGCGTGATCGCCTACAAGTTCAAGGGCCAGCGCTTCGACTGCGGCGGCGCCGAAGGCTACATCGACGCGACCAACTTCTGCTTCGAGAACTACTACAAGACCGGCAAGGCATACTGATTCGCCAGCGCAGATCCACGAGCCATCCTTCGGGGTGGCTTTTTTGTTTGTGGCGGCTAACGGCGGTATGCTGGGCGCCAGCCTAGGAGACTGAATACATGGCCTACGATTTTGATCTGTTCGTGATTGGCGCCGGTTCCGGCGGTGTGCGTGCGGCGCGCTTCGCTGCCGGCTTTGGGGCGAAGGTGGCGGTAGCCGAAAGCCGCTACCTGGGGGGCACCTGCGTCAACGTCGGGTGCGTGCCCAAGAAGTTGCTGGTGTACGGCGCCCACGTCGCCGATGAGCTGGAGCAGGCCGCCGGGTTCGGCTGGACGCTGGAAGAAGGCCACTTCGACTGGGGCACCTTGATCGCCAACAAGAACCGCGAAATCGAGCGCCTCAATGGCATCTATCGCAACCTGCTGGTGAACAGCGGCGTGACCTTGTTGGAAGGCCATGCGCGCATCACCGGAGCCCACGAGGTGCAAGTGGATGGCCAGCGCTACAGCGCCGAGCACATCCTCATCGCCACCGGCGGCTGGCCACAGGTGCCGGACATTCCGGGCAAGGAACTGGCCATCACCTCCAACGAAGCCTTCTACCTCAAGGACCTACCACGGCGCGTGCTGGTGGTAGGCGGTGGTTACATCGCTGTCGAGTTTGCCGGTATTTTCCAGGGGCTTGGCGCCGATACCACTTTGCTGTACCGCGGCGACCTGTTCCTGCGCGGCTTTGACGGTTCGGTCCGTACCCACCTGAAGGAAGAGCTGGAAAAGCGCGGGCTCAACCTGCAGTTCAATGCTGATATCCAGCGCATCGACAAGCTCGATGACGGCAGCCTCAAGGCCACCCTCAAGGACGGCCGCGAACTGGTCGCCGATTGTGTGTTCTACGCCACCGGCCGGCGTCCCATGCTCGACAACCTGGGCCTTGAAAACACCGGTGTCGAGTTGGACCCGCGTGGTTACATTCGGGTCGACGAGCAGTACCAGACCACCGCGCCGTCGATCCTGGCCATCGGTGATGTAATTGGCCGCGTACAGCTGACCCCGGTGGCCCTGGCCGAAGGCATGGCCGTGGCACGGCGCTTGTTCAAGCCAGAGCAATACCGGCCGGTGGATTACCAGAACATCCCCACGGCGGTGTTCAGTCAGCCGCCGATCGGGACCGTTGGCCTTACTGAGGAGCAGGCGCTGGAAGCGGGGCACAAGGTGCAGATCTTCGAAAGCCGCTTCCGCGCCATGAAGCTGACGCTCACCGACATTCAGGAGAAGACCCTGATGAAGCTGGTGGTGGATGCCGACACCGACAAAGTGCTGGGTTGTCACATGGTTGGCCCGGATGCCGGCGAGATCATCCAGGGCCTGGGCATTGCACTGAAGGCGGGCGCGACCAAGCAGCAGTTCGACGAGACCATTGGCGTGCACCCGACTGCTGCCGAAGAGTTCGTCACCCTGCGTACCGCCACGCGCTGATAACGCTGGGCTCATCGCTGGCAAGTGGCTCCCGCACTGTACTTGTGGGAGCCACTGTCTTGCACAACTGCAGAAGTCGACGCATTTCCTGTGGGACTGGGGTTCACCCGCAATCCTTTGCTCAGCCCAAACCCTTCTATTAATAATCTCCTCTTATAGCCAAAACCAATCGTCAGCATGAGGTTTGCCAATGAGCCTTTTTGACGACCAGCGGTTAGGATTCTCTCCGTCAACTGATTTCAACCCCATGAAGGAGCGTCTCTCATGCCTATCATCAACAGCCAGGTCAAACCGTTCAACGCCACCGCCTTCCACAACGGCGAATTCGTTCAGGTAAGCGAAGCCGACCTGAAGGGCAAGTGGTCTGTCGTGTTCTTCTACCCGGCCGACTTCACCTTCGTCTGCCCGACCGAGCTGGGTGACCTTGCTGACAACTACGCCGAGTTCCAGAAGCTGGGCGTGGAAATCTACGGTGTGTCCACCGACACCCACTTCACCCACAAAGCCTGGCACGACACTTCGGAAACCATCGGCAAGATCAAGTACCCGCTGATCGGTGACCCAACCCACGTCATCTCGCGCAACTTCGACGTGCTGATCGAAGAAGCCGGCCTGGCCGATCGCGGAACCTTCGTGATCAACCCGGAAGGCCAGATCAAGATCGTCGAAATCAACGACGGTGGTGTAGGCCGTGACGCCAGCGAGCTGCTGCGCAAGGTCAAGGCTGCCCAGTACGTTGCCGCTCACCCGGGCGAAGTTTGCCCGGCCAAGTGGAAAGAAGGCGAAGCGACTCTGGCTCCGTCGCTGGACCTGGTCGGCAAGATCTAAGACCGTGCGTCAGATGCGGGCGGTGAGCAGCCGCCACTTCTAAGCTGTCACCGCCCCGCAAAAACGCCCGGGCGACATCGCCTGGGCGTTTTTATTTACACGTTTGAAAAAAGGAATCGCCCGTATGTTGGACGCCACGCTTAAATCGCAACTGAAAACCTACCTGGAGCGGGTCACCCAGCCGATCGAGATCGTTGCTTCCCTCGACGACGGCGCGAAGTCCCGCGAATTGCACGACCTGCTGGTGGAAATCGCCGGCCTGTCGAACCTCATTACCCTGAGCGCGGACGGCACCGATGCCCGTCGCCCATCGTTCTCGCTCAATCGCCCCGGGGCAGACATCAGCCTGCGCTTTGCCGGCATCCCCATGGGCCACGAATTCACCTCCCTGGTATTGGCGCTGCTCCAAGTCGGCGGCCACCCATCCAAGGCCAGCGCCGAAGTGATCGAACAGATCCAGGCCCTGGAAGGCGAGTTCACCTTCGAAACCTACTTCTCGCTGTCGTGCCAGAACTGCCCCGACGTGGTCCAGGCGCTGAACCTGATGGCCGTGCTCAACCCCAATGTGCGCCATGTCGCCATCGATGGCGCACTGTTCCAGGATGAAGTCGAGTCGCGCAAGATCATGGCGGTCCCGAGCATCTACCTCAATGGTGAAGTATTTGGCCAGGGCCGCATGGGCCTGGAAGAGATCCTCGGCAAGATCGACACCAACGCCGGTGCTCGCCAGGCCGAAAAAATCAATGCCAAGGACGCCTTCGACGTGCTGGTGGTCGGTGGTGGCCCCGCCGGTGCGGCCGCAGCCATTTACGCGGCGCGTAAAGGCATCCGTACCGGTGTCGCAGCCGAGCGCTTCGGCGGCCAGGTGCTCGATACCCTGGCCATCGAAAACTTTATCTCGGTGCAGGAAACCGAAGGGCCGAAACTGGCCACGGCGCTGGAAGAACACGTCAAGCAGTACGACGTCGATATCATGAACCTGCAGCGCGGCGAAGCGTTGATCCCCGCC
The DNA here is from genome assembly GCF_021602025.1 of Pseudomonas ceruminis. Taxonomy (GTDB): domain Bacteria; phylum Pseudomonadota; class Gammaproteobacteria; order Pseudomonadales; family Pseudomonadaceae; genus Aquipseudomonas; species Aquipseudomonas ceruminis. The sequence continues at coordinate 28,981 of NZ_BQHW01000026.1, forward strand.
ACCGACGGCGGCTTGCACGAAGTGCGCCTGGCTGGCGGTGCGTCGCTCAAGGCCAAGACCGTGATCCTCGCCACCGGTGCTCGCTGGCGCGAAATGAACGTGCCGGGTGAGCAGGAATACCGCGCCCGTGGCGTGGCCTACTGCCCGCACTGTGACGGCCCGCTGTTCAAAGGCAAGCGCGTGGCGGTGATCGGTGGCGGCAACTCCGGTGTTGAAGCGGCCATCGACCTGGCCGGCATCGTCGCCCAGGTGACGTTGATCGAGTTCGACAGCCAGTTGCGTGCCGACGCGGTGTTGCAGCGCAAACTGCATAGCTTGCCGAACGTCAAGGTGATCACCAGTGCATTGACGACCGAAGTGGTCGGCAACGGTGAGAAGGTGACCGGTCTGCGCTACAAGGACCGTACAACCGACGCGCTGCATGATTTGGCGCTGGAAGGTATCTTCGTGCAGATCGGCCTGCTGCCCAACACCGACTGGCTCAAAGGCACGGTCGAGCTGTCGCCACGTGGCGAGATCATTGTCGATGCCAAGGGGGCGACCAACATCCCCGGCGTGTTCGCCGCAGGTGACGTGACCACGGTGCCGTACAAGCAGATCGTCATCGCCGTAGGCGAGGGTGCCAAGGCATCGCTGGCGGCCTTCGACCACTTGATCCGCGCTTCTGCACCGGCGTAATCCTGCTGTTGCTCCTTCGCGGGCAAACCCGCCCCCACAGGCACAATGCAGCGCCTGTGGGGGCGGGTTTGCCCGCGAATGCGTGGGTTCAGGAAAAACCGTGCCGAGGGTGTCTATGATTACTGCAGACACCTTCAGGAATCTCACCCATGACCCTGATCAGCCGCGAACCCTGGTGGCTAGTGCCACCCAAGCCCGGGCAGAAGGAGCAGGACCTGCGCTGGGGCTACCTGGAAATCTACGCCGACGGCCGTACCGTGTTCGTCGACCAGCGCCCCAGTGACCGGGAGCTGGCAGAGCGCAAGAGCTGCCGCAACTTCCCCGACCTGGAGCACTGAGTGCCCTAGCCCTCCAGCTCGGCCAGGCGTGCTTCAAGCGCGGCAATACGTGCTTCCAGGGCTTCGATTCGCTCTTCCGACACGTTACCGCTACCCGCGCGTGCACCGCCTTCCTGCTGGCGCGCCGCCAGAATCGCCTCGATTTCAGCCGTGTCGCCCAGCGCGTGGGTATAGCGGTCTTCACGTTGCCCCGCCTGGCGCGGCAAATGCAGGGCCAGGCCGCGGGAGATCAAGCGCTCGAGCTGGTGCTGGATCTGTTCGGTGTCGTCGAATTCGTGCAGCCGGTTGCTGCGGGTCAGCAGCTCGTTGAGGGTTTGTGGCCCGCGCAGGAACAAGAGGCCCATCAGTATCAGCTGTGCCGGTACCAGCTCCAAGGCCTTGTCCACGCGTTGTTCCCAGCGGTCGGCACGGCTGCCCATCTGCAGGCGGGTCATGTCCTTGCCTTCCAGCGCACGCAGGGCCTGGCCGACCTGGCCTTGGGTCAGGTTCATGACCGGTTCGCGGCTGGTCTTCTGGTTGCAGGCCAGGAGCAGGGCGTTGAGGGTCAGCGGGTAGCTTTCAGGGCTGGTGGCCTGTTTTTCGATCAGCGAACCGAGAATGCGGATCTCGATACTGGTAAAGCGGCCTGCGTCTGCGGTTTCGTGTTCTGACATGGCCCTGTCTCATTGCGAGGAAAAGGCCACTAGCGTAGGTAAAGCGCCTGGCTTAAGCAATCACTGGCCTGTTCGCTGAACAAGCCCGCTCACCGCTACCGCGTTTGGCGCAGGCGCTTCGGCGCTATCCTGGGGGCAGGGAACTACCCCGGCCCCAGCCATCTCAGGCGCTGCGTCGCTCCTCAGCCTGGCACGCCGCCGCCGTGAACAGCACATCGGTCGAAGAATTCAGCGCTGTCTCTGCCGAATCCTGCAGCACACCGATGATGAAGCCTACCGCCACCACCTGCATGGCGATTTCGCTAGGGATGCCGAACAAGCTGCATGCCAGCGGAATCAACAGCAGCGAGCCGCCGGCCACACCCGACGCGCCGCAGGCGCAGATGGCCGCAACCACACTCAGCAGCACGGCGGTCGGCAGGTCGATCGCAATGCCCAGGGTGTGCACTGCTGCCAGTGTCAACACGGTAATGGTGATCGCCGCACCGGCCATGTTGATGGTGGCGCCCAGCGGGATCGACACCGAGTAGGTGTCTTCATGCAGTCCCAGGCGCTCCGACAGCGCCAGGTTGACCGGAATGTTGGCTGCCGAACTGCGGGTGAAGAATGCCGTGATGCCGCTTTCGCGCAGGCACAGCAAGGTCAGAGGGTAGGGGTTGCGGCGAATCTTCCAGAACACGATCAACGGGTTCATCACCAACGCCACGAACAGCATGCAGCCGATCAGCACCGCCAGCAAATGCAGGTAGCCCAGCAATGCATCGAGGCCCGATTGGGCGAGGGTGGCGCTGACCAGGCCGAAAATGCCCAGCGGGGCGAAGCGGATGACCACGCGCACGATCAGGGTGACGCCATTGGACAGGTCTTCGACCACGGTTCGGGTGGTATCACCGGCATGGCGCAGGGCCACACCCAAGCCGATGGCCCAGGTCAGCACGCCAATGAAATTGGCGTTGAGGAAGGCGTTGACCGGGTTGTCGACGGCACTGAGCAGCAGGTTCTGCATCACCTCGACAATGCCGCCTGGCGCGCTCAGCGCAGCCTGGTCAGTGGTCAGCGCCAGGTGCGACGGGAACAGCATGCTGGCGACCACGGCGACCACTGCAGCAGCGAAGGTGCCCAGCAGATACAGCCAGAGAATCGGGCGTATATGGGTTTCCTGGCCGTGGCGATGGTTGGCGATCGAGGCCATGACCAGGATGAACACCAGTACCGGTGCCACCGCCTTGAGGGCGCTGACGAACACCTTGCCGAGAAAGCCTAGGTCGCGCGCAATGTCGGGGGCGAGCAGCGCCAGGGCGATGCCGGCAACCAGGCCGATGACGATCTGAGTCACCAGGCTGGTGCGGTTAAGGAGGCGGAGGACGGGGGACATGTGCAGCACAATCTCGGTATCTTCAAAGCGCGCGACTTTACCATAGACCATTGGCTGGCAGTTCCGGCCTCTTCACTGGGTCACCTGCCAAGCGCGCGCCGCGATCACCAATGAAACAACTCCCTCCTCGCGCCCTCGGTGATGGCCACGATCCCTGGGTGCTTGACCTTGCGTTCGACCGAAATGGCATAGAACGACTCGCGCACCGCCTCGGTCTGCCCGATCAACTGCACCCCATACTGCCGGCACACCTCCTCGGCAATCACGCTCGGCGCCACAAACAGGCCGCTGCCCGACTGGCCGAACGCCTGCATCAAGGCGCTGTCGTCGAATTCGCCAATGATCCTTGGCTGTACCTGCTGCTCGCTTAGCCAGCGCAACAGGCGGCTGCGCACTACCGTTTCCTGGCCGGGAATCAGCAGCGGAGCATCGTGCAGGCAGGCGGGGAAGTCGCCCGCATGCTGCAGCGCCAAGGCTGGGGTTGCAAAAAAGCTCAGGCCGCATTCGCCAAGCTTCTGGCTGTAACCCTTGATGTCCAGGTGGCTGGGCATCGGGCTGTCGGAGATCACCAGGTCCAGGCGTTGGATCGCCAGGTCTGCCAGCAGGCGTTCGAGCTTGTCTTCACGGCAGTTGATACGCAGGACTTCGTCCAGTGCCATGGTGGGAGCAAGCAGGCGGTAGACGATCGACTTGGGCACCACATCGGCAACCCCCACACGGAACAGGATCTGCTCCTGCGGGCCGGCGCGCAGCATGGCCTCAAGCTCACCAGCGATCTGGAACATCTGCTCGGCATGCACCAGCGTCTGGCGGCCCGTTTCGGTCAGTTCCAACTGCCGGCCAACGCGCTGGAACAGCTCCAGGCCATAGGTTTGCTCGAACAGGCTGATCTGGCCGCTGATGGTCTGGGGCGTCAGGTTCAACTGCTCACTGGCGCGGGCGATGCTGCCGGTCTTGGCCACGGCCCAAAAATAGTGCAACTGGCGATAGTTGAGCATCGCTGCGCTCTCGATTCGTAAAAACCGAAGTATAACCGCTGAAAATACGAATTTTCCTGATGTATGGGCCTCTTTAGAATCCCAACCCATCAGGTGCCGTGCGCGGCGCCGGGAAATCGACAAGCGAGGACGTCATGCTGCAACTTAAATCCATTGGCACACCGTTGGTGCTGGCCTTGGCACTGTTGAGCCTGGTCGGCTGCGACCAGGCGGAGAAATCCGCCCAGCAGATGCTCGACCAGGCCGCCCAATCGGCCAAGCAAGCCATCGATGACACCAACAAGGCAGCGCAACAGGCGCTGAGTGACGCCATCGGCACCGAGGGGCACAAGCCCAAGGACGCCGAGGCGCAAACCAAGACCCAGGACATCTGACCCAGAACCGCTGCAGGACTGAAAAATGGAATATCTGCTGGAACTCGCCGCAAGTCCCACCGCCTGGGTAGCCCTTGCCACACTGGTGGCCATGGAAGTCGTACTGGGTATCGATAACCTGATCTTCATCTCGATCCTGACCAACAAACTGCCGCTCGAGTATCGCTCCAAGGCGCGACGCATCGGCATCAGCATGGCCCTGGTCATGCGCCTGGCGTTGCTCAGCACAGTGGCCTGGATCGTTCAGTTGACCGACCCGGTGTTCGAAGTGTTCGGCAATGCCTTCTCCTGGAAGGATGTGATCCTGATCGCCGGTGGCCTGTTCCTGTTGTGGAAAGCGACCAAGGAAATCCACGAAAACGTCGACCCGCACGGCGCCAAGGAAGAAGCGAAGGTCTCTTCCACGGTTACCCTGGGCTTTGCGGCGGCGATCTTCCAGATCCTTTTGCTGGACATCGTCTTCTCGGTCGACAGCATCATCACCGCCGTGGGCATGACTGAGCACCTGCCGATCATGATCATCGCCGTGATTGCGGCCGTGATTGTAATGATGGTGGCCGCCGACCCGCTGGCGAACTTCATCAACGACAACCCGACCGTCGTCATGTTGGCCCTGGGCTTCCTGATCATGATCGGCATGACCTTGATCGCCGAAGGCTTTGGTGCCCATGTGCCGAAAGGGTATGTGTACGCGGCGATGGCGTTCTCGACGGTGATTGAGATCCTCAACATCCTGGCCCGCCGGGCGCGGCTCAAGCGCGAAGCGGCCGAAGGCTGACAGGGCGGGGCGCTTTGCGCCTCGTTTGCAGGCAAGCCTGCTCCCTCGCGGGCCACCACTGTTGCTCAAGGCAGTGGCGGCCCGTGGGGAGCGGGCTTGTCCCGCGAAAGTGCCGCAGAACTATCAGCTGTCAGTGCGCTTGTGCGTGCCGCCGTGTACGGTTGGTCGGCTGGGCCCTGGCCTCAGCCTGCGGTGGCTGGTGGTGATGCTGTGAATGACGCCGTACGATCCGCAGAACGCCCCATAACATGGCGGCTGCAACGCTAAGCCACATCCCTACCAGCATGAGAATTGCCATTGTCAGGCTCATGTGTGCCTCCTTCTCTCGGGCTAGCCCACGGCTTGCCCTCCAGACACTGCTTTAGTCTAGCTGCAGGCCTGTGACGTTCCATTGATCGATGGTCGACTGCTTGGGTCGTTTCGTTCCAAGCCTGCGTCGGGCTATACCCGCGCTGCGTGGCGTCCTATGATCTGCGCCAGAGCCGGGCGCTGACAGCCTGGCGTCGGAACAAGCGAGTGTCCATGGAGCGAAATTCCCTGAAAGCGTGGGCCGCCAGCCCGCGTCGGTTGCTGGTGGCCTGCCTGTTGGCTGTAAGTGTGGCCGGTTGTGCCGGGGCACCACCCGCCACGCTCAAGGGCCTGCCACAACGGGTCGAGATCAGCAGCGTGCCGTTCTACCGGGGCAACGCCAACCACAGCGGTGCAATGGCCTTGGCGGCCTTGCTGTCGCAGCAGGGGGCGCCGATCACGCCGGGCTTGCTGGATAAGCCATTGGGCCTGCCCCAGGGCACCGCATCGCTGGGTGACAGCATCCCGCGGGTGGCACGGGAGTACGGCATGGTCGTCTACCCGCTGGAAAAACACCTGGATGCCTTGCTGACTCAGGTGGCGGCGGGTAACCCGGTGCTGTTGCGCTATCAGGAAGGGTCGGCGTGGTGGAGCGAGCCGCGTTATGCGGTGTTGATCGGTTACGACCGGTACAAGCAGCGGGTGTTGCTGCGTTCAGGCATGCACCGGCGGCAACTGATGGCCTTTGATGATTTTGCCGCAGGGTGGGCGAAGGAAGGGCATTGGGCAGTGCTGGTGCAGCCCCCGCGGCAACTGCCGGCCCAGGTGGACCGACAGCGCTGGCTGCAGGCTGCCGACGAACTGGCCCGGGCAGGCCAGGAAGTCGCGGCGAAACAGGCGGTGAGCAGCCTCGGCAAGTAGCGTTGCGCCACCGGCCCGCCGCGGCGAGCCGGGGCTGCCTGCCTCAGAAGCCCAGGCGATCGCGCAGGCTGTAGTACCACGCACCGATGGCGCTGAACGGTACACGCAGCATCTGGCCGCCAGGGAACGGGTAGTGCGGCAGGCCGGCGAAGGCGTCGAAACGCTCGGCCTGGCCACGCAGCGCCTCGGCCAGCACCTTGCCCGCCAGGTGGGTGTAGGTCACGCCGTGGCCCGAGCAACCCTGCGAGTAATAGATGTTATCGCCGATACGGCCGACCTGGGGCAGGCGCGACAGGGTCAGCAGGAAGTTGCCGGTCCAGGCGTAGTCGATCTTGACGTTCTTCAGTTGCGGGAAGGCCTTGAGCATCTTCGGGCGGATGATCGCTTCGATGTTGGCCGGGTCGCGTGCACCGTAGACCACGCCACCGCCGAAGATCAGGCGCTTGTCGCTGGTCAGGCGGTAGTAGTCGAGCAGGTAGTTGCAGTCCTCGACGCAATAGTCTTGCGGCAGCAGGGTACGGGCCAGTTCCTCGCCCAGCGGCTCGGTAGTGATCACCTGAGTGCCGCAAGGCATCGACTTGGCAGCCAGTTCTGGCACCAGGTTGCCCAGGTAGGCGTTACCCGCAACGATGATGAACTTGGCGCGTACCTTGCCCTGTGGGGTGTGAACCACCGGGTTGGCACCGCGCTCGATGCGCACGGCCGGGGTTTGCTCATAGATGATGCCGCCCAGCGACTCGACCGCGGCCGCTTCGCCCAAGGCCAGGTTCAGCGGGTGGATGTGGCCGCCGCTCATGTCCAGCATGCCGCCGATGTAGCTGTCGCAGGCCACGACTTCACGGATACGCTTCTGGTCCATCAGCTCCAGCTGGGTGTGGCCGAAACGCTCCCACAGGCGCTTTTGCGATTCCAGGTGGCCCATCTGCTTGGAGGTCAGCGCAGCGAACACGCCACCGTCCTTCAGGTCGCACTGGATGTTGTACTTGGCGACGCGCTCGCGGATGATGCGGCCGCCTTCGAAGGCCATGTGGCCCAGCAGTTGCGCTTGCTGGGGGCCGACGGTGCGCTCGATGACATCGATGTCACGGCTATAACTGTTGACGATCTGGCCGCCGTTGCGGCCCGACGCGCCGAAGCCGACCTTGGCCGCTTCGACGATGCTGACCTTGAAGCCGTTCTCCAGCAGGAACAGTGCGCTGGACAGGCCTGTATAGCCGGCGCCGATGATGCACACATCGGTCTCCACCTCACCCTGCAGCGCCGGACGTGGCGGCACCGGGTTGGCCGAGGCGGCGTAGTAGGACTGGGGGTAGGGGGTATTGGCCATGCTCGAGAAACCTCGTGTTTTATATTTTTAACGAATGTAGCGATGCTATCAATAATAATAAACACCCGCTAGTCGTCCGGTGAAAATCCTTTACCCCCTACGACGAACCGCTTCTCTATAAAGAGTTTAAGATTCAGTGGGTTAGCGCGAAAAAAAGTGTTGACAGGTGTTTGGGAATGCGTAGAATGCGCACCACACGACAGGCACATAGCTCAGTTGGTTAGAGCACCACCTTGACATGGTGGGGGTCGTTGGTTCGAGTCCAATTGTGCCTACCAAATCCCAGAAAGGGCGATCCGCAAGGATCGCCCTTTCTGCATTCCGGGGTGAGGTAACTGCATTTCCCAGGTGGCCGACAGGCTTCTGAAAGTTTTTGATTTTTTTGAAAAAAACGCTTTACAGGTGTGCAGTCGATCTCTAATATGCGCACCACACGACAGGCACATAGCTCAGTTGGTTAGAGCACCACCTTGACATGGTGGGGGTCGTTGGTTCGAGTCCAATTGTGCCTACCAAATATCAGAAGGGGCGATCCGTAAGGGTCGCCCTTTTTGCATGTGCGCGTTATATGGGTGTCGCACGGTGTAACGTATGGTCGCGGTCCAGGCCACGGGCGGTCATGCTAGAATCCGCCGCTTCGAATCTGGAGGTACACGCGTGCGCAAACTGGCAGTGGTAATGGCAGTGCTGGCCCTGGCGGGCTGTGAGAACGAGGTCGAAGGTGTGCACAAACAGGTGGCCGAACACTTGCACAACCCAAAGACGGCCAAGTTCGGCAACGTGCGGATCGACACCAAGGGCACCATCTGCGGCCAGGTGCGCGGCAAGGACGATGCCGGGCAGTACGAAGCCTACCGCAGCTACGTGGCGATCAAACGTGACGCTGGCCAGTACGAAATCATTGTCGATGACACCGGCAACAACCTGCGCATTCGCGAAATGTGCGGCGGTGCCGACCTGCAGCGCCGCGCCGAGGCACTGGCCGATCAGCCGGCGCCGCAAGGCTGGGATGTCGAAGTGATCCAGGGTGCCAACATGGGTGCGCTGACCGACATGACCGCACGCCTTATCGAAAAGGGCATTCCCTCTTCGGTGGAGTACCGCGACGGCAAGCCAGTAGTGTTGATGGGGCCATTCCCGACCAAGGAGGAGGCCGAAGCACGCAAGGCAGACGTCATGGCCAAGCTGGGGACTGATTCGGTCGTCATCCAGCATGGCGCTCAGCGCTGACACGCTTGCAGTAGCCACGACCTTGTATCGCGAAGGGGCAGCCTGGCAGCCCCGCAGTGTCAGCAGCCCAGCCCCTTTGCGAGCGGAAACCGCCCTTGTACGTCAGGGCTGGTCGGCAGTGCAATGGCCGACGCAGACGGCCTGTCATCTGTAACCCGACCCGGCTATGCTTGCTCTGGAAGAAGGCCGAACGGGGAGGGCCTCATGTCTACACTGGAACGGGCTATCGTAGTGGCCGCCAGAGCGCATGAAGGGCAATACGACAAGGGTGGCGCTGCATATATCCTGCATCCATTGCGGGTGATGATGCGGGTTTCCACGCCTGAGCAGCGGATCGTCGCGGTGCTGCATGACGTGATCGAAGACACGCCGCTTACACTTTCCGACCTCGCTCGCGAGGGCTTCACGCTGAAAATCCTCGCCGCCCTGTTGGCTTTGAGCCGCCGTGAAAGCGAAAGCTATGAGGACTTCGTCGTGCGCCTGGGCAGCGATCCGCTGGCCCGTACCGTCAAAATGGCCGACCTGGCCGACAACAGTGACCTTTCGCGTATTGCCTGCCCAGGCCCGGCTGACCTGGCACGTCTGGTGCGCTATCGGCAGGCCAGCGCCTACTTGCAGGCGCTGGCCTGAGCCTAGCCACAGGCCTTGAGGTTAACCGGCCCGACAAAATCGTTGCCGCGCCCCATCACGCACGCCACCTGCTGGTTGCGCTGTCGCTCCCAGGCTTGTGGCGGGTAGGTCTTGTTCCAGGCATTGAACAACTGCTGGTCCTGTTTGGACAGGCGCAGGTTGTACTGCTTGCTCATGTAGAAGTAAGTGCGCGCGATCATGCCGCGGATCGATGGGCGCGGCATGACCTTCTTGGCCTTGAAATCGACCTGGGTCAGGCAACTGCCATATTGGCCCTGCTGCACAGGCAGCCAGCCGAAGCTGAAGTTGCTGCGGTCACCATTGACCTCGCCGATGCTCGGTACCAGGTTGTGCAGGTCGGCCTCGGCGCGCTTGTACACTGCGTCGTGCCGTGAGCAGTTCTTGCGCCCACCTTCCTGCCAGCACTGGCGCTGATGGCCGATCTGCCAGGCCGGCACGATGTGTTCCCATTCGATACGTGAAGCGCGCTGGGCGCTTTTGCGGGGTGTGTAACCGCACGAAGCCAGGTCGACCTTGTTGCCCTTGTACTTGCAGCCGCAATAGAACTCCGTCGATTGCGGTGCATACAGCTTCCAGGCGACCTTCTTGGCCTCCTGGAAGGTACGTGGCGCATCGGCGTGGGCGAGGGAGGTGGACAGCAATAGGCAGGTAACGGCGAAAAACGAAACTCTCATGCGTGATCAGTCTTCCTTCGGCACGGTCCAGAAAATCTGCACGCCGCCATCGTCACGGTGGGCGAGGGTGACATTATCGTTCTCGGCGATTTCCTCGAGCAGGGTTTCCCAGTCGTCGGGCGACTCGTGCTCAAGGCGGAAGATCAAGGCAGCGCGGCTGCGCTGGGCGGTGGGGCTGTTGATGATTTTCTGGATACGCAGGCCCAGTTGCACATAAGGGCTGGGCGTTGCGGGGGCGGTACTGGCCACGGGGCTTTTCCTTATTTTGCTGTATGTGCGTACAGTATTTCACTGTAGGCATTTTCGCAACAGCATGTAAGGTGAAAAGCCCCTGTGGCACAGCCCAGTGCAGGGTGGAAGACGGGCGCGCCTAGACGCCCGCGCTCATGTCGCGATCAGTATTCCCAGAAAATGCGCTGCAATTCCTTGCTGTCCTGAGTCTTGGTCATTGCCACCATCGCGAGGATCCGCGCCTTCTGCGGGTTCAGGTCGTGGGCCACGACCCAATCGTTCTTGTCATCAGGCTGTTCGGCATTGCGTAGTACGAAACCACCCTGGTTGACGTGGGACGAGCGGATGATCTGCACGCCATTCTTGCGCAGTTCCTGCAGGGCGGGAACTACCCGCGACGACACCGAGCCATTGCCGGTACCGGCATGGATCAGCGCCTTGGCGCCATTTTGCGCCAGCGCCTTGTAGGCTGTGTCGGTCACGTTGCCATAGCCGTAGGCGATATCGACCTGGGGCAGGCTGCTGATCTGCTTGATGTCGAACTCGGAGTTGACGGTGTGGCGCTTGGCCGGCAGGCGGAACCAGTACGACTTGCCTTCTACCACCATGCCCATTGGGCCCCAGGCGCTCTTGAAGGCTTCGGTCTTGATGTTCACCGACTTGCTCACGTCACGCCCGGACTGGATCTCGTCGTTCATCGTCACCAGTACGCCCTTGCCGCGGGACTGCTTGTCGCCGGCCACGGCCACGGCGTTGTACAGGTTGAGCATGCCGTCGGCGGACATGGCGGTGCCCGGGCGCATCGAGCCGACAACCACGATCGGCTTGTCGGTCTTTTCCACCAGGTTGAGGAAGTAGGCTGTTTCTTCCAGGGTGTCGGTGCCGTGGGTGATGACGATACCGTCGACGTCGTTGCTCTCGGCCAGCTCGGCGACGCGCTTGCCCAGCTTGAGCAGGTCGTCGTTACTGATGCTTTCGGAGGCGATCTGCATCACCTGCTCGCCACGCACATTGGCAATGTCAGCCAGCTCCGGTACGCCTGCAATCAGTTTGTCGACGCCGAGTTTGGCAGCCTGATACGTCGCGCTGTTGGCAGCGCTGGCGCCGGCACCTGCAATGGTGCCACCGGTGGCGAGGATGACCACATTGGCTAGCTTCTGCTGGGTTTCGGCTTCTTTGGCAGAAGCAGTGGCTGGCAGGATCAACAGCAGCGCCAGGGCGCTGGGGGCGAAGGTCTTCAGTGCAGCATTCATAATTATTGTGCTCTCTTCCTAATGAGATTTTTGCTGTGTTGCCCGTAATCAGAGGCAGATTTCGTACCAGTCGGGAACGATGGGTGAGCGCGGTGGCTGTAACCGTGGCCTAGACGCGAAACTGCAGCGTAGCAGCCCCGGTTCAGGGGCGGCGCCTAGCTCGTTCGGGATCCAGGACTGCTTCTACAAGGGCACCTCGCGGCTTCGATGAAATCGGTTTTCCGAACAAGCCTAGGAAAACCTGTTCGGTTTTTCGGAAAAATCTCAGATAATCTGCGCCAAGTACGACGCGGCCCCGGAAGCGAAACGGATTTGACAAAATCAGGTCCTGTTTCCATAGTTGTTCAACGCAAACGTTTGCTATCCGATAAAAACCACAAGATTCGGAGTCATCTTCCATGAAACTGCCGTTCCCCGGTCGTCTTTTGGCGCTCGCCGTCATTTCCTCTCTTTCCCTCGCCATGCCGCTGTCGGCCGCACACGCAGAGGACACGCCCAAGGTAGCCCTGGTCATGAAGTCATTGGCCAACGAATTCTTCCGCACCATGGAAGATGGCGCCAAGGACTACCAGAAGGCCAACCCCAACGACTTCGAGCTGATTGCCAACGGTATCAAGAACGAAACCGATACCGGCGAGCAAATCCGCATTGTCGAGCAGATGGTCAACTCAGGCGCCAAGGCCCTGGTCATCGCCCCTGCAGACTCCAAGGCACTGGTCTCGGCGGTCAAGAAGGCCATGGACCAAGGCGTCATCGTCATCAACATCGACAACCGCCTCGACCCGGAACTGCTCAAAAGCAAGGGCATCAACGTACCCTTTGTCGGCCCCGACAACCGCAAGGGTGCACGCCTGGTAGGCGAGTACCTGGCCAAGGAAAAACTCAAGGCCGGTGACCAGGTCGGCATCATCGAAGGCGTGCCGACCACCACCAACGCCCAGCAGCGTACCGCGGGCTTCAAGGACGCCATGGACGCTGCCCAGATGAAGATCGTCTCGGTGCAGTCGGGTAACTGGGAGATCGACAAGGGCAATGCCGTCGCCGCCTCGATGCTCAACGAGTACCCTGACCTCAAGGCGCTGTTGGCCGGCAACGACAGCATGGCGCTGGGCGCCGTTTCGGCCGTGCGCGCCGCGGGCAAGGCCGGCCAGGTGCAAGTGGTGGGTTACGACAACATCAATGCCATCAAACCGATGCTCGACGATGGCCGCGTGCTTGCCACGCTCGATCAGGCTGCCAGCCAGCAGGCCGTTTTTGGCATCCAGGCGGCGCTGAAGATGCTCAAGGGCGAACAACCGGGCGTGGACGCCGATAACGTCATCCAGACCCCGGTCAAACTCATCACCAAGCCTTGACGGCCAGGAGAGGTGGCCATGCCTGCATCGGCCAATGAAGTGGTGCTTGCCGCCAGCGGCTTGGGCAAGACCTACGCCCAGCCGGTGCTTGGTGACGTCAGCCTGGCCCTGCGCGCGGGTCAGGTGCTGGCGTTGACCGGCGAAAACGGGGCGGGCAAGAGCACCCTGTCCAAGCTGATCAGCGGCCTGGAAACCCCCTCCACCGGTCATATGACCTACCGCGGCCAGGCCTATGCGCCGGGCAGCCGTAGCGAAGCTGAGCGCCTGGGCGTACGGATGGTCATGCAGGAGCTCAACCTGCTGCCCACCTTGACCGTGGCCGAGAACCTGTTCCTCGACAACCTGCCCAGCCGCTTCGGCTGGATCAACCACAAGCGCCTGCGCCAGTTGGCCACGGCCGCCATGGCCCAGGTGGGGCTGGACGCCATCGACCCGAACACTCCGGTTGGCGAGTTGGGCATCGGCCATCAGCAAATGGTCGAGATCGCCCGCAACCTCATCGGCGACTGCCATGTGCTGATCTTCGATGAGCCCACGGCCATGCTCACCGCCCGTGAAGTGGAGCTGCTGTTCACCCAGATCGAGCGCCTGCGCCAGCGTGGCGTGGCCATCGTGTATATCTCCCACCGCCTGGAGGAACTGCAGCGCGTTGCCCAACGCATCGTCGTGCTGCGCGACGGCAGGCTGGTGTGCGACGAGCCTATCCAGCGCTATGACAGCGCCGAGCTGGTCAACCTGATGGTGGGGCGCGAGCTGGGCGAGCACATTGACCTGGGCCGCCGTCAGATCGGCGCGCCGTTACTCAAGGTCGACCGGCTGTGCCGGGGTGACAAGGTGCGGGACGTGTCGCTGCAGGTGCGGGCGGGGGAGATCTTCGGCGTCTCCGGGCTGATCGGTGCCGGGCGCACCGAGTTGCTGCGGCTGATCTTCGGGGCCGACCGTGCCGACAGTGGCAGCATTGCGCTTGGCCAGCCCCTGAGGCCAGTGAAGATTGACTCGCCCAAGGCGGCGGTCAAGGCGGGCATTGCCCTGATCACCGAAGACCGCAAAGGTGAAGGCCTGCTGCTGACGCAGTCGATCAGCGCCAACATCGCCTTGGGCAACCTTGCTGGGTTGTCCCGCCTGGGTGTTGTCGATGGCCAGGCCGAAAAGGCCTTGGCCGAGCGTCAGGTCGACGCCATGCGTATCCGCAGCGCCAGTGCGGCGCAAACGGTCGGTGAATTGTCTGGTGGCAACCAGCAAAAGGTCGTGATTGGCCGCTGGCTGGAGCGCGACTGCCAGGTGCTGCTGTTCGACGAGCCGACTCGCGGCATCGACGTGGGGGCCAAGTTCGACATCTACGGCTTGCTGGCTGAGCTGGCGCGGCAGGGCAAGGCCTTGGTGGTGGTGTCCAGCGACCTGCGCGAACTGATGCTGATCTGCGACCGCATTGCCGTGCTCTCGGCCGGTCGCCTGATCGACACCTTCGAGCGTGACCACTGGAGCCAGGACCAGCTCCTGGCCGCCGCCTTCGCCGGCTATCAGAAACGTGACGCACTGCTGCATGACCCAGTACCCAGGATGGATGCATGAAGACCACACCTCTCGAAACCTCCGGCAGCAAGGCGCTGCGCCGTAGCGCTACTTACCTTGGGCTGGGCACCTACCTGGGCCTGGCGGGTGCCTTGTTGGCCATGATCGTGCTGTTTTCGTTGCTCAGTAGCCACTTCTGGTCATACGCCACATTCAGCACCCTGGCCAACCAGATTCCCGACCTGATGGTGCTGGCCGTGGGCATGACCTTCGTGCTGATCATTGGCGGCATCGACCTGTCGGTCGGCTCGGTGCTGGCACTGGCGGCCTCTACGGTCAGTGTGGCCATTCTTGGCTGGGGCTGGGGTGTGCTGCCCGCCGCCTTGCTCGGCATGGCCATCGCTGCCGTGGCGGGCAGCATCACCGGTGCCGTCACTGTGGCCTGGCGCATTCCCTCGTTCATTGTCTCGCTCGGCGTGCTAGAGATGGCTCGCGGCCTGGCCTATCAGTTTACCGACTCGCGCACCGCCTACATCGGCGATGCCTACGCCTGGTTCTCCAATCCGTTCGCGTTCGGCATTTCGCCGGCATTCATCATTGCCTTGCTGGTGATCATCCTTGCCCAACTGGTATTGACCCGTACCGTGTTCGGCCGTCACCTGATCGGCATTGGCACCAACGAAGAGGCCGTGCGCCTGGCCGGCATCGACCCGCGCCCGTACAAGGTGCTGGTGTTCGCACTGATGGGCCTGCTGGCGGGCCTGGCCGCGCTGTTTCAGATCTCGCGCCTGGAGGCCGCCGACCCTAATGCAGGCTCCGGCCTGGAGCTGCAAGTGATCGCTGCCGTGGTCATCGGCGGCACTAGCCTGATGGGGGGGCGCGGCTCGGTGATCAGTACCTTTTTCGGCGTGCTGATCATTTCAGTGCTGGCAGCAGGCCTGGCGCAGATCGGCGCCTCAGAACCGACCAAGCGCATCATCACCGGGGCGGTGATCGTCATCGCCGTGGTGCTCGACACTTACCGTAGCCGGCGTGCAGGCCGGCGGAACTGAAGACATGGCAACCATCAAAGATGTCGCGGCACTCGCGGGTATTTCCTACACCACGGTGTCCCATGTATTGAACAAGACCCGCCCGGTCAGCGAACAGGTGCGGCTGAAGGTCGAGGCGGCCATCGTCGAGCTCGACTACGTGCCCAGCGCGGTGGCGCGTTCGCTCAAGGCGCGCAGCACGGCCACCATCGGCCTGCTGGTGCCCAACAGCGTCAACCCGTACTTCGCCGAGCTGGCCCGAGGCATCGAGGATGCCTGTGAGCGTAACGGCTACTGCGTGATCCTGTGCAACTCGGACGATAATCCGCAAAAGCAGCGTAGCTACCTGCGCGTGCTGCTGGAAAAGCGCATCGACGGCCTGGTGGTTGCTTCGGTGGGCGAGGACAGCGACCTGCTGCAGAGCCTGGCCGGCGTGCGCACGCCAATGGTCATCGTCGACCGCGAACTGGAGGGGGTGGATGCCGACCTGGTGCGCATCGACCACGAGCAGGGCGCCTACCTGGCGACCCGTCACCTGCTGGAGCTTGGCCACCGCGACATCGCCTATATCGGCGGCCCTGCCGAAACCGGCGTCACCCAACTGCGCCTTGCTGGGTTCCATCGGGCCATGGCCGAAGCCCACGTTGCCGTACAAGGCGATCACATTCTGCACTGCGATTTCACCAGCCCTGGCGGCCATGCGGCGGCGGCGCAACTGCTCGATGGCAAGCGGCCAACGGCGATCTTCGCCGGCAACGACATGATCGGCTTCGGCGTGCTGCGCGCTGCTGCCGAACGCAATGTCAGCGTGCCGGGGGAGTTGTCGGTGATTGGCTTCGATGACATCGAGCTGAGCCGCTACGTTTACCCGCCGCTGACCACGGTGGGCCAGTCGATCCGCGAGCTGGGGGAAAGTGCCGCGGCGCTGCTGCTGTCTCGCATCGCTACACCGCGCCGTGATGCCGTGGAGCAACGCATCGTTGCACCGCGCATCGTGCTGCGTGAATCCACCGGGCCGCGCCCGGACCTGTTCAATGATTACCGCTAAGGAAATCGTCATGAGTGCCAAGGTAGTGGTGGTCGGTAGCCTCAACATGGACCTGGTGGCCCGTGCCCAGCGGCTGCCGCGTGCCGGCGAGACATTGGCTGGCGAAAGCTTCTTTACCGTCCCTGGCGGCAAGGGCGCCAATCAGGCGGTGGCGGTGGCGCGCCTGGGCGGTAGTGTGGCGATGGTCGGCAA
Organism: Pseudomonas ceruminis; assembly: GCF_021602025.1. Classification (GTDB taxonomy): domain Bacteria; phylum Pseudomonadota; class Gammaproteobacteria; order Pseudomonadales; family Pseudomonadaceae; genus Aquipseudomonas; species Aquipseudomonas ceruminis. Next base: position 45,888 of record NZ_BQHW01000026.1, read on the forward strand.
CGTCGGTGACGATGCCTATGGCGAGCAGTTGCGCCAGGCGCTGGCCGTGGAAGGGGTCGATTGCCAGGCGGTGAGTGTATGCCCGGGGGTGTCCAGCGGCGTGGCGCTGATTACCGTCGATGCCGCCAGCCAGAACTGCATTGTCATCATTCCGGGCGGCAACGGCCTGCTGACGCCGGCCTCCGCGCAGCGCTTCGATGCCTTGCTGCAGGCGGCCGAAGTGATCATCTGCCAGTTGGAAGTGCCCGCCGAGACCGTTGACTGGGTTCTTGCCAGGGGGCGTGAGCTGGGCAAGGCCGTCATCCTCAACCCGGCGCCCGCCACCGGTCCGCTGCCGCCTGGGTGGTTCGCCCATATCGATTACCTCATCCCCAACGAAAGCGAGGCCGAGGCGCTGACCGGGCAGCCGGTCAATGACTTGGCCAGCGCCCGCCGCGCCGGTGAGCACCTGCTGCAGCTGGGCGCCGGCAAAGTCATCGTCACCCTGGGGGCACAGGGTGCGCTGTTCGTCAGCCGTGCGGGCAGCCGGCATTTCCCGGCACCCCAGGTTCAGGCACTGGACACCACGGCAGCCGGCGACACCTTCGTCGGTGGTTTCGCGGCAGCGCTGGTTCAGGGCCTGGAGGAGGGCGAAGCGATCACCTTCGGCCAGCGCGCCGCAGCGTTGTCCGTCACCCGCGCCGGCGCTCAGCCTTCGATCCCGACCCTGGCGGAGCTGACCCCATGAAAAAGACCGCGCTGCTGAACATTGCCCTGTCGCGGACCATTGCCGGGCTGGGCCATGGCGACATTCTGGTGATCGGTGATGCCGGGTTGCCGGTACCGCCAGGCGTCGAGCTGATAGACCTGGCCTTGACCCAAGGCATCCCGGACTTTGCCAGCGTGTTGCGCGCAATACTGAGCGAGATGCAGGTAGAGCGCCATGTGCTGGCCGAAGAGATGCAAAAGGTCGTACCGCCAGGGCTGATCGAAATCGAGCGGCTGCGCGGCAAGCTGGGCAAGCGTGAATGGCTGAGCCATGAGGAATTCAAGGTGCTCTCGCGCAGTGCCAGGGCTGTGGTGCGTACAGGTGAATGCCAGCCCTACAGCAACATTGCCCTGATATCCGGGGTGACCTTCTAGAAGGCGAGGGCTACGCCCTCGTTCGCCGGCAAGCCGGCCATAGGGCCGCAATGCGGCCCTGATTGATCCACCGCCAAGGCAACAGGAGTGCCCCATGCTCAAACCCCTGCTACAAGGACTTACCCTCATGGCTGCAGCCGCTACCACTTCCCTCCAGGCCGCCCCCCGCGACCTGATCATCGACACCGACCCCGGTGCCGACGACGTGGTCGCGCTGTTTCTGGCCATGGCTTCACCCGATGAGCTGAACATTCGCGGCATCACCACCGTCGCCGGCAATGTGCGCCTGGACAAGACCTCGCGTAACGCACGCCTGGCCCGCGAATGGGCTGGCCGCGAAGATATCCCGGTATACGCTGGGGCAGGGCGGCCGCTAGTGCGCACACCAATCTACGCCGCCGAGGTGCATGGCGAGGAAGGCCTGACCGGTGTGCAGGTGCATGAGCCGAAAAAGCCCCTGGCCCCGGGCAATGCCGTGCAATACCTGATCGACACCCTGGGCGCTGCCGAGCCCGGCAGCATCACCCTTGCCATGCTCGGCCCGCAGACCAACCTGGCGCTGGCGCTCATTCAGCGGCCCGACATCGCCAAAGGCATCAAGGAAGTGGTAGTGATGGGCGGCGCCCACTTCAATGGCGGCAACATCACCCCGGGGGCGGAGTTCAACCTGTTCGCCGACCCCCATGCTGCCGAAGTGGTGCTGGCCAGCGGCGTGCCGTTGACCTACCTGCCGCTGGACGTCACCCACAAGCTGCTCACCAGCGATGCCCGGCTCAAGCAACTGGCAGCGGTGAACAACCACGTCAGCAAATTGGTGGTGGACATCCTCAACGCCTATGTCACCCACGACATGGACCTGTACGGCATGCCCGGCGGCCCGGTGCACGACGCCAGCGTCATCGCCTACCTACTCAAGCCTGAGTTGTTCAGCGGGCGGCGGGTCTACATGAGCATCGACAGTCGCGAAGGCCCGACGTTCGGCCAGACCGTCGCCGACTGGTACGGCGTGCTCAAGCGGCCCGCCAATGTACTGTGGATAGGCGAGGGTGACGCTCAGGGCTTTTTCGACCTGCTCAGCGCGCGTCTGGCTCGATTGCAATAGCGGCGTGCGGCGTGTAGCGCTCGAACACCTGGTCGATGAAGCTGCGCGCCGCCTCACTGCCCAGGTCCCGTACCAGCAGGTCCAGGGCGATCAGTACCAGCTCTTCTGGGGTGCTGGGGCTGTAGGCGCTTTGGCCCTCGGCCCATTTGACCTTGATGTCGGCGTCAATGCTGTGGTGGCTCATGAAAGGCTCTCGTGTGGGGCCCGGGTGGAGGGGCGAACACCCGACCCTGGTGTTCGCAGCAGGCACTGTGCCTGCACTTCTTAAAGTAAATCATGACTTTGCGTCAATGGCCCTGCGACTTAAGAATAAAAAAACCGATGATGCAAACCAGGCGTGTGATGCAAAATCCGGTCACGATTGCCTTTCGCCTGTAGCGCCAAGTTCAGGCAGACTTGGGCGGTTTTGCAACAAATTCCTGGTGGAAGTGTCGGATCAGACAGTTCCCAGATCGATTTAGGAGGATTCATGTTCCGTACCCGTGCTTCCCTGGCAACCCTGCTGGTCGCTGCTGTGCTGGCTGGTTGCAGCACTGGTGGCAACTCTGGTGCTGCCGCCCCGGCTGCATCCGCCGGCAACGATGGCCGCTGCGAGGCCGGTGGCGCCGACTTCGCCATCGGCAAGCAGGGCACTGCCGAGCTGCTCGAGCAAGCACGCAAGGCCAGCGGTTCGCAAATGGCGCGCATCCTCAAGCCGCACGATGTGGTTACGTTGGAATACCGCTCCGAGCGTTTGAACCTGAATGTGGATGAGCGTGGTGTGGTAACCCGCGTGAACTGCGGTTGATCACAGTACCGGCAGCACTGCATCCGATGGGCTGCCTTTACGGATTGGATTAGTGTCCCGCTTTTTTAAGGCAGTCCAATTCCCACTCGAAGCCATAAAAAAACCCGCCACAAGGGCGGGTTTTTTTACAGCTATCCGAATTACTCCGGACGAACCTGTGCAGCCTGCATGCCCTTCTGGCCGCGCTCGGCGACGAAGGAAACAGTCTGGCCTTCTTTCAGGCTCTTGAAGCCGTCGGATTCGATGGCCTTGAAGTGTACGAACAGGTCGTCGCCGCCGCCTGCTGGGGTGATGAAGCCGTAGCCTTTCTCATCATTGAACCATTTGACGGTGCCTTGTTGGCGATTGGACATGGGTGAATCTCCAGAACATTTAGTTTTTCAGTGGTGCAATGTGGCCGAGGCTACGGAGCACGGACAACATCATAGTCTAATTCTGCGCATGTAGCGCCTTTTACCTTCGCAGGATACTGATCCAGGACAAATAATGCCTGCAAAGTAGCCCGCGCACGGGTCATTTCGGCTTGCAGGCGGCTTGTACCACACTCTGGGCCTTCTGCATCAGCTTGGCGTCCACGCCATCCTTGCTGTCGAGGTCTTCGATTTCCTTGTCGGTGAAATTCTTTTTGATGGCTTGCGCGCCGCACGAGCAATGCTTGGTCGCGGTGGCGGCGTCGACGCCTTGAGCACCAGCTACTTGCTGGCACTGAGCCATGTAGGCCTTCTCCTTGCCAGGCGGGAAATCCCCTGCGTTGGCAGCCAGCGGCAGCAGCAGGGCGCTCGCGGCACACGCGGCGAGAAGAGACGTAAATCTCATAACCAGACACTCCTTGGGTTAAGGTCTCATCAAGAGTAGGTTGCTTCCCAAAGTCTGATAGGAAATTTTCCGCGTTAGTTCACCCAAACGGCGTAATTTCCAAATATTTCTGCCTGCCGCCTAAGCTGCGTGCTAGCATGCCCGGCTTGCAGCTGCTCAGGTGCGGCTTGCAGCTATCTTTTTACTTTCCAGTCACTCAGGTCCCCCTGGCAAGCCGAAAGGCTTCTGCCACTGTGAGGCAGGCTTCCCGTGTGGAAGGCAGGTCGGATCTTGTACTGGCTCATCCCAACCCACGTGACCTTTGGTAGGGGTCACCACTAGGAGAGGAGGCGCCATGCCCGTTATTACTCTTCCCGATGGCAGTCAACGCGCGTTTGATCACGCGGTATCCGTAGCCGATGTTGCCGCCTCGATCGGCGCTGGCCTGGCCAAGGCCACTCTGGCCGGCAAGGTCGATGGCAAGCTGGTCGACGCCTGCGACTTGATCACCCACGATGCCACCCTGCAGATCATCACCCCTAAAGATGAAGAGGGACTGGAGATCATCCGTCACTCGTGCGCCCACTTGGTCGGCCACGCGGTGAAACAGCTGTACCCGACCGCCAAGATGGTCATCGGCCCGGTCATCGACGAAGGCTTCTATTACGACATCGCCTACGAGCGCCCCTTCACCCCTGAAGACCTGGCTGCCATCGAAAAGCGCATGCAGGCGTTGATCGAGAAAGACTACGACGTGGTCAAGAAGATGACCCCGCGCGCCGAAGTCATCGAACTGTTCCAAGCCCGTGGCGAAGACTACAAGCTGCGCCTGGTCGAGGACATGCCCGATGAGCAGGCCATGGGCCTGTACTACCACGAAGAATACGTCGACATGTGCCGTGGCCCGCACGTGCCGAATACCCGCTTCCTCAAGGCCTTCAAGCTGACCAAGCTGTCCGGCGCCTACTGGCGTGGCGATGCCAAGAACGAGCAGCTGCAGCGTGTGTACGGCACCGCCTGGGCTGACAAGAAGCAGCTGGCCGCCTACATCCAGCGCATCGAAGAAGCCGAAAAACGCGACCATCGCAAGATCGGCAAGCAGCTTGACCTGTTCCACCTGCAGGAAGAAGCCCCAGGCATGGTGTTCTGGCACGCCAACGGCTGGACGGTTTACCAGGTGCTCGAGCAGTACATGCGTAAGATCCAGCGCGAAAACGGCTACCAGGAAATCAAGACGCCGCAGGTTGTCGACCGCATCCTCTGGGAGCGTTCCGGCCACTGGTCCAACTATGCCGAGAACATGTTCACCACGTCGTCGGAAAACCGCGACTACGCGGTCAAGCCGATGAACTGTCCGTGCCACGTTCAGGTCTTCAATCAGGGCCTGAAGTCGTACCGCGACCTGCCGCTGCGCCTGGCCGAGTTCGGTGCCTGCCACCGTAACGAGCCGTCCGGTGCCCTGCATGGCATCATGCGTGTGCGCGGCTTCGTGCAGGATGATGCGCACATCTTCTGCACCGAAGATCAGGTGAAGAAGGAAGCTGCTGATTTCATCAAGCTCACCCTGGATGTGTACAAGGACTTCGGTTTCACTGACGTCGCCATGAAGCTGTCGACCCGCCCGGCCAAGCGCGTGGGCTCCGAAGAGCTGTGGGACCGTGCCGAAGGCGCCTTGGCCGACGCCCTGAACGAATCGGGCCTGGAGTGGGAATACCAGCCAGGCGAGGGCGCGTTCTACGGCCCGAAGATCGAGTTCACCCTGCGTGACTGCCTCGGCCGTAACTGGCAGTGCGGCACCCTGCAGTACGACCCGAACCTGCCAGAGCGCCTGGACGCCAGCTACATCGCCGAAGACAACGCGCGCAAGCGCCCGGTGATGCTGCACCGCGCCATCCTCGGCTCGTTCGAGCGTTTCATCGGCATGCTCATCGAGCACTACGCCGGTGTGTTCCCAGCGTGGCTGGCACCGACCCAGGCGGTGGTCATGAATATCACCGACAAACAGGCCGATTTCGCCCTCCAGGTGGAAAAGGAACTGAACGGTAGCGGATTCCGTGCCAAGTCGGACTTGAGAAATGAGAAGATCGGCTTTAAAATCCGCGAGCATACTTTGCTCAAGGTCCCGTACCTTTTGGTTATAGGGGATCGCGAAGTCGAAACGCAAACCGTCGCAGTGCGTACTCGCGAAGGCGCAGACCTGGGCTCGATGCCCGTCGCGCAATTCGCTGAGCTCCTGTCGCATGCGGTTTCCCGGCGTGGTCGCCAAGAATCGGAGTAATGACTATTAAGCGTGAAATGAGAAACGATAAACGAGCTGCACCGAAGGCCCCGATCAACGAGAATATCTCGGCACGCGAGGTTCGGTTAATTGGCGCTGACGGCGAGCAGGTTGGCATCGTCTCGATTGATGAAGCGCTTCGTATCGCTGATGAAGCGAAGCTGGATCTGGTGGAAATCTCTGCAGATGCGGTACCACCTGTCTGCAAGGTGATGGACTACGGCAAGCACCTCTTCGAGAAGAAGAAGCAGGCCAACGAAGCCAAGAAAAACCAGAAACAGATCCAGATCAAAGAAATCAAGTTTCGTCCAGGGACGGAGGAAGGGGATTACCAGGTAAAACTACGCAACCTGGTACGTTTCCTTACTGATGGGGACAAGGCCAAGATCTCTCTGAGATTCCGTGGCCGTGAGATGGCTCACCAGGAGCTGGGCATGGAGCTGTTGAAGCGGGTCGAAGCTGACCTCGCCGAATACGGCGCCGTTGAACAGCATCCGAAGATGGAAGGACGCCAGCTTATGATGGTCATCGCCCCCAAGAAAAAGAAGTAATCTCCCGGGCACGGCAGGCCTGATGATTATGTGTAATTTTATCGAATGCGGAGTTCCAACATGCCAAAAATGAAAACCAAGAGCGGTGCTGCAAAGCGCTTCCTGAAGACCGCTACCGGCTTCAAGCACAAGCACGCTTTCAAGAGCCACATCCTGACCAAAATGTCGACCAAGCGTAAGCGTCAACTGCGCGGTGCCAGCTTGCTGCACCCGTCTGACGTGGCAAAAGTCGAGCGCATGCTGCGCGTACGTTAATTTCGGTCAAAGATAGAGGAAGTTACTCATGGCTCGTGTAAAGCGCGGCGTTATCGCTCGTAAGCGTCACAAGAAAATTCTGAAACTGGCTAAAGGTTACTACGGTGCACGCTCGCGCGTATTCCGCGTAGCCAAGCAGGCAGTCATCAAGGCAGGCCAATACGCCTACCGCGACCGTCGCCAGAAGAAGCGTCAGTTCCGCGCACTGTGGATCGCTCGTATCAACGCCGGTGCCCGCACCAACGGTCTGTCTTACAGCCGTCTGATTGCTGGCCTGAAAAAGGCGTCGATCGAAATCGACCGTAAGGTTCTGGCTGACCTGGCAGTGAACGAAAAAGCGGCGTTTGCTGCGATTGTCGAGAAAGCTAAAGCCGTTCTGGCTTAAGTACCCACGACAATCATCCGGCAGCGCGTTGCGCTGTCGGGTGTAAAACGTCATCGATAGGGGAAGAGCCTTCAAAGCTCTTCCCCTATTTTCGTATCTGGAGTCTGTACATGGAAAACCTGGATGCGCTGGTCTCCCAAGCCCTGGAAGCAGTGGAGCGCGCTGAAGACATCAATGCCCTGGAACAGATCCGGGTTCAGTATCTCGGCAAGAAGGGCGAACTGACCCAGGTGATGAAGACCCTGGGCAACCTGCCAGCCGAAGAGCGGCCGAAAGTCGGCGCGCTGATCAACGACGCCAAAGAGCGCGTCACCGAGGTGCTCAACGCACGCAAAGCAGCCTTTGAAGAGGCCGAGCTCAGCGCTCGCCTGGCGGCCGAATGCATTGATGTGACCCTGCCAGGCCGTGGCCAGGCCACCGGTGGCCTGCACCCGATCACCCGTACACTCGAGCGCATCGAGCAGTTCTTTACCCACATCGGCTACGGCATTGCCGAAGGCCCCGAGGTGGAAGACGACTACCACAACTTCGAAGCGCTCAACATCCCCGGCCACCACCCGGCCCGGGCGATGCACGACACCTTCTACTTCAATGCCAATATGCTGCTGCGTACCCACACCTCGCCGGTGCAGGTACGGACCATGGAGTCCACTCAGCCGCCGATTCGCATTGTCTGCCCAGGCCGCGTCTACCGCTGCGACTCGGATATCACCCACTCGCCGATGTTCCACCAGGTCGAAGGCCTGCTGATCGATCGCGACATCAACTTCGCCGACCTCAAGGGCACCATCGAAGAATTTCTGCGCGTCTTCTTCGAGAAAGAACTGGCCGTGCGCTTCCGCCCGTCGTTCTTCCCCTTCACCGAGCCGTCCGCCGAAGTCGACATCCAGTGCGTGATGTGTTCCGGCAAGGGCTGCCGCGTGTGCAAGCAGACCGGCTGGCTGGAAGTCATGGGCTGCGGCATGGTGCACCCGAATGTGCTGCGCATGTCCGGCATCGACCCGGAAGAGTTCCAGGGCTTCGCCTTCGGCATGGGCGCCGAGCGCTTGGCCATGCTGCGTTATGGCGTCAACGATTTGCGTCTGTTCTTCGACAACGACCTGCGGTTCCTGGCCCAATTCCGCTAGGCCCAATCGACGCAATTTCTAGGAGAACAGCATGAAATTCAGTGAACAGTGGCTGCGCGGTTGGGTAAACCCGCAAGTCTCCCGTGATGAACTGGTCGCCCGCCTGTCCATGGCCGGCCTTGAAGTCGACAGCGTAACCCCCGCTGCCGGCCAGTTCAGCGGCATCGTCGTGGGCGAGATCCTCGCCACCGAACAGCACCCGGACGCCGACAAACTGCGCGTCTGCCAGGTCAGCAACGGCCAGGAAACCTTCCAGGTGGTATGTGGCGCGCCGAACGCACGCCCCGGCATCAAGATCCCGTTCGCCATGATCGGCGCCGAACTGCCAGGCGACTTCAAGATCAAGAAGGCCAAGCTGCGCGGCGTCGAGTCCTTCGGCATGTTGTGCTCGGCGGCCGAGCTGCAGATCAGCGAAGAGAACGACGGCCTGCTGGAACTGGCAGCCGATGCCCCGGTGGGTGAAGACATTCGCCAGTATCTGAACCTGGACGACGCCAGCATCGAGATCGGCCTCACCCCGAACCGCGGTGACTGCCTGTCCCTGGCCGGCCTGGCGCGCGACGTCAGCGCCCTGTACAACGTCCCGGTCACCCGCCCGGTAGTGCCTGCCGTGCCAGCCGCCCATGACGAAGTGCGCGCGGTCGACGTGTCCGCGCCGGCCGCTTGCCCACGCTACCTGGGCCGCGTCATCCGCAACGTCGACCTGAGCAAGCCGACCCCGCTGTGGATGGTTGAACGCCTGCGCCGCAGCGACGTGCGCAGCATCGACGCCGCCGTCGACATCACCAACTACGTGATGCTCGAGCTCGGCCAGCCGATGCATGCCTTCGACCTCGCCGAAATCAATGGCGGCATCCGCGTACGCATGGCCGAAGAGGGCGAGAAGCTCGTCCTGCTCGACGGCCAGGAAGTCGCGTTGCGCGCCGACACCTTGGTCATTGCCGACCACACCCGCGCCTTGGCCATCGCCGGCGTCATGGGTGGTGAGCACAGCGGCGTCAACACCAAAAAGACCCGCGACCTGTTCCTGGAAAGCGCTTTCTTCGAGCCAATTTCCGTCGCCGGCAAGGCCCGCTCCTACGGCCTGCACACCGATGCCTCGCACCGCTACGAGCGCGGCGTCGACTCGCAGCTTGCCCGCGAGGCCATGGAGCGTGCTACCCAGCTGCTGCTGGACATCGTCGGCGGCGAAGCCGGCCCGATCGTCGAAGCCGTCAGTGAACAGCACCTGCCGCAAGTCGCACCGGTGACCCTGCGCGCCGAACGCATCACCCAGATGCTTGGCATGGAGCTGGACGCCGCCCAGGTCGAGCAGATGCTCAATGCCCTGGAGCTAACCACGACGGCGAACGGGGCAGGGCAGTGGACCGTCAATGTCCCGAGCCACCGCTTCGACATCAGCCTGGAAGTCGACCTGATCGAGGAGCTGGCCCGCCTGTACGGCTACAACAACCTGCCAGTTCGCTACCCGCAAGCCCGCCTGGCCCCGCAAGCCCGCCCGGAAACCCGTGGCGAGCTGCCGAACCTGCGCCGCCTGCTGGTCGCCCGTGGTTACCAGGAAGCCATCACTTACAGCTTCATCGACCCGAAACTGTTCGAGCTGTTCACCCCAGGCGTAGAGCCGCTGCTGCTGGCCAACCCCATCTCCAGCGACATGGCCGCCATGCGTGCGTCGCTGTGGCCGGGCCTGGTCAAGGCTTTGCAGCACAACCTCAACCGCCAGCAAGACCGCGTGCGTCTGTTCGAGAGCGGCCTGCGCTTCGTCGGCCAGCTGGGCGACCTCAAGCAGCAACCGATGATCGCCGGCGTCGTCACCGGCAGCCGCCTGCCGGAAGGCTGGGCCAACGGTCGCGACAGCATCGATTTCTTCGACGTCAAGGCTGACGTGGAAGCCCTGCTGGGTTACTCCGGAGCCCTGAGCGACTTCACCTTCGTCGCGGGCAAACACCACGCCCTGCACCCAGGCCAGACTGCCCGCATCGAACGCGACGGCAAGGAAGTCGGCTACCTCGGCGCCCTGCACCCAGAGCTCGCCAAGGCCCTGGACCTGGACCGCCCGGTGTTCGTCTTCGAGCTGGTGCTCGGTGACGTGGTCGAAGGCCGCCTGCCGAAGTTCAGCGAACTCTCCAAGTTCCCGGAAACCCGTCGTGACCTGGCGTTGATCGCAGGACGTGATGTGGCTTCTAGTTCGGTGCTTGAAGTAATTCGTGACAATGCAGGCGAATGGCTTACAGACCTCAGGCTGTTTGACGTCTACCAAGGTAAAGGCATTGATCCTGATAGAAAAAGCCTTGCCGTCGGCTTGACCTGGCAGCATCCATCGCGCACTCTTAACGACGATGAGGTGAACACTACCCTGCAAAACATCCTCACCTCGCTCGAACAAAGGTTGAACACCACGTTAAGGAAATAACGGCATGGGTGCTCTGACGAAAGCTGAGATGGCCGAAAGGCTGTACGAGGAGCTGGGGCTTAACAAGCGTGAGGCCAAGGAGTTGGTCGAGCTGTTTTTTGAAGAAATTCGGCACGCACTTGAAGAGAACGAGCAGGTCAAGCTGTCCGGTTTCGGCAACTTCGACCTTCGCGACAAACGCCAGCGGCCGGGCCGCAACCCCAAGACAGGGGAAGAGATCCCGATCACTGCACGGCGCGTCGTCACCTTTCGTCCAGGGCAGAAGTTGAAGGCCCGGGTTGAGGCCTATGCTGGAACCAAGCCATAACGACGAACTGCCCCCCATACCGGGCAAACGCTACTTCACCATCGGTGAAGTGAGTGAGTTGTGTGCCGTAAAGCCACACGTGCTGCGGTATTGGGAGCAGGAGTTTCCTCAGCTCAACCCTGTGAAGCGGCGGGGGAATCGGCGGTATTATCAGCGCCAAGACGTGCTGATGATTCGCCAGATTCGTGCGCTGCTTTATGATCAGGGGTTTACCATTGGCGGGGCGCGGTTACGGCTCTCCAGTGATGAGGTGAAGGATGAATCGAGCCAGTACAAACAGCTGATTCGGCAGATGATTGTTGAGTTGGAGGATGTGTTGGTAGTGTTGAAGAAGTGACCTGTTAAGGGTGAATGGAATTTTTTTGAAAAAAAGCTTCCATTTATCAGGAGGTTAGGGTAAATTCTTCAACGTTCTCGGCACTATTGAGAACATGCTTCAAAGCCCAGTCGGGGCGTAGCGCAGCCCGGTAGCGCACTTGCATGGGGTGCAAGGGGTCGAGTGTTCGAATCACTCCGTCCCGACCATATATTTCAACGACTTAGCCACCTTCGGGTGGCTTTTTCGTTTTTGCATGTGGGGAGTTTTTCGGGACTTCATCCGATTTTCCTCTTCAAGATCGTCAACACCGGCCCGCGAGAGTCAGTTGTTGATACCATGTTCGCAGCCTCAATCAGCTTGCCCAGCTCAGCGCCGGAATAGTGGCTGGTGATGCTGCCGTTCTTGTGCCCGAGCAGTGACTTCCGATCCTCTTCAGTAACGCCTGCTGCCCGCAGTCGTCGACCGAAGGTGTGCTTCAAGTCGTGAATCCTGATCGAGGCATATCCAGGGTGAGCGGGGCGAAGGTTTTCCTCCTGCCAGAGTTTCGCCGCTCTCACCCGTGCCTTCTTCCATGCCGAGTCGTTCATCCGGTGCATCGCGGTGCCGTTGTATGGGAATACCCATTCCTTGCTGATCCCGCGCTGCCTTTCAATGATCGACTTGGCCACGTTGTTCAGCACCACCAGGCGCTCGTCGCCATTCTTTACGCCCGACCGGGCGTGTCTCCCGCCGAAGTCAGCAGGGATCAGGAAAACACTGGTTCCCAGTTCCGGCACCGATATCTCCCAATCCCACCTCAGCTTGCACACCTCTTGCTCCCGGCAGCCCGTGTTTACCTTGAACAGGGCCATCGTTTGCAGGTGGCCAGGCAATTCGTTGAAGAGGATCGACTGCTCCTCCCATGACATTGGGTAGGGCTTGCGGCTCGACTTCTTCTCTTCGAGCTTCCTGAGCATGGGCACACTGTCCAGCCAGGGCCGGCGATCATCGTCTCGCCACTTCCTGGCGCAGAGCGTCAAAACCCGGACCGCGCGCTCGATGGCGATGTTGATCGTCCGGTTGCTCACGGCCTTTTCAATGGTCCCATCCGGCAGAACCTTTTCTGTCTGCCGATCCCTGATGAACGGCTCCAGCGCCTGGTCATCGATGTGCGTCAGCGGCAGGTGGCCCAGGTACGGGTGAAGCTGCTTCATGCACAAGGCAGTGAGGTGGATGGATGGCTGATCCTTGACCTCAAGGAGGTAGCGCATTGCCGCCTCCTCCCAGGTGTGCACCTGCCGAACGCCATACACCTTCCTTTGACGCAGTTGCTCGAGCTTGTGGATCAGGTACTGCTCTGCCTCTTCCCGGTCACCAGTTCCAGTACTCTCTCGAATTCGCTCCCCTTTGTAGACTTTATCGATTTGCCAGACACCGCCCTTCTCGTAGAGGCCGGTGATCGTTTTTCGCGCCATGTATCATCTCCTCGGCGCTCGCTGCGGGGCCGATTGTTGTCCTGTCCGGTGGCTTTTTCAATCGCCTTGGCCTCGATGTAGGCGTCCGCCCACTCATCAAGCTCCTGGCGGTCAAAGGCAACGCCCTGCTTGCCGATTGGAAATTCCCGCACGTTCGGCCTGACCGTCTTGTTGAACTCATCCCGGCACATGCCGAGATACCCAGGCGCATCGCCGAACCGGATGAACCGCGGCTGAATGCTTGAGGGCTTTGCTGCTGTGGCATTCGCCATGCGTGTCTCCACGCCGCCGGTGGCGGCAGGTTGGTGGTCAGGTCGTGGCCTGGGCGATGGTCTGCTCGAAGCGCGATGCCAGTTCGGCGTTGACCTCGGCCTTTGCCAGGCTGTCGGCGGTGCCCTTGGCACGGTGCAGGGCTTCGTACTTGCGCAGCTGGGCAGCGGCTTCGATCAGATCCCTCAGCAGCAGGGGCGCCGCGGCGATCAGCTTGGCGTTGGCCCGGCGCAGATCCCGGCTGAGTTCAGCAGGTCCGATCTCGGTGAAGGTCACGCAGTCGCCGCAATCAGCGATCATCCAGCCGTCAGAGGGGAGCGCCTTCACGCCATCACCACTGTCGGCGCCGAGGCCGGTGAAGACCTCGGTTTCGTTCAGGACTTCCCATGGGCCGGGCGTGTGTTTGTGTTTCGTCATGGCAATAGCTCTCCATGCCCGCGCATGTCGGCGGGCTTGAGTAGTTGGGGGAGGGGTTAGGCGAGTTCGGCGGCGAACGCGTCGACCAGGGCCTGGCTGGTGAAGTTTATCGGGAGAGCGTCGGTGCTCTTTCCGTCGCTGATGAGTACCCAGCCGTTCTTGTACAAGGTGCAGGTGTTGCGGCCATGTTGGATCTTGGCGATCGGCAGGCCGCCGAATGGAAGCCAGCGATTGATACGGTAGAGCAGCTTCATCGCGGCCCCCTGTAGATCAGGTAGGCCATGTAGGCGAGGGCGATCATGGCTTCCACCTCTTGCCGACGCGGTACACCATCATCATGTTGTGACGGAGTGGAACCTTGAGGACGTGGTCGAAAAACTCGCCCTTTCCAGAGATGAATCCGGTAGGCACCTTGGTTCCCCCGGCACCGAATTCACGCCAGCATTCTTCTCCGCCGTTCTTTTCCCAGTAGGCACGCTCGCGCTTTGGAATCTCATCGTAGGTTTTTTCGAACACGGAGATATCCGGGATATCGCAGATCCGGCGCCATGCGGGATTGCGTTTGCACCATTCAGCAGCATGCTGAGAGGCTTGATCGACAGAGTAGAATTCCTTTGTGCTTTGTTCGGTCATGGCATCAGCTCCTTGGGCACCTGGACGGTATCGCCGAGCTTGGCGGCGACGTAGGCGCGGGTTGCTGCGATCAAACGGTTTTCACCGCTACCTAATCCCGCCCGGGCATCGCCGTCACCGAGATCGACCCAAACCTCTGCGCCGCGGCCGCCGCCAAGCACTTTGGGAACTCGGCGCTCTTCTGGGTCGATTCGTTCAATCAGTGGCCCGCCCAGCGCCCAGTCTTCCCACGGGTTGTAGCGTTTGGTGTGCTCGATGGCCTGGCCCTGGTACCGGGCGAACACCCTCCAGGGGTTGCCGTACTGCGGCGGGACCAGTTCAAGGTTCAGCCCTTCGGCTTTGCCAACGGCCCAGCCCAGCGCTTCGCCGGCTAGGTCTGCCGTCTTCACTTCGATCAGGTCGGTCATGCGCGCCTCCGCTCGGGATTGCCATACTGGTCGTACTCCGGGCGCTGTGGAGGATACGCCTCAGCGGTGAGCGCCTGGTCGATGGCGGCGCGAAGGTTTTCGTTGTAGTTCTCCCCAAGCACGCGCCGGTTGGGCTTGCCCATGTAGTGACCAACGATCTCGATGCCGATGGTGTAGTCACCGTCCATGCCGTTCGAATGGCTTTCGAAGATGACGTCCCAGCAGCAGGACTCGATGGCATTCAGGCGAGCCCTGTCCAGGCGCAGGGCTTCCAGTTCATCGCTGGAGACGATGGTGAATTGCGTTTTCCTCTTGCTCACAGCTCATACCTCTCATCAATCCAGCGCCCAGGCGCCAGTGCGGGTGTAGGTTCGGGTTGTGTTTCGTGCGGGGAGAGCTGGCGCTGGTTGCCGGCCTGCAGCTGGCTGTCGGGGATGCAGCTGATGCCAACCCCGTTGAGCAGGTAGCAGGTGACGCCGCGCTGGCTGTCGTGCTGCACGTCGATAACGTTCTCGGTTGCGCTGGCGCCGGTGGCCAGCAGCAGGAGGCAGAGGGCGAGGCGGGTCATGGCTGCACCTTGTGGCGAATCCACACGCAGATCGGGCCATCCTCGGTGTCATGGATGGAGAAGATGAACCAGCCATCACCCGCCGGTTGCGTAGGGTTCCAGCTGGTGCAATCTGCCGTTCCGTCGTGGTACCAGGCTGCCTGCAGGGTTTCGGGTGCGTCGTACTCGAACTCAACTTGCTTTACGTCCAGGCCGCGATCATAGAACCAGGCATAGGGAATCAACTCCTCGTCTGTGGATGGCCAGGCAGGGTGCGTCCAGAAACCGTGCTCATCACGCTCAATGGCTACCGGCTGAATCAGTTGCTTTTCTTCAGGCATGACTTCGTCCTTGGCCGCCATATCGCGGCAGTGAATAGAGGGGAGAGGGGTTAAAGCTGGGTGGAGTGCGGATGTTCTCTTTTCATCGCTTTCGGTAAGTCTGGGTGAGATCGCTGTTGACCACATGCCCGCGCTGCAGCACCAGGTTGGCCAGTGCTGCGCGGTCCTTCTGGCTGTGGCTGGCTTGGTTGAGCAAGCCGAAGTAGCTGTTGGCCGTCTCGCGCAGGTTCTCTGTAGTCGCTGCGGCTGTGCGCTTCATAGCTTGAGCTACCGACTTCTTGCGGGTGGTTCGCCGCCAGGGCTTGATCACATGCCCAACGAAGTCCACGCCGCGGTCAATCGGCTGCAGGATGGTCTTCGAAGGATTGAGCCTGACTCCCAGACGTGGTAGGAAGGCTTCAATCTGGCGCAGCCAATCGTTCAGTCGCTGCGGCGACTCATGCAGCAGCACGAAGTCGTCGACGTAGCGGATGTAATGCTTTGCCTTGAGTGTGTGCTTGCAGAACTTATCCAGGGCGTCGAGGTAGACGTTGGCGAAGAACTGCGACGACAGGTTGCCGATGGGCAGGCCAAGATATGCCGGCTGCGCGGTCAGCCGTTTGTGCTGCGGTACCTGGTTGAACAGGTGCGCAGGGCTGCGCTCCACGTAGTTCTCACGCGGGTCATGCATGAGCACCTGCAGGGCCAGCTGCCTAAACCACGGATCATTGATCCTGTCCCTCAGCTGGCGACCAAGCACACGCTTGTCGATCGACACAAAGAAGTTGGCCAGGTCGCACTTGAGGTAGAAGCCTTGCTTCGACCAGTTCTGCGTCTGGCTGCGGATCTTCGCTTCCATGCGCTTACCGGCGTACAGCGTGCCGCGCCCCGGGATACAAGCGCAACTGTCCGCTATGAAGCTGCGCTCGATGTCGGGGCCGATGCGGTTGTACAGCAGGTGATGCACGATGCGGTCGCGGAATTCGGCAGCCCACACCTCGCGGGCCTTTGGCCGGGTGACCACAAAACAGATTGAGCGGCCGGGCTGGTAGGTGCCACCCTGCAGCTCGTCGAATAGATCGAGGAGATTGGCTTCCATATCGACTTCGAATCGGCGGGCACTCGCGGTGTTCCGCTTGTGCCGGCGGCAGTCGTAATAGGCCTGCGCCAATTCCTCGAAGGTAAAACTCGCAACGGGCGAATCTGCGGACGGGGCGGACGAGAAACTCGTTGTTCTTGTGGTTGTTGTTGAGCCAGCCATCCTCAAAGTCCATGTTGTAGGCGTTGTTGGCGGAGCGCTGCGACCTATCGTGCTATCTACGTCGCCAGGCCGATTGCTCAGCCTGGAAACTGCGCCGGACCTGCCAGCATCTGCTGGCGGTATCCGTGCTGCGCATGGCGGTGATCACAGATCAGCGGCACGACCAGATTCAGCGTGCAGGCAAGAGGGCCGTAACCCTCAAGCAGCGGACGCGGTTGCGGATTTCTTCCAGGCGTTGGCCTGGCGACCTACGGAGGCCGTTAGCTTCATTGCCTTTGCGTGCTGACCCTTGCTGATCAAGCCCTTGTTGGTGAGGGCGCGTAGCAGGTAGTTCAGCATCCAGACGCTTTCGAGCAGGAGATTCAGGTGGGGGAGCTTGTCCCTAGCCATGTTGGCCCGACCAATCAGCACCAGGGCTTGAAGGCACTCGTCACGGATCTTTGACCCTACGACCTGCTTGAGGTCGCGCGGGATGTTTCGAACCAGGTCGAGCGACAGGCCAAGCAGCTCCTCGGCCACCTTGTGGATCTCAAGCTCTGTGTGCAGGGCCATCCTGGCCTCCTAAAAACGAGGGCGCCGAGGCGCCCAGGAATGAAGAATTGGATTACGGAATAAATCTGCGGACGGGGCGGACGAGAAACTCGTTGCACTTGTGGCCGTAGCGGAGCCAGCCACCCTCAAAGTCCATGAAGTAGGCGATGTCGGCGGAGCGCTGCGAAGATGACCAGTGATAGCTCTTCTCGAACAGCTCTGGCACGTTCGCCTCTGCCAGTTGCAACTCGCGCCGGGCAGGCAGGTAAAAGTCGCTGTGGCCATCCGCGGTGAATTCGCTAGCCAGCTTCGCAGCTGGGTGCTCCTTGCTATCTGCCAGCAGAGCACGCGTGTTGGCTAAGCCATCGCTGGCGCTGGACGCGCCATCGACTTCCTTGCCAGATCCGCCCCAGGCCGCGCTCAGCTGCTCGGTCAGCAGCGGCACAATGAGGTAGTAGTCCGGTGCACCGTTCTCGCCGCGCACCAGGCCGGCGTTGTAACCGCCTTGGCCTGGCCAGTACGAACCCAGGGCTGGGAATCCGGCGGTCGCGGCATCGACAGCCGCGTAGTTAAGAAGCCGGTCGAACTCGCGCTGGATGATTCGGGACGCCACACTGGCGTCAATGCTGATGTTGACTTGCTCCATGGGTGCTCCTTATGAAAATTGGGGCAGGCGGCCGGCGCTTCCCGGCGTGCTTCTGGTCTGAACGCTTTCCTGGCGAACCCGGAATCGCCTGCAGAGAAAGGAATGAAGAGGTGAATTACTGAAGGATGAGGCTGCGGACGGGGCGGACGAGAAACTCGCTGTCCTTGCGGCCGCTGTCGAGCCAGCCACCCCCAAAGTCCACGCTGTAGGCGTTGAGGGCGGAGCGCTGCGAACTAAGCCAGTGCCAGCCGTCTTCGCGCAGGGTGACCAGGCCATCGGCTTTCGCGGCCATCAACAATTGGCCTTCCAGGCAGGACGGGATGAATGCGCCCAGCTCCAGGGCCTTGATGGCGATCTGGCTGCCGGCCTCGGCCATGGCGCGGGTATTGGCCTCGCCGTCGCTGTAGCTGCCAGCGCCTTCGATCTTGGTGCCGTATTCGCCCCAGGCGCCTTCGAACTCGTCAGGCATCAGCACCAGGGCACGCTCTTGGCCGTTCAGCCAGTAGCGGGTAACGAAGATGCCGCCAGCCAGCGGTTGGCCGCGCTCTGGCAGGTCGGCGGCGGCGATGGATTGCAGTGCAAGTTGGGTCATGACTTTCTCCAGGGTATAAGCCGCTCTCCATGACTGGTGGCGGGTGCGTGATAACTCGGGGGTGTTGTTACTTCAGGATGGCCTTAGCGCAGGCCTGGATTTCGATCCAGAGGGCCGAAGATGGCCGCGATTCGTACTTGATCAGCGCCTTAGCTATGCGCTCAGCCAGTTCTTCCTTGCTTCCGATTGGGGGTGGGGGTGCTTGGTGAGCAACCTGAATCGGCAGGTCGAACTGTCCAGGAAGGTCGACTCTCATGCGTCGCGTCTCCTTGATCGTCTGTGATCCCGCTGGGCGGCAGATTGATGTGCTGCTGGCGCCGGCCGTGCCGGACGCGCGCGGTGATGCGTTTCATGCTTTGCGTTTTGCTCGCTTTTCGGCGGTGGTCGGGAAATTGATATCGAACTCACGAAGCAGCCGCTTTAGCTGCTTGTCTGAGATCTTCATCAGCCGCACCACCTGATACCTGGTCATGCAGAGGTTGCGGTAAGCGATGATCTGATCCGCTTTGTCCCTGTCGGTCGCCGGGTCGCTGAGCTTCTTGCCCAGATTGCCCTTGCCGCGCCTTGGATCCGGCTTGAATTTGAATTGGCCATCGAGGGCGTAACTTCCCAGGCAGCTCAGTGACAGGCCGGTGTGTGCAGCCGCTTCGGCATAAGTCATGCGCTTCGCCAGTTCGCGCACTTCTTCGATGCGCTTCCGGCGTCTTTCAGTGCGGGTATTCAGCGGAGCGGCTTGCGCTCGTGCTGGCTCAAGATCGCGGTGCGCGCGCCGCGGCACGTAATCTTTGGTCGGCAGGCTTTGCACCTGGCCGCCGTCGAGAAAGAAGCTATCGATGCTCGCATTGAGCTGGGCCAGCACCGCTTCACGATGGTCTGGGGTTGGTGTGCCATTCACTGCAGGCCACCCCGCTTTGTCGCTGCGCCTGCCTCCATCGCATCCACAAACCGCATGGCTGCCTGGTAGCTGTACGCGAAGCCGTGCACGGCACCTGTCGCGATCTCGACTACATCCCAGGTGCTGCCCTTGTTCGAGGCCTGGAATCGCGGGGCGGGCTGGCCGACCTTGGCGATTGCCTCGGCCCTCACGGATTTGCTGCGCTCGAGCACGGCAAGCTTCTGCTCGAAAGCAGGGTGCATTGCTGAATGCATGGGATGATCCTCGGTAGAGTCAGGCGTGAAGTTCCAGGGCCTCGGCCCGGCGAACGATTCGAACTTGGGCGGTGCGGCGATCCGGCGCGCGGCGGTCGCGGCGCATTGGGTCGCTGTCGTTGATCACCGCATGCATCGCTATGAGGCAGGCGAGGGCGATGCAGAGCGGGCTGATGATCTGGCGGCGCATGGCTTCTGCGACCAGAGCGGCGCGGCGGGGCACGTCGAGCTTGTACATAGCGGCGGCGATGCGCTTCTCGACGCCACCCTCGCTGATGCCGAAGTGGCGGGCGATCTCTTTCGAGGTCATCCCGCGGGCGATATCAAGAACGCATTCCAGCTCGCGGGGAGCCAAGCCCCGGCCAAGATGGCCAATCCATGTGCCGATGGTGATCGTGTCCATGATGTCTCTCTGGGAGGTTTGCTGGCTGAATGCTGGCGAAGTGCTAGCCTTTAGGATCACCTGCAAAAAATGGAGTTATGAAATGGCTTTGACGACCCGGTGCCCGAAGTGCGAGTCGACGATGTTTGAGCTGGCCACCCAAACGAAGGTGGCCGGCAGTGGTCACGTTATTTACTTTGTCCAATGCGCTTCCTGCGGGTGCGCAATTTCTGCAATGAATGCTCAAGAGGTGCATCTCATTGAGCAGATTGCGAAGAAGGTTGGCGCCAGGTAGGCCTGTTGATTTCCCGCCTGCCCCTGATTGCAAGGGCAGGTGGTGAAATCTCCCCGGCCTCGCTACTGGCGACGGGCCGGGTGTTTGCTAATTGTTCCTCCAGCCGCGGGCCGTTCGGCTTGTTCTCCCGCTGGATAACTGCATTGGCGCTTTACGCTGCGCGCCCGGGGCAGTTGCCACCCCTCTGGACCGTTGAGGCCTGTCCATCGCTGCCTTTGCTGCGGCCGGTGTCGATCCGGCATAGGCAAAATATAAGTACGCTTATCTTTGGTGTCAATAAGCACGCTTATAAATTTTCACGAAGGCATGAAAAAGCCCGCATTTGCGGGCTTGGTTGGGGCGGCGAGTTACTTACGACGGGGAGATCTTCGAACGGTGGACCACCAGAAGACCCGGCCGAGCATGCGAACTTCGTCATTCCATTGCTCGGCCGTCATGACTTCATCGGGGTACTCGTCGTCATTCTCGCTGCTGATACGGATCGCCCCTTGCGGTAGGCGATAGAGGTACTTGGTGCGCAGCATGCCGCCGTGATTGAAGGCGTAGATCTCGCCGTCGATGATCGACGTGTCGCTCATGTCGAAGCCGATCGCAGCGCCATCAAGGATCAAGCGCTCCATGCTGCGGCCTTTCACGCGCGCGACTGCCGCGCTCTTCTTGTCGACACCAGCGGCACGGAGTGTTGCACAACTGAAACGCAATTTGCGGTTCGCCACCTCGATTACTTCAGTCATTCCGTTGCCACCTGAAAACTCAACTTCAGCGAAGTACGGGACTTCACAATCATCTTCATCAAGCGGATCGCCTTCGTCCCAGGCCGACAGCTCACCAAGCAGTTCCAGCTCGTGAGTTATAGGCTGGTTTCCTGGCTGGACTGAGGATTGGTCCATTTGGCCGATGCCTTCAGCCAGCCAGAGGGGATTCACCCGGCATACCTGGGCAATCTTGGTGAGGTGAACGCTGCGAAGGTTCTTCCCGGTTTCAAGTTGGGAAATGACGGGCTGCTCTACGCCGACCTTTTCGGCCAGGGAGCGCTGAGTCAGCTGAGCATGCTTGCGAGCTGCCTTGATTCGATCTGCGAGGGTGTCCATGGCGTGGAATCTATAAGGCAACTTATAGGCTTGCAAATAAGGCTCCTTATTCATACAGTATAAGCACGCTTATCAGGAGTTGAATCCATGACCCCCATCGAAAAGCTCGTCGGTTTCTTTGGCGGGCAAGCGAAGACAGCTGCTGCGCTCGGTGTAAGTCAGGCCGCCGTTTCGTATTGGTCCACCGGCGCTCACACCATGAGCGCAAAGCGGGCGTTTCTTGCGGAAGAGCTCACCCATGGCGCTGTAACAGCGAAAGAGCTCTGCCAACCAGTTACGGGCAAGACCGCTGCCTGACGTGAAGAATTATGCGTGACCTGGCCTTGCGCCAGTAGTGAACTGAACCAGCTGTGAATTTAACCAGTAGGAGAGAGCAGATGGACCAGCAATTCCCAGTGGACGGCGATGCAAGCGAAAAGCTGGCTTTCATCGCCGCCCAAATTTCTACCGCTTCACTTTCTCAATACCAGCAAGAAGTTCCTCAATCGGAGTGCGCAGTATGCTCCTGCCGCCTTTCCACTGAGGGTTCTCAGGAAGCTTCGAGAGCACTGCCGCAGCATCGCGTTTCAGCACTTCAACGTCCAGTTGAGGGTTCAGCGCTACTGCTTTGCCAACCAGAGTCAGTGCAGCAAGAACCCCAATTTCGAAAGGAGTGATCACTTCATCTTCCATGTCCGGTCTCCTTGGACCTTGTTGTGTGGAAGCAAAAAGCTACCACGGATGCACCGGACACCCATAACGCCCGAATTGCGGGCATAAAAAAACCGCCTGGCAGGGCGGCTTTCTCTACAGCATTTCAACGGGTTTAAGCATGACAAACATAGTCCCACTTGACAAGTCCAGGGGGTTCACCCGGATGGACAATCAGCTCATGGATGGCCTGTTGGCTATCGATCTCCCGGCCAGGGAGATGAAGATTGTGCTGTACGTGGCCAAGGCCACCATCAACTTCGGCGCGGGCGCTCAGCGCATCCCGGCGACCGACATCGCAACGGCCATCAACGCCCACCCTGATTCCGTATCCAAGGCGATATCCAGTCTGCTGCGCCGTCGTGTGTTGTTCCGCGAGGGTGGTGCCCGGGGTGACATCGGCGTGAATGCCCCGAAAGACTGGGTTTACGTCACTGATCCGAAACAGCCCAAAACAGCCGAGTCGGCTCAAGTGGTCCGAATCGGAGAAGAGCCGAAACAGACCAAAACCGCCGAGTCCCTTCTTTATTCTAAGAATCTAACCCCCTATGTATTTCTTTCTTCGAAAGAAAATACATGCCCCCCCAGCGATGAGCAGCCGACTCCGGCCAAGGCTGACCGCAAGGCGCCATTCGGGAAGGTCGCCATGCTGGCCGACAACCCGCACGGCCTGGATGAGTCGCTGATCGCTGACTACCTGACTGTCCGCAAGGCCGCAAAAGCCCCGGTGACTGCCAGGATCTGGTCCGGCCTGAATGCCAAGCTGGAGCAGTGCAAGGCATTCGGCATTCAGCCTGCCCAGGCCCTGGAGGTCGCCGTCGAGAACGGATGGCGCGGATTCGAGGTGGACTGGGTGACCAAACGTCTCGCCGCCCAGCTGCCTGCTAACCCCAACAGCCGCCACCACGGTTTCAGTGACCGCGACTACACCGGCGGCCTGACCGAGCGCGAGGACGGTACATATGCGATCTGAATCGGTGATCACCATGTCCGAGGTGCGAAACGCCGCCGGCTTCCGCGTCCAGCCTGCGCATTGCGAGCATCACGGCGACTTCGAGCAACGTGTGACCATGCTCATGGGGCGCGAAATCGTCGGCCGGTGCCCGGAGTGCGAGAAGGCCGCCATTGCCGAGCGAGAGGCCAAGCAGCAGGCCGAAGATACCCGCCTGAAGCGTGAGGCCATGACCCGCAAGCTTGGTTCGGCGCTGATCCCGAAGCGCTTCTCCGACCGCACCCTGGCCAACTACCGCGTCGACCACGAAGGGCAGCGCAAAGCCCTGGCCTACTGCACTCGCTACGTGGCGGCCTTCGAGGAAATCGAGCGCACCGGCCGGTGCCTGATGCTGCTGGGCAAGGTCGGTACCGGCAAGACCCATCTGGGTGCCGGCATGGCCAACGAGCTGATGCGCAACACCTCGGCCACCGCCGTATACCGGACGGTCGGGGCCGTCCTGCAATCCATCCGGGCGACATACGACCGCCAAAGCGAACAGTCCGAGGCCGACATCCTGGCCAGCCTGATCGAGCCTTCACTGCTGGTTCTGGATGAGGTCGGGGTCAGCAAGGAGCAGCCGAGCGAGTTCGAGCTGACCACCCTTTTTTCGATCATCAACGGGCGCTACGAGCAGATGCGCCCCACGGTGGTGATCTCCAACCTGGAGGCCGGCCAACTGCGCCACGCCATGGGCGAGCGGTGCTATGACCGCCTGCGCGAGGGCGGCGGGGTGGTGGTGCCCTTCGAGTGGGATTCTCACCGCGGCAAGGAGTCCTGACCATGCGGCAAACCAAGCTGACCAAGGCCGCACGCGGTCGAGAGTGCCAGGTGCGCATTCCAGGCGTGTGCAACGGCAACCCCGAGACCACAGTCCTTGCGCACTACCGCCTGGCGGGCACCTGCGGCGTCGGCAAGAAGCCGCACGACCTACAAGGCGCCTGGTCCTGCAGCGCCTGCCACGACGCCTGCGATGGTCGCAGCCGATCCGTGGATCGTGAAACCGCTCGCCAGTACCACGCCGAGGGCGTCATGCGCACCCAGGCGCTTTTGTTGAACGAGGGAGTGTTGATCGCATGAATGCCCCCGCCATTCGTCCGTTCAGGGCCAGGCCGGCCCGCGCCAAACCCGTCGACCGGGAAGGGCAGGAGCAGGTCGCGCTGATGAAAGAACTGCAACTGCGCTACCCGCAGGCCTACAAGCTGATCTACCACGTGCCGAACGGCGGGCACCGGGTCAAGGCCGTGGCCGCCAAGCTGAAGGGGCAGGGCGTCAAGGCCGGCGTGCCCGACCTGGTGCTGCCTATGGCGCGCGGCGGGTACTTCGGCCTGTACATCGAATTCAAGGCCATGCCGCCCTTCGATGCGCCGGTGTCGCCCAGCCAGGACGCCTACCTGCAGGCTCTCGCTGGTCAGGGCTACCTGGCGATCGTGTGCCGGGGCAACATCGATGCCGTCGAAGCCATCCGCGCTTATCTGCTGCTGCCCGCGACGGTGGCCGCATGAGCGCGACCCGTGAAGTGAAGCTGAGCGAGGCCGAAGTGCGCCGGCAGGCCGCCGACAAGTCAGTGCGCGACCTGCGTGACCCGCGTCACCCTGGCCTGTACCTGCGCTTCTGGAGCAACCGTGAGCGCGGCACCTGGCACCTGGTGCGCGGTAAGAAGTGGGTGCCCGTGGCGCGCTGGCCGGAGCTCAGCGTGGCGGCGGTGATCGCCGAGCTGCCCGCGCTGCGTCAGCGCCTGCTGCGTTCCCCGGCCACCGCCCCGGTAGTCTCCGGCATGGCCACCGTGGGCCAGTTGCTGGACTGGTACGGTGACCGCATGGCCCGCGACCGCTCGCTGTCGGCCAAGCGCAAGGCCGGTGCCCGCTCCGCCATTGGCCAGCACTTGAAGCCGCGTCTGGATGATCTGGCGATCGTCGACGTGAATGCCGATGCGCTGGACAAGCACCTGATGTGGCCGTGCCAGGCCGAGGTGTCGCTGTCCTACCTGCGGCAGATGTTTGCGCTGCTGCTGACCGCCTTCCGCCAGGCCCTGCAGTTGGGCCTGATCGACCGCAACCCGATGGCCGGGATGCGTTTCAACGACTTCACCAAGGCCAAGATTCTGCCCAAGTCATCCCGTCTGCGTGACGTACAACTGCCGGAGCTGATGCGGCAGCTGGCCCAGGCCTTCGAGGAGGCCCCTGGCGACGCCATGCTGGCCCTGATGATGTTGGCCCACGGTACCCGGATCGGCGAGACCCGCATGGCGCGCTGGAACGAGATCTCGCTGGCTGCGGCCGAGTGGTTCATCCCCGCGGCCAACGCCAAGACCCGCACCGAACACCGCCTGCCGCTGACCGCCCAGGTGCAGGCACTGCTGACCCGGCACCGGGCCATCCAGCAGGCCATGGGCTACGAGGGTGTGTACCTGTTCCCGAATCGCCGGGGTCTGTGCCTGAGCGAGACGCAGGCCAGCAACGTGTTCAAGCGTCTGGGGCAGGGCGAGTGGACCAGCCACGATCTGCGCAAGGTATCCCGCAGCACCTGGACCGACCTAGGCATCGACGGCCACATCGGCGAGATGCTGCTGAACCACAAGCTGGGCAAGATCGCCAGCACCTACATCCACACCCAGGCCATGCAGCAGCGCCGCGCCGCGCTGGAGAAGTGGCATGCCTGGCTTGATCGGGTTGGCTTTGCAGCCATCCACAGCCTTACCAAGGCCTTATTTGAAATTTCGCAGAATTCGCCAGAGGCCACAGCAGGCAAGGCGCCGAGCGACCTTACCGCATTTGTAATTAGCGAGGATTCGAAATGCTGAAAAAGGGCATTCGCCGCGAGTTCTCTCGGCAACTGATGCCGTTGACCACCTGCCCAGGGTGTCGAGGCCTTGCCACCCTCGATGGACTTTACGGCCCGCGGCCATGCATGGGTTGCAACGTGTCCGGCTGGGTTGATGCGGCTACCGGAAAGGCGTTGCCACTTGAAGAGCTGGTAACGCAGCTGAGCCTGCGCTTGCAGGCTGCTCAGCGACACATCAACGAATTGAAGCGCTCTCGGGTCAATGGGCCAGAAGCGACATATCAGGGAAGCAATCGGCGCGGCGCCGGCGGCACCAACTACACCGGGGATTGAGGGGGAAGGACATGAAAAAACGCACCTACGTAGACAAGGCCCTTGGTGACACCGCATACATGCTCGAGCAATGGGGCTGGTGGCGCATGGATGGCATGGGCGTGCCTCAGTATGTCTGCCCGCTTTATGCGCTCATGAAGGAACACGTCCCAGCGGAAGGCGGGCTCAAGCAGTACGTGATCACGGACGACCTAGCACTTTCGGTAGATGGAGCCGTAGCCAGGCTGAACAAGCGCAACCCGCAGATGGGCGGATTCGTCTGGCTGTACTTCGGTGCTAAGTGGCCTGCGCTGCGCATCGCACGCGAGCACAAGATGAGTGAAGCCAAGGCGCGCGAGTTGATAAACACTGGTGTGGCCTGGATCGATTGCGCCCTGGAGCAATTGCGAGAGGCTGCATAAAAAGCTTTCCGCGCGGATAAACACCTGTTTTCATAGCAGCGTGTCCAGCTTGCAAGCAACGCGACACAGCGAGATCCCGGCGAATGAGGCCGGGATTTTGCGTTTTGGAGATGATCAAAGCCCGGCGTGAACGTGCAGGGGTAACAGTCAGCGTGGGGACTGGAGGGAAACGCCACGACATCGACCTGACAGGGTCGACATCTCCGCCCATTCGAAGCCTCGGCAATTGCCGGGGCTTTTTCGTTTTCGGCTCCACCACACCCATCGCCCTGAACTGGGAGTGCTGTTGGGGCCGAACCTACTGCGCTCCCCAAAAGGGAGGAATTGAGATGCCAAACATGCCCGAGAAGGATCCTGGCCTGTGGGCCGCTGTGCTCGCCTGGGTGCTGGCTCACCAGCCTCAGTTGTATGCCGCTGGCCTGTCGGTCGCGATTGCTGCCCTTCGGGTAGTGTACGGCGGTGGGACACGCCGGCAGATGATCTTGGAAGGCGCGCTATGCGGCCTCATTACCTTGGCCCTGGTGCCCTTGCTCGAATGGATGGGCTTACCGCAGGGCATGGCCACCTTCGCCGGTGGTGCCGTGGGTTTCATGGGTGTGGAGAAGCTTCGCGGCTATTCCGACCTATTCCTATCCCGCAAGGCTCAAGGCTGATGGCCAGGCTCAAGACGCTGAGCCCTCGCATCAAGGAGAACACCGGCACTCGGGTCAAGGTGGTGAACCCCAGCAGTTGGCGGAGCGGCATGACCAGCTCCCAGCGAGGTTACGACTACAAGTGGCAGAAGGCGAGGGAGCGTTACCTGAAAGACCATCCGCTCTGCGTCTACTGCGCCAAGCAAGGTCGAACCACTGCAGCGTTCATCGTTGACCACATCGTCCCGCACCGGGGCGACAAGGTCTTGTTCTGGGACCAGGCCAACTGGCAGTCGCTGTGCAAGCCCTGCCACGACTCGGTGAAGCAGGCAGAGGAGGCTGCAGGACTAGCCGGGTGACGCCGTCGGAGCTGCAGAACCGGTCGGGAGCGCTTCGAAGCACGCCAATGACGTGCATCAACCCCGGGGGCGGTCAAAATATAGCCATTCTCACTTAGCTAGACCGCCACCGACCCCACGTACAGATTTTTTTCCCCCACAGGATTTTTGTTAAATGGCTTTAACATCCCGCAAGCGCGCTTTCATCGCTGCGCTGAGGGAAGGTGCGTCCAATCGAGACGCTGCTGTGGCGGCTGGCTATTCCGAGAAGACAGCGTCTGCGGCGGGGTCTCGGCTGGTAAAGGACAAGGACGTGGCGGCCGAGCTGATGAAGCTGCGGGCGCTCGGCCTGATGCCTCCAGATGTTAAAGGTGATGTTAAAGCGGATGTTAAAGCTGGCCCCGCTGCGAAGTCCTCCAAACAGACCGACGAAAGTGCAGCCTCGCCGCGTACAGCTGACGATCCAGCCGCCCCGGAACCTGCCGACTTCGACCTGATGAAGGTACTGCTCCACCGCGACCCGAAGGACTACCTGCTGTCGGTAATGAACGACCTGGAGTCTGAGGCGAAACTGCGTGTCGACGCAGCAAAGGCTCTGATGCCCTTCATGCATCCCCGAAAGGGAGAGAGCGGCAAGAAAGAGGAAGCCAAGGCGAAGGCAGCCGACGCGGCCTCTGGTAAGTTCGGTGCCCGCCGTGGGCCTCTGCGGTCGGTGAAGTGATGGACTGGACAACCGCATGCCCCGACTGGGAGCAGCGCATCGTCGCGCGCCAGAGCCTCATCCCGTTCAAGCCACTGTTCCCGACCGAGGCTGAGGAAGCGCTCGACGTGTTCGGCGCGCTGCGCATGGTGGACGCCACCGGCAGCCCGCTGATGTCCGAGACCGTCCGTGACTGGGTCAACCAGTTCGTCGCGGCGATCTTCGGGGCCTACGATCCCGACGAGGGGCGCCGCCTGGTCAGCGAGTTCATGCTGCTGATCAGCAAGAAGAACGGCAAGTCGACGATCGCCGCCGGGATCATGCTCACCGCATTGATCCTCAACTGGCGACCGTCCGGCGAGTTCATCATCCTGGCGCCGACGAAGGAGATCGCTGACAACTCCTACATCCCGATTCGGGACATGGTGCGGGCTGATGAGGAGCTCGACGCCCTGCTCAAGGTGCAAGATCACCTGCGCACCGTGACCCATCGGCAAACCAACGCCACCCTCAAGGTGGTTGCTGCCGATAGCGAAACGGTGTCTGGCAAGAAGGCCATTGGTGTGTTCGTCGACGAGCTTTGGGTGTTCGGCAAGCGTGCGAACGCCGAGGCAATGCTGCGTGAGGCCACTGGCGGTCTGGCGTCCCGGCCCGAGGGGTTCATCATTTGGGCCACGACCCAGTCCGATGCGCCGCCCGCCGGGGTGTTCCGGCAAAAACTGATGTACGCCAGGAAGGTTCGCGATGGGGAGATCGTCGACAAGTCCTTCCTGCCGGTGCTTTATGAGTTCCCGAAAGCGATGCTTGATGCTGGCGCCCACCGGGATTTCTCCAACGCCTACATCACCAACCCGAACCTGGGCCTTTCTGTAGATGAGCCTTTCATCGAGCGCGGCTATGCGCAGGCCCAACTCGACGGCGAGGAATCGTTCCGGGGCTTTCTCGCCAAGCACCTCAACGTCGAGATCGGCCTGGCCCTGCTGTCAGACCGGTGGGCAGGGGCGGACTTCTGGGAGCAGCAAGCGTCCGAGCTGTGCCGCACGTTGGACGATCTGCTCGAGCGCTGCGAAGTGATCGACATTGGCGTCGATGGCGGCGGTCTTGACGACCTGCTGGGCCTGGCTGCCATTGGCCGAGAGACCGGCACGCGCCGCTGGCTGACGTGGACACACGCTTGGGCGCATCCCTCGGTGCTGGAGCGGCGCAAGTCCGAGGCACCGCGCATTCGCGACTTCGCCAAAGACGGTCACCTGACCCTGGTGCAGCGCATCGGTGACGACATTGAGGACGTGGCCCAGCTTGTGGCGCGAGTGGAGCAGGCCGGCCTGCTGGACAAAGTCGGCCTCGACCCGGCAGGCGTCGGCGCCATTCTCGATGCGCTCGAAGCGGTCGGCATCCCCCGAGACAAGATCGATGGCATTTCACAGGGCTGGCGCCTGGGTGGGGCGATCAAGACTGCCGAGCGCAAGCTGGCCGAGGGCACGCTGCTGCACGGTGGACAGCCGCTCATGGCCTGGTGCTGCGGCAACGCCCGCGTCGAGCCCAGGGGCAACTCGATCCTGATCACCAAGCAGGCCAGCGGCTCGGCAAAGATCGACCCGCTGATGGCGCTGTTCAACGCCGTGACGCTGATGGCGCTCAATCCTGAGGCGAAGGGCGGCATGGACAACTACCTCAACAACGGCTTCTTCGACCTCATAGGCTGACCATGGGATTCAAATGGTACAAACCCTCGACCTGGGGCTTTTTCGGTTACACCGACCCCGCCACCGGGGACTACGTGGAAGCCGATCTCGAGGTGGGCGGCAAACGGACCAAGGCTGGCGTTCGAATCACGACCAAGAACGCGCTCTCCATCAGCATGGTCTGGTCCTGCGTCAAGATCCTTTCCGAGTCGCTGAGCGGTCTGCCGCTCAAGCTTTACGACGACACGGGCGGCGGGCGGAGGCTCATCAACGGCAGCGATCGGATGCTGAGGCTGCTGCGCAAGCCCAACCCCTACATGACGATGCTGAACTTCCTCAAGTTCGTGGTCGTGAACATGGCGCTGCGCGGTAACGCCTTCGCCTTAATCGAGCGCAACGGCCAGGGCGACGTCATCGGCCTGGTACCGCTGGATGGCCGGACAGTTCAGATCGATACCGAGGAGGATCTGCTGTACACCGTGACGCCGTCCGAGGGCGATCCATTTCCGGTGTCGCCAGAGCACATGCTGCACTTCAAGCTTTTCAGTCTTGACGGCGTGGTCGGCCTTTCGCCGCTTGAGCACCAAGCCGAAACCATGGGCCTGGCCAAGGCCGGCCAGCAGTGGTCGGCGCGGTTCATGAGGAAGGGCGGCTTCACTGGTGGTTACGTCATCTATGACAACTTCCTGACCGACCAGCAGCAAGCTCAGGTGCTCAAGCGTTTTCCTGATGTGCGCAAGGCTGATACCGACGATATCGGCAAGATGGCCATTCTGCAGGGCGGCCCGAAGATTGTGCCGGCTGGGATCAGCCAGAAAGACGCCCAGTTCATCGAGTCGCAGCAGTTTCAGGAGGAAGCCCTGGCCGGCATCTACGGTGTGCCGCTGTGGCTGGCCAACCGCGCTGGCAAGACATCAATCATGGGTTCGAACCTGGAGCAGCAGCTCATCGGGTTCATCACCTTCGGCCTTAAGCCCTACATCGACACAATTGAAGACGAGCTGAACAGCAAGTTGTTCGGCAACACATCACGCTTCGTGGAGTTTGTGGTCGAGGGGTTGCTGCGTGCCGACAGCGCAGGCCGCGCCACCTATCTGGGGGCTGCCCTCGGAGGCTCGGGTGGCTCTGGTTGGATGACCATCAACGAAGCCCGCGCCAAGGAAAATCTGCCTCTCTTGGAAGGCGAAGAATACAACCGGGTGACCCGGTGGGAGGTTCAGAAAAATGGCGAGTCTTGAATGCCCATTCGAACTCAAGTCCGTTGACGAAGCCGGTAATTTCGAGGGCTACGCTGCGGTGTTCAATAACATCGATCTCGGCGATGACGTGATCGTGCCGGGAGCTTTCACCCGGGTAAAGGCAACACGCGGCGGCAAGCTCAAGCTGGCTTTGTACCACGACCTGACCCGCTTGGTTGGTGCCGCCGACTTCACCTCGGATGACCATGGCCTGCTGTTGAAAGGCCAGGTGAACCTCAAGGTCAGCTACGCCCGTGACGCCTACGAACTGATGAAGGACGAAGTCCTCGACAGCATGTCGATCGGCTTCAACACCATTAAGGCAGATTTCGAGGATCGCGCCGGCCGGCGCGTCCGCATCATCAAGGAGGCCGAACTCTGGGAGGCCTCCTTCGTACCGTTCGGCATGAACCCTGAGGCACAAGTCCTCAGCGTCAAGTCTGACATCAGGCTTTTCGAGAAGGCGCTGCGCGAACGCATGGGCCTCTCGCAGAAGGAAGCGGCGGCAGTCGCTTCGCTCGGCTACACCGCGCTACGCCGTGATGGCGGGAGCGAGGCCACGGCGATCGTGGATGAGCTGAAAGAAATTCCCAACTTGTTCACCCAATATTTCGGAGTATCGCCATGAGCGAAGTGAAAGAACTGAAGGATTCCATCGAGCTGCAACTGAAGAGTGGCTTCGGCGAGTTGCAGAAGAAGTACGATGCGGCCATGGATGAAATGCAGAAGGGTAACCAGGTAACTGGCGACCTGAAGAAGCAGATCGAAGACCAAAAGGGCGAGCTGCAGAAGGTCATCGACCAGGTCGTGGATCTGGAGCAGAAGGGCGTCAAGCTGCGTGGCCAGCCCAGCGAGGGCAAGAGCTTCATCGACCTGATCAACGGCGACGACGGCTACAAAGCGCTCAGCCAGAAAAGCGCCGCGCTGGCACAGCTCGAAGTCACCAAGTCCGACATGGCCAGCATGAAGGAAATGAAGGTGACCAGCGCTGGTATCGTTGCTCCCGTCTACGATCCGGTGATTCAGCCTGGCATTCGCCAGGAGCTGCGTATCCGCGATCTTCTCACCTCCGTCCCGGTCGCTGGCCAGAACTACACCTACTTCCGCGAGAAGCTGCACACCCGTGGCGCTGCGCCGGTGGCGGAGGGCGGCCTGAAGCCAACCAGCAACGTCACCTTCGAGACTGTAACTGACCGCGTGAAGAAAATTGCGGTTTGGATGCCGGTGACCGACGAGGCGCTGGACGATGTTCCGCAGATGTTCGCCTACCTGCAGCAGCTGCTGCGCTATGACCTGAAGCTTGAGGAGGAGGCGCAGATTCTCAAGGGTGACGGTACCGGCGAGAACCTGCCTGGCCTGATGACCCAGGCGACCACCTACGACGCAGCCCTCAGCAAAGCCGGCGATACCGCCATCGACTTGGTCCGCCGTGCCATCTACCAGGTGCGTAAGCAGTCGCAGATGTCCGCTGACGGCACCGTGATGACTGAACTGGACTGGATGAACATCGAACTGCAGAAGGACGGCGAGAACCGCTACCTGTTTGCCAACCTGCAGGGCCTGGTCACTCCTATCCTGTGGGGCCGTCCGGTAATCACCTCCGACAGCATGGACGAGGGCGACGGCACCACCGGTGGCGAGTTCTTGGTGGCGAACTTCGCTCGCTCCACCACGCTGTTCGACCGTATGTCGTTCATGTTCAAGATGGGCCTGATCAACGATCAGTTCATCAAGAACGAACGTGCGCTGCTGGTCGAGGAGCGCCTGGGCCTGGGCGTGCGCCGCAAGGAAGCCCTGGTGAAAGGTCGCTTCCTGACCGCCTAACCCCACCGAAGGCCGGCACATTGCCGGCCTCTTAATTTCTGGAGGCAGCATGAAAATCAAGATTCTGTGGGGCTTTGTCGGAAACGGCGCGCTACTGGGTGCCACCTCGAACAAGGTCAAGGCCGGCGAAACCTTCGATGATGCCGACGACGAGTACGCCTACACCCTGATCGGCAAAGGTTTGGCAGTAGAACTCGACGCCAACGGCAAGCCTCGCCTGGCAAAGCCGAAGGAAACTAAGCCCGCGGCGTCGAAGGAGGACAAGGCCGCTGCTGACAAGGCCGCTGCTGACAAAGCCGCTGCCGAGGCCAAGTAAATGCTGGACCTGGCCACCGTGAAGCTGCACCTGCGGGTCGATGGTGACGATGAAGACCTGCTGATCGGCGGTTATGTCGAAGCCGCTAAGGCGCACGTCGAGCAGCACTGCGACCGCAAGCTGGTCGAGGCCGACCCTGTCGAGCCTGAAGAGATGGGCCTTACCCGCGATGTTGAGCAGGCTGTCCTGCTGCTGGTGGGTCACTGGTACGCCAACCGTGAGGCCGTGGCCGTTGGCACCATCGCCACGGCCATGCCGCTCGCAGTCGAAAGGCTGCTCTGGTACAGGAAGCGCTTCTGATGAGAGCCGGTCCTTTGCGGCACCGCTGCCGCCTGAGCAAGTACGAGCGCGTGCAGAACGACACCGGCGGCTATGACCAGGAATGGGTGCCGGCCGGTGAGCTCTGGACGGAGATCACCATTCCTACGGGGCGCACTCAGCCGGTGGCTGAGCGACTGGAGGCGACCGTCAGTGCCGAAATCCGCATCAGACCGCGATCTGACATTGCTGTCGGCTGGCGACTGACCGAGAAGAGTACCGGCTTGATCTACAAGGTTGAGGCGGTGCTGCCCAACAACGAACGGGACATGCTGCGCCTGCTGTGCTCCAGCGTCCCCAATCCATGAGGTGAACCATGAAGATTCGTGCACTGGGCATCCTCTCCGGCGCCTCTGGCGATCGCGAGAAGGGTGAAGAGTTTGTGGTCGACAAGGAGTATGGCGCCGGCCTCATCGCCCGCGGCTACGCCGAGGAGGTGACCGAAGCGGCCGCCGAGAAGGCTACCAAGCCAGCCAAGGCCGACCAGGCCAAGGAGTAGGCTATGGTCAGACGCTCCAGTATTCGGGGCGATATCCGGCTGCGTCGGACGCTTCGCAACATCCACAAGACCATGGACAACGAGTTGAAGCCAGCCATGGAGCAGGCAGCGGGTCGCATCTTGGCCACCCAGCAGCAGCTGATCCCTAAAGACACAGGTGACGCTGCTGCAGCGTTGAGGGTGTACGTGTCGCCCAGCGGCCTGGACGCCCAGATCGGCATTCGGGGCAAGCGGGACAATCGCCGGTTCTTCTACCTGCGCTTCATCGAGCACGGGACGAAGGGCTACATGGGCGGCAAACGCGCGGGCAGCCGCAACCAGCGCGAAACCAACAAGAGCGACGGCCAGCACTTTTTCGGCAAGCACCCGGACATTCCTGCCAGGCCCGCCCATCCGTGGCTGCGACCGTCAATGGACGTGAATAGGGAGTATGTGATGGCCGATCTTGAGGCAGCTGTCCGCCGGACGCTGCGCAAGGCGAGCCTGGGAGTGGGCAATGGCTGACCCATCTGTTGCTCTGCAGAAGGCGCTGTTCGCCAGGCTTCGCGATGAGGTGAGCTGCCCAATTCACGACGGCGCCGGTATCAACACGCCGAAGCCCTATGTGTCGATCGACCGCGAGGTTTCGGTCAACGCACGCCCGATCTCCGGGCGCAAGCGCGAGCAGCGCCTGCTGTACTTGTCCGTATGGTCTGACGCTGTTGGCCAGGCCGAAGTGAAGCGCCTCAACGGCGAGGTGATCGCCGCATTGGACGAGCGCCCACTGCCGCTGGAGGTCGGCCGCGCAGTCTCGGTCCGTGTCATCCAGTCGGATGCCCAGCGCGACGCCGACGGCGTTACCTACCAGGGCTCGATCACGGTCCGCGTGATTACTACCCACTGAGTCAACCACTGGCCGCGCCGCGGCTTTATCCAATGTGCCTTTGGAGGATTCCCCATGGCCGAAGACAACCTCAACACAGCCGCCGGCTGCCGCCTGGCCATTGGCGGCAAAACCGGCGCCGGAACCGAAACCGAGTACAAGGCCGACACCTACGTTGATGTAGGCGAGATCGAAGACCTTGGCGAGTTCGGCGACACGTTCAACCCCGTGAACTTCACCTCACTGCGCGATGGCCGGGTACGCAAGTACAAGGGCACCGCGGATGCTGGCGATATGACCATGGTCGTGGGTCTGGACAACGGAGACGTTGGGCAGAAGGCGGTGGCCGTTGCCCACAAGGACCGCTCCAAGGGTAATTACAACATCAGGATCACGCTGAACGACGGTGACCCAGGCGCATCTCCACCGGTCCTGCCGACAACGTACTACTTCGGTGTGAAGATGATGAACAACAAGGTGGCTGCTGGTTCTGCCGACAACGTTGTGCGTCGCAACGTCACCCTGGGCATCAACACCGACATCCTCGAAATTCTGCCTGGCCCCGCCAACCCTTGATAGATGGGGCTTCGGCCCCGTCCCCTGCTGAGAGAAGCCCATGAGCGAAGCTCTGTATGGCACCACCACCTTAGTGGTTGGTGCACGAACCTACACCCTGCGCCCAACCCTCGAGGCGGCCCTGCTGATTGAAAGCCGATTCGGCGGTCTGCGAGGCGCGCTTGAATCGATGCGACTGATGAGTATCGGTGCCAGCGCCGACATCATCGTCGCCGGCGCCAGCCTGCAGGCTGACCAGCATGCCCAGGTCGCTGCCGAAGTATTCCAGACCGGCGTGGCCAAAGTCTCAGCCAAACTGACCGACTTCATCACCGTGCTGCTAAATCCGGTACCGCCGAGCGTGGTCGCCCGGGGAAAGGGCGGGGCGGACAGCACAGCGCCGTAAAGGATGGTAGCTACGTCGACTATTTGTTCGGCGTGGCCACCGGCTGGCTTGGCTGGCCGCCTGACACGGCGTGGCGTACGCCCATCCCACAACTCATGCTGGCGCTCGATGCACGTCTCGACTGGACCGGACGCGGCCAGGCCCAAACCTCAGCGTCTGACCAGGGGCAGGCACCGCGCAGACCCGGCAACGTTGCTGACAAGTTGAAGGCCTTCTTCCGAGGCCGGCAGCAAGAGTAAGTCTCCGCCTACGGGCGTTTTTTTGTGCTTGGAGAATTGCATGGCCGATCAACAAGTCCAGGGGATGCTGGTCCAGATCGAGGCCACCACGGCGCAGCTTCGCCGCGAACTGGCGAACGCCGACCAAGTGGTGGCGCGAAGCACGCAGGCGATCGACCGCAACCTGGCCACCGTCGATTCGGCCTTCGATAGGGCTGGGGCGGCAGCTCAGTCAGCTGGCGTGCTGATGCGCGGCGCGCTCGCGGCCGTAGCCGGTGCGGGGTTGATCGGCGGCATCATTAAGCAAGTCGACGCCTACGGGCAGATGTCCGACCGGATGAAAGCTGCCGCCGGTAGCGCGTCCGAGTATCAGGTGGTGCAGGAGCGCCTGCTGCGCACAGCCCAGGAAACCTACCGCCCGCTGGCCGAAGCGCAGGAGCTGTACATCCGCACGGCTGACGTGATGCGCAGTCTGGGTTTCAACACCCAGCAGACACTCGATATCACCGACAGCTTCAGCTTCCTGCTGGTGACCAACGCCGCATCGGCCGACAAGGCTGGCTCGGCACTCGACGCGTACTCCAAGGCGTTGCAGACAGGCAAAATCGACGCTGACGGGTGGGTATCCATCCAGAGTGCTATGCCCACCATAGTCGATGCCATCGCTGCCGGTACCGGCAAAAGTGCCGCCGAGATCCGCAAGCTGGGCGTGCAAGGCAAGCTTGCGCTGGACGACCTGAACACGGGCCTGCTGCGCACGGTCGAGGTGAACCGCAAGGCTGCGGCAGACATGTCTACCAGCGTGCAGGATGCCCTGGTCAACATCAACAACGCCATCAGCACCTTCCTGGGCAACATGGAGGAGCGTACCGGTGCCGTCGGTGGACTGTCGAAAGTCCTACTTGCACTGGCTGACAATGTGAACTTGGTCGCCAGCGCCATGGGCGGGGCGGGCGCGGCGGCGCTGACCTTGTACGTCGCGAAAGCTGGTTTGGCAGTCAAGGCAGCTTTGGCACAGCGCGTCGCTGAAGTGGAGAACGCACGTGCCGCGCTGCGCGGCGCAGAGGCACAGCGGATCTTCGCGCAGGCTCAGGTGCAGCAGGCTCAGGCCTCTGTGGCCGCTGCGACCGGCCTGCAGCGTCTGTCGCTGGTGCAGACGCAGCTGTTGCCCAAGCAGGCAGCGCTCAAGGCATCTACCGATGCGCTGGCCATTGCCCAAGGCAACCTCACCCGTGCTGCTACGGGCGGCCTGCTGGCGGCACTCGGTGGTCCGGCTGGCCTGGCCCTGCTCGCCGGCACTGCCGCTGCCAGCTTCCTATTGCTGGGCGACAGTGCCGACAAGGCTGGCGTGAGCCTGGACGACATGCACAAGCCGGTTGCACAGCTGCGCGAAGAGTTTGCCAAGCTCAACCGTGACCAGCGCGAGGCCTCGCTGGTCAAGTGGCAGCAGGAACAGATCGGCGCAACTGATGCGGTGCGCAGCGCCTACGGCGACCTGGCCCAGTCTATCCGCCAGTCCGTCGTAACGGCGCCCGCTCGTGATTCCGGTGGTCGGTACAACCAGCAGCTGCGCGCTTATCAGGAAGTGGTGGACCGGCTGAACGAGGCCCGGGCCGCTGGCGGCGACCTGGCCCCCGTCCTGCGCGAAGTCGGCGACCGGCTGAATCTGCCAGTGGGCACGGTGCAGAAGTGGATCACCCAGGCCGGTGCTGTCAGCGATGCCGACCAACGCTCTGCCCTGATCACTGAGACACTGCGAGTGCTCACCGGTGTGACCGATGAGAACACCGCTTCGACCCAGGAGAACAACGCCGCCAAGGCGGGAATGAGCGCTGCAGGTCAGACGTACCTGGAAACCCTGCAGAAGCAGTTGGCGGGCCTGCAAGATAATGGCGATGCGATCAAAATAGCCAACCGGCATATCGCCGAGAATGCCGACCTGACCGAAACCGACCGAAAGGCGATTCTCTCGGCGGCCAATGCGATCGAGGCGCAGAAGAAGGCGAACAAGGACGCCACCGCCAGTAGCAAGGACAGAACCAAGGCTCTAAGGGACGAGATCAAGGCGCTGGATGCGATCATTGACCGCGCCCTGCCGGAGCGCAAGCGCCTGGGTGACCTGAAGGAGGGTATCGAAGGCCTGCGCAAGGCCCAGGCCAAAGGAAAGATCACCGCTGCCGAGATGGAGCTCGGTATTAAGAACCTCAACACCGCCTATGCAGACGGCACGATCCAGAAGCGTACCGAAGCTGAGCGTAAGCTGGCCGAGCAACGGCGCAATAGTGCCGAGGCCTATCGCAAGGCAATGGAGGTGGTGCTACAGACACGGCAGGACGCGATCAATGCCGACGTGGCTGGTGTCGGCATGGGCGATGACCAACGCGAGCAGGCCGACCGCCTGAACGCCGTGCGGCAGAAGTACGCCGAGGCGCGGCGGCAGTTGGAGGAGCAGCAGGAGGACGTATCCCGTCGCCTGAGCCAGGACGCCTATCAGCAGCGCTTGGCAGACCTGGCCGACTACCAGGTGCGGGAGCTGCAGATGGAGGTCGACGGCTTTGAGGCGCGCCTGCAGGCCCAGCGTGACTACCGTAACGGTGCCAAGCGAGCCTGGGCCAACATCCAGTCCGACGCGGCCAACGTGGCTGGCGCCACTGACGACATGCTCACCACCGGATTCAATACAGCACGTGATGCGGTGGCTGAGTTCGCTCGGACGGGGAAGGCTAACTTCAAGGACTTTGCCACCAGCGTGATCTCAGATATGGCCAGGATTGCCAGTCAGCAGGCTGCGAGCTCGCTACTGAGCGGGTTGGTTGGCTTTGGCGTCTCTGCCGTGGGCAATTACTTCGGCGGTGGGGGAGGAAACGGTATGGCAGCTGGCTCTGCCGGAGCAGTCTCTTCCAATCTTGGCGCATCGCAAGCTGGTTACGGCAGCAAATTTTTTCCGCAGGCGTTGGGCGGAGCTTGGTCAGGCGGCGTGCAAATGTTCGCCAAGGGCGGTGCGTTCACCAATACCGTCCTGACCAGGCCCACAGCCTTTGGCATGGCCAACGGCGGGTTGGGCGTAGCCGGTGAGGCTGGGCCTGAGGCCATCATGCCATTGGCGCGCGGTTCGGATGGATCGTTAGGCGTGCAGGTGGTAGGCGGCTCCGGCGGAGGATCGACCATTGTTCAAGTCACTGTGCCAGTCGCAGTGACTCTGGAGGACCGCAGCGCGGATGGTATGGAGTTAGATAGCACTGCGCTGCAGCAGACAATGGAGCGGAAAATGCAGGGGGTCGCTGAGCGAGCGATCGCAGCGTCGTGGCGTCCTGGCGGAGCGAGTCACCGCAACAGCACGGGGAGGATCTGATGGCGATCGAGACATTTACCTGGGTCCCTGACGATGAGGCCAGCGGTGACAGCACACTGCGCACCAGAAAATCGCCGTTTGGCGACGGATATGTCCAGGTGTCGAGTGATGGGCTGAATGGCGAGTCGGACAGCTGGGCCCTTTCATTCGGCGGGCTGGCCGATGAGATCCAGCCCGCTATTGCGTTCATACGTCGCCATCGAGGCGCCAAGTCGTTCCTTTGGACCAACCCCGAAGGCGCGCTCGGCATGTACCGCTGCGAAACATTCCGTCAGCAGCGAAAGCCAGGGGGCCTCGTGCTGCTGACGGCAACCTTCGAGAGAGCGTACCACCCATGAGTTTGATCACTCAGTTGCAAAAGCTGGAGCCTGGTGCGGAGATTCTGTTATTCGAGCTGGATGGCTCGGACTTCGGCGCGGACACTCTGTGGTTCCACGGGCACGCGATACCGCACACGTCTCAGGAACTGGCAGCGGCAGGCGCGAACGCCGACCGGCTACCCGCCAAGTCGATCTGGTGGCAGGGTAATGAGTACGGAGCCTGGCCCATGCAGATTGACGGCATCGAGGCGAACTCGGACGGCACCTCCGTGCGGCCCACGCTGACGGTCGGTAACGTCAATGGCAGGATCACAGCGCTGTGCCTGGCCTTCGACAACCTGCTCGAGTTCAAGCTGACCATACGTCACACCATGGCGCGCTACCTGGACGCGGTAAATTTCCCAGGCGGTAACCCCGACGCTGATCCGACCGAGGAGGCGATTGAGGTCTGGTACATCGATCAGAAGGTGTCCGAGAACGGCACCACGGTTGCCTGGGAGTTGGCCAGCCCGGGTGACGTTGGTGGCGAGACGATCGGCCGGCAGATGACCCAGCTGTGCCACTGGGCAATGACCGCTGGGTATCGCGGTCCGAACTGCGGCTACACAGGTCCGTACTTCGACCTCGACGGGAATCCCACCAACGATCCAGCCAAGGACCAGTGCAATGGCTGCCTGGACTCAGGCTGCACGGTTCGTCACGGCCAGGGCAACCAGTTGCCTTTCGGCGGCTTCCCTGCCGTTTCGCTCATCGCACGGAGCTGACCATGCGCAAACACATCATCGCCGCCGTGCAAGCGCACGCTGCGGCAGAGTATCCGCGTGAGTGCTGCGGGCTGATCGTCGCCGTGGGCCGCTCCCATCGGTACATCCGGTGCGACAACACCGCAACCGATCCGGCCGAGGAGTTCCGTATCTCGCCTGAGCAATATGCGGCAGCCGAGGATCAGGGCGAGGTGGTCGGCATCGTGCACTCGCATCCCGATGCGACCAGCAGGCCGTCGCCGCGGGATCTGGCCATGTGCGAGGCCACTGGCCTGCCTTGGTACATCCTGTCGTGGCCGGAGGGCGACCTGCGAAGCGTCACGCCAACCGGTCACACACCACTGCTTGGGCGTCCTTTCGTGCACGGCGCCTGGGATTGCTGGCAGGTCTGCGCGGACTGGTACAAGCGCGAGTGGGGGTTGGAATTCCCGACCTATGCCCGGGAGGAGGGATGGTGGGAGCAAGCAGACGGCCCAAGCCTCTACGAGCAGGCCTACGAAGCTGCAGGCTTCGACCAGGTCAGCCAGCCGCAGCGCGGCGATATGATCGTTATGGCCGTGGGGCGTACCGCGCACCCGAACCATGCGGGGATCTACCTGGGCGGTGACGCCCAGTTGCCCGACGAGCAGGCCCAGGTCTTCGGCCCTGGCCCCTTCATGCTGCACCACCTGCTTGGGCGACCATCAGAAATCATCGTGTTCGGCGGGCCATGGCTAGACCGGGCGCGCCTTGTGCTGCGTCACCGAGACGCCAAGTGATACATTCAGCGCTTTTCAGGGAGGGATCACATGCGAATTCTGATCGGTGCGGTGGGACTGGCGTTGCTGGCGGGGTGCGCGACTTCAGCAACCTCAATTCAACAAGCGGTTCCAGTGCCAAACGACGAACTGTATGCCTTTCAATCTGAGCCACTAGGAAGTAGCGGAACGCTCTCCGTGGTGCGCGACTCCGGTTTCGTTGGTTCTGGCTGCGATGTCGTTGTATATATCGACGGAGCGAGGGCCGCGAAGGTCGGGCCGGGGCAGCGGGCTAGCTTCCACCTTCCTGTTGGGCGGCCGAATATTGGCGTAGGCCTGGCGGAGTCAGGACTCTGCGCAGGAATGGCGGTGCGCTCTGTTACTGGCGATGTCCAAGATGGCCGTGAAACCATCTACAGGATCAGCGGAGATATGAGCGGCGTCTATATAGGGCCATACATAAATTACAAGTAATCAAGCCGCCTTCGGGCGGCTTTTTGTATTCCGAGGAAAATATGAATCCAGAAATGACAGCTATTGAATTTTCAGGCTCTTTCCGAAAAGCACTTGGGCGAAAGCATCAGCGTTTGCTGGACACTGGGAGCGTTCGAGAGCTGCTGAAAGCGCTTACGATCACTCTGCCTGGATTCAAGGAAGAGGTTGACCGCCTGGACAGACTCGGCATGCGGTTCGCCATTTTTCGCAACGGAAAGAACGTTGGGGAAAGTGAGTTCGAGCGTGGCGGAACAAGGGCGGTAAAGATTGTTCCGGTAGTATCCGGCAGCAAGCGAGGTGGGCTTCTTCAGACAGTTGTTGGCGCGGTTCTGATTGCGGCAGGGGTATTTCTCTCTTCTACCCCGTTTGGTGCGCCTTTACTCGGCGCCGGTGTTGCTATGGTCGCCGGCGGCGTAATCCAGATGCTCAGCCCCCAAGCAAAGGGCCTCTCCCAAAGCGCAGCGCCCGAGAACCTCCCGTCCTACGCCTTCGGCAGCGCCAAGAACACCACCGCCAGCGGCAACCCTGTACCGATCTGCATCGGCGAGCGCCGTTGGGGCGGGGCAATCATTTCGGCCTCGATTGAGGCGCAGGACAAGGCCTAGGGCCGATTCAGCGAACAAGCCGCCTCCGGGCGGTATTTTTTTGCCCGGAGGAAAGCATGGGCCCAGCAGATCAACTGGATATCACCGGCGCCAAGGGCGGCGGCAGCAATCCAAAAACGGCTGTTGAGGCGCCTGACAGCCTGCAGTCGACGAACATTGGCAAGATCTTGATTGCCGTGGGCGAGGGTGAGTTCGACGGTGAGCCGACCGATCGTGACATCTACCTCGATAACACCCCGATCATGGATGCCAGCGGCAACGTGAACTTCCCGGGTGTGAAATGGGAGTGGCGCCCAGGCTCCGTCGAGCAGGATTACATCCAGGGCATTCCTGCGATCGAGAACGAGACTACCGTCAATGTTGAACTGCACAGCGACAACCCGTTCAGCCGCGCCCTGAGCAATACCCAGCTTTCGGCCGTGCGTGTGCGCATGGCTTGGCCGCGCCTGGCTCAGCAGGACAGCAGTGGCAACACCAATGGCTATCGCATCGAGTACGCCATTGATATCGCTACCGATGGTGGCGCCTACGTCGAGGCGCACCTGGGCGCGGTGGACGGCAAGACCACCAATGGCTACCAGCGCTCGGTACGCGTCAACCTGCCCAAGGCAACCTCCGGCTGGATGCTGCGGGTGCGCCGGATCACCCCGAACGCCAATAGCGGCACCATTGCGGACACGATGACCATCGCTGGCTACACCGAGATCATCGACCAGAAGCTGCGTTACCCGAACACCGCGCTGCTGTACATCGAGTTCGACGCCCAGCAGTTCCAGAACATCCCCGCCGTGACCGTGAAGTGCAAGGCCAAGCGTTGGCCCGTGCCCAGCAATTACGATCCGGTGGCCCGCACCTACAGCGGTGTATGGGATGGCACCTTCAAGCAGGCCTGGACCAACAACCCGGCGTTCGTGACCTATGGGGTTTGTGTAGAGGACCGTTTCGGCCTGGGTAAGCGCATCAAGCCGTGGATGGTCGACAAGTGGGAGATGTACCGCATCGCCCAGTATTGCGACCAGCGGGTGCCGAATGGCGTCGGCGGTCAGGAACCGCGTTTCCTGTGCGACATGAACTTGCAGGGGCGCGCCGAAGCCTGGACGCTGCTGCGCGACCTGTCGGCCATCTACCGGGGCATGGTGTACTGGGCTCACGGCTCGCTGTTCATGCAGGCGGACATGCCGCGTGCCCAGGACATCGACTACGTGTTCACCCGGGCCAACGTCATCGACGGAGAGTTCGTCTATGGTGGCGCCGAGCGTAACACCCATTACAGTCGGGCCCTGGTCAGCTACGACAACCCGGCGAACAACTACGACACCGACGTCATCCCGGTGACCGACAACGCGCTCCAGCGCCGGTACCGCGACCGCCCGATCGAGATCTCGGCCATCGGTTGCACCCGCGCCTCCGAAGCCCAGCGCCGCGGCAAGTGGGCGCTGCTGAGCAACAGCCAGGACCGCACTGTCACCTTCAAAACCGGTATGGAAGGGCGCATTCCGCTGCCTGGCTACGTCATTCCCGTCGCTGACGAACTGGTTGCTGGCCGTCCGAACGGCGGCCGGATTTCGGCGACTGCAGGCCGCGTGGTGACCCTGGACCGTGACACGCCGATCAAGGCTGGCGACCGGCTGTTCTTGAACCTGCCGAACGGTACCGCCCAGGCCCGCACGGTGCAATCGGTCGCCGGCCGCGCTGTGACGGTGACCACCGCGTATGGCGTACAGCCCGAGCCGGAACTGCAGTGGGCAATCGACTACGACGACCTGGCGGTGCAGCTGTTCCGGGTGCTGAAGACCACGCGCACCCAGGAAGGTGAGTACGAGATCACTGCGCTCGAGTTCAACCCGAGCAAGTTCGCTGCCATCGACACCGGCGCCAAGCTGGACGAGCGCCCGATCAGCGTTATTCCGGTGACCACCGTGCAGCCCCCGGCAAGCGTTACTCTGTCGTCCGCTCACATGATCGACCAAGGTATCGCGGTCAGCACCATGACCATCGCCTGGCCGGCGGTGGAGGGCGCTGTCGCCTACGACGTGGAGTGGCGCAAGGACAACGGTAACTGGGTCCGCCTGCAGCGCACCGGCGCAACCTCGGTAGACGTGGTCGGCATTTACGCGGGTGCCTACCTGGCACGCGTACGCGCTGTGAGCTCGTTCGACATCACGTCGATCTGGAAAAGCTCGACCCTGACGCAACTGAATGGCAAGGAAGGCCTGCCGCCTTCGGTCACCTTCCTCGACACCGAGAGCCTGCTGTTTGGCATCGGCATCAAGTGGGGCTTCCCTGCTGGTGCCGAAGACAGCCAGCGTACCGA
The DNA here is from genome assembly GCF_021602025.1 of Pseudomonas ceruminis. Taxonomy (GTDB): domain Bacteria; phylum Pseudomonadota; class Gammaproteobacteria; order Pseudomonadales; family Pseudomonadaceae; genus Aquipseudomonas; species Aquipseudomonas ceruminis. The sequence continues at coordinate 90,701 of NZ_BQHW01000026.1, forward strand.
GCTGTGGTACAGCGAGGGTACCGACCTGGGCCAGGCTACCAAGCTGGCCGACCTGGCCTACCCGCAGAACGAATACGTGATGCAGGGCCTGCGCGCGGGCCAGCGGTTCTACTTCTGGGCGCGCCTGGTGGATCGCACTGGAAACCTGGGGCCTTTCTTCCCGATCGCTCCGACTGTGGTCTCTGGCATGGCCAGCGACGACGCTGGCCCGATCTTGGAGCAGATCAAGGACCGGATCACCGAGAGCGAGTTGGGCAAGGAACTGACCAGCCGTATCGACCTGATCGACATGAACGGTCCTGGCTCGGTGAACGAGCGCCTGGGCGAGGTGCGCAGCGAGCTGAACGAGCAGATTGTCGAGGTCAACAACTCGGTCAATCAGGTGCAGAACGATCTGCAGGAACAGATCGACAACATCGCCGACCTGGCCGACTCGATGCCCTACAAGCCAGACCAGGCCTACACCGCTGGTCAAAGCGTGCTGGGCGAGAACGGCAAGCTGTACCAGGCGAAGGTC
>NZ_BQHW01000027.1 GCF_021602025.1 Pseudomonas ceruminis
CAAGCGGTTTACCGCGGGCAAGCCGGACTGCTGATTGATTCAACCTGTACCGGCCCTTTCGCGGGGCAAGCCCGCTCCTACAAGCACTCCGCTGTACCTGTGGGAGCGGGCTTGCCCCGCGAAGACGAAGAGGAAGAGGGCGATGCACCCGAGCTTTCGCGCAGGCCGGTGGTCGACCTTGAGCTTTGCCTGGGCGACGAGAAGCGGACCGTGGAGGTAAACCTGGTCGACCGCAGCAGCTTCAACTATCCGTTGCTGGTGGGGGCCAAGGCCCTGCGCGAGTTCAAGGCTGCGGTGAACCCGGCCAAGCGGTTTACCGCGGGCAAGCCGGACTGCTGATTGATTCAACCTGTACCGGCCCTTTCGCGGGGCAAGCCCGCTCCTACAAGCACTCCGCTGTACCTGTGGGAGCGGGCTTGCCCCGCGAAGACGCCCGTCAGGCCACCGGTGCTGTCGCAATCATCGAAGGTCGTTTGCTCACCTCGGCATACCACGCCGCCAAGCCGGGCTGGTGCTCCCGCCAGCCGAAATCAGGCTGGCGCAAGTCCAGGTACCCCAGCGCGCAGGCCACACCGATCGCAGCCAGATCAAAGCCCGATATCAGCTCCGCCAGGTGCTCCTGCTCCAGGTTGGCCAGGCTGCGGCGTATCTTCCCGCTCTGGGCCGTGAGCCAGCCATCCCAGCGCTTGTCCTCAGGACGCAGAAAGTGCTCATAGCGGCTCGACACGGACGCATCCATGATCGCATCGGCTTGCGACGCCAGGGTCATGCGCCGCCAACGCGCGGAACCTTCGCGCGGCAGCAGCGGCAGGCCGACATGCTGCAGGTCCAGGTATTCGCAGATCACCCGGCTGTCGTGCAGCACGGTGCCGTCCGCCAGCCGCAGGGCTGGAATCTTGCCAATGGGGTTGTCCTGGTTGAGCTGCTCGTCGCCGCTGACCGGGCTGATGTTCACAGGCTGCAGCGCGACCCGGTCGAGCTGGCCGGTTTCGTGGAGCACCACCATCACCTTGCGCACAAAGGGCGACAGCGGCGAATGGAATAGCGTCATCGTGGTCATGGATCAGTTGCCCTGCAGGCTGGGCGGCAGGCACACGCCAGTGCCACCGATCCCGCAGTAGCCATCCGGGTTCTTGGCCAGGTACTGCTGGTGATAGGCCTCGGCGAAATACACGGTCGGTGCCTGGTCGATCTCGGTGGTGATTTCACCGAAGCCGGCCTTGTTCAGCTCCGCCTGGAAGGTATCGCGGCTGGCTTTGGCTTCCTCAAGCTGTTGCGGGGAAGTGCAGTAGATGGCCGAGCGGTACTGCGTGCCCACGTCGTTGCCCTGGCGCATGCCCTGGGTCGGGTTGTGCAACTCCCAGAACATTGCCAGCAGCTCGCGGTAGCTGACCTTGTCCTTGTCGAACACCACCAGCACCACTTCGGTGTGGCCGGTCAGGCCCGAGCAGACCTCTTCGTAGGTGGGGTTGGGGGTGAAGCCGCCGGCGTAGCCGACCACGGTGCTGACCACCCCTTCTCGCTGCCAGAAGCGGCGTTCGGCACCCCAGAAGCAGCCCAGGCCAAAGATGGCGAAGTCGATGTTGCCTTCGAAGAATGGGCCGAGCAGGGGGGTGCCTTCGAACACATAGTGGAACTCGGGCAGGGACATTGGCGTTTCGCGGCCAGGCAGGGCCTGTTCCGCAGTCGGTAGGACGTTTTTGTTCACCAGGATTTCTGAACGCAGGACCATGGCCGTTCCTCTGTGTTTTTCAGTTGGATAGGTGTTGAGCCCTTCGCGGGGCAAGCCCGCTCCCACAGGATTGGTGTTCAGACGCGAACTTGTGGGAGCGGGCTCGCCCCGCGATGAGGCCCGAATGGGCTCTATAGTGCCCGAGCTTGCAGCCGCTGTCAGGCCATTGGACCGCGCGGGTAGCGCTTGAGTTTTTCCGCAAGCTCTCGCCCGGGAATCGGCCGGTCGAACAGGTAGCCCTGGCCCACATCACAGCGGTGCCGGCGCAGAAATGCCAGCTGCTCCGGCGTCTCGATTCCCTCGGCCACCACTTTGAGCTTGAGGTTGTGGGCCATGGCCACCACCGCCGAAGTGATCTCCATGTCGTCCTGGTTGTCCGGGATCTCGTTGATGAAGCTGCGGTCGATCTTGATGATATCGATGGGGAATTTTTTCAAGTAGCTCAACGACGAGTAACCGGTGCCGAAGTCATCCATGGCCAGGGTAAGCCCCAGGGCCTTGAGTTCGTCGAGCTGGCGGTGCGTGTCTTCGGTCGCCTCCAGCAACAGGCCTTCAGTCAGCTCCAGCTCCAGCAGGTGAGGGGGTAGCGCTTCTTCCTTGAGGATCGAGCCAATCGAAGCCACCAAGTCGGGGTCGGAAAACTGCTTGGGCGAAAGGTTGATGGCCACGTGCAGGTTGCCCATGCCGGCTTCGCGCAGTTGCTGGCTCATGCGACAGGACTGGCGCACCACCCATTTGCCGATAGGGATGATCAGGCCGGTTTCCTCGGCCACGCTGATGAACTGGTCCGGGCGGATCATGCCGCGCTCGGGATGGTTCCAGCGCAGCAACGCTTCCAGCCCCAGCAACCGGCCACTGCGCAGGCACAGCTTGGGCTGGTAGAACACCTCCAGCTCGTTCTGGGTCAGGGCGCGGCGCAGGTTGTTCTCGACGAACAGCTTGTAGCTGGCTTCGGCGTTGAGCACCTCGGTGAACACCTGCACCTGGTGCTTGCCGTTGGCCTTGGCCTTGTGCAGCGCCAGGCCGGCGTTTTTCATCAGCGTGGTCGGGTCACTGCCATGCAGCGGCGCGCAGGCCAGCCCCACCGAAGCGGTGACGTTGATCAACTGGTTGTCGACGAACATCGGCTTGTCGAGGGTACGCAGCAATTGCAGGGCGACGCCCTGGCCGTCTTCCAGGCTGGTGTCGTCGAGCAGCACGGCAAATTCGTTGCTGGCAAAGCGGGCAAGTACGCCGCTGCTACTGAGGCTGTTGCGCAGGCGACGGGCCAGGCTCACCAGCAGTTTGTCGCCCGTCTGGTGGCCGAGGCTGTCGTTGATCCGCTTGAAGTTGTCGATGTCCACCAGCAGCAGGCAGATCGGGTTGTCGCCGTCGCGGGCGAAACGTTCGTCAAGGCTGCGGATGAACGCCGGACGGTTGCCCAGGTTGGTCAGGTTGTCGGTGTAGGCCAGGCGTTCGATGCGTTGCTGGGCCAGCTTGGTTTGCGTGACGTCTTCGTAGATACCGATGTAGTGGGTCAATTCACGGTTGTCGCCATACACCTTGGAAATCGACAGCTGCCCCCAATAGGGCTCGAGGTTCTTGCGCCGGCTCTTGAATTCACCTTGCCAGCTGTTGCCCATGGCCAGGCTCGACGGCGTGTCGAACAGCAGCTCGCTGAGGTTTTCCAGCGCTGGCAGCTCGGCCAGGTGATGGCCTTGGACCTCATCGGTGCTGTATTGGGTGATCGCGGTGAAGCTTGGGTTGACGTACTCCACCACGCCTTCGCGGTTGACCAGCAGAAACGCGCTGGCGCTCTGCTCTACGGCGCGCTGGAACAGGTGCAGCGCGCTGGCGGCGGTGCGCCGGTTGTGGTTGGTGATGACCTGGGCGAACTGGTCGGCCAGCTCGCCGGCAAAGGCGATTTCGTCCGATTGCCAGGCCCGTGGCTGGCCGGTCTGCTCCAGGCACAGCACGCCGATCACCTGACCATCGACACGGATACTGGCATCGAGCATGGCGTTGTTGTCGCCATACAGGCTGGCCGCCAGTTCGCGGGTACGCGGGTCGTGGTTGGCGTTGTGCGCGTCGATGGCGCGGCTGGCGTGCAGCGCCTCGAGGTAATCGGGAAAGCGGCTGGCGTCGATGGGCTCGGGCAGACGATGCGCCTGCTCAAGTCGGAACCACGCGCTGATCGGCTCCAGGCGCTGGTCTTCCAGGTACCAGATGCTGGCGCAATCGACCTTGTAGATTTCGCAGGCGCTGCGGGTGATCAGCTGGGCGGCTTCGAGCAGTGAGTTCTCTGCACTGTAGCGTTGGCGGGCGAGGCGCAGGATCAGGTCCTGCTGGCCGCGCACGCGGTCCAGGTGTTCGAGCTGCTCCTGCTGGGCACGCTGGTTGAGCTGCAGGGCCAGTTGCAGGCGATTGTTGCGCGACTCAAGGTCGTTGGCGTCCAGCTCCCCTTCATCTTCGGCCTGGTGTTCGAGCACCGTCAGAAAGCCGCGCAGCAGTTGGCGATTATGCTGTTTGTAGGCCTCACCGGCTTCGAGCAGGCACAGCGAACGCGGCTGGGCATGCAGGGTGTAACGTACGCGGTAGTAACCACGCGTGGCCAGTTGCCGTTGGATTTCGTCGTGCAGTTTGTAGCGGGCCTCGGGTTCCATGAGGCTGGCATAGGGCGAGTCGACCAGCGCGCAAAGCTCGGCAGCGGGCAGGCCAAACTGGCGCTCGCAGGCCGGGTCCAGGTAGAGCATTGCCCAGGTGGCTTCGTTGAGCCTTTCGAAACGCAGCATACCCAGCCGCGAGGGCACGGGAAGCTGCGTGACGACCTCGGCCGCCACACGGCTGGCGGCATCGGGTTGGCTTTTCATCGAGGACTCGCTTGAAGAGGGGGACGCGGCCTGGGCGGCGGCGCATCTGGCAAGGTTGCATCATGTCCCGAGGGCTGGCAAGCAGCCGTGTGGGCGTCATCTATATGTTTTCGGCTGCGGGGTTGGAAACTGTAGGTTGCTGCCGCTTTGAGGATGGTGTGCAGCCCAATCGGCGGCAATAGGGGCACTGCTTTTTCCGTGGGAGCCGCGTGCCGGCGATGAGGCCCTCACAGGCAAAAAAAGCCCCGCCAAATGACGGGGTTGAGGTACGAGCGTGGCAGCTCGAAAAGGGTACCTGCCCCCCCGAAGGGAGGCAGGCTGCGTGTTACAGCAGCAGGGTGCGGATATCCGCCAGCACGTCGCCCAGGCGCTTGGTGAAGCGCGCGGCGGCGGCGCCGTTGATCACGCGGTGATCGTAGGACAGCGACAGCGGCAGCATCAGTTTCGGCTGGAAGGCCTTGCCATCCCAGACCGGTTGCATGGTCGCCTTGGACACACCAAGGATCGCCACTTCAGGCGCATTGACGATCGGCGTGAAACCGGTGCCGCCAATGTGGCCGAGGCTGGAGATGGTGAAGCAGGCGCCCTGCATGTCGTCGGCCGACAGCTTCTTGGTGCGTGCCTTTTCAGCCAGGGCCGCAGCTTCGCCAGCCAATTGCAGCAGGCTCTTCTGGTCGACGTTCTTGATCACAGGGACCAGCAGGCCGTCCGGGGTGTCCACGGCAAAGCCGATGTGCACGTACTTCTTGCGGATGATGGCCTTGCCGCTGGGTGCCAGCGAGCTGTTGAAGTCCGGCAGTTCCTTGAGCAGGAAGGCGCAGGCCTTGAGCAGCAGCGGCAGCACGGTCAGCTTGACGCCAGCCTTCTCGGCCACGGCCTTCTGCGCCACGCGGAAGGCTTCCAGCTCGGTGATGTCGGCGGAGTCGAACTGGGTAACGTGCGGCACGTTCAGCCAGCTGCGGTGCAGGTTGGCAGCACCGACCTGCATCAGGCGGGTCAGGGCCACTTCTTCTACTTCGCCGAACTTGCTGAAGTCCACCGCCGGGATCGGCGGGATGCCAGCGCCGCCAGTCGCGCCGGCAGCTGCCGGTGCTTCCTTGGCCTTCTGCATGACCGACTTGACGTAGACCTGTACGTCTTCCTTGAGAATACGGCCGTGCGGGCCAGTCGCGGTGACCGCGCCCAGCTCGACACCGAATTCACGGGCCAGCTGACGCACCGCCGGGCCTGCGTGAACCTTGGCGTTGCTGCCGGCAGCCGGTGCGCTAGCAACCGGAGCCGGGGCAGCAGCCGGAGCGGCAGCGGCAGGTGCAGCAGCCGGAGCAGCTTCAGCCTTGGCCGGTGCAGCCGCGGCCGGTGCTGGCGCCGCGGCCGGGGCGGCGCCGGCGACTTCCAGCTTGAGGATCAGGTCACCGGTGCCGACTTCGTCGTCCAGCTTGGCAATCACTTCCTTGACCACGCCAGCGGCGGGCGAAGGGATCTCCATGGAGGCCTTGTCGGACTCCAGGGTGATCAGCGACTGGTCGGCTTCGACGGTGTCGCCGGCCTTGACCAGTACTTCGATGATCTTGGCCTTGCCCGACGAGCCGATATCCGGCACGTGGATGTCCTGCACGCTGGCCGCAGCAGGGGCGGCAGCCGGCGCTGGCTTTTCAGCGGCCGCTGCGGCAGGCGCCGGGGCCTCTGCCTTCTGTTCTGCGGCAGGCGCCTCGGACGCCGCAGCGCCCTCGGCTTCCAGGACCAGCAGCTCGTCGCCTTCTTTCAGGCGATCGCCCAGCTTGACCTTCAGTTCCTTGATGACGCCGGCCTTGGGAGCCGGGATTTCCATGGAGGCCTTGTCGGACTCCAGGGTCAGCAGGCTCTGGTCTGCCTCGATACGGTCACCGACCTTGACGAACAGCTCGATGATTTCACCTTCACCGCTGCCGATGTCAGGTACGCGAATGAGTTCGCTCACTTAAAAATACTCCTCAGCAGTCCAGTGGGTTGCGCTTGTCCGGATCGATGCCGAACTTGACGATGGCGTCGGCCACCACCTTCGGTTCGATCTCGCCACGGTCAGCCAAGGCTTCCAGGGCAGCCAGCACCACGAAGTGACGGTCGACTTCGAAGAAGTGACGCAGCTTCTTGCGGCTGTCGCTGCGACCGTAACCATCGGTACCCAGGACTTTGAACTCTTTGCTCGGTACCCACTGGCGAATCTGTTCGGCGAACAGCTTCATGTAGTCGGTAGAAGCGATGACCGGGCCTTTGCGGCCGGCCAGGCACTGCTCGACATACGTCTGCTGTGGCTTCTGGCCAGGCTTGAGGCGGTTGGCGCGTTCTACGGCCAGGCCGTCACGGCGCAGTTCGTTGAAGCTGGTGACGCTCCACACGTCGGCACCGACGTTGAACTCTTCACGCAGAATCTTCGCCGCTTCGCGAACTTCGCGCAGGATGGTGCCGGAGCCCATCAGCTGTACGTGGTGCGCGGCATCGCGGGTGTCTTCCTCGAGCAGGTACATGCCCTTGATGATGCCTTCCTCGACACCGGCCGGGATGGCTGGCTGCTGGTAGGACTCGTTCATCACGGTGATGTAGTAGAAGATGTCCTGCTGCTCTTCGGTCATCTTCTTCATGCCGTCCTGGATGATCACCGCCAGCTCGTAGCCGTAGGTCGGATCGTAGGTGCGGCAGTTCGGGATGGTGCCCGCCATCATGTGGCTGTGACCGTCTTCGTGCTGCAGGCCTTCACCGTTGAGGGTGGTACGGCCGGCGGTACCGCCGATCAGGAAGCCACGGGTACGGCTGTCGCCAGCGGCCCAGGCCAGGTCGCCGATACGCTGGAAGCCGAACATCGAGTAGAAGATGTAGAACGGCAGCATCGGCTGGTTGTGGCAGCTGTACGAGGTACCGGCAGCGATGAACGACGACATGGCGCCGGCTTCGTTGATGCCTTCCTCGAGGATCTGGCCCTTCTTGTCTTCGCGGTAGAACATCACCTGGTCTTTATCGACAGGCTCGTAGAGCTGGCCGACCGACGAGTAGATGCCCAGCTGGCGGAACATGCCTTCCATACCGAAGGTACGGGCTTCGTCCGGGATGATCGGGACGATGCGCTGGCCGATTTCCTTGTCCTTGACCAGTTGCGCGAGGATACGCACGAAGGCCATGGTGGTGGAAATTTCACGGTCGCCCGAGCCGTCCAGGATCGCTTTCAGCGTTTCCAGTGGCGGGGTCGGCACGCTGAAGCTCTTGGCACGGCGCTGCGGCACGAAACCACCCAGGGCGGCGCGGCGCTCGGCCAGGTACTTAGCCTCGGCGGAACCTTCCTCAGGCTTGAAGAACGGCAGGTTCTCAAGCTCTGCATCCTTGACCGGGATGTCGAAGCGGTCACGGAAGTGACGCAGGCTGTCGACGTCGACCTTCTTGGTGTTGTGCGCGGTGTTCTTGGCTTCGCCGGCACCGGTACCGTAACCCTTGATGGTCTTGGCCAGGATGACGGTCGGCTGGTCTTTGTGGTTGACCGCCTGGTGGTAGGCCGCATAGACCTTGTACGGGTCGTGGCCACCACGGTTGAGCTTCCAGATTTCGTCATCGGACAGGTCTTCGACCATGGCCTTGAGCTCTGGGGTGTTGAAGAAGTGCTCACGCACGTAGGCGCCGTCTTTGGCCTTGTAGTTCTGGTACTCGCCGTCGATGACTTCGTCCATGCGGCGCTGCAGGGCACCGTTGGTGTCCTTGGCGAACAGTGGGTCCCAGAAGCGGCCCCAGACGACCTTGTTGACGTTCCAGCCACCGCCGCGGAATACGCCTTCGAGTTCCTGGATGATCTTGCCGTTGCCGCGAACCGGGCCGTCGAGGCGCTGCAGGTTGCAGTTGATGACGAAGATCAGGTTGTCCAGCTTCTCGCGGCCAGCCAGGGCGATTGCGCCCAGGGATTCCGGCTCGTCGCACTCGCCGTCGCCCATGAAGCACCAGACCTTCTGCTTGCCGGCCGGGATGAAGCCGCGGGCTTCCAGGTACTTCATGAAGCGTGCCTGGTAGATCGCCTGGATCGGGCCCAGGCCCATCGAAACGGTCGGGAACTGCCAGAAGTCAGGCATCAACCACGGGTGCGGGTACGAAGACAGGCCGTTGCCGTCCACTTCCTGACGGAAGTTGTTCATCTGGTCTTCGTTGATGCGGCCTTCCATGAAGGCACGGGCGTAAACGCCTGGCGAAGCGTGGCCCTGGAAGAAGATCAGGTCGCCGCCGTGTTCTTCGGTCGGGGCCTGGAAGAAGTAGTTGAAGCCGATGTCATACAGGGTGGCACTGGAGGCGAAGCTGGAAATGTGGCCGCCCAGGTCCGAATCTTTCAGGTTGGTGCGCATCACCATGGCCAGCGCGTTCCAACGCACCATCGAGCGAATGCGGCGTTCCATGAACAGGTCGCCAGGCATGCGTGCTTCGTGGGTGACAGGGATGGTATTGCGGTATGGCGTGGTGATCGCGTACGGCAGCTGGGAGCCACTGCGGGTGGCCAGCTCGCCCATGCGGGTCATCAGGTAATGAGCGCGGTCTTCGCCTTCTTTGTCGAGGACCGACTCCAGGGCATCCAGCCATTCCTGGGTTTCGATTGGATCGAGGTCTTGCATGGCTTGCTCCAGGGCGGAAAGGCCACCAGAATCGGGGGCCTGAGTTTGCGACTGGCCTTATGGGCAGACGTCGTGAATTCTTGGATTACCGGAGTGTGACCCGGCGGCGTGTAGTTTTACTACATTTGCTTTCGCATTTCATGCTTTTGCACGGTCGGGGTAGTAGTAAAACTACACAAATGCGACGTTTAGTCGCACCTTGGCTTGTGAGGAAAAACGTTCATGTTGGTTGGCGTTGTGTCGCGATCAGGTGATTCTTGATGTTTCTTGCCAATGATTCGTTTTTTTCAGCTATTTCCAACTTTTGTACGACAGTCCAACCGTGGTCCAGTTTCCTCGTGGCCGCTTTTTCCCCTCACTTTCACGCCGATCAAGGATAGACCATGCGCCTGCCTTTGCCGCTCGAACTGCCTGCCACCCTGCAACCGCTGGTCGCGCGTAATCAGCAGTTTCTGCTCGATGCGCTGGTTAGCCATCAACACCTTGACCTGAACGCTTGGAGCCCGGCGCACCGGCAACAGTTCGATCAGGTTGCCGCCGCCAGCGACTTCGTCCTGGGCCTGGCCCAGCGGGAGCCGGCCATGCTGTTCGGGTTGCTGGAAAGTGGCGAGGTAGACCGCCGTTATGCCCCGGGCGAGCTGCGCGGGCACATCGCCGCCGCGGCCCAGGCAGCGCAGGGGGAAGACGAGCTGGCGCGCAACCTGCGCCGCGAGCGCAACCGCCAGCAGCTGCGCATCATCTGGCGCGACATCACCCGGCAGGCCGAACTGGGCGAGACCTGCCGCGACCTGTCCGACCTTGCCGATGCGGCCATCGACGAAGCCTACCAGTGGCTGTACCCGCGCCACTGCCAGCAGTTCGGCACGCCGATCGGCAATCGCAGCGGCGAGCCGCAGCACATGGTGGTGCTGGGCATGGGCAAGCTGGGGGCGGTCGAGCTCAACCTTTCGTCGGACATCGACCTGATCTTCGCCTTCCCCGAAGGTGGCGAAACCGAAGGGGTCAAGCGCTCGCTGGACAACCAGGAGTTCTTCACCCGCCTGGGCCAGCGCCTGATCAAGGCGCTCGACCCGGTCACCGTCGATGGCTTCGTGTTCCGCGTCGACATGCGCCTGCGCCCCTATGGCTCGGCCGGGGCACTGGTACTCAGCTTCAATGCGCTGGAGCAGTACTACCAGGACCAAGGGCGCGACTGGGAGCGCTATGCCATGATCAAGGCGCGGGTGGTGGCCGGTGACCAGGCCGCAGGCGCGGTGTTGCAGGACATGCTGCGACCGTTCGTCTACCGCCGTTACCTGGACTTCTCCGCCATTGAAGCGCTGCGCACCATGAAGCAGCTGATCCAGCAGGAGGTGCGGCGCAAGGGCATGGCCGAGAACATCAAGCTGGGCGCCGGTGGCATTCGCGAGGTGGAGTTCATTGCCCAGGCCTTCCAGCTGATCCACGGCGGGCGCGACCTGAGCCTGCAGCAGCGGCCCTTGCTCAAGGTGCTGGCAACGTTGGAGGGCCAGGGGTACCTGCCGCCGGCCGTGGTTGCCGAATTGCGCGCAGGCTATGAGTTTCTGCGCTACACCGAACATGCCATCCAAGCCATTGCCGACCGCCAGACGCAGATGCTGCCGGAAGACCACATCGACCGAGAGCGGGTGGCCTATATTCTCGGTTTCTCCGACTGGCAGGGCTTTCACGACCAACTGACCTACTGGCGCGGGCGTGTCGACTGGCATTTCCGCCAGGTCATTGCCGACCCGGATGACGAGGAGGGCGAAGGCGAGCTGGTGGTCGGTGGCGAATGGTCGCCGCTATGGGAGCAAGCGCAGGATGAGGAAGCCGCTGGCCGTCAGCTGGAGGAGGCCGGTTTCCAGCAGCCTGGCGAAGCCTTGCGCCGCCTGGCCGGGTTGCGTGCCAGCCCGCAGTTGCGCTCGATGCAGCGCATTGGCCGTGAGCGCCTGGATGCCTTTATCCCCCGGCTGCTGGCCCAGGCGGTGGAACACGACAACCCGGACCTGGTGCTGGAGCGTGTACTGCCCTTGGTAGAAGCAGTGGCGCGTCGGTCGGCCTACCTGGTGCTGCTCACCGAAAACCCCGGTGCCCTGCGCCGGCTGCTGACCCTCTGCGCCGCCAGCCCGTGGATCGCCGAGCAGATCGCTCGCTATCCGCTGCTGCTCGACGAGCTCCTGAACGAAGGCCGGCTCTTCAGCCCGCCGCTGGCGCCAGAATTGGCCGCCGAGCTGCGTGAACGGCTGACGCGTATCCCCGAGGACGACCTGGAGCAACAGATGGAGGCTTTGCGCCACTTCAAACTGGCCCACAGCCTGCGGGTGGCTGCCTCCGAGATCAGCGGCAACCTGCCGTTGATGAAAGTCAGCGACTACCTCACCTGGCTGGCCGAGGCCATTCTCGACCAAGTGCTGGCCCTGGCCTGGCGCCAGACCGTGGCGCGCCACGGCCAGCCGAAACGCAGCGACGGCAGCCTGTGCGACCCCGGCTTCGTGATCCTCGGCTACGGCAAGGTCGGCGGCCTGGAGTTGGGCCACGGTTCGGACCTGGACCTGGTGTTCATCCACGATGGTGACCCGCAAGCGGAAACCGACGGCGCCAAGCCTATCGACAGCGCGCAATTCTTTACCCGCCTGGGCCAGCGCATCATCCACCTGCTGACCACCCAGACCAACTCCGGCCAGCTCTACGATGTCGACATGCGCCTGCGCCCGTCGGGCGCTTCGGGGCTGCTGGTCAGCTCGCTCGGTGCGTTCGAACGTTACCAGCAGAACGAGGCATGGACCTGGGAGCACCAAGCCTTGGTGCGCGCGCGGGTGTTGGTGGGCTGCAAGCAGGTGGCAGCAGCGTTTGAGGGCGTGCGGGCCAAGGTGCTGGGGCAGCCCCGAGACCTGGACAAACTGCGTGCCGAAGTCAGTGAGATGCGCGCCAAGATGCGCGGCAACCTGGGCACTAAAGCCACCGCTGCCGGCACGGCGGCCAATGCCTTCGATGCGGGAGTAGCGTTCGACATCAAGCAAGATGCAGGCGGTATCGTCGATATCGAATTTATGGTGCAATACGCTGCTTTGGCCTGGTCGCACGACCATCCGGCCATACTCCGATGGACCGATAACATCCGCATTCTGGAAGAGCTGGAGCAGGCAGGGTTGATGCCGGCCAGCGATGCGATCCTGCTGCGTGAGGTGTACAAGGCATTTCGTTCGGCCTCACACCGCCAGGCCTTGCAGAAGCAGGCCGGGGTGATCGATGCAGCGCAGTTTGCCGATGAGCGCCGCCAAGTGCGGCGGATCTGGGGGCAGTTGGGGCTGACTTGAGGCCCAATGGAGCCTCGGTGGTACACTGTCCGCCACATAGCCTGAATATAAAGAGGGGAGGCCAGGCTGTAATGCAGCCTGCAGCCTCCCCGAGCGTTTCTGGACTAAGCATGAGAATACTGATCATTGGCCCCAGCTGGGTCGGCGACATGGTAATGGCGCAGACCCTGTTCCAGTGCCTGAAACAGCAGCACCCCGACTGCGTGATCGATGTGCTGGCGCCCGAGTGGAGCCGGCCGATCCTCGAGCGCATGCCCGAAGTGCGTCAGGCCTTGAGCTTCCCGCTCGGCCACGGCGCGCTGGAGCTGGCTACGCGCCGGCGTATCGGCAAGTCCCTGGCCGGTCAGTACGACCAGGCGATCCTCCTGCCCAACTCACTGAAGTCGGCGCTGGTGCCGTTCTTTGCTGGTATCCCTAAGCGCACCGGCTGGCGCGGCGAGATGCGCTTGGGCCTGCTCAATGATGTGCGCAAGCTGGACAAGGCCCGCTACCCGCTGATGATCGAGCGCTTCATGGCCCTGGCTTATGCGCCGGGGGCTGAACTGCCGCAACCCTACCCACGGCCGAACCTGCAGATCGAAGCGCAGAGCCGCGACGCCGCGCTGGCCAAGTTCGGGCTGGAGCTGGACCGCCCTGTGCTTGCCCTGTGCCCAGGTGCCGAGTTCGGTGAGGCCAAGCGCTGGCCGGCCGAGCACTACGCCGAGGTGGCCGATGCCCTGATTCGCCAGGGCTGGCAGGTGTGGCTGTTCGGCTCGAAGAACGACCACCCTGTCGGCGAGCAGATTCGCGACCGGCTGATCCCGGGTCTGCGTGAAGAATCGTACAACCTGGCAGGCGAAACCTCGCTGGCTGAGGCCATCGACCTGATGTCCTGTGCCAATGCGGTGGTGTCCAACGACTCGGGCCTGATGCATGTGGCGGCGGCGCTGAACCGCCCGCTGGTGGCCGTTTATGGCTCTACCTCGCCAGGTTTCACCCCGCCATTGGCCGAACAGGTGGAGGTCGTGCGCACCGGTATCGAGTGCAGCCCGTGTTTCGACCGCACCTGCCGCTTTGGCCACTACAACTGCCTGCGCCTGCTGGAGCCTGGCAAAGTCATCGCTGCCCTGCACAGCCTGGGCGGGCCGAACCTGATCGATGCCGTGGCCGAGGTCGACTAAGTGCGGGTACTGATCATCAAGACCTCGTCGCTGGGTGATGTGGTTCACACCCTGCCGGCGCTCACCGATGCCGCCCATGCGATACCGGGCATCCGTTTCGACTGGGTGGTGGAAGAAGGCTTTGCCGAAATCCCCAGTTGGCACCCGGCGGTCGATGAGGTTATCCCGGTGGCCATTCGCCGCTGGCGCAAGCACCTCTGGCAGACCATCAGGAGCGGCGAGTGGAAGGCGTTCAAGCAACGCGTGCGCGCACGCAAGTACGACCTGGTGATCGATGCTCAGGGCCTGGTCAAGTCGGCCTGGCTGACTCGCCTGGTCAAGGCGCCGGTGGCGGGCCTGGACCGTTACTCGGCCCGCGAAGGCTGGGCCAGCCGCTTTTACGACCGACGCCTGTCGGTTGCGGTAGGCCAGCATGCGGTGGAGCGAGTGCGCCAGTTGTTCGCCCTGGCCCTGGCCTACGACCTGCCCGAGGGCATTGGCAACTACGGCCTGGACCTCGACCGCCTGCAATTGCCGCCGGCGGCGCCCTACGTGGTGTTCCTGCATGGCACGACGTGGGCGACCAAGCACTGGCCCGAGGCGTACTGGCGAGAACTGGCCGAACGTCTGGGCCGGCGCAAGCTGCAGGTGCGCCTGCCATGGGGCAACCAGGCCGAAAAGGATCGCGCCGAGCGCATTGCCCAGGGCTTGAACAACTGTCAGGTGCTCCCCAAGTTGAACCTTGCCGGTGTCGCCCGGGTGCTGGCGGCGGCCAAGGCCTGCGTAGCAGTGGATACCGGCCTGGGCCACCTGGCGGCGGCACTGGATGTGCCGACCATCTCGTTGTTCGGCCCCACCAACCCAGGCCTGACCGGTGCCTATGGCCGCGTTCAGGTGCACCAGGCCAGCGACTTCCCCTGTGCACCGTGCCTGCAGAAAAAGTGCACCTATAAACCGAGCGCCGACGACCTGCGCCGGTTCGATCTCAAACGCGAGTGGCCCTTGTGCTTCACTCGCCTGAATCCCGAGCATGTGGCGAGCCGCTTGAGCGCGTTGCTGCTGGCTGAGGATGTTCGTTGATGCAACTGGCTTTCGTGCTTTACAAATATTTCCCTTTCGGCGGGCTGCAGCGCGATTTCATGCGCATTGCCCTGGAGTGCCAGAAGCGTGGTCATCAGATTCGCGTGTACACGCTTATCTGGGAAGGCGACATACCGCCGGGCTTCGAGGTGTTGGTGGCGCCGGTCAAGGCGCTGTTCAACCATCGCCGTAACGAGAAACTCAGCGCCTGGATGGCGGCAGACCTGGCCAAGCGCCCGGTCGACCGGCTGATCGGCTTCAACAAGATGCCCGGGTTGGACGTGTACTACGCCGCCGACGGATGCTTCGAGGACAAGGCCCAGAATCTGCGCGGTGGCTTGTACCGACGTTGGGGCCGCTACCGGCACTTTGCCGAGTACGAGCGGGCGGTGTTCGCCAAGGACGCCCATACCGAAGTATTGATGATCTCCGAGGTGCAGCAACCGCTGTTCATCAAGCACTACGGCACGCCTGTGGAGCGCTTTCACCTGTTGCCACCTGGCATTTCCCAGGACCGCCGCGCGCCGGCCAATGCCGCCGAGATCCGCGCCGAGTTCCGCAAGGAGTTCAACCTGGGCGATGACGACCTGCTGCTGGTGCAGATTGGCTCGGGCTTCAAGACCAAGGGCGTGGACCGCAGCCTCAAGGCCCTGGCCGCGCTGCCTTCGGCGTTGCGCAAGCGTACACGGTTGATGGTCATCGGCCAGGACGACCCCAAGGTGTTCCAGTTGCAGAGCGCTACCTTGGGCCTGGGCGAACAGGTGCAGTTCCTCAAGGGCCGCAGCGATATCCCGCGGTTCCTGCTCGGTGCCGACCTGCTGATTCACCCAGCCTACAACGAGAACACCGGTACCGTGCTGCTCGAGGCCCTGGTGGCCGGGTTGCCGGTGCTGGTGTCGCAGGTGTGTGGCTATGCCCATTACATCGCCGAGGCCGACAGCGGGCTGGTGCTGGACGAGCCGTTCGAACAAGAGCAGCTCAACCGCTACCTGCAACGCATGCTCGAAGACCCACAGGCCCGTGCCGAGTGGTCGCGCAATGGCCTGGCCTTTGCCGATACCGCCGATTTGTACAGCATGCCGCAGCATGCCGCCGACGTGATCCTGGGGCAGGAGACCGCATGAAGCTGATACTGGCCGAACCGTTCAAGCGCCTGTGGGCCGGGCGTGATGCCTTCGAGGCTGTGGAGGCCTTGCAAGGCGAGGTCTACCGTGAGCTGGAAGGGCGCCGCACGCTGCGTACCGAGGTCGATGGCGAAGGTTTCTTCGTCAAGATCCACCGGGGCATCGGCTGGGGCGAAATCTTCAAGAACCTGCTGACCGCCAAGCTGCCGGTACTCGGTGCCGGCCAGGAATGGCGGGCCATCCAGCGCCTGCATGAAGTCGGCGTGCCGACCATGACCGCGGTCGCCTACGGTGAGCGCGGCAGCAACCCGGCCACCCAGCATTCGTTCATCGTCACCCAGGAGCTGGCGCCCACCATCAGCCTGGAAGACTTCAGCATCGATTGGCTCAGGCAGCCGCCGGAGCCGCGGCTCAAGCGTGCGCTGATCGCCGAGGTGGCGAAGATGACGGGCGGCATGCACCGCGCCGGGGTCAACCACCGCGACTGCTACATTTGCCACTTCCTGCTGCACACCGACCGCCCGGTGACGCCAGAAGACTTCAAACTGTCGGTGATCGACCTGCACCGCGCCCAGACCCGGGCGAAAATCAGCCGCCGCTGGCGTGACAAGGACCTGGCCGCGCTGTATTTCTCGGCGCTGGACATCGGCCTGACCCGGCGCGACAAGCTGCGTTTCCTGCGCGGTTACTTCCAGCGCCCGCTGCGCCAGGTTCTCGCCGACGAGGCTGCGTTGCTCGCCTGGCTCGATCGCAAGGCGCAGAAACTCTACGATCGCAAGCAACGCTATGGGGATGCACTCTGATGGCGGGTTGGACACTGGCGCCAGGTTACGAACACCTGGCGGCGGACTTCGGCAGTCTCAATGCGGTGTTCGCCCTGCAGGGCGAGCGCCTGACCCGCGACCCGTTGAGCGAGGTCGTCCGCATCGAGCGTGACGGGGTCAACTATTACGTCAAGCGCTATACCGGTGCCGGCAAGCACATGCGCCGTTACCTGGGCCGGCCGCGTATCAAGGCCGAATGGCAGAACCTCAAGCAGTTCGCCAAATGGGGTATCCCCACCGCCGAAGTGGTGGCTTGGGGGCTGGAGCGCAATGGCCTGGCCTTCGGCCGTGGGGCGATGATCACCCGCGAGTTGCCGCGTACCGAAGACCTCTCGGCGCTGGCCGAGCGCAATGACCCACGCCTGGCCGACCGTGCCTGGGTCGACCACATCAGCCGGCAACTGGCGCGTCACACCCGTGTCATGCACCAGCACCGGTTTGCCCACAACGATCTGAAGTGGCGCAACCTGCTGGTCGATGACCAGGGCACGCTATTCTTCATCGACTGCCCGACCGGCGACTTCTGGCGCGGCTTCATGTGGCGCCATCGGCTGATCAAGGACTTGGCGTGCCTGGACAAGGTCGCCAAATACCACCTGTCGGCAACCCAGCGCCTGCGGTTCTACCTGCAGTATCGCGAGCGCGAGCGCCTGAACGCGCGCGACAAGCGGCGGATTCGCCAGGTGCTGAGCTTTTTCGAGGGAAGGGAATGACCGATTACCTGGCCAGCGCGGACCTTGCGCTGCTCAAACGCCATGGCCTGAACGACTTTGAGGCGCTATGGGCGCTGCAGCTCGACGCCGTGGACGAACCCAACACCGGCCGTGGCGGCTGGAGCAGCGTCTTCCGCCTGGAGCTTGAAGGCAAAGGCTATTACCTCAAGCGCCAGAGCGACTACCTGACCCGTACCCTGCACCGGCCCTTCGGCGAGCCGACGTTCGCCCGCGAGTTTCGCAATATCAGCCGTTACCAGAAACTGCACATTCCTGCCCTGCAGGCGGTGTTCTACGGCGAGCGCAAGCAGGGCGGCCAGCACCGGGCGATTTTGCTGACCCGCGCCCTGGATGACTGGAGCGACCTGGAAAGCCTGTTGGCCCAGTGGCCACAGCTCGACGATGCGACCCGCCTTGGCATCCTCCAGGCCTGTGGCCAGCTGGCGCGTACGCTGCATGCCGCTGGCCAGGTGCATGGCTGTTTCTATCCCAAGCACATCTTCCTGCGTCAGCGCCGTGAAGGCTGGGATGCCCAACTGATCGACCTGGAAAAGACCCGGCCGCTGTTGTTCGGCATGCGCGACCGCCTGAAGGACCTGGAGCCACTGCTGCGGCGTGCCCGTGCCTGGAGCGAGGCAGATGTGCGCCAGTTGCTGGCGGCTTATCTTGCCCAGCCGGGCGACAGCGCCCTGGTCGATAACTGGCTGCAACGCCTGACGCAACGCCGTCGTGAAAAAGAGGCCCGCTGATGCGTTTGTCTGAACTCAAAGGTGCCGGGCGCAGCCCATCGCTGCCGCTTGCCGTGACCCTTGCCGATGCCGCTGGCAGTGCCGAGTTGCAACTGCTGAGCCTGCTGCGGGTGTTGCCGGGCCAACGCTATGTGGGAGCGGGTATATGGCGTGGCACGCCGGTGCTGGCCAAGTTGTTGGTGGGTGGTAATGCCGCCCGCCACTTCCAGCGTGAGCTGGAAGGCGTGAAGTTGCTCGCCGAACAAGGCCTGACCACGCCCCGTCTGCTGGCCGATGGCCTCAAGGAAGGCGAAGGCGGCTGGTTGTTGTTCGAATACCTCGATGGCGCCCAAAGCCTGGCCGATGCCTGGGCCGCGGTGGAGCACCTGCCGGTGCTCGCCGATGAGCAGCACCTGGTGCTTGGCGAGGCGCTCACTGCCGTGGCGCAGATGCATGCCAAAGGCCTCTGGCAAGAAGACTTGCACTTGGACAACCTGCTGCGCCATGGCGGCAAGCTGTACCTGATCGATGGTGCCGGCATCAAGGCCGAGACCCCCGGGCAGCAGCTTTCGCGCCCGCGTGTGCTGGAAAACCTCGGGGTGTTCTTCGCCCAGTTGCCCAAGCGCCTGGAGCCGTTCATCGAAGAGTTGCTGGTGCATTACCTGCTGGCCAACGCCGAACACGCGTTGCCGATGGAAGCGCTGCAGAAGCAGGTGGACAAGGTGCGCACCTGGCGCCTGAAGGATTATCTGGAAAAGGCCGGGCGCGAATGCACGTTGTTCAGCGTGCAGCGCAACCTGTCCGGGCTGCGGGCGATCTGCCGCAATGAAGTGCAGAACATGCTGCCGGTGCTGGAACAGGCCGACGCACTGATCGACCAGGGGCACCTGTACAAGACCGGGGGTGCGGCCAGCGTGGCACGCATTGAGGTGAACGGCCGCAAGCTGGTGCTCAAGCGTTACAACATCAAGAACACCGCTCACTGGTTCAAACGCTTCTGGCGCCCCAGCCGGGCCTGGCACTCCTGGATCGAAGGCCACCGCCTGGCGTTTCTCGACATCGCCACGCCGCGCCCGCTGGCGGTGCTCGAACAACGGGTCATGGGCTTGCGCAGCCGGGCCTTCCTGGTCACCGAGTTCGCCGATGGCCCAGACCTTACAGCGTGCTTCGCGCCCTATGTGGAAAACGGCGATGCGCCCGAAGAGCAGGTCGATGCCTTGGTGCACCTGATGCAGCAACTGATCCGCGAACGCATCAGCCATGGTGACTTCAAGGGCCATAACCTGTTCTGGCAGAACGGCCAGTGGTCACTGATCGACCTCGATGCCATGTGCCAGCATGCCACTCAGCTCAGCTTCGCCCAGGCATACGCCCGTGACCGGGCGCGCCTGCTGCGTAACTGGCCCAGTGGCAGTGCCTTGCATCAGCGCCTGGAGCGTTTGCTGCCCAAGCTCAACGAACAAGGCTAGGGCAGCGGCAGCCAGTCGCTGCTGCGTCCCGCCTGACGCACACGGATTCGCCACTGGCCGCCCTGCCAGCGAAGGACGGCCCAGGGCACCACGCCAGCCTCCTCGGCGCCAGGTATGGGTAGGTGATAATGGCCGGGCAACAGGTGACGGCGCAACGGTAACTTGCCGCTGCGGGTGTGCAGATAAAACTGGTCGGCGGCCTGAAACAGGCCGTCCACCCCGTCGACCGGGGAGCCATCGAGGGGTACCTGCGCGCGGCAATCTTCGAACAGGCGCTGCAGGTCAGGCAGGCCGTCATACCACAGTACCGGCGAGTCGATCACCCAATTGCCATTGGCAAGGCGCTTTATCGGCTGAGTCAGGTAGGCGTCTGGCTGATTCGGATCGATGGCTCGCCAGCGGCGTCCGTCGAAGGACACCTTGAAATAGCGCTTATCGGCATCCTGAATGAAATATTCGGAAAAGCCCTCGAAGGATGACACCTTTTCGTACACCTGCTCGCCATACACGCCGTCAATTCGATACCGCAGACTGCCGGTAGGAGCCGCGACGCTGAAGCGCTGAGGCAAGGGCATCGGGGGTTGCTTGGGCATGCCGCGCATGATGCGGCGCATCATGCCGGTGCTGGCAAGGCTGGTACCCGCATCGTTGATGTAGCTGAGCGCGTTGTACGCATGGTTCAGCACCCCATTGAGGTCTTCCTCGCGATAGGCCTCGATGCCGTTCCACACCTCCAGCACCATGCGCCCCAGTGCCAGAGGGATCATCACTTTGACCGGCAGGAAAACACTGATCAGGTCCAGCAAGGTCATGGCAAAGGTCAGCGCCTGGCTGGCATCGACTTGCGCAGTGGTGTGGCTTTCGGCATCGACCGCAGCCAGGAGGCTGCGTACTTCGGCGTGGTAGCAGGCGAAGAACAGATCGTCATCGACGGCGGGGGTCCGCAGGGCTTGGCCCAGCCCGCCTTTGAGCAGCAACTGTTCGACCTTGGCCGCCGGCAGAAGGCCCAGACGCTGGGCGATGTAGTGGCGCAGGGCGGGCTTCTCGCGCAACTGCCTGAGCAGCGCACGAGGGCTGGAATACGAGCGCCAGGCGCGTCGGTCGGGGGCGTCTGGCGTGTAGAGCACGAACGAGGTGACGCTGGGGGAGGGACTGGCCAGCAGCAATACGCCTTGCAAGGTGTGTTGGTTGACCAAGCACTGGTGAACGGTTACGACATGTCCGTCCACGGGCGGGCGCAGGGTGTTGTGCGGCTGCGACAACACCTGCTGCACCCAGCGGTAATCGCGCTCCGACCAGGCGGGCGACAGGTGCCCGGCATAGCGCGCCTTGGTCGCTTCGGCGCGCATACGAGCCTGATTGACCTTGGCGTGGGCGTGCAGGCGCCAATGCCCTACGGGCGAGTCGATCAACTGGGTGCGCAGGTAGTTGCTGTAGCCATCGCCAACATTCAGGCTCCTGACCAGTGTCTTGATGTAGGCGCTGGTCAGTTCCCTCGGGGGGGCCGTGCCATCCTTGGCGATCACCCGTGCCGTCAGCCAGTAGTCCCAGTCGAACCAGGCCAGGTTACGCATGGCCAGCTCATCGAGTGGGTAGCTCACGTGAACGGTTTCCACCATCTGGTCCTTGACCTTTTCGAACCCCCGCCAGGTGACGTAGCTTGAGGGTTGCAGTGGGTAGATCCAAGGCCCGCTCTGGCGTGTGTGGGTGACGGCGACGTGCACGTTTTCCGGCGCCAATGCCAACCCTAGGTCGCTGCGAAGGTGCGCCTGCAGACGTTCTCTGACCCAGTGGCGTAGCGTGTTGCTTTGGCGGAATTGCCGCAGCGTGAGAATACCGGGCGCAGCGACGCTTTGCCCCACCGCGACGAGTTCCTGCATGCTTTGCATGATGTGCGTGAGCGCGGCGGTGCTGGCCCCGCGTAACCAACTGGGCAGGTTCTTCTCGAGCAGCAGCGCGTAGCGGGTGTCGAGCAGTGCCTTGCTGCCTGCTTCAGCGCCGATCGCAATGGCCTTGCACAAGGTTTCGCCAGCGTCGGACGCACCCTGCGCCAGGGTTGCCCAGGCAAGGTTCAGGCGTTGCCGCTGGGCCTCGAGCAGGTATTGGACTTGTGCCTGCAAAGGATCATCGGCGTACCATTCATAGTGCAGGCGGTCGGCCTGCCGTGCGTTTTCCCTATGCCGCTGGCTCACCAGCAACTGCAGGAGCGGCGCACTTTGCAGGGGGTCGGCAAGGCGTTCGCACAATTCCTGGTGCAGCTCAGTAAGCGAGGGGTAAACCTCTATGCCTTGGCACAGCCCGCAGAGCAGTACCGGGCCGGTTGCCTGCTCAGGGGTGAGGTTTTGCCCTTCCTCCATACCGGTGGCGATCACGAACATGCCGGGCAGCGCGGCCCGCCATGCCGGGCTGCTGCGCGACAGTACCGGGCGATAGGCCTGAGCCCGCTGAGCCAGCGGCTGGGGCCGCCGTTGCCAGGCGTAGGGCAGGTCGAGAAAGGTGCTGATGACGGTGGCCAGTGACGCATCCAAGGTCTGGTCTGCCTGACGCAAGGCGGCTTCGGCGTGCATCATCGCGCGGCGGATGTCGGCCAGGCGAACCTGTCGCGAGCGGCCTTGGCCGTCAGCGACGGCCCAGAACTCGGCAAGTTCACCCTGCAACTGCTGGCGCGATGGCAGCGGCTGCGTGGGCGCCGGTATGGCTTCGAGCAAGGCCAGCAATTGCTGGTTGAGTAAGTCGATACGTTGTAGGGGTAGCATGCTCAGCTCCTGGCTTCAGGGAGCGGGCAGGGTGAATGGGCGCGCAACGCGCAGGTGGTTGCCGGCTACCTCACCGGCACAGGGCGCGCAGGCTCAGCCATGCCGGTACGCCCAGGCCAAGCGAGGCGAGGATGTCCCAGGCACCATCACCCAATAGGGCGGCAAACAGCCCCAGCGCGCCGAGCAGGGCGATGACGGCCGGCCAGGCGAACACCCGGGCGGTGGACTGTGAACGGTGACTCATGCCTTGGCCTCCCGGGAGCGGCGATACTTGCCGAGCCAGAGGTACACGCCACTGCCGAGCACGATGATGGTCAGCACGTCCAGCACGGCCCACAGGATTTGCATCGGCCGGCCGCCGTAGTCGCCGAAGTGAAGCGGTTGCGACAGGCCCATGGCATCCATGTACCAGGGGCGCTCGCCGACAGCGGTCACCTCTAACGTGCGCGCATCGATCAGCACAGGCGTGAACAGGTGCGAGCTAAGGTGCGTGGCGCCTTTCATGAACACCGCGTAATGGTGTTCGCTGGAAAAGCGGGTACCGGGGAATGCGATGAAGTCTGCGCGCATGCCGGGCGCGGCCTGTTCAGCGATGGCCAGCAGGTGCGTAGCCGGGGCGCGCTCGCTGAGCGGCGGGGCGTCATGATAGGGCGCGATCATGGCGGCCAGGCTGTCGTTGCGCCAGGCGGCGATCACCAGGTCGGAGAGTGCGCTGATTACCCCGGTCACCCCAACCGTCATGGCCCAGGTGAGGGTGACGATACCGATCAGGTTGTGCAGGTCGAGCCAGCGCAGGCGGCGCGACTTGTCATGGCGCACGGTAGCGAAGCCCAGGCGGCGCATGAACGGCGCATAGAGCACGGTGCCAGAGATGATCGCGAGCACGAAAAGCACCCCCATGAAGGCCAGCAGCAGCTTACCTGGCAGGCCGGCAAACAGGTCTACATGCAAGCGCAGCATGACCATCATGAAGCCGCCGTTGGCTGCCGGCATGGCCACGGCTTCTCCGGTGCGGGCATCGAGCATGAAGGTGTGCGACGAATTGGGCTCGGTGCCGGCGGTGGCGGCGGTAATCGCCACCACGCCATCGCGCTCGTCCTCGTCGTAGCCGAAGTACTGCAGCACTTCGCCAGGGCGGTGTTGCTGGGCCTTGAGCACCAGTTGCTGCAGGTCCAGGTGCGCAGTATTGGCAGGCATTTCGCGCAGCTCAGGGGCGTCGCCGAGCATGTGTTCGAGCTCGTGGTGGAAGATCAGCGGCAGGCCGGTGAGGGCCAGCAACAGCAGGAACAGGGTGCAGACCAGGCTGCTCCAGGTGTGGATGAAGGACCAGCGGCGGATGGTTTGGCTTTTCATTTCATTTTGTTTCTCGAGGTCCAGAAAGACCAAAGCCGCCCCCGGGGGACGGCTTGGTCGGCGCGCAGGTGTCGTCAGGGCCTCACCATTTGTAGGTGGCGCTGGCGACGACGCTGCGCTCATCTCCGTAGTAGCAGTAGTAGCTGTCACAGGTGGAGAGGTAGTCCTTGTTGAACACGTTGGTCGCGTTGACCGCTACCGACGCGCCCTTGAGGCTGTTGTTCAGGCGCCCGAGGTCGTAGTGCACGGCCGCATCGAACACGGTGTAGGCATTGGCTTTGCCCAGGTAGGTGTTGGCCTGGTCACCATAGGTGTTGCCGGTATAGCGGGCGCCCCCACCGATGCCGAAACCGTCGAGCACACCGGTGTGCCAGGTGTAGTCGGTCCACAGCGAGGCTTGCTGGTTGGGCATCAGTTGCAGGCGATTGCCTTTGTACAGGCCGTCCTGCACGTCGGATTTGGCCAGGGTGTAGGCCGCAGTCACCTTGAGGTTCTTGGTGACGTCGGACACGGCTTCCAGTTCCAGGCCACGTACCTTCACTTCGCCGGTCTGGCTGGTAAAGGTCACACCCCCCTCGTTGTTGGTGACCGCGACGTTTTTCTGGGTCAGGTCGTACACCGCAGCCGACAGCAAGGTATTCGAGCCCGGTGGCTGATACTTGATACCCAGTTCCCACTGTTTGCCTTCGGTGGGTTTGAACGACTCCTGCGCCGAGACGCTTGCGTTGCTCGACGGCTGGAAGGACTCGGCGTAGGAAAGGTAAGGCACGAAGCCTGAGTCGAAGACATAGCTCAGGGCAGCGTTGCCGCTGAACTTCTTGTCGCGTTGGGTATTGGTGGCATCGCCCTGGTTGAAGAACGTGGTGCCGGTATGCACCCAGTCTTCCCGGCCGCCCAAGGTCAGGCGCCAGTTGCCCAGGGCCATCTGGTCCTGAACGTACAGGCCGGTCTGACGGGTTTTCTGGTTGTAGTCGTAGAAGGCTGTCGAACGGTCCGGACGGGTGATCGGCAGCCCGTAGACCGGATGGATGACGTTGCTGTCCGGCACGGTGAAGTCGAAGATCGACAGGTAGTTGGTGTTGACGCGCTGGTGGTCCAGGCCGATCAGCAGCGTGTGGCTGATGTCACCGGTGGCGAAGTCACCCTGGAAGTTGTTGTCCACGGCGAACTGGCTGATGTCTTCATCGGTGTTGGTGGACATGCGGCTGACTGTTCCGTCGTCTTGCACAGGGCCACCGGGCGAGTAGTAGCTGCCGGGTGTGATGGTCTGGAACGCCAGGTCCGACTTGGTATAGCGCAGGTTCTGACGGAACTGCCAGACATCATTGATGCGGTGCTCGAAGGCATAGCCCAGCGCGTAGTAGGTGCGGTCGTAGAACTCGTAGTCCGGGTCGCCCAGGTTCTTGTGGTGGGAGATCTTGCCGAACGGCATGTCGAGCTTGGTGCCCTGGATGGGCCTGAACTGGCTGGTGGCGCCGGTATCGTCGCGGGTGAACTGGGTCAGGAAGGTCAGCGAGGTGTCGTCGTCGATGTTCCAGGTCAGGCTTGGCGCGATGTTGTAGCGCTTGTCGTCGATATGGTCGATGGGGGTGCCACCATCACGGATCACGCCACTGACGCCGTACAGGAACTGGCCCTGGTCGTCGATCTTGCCAGTGCTGGCAAAGTTGATCTGCCGGTGGTTATCGCTGCCGTATTGCACCTCGATTTCGTGAGCGCTTTCAGCCTGGGGGCGGCGGCTGACCATGTCCAGCAAGCCGCCAGGTGGGGTCTGGCCGTAAAGCGAGGAAGCCGGGCCGCGCAGCAGGGCGAGGCGGTCGAGGTTCCAGGTCTCGGCTTTTGGGTTGGCGTACACGCCACGGGGCAGCGGCAGGCCATCGAGGAACTGGGTCGGCTCGAAGCCACGCACGCGCATCCAGTCATAACGGGTATCGCTGCCGAAGCTGGCGGACACGATGCCAGGCATGTACCGCACGGCGTCATCCAGGCTGTGCACGCCGCGGTCGCTCATTTGCTGGCGGGTGGCGACGGAGATGGAGCGCGGGATCTCCACCAGTGCGGTATCGGTCTTGGTGCCTACTGCGCTGCGCTTGGCCAGGTAACCTTCTACCGGGCCCCAGGCGTTTTCGCTGTCGCTGGCGGCGTTTATGCTGGTTTCCGGCAACGCCAGGCTGCCGTCTGGCACGGCCACCAGGCTGTAGCTGCCGACACTGCTTTGCTGCAGTTGCAAGCCGGTACCGCGCAGTGCGGCCTGCAGGGCGCCAAGGCCGTCGAACTGGCCGTTGACCGGCGCCGACGTGTGGCCGCTGACCAAGGCCGGGTCGATGACCAGCGCAATGCCCGACTGGCTGGCGATCTGGTTCAGGGTGCTGGCCAGCGGGGCGCTGGGCAGGTCGTAGGCACGCGGGGCGGGTTGCTCGGCGGCGCACAGGGCGGGGCTGGCCAACGGGGCGCCAAGGCCAATGGCCAGGGCCATCAGGCTGGGACGCAGGATACGATCAACAGCACGGGACATGCAGCGGCTCCTCGACGGATAAGTGCGAACTGCTTCCTTGCCGAGCGAGATTTCAGAAGTGACAGGGGGGGCTGAAAAAAAAGTTGTATTTCTGTGCCGAGGCTTCGCGGGTTTACCCGCGAAGCCTCGGCAGCCCATCTACTTGGGAACCACGTTGACCCACCACTGCGTATGCCGCTCGATCTTCACCGGCAACGCCGGCACCAGCGAGGCCAGGGCCAGGTCTGTATTGTTCAGCGGGAAGCTCCCCGTGACGCGCAGGTCGGCGATTTCATCGGCCACGCCCAGGTGCCCGTTGCGGTATTGCCCCAATTGGGCCAGCAGGTCGGCCAGGCGTACGTTGTCGACCACCAGCATGCCGCGGGTCCAGGCATCGGCACCGGCCACCACAGGGGTGACGGCGCTGAGGCCGTTGGCGTTCATCAGCACCTGCTGGCCTTCGCCCAGTACCTGCTCGTCGCCGCTGTTGCGGGGCATGGCGGCGACCGAGGACTGCAGTACCTCAAGGCGTGTGCCGTTGGCCTCGCGACGCACCAGAAAGCGCGTGCCCAGGGGGCGCAGGCGGCCATCGTCGGTGCGCACCAGCAACGGGCGCGGGTCTGCATGGCCGGTTTCCACCGAGATTTCACCCTGGTGCAGCACCAGCTCGCGTTGCCCGCCTGCGTAGTTGATGTCTACAGCGGTGTGGGTGTTGAGGCTCAACAGCGTGCCGTCTTCCAGGCGCAGTGTGCGCAACTCGCCAGTGGCGGTGCGCTGATCTGCCAGCCAGTAATTGACTGACAGCGACGGCGCGCCGAGCCAGGCCAGTAGTGAGCCGAGCAGCAACATACCGGCGAGCCCGCCGCCTGCCTTGCCAACCCGCCGACGCAGGCTGATACGCGATTGCTGCAGGACCTGGCGGGCGGGGCCGACTGCAGCGCTCACGCGTTGATCGAGGGTACCCAGCTGGCGCCAGGCACGGGCGTGTTCTTCACTGGCGGCGTGCCAGCGCATGAATTCGCTGCGGGCATCGGGCGTGCCGCTGCTGTCGTCCAGGCTGAGTTTCCAGGCAATGGCAGCTTCGAGAACCCGGGCCGAAACCGGTGAGTTGTTCACGTCGGCTCACCGTACAAGGCCACGTAGCACTGGCGCATGCCTTGGGCGAGGTACTGGCGCACGCGCGATACGGAAACGCCCAGGCGCTCGGCGATTTCAGCGTGGCCCATACCGTCCAGGCGGTTATGCAGGAAAGCGGCGCGGGCCTTGCTCGACAGTTTTCCAAGCAGCCGGTCAATGGCCTTGAGGTCTTCGAGGATCAGGTGCTGGATTTCCGGGGAAGGCTGTTCGGCCTGTGGCAGGCGCGCCAGCTCGGCCAGATACGCCTGCTCCAGCGCGGCACGGCGGAAGTGGTCGAACATCAACCCCTTGGCTACAGCGGCGAGGAAGGCGCGTGGCTCGCGTGGGGTATCCAGCCGCTCCCGGCCGAGCAGGCGCACAAAAGTATCCTGGCTCAGATCTTCGGCACGCTGACGGCAGGCCATGCTGCGTTGCAGCCAGGCGAGCAGCCAGCCGCGGTGGTCGCGGTACAGCGCACCGACCAGATCGGCATGTGGGCTCTGTGCAGAAGACAAGCAGCGTCCCCCCGGAACGAATGCATTAACTAACGATAATTATTCGCGATTGTTACAGAGGCAGGGGGTGGGGTGCAATGGACGCTTATCGGATTGCCATCCCCAGCGGTAGCGCCGGTAATCAGCGATCAGAGGCCGTGCCCCTGCACGCTACGCCGACGCCACCCGCGCAATCGCTGTTCGAGTTGCAATGGGCTGTCGAGTTGCTGCCGATGGGCCTGGCTGAACAGGATCAACGCCAGTTCGGCGGTGACCTGGGCATCGGCGCTGGCATGGTGGCGTTCGTCTACCTGCAGGCCGAAACGCGTCACCCAGTCGTCCAGGCCAGCCTCGCGCAGCACGGTGTCGGGGTTGAGCATCGGTGCCAGTTCGGCGACATCGAGAAAGGGATGCTGCAACCGATAGCCCAGGCTTTCTTTCAGCGCCCGGGCCAGCATGCGTTGATCGAACGGGGCATGGAAGGCCAGCACCGGGCTGGTACCAATGAATTCGAGCAGGTCAAGCAACGCCTCGGCTGGGTCGCAGCCTGCCGCCAGGGCGCTGGGG
This sequence comes from Pseudomonas ceruminis, assembly GCF_021602025.1. GTDB lineage: Bacteria > Pseudomonadota > Gammaproteobacteria > Pseudomonadales > Pseudomonadaceae > Aquipseudomonas > Aquipseudomonas ceruminis. Next base: position 28,372 of record NZ_BQHW01000027.1, read on the forward strand.
CCCAGGCCATGGATCAACACGCTGGCGTTGGTCTTCTGCGTGGGCCGGTGCAAGGTCCGTTCGAACTGCTGAGAGAAGTCGATGGCACCATCTTCGATGGCCACGGCACCCACCGACAGCACCTGGTCACGGTTGGGGTTCAGGCCGCTGGTTTCCAGGTCGAGGACCACCCAGCGCTGCTCACGCAACGAGCAGACACCCAACGGTGCGGGTTTGGCCACGTGCGCCAGGCGCTGGCGCAAGGTGTCGTCCAGCAGGGGAGCTGCAGGGCGCAGCCAGGCGAACAGGCTCATAGCTGATACCGCAAGGCCAGGCTGCTCTGCAGGCGCTGCGCCTGGCGCAGGGATTCACGCAGGATGCGCCGGTCCAGGTGGTTGAGGCTGTCTGGATCGACCCGGTTGGAGTAGGGCAGGTTGTCGCGCGTCTGGCGCTGGTGCTGCTGCATGCGGGTTTGCTGAATGAAGTGGTAAGCCTCTTCATATGCCGCGCCATCGAGCGCCTCGATGATGCCTTTGTCGACCAGTTGGCGCAGGCGCTCCAGGGTGTTGCAGGCGCCGATGCCATGGGCCAGGGCGAGCAGGCGTGCACCATCGACGAAGGGGGTAAGCCCCTGGACCTTGAGGTCGAGGGTGGCAGCTTTGTCGTTGCCCTGACGGGTCAACACGAACTCGCGCAGGCGGCCAACCGGCGGCCGTTGGCGCAGGGCGTTGTCGGCCATCATGCGCTGGAAGATACGGTTGTCGGCGACCTGCTCGAGCATCTGTTGACGCAGTTGCTCACACCCTTGTTCGTCGCCCCACACCACGCGCAGGTCGAAGTAGATGCTCGAGCCGAGCAGGTTCTCCGGGCTGGCTTCGCGAACGAAGCCGGCAAAGCGCTGGGCCCATTCGGTGCGCGAAAGGCAGAGCTCGGGGTTGCCGGCCATGATGTTGCCTTTGCACAAGGTAAAGCCGCACTGGGCCAGGCACTGATTGATGTACTGCGCCAGAGGCAGCAGCCGTGCGCGAATGGCATCGGCCTCGCTGCCGTCGGCCGCTTCGAACAGGATGCCGTTGTCCTGGTCAGTGTGCAGGGTCTGTTCACGGCGGCCTTCGCTGCCGAAGCACAGCCAGGTAAATGGCACGCCAGGGTCACCGCGCTCGGCCAGCGCCAGTTCGATTACCCGGCAGACAGTGTGGTCGTTGAGCAAGGTGATGATCTGGGTGATCTGGGTCGAGGAAGCGCCATGGGCAAGCATGCGTTCGACCAACTGGCCGATTTCGCCGCGCAACGATACCAGCGAGTCCAGGCGTGGCGCATGGCGGATGGTACGCGCCAGGTGCACCAGATCGACCCGTTGCAGGGAAAACAGGTCGCGCTCGGATACCACGCCGCACAGGCGGCGGTTTTCCACCAGGCAGACATGGGCAATGTGCCGTTCGGTCATGGCCATGGCCGCATCGAAGGCACTGGCACCAGGGCTTAAGTAGAAGGGCTTGGCGGTCATGTGCCGAGCGATGGGCGCGCCCAGGTCGGCATCGGCGGCAGCCACCACCTCACGCAGGTCACGCAGGGTGAAAATGCCCACCGGATACCGTTGCGGATCGACCACGACAATGCTGCCGACCTGCTGCTCGTGCATCAGCCGCACGGCATCACGCAGTGGCATGTCTGGGGCGCAGACCACCGGGTGGCGCATGGCCAGTTCGCCCAGGGGAGCATTGAGTGAATATTGTGTGCCGAGGGTTTCTACCGCACGTTGGCGCACTTGCTGGTTGACTTGATCGAGCAGGCTGCTGACGCCGCGCAGGGCAAAATCTCGAAACACTTCTGACAGGGAGAACAGGCGGATGAACGCCGCCTTGTTCAGTTGCAGGCAGAACGTGTCTTCGCCGGCCAGGTGTTCGGTGCGGGTGGCGCGTTCGCCAAGCAGGGCTGCCAGGGGGAAGCACTCGCCGCTGGTGATCTCGAATGTGGTTTCCACACCCGGTTTGACCAGGTGCTGGCGCTCACCGACAACGCGGCCCTGTTTGACGATGTAGAAGTGCTCCACCGGGCCGTCCGCCGGCTTGATGATGCTTTCGCCGCTGGCATAGAAACGCAGCTGGCACTGTTCCACCAGAAAGGCCAGGTGGCTGTGCTCCATCTGGTTGAACGGGGGGAAACGCTGCAAAAACTGCAGTGTGCCCTGGATGTTCTGCAGAACAGCGGTTCTGCCCGCCTGGCTGTAGGCGTCCTTTTTGCTCATGAAACTGACCGTATCGCTATGCCGAACTATATATATCTATATATAGGTGCGGCCTTGTTGTTCTCGGCCCCCATGGTCGGCTGGCGGCCGTGCGGTGCCCATTGGACGTAAGTCTATGAGCGGTGTGTGATCAATATCGCAAGGTGCGGTCTTACCGGTGAGCAAGATACTTTTGACGAGACGACCATGGCTGAGCATGACGACATCCTGAGTGACGCTGAACGCGAGGCATTGGCCGGAGTAAGTGCCCCCATGGCGCCCAAGCCGGTGGTGCTGGTGGTCGATGACAACCCGGTCAATAGCGAGGCGCTGTGCCTTTACCTGAAGAGTAGGGGCATCGACTGCATGAAGGCCGATGGTGCCCAGGAGGCGATGTTCAAGCTGCATTACGAGCCGCGGATTGCCTTGATGATCACCGACCTGCGCATGGAGCCCAAGGATGGCCTGGAGCTGATTCGGCAGGTGCGTGAGTCGGAGCGGGCGGCGTTGTCGATCATCGTGGTGTCGGGCGACACCGATGTGAAGGAGGCGGTGGACGTAATGCACCTGGGGGTGGTGGACTTTTTGCTCAAGCCGGTGGATCTGGGGAAGCTGCTGCACTTGGTGAAGAAGGAATTGAAGGTCGAATAACGGGGGTGGATGCAGCCCTATCACCGGCTTGCTGGCGATAGGGCTGCAGCGCAGCCTCTTACGTATTACAGCCCGTTACGCGCCTTGAACTCGCGACGGCGGCGGTGCAGCACCGGCTCGGTATACCCGTTCGGCTGCTTGGCACCCTCGATCACCAGCTCCACAGCCGCCTGGAACGCGACGTTGTCGTCGAAGTTCGGCGCCATCGGACGGTACAGCGCGTCACCGGCGTTCTGCTTGTCGACCACCGCGGCCATGCGCTTGAGGCTTTCCAGCACCTGGTCCTGGCTGACCACGCCATGGCGCAGCCAGTTGGCCAGCAACTGAGCTGAAATACGCAGGGTGGCGCGGTCTTCCATCAGGCCGACGTCGTTGATGTCCGGCACCTTCGAGCACCCTACGCCCTGATCGATCCAGCGCACCACATAGCCAAGGATGCCTTGGGCGTTGTTGTCCAGCTCGTTGCGGATCTCTTCGGGCGACCAGTGGGTATCGGCAGCCAGCGGAATGCTCAGGATATCGTCCACAGACGCCGGTGTACGTGAAGCCAGCTCGCGCTGACGTGCCTGTACGTCGACCTTGTGGTAATGCAGGGCGTGCAGGGTGGCGGCGGTTGGCGACGGTACCCAGGCTGTGTTGGCGCCGGCCAGCGGGTGAGCGATCTTCTGCTCGAGCATGGCTGCCATCAGGTCTGGCATGGCCCACATGCCCTTGCCGATCTGCGCGCGGCCTTGCAGCCCGGTGGCCAGGCCAACGTCAACGTTGTTGTTCTCGTACGCGCCGATCCACTTCTCATTTTTCATGGCGCCTTTGCGTACCACGGCGCCGGCCTCCATAGAGGTGTGGATTTCGTCGCCGGTACGGTCGAGGAAGCCGGTGTTGATGAACGCAACGCGCTCGGCGGCCGACTTGATGCAGGCCTTGAGGTTGACCGTGGTGCGGCGCTCCTCGTCCATGATGCCGACCTTGACGGTGTTGCGCGGCATGCCCAGCAGGTCTTCGACGCGGCTGAAGATCTCGGCGGCGAACGCCACTTCTTCAGGGCCGTGCATCTTCGGCTTGACGATGTACACACTGCCGGTGCGGGTGTTCTTGCGGCTGGTATTGCCGTTGAGGTTGTGCAGGGCGATCAGGTTGGTGAACAGCCCGTCCTGAATACCTTCAGGGATTTCGTTGCCTTGGGCATCGAGGATCGCCGGGTTGGTCATCAGGTGGCCGACGTTGCGCACGAACAGCAGCGAACGGCCATGCAAGGTGACGCTGCCGCCGTTGGGCGCGGCGTATTCGCGGTCCGGGTTCATGGTGCGGGTGAAGGTCTTGCCACCCTTGCTCACGTTCTCGGCCAGGTCACCTTTCATCAGGCCCAGCCAGTTACGGTAGACGATGACCTTGTCGTCGGCATCGACGGCGGCGACCGAGTCTTCGCAGTCCATGATGGTCGTGAGCGCCGATTCCATCAGGATGTCTTTGACACCCGCGGCGTCGGTGCTGCCAACCGGGGTGCTGGCGTCGACCTGGATCTCGAAATGCAGGCCGTTGTGCTTGAGCAGCACGGCGGTAGGCGCGGCGGCGTCGCCGTGGAAACCGATCAGTTGCGCGTCGTCACGCAGGCCGCTGTTGCTGCCGCCCTTGAGGGCGACGATCAGCTTGCCGCCTTCGATGCGATAGCCGGTGGAATCGACGTGGGAACCGGCCGCCAATGGCGCGGCTTCGTCGAGGAAGGCGCGGGCGAAGGCAATGACCTTGTCACCACGCACCTTGTTGTAACCCTGGCCTTTTTCCGCGCCGCCTTCATCGCTGATGGCGTCGGTGCCGTACAACGCGTCGTACAGCGAGCCCCAGCGAGCGTTGGCAGCATTGAGGGCGAAGCGGGCGTTCATCACCGGCACGACCAGTTGCGGGCCAGCCATGTGGGCGATTTCTTCGTCGACATTCTGGGTCGTGGCCTGGAAATCGTCGGCTTGTGGCAGCAGGTAGCCGATTTCCTGGAGGAAGCTCTTGTAGGCTACGGCGTCATGGGCCTGGCCTTTGCGTGCCTGGTGCCAGGCGTCGATCTTGGCTTGCAGCTCGTCGCGCTTGGCGAGCAGGGCTTTGTTCTTTGGGGCGAGGTCGTTGATGATCTTCTCGGCACCCGCCCAGAACTGCTCGGCGACGATGCCGGTCCCCGGAATGGCTTCGTTGTTGACGAAGTCGAACAGGACCTTGGCGACCTGAAGGCCACCGACTTGAACGTATCCAGTCATTGCTTGCCTCACCTCTGCTCAGCTATTTCGCTTTCGCTCTTCTGTATTAAGCCTGTAGCGCTTCTCTAAACACGGCACCCGCAATGCGCGAGCGCGGTTGGGTGCGGCTCGCCAGACGGGCTGGCGGGCGGTTGGCGTATTTTCACAGGCGCCTTGGCAGACATCCAAACGACGTTTTGTAGTCCACGCCGACGCATACTACATGAAGCAGCAGGCAGGTAAACATCAGACTAAAAGCGTCGCTCTGCGACCGGTTGGTCGCGTAGGGTCATGCTGGGAATGGCTATGTTCGCAAAAAACGAGTGGATTGTTCCAGATAAATCTTGAAACAGTACACGATTAGTTGTGCGAACTGCCCTGCGGCAGGTTGCCGCGCCTTGCCTATACTGAGTCGACCCCCGTATTTTCGCCGCCGCGGGCGGCTCGACGCAGAGGTAGGGCCTGTGGACCATCTTGTACTGACCGTGATTGCCCCCGACAAGGCTGGCCAGGTTGAACGTATCGCCGAATGCATCGCCGAACATAGCGGCAACTGGCTGGAGAGCCGTATGTCGCGCATGGCCGGGCAGTTTGCCGGGATCTTGCGGGTGGCGGTGCCGGCGGAGAACTACGATGAACTGGTGAAGGCACTCCAGGCGTTGGGCCAATACGATATCCGGGTGCTGATTGCCGAGAGCGGAATCGAGCCTTCGTGCACCTGGAAACCGATTGCCATGGAGCTTGTGGGCAATGATCGCCCGGGGATCGTGCGCGACATCACCCGTTTGCTGGCCGACCAGGGTGTGAACCTGGAGCGTTTCACCACCGAGGTGCGCCCGGCGCCGATGAGCAGCGAGCCGCTGTTCCATGCCGATGCGCTGCTGGCGCTGCCGTTGACCCTGTCGCTGGATGACCTGCAGCACAAGCTGGAAAGCCTGGCCGATGACCTGATGGTGGAGTTGAAGCTACGCCCAGAGGATTGAGCGGCAACTGCCGGGGGCCGCTTTGGGCCCCCTGCGGGTTATCCCGGTTTAACGGGGACGTCCCTGTGGATAACCTGGGGGCGTACCTCGCCAGCCCAATACCACCAAGGCCTCCCGCGATTTGGACAAAAAACGTACAGTTATCAGTAGCTTGTGCACAAAGCGCGGGGACGAGGGTGTGGATAACCTCTGGAGAGGTTCTGCCAGGCCACGAACTGCGTGGCCTGTAGAGTTTTGATCGTTTTTTGATCAGGCACGTTTGCGCAGGTTCAACCAGGCATCGACGCTGTAGAGTGCCAGGCCGGCCCAGATACACACGAACGCTACCAGGCTGCTCGAGGACAAGTGCTCATCAAACAGCAGCACGGCCTGCAGCAATACCAGGGTCGGTGCCAGGTACTGCAAAAACCCCAGGGTGGTGTAGGGCAAGTGCCGCGCGGCGGCGTTGAAACACACCAGTGGCACCAGGGTAACCGGGCCGGCCGCCACCAACCACAGCGCTTCGTTGCTGGTGTAGAACGCGCCCTGCGCGCTCACGGCAGAGGGGTGTAGCAACAGCCAGCCAAGCGCCAGCGGCACCAGCATCCAGGTTTCCACCACCAACCCAGGCAGCGCCGCTACCGGTGCCTGCTTGCGGATCAGGCCATAGAAGCCAAAGCTCAGGGCCAGTACCAGCGATACCCAGGGCAGGCTGCCGACCTGCCACACCTGCTGCGCCACCCCGACCGCAGCCATCGCCACCGCGAGCCATTGCAGACGCCGCAGGCGCTCACCCAATAGCAGCATGCCCAGCAGCACGTTCACCAGGGGGTTGATGTAATAACCCAGGCTGGCCTCGAGCATGCGCCCGTTGTTCACCGACCAGACGTAGGTCAGCCAATTCGCGGCGATCAACGTGCCACTCAGGGCCAGAATACCCAGCCGGCGTGGGTTCTCACGTAATTCGCGCCACCAGCCTGGGTGTTTCCAGGCCAGCAGCAGGAGCGAGCCGAACAGGGCCGACCAGAGCACCCGGTGAACGATGATCTCCACCGCCGGAACGCTTTGAATTGCTTTGAAGTAAAGCGGGAACAGACCCCAGATGATGTAGGCACTGAGGCCCAGGATGTACCCGCGTTGCGGGTTTGCGGCGTGCATGCAGAATCCTTGCTTAGGTAACTAAACACAACGACGGCTATTGTAGACAGACCCTCGTGTGCTTCTAGAACAATTTCAGCGGTTGCTCATCGAGTGCGGCGGTCTGCTCGCGCAGGGCAAGGATCTGGTCGCCCCAGTAACGGGGTTGGCCGAACCAGGGGAAGCTGGGAGGGAAGGCCGGGTCATCCCAACGCCGTGCCAGCCAGGCGCTGTAGTGCAGCTGGCGCAGTGCGCGCAGCGGTTCGATCAGCGCCAGTTCGCGAGGGTCGAAGTCGTGGAACTCGTTGTAGCCGTCGATCAGTTCGGCCAGTTGCCCCAGGCGTTCCTCGCGGCTGCCGGCAAGCATCATCCACAGGTCCTGCACCGCCGGGCCCATCCGACAGTCGTCGAGGTCGACGACGTGATAAACCTCGTCGCGGTGCATCAGGTTCCCTGGGTGCAGGTCGCCGTGAAGGCGAATCTGCTTATGTGGGGTGCGCGCATAGATGTCCTCGACCCGCTTGAGCAGGTCGCGGGCTACGGACTCGAATGCGGGGAGCAGTTCCCGCGGCACGAAGTTGCCCTCCAGCAGGGTTTGCAGCGAAGCGTGGCCGAAGTTGTCCACAGCCAGCGCTTCGCGGTGTTCGAACGGTCGCGTCGCTGCAACGGCGTGAAGGCGACCGAGCAACTGCCCGAGGCGGTAGAGCTGGTCGAGGTTGCCAGGTTCCGGGGCGTGACCGCCGCGACGGGGGAACAACGTGAAACGAAAGCCCTGATGTTCGAACAGGGTCTGGCCATGGTGCTGCATCGGCGCGACCACCGGGACTTCGCAGTCGGCGAGCTCGGCAGTGAAACGGTGTTCCTCGAGGATCGCTTCATTGCTCCAACGGCCGGGCCGGTAGAACTTGGCAATCAGCGGCTGCTGGTCTTCGATACCTACCTGATAGACGCGGTTCTCGTAGCTGTTCAGGGCCAGTACGCGAGCGTCGCTGAGAAAGCCGAGGCTTTCCACGGCGTCGAGCACCAGGTCGGGGGTAAGCGTCGCGAAGGGGTGGGACATGAGTGCTCCGAAATGGGCTGCAAGGGCCAATGGTATCAGTGCCAGCCCTCGCGCGGGGCAGCCTATACCGGCACCCCCAGCAATACATTGGAGGGATGGAACTGAACCCGTATCACGCTTGCAGCAGCGACCGCCTCGCGTGCCAGCCAATCCCTTTCGGCAAACCCACACAGGGTCTGCCCATTCCCCAGCGCCAGCCGTACTTCACTGGGTTCATTGCCGTCGGCCAGCACCTCTTCGACGGTCGCATCCAGCACATTGCTGCCCGCCGCAGGCTCATCCGCTGCACCCAGCAACTGCACCCACCCGGCCTTGAGCAAGGCCACCACCATGGTGCCCAACGTCAGTTCCAGGCGCGCAGTACTGTCGTGGGTGATCAAAGCCTCGATTTCCAGCCCGCCGCCCAGTGCCAGGCTCACCCGATCATGGCGGCCTTCGCGGCGCAGGCCACTGACCTGCCCTTGCAACTGGTTGCGGGCGCTGGTGCGCAGCATCAGGCGCCCGAGCAGATCCAGGTCGCTGGACTCTTCGGCCGCTTCCAGAATTTGCGCTTGCAGGGCCTACAGGCGCTGGTACAGGCGCAGCACCCGCTCACCTTCTACCGACAGCCGTGCGCCGCCACCACCGCGCCCACCGGTACTGCGTTCGACCAGCGGTTGGCGGGCCAGGTTGTTGAGCTCGTCGATGGCGTCCCAGGCCGCCTTGTAGCTGATACCGGCCGCCTTGGCGGCACGGGTGATCGAACCTTGCTCGGCGATATGCTGGAGCAGGGCGATGCGTTGGGGCCGACGGGCGATGTGCTGGGTGAGCAGAGCGGGCAAAGACATGGTGGCGCCTATCTGAGACTGACCCGTCAAGCTTGCCCCGGTTTTGCCGTGCGTGCCAGGCAATACACGTCAACGCGTCGTGCGCCGGCGCTGCGCAGCAGCTGGGCGATGGCGTGTGCGGTGGCCCCGGTGGTCAGCACATCATCCACCACAGCCACATGCCTGCCCTTGACCGCATCTTCTGCGGCCAGGGCAAATGCCCGTTGCAGGTTACGGTGGCGAGCCCTGGCGTCCAGGCTTTGCTGGGCGGGTGTTTCGCGTGTGCGCAGCAGTAAGCGGTCGTTGCAATCTATTGCCAGGCCCTTTGACAACCAGCTTGCCAACATGCCGGCCTGATTGAAGCCGCGCTCGCGCAGTCGACGCCTGGCCAGCGGTACGGGTAACAGCAGCTCTGGCCTCGGCTGGCCTTCTTCGAAACGGTGGCGCAGGTTCAAGCTGAGCATTTCGGCCATCAAGCGGCCCAGCGGCCATTGGCTGTTGTGCTTGAAGCGGTGGATCAAGGTGTCCATCGGAAACCCATAGTGCCAGGGCGCAACCACCAGGTCGAAGGCTGGGGCACGGCGGCTGCACTGGGCGCAGGTCAGCCCGGCCATCGGCAGGGGCAACGCGCAGTGCAGGCAGTACTCATCCAGCCAGGGCAGCGCTTGTTCGCAGGCGATGCACAAGGGGTAGGGCTGCTGCGCACTTTCATCGCAGAGCAAACAGACCTGATTAATATTTATACACTTGTAAACCAGTGCTTTTAACCAAGGTTGACAGTTCATAGGCCTTCCATGACTATGCGAGCTATCCGTGATGCGCTGGTGGGCAGTCCTGTCCCGGCGCCAGCTACAGCCTAAACAAGGAAACACCGATGAGCGCCAGCACAACTGCAACAACACGTCACGACTGGGCCTTGGCCGAGGTAAAGGCCCTGTTCCTGCAACCGTTCAATGACTTGCTGTTCCAGGCGCAGACCGTGCACCGCGCGCATTTCGACCCTAATCGCGTCCAAGTCTCCACCTTGCTGTCGATCAAGACCGGTGCCTGCCCGGAAGATTGCAAATATTGTCCGCAGTCCGGCCACTACAACACCGGGCTGGAAAAACAGAAGCTGATGGAAGTGCAGAAAGTGCTGGAAGAAGCCGCACGGGCCAAGGCCATCGGTTCGACCCGCTTCTGCATGGGCGCGGCCTGGAAGCACCCGTCCGCCAAAGATATGCCCTACGTGCTGGAGATGGTCAAAGGGGTCAAGGCCATGGGCCTGGAAACCTGCATGACCCTGGGCAAACTCGACCAGGAGCAGACCCAGGCCCTTGCCCAGGCTGGCCTGGACTACTACAACCACAACCTCGACACTTCGCCAGAGTTCTACGGCAGCATCATTACTACCCGCACCTACGCAGAGCGCCTGCAAACCCTGGCCTATGTACGTGATGCCGGGATGAAGATCTGCTCTGGCGGCATCCTGGGCATGGGCGAGTCGCTGGACGACCGTGCCGGCCTGCTGATCCAGTTGGCCAACCTGCCCGAGCACCCGGAGTCGGTACCGATCAACATGCTGGTGAAAGTAGCTGGCACGCCGTTGGCCAATGAAGAAGATGTCGACCCGTTCGATTTCATCCGCATGCTGGCGGTCGCACGGATCCTCATGCCGAAGTCCCACGTGCGCCTGTCTGCCGGGCGCGAGCAGATGAACGAGCAGATGCAGGCCCTGGCATTCATGGCCGGCGCCAATTCGATCTTCTACGGCGAAAAACTGCTGACCACTGCCAACCCGCAGGCTGACAAGGACATGCAGCTGTTCGCCCGCCTGGGCATCAAGCCCGAAGCACGCGAAGAGCACGCCGACGAAGTGCACCAGGCCGCCATCGAGCAGGCGCTGGTCGAACAACGCAGCAGCGAACTGTTCTACAACGCCGCGTCTGCCTGACATGGCTTTCGACCTGCCAGCACGCCTGGCCGAACGGCGCGCTGCGGACCTGTATCGGCAGCGGCCACTGCTGGAAAGCCCGCAAGGGCCGGAGGTGGTGGTGGATGGCCAGCCACTGCTGGCCTTCTGCAGCAATGACTACCTGGGCCTGGCCAACCACCCCGAGGTCGTCGCCGCCTGGCAGGCGGGCGCCGAGCGCTGGGGTGTCGGCGGCGGCGCGTCGCACCTGGTGATTGGCCACAGCACCCCGCACCATCAGGTTGAAGAGGCACTGGCTGAGTTGACCGGTCGCCCACGTGCGCTGCTGTTTTCCACCGGGTACATGGCCAACCTCGGCGCCATTACGGCGTTGGTGGGGCAGGGCGATACTGTGCTGCAAGACCGCCTCAACCATGCCTCGTTGCTCGATGGCGGCCTGCTCAGCGGCGCCCGTTTCAGCCGTTACCTGCACAACGATGCGGCAAGCCTGGCCAGCCGCCTGGATAAAGCCAGCGGCAACACCCTGGTGGTCACCGACGGCGTGTTCAGCATGGACGGCGACCTTGCCGATCTGCCAGCGCTGGCCAAGGTCGCGCGGGCGCGGGGCGCCTGGTTGATGGTCGATGATGCTCATGGCCTGGGGACCTTGGGGGCTCAGGGCGGCGGTATCGTCGAGCACTTCGGCCTGGGCATCGATGATGTGCCGGTGCTGATCGGTACGCTGGGCAAGGCCTGTGGCACGGCGGGTGCCTTTGTCGCTGGCAGTGAAGCGTTGATCGAGGCGCTGGTGCAGTTCGCCAGGCCCTACATCTACACCACCAGCCAGCCGCCGGCACTGGCCTGCGCCACGCTCAAGAGCCTGGAATTGCTGCGCCGCGAAACCTGGCGCCGGGAACACTTGGCGGCGTTGATCCGCCAGTTCCGCCAGGGCGCCGAGCAGATTGGCCTGCACCTGATGGACAGCCCCACCCCGATCCAGCCGATCGTGATTGGCGACAGTGCGCAGGCATTGCGCCTGTCACGCATGTTGCGTGAACGCGGCATGCTGGTGACCGCCATCCGCCCGCCTACTGTGCCCGCTGGCAGCGCCCGCCTGCGGGTCACCCTGAGCGCCGCGCACAGCGAGGCGCAGGTGCAGCTATTGTTGAATGCATTGGCCGATTGTTATCCACAGCTGGAGGCCGCCGATGCGTAACCGATTGATCCTTTTGCCTGGCTGGGGGCTGGGCACTGCGGCGCTGGAACCGCTGGCCGCCAGTTTGCGCGCCCAGGATGCCCGTCTGCAGGTCGAGCTGATGCCCTTGCCGGAACTGCCTGACGCCGATGTACAGGCATGGGTCGACCATCTTGACCGCAAGTTGCCCAGCGATGCCTGGCTGGGGGGCTGGTCGCTTGGCGGCATGCTTGCCAGCGAGCTGGCGCGCAAGCGCGGCGACCACTGCTGCGGGTTGCTGACCCTGGCCAGCAACCCCAGTTTCGTGGCGCGGGGGGATTGGCCACATGGCATGGCCGATGACACCTTCGGTACGTTTCTCGACGGTTGCCGCAGCCATACCTCGGTGACCCTCAAGCGTTTCCGGACCTTGTGCAGCGAGGGTGCCCTGCAGCCGCGCACGCTGTTGCGCCAGCTGGGTGTCGGCGTGCCGGACACCGACCCGCTCTATCTGGCCACCGGGCTTGAAGTACTGGCCAAGCTCGATACCCGCGAAGCACTACAAACCTACGCAGGCCCGCAACTGCACCTGTTCGCCGGCAGCGACGCGCTGGTGCCCCCGGAAGCGGCCAAGGCGCTGTGCGAACTGCTGCCCGACGTCGAGGTCGGGCTGGTTGAAGACAGTTCCCACGCCTTCCTGCTGGAGTACCCACAGGAGCTGGCGGCGGGCATCAAGAATTTTCTGCATGAGAGTGGCGATGACTAACCTTTCCCATCCAACCCTGCCAGGCGCTTTGCCGGACAAGCGCCAGGTCGCGGCGTCGTTCTCCCGTGCGGCGGCCAGCTACGACAGCGTGGCGGCGCTGCAGCGCGCCGTGGGCATGAGCCTGTTGGAACATCTGCCCGACCCGTTGATGCCTTCACGCTGGCTGGACCTTGGCAGTGGCACCGGGCACTTCAGCCGTGTGCTGGCCGAGCGTTTCGCATCAGCAAGTGGGGTGGCCGTGGACATTGCCGAGGGTATGTTGCGCCATGCCCGCGGCGAGCAGGGTGGGGCCCAGTACCATGTGGCGGGCGACGCTGAGCGCCTGCCGCTGCGCGATGCCAGTGTCGACCTGGTGTTTTCCAGCCTGGCGGTGCAGTGGTGCGGGCAGTTCGCCAGTGTGTTGGCCGAAGCCAGACGGGTATTGCGCCCCGGCGGTTTGCTAGCTTTCAGCAGCCTGTGTGTCGGTACCCTTGATGAACTGCGCGCCAGTTGGCAGGCCGTGGATGGCAGGGTACATGTCAATCGCTTCCGCCGCTTCGAGGATTACCAGCGCCTGTGCGCGGCAAGTGGCTTTGAGTTACTGGGCCTTGAACGCCAGCCACATGTGCTGCACTACCCGGATGTGCGCAGCCTGACCCATGAGCTCAAGGCACTTGGCGCGCATAACCTCAACCCTGGCCGGCCTGCCGGTCTGACCGGCCGCGCCCGCATGCAGGGCTTCTTGCAGGCGTATGAAGCGTTTCGCCAGCCTCAGGGGCTGCCAGCCACCTACCAGGTGGTCTATGGTGTGTTGCGCAAGCCACAGGCATGAGAGGAGCGAGATGAGCCAGGCCTATTTCATCGCCGGGACCGATACCGATGTCGGCAAGACCACCATTGCCGCTGGCCTGCTGCATGCCGCGCGGCTGCAAGGCCTGAGTACGCTGGGCGCCAAGCCGGTGGCGTCCGGCTGCACCGTGACGGCAAAGGGGCTGCGCAATGCCGATGCCCAGGCGCTGATCGACCAAAGCACGTTCAAGCTGGCCTATGAAGCGATCAACCCCTTTGCCTTCGAGCCGGCCATCGCACCGCACGTGGCCGCGCGTGAGGCGGGCGTTGCGCTGGAGGTGCCTGCACTGCTGAAGGCAATGAAACACGTGCTGGATCAGGGCGCGGACTTCACCTTGGTCGAAGGCGCGGGTGGCTGGCGGGTACCGTTGTCCGATCATGCCAACCTCTCCGACCTGGCCATCGCCCTGAAGCTGCCGGTGATTCTTGTAGTAGGCGTGCGCCTGGGCTGCATCAACCACGCCCTGCTCAGCGCCGAGGCGATTGCCCGTGACGGGCTGCAACTGGCAGGCTGGGTGGCCAACATCATCGAGCCGCGCACTTCGCGCCTGGAAGAGAACCTGGCCAGTCTGGCCGAGCGCTTGCCAGCGCCTTGCCTGGGGCGCGTGCCCCGGCTCAAGCACGCGAGTGCCGAAGCGGTGGCGGCGCATCTGCAGCTGGATTTGCTGGATTAGTTGAGGGGCCGCTCAGGGCTGTCATATGTCCATGGCCTATCAACTAGCACTAGGCCATTAGGGATTTAAACGGGCCTTTTCTACCTTGGCCTGCTTTAATTGACCCTGCTCACATCCAGCGTCATTGGAGTTTTGACATGGAAATCACCGGTAGCTCCGCCTACTACGCGGGCCTCAGCGCCATTCAGACCGGGCAGAACCGCATCGACCAGGCCGCCGGCCAGATCGCCAACACCACGGTCGAACGCGCCGCCACCAGCCAGTCCAGCGACTTTCAGGCCGAGCGCCTGCGGGCGGTGGATCGCAGCCAACAGATGGACCTGGCCACCAGCACTGTGCAGCTTGCCCTGGGTAAAACCGAGGTCGAGCTGGGTGTGAAGGTTGCCAAAGCTTCCGACGAAATGCTCGGTCGCTTCATCGACACCTACGCCTGACCCTCAGGCACCCCCACGAAACCACCATGGAAGCGGGTTTACCCGCGAATGTGTCCTGCCAGAGACCCTTACGGTTTGGCAGGGCTTATTCGCCGGTAAACCTGCGGCTGCACGCGCGTTTTTTGTGCGATGGCATAAAAGCCATCTTTCGCGGCGTAAATGGCACCATAGTCCCTCCTTGACATCGGGCCATGCTAAACGTAAGTTTCAAACAACTGTTTGACCGAAAGCCACCCAAGAGCTGGTCGGTATCAGCGGTCTCCCCACCGGACTCATCACAGAGGTTCATCGCAATGCCTGATTACAAAGCCCCCTTGCGTGATATTCGTTTCGTTCGCGACGAGCTGCTCGGCTACGAGGCGCACTATCAGAGCCTGCCGGGTTGCCAGGACGCCACGCCTGACATGGTTGACGCGATCCTCGAAGAAGGCGCGAAGTTCTGTGAACAGGTGCTGGCCCCGCTGAACCGTGTTGGTGACCTGGAAGGCTGCACCTGGAGCGAGTCGGGCGTGAAGACGCCTACCGGCTTCAAGGAAGCCTATGAGCAGTTTGTCGAGGGCGGCTGGCCGAGCCTGGCGCACGATGTCGCCCATGGTGGCCAAGGCCTGCCAGAGTCGTTGGGCCTGGCCCTGAGCGAGATGGTCGGGGAGTCCAACTGGTCATGGGGCATGTACCCAGGCCTGTCCCATGGTGCGATGAACACGATTTCCGCCCATGGCACTGCTGAGCAGCAGGAGGTCTACCTGACCAAGCTGGTATCCGGCGAATGGACCGGCACCATGTGCCTGACCGAACCGCACTGTGGTACCGACCTGGGCATGCTGCGTACCAAGGCCGAACCGCAGGCCGACGGCTCCTACAAGATTTCCGGGACCAAGATCTTCATCTCTGCCGGCGAACACGACATGGCCGGCAACATTGTCCATATCGTTCTGGCCCGCCTGCCCGACGCACCCGCCGGCACCAAAGGCATCTCCCTGTTCATCGTGCCCAAGTTCCTGCCCACCGCCGAAGGCGGCGTGGGTGAGCGCAATGGCGTGAGCTGTGGCTCGATCGAGCACAAGATGGGCATCCACGGCAACGCTACCTGCGTGATGAACTTCGACAGCGCCACCGGTTACCTGATTGGCCCGGCGAACAAGGGCCTGAATTGCATGTTCACCTTCATGAACACCGCTCGCCTGGGTACCGCGCTGCAAGGCCTGGCCCACGCCGAGGTGGCGTTCCAGGGTGGCTTGAAATACGCCCGTGACCGTCTGCAGATGCGTTCGCTGACCGGCCCTAAAGCCCCGGACAAGGCCGCTGACCCGATCATCGTCCACCCGGACGTGCGTCGCATGCTGCTGACCATGAAAGCCTTCGCCGAAGGCAATCGTGCAATGGTGTACTTCACCGCCAAGCAGGTGGACATCGTCAAGTACAGCCAGGACGAGGAAGAGCGCAAGAAGGCCGATGCGCTGCTGGCCTTCCTGACCCCGATCGCCAAAGCCTTCATGACCGAAGTCGGCTTCGAGGCGGCCAACCATGGCGTGCAGATCTACGGCGGCCACGGCTTCATTGCCGAGTGGGGCATGGAGCAGAACGTGCGCGACAGCCGTATCTCCATGCTGTACGAAGGCACCACCGGCATCCAGGCACTCGACCTGCTGGGCCGCAAAGTGCTGATGACCCAGGGCGAGGCGCTCAAGGGCTTCACCAAGATCGTGCACAAGTTCTGCCAGGCGCAGGAAGGCGTTGAAGCGGTCAAAGAGTTCGTCGAGCCACTGGCTGCGCTGAACAAGGAATGGGGCGAGCTGACCATGAAGGTGGGCATGGCTGCCATGAAGGACCGCGAGGAAGTGGGCGCTGCGTCG
Organism: Pseudomonas ceruminis; assembly: GCF_021602025.1. GTDB lineage: Bacteria > Pseudomonadota > Gammaproteobacteria > Pseudomonadales > Pseudomonadaceae > Aquipseudomonas > Aquipseudomonas ceruminis. The sequence goes on from NZ_BQHW01000027.1 coordinate 45,036, forward strand.
GTGGACTACCTGATGTACTCCGGTTATGCCTGCCTGGCGTACTTCTGGGCCGACATCGCTCGCCTGGCTGCCGAGAAGCTGGCTGCCGGTACCTCGGAAGAGGCGTTCTACACTGCCAAGCTGCAGACTGCGCGCTTCTACTTCCAGCGCATCCTGCCGCGCACCCGCGCTCACGTGGCGGCGATGCTGTCCGGTGCCGGTAACCTCATGGCAATGAAGGAAGAGGACTTCGGTCTGTCGATCTGATCCTGTCGTTTGCCAGCAAGCCGTCTGCCCTCACGGGCAGGCGGCTTTTGCATTTTTACGGCGCTGCAAAAGCGGCCCCCTAAGATTCAGTAACAACAAAAGCTCAAGCCCTCCGCCCCTGCTGCCGTTACCCGTGTATTCATCTATTCATGTGCGCTGCCGATGAAGTAAGGGCACAATGCCATTATTGATCTGCCGGGTCGGAGATTACCCTTGTTTCGTCTAAACGCTGTACGCGCCAGCCACTTCCTGCCTTCGCTGTTCCTGTTGTTGGCAGGGCTTGCGGCGGCCTATGCAAGAGACCTTAGCGTCTTTTTCACCTCGCTGTTCAACGTGCTGCCCACCTTGGTCCTGTTGCTCGGCGGCGCCTATTGCGCCGTGTACCGCCGTCAACGCGAGCTGTTTCTGATGGTCACGGTGTACATCGCCTACTTCCTGCTCGATACCCAGACCGATTACTACCGCGACAACGGCCGCGTACGCGATGACGCGGCGGTGATCTTCCACCTGGTGTGCCTGCTTTTGCCTGCGCTGTTCGGCTTGTATGGCGTCTGGCAGGAACGCACCCACCTGGCCCAGGACCTGCTTGCCCGTTTTGCCGTGCTGTTTGCCGTCAGCGGCGTGGCTGTGGCACTCGAGCAGAGTTATCCCGAGGCGCTGCTGAGCTGGCTGGCGGAAATCCGCTGGCCGTCGCTGCATGGGCAGTGGATGAGCCTGATCCAGATGGTCTATCCGCTGTTCATCGGGGTTTTGATCCTGTTGGTGGTGCAGTACCTGCGTGAACCCAGGCCGTTGCACGCGGCGCAGATCATCGGCTTGCTCGGCATTTTCTGGATGCTGCCGCAAACCTTCATCCTGCCGTTCACGCTGAACATCATGTGCAGCCAGGTGATGCTGATGATCGCCGCGGCGGTGTCCCACGAGGCGTATCAGATGGCCTTCCGCGACGAGCTCACCGGCTTGCCCGGGCGGCGCGCGCTGAACGAGCGCATGCAACGCCTGGGGCGCAACTACGTGATCGCCATGACCGACGTCGATCACTTCAAGAAATTCAACGACACCCATGGCCACGATGTGGGTGACCAGGTACTGCGCCTGGTGGCTAGCCGGTTGTCCAAGGTGACGGGTGGTGGCCGCGCCTACCGTTATGGCGGTGAGGAATTTGCGCTGGTGTTCGCTGGCAAGACCGCCGAGGAATGCCTGCCCCATCTGGAAGCCGTTCGCGAGATGATCGCCAACTATGCAATGCAGCTGCGTGACCAAAATAGCCGCCCGCAGGACGATACTGCGGGGCGACAGCGGCGGATCGGCAGCGCTTCGAGCACGGTATCGGTGACCATCAGTATCGGTGTGGCCGAGCGCCAGGTGGAGCACCGTAACCCGGAGGATGTGCTCAAGTCCGCCGACCAGGCGTTGTACAGCGCCAAGGGGGCAGGGCGGAACTGCGTCATGGTGGACGGGCAGCAATCGCGCCGTGGGGCGATTCGCATGGCGTGACCGAAATGGACTTACTAGTCGCGTGATGACCCTATGTCTCGCAAAAGTTGTTCGGTTACACTGGATTCAATCCCCGTGCCGCGGTTTCGTGAGACCGCCCCGACCCGACCAGCGAGAGGTTGTGATGGCTGACTATAAAGCGCCCCTGCGCGACATGCGCTTCGTTCTGAATGAAGTCTTCAATGTGGCCGAACAGTGGGCGCAGTTGCCCCCACTGGCCGAAGCGGTCGATGCCGAAACCGCCCTGGCCGTGCTGGAAGAAGCTGGCAAGGTCACCAGCAAGACCATCGCTCCGCTCAGCCGCGCTGCTGACGAAGAAGGCTGCCACTGGGACAACGGAGCTGTGCGCACGCCTGCGGGCTTCATCGACGCCTACAACACCTACGCCCAAGGCGGTTGGGTTGGCGTAGGCGGCGACCCGCAATTCGGTGGCATGGGCATGCCCAAGTCGATCTCGGCCCAGGTCGAAGAAATGGTCAATGCCTCGAGCCTGGCCTTCGGTCTGTACCCGATGCTGACCGCAGGCGCCTGCCTGTCGATCAACGCTCACGCCAGCGAAGCGTTGAAGGAGAAGTACCTGCCGAACATGTATGCCGGCGTGTGGGCCGGGTCCATGTGCCTGACCGAGCCCCATGCCGGCACCGACCTGGGCATCATTCGCACCAAGGCCGAACCCCAGGCCGATGGCAGCTACAAGATCAGCGGCACCAAGATCTTCATCACCGGTGGCGAGCACGACCTGACCGAGAACATCATCCATCTGGTGCTGGCCAAGCTGCCGGATGCGCCGGCCGGGCCCAAGGGCATCTCGCTGTTCCTGGTGCCGAAGGTGCTGGTCAATGACGATGGCAGCCTTGGCGCGCGCAACCCGGCTACCTGCGGCTCGATCGAGCACAAGATGGGCATTCAGGCCTCGGCTACCTGCGTGATGAACTTCGATGACGCGGTGGGTTACATCGTCGGTGAGCCCAACAAAGGCCTGGCGGCGATGTTCACCATGATGAACTATGAGCGCCTGGGCGTGGGCATCCAGGGCCTGGCCTCGGCAGAGCGTTCTTACCAGAACGCCGTCGAGTACGCCCGTGACCGTCTGCAAAGCCGAGCCCCTACTGGCCCGCAAGCCAAAGACAAGGTCGCCGACCCCATCATCGTCCACCCGGACGTGCGCCGTATGCTGCTCACCATGAAAGCGCTGATCGAGGGGGGGCGTGCGTTCTCCACGTATGTGGCCATGCAGCTGGACAGCGCCAAGTACAGCGAAGACCCCGGTACGCGTAAGCGCAGCGAAGAGCTTGTGGCGTTGCTGACGCCGGTCGCCAAGGCATTTCTGACCGACCTGGGCCTGGAGTGCACGGTGCATGGCCAGCAGGTATTTGGCGGCCACGGCTACATTCGCGAGTGGGGCCAGGAGCAGTTGGTGCGCGATGTACGCATCACCCAGATCTATGAGGGCACCAACGGTATCCAGGCCCTGGATTTGATGGGACGCAAGGTGGTGGCCAGTGGCGGTGCCTACTACACGCTGTTCTCCGATGAGATCCGCCGCTTCATCGCCAGTGCGGGCAGCGACCTGGAAGAGTTTGCCAAGCCTCTGGCCGCCTCCCTCGATCAGCTGGACGGGTTGACCGATTGGGTACTGGACCGGGCCAAAGGCAACCCGAACGAGATTGGGGCTGCGTCGGTCGAGTACCTGCATGCCTTTGGTTATGTGGCCTACGCCTACATGTGGGCATTGATGGCCCGGGCGGCCAAGGCTGGCGAAGAGGACCCAGCGTTCTACTCGGCCAAGCTGGGCACCGCACGGTTCTACTTTGCACGCCTGCTGCCGCGGGTAGATTCGCTGGTGGCGTCGGTGAAGGCGGGGAGTGAATCGTTGTACCTGCTGGAGGCGGATCAGTTCTGACGTGCGTTGCGGCCATGTGCCATCCCGATGGCTAATGGCCGCTTTTTTGTAAGCCTTTTCCTACGTAACGCAGTGACTTTTCGCCACTGGTTTCAGATTGGATCCACGGTTAATCTTTGTTCATGGACGTTGCGCAGGAAGCGCAAAGGACAGAACAGGGACAACGACGGATTTCCTGCCAGGGTGGCGGGGCGATAAGGATGTCACAGGGAAACAGTCTGGAAGACCCCGCTTCGGCGGGGTTTTCTTTGTGCGCGCTTTTTAGCCCAGCACATCCAGTGGCGAGGCCCCCAACTGGCGGGCGTCGGTCTCTTCCTCCAGCAACGTCCGCAGCAGCTCTACCGACGCCTGCTGGCGTTGGGCATCGCGGAACACCAGGCCGACCTTCAGCGGCACCCGTGGCTCGCTCAAAGGCTTCCACAGCAATCCTTGATCGTCTTCTGCGGCATCCTTGGCCCGGCCGGGCAGGATGGTGGCCAAAGCGGTGTGGGCCAAGCTGTCGAGAATCCCCCCCATGTTGTTCATCTCAGCCTGAACCTGCGGGCGGCGGCCCAGGCTGGCCAACTGTTCCTTCCAGATCTGGCGGATTTGAAATTCCTCACCGAGCATCAGCATGGGCAGCTCTGCGGCCTGGCTGATCGACACCTTCTTGAAGTCTTTCAATGCATGGGTATCGGGGATGACCAACTGCAGTTCATCTTCGTACAGCAGCAAGCCGTGCAACCCAGGTTGGCGCGGTGGCAGGTAGCTGATACCGATGTCCAGGCTGCCGTTGAGCAGGCGCCGCTCGATCTCAAGCCCTGACAGTTCGTAAATCTGGACCACCAGGTGCGGCTGGGCCTTGCGAACCCGCTCCAGCAACTGCGGTACCAGGCTCGGACGCACGGTCTGCAGAACGCCAATGGCCAGCGTGCGCAATGACTGGCCCTTGAAGTTGCGCATCGCCTCATGGGCGCGCTGCAGGCCATCGAGCAGCGGCAGGGCATGGTTGTACAAGGTGTGTGCCGCCAGGGTGGGCAACAGGCGCTTGTTGCTGCGCTCGAACAGGCTCAGGTCAAGGCTGTGTTCGAGTTGGCGAATCTGCTGCGACAGTGCCGGCTGGGACAGTGACAGGCGTTCAGCGGCACGGCCAACGTGGCCTTCTTCATAAACCGCGACGAAATAACGCAGTTGGCGGAAATCCATAAGCAACACTTATCAAAAAAGCTGGAAAAACGGAATGGCCGCAAGCGCCGCCGAAGCCTAGTCTATCGCCGTATTCCAACGGGTTACAGCGCTCAATCAACGCATTGTTACCCCGTTTGAAAAACACTTTTGATAGGCAAGGCAAAATTATCAAGCGCCGGCAACACGACCGGACCCTGGCCGCCCTTTACCGTGATTGGTTGGAGCCCCGATGAACCTGTTCAACCTGCGCCGCTCGGCCCCTGCCACGGTTGCCGAGCCCAAGCGTGCGCCGGTGTCCGTGCCGGATGCGCCGCCGTTGTCCCGCGAGCGCCTGATGCCGAGCACTGAGCGCGCGGCGCAAGTGTTTGTGCGGGGGCAGGGCTCCTGGTTGTGGGACAAAGAAGGGCACGCCTACCTGGATTTCACCCAGGGTCGTGCAGTCAACAGCCTTGGCCACAGCCCGAGCGTGCTGGTCAAGGCGCTGGGCAACCAGGCACAAGCGCTGATCAACCCAGGTGCAGGCTTTCATAGCCGTGGCCTGCTGGAGCTGGTCAACCGCCTGTGCCAGAGCACCGGCAGCGACCAGGCCTACCTGCTCAACAGTGGGGCTGAAGCCTGTGAAGGGGCGATCAAGCTGGCGCGCAAGTGGGGGCAACTGCACCGTAACGGCGCCTATCACATCATCACCGCCAGCCAGGGTTGCCATGGTCGTAGCCTCGGCGCGCTGTCGGCGTCCGACCCGCTGCCGTGCAACCGCTGCGAGCCGGGTTTGCCGGGTTTCAGCAAAGTGCCGTTCAACGACCTTGCTGCACTGCACGCGCAAGTCGATTCGCGCACCGTGGCCATCATGCTCGAGCCGATCCAGGGTGAGGCGGGTGTGATTCCGGCGACGCGCGAGTACCTGCAGGGTGTGGAGAAGCTGTGCCGAGAACTGGGCATCCTGTTGATCCTCGATGAGGTGCAGACCGGGATTGGCCGCTGCGGTGCGTTGCTGGCCGAAGAAACCTACGGCGTTCGCGCCGATATCATCACCCTGGGCAAGGGCCTGGGGGGCGGCGTACCACTTGCCGCCTTGCTGGCCCGGGGTACGGCATGTTGCGCCGAGCCGGGCGAGCTGGAAGGCAGCCACCACGGCAACGCGCTGATGAGCGCGGCGGGCCTTGCGGTGCTCGACACCGTGCTGGAACCGGGCTTCTTCGAGCAGGTTCAAGACAGCGGGCGCCACCTGCGCGATGGCCTCAGCCGCCTGGCCGGTCGTTATGGCCAGGGCCATGTGCGTGGCCAAGGGCTGCTGTGGGCCATGCAGTTGCAGGAGCACCTGGCCAAGGACCTGGTGGAGGCTGCCCTGCAGGAAGGCCTGCTGCTCAATGCACCACAGGAGGATGTGGTGCGCTTTTCGCCGGCGCTGACAGTGAGCAAAGGCAACATCGATGAAATGTTGCTGCGCCTGGCGCGCGCGTTTGCCCGCCTGCATGCGCAACAGCATGCCCGCCGAGAAGTCTCGGCATAGTACGAATTCAACGAACCGTCTGGCGTTTCTGCGCATCGCCCCTGGCCTGATTCATTTGGCTCGGGGCGTTTTTTTTTGCCTGGCGTTTGCCTGTGGAACCTCTGCCGTACGCGGCTAGTCTGTGTTTAGACCCATTAAGGAGAGACGAGCATGGACTTCATTCGCATCATCATCGCCATCATCCTGCCGCCGCTGGGCGTATTTCTGCAGGTCGGCTTCGGCGGGGCGTTCTGGCTGAATATTCTGCTGACTTTGCTGGGGTATATCCCAGGGATCGTCCATGCGGTGTACATCATCGCCAAGCGGTGAGTGTGCTGGGGCTGCGCAGCAGCCCCAGGCGTTTACCGGGCCAATGCTCGGCAATAAAATTTCCACTCTTCTTCCAATGCATGCGCCAGGTTCTCGGCTTTACGAAAACCATGGCGCTCGCCCGCATAAAAATGCGCCTCGGCCCCGATGCCGTTGCACTTCAATGCTTCGAGCATCGACCGCGTCTGCTCAGGCACCACCACCGCATCCAGTTCACCCTGGAAGAAAATCACCGGCACCTTGATCTGCGCAGCGTGCAACAGCGGTGTTCGTTGCCGGTAACGCTCGGCGTCCCGGTTCGGGTCACCAATCAGCCAATCCAGGTAGTCGCCTTCGAACTTGTGTGTGGCGCGGCCCAGGACAACCGGGTCGCTGACGCCGTAAAGGCTGGCTCCTGCACGGAACACATCGTGGAACGCCAGGGCGCAGAGGGTGGTGTAGCCGCCCGCGCTGCCGCCGCGAATGAATGCCTTGCTGGCGTCGATCAGGCCGCGCTCAGCCAGGTGCTCGACGGCGGCGCAGGCGTCCTGCACATCGCTTTCACCCCAGCGCAGATGCAATGCCTGGCGGTAGTCACGTCCATAGCCGGTGCTGCCGCGATAGTTCAGGTCGGCCACGGCAAAGCCTCTCTGCGTCCAGTACTGGATACGCGAGTCGAGCACCGGATAGCAGGCCGAGGTGGGCCCACCGTGAATGAAAACTACCAGGGGCGAAGCGCTGTCCCCGCCAGCGGCCGGGTAGAAAAAACCATGGGCGATCTCGCCGCCGCTGTCATAGTGGATCGCCTGGGGCAGGCTGATGCATTCGGCCGGCAGTACCTCAACGCCGCCGGCCAGGATGCTTACCTCATGACTGGCCCGGTCGATGGCGATGACCGCTGGCGGGCTGATCGGCGAGGCAGCGATGGCGTAGAGGTGGTCGGCATCCATGGCCAGGCTGCGAAACCGGCTGTAGGCACTGGCGAACCTTTCTACCTGGCCGTCTGCGGCGCGTAGCCCCAGTTGCCCAAAGCCCCCTTCGAACCAACTGGCCAGGTAGCTTTGCGGCCCCACTGGCAGCCACGTGCTGGCGCCCAGTTGCCAAGGGGCGGCAGCGTGGTCTGCCGGTAGGGCGGGCAAGGCCTGCCAATGGTCATCGACCTCGCCCCACGGTTGCCAGAAACCGTTGCGGTCAGTCAGGCAGTACAGGCGGCCTTCAGCGTCGAAGCGTGGCTGTTGCAGCGACTCGTCATGGGCGGCAACACACCGCGTAGGCCCCCAGGTGCCGTCGTTTTGCCGTTGTCGACACATCAGCCGGGTGACCGTCCAAGGCTGTGCAGGGCGGTTCCATTCGACCCAGGCCAAGCGTTTGCCATCGCTGCTCAGGGTGGGGGAGGCGTAGAAATCGGCGCCCTGGGCCAGGATCTCAAAGTGGCCCTCACCCAAGGCAACCAGGCGATGCTCGACCTGTTCGCCATGGCACTCCTCGACGGCCAGCACCTGCTCCTTGTGCCACTGCAGGTCGCCGTAGCGGGAGTGCAGGCTCTGAGTCAGGGCACGCGGTGGCGAGCCTTCGAGGTCCTGGGTGTAGACCTGCTGATCGTTCTCGTTGACGAACAGCAGCCCGTCGCCCCCCAGGCAAAAGCTGCCACCGCCATATTCGTAGACCCGGCTGCGTACACTGAACCCATCGGGTGTCAGGCAGCGGGCCTGGTGGTCGCGCCAATGCCAGATGCGGCAGGCACCATCGGCCGGGCGGAATTCGTTCCAGAACACCCCATCGGCGCTGACCTTGAGCTCGGCGAAGTCGGTGCCGGCGGCGACCGCCTGGGCCGCGCTGAATTCAGCCGCGGGCGATGACACGTGAGTTTCGTTCATTGCGGAAGGTCATCTGTTCAATGGCAAGGTCGGCAGTTTCCGCCTCCTCGCGGGCCTTGAGGATGAGGCCATGGTCGGCCGACTTGGCGCACACAGGGTCGGCATTGCTGGCGTCGCCGGTGAGCATGAAGGCCTGGCAGCGGCAGCCGCCGAAGTCCTTTTCTTTTTCGTCACAGGAGCGGCACGGTTCGCGCATCCATTCATAACCACGGAAGCGGTTGAAGCCGAACGACTCATACCAGATATGGTGCAGGTCGTGGTCGCGTACGTTGGGGAACTGCACTGGCAACTGACGCGCACCATGGCAGGGCAGCGCGGTGCCGTCTGGGGTAATGGTGAGAAACAGGCTACCCCAGCCGTTCATGCAGGCCTTGGGACGCTCTTCGTAGTAGTCCGGGGTGACGAAGATCAGCTTGCACGGGTTGCCCTCGGCCTTGAGTTTGTCCCGGTACACGTTGGTGATGCGCTCGGCACGTTCGAGCTGTTCACGGGTCGGCAGCAGGCCCAGCCGGTTCAGGTGCGCCCAGCCATAGAACTGACAGGTGGCCAGCTCGACAAAGTCAGCTTCCAACGCGATGCACAGCTCGATGATGCGGTCGATCTTGTGGATGTTGTGCCGGTGGGTGACAAAGTTGAGCACCATCGGGTAACCGTGGGCTTTTACTGCCCTGGCCATTTCCAGTTTCTGCGCAAAGGCTTTCTTCGAACCGGCCAGCAGGTTGTTCACCTGCTCGTCGCTGGCCTGGAAGCTGATCTGGATATGGTCAAGGCCGGCCTCTTTGAAGGCGGCGATGCGCGCTTCGGTCAGGCCGATGCCTGAGGTGATCAGATTGGTGTAATAGCCCAGCCGGCGCGCCTCGCCGATCAGTTCTGCAAGGTCCTGGCGCACCAGTGGTTCGCCGCCGGAAAAGCCAATTTGCGCAGCGCCCATTTCGCGGGCTTCAGCCATCACCTTGAACCACTGCTCGGTCGACAGCTCTTTGCCCTGTTCGGCAAAGTCGAGCGGGTTGGAGCAGTAGGGGCACTGCAGCGGGCAGCGGTAGGTGAGTTCGGCCAGCAGCCACAGCGGCAAGCCTACCGGCACCTCAGGCGAGGACGATCCAGTGTTCGCCACGGGCCACCTCCATGAACTGCTCGATGTCATCGGCCACTTCCGGGACACCGGGAAATTGCTGTTCGAGTTCGTTGATGATCGCTGCCACGTCACGTTGACCATCGATCAACCCACCAATCAGGCTGGCGCTGTCGTTGAGCTTGATCATGCCCTCGGGGTACAGCAACACATGGCCTTTTTGCGCGGGTTCGTACTGAAAGCGATAGCCAGGGCGCCAGTGGGGTACTTGCGTGCGATCGAAATTCATAGGGCGATCCCCTTGTGCCATACCCGTTGCTGGGTAACGGTGTGATAGGGCGGGCGGTTCAGCTCGTAGGCCATGCTCATGGCATCGAGCATGCTCCAGAGGATATCCAGCTTGAACTGCAGGATTTCCAGCATACGCTCCTGGCCGGCCCGGGTGGTGTAGTGCTGTAGCGTGATCGCCAGGCCGTGCTCGACATCACGCCGGGCCTGGCCCAGGCGGGTGCGGAAGTACTCGTAGCCAGCGGGGTCGATCCACGGGTAGTGCTGCGGCCAGCTGTCCAGCCGTGACTGGTGAATCTGCGGGGCGAACAGTTCGGTCAGTGAGCTACTGGCGGCCTCTTGCCAGCTGGCGCGGCGGGCAAAGTTGACGTAGGCGTCCACGGCAAAGCGCACCCCAGGCAGCACCAGTTCCTGGGAGCGCAGTTGGTCGGGGTCCAGGCCCACGGCCTGGCCCAGGCGTAGCCAGGCCTCGATGCCGCCGTCTTCGCCAGGCGCGCCATCATGGTCGAGCAAACGCTGGATCCACTCGCGGCGCACTTCACGGTCCGGGCAATTGGCCAGGATCGCGGCATCCTTCATGGGGATGTTCACCTGGTAGTAGAAGCGGTTCGCCACCCAGCCCTGAATCTGCTCGCGGCTGGCGCGCCCTTCATACATCGCCACATGGTAGGGATGGTGGATGTGGTAGTAGGCGCCCTTGGCGCGCAGAGCCTGCTCGAACTCGGCAGGGGACATTGGCAGTGCGTCGCTCATGGTGCCTCCTTACAACTCGATGTTCATGCCGTCGAAGGCGACTTCCACGCCGCGGCGCTGGACCTCGGCCCGTTCGGCAGAGTCTTCGTCGAGAATCGGGTTGGTGTTGTTGATGTGGATAAGCACTTTGCGCTGGCGCGGGAAACCGTCCAGCACCTCGAGCATGCCGCCGGGACCGTTCTGCGCCAGGTGGCCCATCTCGCGGCCGGTGCGGGTACCGACACCCCGGCGTTGCATTTCATCATCCTCCCACAGCGTGCCATCGACCAATAGGCAGTCGGCACCGTGCATCATCGACAGCAGCTTGTCGTCCACCTGGCCGAGGCCGGGGGCGTAGAACAGTGTGCCGCCGGTACGGGTGTCCTCGACCAGCAGGCCAAGGTTGTCGCCCGGGTGCGGGTCGAAGCGGTGCGGTGAGTAGGGGGGCGCGGCGCTGCGCAGGGGGAACGGGGTGAAGCGCAGGTTGGGGCAGGCGTCTATCACGAAGCTGCCTTCGAGCTCGATGCGGTTCCACTGCAGGCCACCGTTCCAGTGGCTGAGCATGTTGAACAGCGGGAAGCCGGTGGTCAGGTCCTGGTGGACCATGTCGGTGCACCACACCTGGTGCGGGCAGCCTTCGCGCAGGCTGAGCAGGCCAGTGGTGTGGTCGATCTGGCTGTCCAGCAGCACGATCGCGTTGATGCCGGTGTCGCGCAGGGCCCGGGCCGGCTGCATCGGCGCGAAGGCCTGAAGCTGGGCGCGGATGTCGGGCGAGGCATTGCACAGCACCCAGTGCACGCCGTCGTCGGACAGGGCGATGGACGACTGGGTCCGCGCCTGGGCGCGCAGGGTGCCGTCACGGTAGCCCTTGCAGTTGACACAGTTGCAGTTCCATTGCGGGAACCCGCCACCGGCGGCGGAGCCGAGAACCTGGATGTACATGGCTACTCTCTATGCTGTGCGAAAAACCGTACCTGAAAAACGAAAACGCCCCGGCGGGCCGAGGCGTGTAACCGCAAGCCGGGCTTAGCGGTTAGCGAAGTACATGGTGACTTCGAAGCCGATACGCAGATCAGTGTATGCAGGTTTGGTCCACATGGGATGACTCCTTCGGGATGGGTTTTGGGTGGCTCAGCTACTACTTGGGTACCGCCATGCGCAGGAGGTTCCCAGAACTGGGATTGCGCTATCTTACAAGAAAAATTTGTACTGAAAGGTTAATTATCGGAAAAGTGCCATTACCGTTCGCGTAACAATCGCTGAGTTGGCTCAGCGCCATGTAGAGTCTGGCGCGGCAGCGTTAGCTAGACACAGCCAAGTGGAACCTGTATCGAGCACGTTGCTCAGCAGGTGGTCCAGATCCGTCTGCCGCGTGTTCAGGATAGCCCTGCGCAGCGCATCCAGCCTGCCGGGTTGTGTAGCCAGGTGTGTCTGCCACGCCCATTCGGCGACATCGGCGTTGGCCATCGCGGGCTCGTCGAATTGCCGTGCCAGGGCTTGGCGGGCGGCCGGGTCAAGGGTGACACCTTGTTGCAGCAGCGTGAGCAGGTGGCCCAGGACCTGCGCCTGGCGGGTGTGGGGCGATTGCACGCCGAACAGCAGGCCGCTGACGCCCTCGACCTGACGAAAGGCGCTGAAGACCGCGTAGCCCAGTTGCAGCTCCACCCGCAACCGCTGGTAAACCGGCCCTTGCAGCAGGTGCGCCAGCAGGCGGCCACAGGCTTCGCTGGCCGCAGGTAATGGGCAGAACAGCAGCAGGGCGTGTTCACTGCCTGGCACGTCGACGTGCTGCCAGCGGTGGTTGGGCCAGGTAGGGAGGGGGCCAGGTCGCGAGCCCTGCCCAGGGCATTGCTGCAACACCGTACCCAGGATACCCAGCGCGGCATCGTCCAAGCCCGCGGCAAGGCCGTGCCAGTGTGCGTGCTGCCACAGGCTGTCGAGTTGCGGCTGTGCCAGCGTGCGTTCAGATTCAGCGACGGCCCGGGCGCCCAGCACCGCATCGGGCAGTTGCTTGAGCAAGGCCCTGATGGGGATCAGGGCCGGGGGCGTGGCCGCGCTGGGTTGCCAACTACTGGCTGGAGGCTTGAGCATCAATGCCAAGGCCTGTTCCACAGCCCGAAGCACTGCTGCCGGTTGCCCGGCACAGCGCAGTTGCCAGTACTCACCAGCGGCACTGAACTGCAGCTGGACCGACGCGCGCTCGCAGCGTTCCTGCAGGGGGGCGAGCGCTCGCTCGAGCACACTCTGCAAGCGCTGGCGCACAGGCAAAGGTACATGCCAGCGCAGGTAAAGCGCGGCGTATTGACGAGCGCTTGGCAACGGGTCGCTGACCCTGAGCGCGGGCGGTAGAGGCTGCCCCCCGGTGTTGGGCAAACCTGCCAGCAGCAAGGGGTCGGGCGGGGGCACTTGCCACTGCCCATATGCCTGGCCCGGCAGGCCCTCGGTCAGTGTGCGCAGGGCCTGCAAACCTTGCGCCTGCAATTTGCCGAACGGCTGGCCTGTGCTGTCCCGGCGGGCCAGCTCAAGCGCGCTGGCGCTGCGTTCGCGGCTGAGCTGCAGCAGGCCGAATTCGCTATTCAACTGCTGAAGGTCGGTGTGGCGGATGAAATTGAACCAACCCTGCAGCAGGGCGTGGGCTTCATCCGGGCAGGCGTCGGCGGTGAGCTTCAGGTCGATGTGCCACAGCAGCTGCCCAGCAAAGGCGTACAGCGTTTCAGCCTTGAAGCTTTGCAGCCAGCCCCGCTGGCGAAGCGCTGCCAGCCAGGTATCCGGACGGCTGTCGTCCAGGCAACTGATCAGCAGCGCCAAGGCCTGCTCGGCAGCTGGCGGGAGATCCTCGTGAGTGAAAACCAGGTCTGTGGTTGTGCTCGACAGTGGCGGTGCAAGCGCTTGCGGCACACGCTGACCCGGCGCGAACAGCTCGGCATATTGCCTGCCCAGCTGTTCCAGCTCATCCAACGGTTGCGGGCCGCACAGGCTCAGAGTGATCTGGCCGCCTTGGTAGAAGCGCTGGTGGAAGCCTGCAAGCGCTTGCTGAAAGGCCGGATCCTGCAAGGCCAGGGTGTAGCGGTTACCGGCATGAAAAGCGCCCAGCGGGTGGCCCGGTGACACTGACTGCAGCAAGGCGAACTGCTGCTGTGCCTGTGGATTGCGCGACCAAGCAATGAATTCGGCGTGGATCACTTCGCGTTCACGGCGTTGGCGATCGATACCCAGGTCCGGTTCGGCCAGCATCTGGCACAGGCGCTCAAGGCCCCCGGCCAAGGCACTGGGCGGCACCTCGAAGAAGAAGTCGGTAGTGCGCTCGCGGGTGCTGGCATTGACTTGGCCTCCGAGCGTCTGGACGTAGCGCATCAGGCCGTCGTCCAGCGCAAAGCGAGGTGTGCCGAGGAAGAACAGGTGTTCGAGGAAATGGGCCAGGCCCGGCCATTGGCCTGGCGCGTCATGGCTGCCAGCGTGTACCCGCAGGGCGGCAGCCGAGCGCTTCAGGCGCGGGGCGTGGCGCAGGGTCAGCTGCAGGCCGTTGGCGAGGGTAAGGTGGCGGGTGGCGTCAGGCATGGGGGCTCCGGTAGCTGCGGTCCATGCTAACTCATTTATCGGCAGGCCCGGCCCAATGGCTGGTTTGCCATCGGCCGCCACGGCGATCCCTTTCAGCCCTTGCGCAGGTGCAACTCCTGGCGCAGATCGGCCAGGTAGGGAAACGCGATGCGGCCCTGTACCACACGCTCATGCTCCAGCTCGGCCAGCAGCTGGCATTCGTCCCGGCCGGCCATGGCCAGCAGGCTGCCATCCGGGCCAATGATGCTGCTCTGCCCGCAATACTGGATCTGTGCTTCCGAGCCGCAGTAATTGGCATACACCAGGTAGCACTGGTTCTCCTGTGCCCGCGCCCTCACGGTCACCTGGCAGGTAAAGTCGTACGGCGTCATGTTCGCCGTCGGCACCAGGATCAGTTCGGCACCGCCCAGCGCCAGGCGCCGGGCATTCTCCGGGAACTCGATGTCGTAGCAGATCAGCAGGCCGATTTTCCAACCGTCCAGATCTACCACCGGAAAGTGGTCGGCGCCTGCGCTGAACATTGAGCGGTCCAGCTCCCCGAACAGGTGGGTCTTGCGGTAGTTGCTCAAGCTACGGCCGTGCGCATCGATCAACTGCACACTGTTGTAGATCGCCCCATCATCGCCGCGCTCGGGGTAGCCATAGACGATAGCGATGCGGTGCGCCTGGGCGATCTCCACCACCGCCAGCGCCGCTGGGCCATCGTCGGCTTCGGCCAGGCGCTCGACCTGGGCCAGGCCAATGTTGTACCCGGTCAGGAACATCTCGGGGCAGACCAGCAACTGTGCGCCGCGTTCGGCTGCCAGCTGCGCCTGGTGACGCAGGCGTTGCAGGTTGCCGGGCACGTCCAGTGGCTTGGGCGCGCCCTGGTACAGAGCGATGCGCATGGCGCCTCCTTGGGTCAGTCAGCCAGGGCGATCGGGCCGATTTCGTCGAACACATCGCCCGGGCCGGGGTTGTCCGGGTGGGTGTGACCACCGAAGTGGTTCATGATACCCCACACCGCATTCAACGACGTTTGCACCGCCCCTTCCACCCACGCCGGGGTCCACGATACGTCATCACCGGCGATGAATATGCCGCGCTGCTCGGCAGGCATATCCTGTTGCATGAAGTGCGCGTACATGCGCTGGTTGTAGCGGTAATGGCCCGGCAGAGCGCCTTTGAAGGCACCGAGGAAGTGCGGGTCGGCCTCCCAGGAAATGGTGATCGGGTCGCCGATGATATGCCCGGCAATATCGGTCTTCGGGTAGATTTTCTTCAGCGCGTCCAGGGCCAACTGCACGCGCTTTTCCACCGGGTGCGGGAGCATCTTCAGAGCGTCGCTCATCCAGGCGTACGACAGGCAGATCACCCCCGGTTTGTCGTCGCCGTTGTCGAACAAGTAGGTACCGCGGGTGAGGCGATCGGTGAGGGTCATGCTCATCAGGTCGCGCCCGGTTTGCGGGTCCTTGTCCTTCCAGAATGGTCGGTCGACCATGACGAACGTCTTCGACGACTGCATGTAGCGGGTGCGGTCCAGGGCCATCCACATCTTTTGCGAGAACAATGATTCCTCGCAGTCGATCTGGGTGGTCAAAAGCCAGGTCTGGCAGGTGGCGAGCACGGCGCTGTAGTGCCGGGTGTCGCCCCAGGTGTCGGTGACGGCCAGGCGACCATCGCTGCCGCGGGCGATGCGCTTGACCCCGGTACGCGGCGCGCCGCCATGCAGCGCGCTGAGGCTGGTGCCCTCCGGCCAGTGCACGCAGCGCTGCGGTACATGGCGCCAGATGCCCTGTGGTACTTGCTCCACACCGCCAACCACCAGGTGCTGGTGGTCGTCGCAGTTGGTCATTACCACCCGGAAGATTTCCAGCATCGAGTTAGGGAAGTCCGAGTCCCAGCCGCCGGTACCAAAGCCGACCTGGCCAAACACTTCGCGGTGCTGAAAGCTCAGTTTGGCGAACGAGCGCGAGGTGGCGACGAAGTCGTAGAAGGTGCGGTCATCCCATAGCGGGACCAGTTTGTTCCACAGCGTTTTCAGGCGCGTCACATCACGGTCGCGGATGGCTTGCTGGATGTCGGCGAACTGGGCACCGCTTTCCAGCGCGTCGGCCCAGGCGTCGGCCACTTCATGGAAAAGCTTGGGCAGGTCGCTGGGTTTTTCGGCGTAGTAGGTCTGGCCTTCCAGGTCGATCACCGTGCTACCCGAGGCTGGCGTCAGTGGGTTGGGGAAGGGTCTGGTCTCCAGGCCCAGCTTGTCCACGTAGTGGTAAAAGGCAGTCGACGATACCGGGAAGCGCATGCCGCCCAGCTCGGCGATGATCCCGTCAGTGCCGTTGAAGGTTTGCGAGCGCAGTCGGCCGCCCAGCTTTGACGCCTCGTAAACGACCGGCTTCAAGCCGAGCTTCATCAACTCATAAGCCGCTACCAGGCCCGCAATGCCGGCGCCAACGATCGCCACTTCCTCGCCATGGCGCTCAGCCGGGATGCTGCCCAGGCCTGCGGGGTGTTCCAGCCAGTCGTCGAAGGCGAAGGGAAAGTCAGGGCCAAAGATGGTGATGGGCTTTTTGCCGTCGGCGGGGTGGCGGTTTTTCTTGTTCATGAAGTGACCTTGCCAGGAAGGCTGCGCGGGGAGCGGAGCCTGAGTATAGGAGATGCCTGGGGGTCATTTTAGGGCGTGGCGTTTTCGTTATTAAGGCGCAGAATGTTGTCTGAATGTCGTTTGTTTCGTCGAAATGATAGATAAAAGCTGGTTTATGACGAAGGCTGGTCAGGTCGGTTGCCCGCGGTCCACCTTGCTGCTGAGAATGATCGACGTGGTGGTCTTCTCCACCCCGTCGACACTGCCGATCTGGTCGAGCAACTGGTCCAGTTGCTCCGGCGAATCCGTGCTCAGCCAGGCCACATAATCGAACTCACCGCTCACTGCGCACAGTTGTTGCACCTGCCCCATGGCACTCAGGCGCCGCACCACCTCCTTGCCCGAGCGCGGCTGCACCTTGATCCCCACGTAGGCCTGCAGCCCACCGCCCATCACCTGCTGGCCCAGGCGCACACCATAGCCAGAGATGACCTTGTTCTTCTCCAGCCGCTCCAGGCGCGAGTTGACGGTGGTGCGGGCGATGCCCAGCTGACGGGCGAGGGTGGCGACGCTTTCGCGTGCGTTGATCTGCAGCAGGGCGATCAGTTGGCGATCGATTTCATCCAGCGTAATGAAGCGGGAATCCGACATGGCGAGTCTCTACGGTTGGCCTGCTAGCCTAGCCAGCGAGTGCCAGCCAGGGCAAGGCTCGAAGTGTACTGCTCCCTAGTCATTGAGCCGTTCGGGCTTTTCTTGGGCGGGATGGGCTGACTGGCAGCGAAAAAATCCCCGCAAGCGGGGATTTTTCGTACTGCACCAATCGGCCGTTACGGCTTGATGCTGTCAGGCAACGCATAGGCAATGATGTAGTCGCCCACATCGGGCGAGTGGCTCATGCCGCCAGCGGAGATCACCACATACTGCTTGCCGGTCGTGGGGGACTTGTAGATCAGCGGTGCGGCTACAGCACCGACGGGCAAGCGGGCCTTCCAGACTTCCTTGCCGGTTGCCGAATCGAGCGCACGCAGGTAGTAGTCCTGGGTGCCGGCGAAGAACACCAGGCCGGATGCCGTTGAGGTAGGGCCGCCGAGGGTAGGCATACCCAGGGGGATCTGCATGTGTGTCTTGATCCCCAGCGGGCCAGTATCCTGCACCGTGCCCAGTGGCACCTGCCACACCAGTTTCTGGGTGTTGAGGTCAATCGCGCTCATGCTGCCGAACGGTGGCGTGTTGCATGGCACGCCCAGCGGGGACTGGAGGATGTCGATCTTCACACCGCCATAGATGCCTGCGACCTGCGGGCGAATAGTGCCCATGAAGCCAGGCACCTCATCGGTCGAGACTTTGTATTTGCGGGTGTTTTCCTTGGTCACCAGCGACATGCGCAGCGGCATGCGCATGTCGTTGACGAACATCATGCCGGTGTTTTCATCGATGGAAATACCCCCCCAGTTCATGCCGCCCAGCAGCCCAGGCCATTCGATGTACGGTTTTTCAGTGGGTGGTGTGAACGGGCCGACGTACACCGAGTCCTTGAACATGATCCGGCAGTAGAGCTGGTCGAACGTGGACACCCCCCACATCGACTGCTCGGTCAACGGGTCCGCGCCAATGACCGGCATGCCAGCGGAGTACGGCTGGGTCGGGGACAGGTGTTCGCCTTCTGCAGCCGGTGTAGTGGGAACAGGGCGCTCCTGAACTTCAGTGACAGGCTGGCCGGTGCGGCGGTCCAGCACGAAGATATGGCCGGTCTTGGTGGTCTGGATCAGGACCGGGATCTTGGTGCCCTGTGCATTCTTCATCTCGTAGAGCACAGGTTGCGACGGCAGGTCGTAGTCCCAGACATCATGGTGCACCGTCTGGAAAACCCACTTGGCCTTACCCGTGGATGCATCGACCGCGACAATCGCTGTGCCGAACTTTTCTTTCACCGAGTTACGGTCGCCACCCCAGTAGTCAGGTGGGCCATTGCCGGTGGGCAGGTAGACCAGGTTCAGTTCTTTGTCGTAGGTGGGAATGGTCCACACGTTCGGTGTTTCAAGCGCGAACTGGTGGTCAGCCGCCGCTGTGTCGGCGCCCTCAGGCGCACCCACATCCCAGGCCCATACCAAAGCACCGGTCAGCACATCGAATGCACGCACGGCACCGGAAGGCTCGCCGGCCACGATGTCACGCACCCAGCCACCCACCACGGTGAGGTGGCCCATGACTACAGGGAGAGAAGTGGGGTGGTAGCGCTTGCTGTGCTCTGTCGGCCCCATGCCTTTCTTGAGGTCAACGTAACCCTGCTCGCCGAAGTTGGGGCAAAGGGTGCCGGTGTGTGCATCCAGCGCGAACAGCCGGGCATCGACCGACGACACCAGGATGCGCTGACGGCATTGCTGCTCGCTGGCATGAGAGGCTTTGACCTCGGCGCTCAGGCTGTCGTCCCGGTCGATGTCGTAATAGCCCACGCCACGGCAAGTCACGTGCTCTGCGCTTTTGGCGTGAGGGTCGAACTTCCAGAGGGGCTTGCCGGTATCGCCATCAAGCGCGGTGATCAGGTTTTCCGGTGTGCACGAGTACAGGACGTTGCCGATCTGCAATGGCGTGTTCTCGTCGACCCCAGCCCCTGGGCCGCTGGTTCTGCGGCCAGTCCGGTAGGTCCAGGCAACTTGAAGGTCCTTGACGTTTTCCGGGGTGATTTGCGTGTAGGGGGCGAAGCGGGTCCCCGAGGCATTGCGCCCGAAGAACTCCCAATTTTCCGGGGCGCTTGAGGCTGCGTTTGGGGCTGGCAGGCTACCTGCTGCAATGGGCGTCGAGATCCCACCATGGGGGAAGAAGGCGGCGATGAACGTGGCGATCAATGCCAGGAACACGACCAGCCCTGAGCGATTGGCGGCTCGGCGTGTGCTTGCAGAAGTATCGGGCAGTGCAGCGCCCACCCACAGGCTCAGGGTCAGAAGAATCGCCGGAACGACCAAACGAGGAAGTAGTTGCCAGTAGCTGAACTGCCCCACTTCGTAGAATGCCCAGGCGCACGTGGCAAGGAATATAAGGGTGGAAAATACAATACTGATACCCTTGCGCAAGAATACCAGTACAGCCAGCACGGCGTAGGCAAGCCCCGCAAGCAAGTAGTAACTTGACCCGCCCAGTGCCAGAAGTTTGGAGCCACCGTAAATCAATGCCACCGCTACACCTAGTGCAAGTAGCGAGAACAGCAGTCGCGCAGCATTACTTAACGAGTGCTTCTCAGCGTTGGAACAATTGTCATCCGTCATAGTTGTGTAAGCTCTGTTGGTGAGTACATGGCTGTTCCCTCAGGGTGCGAGAAACCGGGCCTGGGCGCGGGCCGTTGTCGGTTATTGCGGGTAGTGCGTACAGGAGCTGGGCGCACGCTTTTGCCAACGGCAAAGTTCGCCAAAGGCGTCAGCGTGATAGATGGCATGCCATTAATCCTGGCTGCAGGTCAGTACGGTGTTGTTCCATGAAGGGGTTAAAACACCGTTTAACGAAGTGTCCGATTCCCAACGCTGGGTTGAGAAAACGGGTGGTGTTTTTAGTTTAAAACGCTGTACGGAGGGGATAAATCAAGCAGCCTGGAAAAGAGTATTATTGAATTGGTAACAATTTGTATGGCCTAGCGCTGGCTGCCACACCCGGCCGTGGCACCAGGCTGCTTCGGCACAAAGGCGATGCGATGGGGGAAGGCTTAGCATCGCAAAGCGCTGGGGGAGGTGCAGGAACGAAAAAGCCGCGCATTTGCGCGGCTTCGTATTTGGTGGGCCCACACGGACTCGAACCGTGGACCAAAGGATTATGAGTCCTCTGCTCTAACCAACTGAGCTATAGGCCCTCAGTAAGTGCCCGGATTATAACGAGGGTTTTGAAAGCGTGCCATCCGAAAGATCAGTTAGTGCTATGCGAAGAAACGTCGCCGCGAATTCGTCAGGCGGAAGCGGCAGGCTGACGATGTAACCTTGGATCTGCTCGCACCCTTCGGCAGCCAGGAAGCGCTCCTGTGCCTGGTTCTCCACCCCTTCGGCGATGATGGTCAGTTGCATGCTGCGCCCAAGTGCAATGATTGCGCGGGCGATGGCCGCATCGTGGGGGTCGTCGGGCAACCCGCGGATGAACGATTTGTCGATCTTGAGGATGTCCAGCGGCAGGCGTTTGAGGTAACTGAGCGACGAATAGCCGGTGCCGAAGTCGTCAATCGCCAGTTGCACCCCCAGCTGCTTGAGTTGGTGCAGCACGGCCAGCGCTTCTTCGGCCTGGCTCATGATGAAGTTTTCGGTGATCTCCAGCTGCAGGTCGCCGGCCTTGAGCTGGTACGTCCTGAGCAACTGTTCGATGCGTTTTGCCAGGCCGTGGTGGCGCAGTTGGGCGCCGGCAAGGTTGATCGACAGCGGGCCGAAGGCCTGGTACTCCATCTTCCAGTGGTGCATCTGCCTGCATGCTTGCTCCAGTACCCAATCGCCGAGCTGGAGGATGGTGCCGTTCTCCTCGGCCAGGTGAATGAAGTGCTCGGGCGGGACCTCGCCGAACGTCGGGTGGCTCCAGCGGATCAGTGCCTCTGCGCCTACCAGGGTCTGGGTCTTGAGGCTGAACTTGGGCTGGTAGCTCAGGCTCATTTCATTGCGCTCGATGGCGCGACGCAATTCATGCTCCAGGGCGATGCGTTCGCTGGCCTGGGCGGTGAGATCGCGGGTGTAGGTCTCGACGCGGTTACGGCCTTTGGCCTTGGAACGGTACATGGCCGCGTCGGCGTTGCGAATCAGTGTGGCAACGTCGCTACCGTCCTGTGGATAAAGGCTGATGCCGATACTGGCACTGGTAAAGAACTCGTGCTCGCCCGCCTGGAACGGGGCACCGAAGCAAGCCAGCAGCTTGTTGGCGATGGCGCTGGCATCGCTGGGCTTGTGCAGGCCGGGCAGCAGGATGATGAACTCGTCACCGCCCAGGCGTGCCACGGTGTCGACATCGCGTACCTGCTCCTTGAGGCGTTGGGCGATGCCCTTGAGCAGCAAGTCGCCCACCGGGTGGCCGAGGCTGTCGTTGATGTGCTTGAAGCGGTCCAGATCCAGGAACAGCACGGCGCCCTGGCGGTTGGAAATCTGCGCGCAGGTGAGCACCGCTTGCAAGCGGTTCTCGAACAGGGCGCGGTTGGGCAGGCCGGTGAGTGGATCGTGATGGGCCTGGTAATCAAGCTTGGCCTGGGCGTGCTTGAGGCTGGAGATGTCGGCGAACACGGCGACAAAATGGGTGATGTCGTGCTCATTGTTGCGTACGGCGCTGATAGTCAGCCAACCAGGGTAGATTTCCCCGTTCTTGCGCTTGTTGTAGATTTCGCCTTGCCAATGGCCCTCGGCAGTAAGCTGATGCCACATGGCGGCATAGAAGGCGCTGTCGTGCTGGCCTGAGGCAAGCAGACGGGGCGTTTGGCCAAGGGCTTCGATCTCGCTGTAACCGGTGATTTCACTGAAGGCGCGGTTGACCGCGCTGATGCGCTGGTCGATGTCGGTAATCAGCACGCCTTCGGCAGTGTTCTCGAACACCGTGGCAGCCAGCTGCAGTTTCTCCTGCATCATGTGGCGTTCGGTGATGTCGCGGGCGATGGTCAGCATGCAGTCCACCCCCCCGATGGGCAGCGGCCGTGTGGACAGTTCGCACAGGCGAATCTGCCCATCGCTGCGGCGGATGTGGCAACTGAAGTCGCGCACGAAGCCATCGCGGGCGAGCTGGTCGATCAGGCGCTTGCGTTCGTTGAGGTCAACCCAGATTCCCAGGTCGAACGAGGTCTGGTCGATGGAGGGGTTGAGGTCATAGCCGGTCAGGCGGCAAAAACCTTCGTTGATTTCGATCAGCAGGCCATCACTCTGGCGCGATAGCAGCAGGCCGTCGGGCGAGGCATGGAAGGCTTTGGCGAACTTCTCTTCAGAGGTTTGCAGTTGCTGCTGGGTTTCCTTCAGCTGGCTGATGTCGCGCACTGCCACGACGAAGGCCAGAGTGCCGTCCAGCTCGAAGGTTTCGGCCGACGTCAGGCCCGTGAACAGTTGGCCGTTGCTGCGCCGGAAGCTCATTTCCAGGTTGCGGATACCGCCTTGGTGCAGGCGCTCGAGCAGCAGCGGGCCAGCGCCCTGCACACCCCAGAGGTTCAGCTCGGTTGCCGTGCGGCCGATGACCTGGCCGGGGCTCATGCCAATCTGCTCTTCGAAGGCTTCGTTCACCTCCAGCAGACAGCCATCGCTGTGGCGGGCGATCAGCAGGATATCGGGGCATTGCTGGAACACCGAGGCGAACTTTTGCTCCGACAGACGCAGGGCGTCTTCGGTGTGCTTGGTTTCGCTGATGTCGATCATCAGCCCCCGCATTACCGGCCGGTGGCCGTGCTCGATCATGCTGACGATGTTGCGCACCCACAGTGCCTGGCCATCAGCGCAGATCACCCGGTAGTCCAGGCTGTGGTCGCGGCCGGCGGCCGTTTCGCTTTCGCAGTAGGCCTGTGCCCATAGCGCGTCCTCAGGGTGCAGGATGCTGCGCCAGAAGCCCGGTTTGAGCCAGTCGTGCAGGGGGTAGCCGAGCAAGTCCTCGGCGTGGGGCGAAACATAGCTGTAGGTGAAATCGTTGGCGTCGGCCTCCCAGGCAATTGCCGACAGGCTTTCGATCAGGCCACGGTAGTGGTATTCACTGCTGCGCAGTTCCTGTTCCAGGGCAATGCGCCTGGAAATTTCCGAGCTCAGCCGGCGGTTGATGCGGATCACCACGGCCAGGATGGCGACCAACAGCAGCACAGCGGGCAGGCCATACATCAGCATGTCGTGCCAGAACGAGCGTTGATCTACCACATTGCCGACCCAGCGCTGCTGAATCTGGCTGATCTCGTCACTGGACATGTCTGCCATGACCTTGTCGAGGATGCCGACCAGGATCTTCTTGTCACGCGGCGCAGCCATTGCCAACTGGTAGCGATAGGGCGTTTCACCGCTGACATACAGGCCATCGAGCTTGAGCTGGCGCAGGCTCCAGATGCTCGAGGCGAGGTCGCCGACGACGGCGTCCACTTCATCGGTTGCCAGCGCCTGCAAGGTGGAACTGACATTGGGCATGGCGACCAGGTTGAGGTCAGGGTGGTGGGTACGCAGCAACTCGTGGGGTGCGTAGTTTTCCACAACGGCGATTTTCAGGCCGTACAGGTCCTTGAGGGTGCGCGGCTGCGGGCCACCATCATGGGCGAGGATGACAATCGGGAAGTCCAGGTAAGGGCGGGTGAACGCCAGGTATTCTTGACGTTCTGGCGTCGACATGATGCCGGGGAGCAGGTCGATGCGGCTTTCGCGCGCCTGTTGAAGTACCTCGGTCCAGCTGCTGGGCTCGATCGGTTTTAGTACCACATCCAGCCGTTGCTGGAGCAAGGCGATGTAATCGGCGGCCAATCCCTGGTACCGGCCCTCCTGGTCACGAAACTCGAACGGTGGCCAAGAGGCGTCGACGCCCAGCTTCAACTGCGGGTGGGCAGTGAGCCAGGTTTTTTCCTCGTCTGTCAGGGTCAGGGCGCCGGCCGTCGTGTTCCAAAGGATCAGGAGCAACAACAGAATGGCCGGCATCGGCGGCATAGCAGCCTCGCATTCAGGTGATCTGAATCGAGTGTAGACGGGCATTCAGGGCACGGTGTAGCTACTTGCCATGACCTTTAGTCACATAAGAAAAACCCCGGCCTGGGCCGGGGTTTGTCATCACTCGTCGAGGAAGGATCGCAGGTGTTCGCTGCGAGTCGGGTGGCGCAATTTGCGCAACGCCTTCGCCTCGATCTGACGGATCCGCTCGCGGGTCACGTCGAACTGCTTACCTACCTCTTCGAGGGTGTGGTCGGTGTTCATGTCGATGCCGAAACGCATGCGCAGCACTTTGGCTTCGCGTGCGGTCAGGCCCGAGAGCACGTCGCGGGTCGCTTCCTTGAGGCTTTCGACCGTGGCCACGTCAATCGGGGACTGCATGGTCGAGTCCTCGATGAAGTCACCCAGGTGCGAATCTTCATCGTCACCGATCGGGGTTTCCATGGAGATCGGTTCTTTGGCGATCTTCAGCACCTTGCGGATCTTGTCCTCAGGCATCTCCATACGTTCGCCGAGCTCTTCCGGGGTCGGTTCGCGACCCATTTCCTGCAGCATCTGGCGGGAAATACGGTTGAGCTTGTTGATCGTCTCGATCATGTGCACCGGAATAC
The DNA here is from genome assembly GCF_021602025.1 of Pseudomonas ceruminis. Lineage (GTDB taxonomy): Bacteria > Pseudomonadota > Gammaproteobacteria > Pseudomonadales > Pseudomonadaceae > Aquipseudomonas > Aquipseudomonas ceruminis. Next base: position 69,946 of record NZ_BQHW01000027.1, read on the forward strand.
GGATGGTGCGCGCCTGGTCGGCGATCGAACGGGTGATGGCCTGACGGATCCACCAAGTGGCGTAGGTCGAGAACTTGTAGCCACGACGGTATTCGAACTTGTCCACCGCCTTCATCAAACCGATGTTGCCTTCCTGGATCAGGTCGAGGAACTGCAGGCCACGGTTGGTGTACTTCTTGGCGATGGAGATCACCAGACGCAGGTTCGCCTCGACCATTTCTTTCTTGGCGCGGCGGGCCTTGGCCTCACCGATGGACATGCGACGGTTGATTTCCTTGATCTCGGCGACGGTCAGGCCAGTCTCGGTCTCGAGGTCGATCAGCTTCTGCTGGCAGGCGACGATGGCAGCGTCCTTTTCACCCAGGGCCGCGGCCCACTTGGTGTTGCGCTTGGCCAGGTCACCGCTCCAGGTCTGGTCGGTTTCGTTGCTCGGGAACAGGCGCAGGAAGTCGGCACGCGGCATACGTGCATCACGTACGCACAGTTGCATGATCGCGCGCTCTTGCTGACGCAGGCGGCTCAGGGCATCACGTACACGTTCTACCAGGACGTCGAACTGCTTGGGCACCAGCTTGATCGGCATGAACAGATCAGCCAGGGCCTGCATCGCACCGATGCTCTCGGCATGGTTGCGGCCATGCTTTTTCAGCACCTTGAGGGTGATGGCGAGCTGGTCCGAAACCGCACCGAAACGCTGGGCTGCAACGACTGGGTCCGGGCCACTTTCGGCCTCTTCCTCGTCATCGCTGCTTTCTTCGCTTTCCTCTTCGTCGTCGGACTCTTCTTTCGTCGCCGCGGCCTTGGCGCCAGGAATCGGCACTTCTTCGGTCGGGGCGGCGATGTTGTCGTCAGGGTCGATGTAACCGCTGAGAACATCCGACAGACGGCCACCTTCGGTGGTGACACGGTCGTATTCGCCGAGGATGTAGTCGACAGTGCCCGGGAAGTGGGCAATAGCGCCCATCACTTCACGAATGCCTTCCTCGATACGCTTGGCGATTTCGATTTCGCCTTCGCGGGTCAGCAGCTCGACAGTACCCATTTCGCGCATGTACATGCGCACCGGGTCGGTCGTGCGGCCGATATCGGTTTCAACTGCCGCCAACGCTGCAGCGGCTTCTTCGGCCGCGGCTTCGTCGGTGTCGGCTTCCGCCAACAGAAGGGCATCCGCATCCGGAGCACTCTCGAATACGTTGATCCCCATGTCGTTGATCATGCGGATGATGTCTTCCACCTGTTCCGGATCTGAAATATCCTCAGGCAGGTGGTCGTTGACCTCCGCGTAAGTCAGGTAGCCCTGCTCACGACCGCGGGTGATCAACTCTTTGATACGAGACTGCTGTTGCGCTTTTCCGGACATAACACCCTATCCACTGAAGGTCTTGGCGGGCAAAAAACAAGCCGAGGATTATACCCGAGCATGGGCCTCACGCGCCAGATGAGGTCGGCGTTTGTGCGGGAACATTCCGGCTCAGCAGGGCGAGAAGCTGAGATTTTTCCTCGCTGCTCAACTCGCTTTGACGTGCTTTCCTGAGCAGATGTTCCAGGCTGCGCTCGCGTTGGCGGGCGGACAAGCTAGTTATAGTGTCGAAAAACTGTTGTTCAAGGTTGTCGGCCACGATCAGCCATTCCTTTTCCGCCAGGGCCCGCAGCAGGCGGCCCTGTTCGGTACCGTGCCAGCGTGCAATCAACTGCATTGAGCTTAGCCCAGGATTTTTCTGCGCGGCTTCGATCAAGGCCACCAGCAACTGGCTGTAGAGGTGTTCTTCGTCGGCGAAGTGGCTGGCGTCTTCCACCTTGCCGGCCAGCAAGGGGTGGTGCAGCAGGGTGCGCAGGGCTGCCAGGGTAGGCGGTTCCACCGGTGCCGGCGTGCGCGGCGGTGCCTCGTCGCGTTGCTGCCACGGCTTGCCACCCTTGCGGTTCTTGTCCCAGGGCTTGTCGCTCCACGGCTTCTTGCTGCCACCCTTGTTCGGCTTCCACGGCTGTTCTTGCTGCTGCGGTGCGTAGTCGTGCTGCGGCATGTCGCCGTAGTCCGGGGTGTAGCTGGCCATGGCATCGTAGTCGAAACCAGGGTCGTAGTCCGGCACGCTGCTGGCGGCCGGCGCGTGCTGGGCCAACTGTTCGACCTGTTGCGGGTCCAGGCCGGTGATTTCCTTCAGGCGATTGCGCATCAATTGGCGCAGGTTGGCGCCGGGGATCTTTTCGATCAACGGTGCAGCCAGGGTCGCCATGTGCGCCTTGCCTTCCAGGGATCGCGGATCGGCTTCGGCGCTCAATTGCTCGAAGAAATAGTCGGCCAGCGGCTGGGCGTGCTGGTTGATGCGGGCCATGAAGGCATCGGTGCCTTCGGCCCGCACCAGGCTGTCCGGGTCCTCGCCTTCGGGCAGGAACAGGAAGCGCGCACGACGCCCGTCCTGCAGTGCCGACAGGGTCGACTCCAGGGCGCGCCAGGCCGCCTTGCGCCCGGCCTGGTCGCCGTCGAAACAGAACAGCACGCTTGGCACCACGCGGAACAGGCGCTTGAGGTGCTCTTCGCTGGTGGCGGTGCCAAGTGTGGCCACCGCATTGCGCAGGCCCTGCTGGGCCAGGGCGATGACGTCCATGTAGCCCTCGACGACGATGATCTCGTCGAGGTTGCGGTTGTGCTTGCGTGCCTCATACAGCCCATAGAGCTCCTGGCCCTTGTGGAACACCGGGGTCTCAGGGGAGTTGAGGTACTTGGGCTTGTCGTCGCCCAGCACGCGGCCGCCAAAGGCGATGATGCGCCCGCGGCTGTCGCGGATCGGGAACATCACCCTGTCGCGGAAGCGGTCGTAGCGCTTGCCACTCTCGGCGTTCTCGATCAGCAGGCCGGCGTCGATCATCACCTTTTGTTGCAGGGTATCGGCACCCAGGTGTTTGAGCAGGTTGTCCCAACCCGGTGGCGCGAACCCCAGGCCGAAGTCGCGAGCGATTTCCCCCGACAGGCCACGGCCCTTGAGGTAGTCCACCGCTGCCTTGCGGGTCGGGTGGCTGCGCAACGCCTGGCGGTAGAACTCTGCGGCGGCGTCGAGCAGCGGATAGAGCGGCGAGTCGGTGGGCTGGCGGGGTTTTTGCCCGCGGCGGCCCTCTTCGCGGGGTACCTCCATGCCAGCGGCGCGGGCCAGTTCCTCGACAGCCTGGGGAAAGTCCAGGTTGTCGTGGTCCATGACGAAGCCGAGGGCGTTGCCGCCGGCACCACAGCCGAAGCAGTAATAGAACTGCTTGTCGGGGCTGACCGTGAAGGAAGGGGTTTTTTCCTTGTGAAACGGGCAGCAGGCGGAGTAGTTCTTGCCGGCTTTTTTCAGCTGGACGCGTGAACTCACCACATCGACGATGTCGAGGCGGTTGATCAGGTCGTCAATGAAGCTTTGGGGAATCAGCCCGGCCATGGCAGTCTCGTTATCTGGCAACTGGCAAGTCTAATCGCTAGCGCGCCGGTTGGGGCGAGTGCTGCTACGGGAAGTGCGAGGAGGTGTGTGCTCGTCGGCAGCCACCAGCTAAACCGGGGGCTCGTCAGTGAGGACGTGCACGACTGGTCGAAACCAGCTCTGACGCGTGACGCTGTTTGCCCACCGCAAGTTGCGACAAGCGCCTTGGGCTAGCTGCTCAAGGTTGAAACAAACCGCTGCCATCGGCCCGGCGGTGAGCCGGGCAGGGCAGAAGCTTTGCGTAGAACGCCTGTATTAGTACAGACGAACGGCGCGGCGCTGTTCGCGCTGAACTTTCTTGGCGTGACGCTTAACAGCAGCAGCTGCTTTGCGCTTACGCTCTGCGGTCGGCTTCTCGTAAAACTCGCGGCTACGAACTTCAGCCAGTACACCGGCTTTTTCGCAGGAGCGCTTGAAACGACGCAGAGCTACGTCGAAGGGTTCGTTCTCTTTAACTTTGACGGCTGGCATCCAGGGCTACCTTAATTCATTACCGGGGTAGACGTGCTCCTGGCAAAACAAAGGTGTGCTGGAGAACGTCGGTTTTCAAGGGTTGCGGATGTTAACCCTTAGCACGCCGGAATGCAAAGCCTCTGATCGAAAACCGCTGGTCGGCACCCGGCACGGGGACTATCATGCGCGGCTTCGAATTCAGCCCCCACAAGGGACGAGCCCATGCTAGTACTGGGATTGGAAACATCCTGCGACGAAACCGGCGTCGCATTATACGACAGCGAACGCGGTTTGTTGGCCGATGCGCTGTTCAGCCAGATCGACCTGCACCGTGTCTTTGGCGGGGTGGTGCCCGAGCTTGCCTCGCGTGACCACGTCAAGCGCATGCTGCCGCTCATTCGCCAGGTGCTGGACGAGGCCGGCTGCGTGGCCACCGAGATCGATGCCATCGCCTACACCGCCGGGCCTGGCCTGGTCGGCGCATTGCTGGTCGGCGCCTCCTGCGCCCAGGCCCTGGCGTTCGCCTGGGATATTCCGGCGATTGGCGTGCACCACATGGAAGGCCATCTGCTTGCGCCGATGCTGGAGGAAAACCCGCCAGCATTCCCGTTCGTCGCTTTGTTGGTCTCTGGCGGTCACACCCAGCTGGTGCGCGTCGATGGCATCGGCCGCTACGAGCTGTTGGGCGAAAGCCTGGACGATGCCGCCGGCGAGGCGTTCGACAAGACCGCCAAGCTGATCGGCCTCAACTACCCCGGTGGGCCTGAAATTGCCCGCCTCGCCGAACAGGGTGTACCTGGACGCTTCGTTTTCCCGCGGCCGATGACCGACCGCCCGGGCCTGGAATTCAGCTTCAGTGGCCTGAAGACCTTTGCCCTGAACACCTGGCAGCAGTGCCGCAATGCGGGTGACGACAACGAACAAACCCGTTGCGACGTCTCCCTGGCCTTCCAGACGGCGGTGGTGGAGACGCTCACCATCAAGTGCAAGCGCGCGCTGAAGCAAACGGGCCTCAAGCGCCTGGTGATTGCCGGCGGGGTAAGCGCCAACAAGGCGTTGCGTGCGTCCCTGGAGGACATGCTGGCCGGTATCAAAGGCAATGTGTATTACGCCCGCCCCAAGTTCTGCACCGACAATGGCGCAATGATCGCCTATGCCGGCTGCCAGCGGCTGCTGGCCGGGCAGCAACAGGACCTGGCGATCAGCGTGCAGGCGCGCTGGCCAATGGAACAGTTGCCGCCGGTATGAAGGCCGCGCGGGCGTCAGAAGTGGCGCTCGCGCCCGGCGAACAGGTCGCGCAGATTGTTGCGGTGCCGCCAGACGATCATCACGGTGAGCACGCTGATCGGCAGCAGCGCCTCAGGTTCGCGCCAGGCCAGCAGTGGCAGGGTCAGCGGAGTGGCCACCAGCGCTGCCAGCGAACTGGTGCGGGTGAGGTAGAACGTCAGCAGCCAGGCACCGATGGCCAGCAGCGCAGCAGGGAAGTACAGGGCCATGAGCATGCCGGCGGCGGTGGCCACGCCCTTGCCACCCTGGAAGCGGAAATACACAGGAAACAGGTGGCCAAGCACCGCGCAGACGCCGACCCAGGCCTGCTCCTGCAGGTCTAGCCCGGCCAGGCGCGCGAGCAACACCGGCAACAAGCCCTTGCACAGGTCGCCAAGCAGGGTCAGGATCGCCATTTTACGGCCCGCCAGGCGTAGCATGTTGGTGGCGCCAGCATTGCCCGAACCGCTGGAACGCGGGTCCGGGCTGCCCGAGAGGCGGCTGAGGACGATGGCGAAGGACAGCGAGCCGAGCAGGTAGGCGAGCAACGCCAGTAACCAAAACATGCTAACTATTCCGGGCGAGGACGCCCTGATTCTAACGGCGCCCGTCGCCCTTGTCGTGCTGTGGAGAGAAGTGCTTGGACAGAGTGTTCATCGAAGGCCTGGAAGTCGATACCGTTATCGGTGCCTACGACTGGGAACGGGATATTCGTCAGTGCCTGCGCCTGGACCTGAGTTTCGCCTGGGACAATCGCCCGGCGGCGGCCGGCGATGACCTGACCCTGGCGCTGGACTACGCCAGCGTTTCGGCACGCGTCCAGGCCTTTGCCGAGCAGGCGCGCTTCGAACTGGTGGAGACCTTTGCCGAGCGTCTGGTCGCGGCCCTGATGGAAGAGTTCCACATTCCCTGGGTGCGCCTGAAACTCACCAAGCCGGGCGCCGTTCCCGCGGCCCGTGGCGGTGTTGGCGTGGAGATCGAGCGCGGATGTCTTTGAGCACGGTTTACCTGGGCCTTGGCAGCAACATCGATCGCCATGCGCATCTGTGCGCCGGGCTCGATGCACTGGCGGGCCTCCTTACCGACATGCGCTGTTCGCCAGTGTTCGAGAGCCAGGCGGTGGGGATCAAGAGCGGGCCGTTCATCAATTTTGTGGTGACGGGCAAGACCCCGTTGCCCTTGATGGAGCTCGACCGCCGGCTCAAGTTCATCGAAGCTGACAATGGTCGCTATGCGCCTGACCGCAAGGGCTTGCCGCTGGATATCGATGTGCTGATGTATGACGATCTGCACGGTACGTTCGATGGGCTGGTGTTGCCCAGGGCCGAAATTTTGAAAAACGCGTTCGTGCTATGGCCATTGTCGTTGCTGGCCCCTGAACTGGTGCACCCAGGGGTGGGCAAGCCCATGGCGCAATTGTGGCAAGAAGCGCGTATCGAGCAGGTCTTGGCGCCAGTGGCGTTTGAGTGGCGGGGGCTGCAACTGACCCCGTCTTGACCGACGTCTTGCCAGGCCTTTCGCGGCTTGCCCGTGAAAGGCCTGTGTGAGCACCCTAGAAGTCGGGTTTATGCAGAGGCCTTGTAAGCTTCCAGAGCTTTCAGCCGCTCTGCTTTGAGCGCTTCGCCCAGCGCCTGCCCCTTCAGCCCTGCCTGCACCAACGGCTTGACGTCCACTGCCCTGGCCGCTGCTGCCGCAGCGCGCAGGTATTGCGCCTGTGGATAATCGGGTCGTCGCTCTCCCAACGCTTGCATCTCACACGCGGTAATAAAATCCTCGAACCGCTGGGGTCGCCTGTACACGTCGAACCGCTGCAGTAGCGCCAGCAACGCTTCAGGCTCAAGCTCGAACGCGCTGTGCCCCTGCGCAGCGAATTCACCCACCAGCATCGCCAATTCCTGGCACTCCCGTGGTGCCTTGAAACGCTGGTTGAGTGCCTTGAGCGAGGCAAGATCCAGCCCGTGCAGCAGGCACGCCCAGCGTACAGGCAGGGCAAGGTGATGCTTGGCGGCCTGCGTGAGTGCCGTCAGCGATGCCGCTGGGGTCTCGAGTTCAGGCATCAGCGCCTTCAAGGCGCCGCAATCGCGCAGCACCTCGATGAACACCTGTGGCTCGTCCTCCATCAACGCCCGTTCAATCTCTTTCCAGCTGCGTTCGGCGGTCAATGCCAGCAGTTCGCCCGAAGCGCTGATCTGACGCATCAGCTCCAGCGTTGCATCGGCGACCTGGAAGCCCAGCGGGGCATAGCGCGCGGCAAAGCGGGCGACACGCAGAACACGCAAGGGATCTTCGGCGAATGCCGGGGAAACATGGCGAAGAACGCGTTGTTCGAGGTCCGTTCGACCGCCATAGGGGTCCAGAATATTGCCCTGATCGTCCTCAGCCATGGCATTGATGGTGAGGTCGCGACGGGTCAGGTCTTCTTCGAGTGTCACGCACGGGCTGGCATGGAAGGTAAAACCGCCGTAGCCGCGACCGCTTTTGCGTTCGGTACGCGCCAGGGCGTATTCCTCACCCGTCTTGGGATGCAGAAAAACCGGGAAATCGGCACCTACCGGGCGAAACCCCTTGGCAAGCATTTCCTCGACGGTGGCGCCCACCACGAGCCAATCGGTATCACTGACCGGGCGCCCGAGCAGACGGTCGCGGACTGCGCCGCCGACTTTGTAGATGTGCATGTACAGCCTCCATTACTGCCGACAGGATACCCTGTCGGCGGCAAGGGTAGTGCACATGCGCTTAGAGGTGATGGATGACGGCCAGGTCCATGCGTCCATAGTCGCCGCTCTCGCCGTGCTCGCCGCGCGGTGGCATATGGTGGGTCTTGACCACCTGATCGCCTTGAACCGTCTCCAGGTGGATGTCGAAGCCCCATAGCCGGTGCAAGTGCTTGAGCACTTCTTCGGTGGAATCACCCAGCGGTTTGCGGTTGTGCTGCTGGTGGCGCAAGGTCAGGGAACGATCGCCACGGCGGTCGATGCTCCAGATCTGCACGTTGGGCTCGCGGTTGCCGAGGTTGTACTGGGCAGCCAATTGCTCGCGGATGGCTCGGTAGCCGGCTTCGTCATGGATGGCCGGCACCAACAGGTCGTCCCGCTGGTCGTCGTCGAGAATGCTGAACAGCTTCAGGTCGCGGATTACTTTGGGCGACAGGTACTGCAAGATGAAGCTTTCGTCCTTGAAGCTGCTCATGGCGAACTTGACGGTCGATAGCCAGTCACTGCCGGCAATGTCGGGGAACCAGCGTCGATCTTCTTCGGTGGGGTGTTCGCACATGCGGCGAATGTCGGTGTACATGGCAAAACCCAGGGCATACGGGTTGATGCCGTTGTAGTACGGGCTGTCGAAGCCCGGTTGGAACACTACGCTGGTGTGCGACTGGAGAAACTCCATGATGAAGCCGTCGGTGACCAAGCCTTCGTCATACAGGTCGTTCATCAGGGTGTAGTGCCAGAAGGTCGCCCACCCTTCGTTCATCACTTGCGTCTGGCGCTGTGGATAGAAGTACTGCGCAATCTTGCGCACGATACGCACCACCTCACGCTGCCAGGGTTCGAGCAGTGGGGCGTGTTTTTCGATGAAATACAGGATATTTTCCTGGGGTTCGGCAGGGAAGCGCGCATCATCGCGCTCGCCGCCTTTATCCGCGCCTTTAGGTATGGTGCGCCACAGGTCGTTGATCTGGCGTTGCAGGTGCTCCTCGCGCTCCTTCTGCCGGCGCCGTTCTTCCTCGGCAGAGATCGGGTAGGGGCGCTTGTAGCGATCGACGCCGTAGTTCATCAAGGCATGGCAGGAGTCGATCAAGTCTTCGACGGCATCGATGCCATGGCGCTCTTCGCACTGGGCGATGTACTGCTTGGCGAATACCAGGTAATCGATGATCGAGCTGGCATCGGTCCAGGTGCGGAACAGGTAGTTGCCCTTGAAGAAGCTGTTGTGGCCGTAGCAGGCGTGGGCAATCACCAGTGCCTGCATGCACATGGTGTTTTCTTCCATCAGGTAGGCGATGCACGGATCGGAGTTGATCACGATCTCGTAGGCCAGGCCCATCTGGCCGCGGCTGTAGGACTTCTCGGTACTGAGGAACTGCTTGCCGTAGGACCAGTGGTGGTAGCCCAGCGGCATGCCGACGGAGGCGTATGCGTCCATCATCTGCTCGGCGGTGATCACCTCGATCTGGTTGGGGTAAGTGTCCAGGGCGTACCGTTCGGCCAGGCGGCTTATTTCCCGGTCGTAGGTCTGGATCAGCTCGAACGTCCACTCAGACCCGGTGGAAATGGGTTGGCGTCTCTGTGCTCTGGCGGTCATGTGGCTAACCTGCGCTGGAAGAGTTCACGGAAGACCGGGTAGATGTCGCCGGCCGATACCAACTGCTGCTGGGCGAATGTGTCGGGGAAGGCCTCGCCAATACGCTCATACTCATACCACAACGCCTGGTGTTCACGCGGGGTGATCTCGACGTAAGTGTAGTACTGCACGTGGGGCATGATCTGCTTGGAGAGGATCTCGCGGCAGATTGGCGAGTCGTCGTTCCAGTTGTCGCCGTCGGAGGCCTGGGCGGCGTAGATGTTCCAGTCACTGGCCGGGTAACGTTCGGCCATGATCTCCTGCATCATCTTCAACGCGCTGGAAACGATCGTGCCGCCGGTTTCCCGTGAGTAGAAGAACTCTTCCTCATCGACTTCGCGAGCACTGGTGTGGTGGCGGATGAACACCACTTCGATGCGGTCATAGTTCCGTTTGAGGAACAGGTACAGCAGGATGAAAAAGCGTTTGGCGATGTCCTTGGTAGCCTGGGTCATCGAGCCAGACACGTCCATCAGGCAGAACATCACCGCCTTGGAGCTGGGGTTGGGCTGCTTGACCAGCAGGTTGTACTTGAGGTCGAAGGTGTCGAGGAACGGCAGGCGATTGATTCGCGCCTTCAGGCGTTCGATTTCCTGCTCCACTTCCTGGATGTCGGTAAAGTTGTCTGGTTCTTCGACTTTCAGCCGGGCCAGTTCCTTCTGTGCTTCGCGCAGCAGCGCACGGCTGCTGCCGGTCAGGGCGATGCGCCGGGCGTGGGCCGAGCGCAGGGTGCGGACGATGTTGATACGTGAGGGGTTGCCTTCGTTGGCGATGCCGGCGCGCACCGTCTTGAAGGTATCGGCACCGGTCAGGTGGCGTTTGACCAGGTTGGGCAGTTCGAGGTCTTCGAACATGAATTCGAGGAATTCTTCCTGGGTGATCTGGAAGACAAAGTCATCCATGCCCTCGCCGGAGTTGCCGGCCTTGCCACGGCCACCGCCACCCCCGCCGCCTTGAGGCCTGGGGATATGTTCGCCGGCGGTGAACTCTTTGTTGCCTGGGTGCACGATGGTCTGCTTGCCGCCTCGGCCATGGTGCAGCACCGGTTCATCGATGTCCCGTCCCGGAATGCTGATCTGCTCGCCATGCTCCATGTCCATGATGGAGCGGCGGCTCACGGCCTCTTCGACGGCTTTCTTGATGTGTTCACGGTACCGCCGCAAAAAGCGCTGGCGGTTGACCGTGCTCTTGTTCTTGCCGTTCAGGCGTCGGTCGATAACGTAGCTCATGGGCCCTCCGGTGACTGGATGCAGCTGCAAACAACGCGCTGCAAGCCACAAGCTTCAAGCTGCAAGAAAACGCAGCCACCGCCGCTGCAAGCCGTGGTGAGGGCGCGGGCGCCAACCCCGTTCGGCTTGCAGCGTGCGGCTTGTAGCTCGCCGCTTTATTGCGATTTCCTGACCCGCAGGTACCATTCCGACAGCAGGCGCACCTGTTTGTCGGTATAGCCACGCTCCACCATCCGCGTGACGAAGTCGTTGTGTTTCTGTTGGTCCTCCTTGCTGGCCTTGGCATTGAAGCTGATGACCGGCAGCAGGTCTTCGGTGTTGGAGAACATTTTCTTCTCGATCACCACCCGCAGCTTCTCGTAGCTGAGCCAGCTCGGGTTCTTGCCATTGTTGTTGGCACGGGCTCGCAATACGAAGTTGACGATCTCGTTGCGGAAATCCTTCGGATTGCTGATGCCAGCTGGTTTCTCGATCTTCTCCAGCTCTTCGTTGAGGGCGATGCGGTTGAGGATCTCGCCGGTTTCCGGGTCGCGGTATTCCTGGTCCTGGATCCAGAAATCGGCGTACAGCACATAGCGGTCGAAAATATTCTGGCCGTACTCGCTGTACGATTCGAGGTAAGCGGTCTGGATTTCCTTGCCGATGAACTCGATATAGCGCGGCGCCAGGTATTCCTTGAGGTAGCGCAGGTACCGTTCACGCACTTCGGCTGGGAACTGTTCCTGTTCGATCTGCTGTTCCAGCACATAGAGCAGGTGCACCGGGTTGGCCGCGACCTCATGCGGGTCGAAGTTGAATACCTTGGAAAGAATCTTGAAGGCGAAGCGGGTCGACAGGCCGTTCATGCCCTCGTCCACCCCCGCCGCGTCGCGGTATTCCTGGATCGACTTGGCCTTGGGGTCGGTGTCCTTGAGGTTTTCCCCGTCGTAGACACGCATCTTGGAGTAGATGTTGGAGTTTTCCGGCTCCTTGAGGCGCGAAAGCACGGTGAACTGGGCAAGCATCTTGAGCGTGTCCGGCGCGCAATGGGCCTTGGCCAGCGAACTGTTGACCAGCAGTTTGTCGTAGATCTTGATCTCGTCGCTGACGCGCAGGCAGTACGGTACTTTGACGATGTAGATCCGGTCGATGAATGCCTCGTTGTTCTTGTTGTTGCGGAAGGTGTGCCACTCCGATTCGTTGGAGTGGGCCAGCAGGATGCCGGAGTAGGGGATGGCGCCCAGCCCTTCGGTACTGTTGTAGTTACCTTCCTGTGTGGCGGTGAGTAATGGGTGCAGCACCTTGATTGGCGCCTTGAACATTTCGACGAATTCCATCAGGCCTTGGTTGGCCCGGCACAGTGCGCCGGAGTAGCTGTAGGCGTCTGCGTCGTTCTGCGGGAATTCCTCGAGTTTGCGGATATCCACTTTACCCACCAGGGCCGAGATGTCCTGGTTGTTCTCATCGCCTGGTTCGGTCTTGGCGATGGCGATCTGATTAAGGATCGATGGGTACAGCTTGACCACCCTGAATTTGCTGATATCGCCGCCATATTCCTGCAGGCGCTTGGTGGCCCATGGCGACATGATGGTGTTCAGGTAGCGTCGGGAGATCCCGTACTCTTCCTCGAGAATGGCGCCATCTTCGGTGGCGTTGAACAGGCCCAGTGGCGATTCGAAGACGGGCGAGTCCTTGATCGCGTAGAAGGGCACCTTCTCCATCAGTTGCTTGAGTTTCTCGGCCAGCGACGATTTACCGCCACCTACCGGGCCCAGCAGGTAGAGGATCTGTTTCTTCTCTTCCAGGCCTTGGGCGGCATGGCGGAAGTAGGACACGATCTGGTCGATGCACTCTTCCATGCCATGGAAGTCGGCAAAGGCCGGATACCGACGGATCACCTTGTTGGAGAAGATCCGCGACAGTCTGGAGTTGCTTGAGGTGTCGATCAGTTCCGGCTCACCGATGGCCAGCAACAGCCTTTCAGCCGCCGAGGCGTAGGCACTGCGATCCTCTTTGCACAGCTCGAGGTACTCCTGCAGCGAGAGTTCTTCCTGGCGCGTAGACTCGAAGCGTTGTTGGAAGTGGCTAAAAATACTCATGACGTCACCTCGCTCGATACGTGGAGACGACGCCGGATCAGTCAGCTGATGCTGGCATGCAACCGGGTTCGCCGATTGCTGTATACCCCCCAGAACACCCTGTAACGCTACCGATGACCCGCACGCCGGTGTACCGGCTCTCCCCTTTTTTTGGATGGCCTGCGCTTAAGAATAGTTGGTTATCCGCAAGGTCAAGGGCAAGCGGCGGAGAAGTTGCTGGCGACCGTTCGTCAGGTGAGGCGCAAGCCCGCGTGGGGCGCGGGCTGCAGTAAAAATGAAAAAATTATTCAGCGGCGCCTTGGGCTGTCTCGGCCGGGTAGGTGGCACGCCACAGCTCAAAGCCGCCGTCGACGCTGTACACCTCGGAAAAGCCCTGGCCTACCAGGTAGGCGGCCGCGCTCTGGCTGGAGTTGCCGTGGTAGCAGACCACCAACGTGGGGGCATCGAGGTCGGCGTTGCGGATGAAATCGGCAACGCTATGGTTGTCCAGGTGCTTGGCGCCGGTGATGTGGCCGGCGGCAAAGGCTTGCGGGTCGCGAATGTCGACGACGACCGCACCTTGCGCGCGCAGAGCCAACGCCTGCTCGGGAGGGATGCGCTTGAATTCGCTCATGGGGACGGCTTCCTTCAGGGGTGATCGTTGAGTTTAGCGGGTTGCGCCGGTGGGCGGACGGTGCCGTCGTCGGCGCAGTCGCAACGGTGATAGTCACCGCTGTCGACGTTGTAGAGGGTCATGGTGCCACCCCATACGCAGCCGGTGTCCAAGGCGATGATGCCCGGCTCGTCGACGCGTCCTTCGAGGGCGGCCCAATGGCCGAAGATGATTTGCACATGGCGTGAGCGGCGATCCTTGTGCGCGTACCAGGGCTTGTAGCCCTTCGGTGCGGTGCCCAGGCCTTCCTTGCTCTTGAGGTCGAGCTTGCCCTCGGCGGTGCAGAAGCGCATGCGGGTCAGGTAATTGGTGATCACCCGCAGGCGCTCGATACCACTGAGGTTCTTACTCCACTTGGTCGGTTCGTTGCCGTACATGCCATCCAAGTAGAGCTTCAGCCGCCCGTCATCGCGCAGCACTGCTTCGACTTCACCGGCCAGCTCCAACGCCTTGCCTAGCGTCCACTGCGGCGGAATGCCGGCATGGACCAGGGCGATGCCCCGTGGCTCGTCATAGTGCAGCAGCTTCTGTTGGCGCAGCCAATCCATCAGTTGATCGGCATCTGGCGCTTCGAGTATCTCGCGCAGCGTGTCGCTTTTCTTCAGGCGTTCGACGTTGTGCCACGCGGCCAGCAGGTGTAGGTCATGATTGCCCAGCACGCAGACCAGTGACTGGCGGATCGAGTAAAGAAAACGAAGGGTTTCCAGCGACTCGGGACCGCGGTTCACCAGGTCGCCGACCAGCCACAGGCGGTCCACGGCGGGGTCGAACTTGACGCGTTCGAGCAGGCATTTGAGGGGTTGCAGACAGCCTTGCAGGTCCCCGACGGCATAGGTGGCCATCAGTGCAGGGCCCCCGGCACGGCCAGGCGGAAGGGCGCGATTTCGGCGTCGAAGCGTTTACCGTCTTCGGCGAACATCTGATAACTGCCCTGCATGGTGCCAACGCGGGTGCTGATGACGGCGCCGCTGCTGTAGGTGTGGCTCTGGCCGGGTTCGATGGTCGGTTGCTGCCCGATCACACCGGCGCCGCGCACTTCCTCCACTTCGCCATCACCGTTGGTAATCAGCCAGTGGCGAGACATCAGCTTGGCTTTTACCGAGCCGTTGTTCTGTACGGTGATGGTGTAAGCGAAGGCAAAACGACTGCTTTCGGGGTCGGATTGTTCTTTGAGGTAGCGGGTCACGACGCTGACGTCGATTTGATAGCGGGGATCGGACATGCAGGGGCCTTGAGCAAACACGCGAATACGGCAATTCATGCAGTCTAGGCCATTGGCGGGGGGAAGGGCCAGTGG
>NZ_BQHW01000028.1 GCF_021602025.1 Pseudomonas ceruminis
ACTCACGGATAATCCCCCCAAATCCCAATAAACACCCCGTGAGCAGCTATGAGCCATCCCGAAGCCCCCCTCGGCCAGCCCGAGATCGAAGGGACACGCAAGTCGCGCAAGAACAACCCCGAGAAAACCCGCGAGGACATCCTCCAGGTCGCCATCAACGAGTTCGTCCAGCAAGGCCTGGCCGGCGCGCGGGTGGATGCCATTGCCGAGCGAACGGCCACCTCCAAGCGCATGATCTACTACTACTTCGGCAGCAAGGAGCAGTTGTACGTCGAATGCTTGATCAAGCTCTACGGCGACATCCGCAAGACCGAGCAGAGCCTGGACCTGGAGTCGTTGCCGCCCGAGCAGGCCATTCGCCGGCTGGCCGAGTTCACGTTCGACCACCACGACCACAATGTCGATTTCGTGCGCATGGTCTGCACCGAGAACATCCATTACGGCGAGTACGTCAAGAAAACCCCGGCCATCCGCGAGATGAGCAGCCTGGTGCTCCAGGCCTTGAACCGGACCTTGCAGCGTGGCGTGGAAGCGGGTGTGTTCCGCGCAGGCATCGAGGTCCTCGACCTGCACATGCTGATGAGCTCGTTCTGCTTCTATCGGGTGTCGAACCGTCACACCTTCGGCGACATCTTCCAGATCGACCTGGCCGACGAGCAGGTCAAGCTGCGCCACAAGGCCATGATCTGCGACGCAGTGATGCGCTACATCCAGGCCTGAGCGCCGCTCATTCGCCCAGCCGTTGCTCGCGTGACGGCGGGTAGCCGAAGTATGCCGCGTAGCATTTGCTGAAGTGCGACACCGAGACAAAACCGCAGGCCACTGCCACTTCCAGCACCGACAGGTCGGAATACTGCAGCAGGCGGCGGCTCTTGGTGATGCGCAGCTCCATGTAGTAGCGCCGTGGCGAGGTGCCCAGCTGGGCCTGGAACAACCGGTCGATCTGCCGGCGGGAGCGGCCGCTGTAGGCGGCGAGCTGATCGAGGCTGAGGGTTTCCTCGAGGTTGTTTTCCATCAGTTCGACGATGGTGCGCAGGTGCAGGCTCATGGACTTCTTCGCCCCGGGGCCGACCTGGCGATAACGGGCGCCGGAAAATGACAGTATTTCTTCCACGCCTTCAGCCAGGCCATCGCCGTACAGCCGACGAACCAGCCCGAGCATCAGTTCCATGGCGCCATTGGGGCTGGCGGCGCTGAGGCGGTCGCGGTCGAGGGTGAAGCTGGCCGGAGTGATGCGCGTCTGCGGGCTGCGCTCGGACAGGCTGGCGCGCTGCTCGGGATGGATGCTGCAGCCGTAGTCATCGAGCACGCCGGCGCGGCCGAGGAACCAGCTGCCATTCCACAGCCCGCCCAACGCCATGCCCTGGGCCGCGCATTCGTCCAGCAGGCGGTCGAGTTCCGGGTATTTGAGTGGCGTGCGCAGGCCGCCGCAGATAATCAGCAGGTCGAGCTGTTTCAATGCGTCGACGGCCAGTTCCGTGGCCACCAGTTCCAGCCCCAGGTCGCTCAGTACCCGGTCGCCGTCCAACGACAGCGGGGTAAAACGGAAGCTGTCGGCGCGCAGCAGGTTGGCCGTTACCAGCACGTCCATGGCCACGGTAAAACTGGCCATGGAAAAGTGCTCGAGCAGAACGAAATCGACGCGGTAGGGCGCCTGCGGGTCACCGGCGGCGGACTTGAGCCGCAGCATGTTGCTGGTGCTGGTCTTCTTGCTGAACTGGCGTGGGGTGGGCACTCTGGACTCCGCTTCCTGGCTGGCCGGGTGAGTGTGGCCGCTGGCTGCGGTAAAGACAATCGCCCGGGTGGGCATGGGGTATTCGACGTCGTATGCAGGCAACTGGGCCTTGGAGCGGGTTGCAAATCCGAATGAACCCTCGGCGCTGTTTGCGACCCAACTCAGTACATGCCAACGGGAGAGTGCTCATGGAAATCGGAACGATCTGGATCATTGTCGCGGCTGTGGTCATCCTGCTGGAAATCTTCGCCCTCTGGCACATCATCGGCAGTGACCGGCGCGCCGAGCGCAAGATGCTGTGGGTCGTCTTCGTCGTCTATGCACCGGTTCCAGGGTTGCTTGTCTGGGCCTGGCGCGGGCCGCGTGCCGTGAAAGGCCGGTCGGTCCTGCAAGAGAAATGAGCCTGGTTTTGCTTAACCTCCAGCCCTTGACCTCGACCTAACTCAAGGTCCCAGACTCGGGCGCTCACCCTAACTTGGAGCGCCCCATGACCCACCCTTTCGAACTGTCCAACCCACATGGCCTGTACGACCCCAGTGCCAATGCCTATTCCCATGTTGCCCAGGTGCAGGCCGGCAGCCGCTTGTTGTTCATTGCCGGCCAGGGCGGGGAAGATGCGACAGGCCGGTTATCGCCGGTGTTTGCCGAACAGGCGCGCCAGGCATTGGCCAATGTCGAGACGGCCTTGGCCTCCAGGGGCGCCAGGCTCGACCAGGTGTGCAAGCTTACCTTGCTGATCGTCGATCACAGTGAAGAACGCCTGCGCCAGTGGGTGGCTGAGGCGGATCGGGCCTGGGGTGGGCATATGAAGCCGACCTGCACGCTGATACCGGTACCGCGGCTGGCGCTGGACGGGATGCTGGTCGAGATCGAGGCTGTTGCGGCAATTGGATGACCCCTAATAGGGGAGGGTGGCAATACTGAGGTGTCGCGGAGTTGCCCATGAAAGGGTCGTGACGAGCAACCCAGACGGCTTAGAATCACTCATTTACCCGAGCCTGCCCATGCTACCCATCGAATTGCTGCCAACCACCGCTGACCAGGCCGAACTGATCCGCAACCTCTACCAGTTCTACGCCTACGAGTCTTCCGACTGGGAGCAGGAGGACGTCGAGGTGGACGGCCGCTTCTACATCCACGAGGAGCACTTGCAGCGCTACTGGCAATCCGTAGGCTGGAGCGCCAACCTCGTGCTGGTGGACGGGTTCATCGCCGGTTTCGTGCTGGTCGAGCGCAGCGAGCTGCCGGGTATGGACGCCAGTGAGCTGGCCGACCTGTTCATCCTCAAACGCTATCGCCGCCAGGGCATCGGGCGCGCCGTGGCCCACCAGCTGTTGCACGGGCCGGGGGACTGGCTGCTGCGCTGCTATGCCCTGGATCCTACAGCCGTCGCCTTCTGCAAGGCGGTTGTGGCGGATCTACTGCGGCCAGTCCAGCAAATCGTGGTGGCCGATGATCCCGACCTGCTCACCTACCGAGTCACCTCTGCGCTGCATTGAGCAAAATTTTGTGAACCACTTCACAAAATCCGCTCACGCGGCATAATGCCAGCACCTATCAATCAAGACCCGCCCGCTCTGGGTTGGGGGTCCTTTCGTGCGCGTCGCAGGTTCAGGTAAATTCCATGTCGTTAGTCGCAAGCCCCGACATCATGTACCGGCTGTTGATCCAGAGCGTGGTGGACTATGCCATCTACCTGCTCACTCCCGACGGTATTGTCGCCAACTGGAACCCCGGCGCCCAGCGGGCCAAGGGTTACCTTGCCGAGGAAATCGTCGGCAAGCACTACTCGCTGTTCTATAGCGAGGATGAACGCGCCGCCGGGCTGCCCGAGCAGAACCTGGAGCAGGCACGCAGCACCGGCCGCTTCGAGGAGATCGGCGCGCGCCTGCGCAAGGACGGCACGGCCTTTCAAGCCCACGTGGTGATCGATGCGGTGCACGATGACAGCGGCCGGCTGGTGGGTTTCGCCAAGGTAACCCGGGACATTTCCGAACGGCGCAAGCAGGAGCTGGAGTTGCTACAGGCCAAGGAGCTGGCCGAGCAGTACAGCCAGGAGATGAGCAACCTCTCGCAGTTCCTCGATTCGGTCATCGCCAACATTCCCGCCAGTGTCATTGTTCAGGACTTGCAAAGCCGGCGTATCCTGCTGGCCAATCAGCAGGCCGAACGCCTGTTCGGCGGGCGCGGCAGTAGCATGATTGGCCAACTGCCCGGCGAATGCCTAGCACCGGCCGCCGCCAATTACCTGGAACAGCAGCTCAGCCGTGGGGCTCGCAATGCCAAAGGTTATGCGGCCGAAACCCGGGTCGACACCGCGTGTGGACCACGCACACTGCGCAGCCGCGCGCTGCTCAGCCAGAACCGCGAGGGCCAGGCCGACTATGTGCTGTTCGTGGCCGAAGACGCCACCGAAGAGCTGGCTGCCCACGCGCAGATCCACCATATGGCCCACCACGACGCGCTTACCGGGCTGCCCAACCGTACGCTGTTCAACGAGCGCCTCAAGCAAGCGCTGGTCCGTGGTCACGAGAGTGACAGGCTGACCGCTGCCCTGTGCCTGGACCTGGACAACTTCAAGAACATCAACGACTCCCTTGGCCACGCCTTCGGTGACAAGCTGCTACGCGCGCTGGGCAAGCGCCTGCGCCGCGAACTGCGCGAGCACGATACCCTGGCTCGGTTGGGTGGGGACGAGTTCGCCGTGGTGCTGACCGGCCTGGAAAGCCGCGACGCCGCCTGTAACACCGCGCAACGGCTGATCGACGCGATCTGCCCACCGTTCCAGATCGAGGGCCACCAGTTTTCTGTTGGCGTGAGCATCGGTATCGCGCTGGCGCCGGACGACAACGAACAGGCCGAGCAACTGCTCGGCTATGCCGACATGGCCCTGTACGAGGCCAAGCGCAATGGTCGCAACCGGTACGAGTGCTTCCACGTCGAGCTGGATGTTGCCGCGCGCCAGCGTCGGCTGGTGGAAACCGACTTGCGAACCGCGTTGCACCTGGGCCAACTGCACCTGCACTACCAGCCGGTGGTGGACCAGCAGACCAGCAGCGTAACCGGCTACGAAGCGCTGTTGCGTTGGGAGCACCCGACCCGCGGCATGGTCATGCCCATGGACTTCATCCCCATCGCCGAGGAAACCGGGCTGATCCACGAACTCGGCATCCGCGCGCTGAACCTGGCGTGCCAGGAGGCGGCCAGCTGGGACAGTGAGCAGACGGTGTCGGTGAACCTGTCGCCGGTGCAGTTCAAAAATGCCAACCTGGTCCATACCGTTTCCCTTGCCCTGGCCGATTCGGGCCTGGCGCCACAGCGCCTGGAGCTGGAAATCACCGAGTCGGTGCTGCTGGGCAACAGCGAAGAAAATGTGCGGACCTTGCGAGCGCTGAAAGACCTGGGGGTATCGATTTCGCTGGATGACTTTGGCACCGGCTATTCGTCGCTGGGCTACCTGCGCTCGTTCCCGTTCGACCGGATCAAGATCGACAAGTCGTTCGTGCATGACATGTGTGACAGCCGTGAGGCGATGTCGATCATCCGCGCGATCACCGAGCTGTCCAACAGCCTGATGATCAAGACCACAGCCGAGGGTGTGGAGTCCGAGGAGCAGATGCAGCGGCTGGCCGCGGAGGGGTGCTCGCACTTTCAGGGTTATCTGTATGGGCGGCCGGTGCCTGCGGGGGAGCGGTTGAAGCAAGTGAGCATGCCCTTGTAGGCGCAGCCTTGTGTTACGAAAGGGCCGCAGGGCGGCCCTGTGCTCAGCTGTTCCAGGCCGGCGCAAAGTCCGGGTTCACCACCCGTTGATCCTTTGGCAACCCGGCAATGCGCGCCCGGTCTTGATCGTCAAGCCGGACCTCGAGCGCCGCCAGGTTGCTCAGCTGGTTCTCCCGGCTGCTGGCCTTGGGGATCACCGCTACGCCATCCTGATCCAGCAGCCATTTCAACGCCACCTGGCTCGGTAGCACGCCGTGCTTGTGCGCGATGTCCTGAATCACCGGTTGTTGCGCCGCGCGCCCGCGCGCCAGCGGGGTGTAGGCCGTCAGCAGCACATCATGCTGGCGGGCATAGTCGAGCAGCGGTTGCTGGCCGAGCAGCACATGGTATTCGACCTGAATCGCCGACAGCGGCGCACCCAGTGTCTCGATCACCTGACGCAGCAGGCCGAGCGGGAAGTTGGCCACACCGATGTGTCGAGCCTTGCCTTCCTCGCGCAAGGCGGTCAGGGTTTCGATGCTGCGAGCCAGGTCCCAGTCTTTACCTGGCCAGTGGATGTGGAACAGGTCGACCTGTTCCGTACCCAGGGCGCGCAAGCTGTTCTCCAGGGACTGGCGCATGGCAGCGGGGTCCAGGCGGTCCCACCAGACCTTGGTGGTCAGGTGAATCTGTTCGCGTGGCACGCTGCTGTCGCGCAGTGCCTGGCCGACGGCGGTTTCGTTGTCGTAGGCGCTAGCAGTGTCGATGTGCCGGTAGCCCAGGTCCAACGCCTGATGGACTGCGCGGGTGCACTCGGCACCGATCATCGGCCAGGTGCCCAGGCCGATGCGGGGCAGGTCGAGGCCGTTGCGGGTGGTGAGCCTATGCATGAAAACTCCTTGTTCAGCTATGGGTCCGTAGCCGATGGTGCGCTTTTCGCCACCCCCTAACCATGCGCGCACCACAGAAAGTGGTCGATCAGCGAACGGAAAGCACAGGCCTTTGAACCAACTCGTTAATTGAGCTTCCTCAAGCAGGCGTCTCTCTTCTAGAATCCTTGCTGTTCTGCCCGCCTTCACCTGGCGCAGCATGCCGCCGCGCCGCCGTCGAGTACGCCATGAGTTCCAGCACACCGCTGTCCGGAGTCAACCAACCGCTGCGCGGTATCGTCCTGGTGGTGGTGGCAACGTTCCTGTTCGCCAGCCACGACGCGTTGTCCAAGTTTCTGGGCGGGCTCTACCCGATCATCATGGTGGTGTGGGCACGTTACCTGGTGCATACCTTACTGATGGCCGGGATCTTTCTGCCCAAGGCCGGCCTCAACGTGCTGCGCACCCGGCGGCCATTGCTGCAGACCCTGCGCGCATTGAGCCTGCTCAGTACCAGCTTGCTGTTCACCACCGGTTTGCAATACCTGCCACTGGCCGAGGCGACAGCGGTCAACTTCCTTGCGCCGGTGCTGGTCACCGCGTTGTCGGCGCCGCTGCTCAAGGAGCGGGTAACGGTCGGCCAGTGGGTGGCGGTGGTGCTGGGCTTCGTCGGGGTGCTGGTGGTGGTGCACCCTGGCGGCGAAATGTTCACACCGGCCATCCTGTACCCGTTCGGTTCGGCGCTGGGGTTCTGCTTCTATCAATTGCTCACACGCATGCTTGCGGCCCATGACAGCCCCACAACCAGCAACTTCTACGCCGGCCTGTGCAACACCTTGGTGATGAGTGCGCTGGTGCCATTCTTCTGGCAAGTCCCGCGCTGGGACCATGCGTTGCTGATGCTGGCCCTGGGCGGTTTTGGCATGAGCGCGCACCTGCTGCTGACCCAGGCCTTCCGCCATGCGGCCCCGGCGTTGCTGGCGCCGTTCAGTTACTGCCAGATCGTGTTTGCCGGCTTGTTGGGCCTGCTGATCTACCGCCAAGTACCGGACAGCGCGAGCCTGTTGGGGATTGCCATCATTTGCCTGAGCGGTCTGGGGGCCGCCTGGATGCAGCGCAGACCGTGAGGCCACCGGTGAACGGGTCGGCACCCAAGCCCCCTGACAGAGCCAACCTATTACCCTCCAATAGCCACTCTATTAGAAGTCTGCCCAAGCTCGACTAGTCTTGACCGTGGCCCCGCGAATTGCGCGTGTGGGCGGCGCCTGAGCACCTGTGTGCAAGGCCGCGTCGCCCGCCCATTGCAGCGTCGCAAGCCCGTGTCGGTACGTGACCGACACGACCTGATGAAGGGGTAGGCATGAGCCCATGTGCTCGGCTGAAAGAACACCTGGCATAGACCGGAAATCTGGATAACCGACCCAAAGGTAACAGCAGATGTCGAACGAATCGAAATGCCCGTTCCATCAAACCGCAGGTGGCGGCACCACCAACCGTGACTGGTGGCCTGACCAGCTCAACCTCAGAATTCTTCATCAACACACCGCGAAGTCTGACCCTATGGACTCGGACTTCGACTACGCCAAGGCGTTCAAAAGCCTCGACTTCCAGGCCCTCAAGCAAGACCTGACCGCCCTGATGACCGACTCCCAGGACTGGTGGCCGGCCGACTTCGGCCACTATGGCCCGCTGTTCATCCGCATGGCCTGGCACAGCGCCGGTACCTACCGCATCGGTGACGGCCGCGGTGGCGCGGGTTCTGGCCAGCAGCGCTTTGCCCCGCTCAACAGCTGGCCTGACAACGTCAGCCTGGACAAGGCACGGCGCTTGCTGTGGCCGATCAAGCAGAAGTACGGCAACAAGATTTCCTGGGCCGACCTGATCGTGCTCACTGGCAACGTCGCGCTGGAATCCATGGGCTTCAAGACCTTCGGCTTCTCCGGTGGCCGCGCGGACGTGTGGGAGCCGGACGAGGACGTGTACTGGGGCTCGGAAAAGGTCTGGCTCGGTGGCGACACCCGCTACGGCAAAGAGCAGCTCAAGGCCCAACCACCTGGCCAGGGTGACCTGGTGGCCGAGCCTGCCAAGCATCCTGAGGAACAAAGCCGCGACCTGTCGGGCGAACGCAACCTGGAAAACCCGCTGGCCGCGGTGCAGATGGGGCTCATCTACGTCAACCCGGAAGGCCCGGAAGGCGAGCCAGACCCGGTTAAATCGGCCAAGGATATCCGCGACACCTTCGGCCGCATGGCCATGAACGACGAAGAAACCGTGGCGTTGATCGCCGGCGGCCATGCCTTCGGCAAGACCCACGGTGCCGGCCCGGCCGACAACGTCGGCGCCGAACCGGAAGCCGCGCCACTGGAGCTGCAGGGCCTTGGCTGGCCCAACAAGTTCGGCACCGGCAAGGGGGCCGACACCATCACCAGCGGCCTGGAGGTAACCTGGACGTCCACCCCGACCCGCTGGAGCAACGAATACCTCAACAACCTGTTCAACTTCGACTGGGAACTGACCAAAAGCCCGGCAGGTGCCCACCAGTGGCGGCCGAAAGAGGGCAAAGGGGCAGGCACCGTGCCGGACGCTCATGACCCGAGCAAAAAACATGCTCCGTCGATGCTGACCTCTGACCTGGCCCTGCGGTTCGACCCGATTTACGAGCCGATCGCCCGCCGCTTCAAGGACAATCCCGACCAGTTGGCGGACGCTTTTGCCCGCGCCTGGTACAAGCTGATCCACCGCGACATGGGGCCGCTGGCCCGTTACCTCGGCCCAGAGCTGCCCAACGAAGAATTGCTGTGGCAGGACCCCCTGCCCAAGGTGGATCACGCGTTGGTGGGCGACCAGGACATTGCTGAGCTGAAAGCCAAGATACTCGCCTCGGGCTTGAGCGTGGGTGAACTGGTTTCCGCCGCCTGGGCGGCAGCCTCGACCTTCCGCGGCTCGGACAAGCGCGGGGGTGCCAATGGTGCGCGCCTGCGTCTGGCGCCGCAGAAGGACTGGCCTGCAAACCAGGGCGTGGACAAGGTGCTGGCGGCGCTGGAGAAGATCCAGGGCGAGTTCAACAACGGCGGCAAGAAGGTGTCCTTGGCCGACCTGATCGTGCTGGCCGGTACTGCCGCGGTGGAAAAGGCCGCCAAAGAGGCCGGATACACCGGCAGCGTGGCGTTCCATCCGGGCCGCGTCGATGCCTCGCAGGCGCAGACCGATGTCGAGTCGTTCGCGGTGCTGGAGCCATTGGCTGACGGTTTGCGCAACTTCACCAAGGCACGGTACAGCGTCAAGGCTGAGAAGCTACTGCTGGACAAAGCCCAATTGCTGACCCTTACCGCGCCGGAGTTGACCGTACTGGTCGGTGGCCTGCGCGTACTGGGTGCCAACCACGGTGGCAGCAAGCACGGGGTGTTCACCGACCAGCCTGGAAAGCTGAGCAATGACTTCTTCCGCAACCTGCTGGACATGGGCGTGGAGTGGAAACCGACCTCGGGTGACAACGAAACCTTCGAAGGACGTGATCGCAAGACCGGGCAGGTAAAATGGACGGCCAGCCGTGTTGATTTGGTGTTCGGCTCCCATGCCCAACTGCGGGCGTTGAGCGAGGTGTATGGCAGCAGCGATGGCAAGGACAAGTTCGTCAAGGACTTCGTTGCGGCCTGGGTGAAAGTCATGGAGCTGGACAGGTTTGATCTGAAATAGGGGCGTAACTAACGGGGGCGCTTTGCACCCCAGTCGCGGCACAAAGGCCGCTTCCACAGGCTGAATGTGACACAGCCTTGTGGGAGCGGCCTTTGTGCTGCGATTGGGCTGCAAAGCAGCGCCTGGGGCCATCCCGCCACTTCCAGGTCGATATGGAAATGACGATACCGGGGAAGTGCTCTTGCAGCGCCTGAATGTCCTAAGGCGTAATGCGTCGGGGGCAGTGAGAAAAACGGGCCTCGCATGTTTCTTGTTGTTATGGGTCGTTGCCCGGCTGATCTTACATCCGGGCATGGCGGCCAGGAATGGACCCGATTGCAGACAGAAGGTGAACGTACGTGAACCCCGAATCCATGCTGGCGGCATTGCCAGGTTTCGCCATCGCGCCTGAAGCGATCCAGCTATTGCCCGATGCTGCGGCTTATCGCACCTGCCTGCTCGAGCGGATCGCGTCGGCGACGCGGCGCATCGTCATCGTTGCGTTGTACCTGCAGGAGGATGAGGCCGGGCAGGAGGTCCTCGATGCCCTGTACCAGGCCAAGGCGGCGCGGCCGGGGCTGGAAATCGTCGTCGTGGTCGACTGGTTCCGGGCCCGGCGTGGCCTGCTGGGGGCTGGGCGGCAACCGGGCAACGCCGCCTGGTATCAGGCGCAGCGCCAGCTGCGCGGGTTGGATGTGGTCATTCATGGTGTGCCGGTGCAGACCCGCGAATTGTTCGGTGTGCTGCACCTCAAAGGCAGCGTGATCGATGATTGCGTGCTGTATACCGGTGCCAGCCTCAACAATGTCTACCTGCACCGCTTCGACCGTTACCGCCTGGACCGTTATCACCTGTTCCAATCACCCGCGCTGGCCGATGCCATGGTCGACCTGGTCCGGCGCCTGCTGCACTCCACTGCCACGCCGCGCCTCGACCTGCCGGAGCCACCCGCCACCCGCAGCCTGCGCGGCGATATCCGCCGCCTACGTGCACGGCTGCGGCGCATGGCGTATGACGCGCCGGCGGCGGTACCAGGGCAGGGCCTGCGGGTCGTCCCGCTGCTGGGCGTGGGGCGTGGCAACCCGCTCAACCGTGCGCTCTGCGCGCTGCTGGCGGCAGCCCGTGGGCAGATAATCATCAGCACTCCTTACTTCAACCCACCACGGGTGGTGATGCGTGAGCTCGACCAAGCCCTGGCGCGCGGTGTGCAGGTGGAGTTGATCGTTGGCGACCGCACCGCCAACGACTTCTACATCACCCCCGGTGAACCGTTCAGCGCCAGTGGCGCGCTGCCTTACCTCTACGAGGACAACCTGCGGGCTTTCGCCCAGCGTCGCCACGCCGCCCTAGCCAGCGGGCAGTTGGTGGTGCGGATCTGGAACGACCCTGGGCATACCTTTCATGCCAAAGGCGTGTGGGTCGACCAACGCTACTCACTGCTGACCGGTAACAACCTCAACCCACGCGGGTTCAACCTGGACCTGGAGAACGGGTTGCTGATCGACGATCCGCAGGGGCAGTGGCGGGTGCCCCGGGACAGGGAGCTGGAGAGCATACGCCGGCACGCGCCGAAGATCGCGGCGGCGCAAGCGCTGGGCCTGAAGGCCGAGCACCCTGCGCAAGTGCGCAAACTATTGCGTCGCTTGCGTTACAGCCGGTTGGCGCCGCTGATCAAGCGGGTGCTTTGAGGCAGGTGCTACCGGTTACATTCATTTGGGTGCTCATGCGTGACCGGCCCCTCTGAAAAGTCATACCAAAGGAATACAATCTGGCGCTTCCCATATTAACCAGATAGGCCAATTCATTCATGGCGCTTGATCCACCCACGATGCTGACCATCACCATCGCCCTGGCGGCCGCCGCTGCACTGTACCTGGCGATCGAGTGGCGCAGCGTCCGCGACGCATCACTGCTGTTCTGGAGCGCGGGATTTGCCACCATCACCGTCGGTTCGACCCTGGCGCTGCTGCGGGGCATCGGCCTGTTGCTGATCGGTATCTGGTTTGCCAACGGCTTGCTGGTGGTGGCGCACGCGCTGTTCCTGATGGGCGTTGTGCGCTTTACCCAGGCCCGTCTGTCGCGCGCCTGGCTGTTGCTTGTGGTTGTGTGGTGTGCCTTGCTGTTCCTGCCTGTCGGGCCGCAGTGGTCGAAGGTCATGCTGATGGCCAATTCGCTGCTGGTGGCGCTGCTCACGCTCAAGGCCTGCTGGTTGCTGCGCCCCCATGGCCGGTCGCTGAGCGTGGGGGCTGTGCAGTTGCGGTATGTCTTGCTCATTCATGGGGTGTTCTACATAGCCAAGGCTGCCATCGCGATAACCCCCGGCACGCTGATAGACCTGGCGACGTTCAGTGGCCTGATCATCCAGATATCCCTGGTCGAAGGGGCCATGGCGATCATGCTGATTGCCCTGTCGATGACCGGCACCGTGCGCTACCGCCGTGAAGAACGGATTGCCCGGCTGGCCGCGCGCGATCCGTTGACTGCCCTGTACAACCGCCGCGCCCTGGAAGTGCGGGCCACGCACCTGTTCAAGGAGGTTAGCCCGGCGCGGCCAGGGGCGTTGCTGCTGATCGACATCGATAACTTCAAGCTGGTCAATGACCTGCATGGCCACGCCGCCGGTGACCGTTTGCTGGTGGCGCTCAGCGAAATGATCCGTGCGGTGTTACCGGAACGTGCGCTGGCAGCGCGGTTGGGGGGCGATGAGTTCGTCATCCTGTTCGGCGATGCCAGCAGCGAACGGGTGGTGGAACTGGGCGGTGTGTTACGGGGCCAGTTTCAACAGTTTGCCGAACAGGCCATGCCGACACCGCAGGCGGTGACCTTGAGCATCGGCGCCAACCTGTTCGACCAACCACCGGCCAGCTTGGCGGCGTTGATCGAGCAGGGGGATGTGGCGTTGTATCAGTCCAAGCGCGGCGGACGCGACAGCATTCGCCTGGTTGATCGCACAGCGTTCAGCCCTGTCAGGTAGCGGACGAACAGGCCCAATCACCGGCAAGCCGGCGGTTGGGCCGCAAGACGGGCTTCGCCGTCAGGCCACTACCTGGTAGCAGGGCACATACGCCGCGCCGCCGGGCAGTTTCATCCGGTGCTGGTCGACAAACGCCTGCAACAGGCGGCCGAGTGGCTCCAGCACCGCACTGTCACCGCGGATCTGGTACGGCCCGTGCTCTTCGATCAGGCGTATGCCCTTGTCCTTGACGTTACCGGCAACGATCCCGGAAAACGCCCGGCGCAGGTTGGCGGCCAGTTCATGGGCCGGCAGTTCGCGGCGCAGGGCCAGTTCGGCCATGTTGGCATGGGTCGGGTCGAAAGGGTGCTGGAAGCCTTCGTCGATCTTCAGCAGCCAGTTGAAGTGGAAGGCATCGTTGCGCTCGCGGCGGAACTGCTTGACCTCCTTGAGCCCCTCGACCATGTGCCGGGCCACTTCGGCTGGGTCATCGATGATGATCTGGTAGTGGCGCTGCGCAGCCTCGCCAAGGGTGGCGCCGACGAAGGCGTGCAACTGCAGCAGGAACGGTTCGGCGCTGCGTGGCCCGGTAAGGATGACCGGGAAGGGCAGGCCCTGGTTGTCCGGGTGCATGAGGATGCCGAGCAGGTAGAGAAACTCCTCGGCCGTGCCGGCACCGCCAGGGAAGATGATGATGCCATGGCCGACACGTACGAAGGCCTCAAGGCGCTTTTCGATGTCTGGCAGGATCACCAGTTCGTTGACGATGGGGTTGGGCGCTTCAGCGGCGATGATACCCGGTTCGGTCAGGCCCAGGTAACGGCTGCCATGCATGCGTTGCTTGGCGTGGGCGATGGTTGCACCCTTCATCGGGCCTTTCATGACGCCTGGGCCGCAGCCGGTGCACACGTCCAGTTTACGCAGGCCCAGCTCGTGGCCGACCTTCTTGGTGTACTGGTATTCCTCGGTGCTGATCGAGTGGCCACCCCAGCACACCACCATTTTCGGCTCCACGCCCGGGCGTAGGGTGCGCGCATTGCGCAGCAGGTGGAAGACGTAGTCGGTGATCCCCTGGGAGCTTTCCAGGTCGATCCGCTGGCTGGCCAGCTCGCTTTCGGTGTAGACGATATCGCGCAGGGCGCTGAACAGCATTTCGCGGGTGCTGGCGATCATTTCGCCATCGACGAAGGCATCGGCCGGAGCGTTCAGCAGCTCCAGGCGCACGCCACGGTCCTGCTGATGGATGCGTACCTCGAAGTCCTGATAAGCCTCGAGGATGGTCTTGGCATTGTCGACATGGGCGCCGGTGTTGAGGATGGCCAGGGCGCACTGGCGGAACAGGGTGTAGAGGCTACCGGTACCGACTTCGCTCAGTTGCTGGACTTCACGTTGCGACAGCGTCTCCAGGCTGCCTTTGGGGCTGACGGATGCATTGATGACATTGCGTTGGGGCATCTAAGTCTTTCCTGTGCAGGTAAAACATCCTTCTTTGACACCACCATACCGACAAATGTGCGCGGCAACGAGGGGGGGATGGAAAAAGCCTAAGGCCTGGGTCGCTCTCTTCGCGGGCAGGCCCACCCCCACAGGTTCCCGCTGGTTCGGGGCAGGTCTACCCGCAAAGAGAGCGAAACTGATCCGACCTGGTCATCCGAACACTTTCTGCACGCCCAGTGTGATGGCCAGCCCGCCACCGAGCAGCCACAGGTTGAGCAGCGCCCCGGTCGCCAGGGCCCGCGGCCCGGCCTGGCGGATCTGGCTCAAGCGGGTTTCCATGCCCAGCGCAGTCATGGCCATGGTCAGGGCAAAGGTGTCGAGGCTGTTGATTGCCTGGGTCACGCTGCCCGGCAATACCTGCAGCGAGTTCACCAGCACCAAGCCGAGGAAGCCGAAGGCGAACCAAGGCATGGCGATGCGGCCATTGCCTTGTGCCTGGCCGGGCCGGCGCACACGGCTGATCCATACACCGACCACCAGCAGCACCGGCACCAGCAACATCACCCGGGTCATCTTGACGATGGTGGCGATGTGAGTGGCCTCGGGGCTGACATTGCTCGCGGCGCCCACCACCTGGGCCACTTCATGAACGGTTCCACCCAGGAACAGGCCGGCGCCCAGGGTGTCCAGGTGCAGCCAGCCGGCGTTGATCGCCAGGGGGTAAAGGAACATCGACAAAGTGCCGAACAGCACCACACTGCCGACGGCCATGGCGCTCTTGTGCGGTGCACTGCGCAGGGCCGATTCAAAGGCAAGTACCGCTGCAGCGCCACAGATCGCGCTACCGGCAGCGGTCAGCAGGGCGGTGTCGCGGTCCAGCTTGAACACCTTCATGCCGCACCACAGGCCGATCAGCAGGGTGCTGCTCACTACCAGCAGCGAAACGGTGAGCCCCGACCAGCCCACTTCGGCGATTTCCTGCAGGCTGACCCGCAGGCCAAAGAAGGCCACCGCGATGCGCAGCAAGCCACGGGCAGAGAAGTTGATGCCCGCCGCCCAGCTTGCCGGCACCCCATCACGCAGTGCGTTGCCATACAAGGCACCCGCCACGATGCCGACGATCAATGGGCTGATGCCCAGGTGGGCGATGGCAGGCAGTGCCGCCAGTTGAGTGACCGCGAGTGCGAACAGCGCGACGAACAGGATGCCGTTGAGCCGCCCTCGGGTAGAGAGGGTAGGCGTGAAGGCAGGGTGGGACGGAACCGTGGCCATGTGAGTCCTCCGGGAAGGTGTTTCGACAAGGCCTACGTTAATTCGGTTATAAGCTTATAAAAAATCGTAATTCAGGATGCCAGGTATCCATTTAGCTGATATTTTCAACTCATGACCCCGGAACAGCTGATAACATTCGCCACGGTTGCCGAACACGGCAACATCAGCCATGCGGCCTTGGCTCTGCATCTGTCGCAGCCGGCAGTGTCCGGCCAACTCAAGCTGCTGCAGGAGGCATTTGGCGAGCCGCTTTACCAGCGCGCGGGGCGCGGGGTGCGGCTGACCGCTGCCGGCGAGCAGTTGCTGGCTCATGCCGAGCGCCTGCGCGAGACATTTCGCCAGGCTCAGGCGCTGCGCGAGGCCATGCGCGGGCTGGAGCGGGGCACGTTGCGCATCGGCGCCAGCACCACCCCGGCCAGCTACCTGCTGCCCTACCTGATCGCCGACTTTCATGCGCGCTACCCTGAGGTGCTGGTCACGACCTCCCATGGCAATACCGCGGAAATCGTCGAGGCGTTGGGCAGTCTGGACATTGCCTTGATCGAAGGCCCGCCTGGGCAGGAATTGCCGCTGGGCACGCAAATCACCCCCTGGCGGGAAGACGAGATTGTCGCCATCGTACCGGCCGGGCACCCGTTGGCCGATGACCAGCAGCCCTTGGAAGCCCTTGGCAGATACCCGTTGGTGCTGCGAGAGGGGGGCTCGGGTGTGCGGCAGATCGTCGAGCGGGCCTTCGCCCGCAATGGCGTGGCCATGCGCGTTGCGCTGGAAATCGCTGGGGTAGAAGGGGTCAAGGAGGCGGTGCGGGCGGGCATGGGCATCGGCTTTGTGTCAGCCATGTCGATCCGGCATGAGGATGGTGCCTTGCGGCGTGTACGTATTGGCCCGCAGCCGCTGATCAGGCGCTTTTCGATCCTGCTGCCCCACGCCGCCACGCCCTCGCGGGCGGCGGCGCGGTTCATGGAGCTTTGCGTCGGTCCGTTTGCCGAGGGCTGAAGGGCCGGCGTTAGCGACCTTCCAGGTCCTTTGACGCGCGCATCCAGCGATAATCGCTGCCTTGCACCATCAGTATCTGGTCTTGAGGGATGACCAGTTGCGTGGCTGCCCGGTGTTCAACCTTGGCCATAAGACTCAAAAGCACGCGGATAACCCCGGCATGGGTCACCAGCACCGTGTCCTCACTGACGCTTCGCAGAAAATCGGCCACCCGTACCGAGGCTTGTTGATAGCTCTCGCCACCCATTGGGATGAAGGCAAAGGGGTCGGTTTCATACGCGTCGAACGCCTCGGGCATGCGCTGCGAGACCTCCTGTAGCGTCATGCCTTCCCACGCACCAAACGAGATCTCGGTAACCCGCTGATCATAGCGAATGGCGTCCTCATGCTGGCCGAGCGCTTGTGCGATCGCCTTCATGGTAGTGGCCGCACGCAGCATCGGGCTGCTGATCAACTGGTAAGGGCTGGCATGGGGGAGTAGCCAGGCAAGGGTTTGGCCGTTGGCTGCCGCTTGCTGCCGACCGACAGGGTTCAAGTCAATATCCCGGCTGCCCTGCAGGCGATGCTGGGCGTTCCACTGTGTCTGGCCGTGCCGGACGACATAGAGCGTATGGGTCAAAACGTACCTCCCCCCAACTGCCGATCGCCCACCTTGAACACGTGCTTCAGGTACGCCACGAAGTTTTCGTCCCGGCACTGGGTCTTGCCTGGGCTGTCACTGATCTTGGCCACGGGTGCTCCGTTGCAGGCGGTCATCTTGATCACCATGTTCATTGGCTCGACCCCCGGGATATCGCAGGTCAGGTTGGTACCGATGCCAAAGCTCACCTGAATTCTCCCTTGCAGGGCGCGGTACAGCTGCAGCGCCTTGGCGAAGTCCAGCCCATCGGAAAAGATCAGCGTCTTGCTCTTTGGGTCGATCCCCAGGTGCTGATAGTGGGCAATGGCTTTTTCCGCCCACACCAATGGGTCGCCTGAGTCGTGGCGCAGGCCGTCGAAGAGCTTGGCAAAATAAAGGTCGAAGTCGCCCATGAAGGCATCCATGGTGATGCAGTCGGTGAGCGCGATGCCCAGCAGCCCTCGGTATTCGCGGACCCAGCACTCCAGTGCGGCGGCCTGGCTGTCCACCAGGCGCGTGCCGAGTTGCTGGTGCGCCATGAACCACTCGTGGGCCATGGTGCCGATCGGCTTGAGCTCGTACTCGCGGGCCAGGTGCACGTTGCTGGTGCCAACGAAGCGGCCGGGGAAGTCGCGCTTGAGGATGTGCACCACCTCTTCTTGCACCCGGTAGGAGAAGCGCCGCCGGGTGCCGAAGTCGGCCAGCTGAAAGCCTGCCAGTTCCTCGCTGCTGGCCTCGGCCTTGAGCCAGTCGAGCTTTTGGTACAGGCGTTCGCCGACCTGTTCGATGACCACCTCGCGGTACCGATAACGGTTGCGCACCTCACTGATGATCGCCAGCAGCGGAATCTCGTAGAGAATGACGTGCAGCCAGGGCCCGCGCACGCGAATCGCCAATTGCCCGGCATCATCGAGGCCGACCTGGACATAGCGCAGGTTGAAGCGGAACAGGCTGAGGAAGCGAATGAAGTCCGGCTTGATGAAGGGAATTTTCTCCAGGTACGCCAGTTGGTCGTGGGTGACCGTGACGTCTGCCAGTTGCGCCACCTGATGACGAATTTCCGCCAGGTAGGGGGACAGGTCTTCGCGGTTGCGGCAGCGGAACTCCCACTCGACTTCGGCATTGGGGTAGTTGTGCAGCACCGCCTGCATCATGGTGATCTTGTAGAAGTCGGTGTCCAGCAGGTTCTGAATGATGTGTGGACCGAAAACGCTGTCGCTCATGGGCGGGCCTCCTTGATCAGAGAGAGCTGGTGGTCGAGTGCCGCTTCGTCGCCGCAAAGGATGACGCCTTCTGCCGCCAGTGCCCCGCACGCCGTGATCGCACCTTCCTGAGTCAGGGCGCGGCAGGCGGGCAAGTACAGTAGCACCTGGAAGCCGGCCTGGCGCAGTTGGCGGGCGGTGGTACTGACGCAGTAGTCCAGCGCCAGGCCCCCGACAATCACCGCGCCCACCTGCTGGACCTTGAGGTATTCAATGACCCCAGTGGAACGCCGCTCGGCCAGGTCGTGGTAGCAGGCGCCGTAGGGATGCAGGTCGGGCTCGACGCCTTTCCACACGAAGTAGTCATAATCGATGGGGGCGGGCAGGCCGGATAGCAGCTCGAAACCTGGCGTACCCGGCACGCAGTGGCTGACCCAGGTCAGGTCGGCATTGGCCAGGGTGAGCGGACGCAGCATCTGCCCTGGGTCGGCGACCACCCAGGCGGCATTGGCCGGGTGGGCATCCTTGCTGCCCAGGCGCAGGTCGGCACGTCGTGCCATGGCGTTGAGGTCATCGGCGATTTCAT
The DNA here is from genome assembly GCF_021602025.1 of Pseudomonas ceruminis. Taxonomy (GTDB): domain Bacteria; phylum Pseudomonadota; class Gammaproteobacteria; order Pseudomonadales; family Pseudomonadaceae; genus Aquipseudomonas; species Aquipseudomonas ceruminis. The sequence goes on from NZ_BQHW01000028.1 coordinate 19,044, forward strand.
TGCCCTCAGGCACCGGCAGTTCCTGTGGGGCGTTGGCGGTGAAGCCGTTTTGCGCGTCGACATCGAAACTGGCGATTTTCATCGGGGGACCTCCTTGCTGGAATGGCTATATAATTCACCTGGTGCATTAAGTATGTCAAGGCCTATATTTCAAAGGAAATTGAGCTTGCCTTACTTACATGCTCTGGTGGAATATTGCGCTATCAACCGGTGGAGTGTGCAATTGAGTACAGTCGAAGTCCTGGCCAGCGTCGATATCGTCGCTTTGCGCCTGGCCCCCGAAGCCCAGCATCTGCAAGTACTATTGCACCGCCGCGAGCGCGAGCCGCATGCCGGCCAATGGGCCTTGCCTGGGGTCATCATCAACGGTCGGACGGCAGACACCAGCCTCGAAGGCGCCGCCGAGCGCGCCTTGCGTGAAAAGGCCAGGGTACTGCCACGTTACCTGGAGCAGGTCTGCACTGAGGGCAACGCCTTCCGCGATCCACGTGGCTGGTCACTGAGTACCTGTTACCTGGCCTTGCTCGATCCCGGGCAGCAGGTAGAGGGTGAGCACCTGTCGTTTTTCGACCTGGACAGTGTATTGGGCCGCAAGATGCTGCTGCCGTTCGATCACAACTTGCTGGTGGAACGGGCCCGCGAGCGGCTGGCGGCCAAGACGGTATACAGCAGCCTGCCGCTGTATTTGCTGGCGCAGACGTTCACCGTGCTCGATGCGTTGGGGGCGGTACAGGCGTGCCTGGGGCAGGCAGTGAACAACACCTCGCTGCGCAAGCGTCTGGAGCGTTTGCGCGAGCTGGGTTGGGTTCGTGATACCGGGGAGAAGAACCAGCCACGGCTGGGCAGGCCGCAACAGTTGTATCAATACACCCCGCAGGGCGAGCGGCCGTTCATGTTCGACCGCAGTTTGCTGCCCGAAGGTGCTTAGCGGTCGTCATGACCCCTCGCCGTGAGGCCGGTGAGGGGGGCGATTCAGCAACTGATTACGCGGCGGCGGCCAGTTTGGCACTCGTCTGCCGGCGACGATAGGCACTGTCACGGCTGGCCAACCACCAGTACAGCGGCGAGGTGATCACCAACCCCACCAGCCAGGACAGATCGGCACCGTTGATGTGCTCGGAGATCGGCCCGACATACAGGGGCGTGTTCATGAACGGGATCTGCACCACGATGCCCACCGCGTAAGCGAGCAGCGCCTGCGGGTTGTAGCGCCCGTAGATCCCACCATCGACCTTGAAGATCGACTGGATGTCATAGTCGCCCTTGTGGATCACATAGAAATCGATCAGGTTGATCGCCGTCCACGGCACCAGTACCACCAGCAGCACCAGCACCATGTCGACGAAGTGGCCAATGAAGTCCGCCGAGGCGAATACCGCCACTACGCAGCAGGCGGCCAACACGATCAGCGACAGCACCGCACGGCTTTTGGCGGTGGGGATCCAGCGGTAGGCGAAGGTTTGGATCAGGGTAATGATCGACAGCACCGCGCCATACAGGTTGAGGGCGTTGTGGCTGATCACGCTGAGCAGGAACAGCACCAGCATGACCGGGCCCAGGGTGCCGGTGGCAAGCTTGACCGCGTCCATGGTGTCCATGCCGGCCGGGATCGCCAGCACCGCCACGGCGCCGAAGATGAACGACAGGCTCGAACCCAGGGCCGAACCCAGGTAGGTGGTCCAGAACGTCGACGACACCTTCACGTCAGCCGGCAGGTAGCGCGAATAGTCCGACACATAGGGAGCAAAGGCGATCTGCCACAGCGCCGCCAGGGACACGGTGGCCAACCAGCCGGCGAGGTTGAAGCCGCCTCGGGTCAGGAAGTCGTCGCTTTGCACATGGGTGAAGATGTAGGCAAAGCCCACCACAATGCCGATGCCCAGCACCCAGGTGCCGATGCGGTTGAGGACGTGGATGAAGCGATAGCCGATGATGCCGATGATGCCCGAGCCCAGTGCGCCGATGACAATGCCGACCGGCACGGGCACGGCGTCGACCACGCCATGCAGCGACTTGCCGGCCAGGACGATGTTGGAGGCGAAGAAGCCGATGTACATCACCCCGGCGATCACCACCACCAGCAGTGCGCCGAGCGAGCCGAACTGGGCGCGGCTCTGGATCATCTGCGGGATGCCCATCTGCGGGCCTTGGGCCGAGTGCAGGGCCATGAGCACCCCGCCGACCAGGTGACCGACCAGGATGGCGACGATGCCCCATACCAGGTTCAGGTGAAACAGCTGCACGCCCAGGGCGCCGGTGACGATGGGCAGCGGCGCGATATTGCCGCCGAACCACAGTGTGAACAGATCCCTTACCTTTCCATGGCGGTCTTGCGGGGGCACGTAGCCGATCGTGTGTTTTTCTATGAGGGGTGCCGAATTGGCTGCACTGGTCATGACTGACTCCAAGGCAAGGTAGGGCATCGGGTGCTGCCCGGGTGCGTGCCGGCGAAGGGCGACGCGTTCTTGTTGGAGCGATGATGGGGTGTGCGGGGGGAACGAGAAATTAGTAAATATGTACCCATAAACCTTAAAAAACCTAAGGCTGACAAAAGGTTAAGGGATGAGTGATAGCAAGGAGCGGGCCACCGGGCTGCAAGCCCCGCTGTTGATGGGTTCGCGAGCAAATGGGGCCGTGCGGGGTGGGCCAGGGTGGTGCAGGGTGTGCATTTACAGTGCAGGGTCAGCGCCCCTACATTGGCAACAAGCGGTCCTGAATCACTTCTTTCATCACCAGGGTGGAACTCAGCCGCTTTACATTGGGGATGCTGGTCAGTTGTTCGTCATACAGCTTCTGGAACGCCGGCAAGTCCTTGGCCACCACATGCAGCAGGTAGTCTGGGTCACCAAACAACCGCTGCGCCTCGACGATCTGGGGGATGGCGCCCAATGCTGCTTCAAAATCCGCCACCGGCTGGCGGGTGACCTCACGCAGGGTGACGAACACCAGCGCCGCGAAATTCAGCCCGAGTGCGCTCGGTGCCAGGCGGGCATGGTAACCGAGGATGGCGCCGGCCTCTTCCAGCGCCCGAAGCCGTCGATGGCACGGCGACAGGCTAAGACCCACGCGGTCAGCCAGCTCTGTTACCGAAAGGCGACCATCTTTTTGCAGCTCGGCAAGAATCTTGCGGTCAGTTCTGTCCACTGAGAAGGATCTTCCACAAATTGGAGGGTAGGGGAAAATATACGAAAGAAAATCCCTCGTTGGAATCCGTACGCTTTCTTCATCCCAAAAATGGTGTGAAGGAAGACTCAAGTGGCAATCAGTGTGCTGACGGCGTTCTGGGCCGTATCGTTGCTGTTCGTGATTACCCCCGGTGCCGATTGGGCCTATGCCATCTCGGCTGGGATGCGTGGACGATGGGTAATGCCGGCGGTGGCGGGTATGTTGTCTGGCCATTTTCTGGCAACCCTCGTGGTGGCGGCCGGGGTGGGAAGCCTGGTAGTGGGGCACCCGCTGGCGCTTACCTTGTTGACGCTGGCGGGCTGTACCTACTTGCTGTGGCTGGGCGGCAACCTGTTGCTAGACCCGGGGGTGCCCCAGGCGGGGCAGGCCGGTGTTGGCGAGTCCGGTTCGCGCTGGGCATTCAAAGGCTTTTGCGTAAGCGGGCTCAACCCCAAGGTGTTCCTGCTTTTTCTGGCGTTGCTGCCGCAGTTCACCGATCCTCAGTCGAGCTGGCCGGTGCCGCTGCAGATCTTGCTGCTGGGGCTGGTGCACCTGGGCAGTTCGCTGGTGGTCTATCTGTTGGTGGGGTATGGGGCCAAGGCGGTGCTGAGCACCCGGCCCGGTGCGGCGAAAATGGTGGGGAGGGTATCGGGCATGGCGATGATTGCAGTCGCCCTGGGCTTGATCGTGAGCCAATTGGCCTGAAGCCACCCACGGCCTGAGGGACGCTGCGTACGCTGGCGGACATGCGCCGTTGATCGACTGGTGAATTCGAGTGGAACGAACCGTTGATTGCACATCTCCTATCCTCAGACGGATGGCTATGTGCCCGGGACTTCCCAGCGATGAAACCCCTTCAACAACTCGATAATCCGCCACTGCACTTCCTGCTCAATGGCGGTGCCATCGGTAGCCTGCTGCAGACCATGGACTGGCGCGATTCACCACTCGGCCCGCCAAACACCTGGTCACCACACTTGCAGACAGTGATGGCCACCCTGTTACCGGCACAGGCGCAATTCGTGCTGTTCTGGGGTGAGGCTTACGTGGCGCTTTACAACGATGCCTATGTACCCACCATTGGTAACAAGCACCCACAAGCGTTGGGGCGGCCAGGCCAGGAGCACTGGAGTGAACTGTGGGACGACCTCGAACCGCTGCTGCGTGGTGTACGCGAGACGGGCCAGACCTTCTCGGCCAAGGATCGCCCCTTCTATATAGAGCGCCGCGGGCTGGGCGAGACCGTGTACTTCGACCTGTCCTACTCCCCGGTACGCGAGGCCGATGGCACGGTCGGCGGGGTGCTGTGCCTGGTCACCGAAACCACCGAGCGCGTGCGCTTCCAGCAGCGCCAGGCGTTCTTGCTGGACCTGGGCCGGACCCTACCCGGGTTGGGCCAGGCAGATCGCATCGAGGCCTATGCCGTCAGCCGGCTGGCGCAGCAACTGGGGGCGATGCAGGTGTATTTCGCAGAAGACCTGGGGGACGGCACGGGTTTCAAGGTGACGCACGCGTGGGCAGACGGCGTGCTCTCCATGCAGGGCCAGCATTGCTACGCGACCTTTGGTGCGTCACTGCGTGAGCAACTGGTGGCGGGCCAGGTGGTCCAGCAGGTTCACGACAGCCTCTCGGTGCAGCACGCTGGCCTGCGTACCACGCTGCACGTGCCGGTGCTGCGTGCCGGCCGCCTGGAGGCAATGCTGGGCGTACACTTTCACACCCCGCGACAATGCGTCGAAGACGAATGCCAGCTCGCAGAAGAAACCGCCAAGCAAGCGTGGGCGGCCATTACCCACGCGCGCGCCGAGCACGCCCTGCACCTGCTCAACCACAGCCTGGAGGAACGTGTTGCTGCTGTATTGGCCCAGCGCGAAGCGGCGATGTTGCAATTGCACGAGGCGCACAAGCTGGAAATGATTGGGCAGTTGACCGGCGGCATTGCCCATGACCTGAACAACATGCTCACCCCAATTATCGCCTCGTTCGAGCTCATGCATCGGCACCCGCAGTCCGAGCGAGCCCCGCGCCTGATCGAAGGGGGTTTGCAGGCGGCCGAGCGGGCACGCAACCTGGTAGGGCGCCTGCTCAGTTTCGCCCGTCGGCAGACCCTCAAGCCCCAGTCCGTGTCGCTGGCGGCGCTGGTGGAAGACATGCGCGAACTGATTGCCCGCTCGCTGGGGCCGACCATCGAGGTGCAGGTGTTGGTCGACCCGGCTTTGGCGCCCGTGGTCGTCGACCCCCATCAGCTGGAGTTGGCGCTGCTCAACCTGGTCGTCAACGCCCGTGACGCCATGCTCGATGGCGGTTCATTGAGCATCAGCGCCGGGCTTGCTGGCGATGGGCCGCACCGGCCGGCCGGGCTGGTGGGCGCACAACTGGCCTGGCTACAGGTGCGCGACAACGGTTGTGGCATGGACGAAGAGCAGTTGCGCCGCTGCATCGAGCCGTTCTATTCCACCAAGGGTGTAGGCAAGGGTACCGGCCTGGGCCTGCCGATGGTGCAAGGGTTGGCGTTGCAGTCTGGCGGTGGCTTCGCTATTGGTTCGCAGCCAGGGCAGGGGACCGAAGCCACCCTGTGGCTGCCGATCAGCGACAGCGCCGCGGTGTGCGCTGACAGCGACCTGGTTGAAGCGCCGCAGGCGGACCGGGCGAGGCGGGTACTGTTGGTGGACGATGAGGAAATTGTGCGCCATGCCACGGCCTCGCAGTTGCGCGACCTGGGCTATGAGGTGATCGAGGCCGCCAGTGCAGCGGCGGCGCTGCAACGGGTGGCGCGGGGCTGGATGCCCGATGTGCTGGTGACCGATCACGTCATGGCCCAGATGACCGGAGCGCGCTTTGCCCAACAGATGCGCGAGCGCAAGCCCTACCGGCAGGCCGAGCTGGCGCAAAGTGTGGCGCGGTTGTTGACTGCCAGGCCTTGACGGCCCTTCAAGCTCCGAGCACTTTGCCGAGCAGTTGGCATACCTGTTCAGCCGAATACGGCTTGGCCAGGAACGCAAAGCCATGATGCCCCTCTTCAGCAATCGCTTCGCTGTAGCCGGAGGTCAGGATCACTGGCAGTTGTGGGCACTGGCGCTGTATTTCGCGGGCCAGCGTCAAGCCGTCCATGCCTGGCATGACGACATCGGAGAACACTGCATCGAAGTCTCCCGCGCTGTGGCTCAACTGCGCCAGGGCGTCTTGCGCCGACCTCGCCCAGCTGATGCGAAAGCCATGTTCCTCAAGAATCTGAGCGGTAAAATGACCCAGGTCGGGGTTGTCCTCCACCACCAGGATCCGCCGCTGCGCGCCGCTCACCTGGGGTGGGCCAACGGCGTTGTCGACATCGGCCTGTTCGTCAGGCGCTGCCTCTTGCGGTAAATACAGGGTAAAGGTTGTGCCCTGGCCCGCCACGCTGGTCACTTCGACGTCTCCACCGGACTGCTTGGCAAAACCGAAAACCTGGGAAAGGCCAAGCCCTGTACCTTCACCGGGTGCCTTGGTGGTAAAGAACGGGTCGAAAATGCGGTCGAGCAACTGCGCAGCGATTCCGACCCCATTGTCCAGCACGGAGATGGCCGCAAACGGCCCGGCTTGCGCTGACTGGCCGCGCAGGCCAGGCATGCCCTGGTTGGCCTGCAGTCGCAGGCGCAAAAGCCCTTCCCCGGCCATCGCATCGCGCCCGTTGAGCATCAAGTTGACCACCGCGGTTTCAAGTTGGCTGAGGTCAGCGCGAACATGGCAGGGCGCAGCGGGCAGCTCCAGTTGTATCTCGACTCTGGCACCCGTGGCTGTATCGATCATCTCGGCCATGGCTTGCAGGCGAGGCCCGACGTCGAATACCTGTGGGCTCAGGGCCTGCCTACGCGCAAACGCGAGCAGTTGGCCGGTCAGCTTCGCGCCTCTGTCGACCGTTTCGGCCATGGTCTTGAGGTATCGCTCGCGGCGGCCTTCGTCGAGGTTGGGGCGCTGTAAAAAGTGCAGCGATGAACGGATGATAGTGAGCAGGTTGTTGAAGTCGTGGGCAACGCCACCGGTCAACTGGCCGATGGCTTCAAGTTTCTGCGTCTGGCGCAATACTGCTTCGGTGTGCAAGAGCTGCGTGGTGCGTTCTTCGACACGGTGTTCCAGCGTGGCATTGAGCGCCCCCAGCGCGGCCATGGTCTCGCGCACTTTCTGGTGAGCCTCGGCGCGCTGGATATGTGCCCAGCACCGTTCGGTCACTTCGCTGATCAATGCTTGGTCGTACCCCGTCCACTGCCGCGGCACCTTGTCGTGGATGGCCATCAGCGCAGTGAGGCGACCCTCCTTGATCAGGGGCATGCAGATGGTGGCCGTGATGCCGATGGCTTGAAACGTCGCGGCCTCTTCCTGTGCAAGTTCGCTCAGGTTGTCGTTGATTACCAAGGGCAGCCCAGCGCGCAGGCGGCTGACCGCCAAACGGCCAAAGTCGGTCAGGTGGTAATGGCCAAGCAACCTTGGCGATCCCGCAGCGACATAGTCGCCACGAATGGTGAAACCGTCTTCGTCACCCTCCATCGTGGCATAGGCACAACTGGACAGCGTGAGGTGCTCGACCAGCAGGCGCGTGGTGATCGCCATGATCCGTTCCGGGTCGGTGGCATTGGCCACCGCGCGACCGAGGGTGTCGAGAAAGTGCAGGCGCTGGTTGGTAACGACGTTATGGGTGGTTTCGGTGACCGTGTCGAGCATCCCCAGCACTGCGCCGTTCTGGTCACGGATGGGGCTGTAGCAGAATGTGAAATAGGCGCGTTCCGGGCGGCCACTGCGCTCGATGGTCAACGCAAAATCTTCGATGTAAACGGCTTCTCCGGCCATCGCACGGTCGGCCAGGCAGGCAATGTCGCTCCACGCTTCCTGCCACACTTCGCCAAACGGCTTGCCCAGGGCCTGCGGTTTGTTGCCGAGAATCTGGACGAACGCGTCGTTGTGCAGGGTGATCAGGTGTTGCCCCCAGAGGATGGCCTGGGGAAAGCGCGAGGCCAGGCACAGGGCCACGGTGGTCTTGAGCACATCGGGCCAACCGTCGATCGGGCCCAGAGGCGTGGCGGCCCAGTCGTGGTTACGAATGCGTTCGGCCATCAGCCCGCCGCCGTCTAGCCATTTAGCCATGTGCTGTTCCGATCCATTTACCTAGGATCATAAGGGTGCACCGAGAATGTCGGTTTAGCGAGTGCTTTGTGGTGGTGGTATCGGCCCATATGAGGGTGAACCGCCTAGCGAATGAAATGCACCTTACCGGTATCGTCATTCCCCATGTAGATCCCGTACACCCCTGCCTGCCGCTCCAGAATGTAGCGTTCGAGAATCTGCCGGATGGCGGGGTAGTAGATCTGCTCCCAAGGAATCTGGTCAGGCTCGAAGAATGTGTAGGCCAGCGTTTCCGGCCCGTATTGCCCGGTTTCCTCGGTAGCGATGGCGCGGAAGATGATGTACACCTCGCTGATCTTCGGCACACTGAAGATCGAGTACGGTGAGACGATTTCGGCGCGCACGCCGGTCTCTTCCCACACTTCGCGCAGCGCCGCCTGTTCGGTCGTTTCACCCGCCTCCATGAACCCTGCAGGCAGGGTCCAGGTGCCGGGGCGCGGCGGGATGGCGCGCTGGCACAGCAGGTACTTGCCATCGCGCTCGATGATGCAGCCGGCGATGATCTTCGGGTTGATGTAGTGGATATAGCCGCAGGCGATGCAGTGCAGGCGTGCGTGGGTGTCGCCTGTGGGAACGCCCCGGGCCAGTTCCGTGGTGCAGTGCGGGCAATAGCGCGGGGCGGTGGGCATGGTCAGCGGCCTATGCGAGGTTCCTTGAGGGCCAGGGGCTCGACGATGTCACGAACCTTGGCGGTGTTGTCGTCCTGCTTCTGGCGCAGATAGTCCAGTGCCACCTTGGCCGCGGCGCGCACGTGATCGACCGAAGCCTGGTGAGCCACCAGCGGGTCGCCGCCCTTGATCGCTTCGACGATCTTTTCCATTTCACGGTTGCTGGCGCCGCGGCGGTTCTCCTGCGATACCGAGGTGGCGCGCAGGTAGCTGATGCGCGCCTGCAACTGGCGCAGCTGCTGGGCCGCCACCTGGTTGCCGGAGCCTTCCAGCAGCACGTCGTAGAACCCTTGCACCGAGTCCAGCACTTGTTGCAGTTCGCCATCCTCGAGCGCTTCGCGGTTGACCTCTAGCGCCCGCTCCAGGGCACGGATGTCCTTGGCCTTGGCGTTGAGGGTGAACAACTGCACGATCAGCCCTTCGAGCACGCAGCGCAGCTCATAGATGTCGCGGGCATCTTCCAGGGTGATGATGGCTACACGCGGGCCCTTGGCATCGGCAAATTCCACCAGGCCTTCAGATTCCAGGTGACGCAGCGCTTCACGCACCGAGGTGCGGCTGACCCCGAGGCGGTCGCAGAGGTCGCGCTCGACCAGGCGGTCGCCCGGGAGCAGGTGGAAGTTCATGATTGCGCCGCGCAGCTTGTCGAGCACGATTTCGCGCAGGGTAACGGGGTTGCGGTTGACCTTGAAGCTGTCGTCGAGTGGCTGGCGTTTCATCAGGTGCGCTCTTTATGAGGCTGTTGCGCCAACAGGGCGGAGCACCCCGAACCGAGGCACTCCTTGCAGTGGTTCGAACAGCCCGTTGTTAACGGGTGGACTCCGCATCGGCTTCGGCGAACGCCTCGCGGGCTAGGCGGAAACTGTCCACCGCCGCGGGTACGCCGCAATAAATGCCGACCTGGAGCAGGATCTCGCGAATCTGTTCACGGCTCAGGCCATTACGCAAGGCGCCGCGAATATGCAGCTTGAGCTCGTGGGGCCGGTTGAGCGCGGAAATCATGGCCAAGTTTATCATGCTGCGCTCTTTGAGCGACAAGCCATCGCGGCCCCAGACATGGCCCCAGCAGTACTCGGTGACCAGTTCCTGCAATGGCTTGGTGAACTCGTCGGCGTTCTGGATCGAGCGGTTGACGTAATCCTCGCCCAGCACCTGGGTGCGGACCTTCAGACCTTTCTCGTACTTTTCGTTGTTCATGTGCCCTACTCCGGAAGAAACATGTGGAACGGGGGCTGCAAAGCAGCCCCGGCGGTCTCAAGGTCAGCCCAGGGGCGGCAGGGCGCCGAGCTTGCCTTTGTGGTAAACCATCGGCGTCACCGGCTCGGCCGGCAGCACCAGGTTCTTCACCGCACCGACGATGATCGCGTGGTCACCGCCGTCGTACTCGCGCCACAGTTCGCACTCGATGATCGCCGTGGCCCTGGCCAGCAACGGGTTGCCCAGCTCGCTCAGGTGCCAGTCGATGCCTTTGGCCTTGTCTTTGCCCTTGCCGGCGAAGGCATAGGCCTCGGCCGTTTGGTCAGCTGACAGCAGATGGATCGCAAACTGCTTGCTGTTACGCAGGATTGGGTAGGTGTCGGAGGCGTAGTTGGGGCAGAACAGCACCAGCGCCGGGTCGATCGACAGCGCGCTGAACGCGCTGGCGGTGATGCCGACGATGGCACCGTCGGCATCCAGGGTGGTGACCACCGTGACACCGGAGGGGAAGGAGCCCATCACGTCTTTGTAGATGCCTGGTTCGATCATCTCGTGCTACCTCCTAGCGCATCACAAACGGGTCGGGCATGGGCGCGGTGGAAAGGTTGATCCACACGGTCTTCAGCTCGGTATAGGCCAGCACCGAATCGATGCCGCTCTCACGGCCGTAGCCGCTGTTCTTGAACCCCCCGATCGGTGCCATGGCCGACACGGCGCGGTAGGTGTTGACCCAGATGATCCCCGAGCGCACGTCGCGGGCCAGGCGATGGGCACGGCCCAGGTCACGGGTCCAGATGCCGGCGGCCAGGCCGAATTGCGAGTCGTTGGCGATCGCCAGGGCTTCTTCCTCGGTCTTGAAGCGGATGACCGCGGCAACAGGGCCGAAGACTTCTTCCTGCATGATGGTCATCGAGTTGCTGTCGCACTCGAACAAGGTCGGCTCGTAGAACCAGCCTTCGCCTTCAACCTCGGCACGTTTGCCGCCCATGTGCAGCTTGGCACCTTCGGCCTTGGCAGCTGCGACCAGGCTTTCGACCACGGCCAACTGCTGGGCGGTGGCCATCGGGCCCATTTCGCTGGCCTCGTCCTGCGGGTTGCCGATGCGGATGCGTCTGGCGCGCTCGACCAGGCGGGCGACGAACGCGTCGAAGATCTCGTCCTGAACCAACAGGCGGGAACCTGCCACGCAGCTTTGCCCGGACGCGGCGTAGATGCCGGCCACGGCGCCGTTGATGGCACTGTCCAGGTCGGCATCGGCGAAGATGATGTTCGGCGACTTGCCGCCCAGCTCCAGCGACAACTTGGCGAAGTTCTCGGCACTGCTGCGCACCACATGGCGGGCGGTAGCGGCGCCCCCGGTGAAGGCGATCTTGCGCACCAGGGGGTGGCGGGTCAGCGCCGCGCCGGTGCTTGGCCCGTAACCGGTGACCACGTTGACCACGCCCGGTGGGAAGCCAGCCTCCAGGGCCAGACGGGCCAACTCCAGGATGGTGGCCGAGGCATGCTCGGATGGCTTGAGCACGATGGTGTTGCCAGCTGCCAGGGCCGGGGCCAGCTTGATTGCGGTCAGGTACAGCGGGCTGTTCCAGGGGATGATGCCCGCCACCACGCCGATTGGCTCGTGCACGGTGTAGGCGAACAGGTCTGGCTTGTCCAGCGGCAACGTGCCGCCTTCGAGTTTGTCGGCCAGGCCGGCGGTGTAATGGAAGAACTCCGGCAGGTAGCCGACCTGGCCGCGGGTTTCGCGGATCAGCTTGCCGTTGTCACGGCTTTCGAGCTGGGCAAGGTGCTCCTTGTGCTCGGCGATCAGGTCGCCAAGACGGCGCAACAGCTTGCCGCGCGCGGTGGCAGTGATGCTGCGCCAGGCTTTGCTGTCGAACGCCCGCTGGGCGGCCTGCACGGCCAGCTCGACATCGGCTTCATCAGCGTCTGGCAGTCGCGCCCAGGCCTGGGCGGTGGCCGGGTTGAGGCTGTCGAAGGTCTTGCCGCTCTGGGCATCGCGCCATTGGCCGTCGATGCACATCTGGAAACGAACGAGGGTCATGCAACAATCCCCTTGGCGGATTCGGTGAGGGTGCGGGCTTGGCTGAGGAAGTCCAGGAGCATCCTGTTGACTTCCCGCGGGGCTTCCACAGGCATCATATGCCGTTGCTCGGGGAGCACCACGCTGTGCGCGCCGGGAATGAGGGCGGCGAGTTGCCGGGTCATCGCCGGGGTGGAGCCTGAGTCGAGTTCGCCGGTGGCGATCAGCGTCGGCACCTCAATGGTGCTCAGGTCATCGGCGCGATACATGTCCTGGGTGGCGAACAGCGAATACGTGGTGTGATAACCCTGCGGGTCGTTGCTCGCCAGCACCTGGCGGATGGCGGCGACCTGCGCGGGGTTGGCAGCCTTGTATTCGCGGCTGAACCAGCGGTCCAGGGCCGCATCGACGTTGGCGTCGGGGCCCAGCTGTGCAGCCTGAGCGGCGCGGGCGATCACGCCGGCACTCTGCTCGGGGGTGCGGTTGAACACGCTGTTGAGTACCACCAGTGCAGACAACCGCTGCGGGTAGCTCAGGGCGAAGGCCCGTGCCACCAGGCCGCCCATCGAAAAACCGATCACGCAGGCCTGGGCTACTTGCAGGTGGTCGAGTAGCTCTTGCAGTTGCGCGGCGTAGCCTTCCAGGCCGATGTCGGCGGCAGGCAGCGCGCTCTGGCCGTGGCCGAGCATGTCGTAGGCGATGACGCGGTAGTCGTTGGCCAGGCCCACGAACTGCCCGCCCCACATTTCCTTGTTCAGGCCCACACCGTGGATCAGCACCACGGGTTGGCCCTGGCCTTGGACCAGGTAACTGGTCCCGGCCGGTGTCCGTTCAGCGACAGGCTGAATCATGGAGGGCGCTCCTTGAAGGTCGGGCGCGGCGGGTAAGCACGCCACGCCCCGGCCCGTCTTGGTTGTTGTTATTGAGCGTTGGCTTTTTCGGCGGCCAGTTCTTCCAGGTCGATGTAGCGATTGCCGATGCGCGGGTGCAGGCGACCACCGTCGGCAGCGCCGAGGACCACGACGATTTCGTCGGCACGCGGAGCATCCTCGATCTGCATTTCCAGGGTGATGTAGTGCGAGCGCAGGCCTTCGTCGTCTTTCTGCATCATCGGGATCTGGATCGAAGTGCCTGGGCCGCCGCGCTTGTTGGTGAAGCTCAGGTAGCTCTTGGCCTGTACCGCTTCTCGGTAGTGGTTGCCGAAGCGCAGGGTGTGGATCACGGCCGAGGCGTGCTCGATCTCGCCGTCGGCGCCGACCACAGCGGCCTTGCCGTAGGCTTCGATCTTGTCGGCACCGCCGATGGCGGCGGTCAGGCGCTCGACCATCAGTGCGCCGAGGTCGGAGCAGTTGGCGCGGATTTCCGGCTTCAAGTCGTCAACGAAACCGCGACCGGCCCATGGGTTTTTGATTACCACGGCCAGGCCGACCATGGTCACGGGTGTGTCGGTGGCTTTGCCGCCTTCGATGCGGGTCTCTTCGCAGTAGGTGACGATCTTGCGGATTTCGAAACTCATGGGGGGCTCCTGGTGAGGGTTATCAGGTCTTGTTGTCTGATGGTATACCATAATATTTGTTGTGCAAGAGGGGGCGAAAAAAATCTCTTGCTGGGGGACGAAAGGTGCGGTGATGCCTTGATTCTTGCGGTATCTGTACCGGCCTCTTCGCGGGGCGAGCCCGCTCCCACAGGTATCTCACTGCTCCCAGGTTCCTCTGTGGGAGCGGGCTCGCCCCGCGAAGAGGCCGGGACTGCCTGTCCATTTCTCAAAAAAATGCCCGCTCGCGAGGGCCATGACGGCCCCCGGGAGCGGGCTGATTCCGCAACTACTTCAGGCAATGGGAATTCAGGCGAACGCCGGCACCACTTCGTTGATGAACAGCTCGAGCGACTTCTTCTTCTCGGCGTGGGGCAGGCTGTTGTCGCACCAGAAGCTGAACTCGTCGACGCCCAGTTCCTGGTAGTACTTGATGCGCGCGATGATTTCTTCCGGGGTGCCGATCATGGTGTTCTTACGGATGTTCTCCAGCTGGAACGCTGGCACTTCGGCGAACTTGGACTCCGGGCTTGGCTCCAAGAAGCCGTTGACCGGCACGGTCTTGTTGCCAAACCAGGCATCGAAGGTGCGATAGAAGCGCGAGATGGCCTGGGCGCCGACTTTCCAGCCTTCAGGCTCCGACGGGCTGTGCACGTGGGTGTGGCGCAGCACCATCAGTTGCGGGCGCGGCACATCCGGGTTGTTGTCCAGCGCGGCCTGGAACTTGTTCTTCAAGTCCAGCACTTCTTCGTCGCCCTTCATCAGCGGGGTGACCATGACGTTGCAGCCGTTGGCCACGGCGAAGTTGTGCGAGTCCGGGTCGCGGGCGGCGATCCACATCGGCGGCGTGGCGTTGAACGGCTTCGGCACGCTGGTGGAGGTGGGGAACTTGTACACCTCGCCTTCATGGGCGTAGTCGCCTTCCCACAGTTTGCGCACCACCGGGACCATTTCACGCAGGGCCTTGCCACCGTCGGTAGCCGGCATGCCGTTGGCCATGCGGTCGAACTCGAACTGGTAGGCGCCACGGGCCAGGCCCACTTCCATGCGGCCGTTGCTGATGACATCGAGCAAGGCGCATTCGCCGGCCACGCGAATAGGGTTCCAGAACGGCGCGATGAGGGTGCCAGCACCCAGGCGGATCTTCTCGGTGCGTGCGGCAAGGTAAGCCAGCAGTGGCATCGGGCTGGGCGAGATGGTGTATTCCATGGCGTGGTGCTCGCCGATCCACACGGTGCTGAAACCGCCGTCCTCGGCCATCAGGGTCAGTTCGGTCAGGTCTTCGAACAGCTGGCGGTGGCTGACCTGTTCATCCCAACGTTCCATATGTACGAACAACGAAAATTTCATGGGGCTTTCCTCGAAGCGTGAAAGGCTCGCCTGGCGCGCCAGGCGTCAGTGATAACGGTAGGCGTCTCAGACGAAGGCGGGCAGGCTGGCCATCTTGCCGCGGCAGTACACCATCGGCCGTGGGGCTTGCTCGGGGACGATCAGGTTGTGCACCTTGCCCACCATGATGGCGTGGTCGCCCCCTTCATACTCGCGCCACAGCTCGCATTCAATCACTGCGATGGCACCGGCCAGCACGGGGTTGCCCAGCGCGCTCAAGGTCCACTCGATACCGGCGGCTTTGTCCTTGCCTTTTTTGGCGAAGGCGTAGGCTTCGGCCTGCTGGTCGCCGGAGAGCAGGTGAATGGCAAAGCGCTTGTTCTTGATCAGCACCGGGTAGGAGTCGGCACTGTAGTTGGGGCAGAACAGCACCAGCGGTGGGTCCATCGACAAGGACGAGAAGGCGCTGGCGGTGAGGCCGACGATCGAGCCGTCGTCGTCCAGAGTGGTGATGACGGTGACGCCGGAGGGAAAGGAGCCCAAGACGTTCTTGTAGACGGTTGCGTCGATCATGGCGTGTACCTCGAAAGGGGTAGCGGTGGACCGCTTTTTATCGTTGATGTGTCTGATGGTATACCGTAATACTCGATTTGCAAGCGGAATTTTCCCTCGCTGTAAAATCACGATGAATGGCGCAAAGCCGCATGAACAGGGGGTTTGAAGGAATGGCAGCGCGTTCGCCGCCGTGGCTGAACCGGATCAGTTACCGTTTTAGAAACCGAAGCAGTGTTGTCAAAATCTTGGAATACCATAATATGGTCCTCAGCTGAGAGGCCGCCTAGACGCGGTTTCCTTACAACGATAAAAACGACCTTTCGAGCTGAAAACCATGTCCCAACCGTCATCGCAACACACGTTTGTCGAGAACCACACGGTCGATTACGTTCCGCCTGCCGAGCGCCATGGGAAGGCGCGCGATCTCTTTACCCTCTGGTTCAGCACCAACATCGCGCCGCTGCCCATCGTCACTGGCGCCATGGTGGTCCAGGTGTTCCACCTGAACCTGTTGTGGGGCCTGGTCGCCATCGCGCTGGGCCATCTTCTCGGGGGTGTGGTCATCGCCTTGGCCTCTGCGCAGGGACCGCAGCTGGGCATTCCGCAGATGGTGCAGAGCCGTGGTCAGTTTGGCCGTTATGGGGCCTTGCTGATCGTGTTCTTCACGGCGCTGATCTACGTCGGCTTCTTCATCTCCAACATCGTGCTGGCGGGCAAATCGATCCACGGCATCGCCCCTGGCGTGCCGATGCCCACGGCTATCGTCATCGGCGCCCTGAGCGCGACGGCCATCGGCGTAATCGGCTATCGCTTCATCCACGGCCTGAACCGTATCGGTACCTGGGTGATGGGCTCGGCACTGCTGGCCGGCTTCATCATGATGTTTACCCAGGACCTGCCCGCCGATTTCTTCAGCCGTGGCGCGTTCAACCTGTCGGGGTTCATTGCCACAGTGTCGCTGGGCACCATCTGGCAGATCAGCTTTTCGCCTTATACGTCCGACTATTCGCGTTACCTGCCGCGTGAAGTCGGCATTGCCAAGCCGTTCTGGGCCACATACTTCGGCGCTACCCTGGGCACCATCCTGTGCTTCAGCTTTGGTGCCGTGGCAGTGCTGTGCGTGCCGGAAGGTACCGACGCCATGGACGCAGTGAAGCAGGCTACCGGCTGGCTGGGCCCGATTCTTATGGTGCTGTTCCTGTTCAACATCATCAGCCACAACGCCCTCAACCTGTATGGGGCAGTGCTGTCGATCGTTACCGCCATCCAAACCTTCTTTGCCAAATGGACGCCGAGCATCAAGGTACGGGTAACCCTGGCCTCGGTGATTCTGGTGGGTTGCGCGATGGTTGCGCTTAACGCCTCGGCGGACTTCATTGGCCACTTCATCGGCCTGATCCTGGCGCTGCTGCTGGTGCTTGTGCCGTGGGCGTCGATCAACCTGATCGACTTCTACCTGATCAAGAAGGGCCAGTACGACATCGCTTCGATCTTCAGTGCCGACGGCGGCATCTATGGTCGGTTCAATCACCACGCGATCATTGCTTATGCTTGCGGCATCGTGGTGCAGCTGCCGTTTGCCAATACGGCGCTGTATGTGGGGCCGTATTCGAACATTGTCGAAGGGGCGGACTTGTCCTGGCTGTTCGGGTTGCTGGTGACAGTGCCGCTGTATTACTGCCTGGCGACGCGCGGCAAGGCTGCCGAGCAGGCGGGGCGGGTTGTGAGTGTCAACGACTGAGAGATTGAGGTTGCTGTAACAGGGGCTGCGTTGCAGCCCATCGCCGGCAAGCCAGCTCCCACACTGGTGGCGTACCCTTCAAGGGCAATATAGAACCTGTGGGAGCTGGCTTGCCGGCGATGGGCCGCACCGCGGCCCCGGCTATATCCGATCAAACCTTGAACTGCGCCACCATGCCATTGAGGTCCACCGCCAACCGCGACAAGTCCTGTGCCGCCGCGCTGGTCTGGTTGGCCCCCGCCGACGTCTGCATCGCCAGATCACGAATGTTCACCAAATTGCGATCCACTTCGCGCGCCACCTGCGCCTGTTCCTCCGAAGCGCTGGCAATCACCAGGTTGCGCTGGTTGATCGAAGCAATCGCCTCGGCGATGACCTCCAGTGCCTGCCCGGCACCTTGGGCCACTTCCAGCGTGCCGCTGGCTCGCCCTTGGCTGTTGTGCATGGCGGACACCGCACGCTCGGTACCGTTCTGGATGCCAGCGATCATCTGCTCGATCTCTGCCGTGGACTGCTGGGTGCGGTGGGCGAGGGCGCGCACCTCGTCGGCCACCACGGCAAAGCCACGGCCTGCCTCGCCAGCACGAGCGGCCTCGATGGCGGCGTTCAGTGCCAGCAGGTTGGTCTGCCCGGCAATTGCGCCGATCACATCGAGCACCCGGCTGATTTCATTGGCGTTGCTGGCCAGCAGTTCGATCTCGGCGGAAGTGCCGGTGACGTCATCGACCAGGTGCTGGATCGAGGCCAACGCCTGATTGACCTGCTCGCGGCCATCGCGGGTAGTGCGGTCGGCGCCTTGGGAAGCATCGGCGGTGCTGACCGCATTGTTCGCCACCTCTTCGACGGCCGCGGTCATCTGGTTGACGGCCGTTGCGGCCTGGTCGATCTCTGCGCTTTGCTGGTGCAGGCCGCGGCTGGTGTCTTCAGTCACGCTGTGCAGCTCCTCCGAGGCAGAAGCCAGTTGATCGGACGAAGCTGCAATTTTGCGGATGGTGTCGCGCAGGCTTTCCTGCATGCGGCTCAAGGCGCGCAGGAGCTGGGCCGGCTCATCGTGGCCGGTTACCTGGATGGTATGGGTCAGGTCGCCAGTCGCCACGCGCTCGGCCACGGCCACGGCATCGCCCAGCGGCAGGACAATGCTGCGGGTGAGCAGGGTGGCAATGGCGGCCATCGCGACGACGATCACCAGCAGTGAGCCAATGATGGCGCTCAACGCTTCGTCGGCGGCGTGGCTGCTGCGCTGCGAGGCCTGCTCGGCACCTTTGCCGTTGTAGGCGATCAGTGCGCTCATGGCCTTCATCATGGCGTCGGAGGACTGCGTGATTTCGCCGCTGACCAGATGCTTGGCCTCATCCATCTGGCGAGCGGTCACGGCCTGAAGCAGACGTCGCTGAACGTCCAGGTACTGTTGGTGGGCGCCATTGAAGGCGTTGAACAGCGTGTGATCATCGGTCTCGACGATCGTGTCTTCGTAGTCCTTCAGGCCTTTGGCGAGTTGTTCGTTGATGCCTTTGAGCATCTCGAGGTTACGGGCGCGTTCCTCGGCACTGTCGTCCAGCACGGTGCGCAGGGTGACGGCGCGGGAGCGACCGAGGTTGGTGCTGACTTCGTTCAGTGCCACCACGGCAGGCAACCAGGTGACCCGGATCTCGTCCGTGGCCCTGTCCATTTGCCGGGTTTCATAGAGTGCAAGCAGGCCCATGATCAGGACCAGGATGCCCAACAGGGCGAATGCGCTGGCAGCGCGAATGCCGATCTTCATATTCCGTAACTGCATGGAATGCTCCTTGACGTTGGCGTGCAGGCGTCAAGAGCATGGACGGAAAGCCGGCTCACCCGGGGTGGTGCCAGTCTCTCGATGCGCTGCGGATTTAAATGTTTGCCTCACCCTCTTGAATATTTTTTGTTTTCAATGATGCCACAATGCCATCATTATTGACCAGTCATTCAATGTCATGACAAGTGCTGACATATCCTTCATTTATTGACTGATATGTCAGGTTCGCTGCCCATTCACTGCCTACCTCACCGCCCTTCATGCTGCCTGCGATAGGCCCCTGGCTGCACCCCGATGGCCTTGGCAAAGGCCCGGGTAAACGCTGCCACCGACTGATATCCCACCTGCGCCCCCACCTGTTCCACGGTATTGCCCGCCCGCAGCAGCTGGCACGCGTGGCGCATTCGCAAGGCCAGCAGTACCTGCCCTGGTGACTGCCCGGCCAGTTCATTGAAGCGTTTGAAGAATGCCGACCGCGACAACCCCGTGCAGGCTGCCATGCTTTCCAGGGTCCAGGCATTGCCAGGCTGGTCGATCAATTGTTCGAGCAGCCCAGCGAACGCGGGGTGCCGGGCGAGGGCGACCAAGCCGCCAAGAGGCTGCCCGGCATGCACCTGCTGGCGCAGGACATACAGGAACAACAGGTGGGTCAGGCGTTCCAGCAGGGTTTGCGATGGCGCGGGCGCGCGTTGGCATTCCTCCAGGATCAGCCCGAACAGTGCTCGTGCGGCATGCCCGGCCGGCTCGTGGGCGCGCAACAGAATCCAGTCGGCCAGCCCGTCGACAATCAGCGACGACAACCCCGGGCGCAAGTGAAAGAACCCGCACACCAGGCCCACCCCATCGCTGGCACTGGCATCGAGTACTTGCATGGTCTGGCGTGGCTGTGCGCAGGCGCTGACTGGGTCCTTGTCGCCAGACAGCCGGTAAGCCAGGTCGCGCAGCAGAAACACGGCATCACCGGCCTCAAGGCGCACGGGCTCGGCCTGGCCATCGATGTGCAGCCAGCAATGCCCCTGCACCACCAAGTGAAAGCTGGCCCGGCCCAAACCGTGGGTGCTGGCGTGCCAGCCACCGCAATAGCGGCCTACATGGAACAGGCTGGCATCGAGTTCGAGGCCTTCTAATAACCAATCGACAAGAGGGGTGGACGAAATCATCTAATGCAAAGACTCAGGAGCAAGGAAAGGCGACTGACGAATATGGAGGGTAATTCTTATAACCAACAGACTGTATGGACACCCATCAAAGGAGTCCACTCCATGTCCTCGCGCATTACTCTACACACTCTGCAGAGCGCCCCGGAAGCGGCCCGTCCGTTCCTCGAGAACGCCCAGAAGAATTCCGGTTTCATCCCCAACCTGTTGGGCGTGCTGGCAAACGCCCCCGCGGCCCTGGAAACCTACGTCACCGTCTCTGCCCTCAATGGCAAGTCTGAGCTGACCTTGGCCGAACGCGAAGTGGTGCAATTGATCGCCGCCACCCACCATGGTTGCGACTTCTGCGTGGCGGGTCACACCGCCGTGGCGTTGAACAAGGCCAAGCTGCCGCAGAACGTAGTCGATGCCTTGCGCGCCCGTGGCGAACTGCCGGACGCCCGCTATGAAACCCTGGCTGAATTTGCCCGTGAAGTCATCGCCACCCGCGGCAATGTCAGCGACGCCACTTATCAGGCGTTTCGCGATGCAGGCTTCACCGAAGGCAACGCCCTGGAAGTGATTCTTGGCGTGAGCCTCGCAACCCTGTGCAACTTTGCTAATGTGTTCGCCCAGACGCCGCTCAACGACGAGCTGAGCAAGTACCGCTGGCAGCCCTCTGCATAAACCGCGCGTGGCGCCACGGCGCCTGCGTTTTCAACAGGAGTAGGGACATGCTTGATTCTGCATTTCGTCAGTGGCTGGATGCCAATACCGAGGCAATCGACCAGGGCCGGTGCGACCCGCACCGCGTGCTGGCGCACATCGCCGAGTCGCAGGTGCTGCGCATCGGCGTCGACCCGGCGCTGGGCGGGAGCGGGGGCGAGGTGACTGACGCCGTCGAGGCGATCGCTGCCATTGCCGGCCATTCGCTGGCGTCGGCGTTTGTCTGCTGGGGCCAGCGTGCCTTCATCGAATACCTATTGCAAAGCCCAAACCAGGCGCTGCGCGAGCGCCTGTTGCCTGGCCTGCTGACCGGCGAGCTGGCCGGTGCTACCGGCTTGTCCAACGCCATGAAGTTCCTTTCTGGCATTGAAGCGCTGCAGGTGCGGGGCCGCCCGCAAACCGAGGGTTGGGCCCTTGACGGCCGCCTGCATTGGGTCACCAACCTGCGCAAGAGTGGTTTCGTGGTGGCAGCAGCCATCGAGGACGACGCCGGTGGTGTGCCATTCGTGTTGGCGATCCCCTCCGATGCTGTGGGGCTGGAACGGTCCGACGACTTGCAACTGATGGGCCTGCAGTCGAGCAACACGGCGGCCCTGGCGTTCCATGAAGTGGCGCTCAGCCGCGACTGGCTGTTGCATGAAAACGCCCGTGAGTTCCTGCCCAAGGTGCGGCCGGCGTTCCTCGCGTTGCAGTGCGGTATGGCTATCGGCCTGGCGCGCCGTGCGCTGGACGAGGTGCAGGGGCACATCAATGGCCGTACTTCGTTCCTCGAAGAAGCGCGCCAGGTGCTCCAGGAACGCCTGGAAAATACCGTGGCAGCGCTCAAGCAGGGCTTGCTCGAAGGCCGTTTCCTCAGCCAGCCTGCCGCACTGTTCAAGCTGCGCATCACCCTGGCTGAAAGCGCCGCCGACGCTGTGCAACTGGAGCTGCAGGCCAGCGGTGGCAAGGCCTACTTGAGTGAATTCGGCGCAGGGTTCGCCCGCCGCTGGCGTGAATCGGCCTTCGTGCCCATTGTCACCCCAAGCCTGGTGCAATTGCGTGCCGAACTGCACCGCCAGGCGGCCAGCGCATGAGCCAACCGTTGCTCGAAGCCCGTGAAATAAGCCTGGGCTATCCACGCGAGGGCGGCTGGCAGGAGGTGCTGGCGCGTTTCGACTTGCAACTGGCGCCTGGGGAAGTGGTCACCATCCTCGGGCCCAGTGGTGTCGGCAAGTCCAGCCTGCTGCGGGTCCTGGCCGGCCTGCAGCAGCCGCGTGGCGGCAGCGTGAACTTGCACGGCGAACCGCTGCAGGGGCCCCATCCGCGCCTGGCAGTGGCCTTTCAGGACCCAAGCCTGCTGCCGTGGCTGAGCCTGGAAAAGAACGTGGCCTTCGGCCTGGACTTTGCCCGTCAGCCCAAGCTGAGCGCAGCCGAGCGCCGTGCACGCATCGACCATGCGATTGCCGCCGTGGGGCTGGCCCATGCGCGCAACCAGTACCCGGCGCAACTGTCTGGCGGCATGGCCCAGCGCACTGCACTGGCCCGCTGCCTGGCACGCCAGCCCGAGGTGCTGCTGCTCGACGAGCCCTTCGGTGCTCTGGATGAAGTGACCCGTGCCGACATGCAGCAACTGCTGCTGCAACTGATCGCCACGCATAACACCGCGGCGGTACTGATTACCCACGATATTGACGAAGCCCTGCTGTTGTCCGACCGGGTCCTGCTACTGGGCGATCACCCAGCGCACATCCTCGGCCAATGGCACATCGACCTGCCGCAACCTCGCACGCATCGGGTCGAGGAGTTGGGGGCGCTGCGTATCGACATTCTCAAAACCCTTCGGCGGGCAAGCCGCGCAGCTGAACCTTCCTCTACCCCCTTGCCCTCGGAGGCTGTCCATGTGCATGGATGACTGCTGTTCCTCTTCTTCGCGTCGCGACTTCCTCAAGCTCAGCGCCATGCTTACTGCCGCCGGTGCGCTGCCGCTGCTGTCGAGCCTGCAGGCGCGTGCTGCCGCCGAACCGGATGCGCCAGTACGCATCGGCTACCTGCCGATCACTGATGCCACGCCATTGCTGGTGGCGCACAACAACGGCCTGTTCGAGGCAGAAGGCATCAAGGCTGAGCGCCCGGTGCTGCTGCGCAGTTGGGCTCAGGTGATCGAGGCGTTCATCTCTGGTCAGGTCAACGTCATCCACCTGCTGTCGCCCATGACGGTATGGGCACGCTATGGCAGCAAGGTGCCGGCCAAGGTAGTGGCGTGGAACCACGTTGGCGGGTCGGGCCTGACTGTAGCGCCGGACATCACCGAGATGAAACAGCTCGGTGGCAAGACCGTAGCCATCCCGTTCTGGTATTCGATCCACAACGTGGTGCTGCAACAGATGCTCAACGACAACGGCCTTACACCCGTGTCCAAGCCGGCCAATGCGCCACTGGCAGCCAATGAGGTCAACCTGCTGGTGCTGCCACCCTCGGACATGCCGCCGGCACTGGCCAGCAAGCGCATCGCCGGCTACATCGTGGCCGAACCGTTCAACGCCCTGGCTGAGAACCTCAAGGTCGGCCGCGTTCAGCGTTTTACCGGTGATGTCTGGCGCAACCACGCCTGCTGCGTGGTGTTCATGCATGAACATGACCTGAACAACCGTCCCGAGTGGTCACAGAAGGTGGTCAACGCCATCGTCAAGGCGCAGCACTGGACCCGCGACCACCGTGCCGAAGCCGCCGCGCTGCTGTCCAAGGCCGGCCCCAACAAATACACCCCGCACGAGCCGGCTGTGCTGACCAAGGTGTTGGCCCCGTCCGCCGAAGACCGCGCCAGCTACATTGCCAGCGGCGCCATCCAGCACCAGCAGTGGGACGAAAAGCGCATCGACTTCCAGCCTTACCCGTTCCCCAGCTACACCGAGGAACTGGTCAAGCGCCTGAAAAACACCCTGATCGAAGGCGAGAGCGGTTTTCTGGCCGGCCTGGACCCGGCGCAGACCGCTCGCGACCTGGTCGACGACCGCTTCGTGCGCAACGCCATCGCGGCTGTCGGCGGCCCGTCGGTGTTCGGCATCGCCGACAGCTTCGAGCGTAGCGAGGAGTTCGCGGTCTGATGCGCAAGCATGTCGTACACGCTAGCCTGGGGCTGGTTGGTTTGCTGGGGTTGTTGCTGTTGTGGTGGGCCGGTGTGAGGCTGTTTGGCGAGGCCGATGGGCTGTCGGCGCGCTTCTCGCCCCAGGCAACCTTGGCCAGCCTGGTCGAACTGCTGGGGCAGGGGGAGGTTTACGGGCACATCTGGGTCAGCCTCAAGCGTATTCTGGTGGGCCTGTTGCTGGCGCTGCTGATCGGCGTGCCCCTGGGCCTGCTGGTGGGCAGCTACCGGCACCTGGAGGCCGCCACCACACCGGCCTTCCAGTTCCTGCGGATGATCTCGCCGCTGTCGTGGATGCCCGTGGTGGTGATGCTGATGGGGGTGGGTGACCAGCCGATCTACTTCCTGCTGGCCTTCGCGGCCCTATGGCCGATCCTGCTCAACACCGCTGCTGGCGTGCGTCAACTGGACCCTCGCTGGCTGCAATTGAGCCGCAGCCTGAGTGCCACGCGCTGGGAAACCTTGTGCAAGGTGATCCTCCCCGGGGTGATCGGCCATGTGCTGACCGGCGTGCGCCTGGCCATCGGCATCTTGTGGATCGTGTTGGTGCCCTGCGAAATGCTTGGGGTGAGCGCAGGGCTGGGGTACTTCATTCTGGATACCCGCGACCGCCTGGCCTATTCGGAACTGATGGCGATGGTGTTGCTGATCGGCGTGCTGGGGTTCATGCTCGATGCCTTGGCCCGTGGGCTGCACCGGCGTTGGGTGCATGCCTGACGGGCCGGTGTGGTTTTATCGCCGGCAAGCGGGCTCCCACAGGAACCGAGTTTCCTGTGGGGCTGCTGCGCTCCACTTCTCCCGCCGGCGATAGAGCCCCCCAGCTCAATGCACCGTCTTGCGCTGCTTCACACACTCACGCGCGCGCATTGCCAGCTCATCCAGCCACTCATCCCGCTGCTGCTCAGCCTCGATCATCGTATCCTCCCCCTGCTGATTGAGCAGGTAGGTATGAATCTGATGCACCTCGGTGGTCTGGTAGATCGGTGCAATGTCCAATCGCCCGATCAACGCGCCACTGGCGTGCCCGGTGCTGCTCATCAGCACCTGCGGGCCGCTGGCCGTTACCACCTGCATGCCCATGGCCTCGAACCACGGCACCTGGTGCACAAAGGCATTCAGCTCGACACTGGCGTACCGCGCCTGCACGTCGCCCAGCAGGGCACGGGCGACGCCTTGGCGGCGGCGCTCAGGTACCACGGCGAGGAAGGCCAGTACACAGGCCTGTGGGTTGTCCTGGGCGGGCAGCGCCAGGGCGAAACCAAGCAGTTGGTCCGGCGCCTCGGCATCCAGCGCGAGCGTGAGCTGCACGTCCAGGCCGCGGGTGCCATCCATCGCCTGTAGGTATTGGTGCACCTCCATCCCCACCCCGTATTGGTACAGCGGGTACAACGGGTTGTCGGCACGAATGGCGACACTGCTCAGATCGCCGACGTGATGGATCACCAGTTCGCGGATCTGGTTCTGGAAGGATTCGGGCGGCACGCTGTCGAGGCGGCTCAGGATGAACATCGGTGGACGGGCTCCGGCTGCGGTTGAATCACCCCGCGCCGGATGGCGCGGGGTACACAGTCTAACCCCTTTTTACTGCGTCAGCCTTGCGCCTGCATCGCCGCCAGCATCAGGTCGAGGTTCTGCACCGCAGCGCCCGACGCGCCCTTGCCCAGGTTGTCGAACACGGCGGTCAACAGCACCTGACCGTGCTCGGGGTTGGCGTACAGGGCCAGGCGCAGCTCGTTGCTGTCGTTCAGTGCCTCGGGGTCGAGCGGGGTGGCCGGGCCGTGCTGGTGCAGCGGCGATACCTGCACGTAACGGGCGCCTTGATAGTGTTGCTCAAGGCACGCTTGCAACTGCTCGGCGCTGGCCCCGCCAGGCAGCAGGCGCAGCTGCAGTGGAATGCTCAGCACGATGCCCTGGCGATAGGCCGCATAACCAGGCATGAACACGGGCCGTGTCGACAGACCGGCGTGCAGCTGGATTTCCGGTACGTGCTTGTGCGCCAGTTCCAGGCCATACAACTGCAGGGTCGGCGCCCGCGCGGCGTCGGGCTGTTCATGCCGCTCGACGGCCGCCCGGCCACCCCCAGAGTAACCGGAAATGGCATGGATGCTCAGGGGATAGTCGGCCGGCAGCAAGCCGGCTTTGACCAGCGGGCGCAGCAGGGCGATGGCGCCGGTGGGGTAGCAGCCGGGGTTGCTGACACGCTTGGCCTGGGCAATACGCTCGGCCTGATGCGCGTCTAGTTCCGGCAGGCCGTAGACCCAGCCAGGCGTGGTGCGGTGCGCCGAGCTGGCGTCGATCACCCGTACTGCTGGGTTATCAATGGCTGCCACGGCCTCGCGGGCGGCCTCATCGGGTAGGCACAGCAGGGCGATGTCGGCGCTGTTGATGGCCTCGCTGCGCCGTTGTGGGTCCTTGCGCTCGGCTTCGGGCAACGTCAGCAGGCGCAGGTCGTTGCGCCCCGCTAGGCGGGCGTGAATCTGCAGGCCAGTGGTGCCTTGGTCGCCATCGATGAAGACAACAGGGTTGTGCATGGTCAGCGTCCGGTCAAAGGAGGATGACCTATGCTCGCCTGTGGCGGGTGTAAAGGAAATTTGAATATCATGATGCTGGTGTTCAGTTATTCTGAATTTGAAACCACCTGTGCCGACCCTTTCGCAGGCTCGCCCCAACAGGACCTCACCCATGCGCGAAATCAGCCTCGACCGCCTCCGCACCCTGGTGGTGATCACCGACCTAGGCTCATTCGCCGAGGCCGCCCGCCAGCTCAACCTGGCGCCGCCAACTATCAGCTTGCACGTGGCTGAGCTGGAGGCGCGGGTTGGCGCGCCACTGCTGACCCGCAACCGCAACCAGATCCGTCCGACGACTATCGGCGAAACCCTCTTGGCCCGTGCCCGACGGTTGCTGGCCGATGCCGACCTGGCGCTGGATGAAGTGCGCCGACAAGTCGAAGGCCTGACGGGCCGGGTGCGCCTGGGCGCCTCCACCGGCGCCATCGCACACCTGCTGCCCAAAGCGTTGGAGCATCTGCGGGTGGCGCACCCAGGTATCGATGTGCAGGTCCAGGTGCTCACCTCGCAGGCTTCCCTGGCTCGGCTGCGCGAAGGCGCCCTGGACGTCGGCCTGGTGGCTTTGCCGCAGGTGGCGGGCAAGGGGGTCAAGGTCACCCCCTGGCGGCGCGACCCGATCCTCGCCTACGTGCCCGCCGAGTGGCAGCCACCAGCCAAAGTCACCCCGGCCTGGCTGGGCCAGCGCGCCTTGATCCTCAACGACAACAGCACGCAACTGTCGCGCGTGACCAGCGAATGGTTCGCCGCAGCGGGGTTGTACCCTGAGCCGCGTATTGAGCTGAATTACAACGACGCTATCAAGAGCCTGGTCGGTGCCGGTTATGGTGCCACGTTGCTGCCCCAAGAGGGCGAGGGGGCGGAGCTGGACCGGCGTATCGCATGCCGGCCGTTGCGGCCGGGGTTGTGGCGGCAATTGGGAATTGCTCGTCGGGAAGGCGAAACGGAGCGGGCCATCGGTTTTGTCTTGGACGCGTTGGAACGGTTGCGGCAGTAGGTACCGCGTTTCGGGCCCAGTGAGTCAGCGCCGTGCTCACGGCCTTGCCGGTGGTCAGTCATCGGCCGACCGGGCCAAGACTATTTATAACAAAGCCCGCGGGAAATAGGTGTGTGCCTGAACTGGCCGCGTCGCGGTGCCACCCGCCAGGGGCCGGTTCAGGGTCGACGACCGCCTTGGGTCGGCAGCGCGCAGGCGCCCGTCAGAACCAGCGGTCGTTCTTCTTGCGCCCGCGTGTCAGGGCCGGCAGGATCAGCCCCGCCAGCAGGCCAGCGCCGGCAATGCTACCGCCATAGACCATGTAGCGCATCATCACCTGCTTGTTCTCGTCGCCCAGCCGCGCTTGGGTATCACGCAAGGCCGATTGGGACTGGTCGAGTTGCTCGTTGAGCGCCTTGTTGCGTGCTTCCAGTTCATCGATCAGTTGCTTGCGCGAGTCGAGGGTTTCCTGCATGCCTTGCACGCGGTTCTTCCAGCTGTCGTCGATGGTCTTGAGCTGGCCGGACAACTGCGCCACCTGCGCATCGAGTTGCGGCAAGCGTTCACCCTGGCCCGGTACGGACTGCAGGTCGCTGGTGAGTATCCATACCAGGTCACCATTTTGCCCGCGCACCTGGCTGTAGTTACCCTGGCTACCAACCAGGCTGAGTTTTTGCCCGGACTTGAGCGTGCCGACAATGCGGTGGCCATCGGTCGGGCCGCTGCGTACGTAGGTGCTCAGGCTGTCACTGACCCAGCGCGCATCGCTGGCCGGCTCTTCGGCATGTACGGGGGCAGCGAGCGCCACCAGGGCGGCGATCAGGCTGCCGCGCAGGGCAGGGAGTGCGAGGGAGACTGGGCGGGATTCAGGCATGTTGGGTCTTCGCTGCAACAGAAAAAGTAGGCCCGATGACGTGTGATCATGCAGGGGCCGGTGAACCGGTCGGTGAATTGACCGTCAGCGAAAGACCGCGTTTTTGTAAGCAGGTTCACTGCCTTGAGTAGGAATTCTCTGCAGGATGTTGCAACCCGGCGCGGCGCGTCCTGGCATGGCCGCGCCGGCTGGGGGCGTGACAGATCAGCTCTCAGGCTGCGGGACGATGGCCAGCGCATCCGGCTCCGGCCCCGTTTTCCAGCGGTCTTTCTCGGTCCAGCTGGCCGTATCGATCACCGCCACCTGATCACTGCCACTGATAGCCACATAGGCCCGCTTGCCGTCGGGAGACACCACCGCACCAATCGGCAGCGCCTGGGCGCCGAGCAGGGTTTCGCGGTAATGCTCACCCTCCTTGGCCAGGCCAATACGCTTGATTTCACGCTTGGCCGCCACGTCGATCACGGCCAGTTCCGCCGACTTCGCGCAGGTCACCAGTGCATACTTGCCATCTGGTGTCATGGCGATGCGGATCGGGAACAGGCCAGTGCGGATACGGTCAGTGACCTCCAACCGCTTCGCGTCGACGATCACCACCTCGTTACCTTCGCGATTGCTGACCCATACCTGGGTGCCGCTCGGGGTCACCGCGATGCCTTCACTGCCGTTACCGGTCGGTATGTCGGCAATCTTTTTCTTGTGCAACAGGTCCACTACCGACAGCGTGCCCGACTCGACATGGGTCACATAGGCCCGGTCAGCGCCCGGTGACAGCGCGACCATGTGCGGCTTGCCGCCACCCACGTCGATGCGATCGAGCACCTTGCCCTGGGCTAGATCGACGATCAACAGGCGCTCACTGTCTTCGGTGGTGACCACCACCCGCTGGCTGTCCGGCAGGAAGCGAATGCCGTGGGGGCGCGAGTCCTTGCCCAGGTCGATGGTGCGCACCACGGTGCGTGATGGCCAGTCGATCACGCTCAGGCTGTTGTTGGCCGTGCCCTGGGCACCGTAGTTGCCCACCGCTGCCAGCAGCCCGTTACTGGCCACCACCACTTCGTGCGGGCCGGTACCCACCGGCAGACGGGCAAGTTCCTGGCCATTGGTGCTGTCCAGCGCCCAGACGCTGGCATCGGCCTTGTTGCCTACCAGCAATACGTCACTCGCCCAGGCGCCTGGCACGCAAGCCATCAGCGCACTGGCCAGGGCCAGGCGACGCAGGTGGGGGAACATCGGTTCGAAAGGGAAGGGCATGTCCAGTCTCCTTTGGATTGCAGTCCATGTTGCATGCTCAAAGGCTGTGACCGGGCCTGGCGTGCGAGAGTTTAGTTTTTTATTGCCTAGCTGGGCTTGTGACTGCGCGAAGGCTGGGGGGAGGGGCGCGATGTAACCGGCAAGCTTGCGCTGCAAACGCCATTGTTCACTGATTGCCCGCTCGCTCATTGCCACGCGCATCCGCGTCAACAGCTTTTCAGTAAATGTCCCCCCGTCCTGGCTGAGGCGCTAGACTCAATGTTCTCTGCCTGTCCATGGAGCCTGACCATGACTGCCAAGAACACGATCTGCCTCTGGTTCGACCATGATGCCGAGCAAGCGGCCACCTTCTATGCCAGTACCTTTCCGAACAGCCAGGTCGTCGCGGTGCACCAGGCACCGAGCGACTATCCATCGGGCAAGGCGGGGGACGTGATCACTGTCGAATTCACTGTCATGGGCATCCCCTGCGTAGGGCTCAACGGCGGGAAGGCATTCACCCACAGCGAGGCTTTCTCGTTCCAGGTCAGCACCGAAGACCAGGCCGAAACCGACCGGCTGTGGCAGGCCATCGTTGGCAATGGCGGCCAGGCAAGCGTGTGCGGCTGGTGCAAGGACAAGTGGGGTATCTCGTGGCAGATCTGCCCACGTATCCTCATCGAGGCCATCGGCAACCCGGACCGGGCAGCGGCCAAGCGGGCTTTCGAGGCGATGATGACAATGGACAAGATCGATGTGGCGGCAATCGAGGCGGCGTTGCGGGGCTGAACAAGTGCCTGGCATCGGGTGGCCGGCTTACGCCTGGGTCAACCGGATGATCTGCCTGGCACAAAAGGCCCCGGTCAGGATTACCCCAAACAACCGCAGCGTTTGCATCGCCAGCACCAAGCCGACGTCGGCATGGGTTTCTACCGCAATGATCGCCATGGCATCCAGCCCTCCGGGGCTGGTCGCCAGGTACATGGACAGAAAGTCCGTGCCCATCGCCAGGGCCAGCCCCCAGGCAAACGCCGCGCACAACACAATCAACGCTACCGCGCCGGCAATCATGGTGGGCAAGCGTTTCCACACATAACGCACGGTCTGCTGATCGAAGCGCAAGCCGATGTAGCACCCGATGGCGCCGTAGGCAACGGCCAGCAGCGATTCAGGCAAGCTGATTGTCAGCCACCCGCCCAGGTGCAGCGCACCCCCAAGCAACAGCGGCATCAGCAGCGCACCGGCAGGCACACGGTTACCGGCCACCAGGCCCACGAACACCACCGCGAGGCTGAGCAGCCCGTCGACCAGCTGCGAGCCCTGCGTCATCGCTGGCGCAGTGGCTGCCGCGCCCGCCGCCGGGGTGGCACCGAGCAGGTGGCTGACCAGCGAGCCGATCATGACCACGCAGACCACACGCACATACTGCATGGTTGCCACCACCCTGGCGTCAGCACCGTGCTCTTCGGCCATCGACACCATGGCTGACGCGGCGCCTGGCGCGGTACCCCAGGCGGCGGTGCTGCCTGGGATGCCGCCGAAACGCACGGTGCCCAGGCCGACGATGGCGCTCAAGGCCACGGTGATGAACGTGGCCACCAGCATCAGTTGCCAGGACTGGGCCATGGAGACCAGCACGGCCCAGGACACCGAATGGGCCACCAATAACCCGACGCAGCCCTGGCCGAAGCGGAACACCTGGCGGTGCAGGCTCAAGCGTGCTCCGCAAACGCCGAACACGATGGCTACCAGCATAGGGCCGAGGAACAACCCGGCCGGTACGGCCAGGGCATGCAACATTTGGCCGAGGGCGCCGGCGCAGGTCAGTAGGGCGAGCCATTGGAAGAGAGGTCTGGAAAAGCCTGAGAGGGCGGTCTGCAACGTAGATACTCCTTGCGCAGCGATAACACGGGGCTGGCAGCGCCAGCGGAGAAAATTATCGACGGCGCAATCTATCAAGTCTATTTTCTACTTTTGATGAATCCATAACTGAAATTCATGAATCATGGACCTGCGTGACCTTACCTATTTCGAAACCATCGCCGAGCTCGGCCACCTGGGCCGCGCTGCGCAACAGCTCAACCGCAGCCAGCCGGCGTTGACCAAGAGCATTCAACGGCTAGAGGAATCGCTTGGCACCCGGTTGTTCCAGCGTGACGGGCGTCGCATCAAGCTCACCGAAGTCGGCAAGCTGTTGCTGGCGCGGGGTAGGCAGTTGCAGTTGAACATCGCCGAAACCGAACGCGAGGTGCGCGATTTTGCCGGCGGGCTGGTTGGCAACATTCGCCTGGGCTGCGCGGCAAGCATGGCCGACCACCTGCTGCCGCACCTGACTGCCGCTTTGCTGGAGCGGGCCCCGGAGGTGACCTTGAAGCTGTCCATCGGCCAGGACGATGTACTCAAGGAGTCCCTGCGGGCAGGGCGGCTGGATGTGATCATCTCCCCCCAGATTGCCGATGACCCGCAATTCACCACGCACCCCATTCTGGAGGACGAAGCCATTGTGGTGGCGAGTGCCGAGCACCCGGTGTTCGCCGGCCCCATCGTGCTCAAGGATCTCTGCCAGTACCGTTGGGTACTGGCGGGGCCGACCGTTACTGCACGGCGCTGGATCGACAATGTGTTCATCGCCCATCAACTGCCAGCACCGCAGGTGCAGATCGAAACCAACGCCATTTCACTGTTGCCGCGGCTGATTGCCCGCACTCAGCTGTTGAGTTTTGCCGCACGGGAAACGGTTGAGCATGGCTTGGGCATGTCGTGGCTGCGTGAGGTACCCCTGAAGGAAACCACCATGCGCAGGACCGTGGCGGTGTCCGTGCGCACGGACGGCTATGTGTCGCCTGCGGCTGAGGCTCTGGTGGCGCTGCTGAAGGACAAAGGCCGCAGCTTCTTCGAGCGGGACTGAATGGCAGGCCTGGGGGCACACCCGCGGCCACCCAGGCGGTTCAACCAGCCTGCTGCGCGATCAATGCCAGGCAGCGCTGCACGATCGGGCTCAGGTCGCCCTTGCGGCGGCTGAGGATGATTGGGCTGACCGCACGGGTGTCGAGCAGGTTCGCGTATTCGATATCGGTCCGGTGCTGCTGCTGCACCGAGTCCGGCACCAGGGTGACGCCCAACCCCACGGCAACCAGGCCGATAGCAGTTTGCAGTTCATTGGCCCACTGGCTGACGTTCAGGCTCATACCGTGGTGGGCGAACAGCGCCAGGATGTGATCGGCATAGCTGGGCCTGGGGTTGGCCGGATAGAGGATGAACGCTTCCTTGGCCAGCTGGGCGAGGGTGAGCGGAGCTCCGGCCAAGGCATGGCCCTTGGGCAGGACGGCCACCAGCGGGTCTTCGCGCAGTACCTGCTGGGCGATGGCCGGGTCGTCGATGCGGATGCGGCCGAAGGCGATGTCGATGCGGCCACTTTTCAACGCCTCCACCTGCTGCACGGTGGTCATTTCGCTCAGGCCAAGCTCCAGCTCACTGTCCTGGCGCAACGCCCGGATAAGCTCCGGCAGCACCGTGTACAAGGTCGAGGGAGCGAAGCCGATGCCCAGCCATTGGCGCTGGCCCTGGCCGATGCGCCGGGTGTTATCGCTGATGTGCTCCAATTGCTGCAGCAAGGTGCAGGTCTGCTCGTAGAAAAAGCGGCCGGCCTCGGTCAGCCGCAGTGGCCGCTCGCGCACCACCAGCAAAGTGCCGAGCTGTTCCTCGAGCTGGCCGATCTGCCGGCTCAGCGGCGGCTGGGCAATGTGCAGCAGTTCGGCAGCGCGGGTGAAATTCAGCGTTTCAGCCAGCACCTTGAAGTAACGAAGGTGGCGCAGCTCCATCAGACCTCCTGGGTATGGTGGGAGATTCATTTGATATTGGACGGCCTTCAGGGTCTCGCGCAATGCTTGAATAATCAAGTAAATGTAGTATCGGGTCTGCGGCCTGCAGCCTGATTTGACGGGACCTTCGAACAATGACAAACGCCCTGATCGAGCGCATCGATGCGCTTATCGTCGACCTGCCGACCATCCGCCCGCACAAGCTGGCCATGCACACCCTGCAGCAACAGACCCTGGTGGTGCTGCGCCTGCGCTGCAGCGATGGTGTGGAAGGCATCGGCGAGGCCACCACCATCGGTGGCCTCGCCTACGGCTACGAAAGCCCCGAGGGCATCAAGGCCAACATCGACGCGCACCTGGCGCCGGCCTTGATCGGCCTGCCGGCCGACAACATCAACGCCGCCATGCTCAAGCTGGACACGTTGGCCAAGGGCAACACCTTCGCCAAGTCCGGCATCGAGAGCGCCTTGCTCGATGCCCAGGGCAAGCGCCTGGGCCTGCCGGTCAGCGAGCTGCTGGGCGGGCGCGTGCGTGACACCCTGGAAGTGGCCTGGACCCTGGCCAGCGGCGACACTGCCCGCGACATCGCCGAGGCCGAGCACATGCTGGAGGTGCGCCGCCACCGCATGTTCAAACTCAAGATTGGTGCCAACCCGCTGCAACAGGACCTGGACCATGTGGTGGCGATCAAGCGCGCACTGGGCCAGCGTGCCAGCGTGCGGGTCGACGTCAACCAGTACTGGGACGAGTCCCAGGCCATCCGCGCCTGCCAGGTGCTGGGCGATCACGGCATCGACTTGATCGAGCAGCCGATTGCGCGCCACAACCGCAGCGGCCAGGTGCGCCTGAACCAGCGCAGCCCGGCGCCGATCATGGCCGACGAGTCGATCGAAAGCGTCGAGGACGCGTTCAGCCTGGCCGCGGACGGTGCCGCCAGCATCTTCGCCCTGAAAATCGCCAAGAACGGCGGCCCCCGCGCCGTGCTGCGCACCGCGCAGATCGCTGAGGCTGCGGGCATCGCGCTGTACGGCGGGACCATGCTCGAAGGCTCGATCGGCACCCTGGCCTCGGCCCATGCCTTTGTCACCCTGCGCCAGCTGACCTGGGGCACCGAGCTGTTCGGGCCACTGCTGCTGACCGAAGAAATCGTCAACGAGCCGCCGGTGTACCGCGACTTCCAACTGCACGTGCCGCGCACCCCGGGCCTTGGCTTGACCCTCGACGAACACCGCCTGGCGCGCTTTGCCCGCCGCTGACCCTAGGAGAACACCATGCTGTTCCACGTGAAGATGACCGTGAAACTGCCGGCCGACATGGACCCGGCCAAGGCCACGCAACTGAAGGCTGACGAAAAGGAACTGGCCCAGCGCCTGCAACGCGAGGGCACCTGGCGCCACCTGTGGCGCATCGCCGGGCACTACGCCAACTACAGCGTGTTCGACGTGCCCAGCGTCGAGGCGCTGCACGACACGCTGCTGCAGCTGCCGCTGTTCCCCTACATGGACATCGAGGTGGACGGCCTGTGCCGCCACCCGTCGTCGATCCACGCCGACGACCGTTGATCCAGGCCATTTGCACAAGAACAAGATGAGGTAACCGACATGACCGTGAAGATTTCCCACACCCCCGACATTCAGGCGTTCTTCGAGCAAGTGGCTGGCCTTGGGCATACCGAAGGCAACCCGCGCTTCAAACAGATCATCCTGCGTGTATTGCAAGACACCGCCCGCCTGGTCGAAGACCTGGACATCAGCGAAGACGAGTTCTGGCACGCCGTGGACTACCTCAATCGCCTGGGTGGGCGCAACGAAGCCGGCCTGCTGGCGGCGGGCTTGGGTATCGAGCATTTCCTCGACTTGCTGCAGGATGCCAAGGACGCCGAGGCGGGCCTTGCCGGTGGCACCCCACGCACCATCGAAGGCCCCCTGTACGTTGCCGGCGCGCCCATTGCCCAAGGTGAGGCCCGCATGGACGATGGCACCGACCCGGGGGTGGTGATGTTCCTTGAAGGCCAGGTGTTCGACGCCCAAGGGCAACCGCTGGCCGGCGCCACGGTCGACGTGTGGCACGCCAACACCCAAGGGACTTATTCGTACTTTGATTCGGCCCAGTCGGCGTACAACCTGCGCCGACGCATCATCACCGATGCCCAAGGCCGCTACCGCGCCCGCTCCATCGTGCCATCGGGCTACGGCTGCGACCCACAGGGCCCGACCCAGGAGTGCCTGAACCTGCTCGGTCGCCACGGCCAACGCCCGGCGCACGTGCACTTCTTCGTCTCGGCGCCTGGGCATCGCCACCTGACCACGCAGATCAACTTCGCCGGCGACAAGTACCTGTGGGACGACTTCGCCTACGCCACCCGTGACGGCCTGATCGGTGACCTGCGCTTCGTCGAGGACGCTGCAGCGGCACGTGACAAGGGGGTGCAGGGCGATCGTTTTGCCCAGTTGCAGTTCGATTTCCGTCTGCAGACCGCTCCAGCCCCTGAAGCTGAAACGCGCAGCCATCGGCCACGGGCGCTGCAAGGCGCCTGAACACGGCCCTGTGGCGTGATGAGTGGCCCCGCCGCCGGCTTGCCGGCGTCAGGGCCGCTACAGGCCTCCACCCGTCAACTGCCATACCATTCCAATAACAATAAAAGGTCCTTGGTCATGCGTAATCCCGCCCCGCGTGCGCTCGCCTGTTGCTGACAGGTCACTGCCTTGTAATCCCTTTCCAGGCTGTCCACTCAGGAATTCGCGAGCATGAATACCCTCACCCAAGAGCAGCACCTCAAGCAGCACAACAAGCGCTATTTCTACGAATGGTACGTGGTCATCCTGTGCATGGTGGCCTATATCTTCTCCTTCGTTGACCGGCAGATCCTGGCCTTGATGATCGAGCCGATCAAAGCCGACCTGCAGTTGAGCGATACCCAGTTCAGCCTGCTGCACGGCCTGGCGTTCTCCCTGTTCTACGCCTTCATGGGCATGCCCATCGCCTACCTGGCCGACCGTTTTTCACGCCCGCGGATCATCGCAGTCGGGGTGATCTTCTGGAGCATCGCCACCGCCGCTTGCGGCCTGAGCAAGAACTTTCTGCAGATGTTCCTAGCCCGTATCGGCGTTGGTGTTGGCGAGGCGGCGTTGTCGCCCTCGGCCTACTCGATGTTCAGCGACCTGTTCCCCAAGGAGAAGCTCGGCCGCGCCGTGGGCATCTATTCGATCGGCTCATTCGTCGGCGGCGGTATCGCCTTTCTGGTCGGCGGCTATGTGATCACCTTGCTCAAGGACGCGCAAACCATCGAGGTGGCGTTCCTCGGCGCCATGAAGGCCTGGCAACTGGCCTTCTTCATTGTCGGGCTGCCAGGGGTGATCGTCGGCCTGCTGATCTGGCTGACCGTGCGCAACCCGCAACGCAAAGGCGCACAGCTGGATGCCGACGGCAATGTACGCAAGGTCAGGCTCACCGATGGCCTGCGCTTCATCGGCCGTCACCGCGCAACGTTCAGTTGCCATTACCTGGGCTTTTCGTTCTACGCCATGGCGCTGTTCTGCATGATGAGCTGGACGCCGGCGTTGTATATCCGCAAGTTCGGCATGAGCCCCGAACAGGCGGGTTTCATGCTCGGCACCATCCTGTTGCTGGCCAACACCACCGGCGTGGTGTTCGGCGGTTGGCTGACTGACCACCTGGCCAAGCGCGGGCACAGCGATGCGGCCATGCGCACCGGGGTCATCGGCGCGCTGGGCATGATCGTGCCCGCCGTGTTGTATTCGCAGGTCGACTCGCTGTGGCTGTCGGTCACCTTGCTGGTGCCGGCGATGTTCTTTGCCTCGTTCCCGATGCCGGCCTCGACTGCGGCCATGCAGATCCTTTCGCCGAACCAGGTGCGGGCCCAGGTGTCGGCGGTGTTCCTGTTGATCAGCAACCTGCTCGGGCTCGGCTTGGGGACGACGCTGGTGGCGCTGATCACCGACCGTTACTTCGGCGCCCCGGCGGCGGTTGGTTCGTCGATGTCGATCATCAGTTTCGCCGCATCGCTGCTCGCCATCGTGCTGCTGGCACGAGGCTGCCGGTGCTTGCGGGACAGCATGCGCCGCGAACACTCGGCTCACGCCTGACATGTTCGCTGACATACGTCTGCTGGAGCGATTCCCGCTGCTCGACCTGGACGATGTGGCCCAGATGCAGGCGCAACTGGCACGCTACCTGTGCCCGCACCAACTGCGTGTGTTGGACAATACGCCTGCGCGCCTGCAGGTCAGCGGCATGGAATTGGCCGGCGCGTGGCTGCTGGCGCTGCACTACCACGCGCCGGTGGAGGTCAGCCTGCAAGGCGACGGCGCACACTACCTGTTCCGCGCCACCTTGCAGGGGCGCTGCGAAGTCAGCCACGGGCGCGAGCGTACGGCGGTCGGTGCCGGCGGCCTGAGTGTCAGTTCGCCCTTCGCCAGCAGCCGGGTCGTCACCGGTGGCGCGTGCCGCAATGTGGTTCTGAGCGTGCCGAGCACTACCCTTGAGCTGCACCTGCAACGGTTGCTCGGACGTAGCCTGAGCCAGCCGCTGGTGTTCGATGTGCCGCTTGGCGCCGGGCACCCCGGTGTGCAGGCATTGGGTCTGGCGCTGGACTACCTGTGCCGGCTGTCGGCACTGGAGCTGAACCTGGGGCCGTTGCGCCAAGGGCTTTCGGACCACCTGGTGCAACTGCTACTGACCCAGTTGCCACACAACTACTCCAATGCGCTTCGCCAGGCCGGCGCCACGCCACTGCCCAGCCATGTACGCCGCGCGCGGGATCACATCGAAGCGCACCTGGACCAGCCGCTGGGCTTGTCCAGCCTGTGCGCGCTCAGTGGCGTTTCGGTACGTACCTTGCAAAACGGCTTTCGTCAGTTCCTGGGGCAGACGCCAGTCGCCTACATTCGCGACCGGCGCCTGCTCGCGGTGCACCAGGCGCTGCAGCGCGGCGAGGGTAGTGTGACCGACGTGCTGTTGCGCTTTGGCATCCACAGCCCTGGGCATTTCACCCAGCACTATCGGCAACGCTTCGGCTGCCTGCCATGCGCCACGCTCAAGCGGTGAAAGGTTGCGTAATCGGTAGCCTGCCTGCGTGATCGGGAGCGTCGGCGACGCGTGCGCTGGCTAGCATCGGCCTACCTCAACACGCGGAGTCATACCTATGCAGGTCACTATTCTTGGCGGCGGCCACGGCTGCTACGCGGCGGCTGTCGACATGGCTGAGCGCGGCCACTTTACCCGCCTGTGGCGGCGCGACCAGGCAGCCTTGCAGGCGCTGCAAGCCATCGGCAGCCTCACGGTGCGTGACTACCGTGGTACCCGGCAGGTTGCCCTGGGTGACCGGTTGCAACTGGTCGGCGACCTGGCCCAGGCGCTGGAAGGCGCCGACCTGGTGGTCATCCCGTTGCCGGCCACCAGCCATCAGGCGCTGGCGGCGCAGGTTGCACCTTTGCTGAGCGATGGCCAGGTGGTGTTCTTGCCGCCGGGCACGTTCGGCACCTGGGTGTTTGCCAAGGCCCTGCGCGACAGCGGCAACCCCGCCCAGGTGGCGTTCGCGGAAACCGGCACCTTGCCTTACCTGGTGCGCAAGCATGGGGCAGATCAACTGGTGATCAGCGCCTATGCCACCCGCCTGCCTACAGGTGTATTGCCCAGTCGCTTGTCAGCGCAGGCGTTCGCCGTTTTGCGCCAGGCCTACCCCAGCGTGGAGCCCATCGAGGACGCCTTGAGCGGTGCGCTGATGAACGCCGGCCCGATCATTCACCCGCCGCTGATCCTGATGAATGCCGGGCCGCTGGAGCACTTCGCGTCCTGGGACATCCACAACGAAGGGACCCAACCGTCGATTCGCCGGGTCACCCATCAGCTCGATGGCGAACGCATGCGGGTGCGAGAAGCGCTCGGCTACCCGGCGCCGCATTTCCCGTTGGCCGACCACTACCACAGCGACCACGGCGATGAGTGGATGTATGGCCGCGGCGCCCACGGCAAACTCACCGACAGCGGTGACTGGCGCGAGAACATCGACCTGCAGCAACACCGCTACATGCTCGAAGACACCCGCCTGGGGTTGTCTTTGCTGATATCGGTCGGGCGTTGGGCCGGTGTGCCTACACCCGTGGCCGAAGGCCTGCTGGCGTTGGCGTCGGCGGTGACTGGCCGCGACCTGTACAGCGAAGGCCGCACCTTGGAAAACCTGGGCGTCGCAGGGCTCGACCGGGCACAGATGGCGGCCCTTTTGCAGGACGGGGTAC
Organism: Pseudomonas ceruminis; assembly: GCF_021602025.1. Lineage (GTDB taxonomy): Bacteria > Pseudomonadota > Gammaproteobacteria > Pseudomonadales > Pseudomonadaceae > Aquipseudomonas > Aquipseudomonas ceruminis. The sequence continues at coordinate 58,898 of NZ_BQHW01000028.1, forward strand.
CCGCATGAGCGGGCCACTGGGGCACGTCGCGGTCATCGGTGCCGGGCGCATGGGCGAGGGCATAGCCCTGGCCTTCGCACAGGCCGGGTGGCAGGTGAGCCTGATCGACTTGAAGGCGCGCGAGGCGCAGGCCCAGGCGACCTATTTCGAGGCCCTGTGGTGCAACCTCGTCGCCCAGGTGGACAGCCTGGTCGCCCTCGAACTGATCGGCACGCAGCAGGCCGCTCAGACGCTGGCACGGATAGGCCTGGTCCCACGGGTCGAAGGCGGACCGGCGCTGGGCCGTTGCCGGTTGGTGTTCGAGGCCGTGCCGGAAGTGCTGACAGCCAAGCGCGAGGCCTTGGCCTGGATCGACCGCCACGTGGCCGCAGACACTGTCATTGCCTCGACCACCTCGACATTCCTGGTCACAGAGCTGGCCGGGATGGTGTCGGCGCCACAGCGCATGCTCAATGCGCACTGGCTCAACCCCGCGCACCTGATGCCTCTGGTGGAGCTTTCGCGCAGTGCGCAAACCAGCGAGGCGGTGGTTGCCGAGCTGCTGGCGGTGTTGCGGGGCATCGGCAAGGCACCCGTGGTGTGTAGCGCCACACCTGGCTTTATCGTGCCACGCCTGCAGGCGTTGGTGATGAATGAGGCCGTGCGCATGGTCGAGGAGGGCGTGGCCAGCGCCGAGCAGATCGACCAGGCGGTGCGCACTGGGTTCGGCCTGCGCTTTTCGGTGCTGGGGTTGCTGGAGTTCATCGACTGGGGTGGGGGCGACATCCTGTACCACGCCTCGGCGTACCTCGGCAGCCAGCTGGGTGAGCGTTACCAGGCGCCGCAGTCGGTGCTGGACAACATGGCAGCGGGCCGTAACGGGCTGCGTGATGGGGTGGGTTTCTACGATTACCGGGAGCTGGATGTGGCTGCGTATCGTCAGGGGCGGTTGGTCGAACTGGTCCAGCGCTTGCGCCAGGCCAACCTGGCGCCGCGTTTTGCTTCAGGCCTTGAAGCGCTGGATCAACCCTTGCTGCTCTGATGCCAGGGCATTGAGTTGCTGGCTGATCCCTGCAGCGCGCTCGGCCTGACCAGACAACGAGGCGGTGACATCGCGTACCGCCTCGACATTGCGGTTGACCTCCTTGCTGGCCAGGCAACGGCAGGGTCAGCTCAGCGGTGAAAACGCGGCAGGCAAGTACACCCCCGATTGCATCTTCTGCAACTGCGGCGCCGAGTTCTCCGGCGGCCAGACCTCGTCGCGCACGGCGCGGGTGCGCACGTCCAGGCGTTGTTCAAGGCTTGCATAGGGCCAGATATGCAAATACCGCGGTACACGGCCACTGGTGGCATAGAACGCCGCGTACACCTGGGAGTAGTCAGGCTCGGTGCGTGGCCCCACAGCCTTGCGCCAGCCGGCCAGGGTCGGTTCCAGGCCGCTGGTGACCAGGTCGTACTCGCGCAGCTCGTAAAACGGCCCGTGCTTACCGGCAGACAGCGGTTTCAGGAACGGGAACAGGCGGTAGTCGTCCATGTGCTGTTCGAGAACGAATTCGCCAATGGCAAAGGCGTCTGTGCAAAGCAGCACCCGTTCACGCTCGGCGGCCTGGGCCTCGGCGCTGCTGAAACGGCGCAGCACGGCGATGGTGTTCTGCGGGCCGATCTCCGATAGCCAGCAGCCGATCAGCTCAACGCCTTCACCCGCCTCGTGCAAGGCCTTTTGCAGGCGGGGAAGGGCCATGGCGGGGGTACGTACGCGAAGGGTGAAGCGCAGCAGTTCGTAGCGGTCGGACATGGGTGTTTTCCTCTGATGCAATAAAAAGCCCGGACCCTCCCCGCACGGAAAGGCCCAGGCAAAAACGTGGCTGCTCGATGCTCAGCGCGGGCAGGTCACTGCCGGGAAGGTTTGATGGACAACACCGCCAGCGTGGTAATTGCCCCCATCACCACCAGCATCACCGACACCGGCCAGGCGTCCTTGTACACGCTGAACAGCGCCGTCGCCGCCAGCGGTGCCAGGCCGCCGGAGAAGATCGACGCGATTTCGTGGCCCATGGCCAGCCCCGAGTAGCGCACCTTGGCGGGGAACAACTCACCCATCAGCGCGGGTTGGGTGCCGATCATCGCGCCATGACAGAACGCCATGCCCAGCAACGCGGCCAGGTACACCCACACAGGGGAGTGGGTGTCGAGCATCCAGAAGAACGGGAAGGCCAGCACCATCAAGCCGACCGAGCCGATGGCATACACCACCCGCCGGCCAATGATGTCCGACAGCCAACCCCAGAACACGATGGTGCCGGCCTCGACGATCATCGCCACCATCACGCTGGCCAGCACCAGCTGGGTGTCGAGCCCGGTGAACTTGGCGTAGGCGATGGTGAAGGCAAGGAACAGGTAAGCGCTGCCGTTTTCGGCAATGCGGATGCCCATGGCCTGCAATACCGCCTTGGGGTGCTTGCGCAGCACCTCCATCGCCGGCAGGTGCTCGGGCGCGTCTTGCTGCGCCTGTTCGGCAACGAACGCCTTGCTCTCTGGCAGCCGCCGTCGGATATACACACCCACGCCGAAGATCAGGATGCTGGCCAGGAACGGTACGCGCCAACCCCAGCTCATCATGTCTTCATGGGGCAGCATCTGCACCAGGTAGAAGGCTGCGGCAGACAGCACGAACCCACCCGACACGCCCAGCTGGCTCCAGGCGGCATAGAAGCCGACCCGTTCTTTGGGCGCATTCTCACTGAGCAGCAGAACACCACCGCCCCATTCGCCCCCTGAAGCCACCCCCTGCAAGACGCGCAGGATCACCAGGCATGCCGGGGCCAGGTAGCCGGCTTGCTCGAAGGTGGGCAGCAGGCCCATGGCGAAGGTGGCCGCGCCCATGATCGCCAGGGTCATCACCAGCGCCTTCTTGCGCCCGGCCTTGTCGCCGATGTGGCCAAAGATCAGGCCACCCAGCGGGCGCGCCAGAAAGCCCACGGCAAAGCCGGCGAACGACGCCATGGTGCCCAGCACCGGGTCGGTGCCGGCGGGGAAGAACAGCGGTGCGAAGATCAGCGCCGCTGCCGTGCCGTAGAGGAAGAAGTCATACCATTCCAGGGCATTGCCCAGTACCGAGGCGATGACGATGCGGCGCATGGTGCGCGGGTCGGTGTCACGGGTGATGCTGGTGTTGAGGTTGCTCATGAGCCATCTCCATGCGGGCCGTTCACCAGAACTTCCAGGTGTAGGAAGTGATCAGGCGGTACTCGTTGTAGTCATTGCCGTAGGTTTGCTGGGTACGCATGTTCTTCAGGTCGAAGGAGAGGTCCTTGAGCGGGCCGCTCTGGATCACGTAGGTCAGCATGATGTCGCGTTCGCTTTCCCTGTCGCGTGCAAGGCCCGGCCCGCGGTCGATGTCAGTACCCTTGATGTAGCGGGTGAACAGCTTGAGCCCGGGCAGGCCCATGGCGGCGAAGTTGTAGCCATAGCGGACCGACCAGCTGCGCTCGTCGGGGCGGATGAACGGCAGGCTCGCCCAGTTCGGCAGCCACAGTTGCGGCACGTAGCCGTTGAGGGTGGGGAACACCGTGTCACCGGTCATGCGCTGGTAACTCACGCCGACCATGTGGCCGCTCTTTTCCAAAGTCATCAGGCCGAAGTAAGCGCGGTTGTCCACCGCGCCGCTGCGGGCGGCCCCGTCCTCGCGGTTGTTGAAATAGCCCACATCGGTTTTCAGCTGGTAGCCGTCGGCGAACGTCAAGGTATGTTTGATACCGCCGTAGTCCTGCTTGTAGACATCGTTGAGCACACCATGGAAGTAACTGCCTTGCAGATCCGGCGTCAGCGCATAGGTGGCACCGACGAAGTCCAGGCCGTCGCTGTCCTGGCTGTCGCTGGTGCCGTAACGGTAGAGGCGCTCATGGTTGGACGATTCGCGGGTGACGATCGACCAGAAGCGCCCGCCCACCAGGGTCAGGTTGTCGATGTCGCGCGATTCCACCACTGCGCCCTGGTACACGGTGTCCAGCTGGCGGCTGGGGTCGTTGGAGGCAACCGGGTAGAACGGCTTCTGATCACCGATCTTCACCAGGGTCTTGGCGTATTTGAGCTTGAGGGTCGCGCCGCCCCGGCTGTAGTCGTCTGCCGCCTGCTGGCGATGCCGGCTGTAGGGCAGCGAGCCATCGTTGCCGGTGGAGTCCAGGCGCAGCGCGTATTGCCCGTTGAGCTCGAAGCCAACGGCCAGCGGGGTATCGGTATAGCCGGACTCGAACTGCAGGTCGAAGCCTTGGGACCAGTTGCCGACCTTGGACACCGGCGCGCTGGAATTGGTGAAGTTGCGGTTCAGGTAGAGGTTTCTGAAATTCAGCGAGAGGTGGCTGTCATCGACCACGTCGCCCAAGCACGTAAGGGGTAGGACGGAACCAACACACAGGCAAAACGATGTCGCACGCAACGGCCATTTGAGTTCCATGGGGTTTTCCTGGAAGTGTGATCAGTACAAGTTCTGGGCAGTTGAAAAACTGGGGCAGAAGAGGGCAGGTCTGGCGCCCGCTTGCCTGTCACGTATTGTTTTTTGTTGTTCTAGATATCCAGCACCAGGCGCTTGCCGCGCGCCCGGGAACAGCACAGCACGATTTGTTCGTTGCTTTGTTTCTCCTCATCGGTCAGGTAGTGGTCACGGTGATCGGCTTCACCTTCAAGGACATCGCACAGGCAGGTGCCACACACACCTTGCTCGCATGACACATCGACCTTGATGCCCACGTCGCGCAGGGCAGCGATCAGGGTCTGGCCTTCTTGCACCTGCACGGTCTTGCCACTGCGTGCAGCGACCACCTCGAACCGCTCGCCCTGAGTGTCGACCTCGGCCTGGAAGTATTCGTGGTGGATGTGCTGCGCGTCGTAACCTTGCTCGCGCGCGGCTTCGATCACCCAGTCCATGAAGCCCGCTGGGCCGCAGGTGTACAGATGCACGCCGGGGGTTGCTCGGCCCAGTACCTGAGCAAGGTCGAGCTGTTGCTCTGGGCCTTCATCGCTGAAATGGGTGAACACGCTGGCGGCAAACGGTGCGGCTAGCAGCTCCTCGACGAAGGCACAACGGCTGCGCGAGCGGCCACGGTAGTGCAGCTCGAAGGGTTGGCCCTGTGCGTGCAGGGCATGGGCCATGGCAATCATGGGGGTAATGCCGATGCCACCGCCCAACAAGATCGAGTGTGTGGCATCGGCGGCCAGTGGGAACAGGTTGCGCGGCGCACTGATGCGCATCGGCGTGCCAGGTTGCAATTGCGTATACACCGCCGCCGAACCGCCCCGGGACTGACTATCCTTGAGCACGCCAAGGCGATACACGTTGGCCTGCGCAGGGTCGCCACACAACGAATACTGGCGCACCAGGTCGGGCGCCAGGTGCAGGTCGACATGGGCACCAGCGGCAAAGCGCGGCAAGGCCTGGCCGTCGACGGCGGCCAGCTCGAGGACGACCACGTCGCCCCCTTGCACCTGGCGGGCCTGCACGATGACGTCGAGCAAGGGGTCGCTCATGGTCATGGCCTCAGAGGATGTAGCCGATACCGGCAAGGGTATCGTCGCTGTTGATCAGGCTGATGACCTTGCGCTGGAGCTGGAAGCCCCCCTCGCGGCGTACCAGGGTGTAGGTCAGGTCGGCGGTGTAGTGCTTGAGGC
>NZ_BQHW01000029.1 GCF_021602025.1 Pseudomonas ceruminis
GGCGAGGGCGGGGAATTCGTGGGTGGTCTTGTCCCACGCCACCCGGCGCGAGTCGCCCATCTCCATGACCTGGCGCAACGCGCGCAGGTTGGCGAAGAAATTGACGAAGTTGCTCCACATCATCCGCGGCGCCGACAGCAGTCCTTCGCCGATGCCGTAGTAGCGGGTGACGAACCAGCCGCGCTGGAACAGGCGGTTGATCAGCAGCAGCCCGTTGAGCCACAGCAGCGTGGTGAGCAGCCAGCTGTCGCTGAGGATCGACATGAAACGCCAGGACTCAGGGGCGATCACCGTCACCAGCCACATGGCCAGCAGCACCAGCAGCAACAGGTTGACCAGGAAGCTGAGCAGGTAGGCGAACAGCCCGCGGCGGTCTCGCCAGAGGAAGTAGTTGAGTGCCCCTGTACGGCTCCAGCCGAGGTTGCTGGTGCCCTGGAAGACGATGCCGACGATCCACCGCGATTTCTGCCGAATGGCATGCTGCCAGTCGCGAGGGAAATGCTCGCGCACGCAGATCACCTGGGAGAATTCACGGCTCATGCCCAGGCGCCATTGCTGTTCAAGCGCCAGTGCCGGGTCGCTGATGGAGTACCGGGCGAAGATGCACTTCATGCCTTTTTGTTTCAGGCGAAAGCCGATGTCGTAGTCTTCGGTCAGGCTCTGCACGTCGAAGGCGATGCCGTCGCCGTCCTCGAGCAGGGCGCTGATGGCGCGGCGGCTGAAGCAGGTGCCGACGCCGGCGCTGGGCACTTGGCCGGTCAGTGCCTCGCGGACGATCACGTCCTTGCCATGGTTTTCGGCGAATTCGTCGACATAGTGGCCGGCGGTGAAGCCCTTCCACTCCGGGGCATAGGGGTATACCGGTATCTGGATCATGTCCTTGGCCGGCAACAGGTAATTGAACAACCGCAGCTCCATGGGCGAGATCACGTCTTCCGCGTCATGCAAGATGAAGCCGGCGAACTCGATACGTGCGTCGTCCTGAAAGCGCAGGATGGCGTCGATGATGTTGTTCAGGCAGTCGGCCTTGCTGGTCGGGCCAGGGCGGGCGCAGATCACCTTGTGCACGTTGGGGTAGTGCAGGCAGACCGCATCCACATCAGCTTGGGTCTGAGGATCGTTGGGGTAGGTGCCGACGAAAATCTGGTAGTTCTCGTAGTCGATGGTCGAGGCTGCCAGGCGCGCCATTTCGCCGACTACGCCGACCTCGTTCCAGGCCGGCACCATGATCGCCAAGGGCTTTTCCGGTACGTCGAACAGGCGTTTTTCATCGGCTTTTTCGTATTTATCGTAAATGCGAAAGCGCCGAATCAGCTTGCGACCCCAGTAGCACAGGTCGATGAACAGGTCGTCGAGCCCCAGCAGGAACATCAGTGTGGCGAGGATGATGGCGAGGATCTTGAGGCCGAACAGGACATAGGTGAGAAAGTCGATGAAAGCCAGGCTCATGCGTCGTCTCGTTGGGTGTCGGTTTCTGCGAACCAGCGGCTCAGGCGCTCGGCGATGATCTCACTGGCGTGGCCGTCACCGAACGGCGTGAAGACACGCGCCATGCGGGCATAGGCCTCGGGGTCGTCGAGCAGTTGACTGGTTTCCTTGACGATCCGTTCGGTCAGGGTGCCGACCAGCTTCACCGTGCCACCTTCGAGTACCGACGGACGTTCGGTGACCTTGCGCAGCACCAGCACGGGCTTGCCCAGGGCCGGGGCTTCTTCCTGGATACCACCGGAGTCGGTGAGGATGAGGTGGGCGCGGTTCATCAGCCAGACAAAGTGCTGGTAGTCCTGGGGGGCGATCAGGTGGATGTTGTCGCGCCCGGAAAGCAGGCCGTAAACGGCTTTCTGTACTTGCGGATTGAGGTGTACGGGGTAGACGAACTGCACGTGCGGGTAACGCAGGGCCAACTCGGCCAGGGCCAGGCAGATCCGCTCGAAACCGGCACCGAAGTTTTCTCGGCGGTGGCCGGTGATCAGCACCAGGCGCTGGCCATCAGGCAGTGCATGCAGGGGCGAGTCGGCGGCCGGCTGCCACTGGCTGCGGGTCAGGTGTTCACGCATCCACAGCAACGCATCGATCACGGTATTGCCGGTCACTTCGACCTGTTCCACGGGCACGCCTTCGCGGAGCAGGTTGTCCCGGGATTTGGTCGTAGGCGCGAAATGCAAGTCGGCGATCACCCCGGTCAGGCGCCGGTTGGCCTCCTCGGGCCAAGGTTGCTGAAGATTGCCAGTACGCAGCCCGGCCTCGACGTGGCCAATGGGAATATGCCGGTGAAAGGCGGCCAGGCCGGCGATGAAACTGGTGGTGGTGTCGCCGTGGACCAGCACGATATCGGGCTGGACTTGGTCGTAGGCCTTGTCGATCTTGTCCAGCAGGTCGCGGGCCAGGCCATTGAGGGTCTGGTTCTGGGTCATGACCTTGAGGTCCTGGTCGACGCTAAGGCCAAACGCGGTGAGCACCTGTTCGAGCATCTCGCGGTGCTGCCCTGTGGAGCAGATATGCAGTTCGATATCAGGAAATTCACGCAGAACCCTGGCCAGCGGGGCCATCTTGATTGCCTCTGGGCGGGTTCCGAATACCATCATGACAGTGTTAGCCATCGGCCTCTCCTCGTTCGATCCTCTGGACGAAGTACGACGTGTCGCCGCTTGCAATTAATAGAGACAAGCAGCCACGCCCAGGGTTGTCCAATGCACGGCGGATTTCCGGCTTTTTCTTGTGAACTGCATCTAGTAACGTGATAGCCCTTTTCGACAGGAGCTGAACATGCAAGGCAAGGCACGCAAGGTTGTCCAGGCCATTCTCTACGAGGCCATCGCTGTGGCCTGCGTGGCACCGGCGCTGGAGTTGGCGTTCGGTGCCGGCATGGCCCAGTCCACCGTGCTGTCGGTCCTCATGTCGGGCATCGCCATGAGCTGGAACATGGCCTACAACTGGCTGTTCGAACGGTGGGAAGCCCGCCAGCACAAGCGGGAACGAACCTTGTTGCGGCGGTTGCTGCATGCCCTGGGCTTCGAAGGCGGGCTGGTGCTGATCCTGCTGCCGCTGGTGGCGTACTGGTTGGATGTCAGCCTCTGGGCGGCGTTGCTCACCAACCTGGCGTTGTTCGTGTTTTTCTTCGTCTACGCCTTCGTGTTCCAGTGGGGCTTTGACAAGGTGTTCGACGTGCCGCTTTCGGCGCAGCAAGCCAAGTGTTGACTTGGCGGCGCCTGGCGGGATAAGTTCCTACCCATGAACACATTCCCGCACGTGAACGCCATTATTATTACCGCCATTATCAGCTTGGCGGGCTAGCGCGTACGTGCACCAAACCCGCCCTGGAGGCGGGTTTCTTCTCTCTGACTCCTGGGCAACGTAAAAAAGCCAAGGAGTTGCCTTCGATGACCAGCCTCAACGTCAGTCCCTGTACACCGCTAAGCCCCCAGCAACTGCTGTTGGAGCAGGTGCGCCGCATTCTCGCCGCGCCGGTGTACGACCTGGCCATCGAGACGCCTCTGCAGGCGGCTCCGGCGCTGTCGGCCAGCCTCGGTAACCAAGTGCTGCTCAAGCGGGAGGACCTGCAGCCGACGTTCTCGTTCAAGATCCGCGGTGCCTACACCCGCCTGTCGCGGCTGACCACAGCCCAGCGCGCGCGCGGGGTCATCACGGCGTCGGCCGGCAATCACGCCCAGGGCGTTGCGCTGGCGGCCTCGCACCTGGGTATGAAGGCAACCATCGTCATGCCCACCACCACGCCCTCGCTCAAGGTCGAAGGCGTGCGGTCACGCGGTGGCCATGTGGTGCTGCATGGCGAAAGCTTTCCGCATGCCCTGGCCCATGCACTGACGTTGGCCGACAGTGAGGGCGCCACCTTCGTGCCCCCATTCGATGACCCGGATGTGATCGCAGGGCAGGGCACTGTCGCCATGGAGATCCTGCGCCAGCAACCGGGTGCGCTCGACGCCATCTTCGTGCCGGTCGGTGGCGGCGGGCTGGTAGCAGGCATCGCCGCCTATGTGAAGTACCTGCGCCCGCAGGTCAAGGTGATTGGTGTGGAGCCGGAAGATTCCAACTGCCTGCAAGCCGCGATGGCTGCCGGTGAGCGCGTGGTGCTGCCGCAGGTCGGCACCTTCGCCGACGGTGTGGCAGTGGCTCAGGTCGGCGCCCATTGTTTCGAGCTGTGCCGGCACTTTGTCGACGAAGTGCTGACCGTCAGCAGTGATGAGCTGTGCGCAGCGATCAAGGATATCTACGACGATACCCGTTCGATCACCGAACCCTCCGGCGCCCTGGCCGTGGCCGGGATCAAGAAGTACGTGAAGCGCGAAGGTGTGCAGGGGCAGACCCTGGTGGCCATCGACTCTGGTGCCAACGTCAATTTTGACCGGCTGCGTCACGTGGCTGAGCGCGCCGAGTTGGGGGAGCAGCGCGAGGCAATCATCGCCGTCACCATCCCCGAGCACCCCGGCAGCTTCCGGGCCTTCTGCCAGGCGCTGGGCAAGCGGCAGATCACCGAGTTCAACTACCGCTATTACCCGGGCAAGGAGGCACGGTTGTTCGTCGGTGTGCAGACCCACCCGTTGCATGACCCCCGCCAGCAATTGCTGGCCAACCTGCAGGCGCAGGGTTACAGCGTGCTCGACCTGACCGACAACGAACTGGCCAAGCTGCATGTGCGGCACACTGTGGGCGGGCATGCCGCGCCGGGGGCTGATGAGCGGGTGCTGCGCTTTGAATTCCCGGAGCGGCCAGGGGCGTTGCTGGGCTTCCTGGAACGACTGGGCAAGCGCTGGAACATCAGCCTTTTCCATTACCGTAACCATGGCGCGGCTGAGGCGCGGGTGTTCGCTGCGCTAGAAGTGCCGGGGGATGAACAGGCAGGGTTGCCGCAGGCGCTGGACGAGATGGGCTACCGGTATTGGGATGAAACCGATAATCCGGCGTACACGCTGTTTCTTGGGTGATTGCTACTGTGCTCGGGCGCGGCCCTGGGATAACGCCTGTCGGTTGGCGTTGTCGGGCCGCGGTTGTGCGAACCGGGTGTTCAGCGCTCGCGCATGAAGAAACCTGCCACGAACTTGCGGAAGGTTTCCAAGCTCTTGAAGTCGGCATAACGCTTGAAATTCTCTGCGTCCGGTTCCGGGCCGATCGGTTGCTCAAGCAGCGACACCGACAGCACCCGGTCCTGATCCGAGGTCAGCACCAGCTCATCCATTACCTGGCCGCCGATCACTGGCCTGCGCATCTGTACCTTCACGCCTTTGCTGGCCATCCAGTCGATCAACGAGACCAATGCCTTGAGCGGCTCCCGCTCTTCGTCGCGGTATACCGGGAACAGGTGAGCGCGGGACAGCACCGGCACGCTGGCCACGTGAATCAGTTCGTAGAAATGGCTGCCGGCGGTGGTGGGCGAGTACAAGGCCAAGACCAGCAATGGCCCGTTGGCCCGGTTGCCAGCCCAGTACAGATGGTGACCCTGGAAGTCGAAACCTTCCTCGCTGCGATTGTTGAACACCTTGCGCCCCTTGACCTGCTCGACACAGTCCAGCAGCAGGCCGTGGCGGCGGTGATTGCCGAACACCGTGGCCTCGCGCAGGCGGGCCTTGAGCATCATCATGTGCTTCATGTCCAGCCGCGTTTCCAGGTAGTTGCTGGCGGGCACGCGCTCGAGCAGCGGGTAACGGCTGGCGACACTGCGCAGCTCGGCAAATTGGCTGGTCAGGTCCTTTTTCAGGTGCGTGGCATAGAGGTTCAGGCCGCTGGTCTCGATCCATGTGAGCAGCAGCGACAGCAGGCGCTGCTGGTCGCGGCGCTCGCCACCGTCTCCCGTACCGCCTTGGGTGTCCAGGGCCTTGGGAAAGTCACCGATCAGGCGCAGGGGCGTGTCTGGTGCCAGCCATGCAGCGGGTGCGGCAGGCGGCTCTTCGCGCTCGCCGGCCTCGCGCTCGTCCTTGGTGAATGGGCAACCGGGGGCATGCTCGGCGGTGCCGGGGTTGTTCTTGAGAAACAGTGTGCCGGTGCTGCCATTGAGGGTGACATTGAGCACCGGCAGGGCATCCTTGCGGCAGTCGCACGCCAGCCACTGGTTGGCGCTGCGCACCTTCATCAGCAGCTGGTTGGCCTGCAACAGGCGGGGACCGGCGAGGGTGCCGCTGGCAAAACCGGCCAGCAGTTGCTCCTCGGCCGGGGTCAGGCTACGGACCTGTGCGGCGGTTTTGTCGATGATTCGCATGAAGCAGCTCCAAGCTACGAGCCTCAAGCTTCAGGCAAAGTCGCGCCGCTTTCAACCTGGCGTTCAGCCACCGGCAAACAGTTTTGCGGCGCGGGCGCGGATTTCCTCAACGCTGAGGTCTTCCTTGTGGGTAGCGACGAACCACAGGTTGCCGAACGGGTCCTTCAGGGTGCCACTGCGGTCACCATAGAACTGGTCCTTCACTTCGTGCAACGGGGTAGCGCCGGCGGCCAGCGCCTGGGCGTAGACCTGGTCGCAATCCTCGACATACAGGTGCAGCCCGATGGCCACACCGTTGAGTGACTGGCTGGCGGTCAGCCCACCTTCCATGTCGCAGGGGTCGGCCAGCATCAGCGATGAGTCGCCCATTTTCAGTTCAGCGTGGCCAACGCGGCCGTCTGGGCCGTCGAGGCGGAACATCTCGATGGCGCCAAAGGCTTTCTTGTAGAACTCGATCGCCTTGGCGGCGTCCTTGATACCCAGGTAGGGCGTGATGCTGTGCTGGCCTTCGGGGATAGGTTTGACAGCCATGTTCAAGTCTCCTCTGTGGGATGCAAAGGGGCACTTAGCGGCCCCTGTTGCATAGAGTCGTTCGTGGTGACGGAAAATCGACTGCAGGGCTAGATCGATTGTCTATAACCACGCCGCCATCAGAAGATGTAATCGGTGGTCAGGAAACTGGACTGCCGATTGCGGATGATCTCGCTGATGAGGGTCTTGTTGGCGTCCTGGAACTTGGTGGCCACCAACGTCCGTATCGAGAACACGCGCAGGGCGTCATGCACCGACAGGGTGCCTTCGGCGCTGTTCTTGCGGCCGTTGAACGGGTAGGTGTCGGGGCCGCGCTGGCACTGGGCATTGAGGTTGATACGGCCGACCTGGTTGGCGAAGATGTCGACCAGGTTGCCAATGGTTTGCGGGTCATTGCCGAACAGGCTCAACTGCTGGCCATAGTCGGAGTCGAGCACATAGTCGATCACCGTCTGCAGATCGCGGTAGGGCACAACCGGCACCACGGGGCCGAACTGTTCCTCGTGGTACACGCGCATTTCGCTGTTCACCGGGTAGAGCAGGGCGGGGCAGAAGAACGAGCCACGGCTGTGCCCGCCCCCTGGGTTGAGCACCCGCGCGCCCTTGGCCGTTGCGTCGGCGACCAGGCCGTGGAGGTAATCGACCTTGCCGGGCTCAGGCAGCGGGGTCAGGGCCACGCCCGGTTCCCACGGCATGCCAGGCTTGAGCGCGACCAGTTTGCGCTGGAACTTGTCGAGGAAGGCCTCGACCACGTCCTCGTGCACGAACAGGATCTTCAACGCGGTGCAGCGTTGGCCGTTGAAGGACAGCGCGCCGGTGACGGCTTCGTCCACCGCGTTGTCAAGGTCCACCTGGGGCAGCACGATGCCGGGGTTCTTGGCGTCCAACCCCAGCGCGGCGCGCAGGCGGTGCGGGCGCGGGTGAAGTTTTTTCAGGTCGCTGGCGGCTTTGTGCGTGCCGATGAAGGCGAACACATCGACCTTGCCGCTGGCCATCAGCGCGCTGACCGTTTCGCGGCCGCGGCCATAGATGACGTTGATCACGCCTGGCGGGAAGCTGTCGCGGAACGCTTCGAGCAGCGGCCGAATCAGCAGCACACCGAACTTGGCCGGTTTGAACACCACGGTGTTGCCCATGATCAAGGCGGGGATGAGGGTGGTGAAGGTTTCATTGAGCGGGTAGTTGTAGGGCCCCATGCACAGGGCCACGCCCAGCGGCGCTCGGCGGATCTGGCCAAGGGTGCCTTGCTCGAGCTCGAAGCGGCTGGAGCGGCGGTCCAGATCCTTGAGTGCATTGATGGTGTCGACGATGTAGTCGCAGGTGCGGTCGAATTCCTTTTCTGAATCCTTGAGGTTCTTGCCGATCTCCCACATCAGGAGCTTGACCACCGCTGTGCGCTGTTCGCGCATGCGTGCCAGGAACGCTTCGACATGTTGGATGCGCTCGGCCACGCGCATGTTCGGCCAGGCGCCGCGGCCTTTGTCGTAGGCCTGTACGGCGGCGTCCAGCGCGGTCAAGGCGGTGGCGGCGTCGAGCAGTGGCGCGCTGCCCAGGATGACCTGGCGCTCGCCTTCGCTTTCCTTCAGCCACACCGGGCTACGCACCGTGGCCAGCGGACCGTCCCAGCGCCTGAGCGCACCGTTGACCAGGTAGTCGCGTTGCTCCAGGGGCTCGCCCAGGTGCCAGGCTTCGGGGATGTCCCTGGCGGCAGGGAACAGCGAATCGAGCAGGTGGTCCATGGGTACTGCACCTCACAAGTCTAGGTGGGTGAATCGCTTCAGCTCGAGGATGCACCCGGCGAAAGAAAAATACCAGTCTGGCTCAATATTGCCCGCACTGCGCCGATACAGGAGCAATCGAGCGCATTCGCAGGCCTATGACCCCGACCCCTACTCCCCAACCCGATCAGCAGCCACCGCCCATGGGCACGCTGCGCCAGTCGTTCTACCAGCTGATGCCGGTCGGTTTTGCCGTGGTCGGCATTGGCTTGTCTGTGCTGCTGGGGCACCTGGACGTGCAGCGCCAGCACGACGATGTGCCGGCCAGTGCATTGGGCTCGCCGCTGTTCTGGTTGGCCCTGGCCTGTACCAGCCTGACCAGCCTGTTCCTTGCCCAGATCAACCGCAAGCAGCGCCAGTTGCACCACCGCAACCTCGAGTTGCGCCGCTCCAAGGCACAGCTTGAGCGGCTGGCGCATTACGACACCATTACCGGCCTGCCGAACCGTGTGCTGTTCCAGCAACAACTGGCCGAAGCCATTGTCCAGGCCGATGGCCTGGCGGTGCTGATGCTCGATATCGACGGTTTCAAGCAGGTCAACGACAGCCTTGGGCATGCCATGGGCGACCTGTTGTTGCAGCAGGCCACCGCGCGCTTCTTGCAGGAACTGGATACGCCGGACCGGTTGTGCCGCCTGGGTGGTGATGAATTCGTGTTCATGCTGCGCGGTACTCAAGGGCAGGTAAGCCACCAGGTGGGTCACCTGTTGCGTTGCCTGCAACGACCATTCGACCTGAACGGCAACGCCGCCCTGGTCACCGGCAGTATCGGCCTGGCCAGGTGCCCGCAGCACGGGGCCGATGTAGGCAGCCTGCTGCGCCATGCCGACACGGCCATGTATGCGGCCAAGGAAAGCGGGCGCAACGCCTGGCGGCCGTATCACGCCGACATGACAGCACGCCTGCAGCAGCGCCTGGAGCTTGAGCGCAACCTGCGCCGGGCCCTGCAGGCCAATGAGTTCGAGCTGTGGTACCAACCCAAGGTCGACCTGTTCAGCGGTGCGCTGGAAGGGGTCGAGGCATTGCTGCGTTGGCGCGACCCTGCCCACGGCCTGGTCTCGCCGGCCGAGTTCATCCCGCTGGCCGAGCGCACGGGGTTGATCATCCCGCTGGGTGAGCGCGTGCTGCAGCTGGCGTGCGCCCAAATGGCCGCCTGGCGTGACGCAGACTGTGTGCCCGGGCCAATGGCGATCAACGTCGCGGCGCTGCAAATCGAACGCAGCGACTATGTCACCAGCCTGGCCCTGGCGTTGGAACGCCATAACCTGCCGCCAAGTCTGCTGGAAGTGGAGATCACCGAAAGCCTGCTGATGGAAAGTCAGCAACAGGCCTGTGCGGTATTGGCCCAGTTGCAAGCGATGGGAGTGACCACTGCGGTGGACGACTTCGGGACCGGCTATTCGTCTCTGGCCTACCTGCGAGCGCTGCCGATCGATCATTTGAAGATTGACCGTGCTTTCATCAAGGACCTGCCCAACGACGACGATGCCGTCGCGGTGGCCCGGGCGATCATCGACCTGGGGCATGCGCTGGGGTTCAGGATTACTGCAGAAGGGATCGAAACCCAGGAACAGTACGACTTCTTGCGCAACGCAGGGTGCGACCAAGGGCAGGGCTACCTGCTCGCCCGGCCTATGCCTGCGGCAGATCTGGCGCGCTGGCTGGCCAGCCGCGGTGAGCGCGGCCGCCAGGGCACAACCTGAACCGTTTCAACGTTCTGGAAAAGCACTCGAAGCGCCGCAACCCGTGCGCCTTGAAGTTGGCGCCTGCCAAAAAGAGGTGCGCGAAGCGCCCCGGGCCTCCCTGTGCGGAGCAGACAATAGCCATTGCAATAATCAATCGTTGAATACAAGGCGCATTAAAAATTGACGCCATGAAATGGCGCGAAGTGCTAGCAAAATGCCGCTTGCCAATGCACGAACTGGCATCTTAAATTGTTACTTAATGTTGGCGCTAACTTGGCACATGTTGTCGATTTATCAGTGCGTTAAGTGAATGTCTTGAGCAATAACAAGAAACGCTTCCGATAAATCCAGTTGAATATTCAAAGGACGTCGTAGAAGACATGAAAGCGCACCTGACGGCAGTAGCCCGTAAACTCATTTCGCCCTCTCTGCGGTATGAGATCCGAAACGTTTCAAGCCAGGTACGCGACATGCTTGGGCGTGCCTGTGTCTGGCGTTGGGAGGTGGCCCGGTTCAGGCTCCGCCAAGAAAGCCCCTACGAGATTCTTTACATTGGCAGAAAGCAGCAGCGTGAAATGGCCAAGTTGCTTATCGGTGGCAAAGGCCAACGGGAGGCAGCCGAACGCGCTGAGGAAACGCCAACGGCTGGCGTATCGAAGCATGTGGTGGTGGTCAGCGAAGTGCCTACCAGCGGGGCGTTATCGGTGCCTCATTACCTGAGCGCTGTGGTGCCACTGGGGCGCTCGCTGGACGATATCACCGGTCGCTACGACAGCGAGCTGCGCCGCAGCATCCGCAAGAACCGACCGCTCTACCAGATGCGCCAGACCGTTGCCGATGACGAGATCGCCATGGCTGACAGGGACCTGCTAAGGCCCTACGCCACCGCGCGGCAGGGCATTCATGCGGCGCAGTTTGCGACAGAAGAGGTGTTCAGGCTGGCCAAGGGTGTTGGCCGGCTCGACCTGATCACGCTCAACGATGAGGTGGTGGCCTGCCATTTGGGCTGTGAAATCACCCGGGGTGGCAAGCGTTACTGGAGTACCTTGCGGTTCGGCTACTGCGAAGCGGTGTTTTCCGACGCCAAAAAGTTGCGTGAAGTGAACTCGATCACCACCTTCATGGCGCTGGAGTGGGCACTGCAACACGGTTACGACTATTACGACATCGGGCTGTGCCTGGCGCGCCCTGATGATGGCCTGCTCAAATGGAAGCGGCGCCGGGGCGGTGATGTGGACTCACTGGGTAATCACGCCTATCTGTTCGTGCGCCTACCCAGAAACGGGACCGCGCAATTTTTGTGGGACACGCCGCTATTTGCCATGGAAGGCAATAAATTGACGCTGCACCTGGGTTTGCCGGACGGCACCACCGATGAAGAGGTGGCCAGCCGTTATCACGAAATGGTGTTCGGCGGGCTGCACAAAATCTACTTGTATGGCGCCAAAAGTGCGGGAGATTCGTTCCTTGAAACGTTGCGCGCCCGCTACGCCAACTTCAAGTCGCCGCCGTTGATGGAGCGGGTGGCATCCAGCTGAAGTCAACCGCGGACGCGTCTGGTCCTCGACCCGTTATTACCTATGGGGGCTGCTCCATGCAAAGCGATACCTCGAAAGCGGATACATCACCGGTTCCTGGCGGTTATAACTGGACGCTTGCGGCCTACCGGCACATCGCAAGAAAGCGTCTAACGCGCAAAGACGATATCGATATAAAGAGCCTGGCGCATAGCGCATGGGATATCGCCCCAGGTGAAACCACGGTGTCGCCCCCGGCAATCTATCTTCCCAACCAACTGGAGCGGGTAACCGGTTGGGAGGCCAAGCGCTTCTTCCCGTACGTGCATCCAGCACGCACCATGGAAGGGGGTATAACCTTGCAACAAGGCCCTACTCGGGGTTATCTGCTCAAGCAGGTCTGGCTGATCGATGGCGCGCTGTACAAAGGTAATGCCAGCCACTGGCTGTCGCTCAAGCCCAGTACCTTTCCACGCGTCGTCATCGAGCACGAAATCGCACGAGGCGCTGCCTATTGCACGCAAAACGGCAATACCTGGTTCGGCACCTGGCTGATGGAGGACTGCCCGACCTACGCATTGGCGTGCGATGAGGGTGTGCCTGTGACGACCGCTCCGTCAAAACGGTACCCGCTGTTCACCCAGGGCCCAGCTTATGAGCAGTGGTTGGGGATGCAACCGTTGCGTTTGCGCAGCGCTTTCTTCCACGAGCTCGTGCTGTTCGACGATGTCAGTAACAACCACAGCAGGCATAGGCGCTACCGGGCCATGGGGGACAGGCTGCTGGCGCATGTGGACCCAGCACCGCACCCAGGGGTCTTCATTCTCCGGGGCAGCGACGGTGACCTACGCTTGCTGCGCAATGAACTGGAGATTGCCGAACACCTGCGCAAGCACCGCGGTTTCCGTGTCATAAACCCGATGAAGCTGGACGTACCTGCCATCGTGGCAGCCTGCGCAGGCGCGAGGGTGGTCATCGGCGTGGAAGGCAGTCAACTGGTCCACGGCGTGAACGTCTTGCAACCCGGGTGTGCGCTGCTCACACTGCAGCCCCCCAATCGCTTTGTCAGCTACTACAAGTACCTGACCGATCGAGACCATCAGTATTTTGGTTTTGTCGTGGGTAGCCCGCAGGGGGATGGTTTCACTGTGGATATTGCTGAAGTCGAACGCACCCTTGATCTTTTTCCGTCATAAGCACGTTCGGTAAGCGCAATGATTCGCACTATTTCTCGCTGGTGAAACACTCGGCCCCCGCTGACGGTTGCCATGGCAGCCGTTGCAGTGCGCGCCAAGTGGCAGTACAGCACAAGGCTTTTATCAGTGTTATCAGTGGTTTGACGTTTTTGTGAGCCATGCCAAAACGGCTGCATATTCTGTATGGCGGTATATTGACGAATACAGGGTTGGCCCATTGAGATTTATTATGGTGTCGGATCGTTGACGTAATGTCATTGTGCCCATAAGCTCCAATCAACAGCGAGACAGTCTTCTACACCAAACCAATAACAACTTGTCCTCTTTGCAGGAGGGGATCATGCGCTCGACACTGTTCATCAAATCCATTTTTCTGTTGGTGTTATTGAGTGGTGCAGCGCGGGCGGCTGACTCTTATATGAGTCAAACGAACATTGTTCCTCTGGCAACGGCGGCCTGGTTATTTGCGTTTGCGGTCATCGGTTTTGTCGCGGTGGCCAACCGAAAGAAAATCTGACTGCACCTGAATGTGTTGTTGGAAGTTCCTGAGTTTTAACGTGATGCCGGGAAGTTGACGCGAGTAAATGGGCTTCATGGTTTTTCCGCTGGCGGCAGCTTGTCAATTCTCCAGCCATTGCTATATTCCAGTAGCCATCGGCTTGGACGACATACGCCAGCCATGGCTGGCGGCGCGGCATCACGGTAAATAGCCCCCAGGATGCGGGGGCCAGCGCAGCGGGTTACAGGCTGCGATGTGGAGCGAGAGGTTTAGTGCGGTTCTCAATCAGTGCTCTTAACCCGGGCCGTCTGGCCGGAGGGATCCCTCATGGCGCGTTTGCTGCTTTCCATCCTCTGCGTACTGGTCGTGTGGTCCGGCGCCAGCGTAGCTGACGACAGAAACTCGACCTACCTGCTCAGCCCCGGCGACAAGGTGCTTATTTCCGTCTGGCAGGAAGACACATTACGCCAGGAAACCGTCGTACTCCCCGATGGCAGTATCACATTCCCGTTGGCTGGCCGCATTGATGTGGCAGGCCTCGATGTCACGGCGGTGGCAAAAAAGGTAACCGCCGGGCTGCAACCCTATCTCGCCGAACCTAACGTCAGCGTCGTGGTGACGGGTACGGCCGGCAATCTGGTGTATGTCCAGGGCAAAGTCATAAAGCCGGGCCCGGTGCCAATGGCAGGCCCTACGGCAGTACTTCAGGCGCTGAGCATGTCGG
This sequence comes from Pseudomonas ceruminis, assembly GCF_021602025.1. GTDB lineage: Bacteria > Pseudomonadota > Gammaproteobacteria > Pseudomonadales > Pseudomonadaceae > Aquipseudomonas > Aquipseudomonas ceruminis. Next base: position 14,142 of record NZ_BQHW01000029.1, read on the forward strand.
GCGGAATGGACAAATTCGCTGACGAAAGCGCCATCAAGGTGATCCGCGGGAGCGGCCCTTCGCAAAAGGTACTGCCGGTACGCTACAAGGATCTGGTTTCTGGGCGAGACATGTCCACCAACTTCCAACTCCAGGCTGGCGATACGCTGGTCGTCCCATGACTCTTCTAATAATTAAGAATAACTAGTGCCTACTTTTCGACCAAAGCGTGTTGCAACGGCGATCATGATGATGCCGTTGGCGGGGGTGGCTTACGCCGCCAATTGGCAGTCTTCAGTCGTGGTCCCCACGACTGTCGAGTACGACAGCAACCCATTGCTCCTTACGTCCAAGGAGAAAGGTGTGACGCGTACCATCATTGCGCCCGACTACAACCTGATCGGCCAGTTCGACCGCGACCAACTGCGCCTGGGCCTGGGCATGCACCTGTTGCGGTCATCCGACCGGTCGGTGGTCGACGACCGTGAGGACCCTAATCTGAGCCTGGGCTGGCAGCGCGAAACCGAGACGGGCGGCTTTGGCCTGCTGGCGCAGTACAACGAGAGCTCGACACTCTCGGGCGCTGTGCTGGATACCGGTGTGGTCACCACCGATGGCACGCAGAAGATGTCGTCGCTGACCGCCAACTGGAGCAGCGCCGTTACCGAGCGCAGTACCTTGGCCAACGAAGCCCGGTACAACCATGCCCGCTACGACATCAATACGCTGACCGGCTACGACGAATATTCCAACTACCTGTCATGGACTTACGCCTGGAACGAGCGCACCGACATCATCAGCGGTTTCGAGGCCCGGCGTTATGTACCCCAGGATACGACCACCGCGGTTGCCACCAACAGCTATGTCCCCAGCATCGGCATCAGGCACCAGTTCTCGGAACAACTGGAAGGGGCCATGCACGTAGGGGTCAACGAAACCTCTGGCTCTGGCGGTGGGCGGCGCGGTGAAGGCGGGCTGTCGCTGTTCTACCGCGGGGCGCGCAACGAGGCGAGCCTGAGCGCCGAGCGCAGCACCGTAGCCAACGCCGAAGGCGGCTTTGCCCAACTGGACATGGTGCGGGGCACCTGGAGCTACCTGCTCACCGAAACCCGCCGCATAGGTGCCGACGCGTCCTGGCAGGACAGTAAAGGGCAAACGCCCAACACCTTGCAGACCTACAGTGTCTGGGCCAGCCAGGAATTTTCGCGGGCCTGGGACCTGCGTTTCTCGTTGATGTACAAGGAGCGTCAGCAAAATGGCCTGCCAGATGCTGAAGCGACAATTGTTGGACTGACGCTGACGTACAGATACCCCGACATCTGACTCTTGCATGGGTGGCCACTATGAAGTCCGAGTACGAGCTTTCCCTCAAAGATTACATCGCCATCATCAAGGACCGTGCCTTGTTGCTGGGGGTGAGCATCGTAGTCATTCTGGCGGCGACCGTGGGTGTCGCAATCAGTGTGCCGCCCATCTATCAGTCTACCGGCACCATCCTGGTGGAGTCGCAGCAGATATCCCCGGATCTGGTGTCGGCGGGCAACAACAGCTTCGCCGACGAGCGCATCGAGGTCATTCGCCAGCGCGTCATGACCCGCGAGAACCTGCTGCGCATCATCGACAAGTACAGCCTGTTCGCCGACAAGGGCAGGCAGTTCAGCGAGACCGACAAGATCGACCAGATGCGCAATGCGATCGTGGTCGCCACGCTCAGCACCTTCATCAAGGGGCGGGGTGAGGCCACGGTGGCCTTTACCGTGTCGTATGAGGACAAGCGCCCGGAGGTTGCCAAGGAAGTCGCTGACGAACTGGTCACGCTGTTTCTCAATGAAAACATCAAGCAGCGCACCGAGCGGGCTACCGAGACCACCGAATTCCTGAGCCAGGAAGCGAACAAGCTGGGCGCCGAACTGGCCGACCTGGAAAACCAGCTCGCCGATTTCAAGCAGGCTCACGCCAATGCCTTGCCGGAGAACCAGCAGTTGCGCATGAGCATGCTGTCGCGCGCAGAGCTGGAGTTCCGCGAAGTGGACCGCGACTATAAGTCCGCTCAGGAGGAACTGCGTTACCTCGAGCTGGAACTGTCGGCTGCCAATGCCGGCGTGGCCACCCCGGCGGCCGGTAGCCGGTCGGCCGCGGTGGACCAACCGCAGGACCTGGCCAGCCTCAAGGCCGAGTATGCCCGCCTGTTGACCCGGTACAAGGAAGCGCACCCCGATGTGCAGGCAGTCAAGCGCAAGATCGAGCTGCTGCAGGCCTCCGGCGACAAGGGGATCGCCGCTGCCGCAACGTTGAACCTGGATGCCGCCAGGGTGCGCACCAAGATGGCAGCGGCGCAGTCACGCATCGCCTCCCTGGCTGATCAGAAACGTCAGCTGACGGCAAAAATTGAAAGTTACGAGGCGGACATCCTGCAAGCCCCGCAGGTCGAGCGTGGCCTGATCACCCTGATGCGTGACCACGACAACGCGCGCAAGAAGTACGAAGAAATCCGCAACAAGGAAATGGGCGCGAAGATTACCGAAAGCCTGGAACAGGAGAACAAGGCCGAGCGCTTCGTGCTTTTGGAGCCACCGCTGATGCCGGAAAAACCGGTCAAACCCAACCGCAAGAAGATCGTCGCCCTTGGCCTGGTGCTCGCTCCCGCCGTAGGCGGTGGCCTGGTGATGTTGCTGGAGATGCTCAACCAGCGGGTGCGCGGTGTTGGCGCCCTGGAGAACGTGCTGGGCAAGCGTGTGCTGGTCGCTGTGCCGTACATCCCCACCCAGGCGGACCTGGCTAAGCGCAGGAAGTGGCGCCTGCTGCTGATCATCGCCGGGTTGGTGCTGGTTGCAATGCTGATGCTGGTCGTCCATCTGTTCTACATGCCGTTGGACGTCCTGTTGTTTAAAGCTATGGCTCGGTTTGAATAGGGAATGCAGCGATGGACAGAATTACGCCGGCTATTGGAAAGAACATTCATCAGGTATCCCCCACGCCCATTGAAACGCCAAAGGCGCCGCTGGTGGCGGAAAAGCCTGAACCGTTGGGGCAGTTCGATTACGTGCAGACCAAGGTGGTGCCGCTGCGTGCGGAGCACCTGGAGCGTAACCGGATCGTCTCGTACAACAAGAACTCCAACTTGAGCGGGGCCATTGACCTGCTGCGCACCCAGGTGCTGCAGACCATGGAAGAAAATGGCTGGCGCACCCTGGCGATCACCTCGCCGACCCCCGAAGCGGGGAAGACGGTGCTGGCGGTCAACCTGGCCATGAGCATTGCCCACCACACCACCAAGACGGCATTGCTGGTGGACTTCGACTTGCGCCGGCCACGGGTTGGCAGCAGCCTGGGCCTGCCGATGGAAAAGGCGCTCAACGAACTGCTTAGTGGCAAGGCCTGGCTCGAGGAAGTGCTGGTCAACCCAACGCTGCCGCGTTTTGTGGTACTGCCTACGCGTGAGCCGATTCCGATGTCCACTGAAATGCTGTCCTCGCCCAAGGTCGACGACCTGATCACCGAGCTGCGCGACCGTTATGACTCGCGCATCTGCATTTTCGACCTGCCGCCACTGTTGAGCTCCGATGATGCGATCACCGTGCTGCCGAAGTTCGACTGCGTGCTGCTGGTGGTCGCCAACGGAATGAACAGCAAGAAGGATATCGAGGACTGCCTGTACCATCTGGCAACGGCGAACCTGATCGGCGCGGTGTTGAACAAGGCCGACGAGCAGCCGCGCACCTATTATTGAGCCACTGAGGCTTCGTGCAGGGCAGGCTGGCAACGCCTGCCTTTGCCGCGCTCATTGCCAAGGGTACTGGCGTTCCCATTGCCAGGCGTGCAACACGATTTGCTCCAGCGACGCATGCCGAGGCCGCCAGCCCAGCACAGCCTTGGCCCGTTCTGCATCGGCCACCAACCGTGCGGGGTCGCCCTCGCGGCGTGGTGCGTCGACCACATCGATGGGCCGCCCTGTGACTACCCGAGCGGTATCGATGACCTCCTGCACCGAAAAGCCGAGCCCGTTACCGAGGTTGAACGCGGTGCTGACGCCTCCGGCCAGCAGATAATCCACGGCCAGGGCGTGCGCGGACGCAAGGTCCGCCACATGCACATAGTCGCGAATGCAGGTGCCGTCCGGCGTATCGTAATCATGGCCAAATACTGTGATCGCTTCCCGCCGCCCAGACGCCGCCTGCAGGATCAGCGGGATCAGGTGGGTTTCCGGCTCATGGCATTCACCCAGAGCCCCCTCAGGGTCGGCGCCCGCCGCGTTGAAGTAGCGCAAGCTCACCGACCTCAACCCGTAGGCACGGTCGAAGTCCTGCAGCATCTGCTCCACCATCCACTTGCTGCGCCCATAGGGGTTGATGGGCGCCTTGGGGTGCTGTTCATCGATTGGCACGTATTGCGGGTCACCATACACGGCGGCGCTGGAGGAGAAGATCAGGCACTCGATACCTGCGCGCACCATCGCCTCAAGCAGGGTCAGGGTCGCGGCGACATTGTTCTGGTAATACTTGGCGGGGTCGCTGACCGATTCACCGACCTGGATGAACGAAGCGAAATGAAAGACCGCATCGCAGGTGTAGTCGGCGAACAGCGCATCCAGCCCCTGGGCATCGGCAATATCCAGTTCGACCCATTCGATGTTCGGCCCCGTGGCCACGGTGTCGGCCACTACCACGTCATGCCCGGCCGCCATCAGGTGCTTGACCATGTGTGAGCCGATGTAACCTGCACCGCCGACAACCAAGTACTTCATCCAATCCTCCTGGAACAGAAGCAGCGTCGAATGCCTGGAAATCAGTAATGCCGTGGCTCAAGTGGCCTTGGCTGGCGTGGAGCATGGGTGCCTTGGCTTTGACTCTAGATGGCTATTTCAAGAACAGCCAATTGGCCATGTGCTGTGCGTCGAAGGTGATGAGGTAGTGGCCATCCTTGTAGGTCGATGCCAGTTTCTTCGCCTGCCCGTCGGCGCTTCGGGCATACAGGTGCAGGCCAGCGGGTGCCTTGATGCTCAAGCGCCCTTCGAGGGGCTCGACGTGGAAGGGGGTCATGTCATCCGGCCTGGGCACAGCGCGGCTGCCCAGTGAAATCAACAGGCTGCGCGACTGGTTGATCGGCTTGGCCTCGAGGCTTTGCACCACGACGCTGGCGTAGGGGGTTTTAAGCTGTACGTTTATATCGGCAAGGCTCAGCGATTGCCCGCCCAGCCAGCCGGTGGCGGCCTGGGTCAGTGGCGTGTCGATGGTGTACAGGCCTTGCTGCCAGTTGCGCCTGAGCTCACCGGTGTCGCTGGTCGACGACGTGGCATCAGCCGCCAGCAGTGACTGGTCCGGGTCGTGCAGCACCTGGGCATCGCCGGGGAGGGCGGCGGGCTGCAACCAGGGCAACGCCGGTGTTTGCGGCAGGGCAATCTGCAACCGGCCCTTTTCCATTGCCGTGCGCAACAGCACCGAGTTGCCCGGGGTGATGGCGCGGTTGAACAACGTTTCAGGGCCAGGCGCAAACACATAATGGGTTTGCGCCGGGCGCACATCCTCGCGGCGGTAGAGCAAGGCTGCGGCGGGGAGGGTGGCCATCATTGCCGGGTCGTTGTAGGCATTCCAGTTGTCGGCCCTGCGCCAGCCTTCAATGAAGGCCTGCTGGCTATAGGCGTACTGCATGATCGCGTCCCAACCCTGGTGGGCAGCGGTACCGGCCACATACAGCGGCAGCGAGTGGCGGTCGGGCAGGGGGAAGGGTTCGGCGTTCCACTCGGTGACGGTCATCGGCATCCCCAGCACCTGGGCCGCGCCGAGCCAGTTGATCATGCCGTCGCTGGTCAGCGGATTCTTTTCCAGTTGGCCGATGCCGCCATAGCTGTGGGCGTCGATCACGTTGCCTGCGGTCAACGCGGGTAACGCAGCCAGGCCATTGCCGCCCCAGGTGCTGGTGGTCACGATCGGGACTTGAACCCCCAGGGTGCGCAGGTGCTCGATCATGTCGACATTGAAACGGTGTTCCAGCTCGTTGAGCAACAGTTTGCCCGGGCCTGGCTCCCAGGCGCGCCAGGTCTTGTCTGCGGGCAGGCCGGTGCGCGCTGCGAAGGCTTTGGCCTGGTCCATGAACAGCCGGTTGTGCTTGGGCACACCTTTGTCCGGCAGCAGGGCATTGCCAAAGTGCTGGGTGATGTCGTTTTCGTTGGTGAGCAACACGGCGGCGATTGCCGGCTCATCCTTGTATGCAAGCCCCGTGTAGGCGTTCACGTGGGTGAGGTACTGCTCGGCAAAACGCTTCATCGCCTGCTGCAGGGTGGTGTTCACATAGGCATAGCCCTTGATACCGGCATACTGCTCACCTTTGGCCAGCTCGTCGAAGGCATAGATGCCGTCATCGCGGGTGACGATGCGCTCCACATGCAGGTCGAGCCAGACATACACCCCTTCATCCTTGAGGCATTTGATCCACCAGTCGAGCTTGCGCAGCGAGGCTTCACTCAGTTGCTGGGTATTGCGCAGGGTTTTGACGTCGCCAAAGATGTTCGGGCTTACCCAGGGCGAGTCATGGTGATGCAGGCGCACGAGGTTGAAGCCCAGTTCAGAGAGGCGCCTTGCCTGGCGCTTGATCTCGTCGTCGGGGGTGTTGAACAGCGCGTAGGCCGACAGGTTGGTACCCCAGAAACGCACTGGCGTGTTGTCGGCGAACTGCAGCTGCTCGCCTGCAGCCTTGACGAAACCGCGCTTGCCGGCCGGTTTTTCTGGCGCATTGAGAAACGACAGGTCCACCGGTGCAGTGCGCCAGTCGAGCTGGTCGTCTGGCCACTGGGTGGGGGCGGCCAGGCCGAAGCGTTCGGTCGGCGTAGGGCCGGGCGCGATGTCGCCGGTCATGTTCAACACCGCCTTGATCTGCTGTCGACCAGGCGTGATGGGGTTGGTGTAGAAAAAGGCGCGTACCTCGGATGGGTCGCCTCGTTCGAAATACACGTTCGCCAGCGCGGGCTCGAAACGCAGCTCGATGCGCCGTTCAGCCTTGCCCCAGGACCAGCCCTGATTACCTGGCAGCAGTACCGGTTCACCCATGTCACCTGCAAACAGCGCCGGGTCGAAGCGGAACACCATGCCTCCGCCCATCACGCCGCTTTTCAGGCTGTGGGCGTTCAAGGTGAAGTCCCAGGCCAAGGTCTGCGCCTGGGGCTTGCTGATGTCCGCCGCCAGGTCAAAATCCAGTTGCGGGTTCTTGCCGGTAAGGCTGTAGTTGTACGGGCCGTTGACCTTGAACGCCGTGCCAAAGCCTGTCCAGCTCCAGTCGGCGCCCCAGAAGTCGAACCTGGCGACCATGGCAGGACCGCCGCCGCGGGTCAGGGTGGGCAAGCCGCTTTGCTCATCGACCGTGACGGTCCAGTCCGAAGCCCAGCCGGCCAGCGGTAGCAGCAGGCCGATGCAGGCACAGCCCCGAAGCAGCGGGCGCAAAAGGGAAAAGGTCATGGGCATTACCGGGTCAGAAGGCCGGGGGTGGCAAGTGCTGCGTTCTCGCTGGCCCTGAGCCTGCGCACCATCTGCACATAGGCCATGCCTAGCCCGCCTACCGACCAGTACACCACGGGGATCACGGTGATGCTGCTGACCGTGAAGATGATCACCAGGATGCCGATCAACGTCGCCAACAGCGTTCGTCCCAGCCGTCGGTGTTCGTCCTCCTTGTCGGGGAAGGTGCGCAAGGCCTTGAAGATGCTCCACAGCACACTGGCAAAGAAGGCGACGAACAGGGCCAGCCCGACCAGCCCGAAGCGCAGTGCCAGGCTGATGTAGCTGTTTACGATGTCGATGATGCCTTCACCCTGGATCATCGATTGCATTTCCGGGGTGCTGCGGAAATCGAACGAACCGAACAAGGGGTTGCGCTGGATGGTGATCCACGAGTTGTCGAGCAGCCGTTGGCGATAGGTGATGTTCTCTTTTTCCAGGTTGCCGACGAATGGCAGCAGGTCGAGCACTTTTTCGCCGCCGGGCAATACCGCCAGCAGCGGCAACGCCAGCAGGCCGGCGCAGGCGAGCAGGGTCAGGCGCTTGACTGCGCCTTTGCCGGTAGCGATGAACACGGCAACGATCACGCCGGCGCCAATCCAGGGCCCGCGAGACAGCGGTACGACCAGCCCTGCGGCCAGCAGCAAGGCGCCCATGTAGCGTTGCAGGCGGTTGCGCACGTAGCCTTGCACGAACAGGAACATGCCAATGGCCACGCTGATGACATAGGCCAGGGCAATGGCCTGGCCGGTAGTGGCACTGGCGCGCAAGGAGCCGCCACGGCTGAGGTAGCTGGACATGCTCCATTTCACGCCCATGGCGCTGATCAGCCCGTTGTACAGCAGCCAGTGACGGGCGAATTCCGCTACGGCAATGATCGCCAGCAGGAAGGCGGCCAGGACGAAGGCGAGCAGGGCATCCTTGAAATCGTCGAGGGTCTTCAGCCCGCGGCTGGCAACGTAATACGGCAGGAACACATCGATATACAGCGAGACCGCCTGGCGCAGGGTGTCGGTGACCGTGGTGTCGCGCAGGTACAGCAGGGTCATCAGTACCAGGCTCGCGGCCAGCAGTTTGTCGGGCAAGGTGCGGCCAAAGCGTACGGTGTCGCTCTGTTTGCTCAAGGCCAGCGCCGTGGGCAGCAGAATGCACACCGTCAGGATGCGTATATGGTTCAGCTCGATCAGGTAATTGATCACGCCAAAGCCGGGAATCTCCACCGAGGCGGGGGGGATGGCGAACAGCAGCATGAAGAACAGGGCCATGGCGTTGTGCTCGCGGCGCCTGGCCAGGAACAGCGTGATCACGGCTGCCGCCGTGTAGACCCAGAAGCTGAACGAGAAGAACGCCAGCAGGGTAATCAGGAACCACAGGTTGCGGCGCCGCTTGAAGTCTCGGTCAGGGATAAGGTCTGTGGCGGGGCGCCGTGCAAGAAAGAACACGACGGTTGCGACAAACAGGATGACGATCAGTGCACGGAATTGTTCTGGCATGGGCTCAGGCACCTATCCCTCGGTGGACGACGGCTAGCGTCATGGCTAAATGAAACTATAGTGACTTCTAGCCATTCAGTCAGAGATTGAAGTCATGCCGTCGATTGATGTGTCAGCAGCCGGTAGTCTTCGCAGGCGTGCGCTGGGCGCCGGGGCTTGGAACCTGGTGTCGCTGCTGGCCTCACAGGTGATGCGCCTGGGCGGCAACCTGATCATGGCGCGTTTGTTGTTACCCGAAATGTTCGGGGTGATGGTCATTGCCACCACCGTCTCCGTGCTCCTTCACTTGCTGTCCGATGTCGGTTTGCGGCAGAACATCATTCAGAGCCCGAGGGGCGACGACCCGTTGTTTCTCAATACCGCCTGGACCGTACAGATTCTGCGTGGCTTCCTGTTGTTCGCGCTGACACTGCTGCTGGCCCTGGGCGCTTGGTTCAGCCAACTGGCCAATCTGTGGCCGGCTGGTTCCACCTACGCCGCACCGGAGCTGCCGCTGGTACTGGCGGTCACCGGGCTGCAGGCGATCATCTGGGGTTTCCAGTCGACCAAGATAGATGTGGCAGTGCGTACTTTCCAACAGAAACGCGTGGTACTGGTGGAGTTGGCATCGCAGTTCGTCGGATTGGTGGTCATGCTGGTCATCGGCTGGTTTACCCGCTCGATCTGGTCCCTGGTGGCCGCTGGGGTGATTGCCGCACTGGCCGGCACGGTGCTGGGCCACACCGCCCTGCAAGGGCCGGGCAACCGTTTGCAGTGGGACCGCACCGCCCTGACGGAGCTGGTCAATTTCGGCCGATGGATCCTGTTGTCATCGATCGTCGGGGTGCTGGCCATGTATGGCGACCGTATCTGGTTCGGGGCCAGCATGACGGTGGCGGAGCTGGGCGTGTATTCGATTGCCGTGCTGATCCTCGGCTCGATCCAGACCGGGCTGATGAAGCTGTTCGGCGCAGTGGCGTTGCCAGCGTTCAGCGAAGCCACCCGGGACGGCGACCCTGCACGGTTGAAGACGCTGTACGACCGTTTCAAGCTGCTGGTCGACCTGGTCATGCTGTTCGTCTGTGGCGTGTTCCTGACCGCAAGCCCACTGCTGATCAGCTGGATGTACGACGCTCGCTATGCCCAGGCAGGCACGATGCTGGCGATCCTTTCGCTGTCGTTTATCACCTTGCGCTACACCCTGACGCACCAGATCTGGATCGCCTTGGGCTACACCAAGTACCAGGCCATGGACAACATCATTCGGCTGGTTTCGCTGTGGGTGCTGTTGCCGGTGCTGCTGGCCATCGGCGGGCCGCGTTACGCAATCTGGGGGGTGGCCCTGCATGCCTTGCCTACCCTGGTACTGATTGTCTATGTCAATCGCAAGCTAGGCATTCTGAACATCAAGCGCGAGCTTGTCGTACTCCCAATGGTCGTTGTTGGGGCAATCTGCGGCGAACTGGTGACGCGGTTTTTCCACTGGCTTTGAAGCCACCTCCACAAATGCAGTGCCACAGCGGTGGGCAGGGTAGCGCATCGCGGATAAGTGACTAGGATTCTTGAGAAAACAATGGCACAGGTCTTGAGATCATGGGGAAGCTTAAGTTTTGTACTCCGCTTTTGGGCCGTAGGGGCTTTCTCCGTAATTGCGCCTTGCTGGGGGTCGGGGGAGCGGTGTTTGGCGCCCTGCCTGAGGTTGCTCGCAAGCCCGCCGAGCCAGTCGGTCATGTGCTGATCAACGGCTGGGTGCTGCCCTCCCAGTACTTCCGGAACGAGCAGGCATGATCCAGGACTACCAGGCGCAGAAAGTGCTGCGCGAGCGCTATGACTTCTGCATCGTGGGTGCAGGGCCGGCAGGTATCACACTGGCCTTGCGTCTGGCGACGGCCGGCTGGAGCGTCGCGCTGCTCGAAGGCGGCGACCAGGCCTATTCGCCGCGCTCGCAAGCATTGTACAAGTGCACCTCGTCGGGCCTTGAGCTGTATGCCGAGGAAACGCGCTTGCGGTTTCTCGGCGGTACCTCCAACCATTGGGCAGGCCGCTGCCGGCCCTTCACCGCCTCAGACTTCGCCGTCACGCCACCGGGCGACTTGCCGGGCTGGCCCATCCCCTATGCCGAGATCGAACGCTACCTGCCGGCGGCCATGGACATCGTCGACTTGCCCCAGGGCGCGGAGTTTCATGCGCTCAATGCGGCGTTGGAGGGCGGAGACTTCGACGCCGACCGTTTCCTGCTGAGCCCGCCGACGCGCTTTGCGCAAAAGTACGCAACCGCGCTCAACGAGACGCCAGGGCTCGATGTGTTTCTCAACTGCAACTGCGTGGACCTTGAATTCGACAAGGCCTCCGGCAGCCTCACGGCGGTGCAGGTATCCGACTACGACCTGCACCGGCAACCGCTGCAGGCCACCCATTTCATCCTCGCTACCGGGGCGATCGAGAATGCTCGGCAGTTGCTCAACAGCAAATCGTTACTGGCAGCAGGCGTGGTGAGCGCGGACGGCCTGACCGGGCGCTGCTTCATGGAGCACCTGAACATCGACATGGGCAACTTCATCCTGCAGGACGGGCAGGACACCGGTCAGCACCAGTACTACACCACCGATGCGTTCGTCGCCGAGTACCGCGCCGGTAAAGGCAATGTCACCACCGCCGTGCTCAGCGATGTCAGGACCTACGGCAGAACCGCCGAGGTCAAGCACTTCCTGGAAAACCTGGCCTGTGAAATGGGCGTGGCGAGCAAGATCGAGTTCGTGGCCAAGTTCAGTTGCCCCGGCGATGGTGTCATCAGCACCATGATCGAGCAGTTCCCGAACGTGCAGAGCCATATTTCGCTGCTGGGCGAAAAGGACGCGCTGGGGGTGAGCAAGGTCAACGTCAATTGGGCCTTGAGTGCCAACGACCGCCACACCATCAAGTGCATCGGCAGCGAGTTGGCCAAGCAGTTTGCCGATATGGGGCTTGGCTTCGTCAAGTTGAACGACTTCGTTTACGACACCGCCTTGCCCCTGAAAATACAGCCCCATGCCCACCATATGGGGACCACCCGCATGGCGGCTTCGCCGGAGTTTGGCGTGGTCGACACCAACTGCAAGGTGTTCGGCACCACCAACCTGTACGTGGCGGGCAGCAGCATCTTTGCCACCAGCGGTGCGTCCAACCCGACAATGCCGCTGCTGCAGTTCGCGCTGCGGCTGGCCGACCACCTCGACGAGAAAATGAAGACAACCCGTGGTGCGGTCACATGAGCCGCCAAGGAGTGTGCACAGCTTGATCCTGCAGTGATGGCGCCAAAAAACAAGGGTTGAGTGCGATGCGGTCAGCACCAAGAAGAACGAGACCGAGTTCGCCTCAGGGACAGTCCAGGAAGGGTTTACTTACGAGGCAAACAGCATGTTTGGATGGCTACGGAGCGCCTTGCACCACTATGTCAACGCCACCGGGCGAGGCAGCTCGCTGTACAGGAAACTGTGCAACCCCACGCCCCTGCAATGGGGCACCTACCTGGCGCGGTGGGGCAAGTTTCATTCCATCGGGAACAACGTGCACATCAACTGTGGGTGCTGCGTCACCGACCCGACGCTGGTACGCATCGGCAGCAACGTGGGGTTGTCCGACTGCACGCTGATCGGCCATGACGGTGTGGTGGCTCTGATCGAGGTCTGCTACGGCAAGCAGCTGGACTCTGTGGGCTACATTGATATACGTGACAACTGTTTCGTTGGCCACGGCTCGATCGTCATGCCGCGGGTGACCATCGGGCCTGACTCGGTGGTGGCTGCTGGCGCTGTGGTCACCAAGGACGTGCCCCCGGGCATGGTGGTAGGGGGCAACCCGGCCAAGGTCATCTGTACCACCGAAGAGTTGATCAGGCGGGTTGAAGAGCGTTGCAACAGTTACCCCTGGATAGACCTCGTCAAGCAGCGCAAGGGCGCATTCGACCCGGCGCTGGAACCTACCTTGGCGGCGGTGAGGCGGCAGTACTTCTTTGGGGACGGCAACAATGGATAGAAAGCCGGTCGATGTGATGGTGGTCAATTTCAACACCGGGTCACTGCTGCAGCCCATGTTCGATGCGCTGCGTCGGGCTGGCAGCGAGCGGCTGGCGAGCTACCTGGTGGTGGACAATGCCTCTGCCGACAACTCGCTGGAATGCCTGGCCAAAGTGTGCCCCGAAGCACTGCTGTTGAGTAACAAGCAGAACGTCGGTTTTGGCCGCGCCAACAATCAATTGCTGGCCCATCTGCAGGGTAAATACGCCTTGCTACTCAATACCGACGCTTTCGTAGCCAGCGACACCCTGGAGAAAACCATCGCCTACATGGACGCCCACCCTGACTGCGGCGTGCTTGGCGTGCGCCTGGAAGGGCGCGATGGCGACCTGCAGCCCTGCTGTCGATATTTCCCGACGCCGCTGAACATATTCGTTGCGCGGACCGGGCTGGGCCGCCTGTTCCCGGGCTTGCAGATGGTCGACGAAATGGCTTGGGACCACGGTTCAGTACGTGAATGCGACTGGCTGCCGGGGTGTTTCTACCTGGTTCGCCGTGAAGTGCTCGACCAGGTGGGGTTGTTCGACTCGCGTTACTTCCTTTATTACGAGGAGGTCGACCACTGCAAGCGGGTCAAGGAGGCCGGCTGGAAGGTGGTGTTCTATCCCTACACCACCGTTGTGCACATTGGTGGCGAAAGCTCCAAGTCGGTGGCCGAACTGGAGGCTGCCAGCCGCCAGATCTCGGCCTACCAGATCGAAAGCGAGCTGCTCTATTTTCGCAAGCACCATGGCGCCGGAGGGCTTGCGTTGCACATGCTGCTGGTCAGCCTGGGCGACCTGCTGCTGGCGTTCAAGGCGTTGCTCAAAGGCCGTGGCCGGGCAGCCATCAAGGCCTGCTGGCAGCATACCCGAGCCACCTGGTCGTTGCTGTTCAAGACCCGGTTCGCAAGCCAGCCCACACGGTAGGAAAAGCCATGTTCGAGAATATTCGCGCGGACCTGCGTGCACACGGTGGAGATTGGGGCGCCCAGGGCTTCTGGGTGATGCTGGTGTATCGCTTTGGCCGTTGGCGCTATGGCGTGCGCCCGGCGTTGCTGCGCAAGCTGTTCTCGCTGGTCTACAAGGTATTGTTCAAGTTCGTGCAGATCATCACCGGGGTCGAGTTGCCCTGCGAGGTGCAGGTGGGGCGCAATTTCGTCATCGACCATTTTGGCGGCATCGTCATCAGCGGTTATGCCCGCTTCGGTGATGACTGCCGCATCCGCAACGGGGTCGTGGTGGGGTTGAAGAATGTCAGCGAACCCACGGCGCCAGTGATTGGCAACAACGTCGATATCGGGGCCGGGGCCAAGGTGCTGGGCAACATTCGCATCGGCGACAACGTGGTGATCGGCTCCAACGCCGTGGTCCTGATCGATGTGCCGGACAACTCGCTGGCGGTCGGCGTGCCGGCCACCATCAAGGTGCGCAAACACAGCGAAACAGCCGAGTACACATGACCCGGGCAACACGGCCGGGGAGTGGGCATAGGGCGTTCAGGGTGGGTGAGTGAGGCGCATGGTGACAGGTATCGGAGTGGTGATCATCGGGCGGAACGAAGGCTTGCGCCTGGAGCGCTGCCTGGCATCGCTGGCGGGGCAGGCTGATCAGGTGGTGTACGTCGATTCGGGGTCTACCGACGGTTCCGTGCCGCGTGCGCTGAGCCATGGCGTCGACGTGCTGGCGCTGGACATGACGCAACCCTTCACCGCGGCGCGGGCACGCAACGAAGGCTTTACCCGCTTGCAACAGTTGTTGCCCAGCATGCGCCATGTGCAGTTCGTCGATGGCGATTGCGAAGTGGTGGCTGGCTGGCTGGCCAGTGCCCAGGCGTTCCTCGATACCCATCCGGAGGTGGCAGTGGTGTGTGGTCGGCGGCGCGAGCGCTTCCCCGAACGGTCGGTCTACAACTTGCTGTGCGACCTGGAATGGGACACGCCGGTCGGCGAAGCCAAGGCGTGTGGGGGCGATGCGCTGATGCGTGTCGAGGCATTCGTGGCGGTGACTGGCTTTCGCCCGGGGCTGATTGCCGGAGAAGAGCCCGAGCTGTGCGTCCGCTTGCGTGCCCAGGGCTGGAAGATTTGGCGGTTGGACGCCGAGATGACCTTGCACGACGCTGCCATGACTCGTTTCAGCCAATGGTGGCGACGGACAGTACGGGGCGGGTACGCCTTCGCCGAAGGGGCGTACTTGCACGGCGCCCCGCCCGAGCGGCATTGGCAGCGCGAGTCGCGTCGTGCCTGGTTGTGGGGCCTGAGCATTCCCTTGGCCACCCTGCTTGGGTGTGTACTGTTCGGTGCCTGGGGGTTGCTGTTGCTGTTGATCTACCCGCTGCAGGCCGTGAGACTGGCCCGCCGCGCCGGCAGGTCGAGGCGGGTGAATTGCGTGCAAGGCATTTTCCTCGTGCTTGCCAAATTTCCTGAGATGGTTGGCCAGGTCAAGTTTCTGCTGGACAGGTTCACTGCCAGCAAGACGCTATTGATCGAATACAAGTGAGATGTCGATGATCTTCAGGTCGTTAGTGAAAAGTCTGCTCACTTTGCAACCCGGCTACTCGCCGCGAGCGTTGAACAACAAGTTCAAGCTGCTGCTGCTGATGGCCCGGCACCGCTCGGCGCTGGAGGCTTTCCTGCAGCGCATGGAGCGTTCGCTGGGTCGCGACGGTTTTGCCGCACTCGGGGTCGACTGCATTGGCGTGGTGCAATGGCCCTACGTCAGCAAGCAATGGGAGGCACCGCAGCGCCTGAGCGTGGTGGCGTCGCACTACGAGGTGGTGACGCAGCAGTTTCCTTCGTTGTTGCTGCTGGGCCGCGAGCAGTCGCGGGTTCTGGGCGATCTTTCGGCGTATTCCCCGCAGTGCACCCTGGTGCTGGACCGGCCGATCTGGTTCAAGCGCGAAGGGGAGCTGGTGCTGAACCTGTTCCAGGGCGAGCTGCGGGTCGCCTCCTTGGCGTTCAGCCTGTGCCGCAGCGCCGAGGGGCTGAGCCTGTTCATCGGTGCGGTTCAGGGGATACACAAAGGCATCGACAGCGAGACGTCGCTGAACATCTACCGGGACCTGACCAAGGATTTTGAAGGCCTGCGCCCGCGCAGCCTGCTGATCGAGGCCATCAAGTGCCTGGCCAGAACGGTAGGGGCAACGCAGGTGTTGGCGGTCGCCGACCCCTACCGGCACCACCGCCACCCGTACTTTGGCGCCGACAAGGCTCAGGACCTGGCGGCCAACTACGACGTCATCTGGCTGGAAAATGGGGCGCAACCGTCGCAAACGGAGGACTTCTTCCTCATCCCCCTGGCCCCCGCAAGGCGTGCGGCCGAGGATATCGCCCCCAAGAAACGGGCCATGTACCGCCGGCGCCATGCCCTGCTGGATGACCTGTTCGCCCAGGTCGAAGCGGCGGTGCCCGGCAGCGACGCGGCCAAGCTGTTGAAGCTGCACCGCCAGCGCCTGGGCAGTGCCCTGGTGCTGCCGCAGGACTGTGGCCCTTCAAGCAGCAAGGGCTGGCGTGCCAGGGCGAGTGCATTCATCCGCCAGCTCACCCGTGAACCACGGGCGGACCAGCGCTTTATCGCCTACCTGCGCAAGGCCGGGCTCTATCCCACGTTGAAAAAGGCCTGCCGGGAGTTCCTCAGGCAGGGGCCGAGCCTGCTCTGGAAGCCGGCCGACAGCAAGCGCAAAAGCCTGCCCCTGGCCGACCCCAGCGTACCGGCCAGCGAGCTGTTCCCGCGGGAGGTGGTACTGATCAGCGAGGTGGGTGCCGGCCTGACATTGCAGGGCCGGCCGTCCCGCCTGCGGCACATGCTGCGCGGGCAGGGCTACAGGTGCCAGGCGGTGGACTGGCATGACCACAGCGCTTGCCTGAATGCCTTGCAGACCTGCGCGGCGGTCATCTTCCACCGGGTCCCGGCCTTTGATCCGGTGCTGCAGTTGATCGAAGAGGCCAAGCGTCTCAAGGTCACCTCCTACTGGGATTGCGACGAACAGATCTTCGACCCGCAGCAATACTGCCAGCGCAATGATGTGGGCGAATTGAGCGCCGAGGTCATTCACAGCCTGATGGCGGCCGTGGCCCTGTACCAGCGGGCGTTGCTGTCCTGTGACCGCGCCATCGCCTCGACCCCGACCCTGGCCATGGCCATGAGCGATGCGGGTACCCGGCACGTCACCGTCGTGGAAAGCACGCCGGGCGTGGAAAGCCAGGAGCGCGAGCAGCTCAGCCAGATTTTCCCGGCGCTGAGCGCTGACCGCACACGTCGGGTGCTGTCGGCCAATATCTTCTTTGCCCCCAGAAGCTTCGGCGGCGCCACGGTGGTCGCCGAGCAGATGGCGCGCCTGATGGTGGCTGCTTCGCCTTTCCAGCAGTTCATTTTCACCTCGTTGCCGTCCTCCGACGCCGAACCCTACAGCCTGTTCAGGTATGAGGCGCACGCAGCGGCGGTGCTGGGCATGGGCTTGCCGGATACGCGCACGGCCCGGGAAGACTTCGACAACCCAGCCACCAGTGAAGTGTTCGATGCCGTACTGGCATGCGTCGCACCAGACCTTGTCCACCTGCATTCGATCCAAGGTCTGGGGGTGCAGTTGGCAGACCGCTGCCAGCAGGCGGGTATACCGTTCGTGGTGACGCTGCATGATGCCTGGTGGATCTGCGGACGCCAGTTCATGATCAACAACCACGGCCACTACTGCGGGCAAACCACGGTGCATGCCGAGATCTGCGCCCAGTGCGTGGACGACCCGGCCTTGAACGTGTACCGCCAGCAGCTGCTGGCCAGCACGCTGGAGAAAGCCAACCTGCTGCTGGCGCCCAGTGCGTTCTGCCGCAACCTGTACATCGCCAATGGCTTCGATGCCGCCAGGATCCGCGTCAACCGCAATGGCATCCTGCCGCCTGCGGCTGGCTACCAGCGGCACCCAGGCAAGACCATCCGGTTTGGCTTCGTCGGTGGCAACGCGACCATCAAGGGCATCGACGTCATCGCCCGGGCATTCGCTTCGCTGCCGCGTTCGGATTACGAGCTGAAGGTCGTCGACAACCTGCTGCACCTGGGCTTTCGCTCGTTCAACCGGCACAGCATCAAGATTCCCGGCCCGGTCAGCATCGTGCCTGGCTACACCCAGGCGAACATGGATGAGTTTTTCTCCGGCATCGATGTGCTGCTGTTCCCCACCCAGTCCAAGGAAACCTTTGGTCTGGCCGTGCGCGAAGCGTTGGTGCGGGATGTCTGGGTGATCAGCACCCATGCAGGCGGTACGGTGGAGGACATCGTCGACGGCGTGAATGGCACGCTCATCCCCCTGAGCGCCAACGAAAAGTACCTGCGCGCCGCGTTGGCCGAGATCCTCGAGCACCCTGAGCGCTACCGGCAGCATCGCAACACCTTCAAGCACAGCATCACCTTGTGCAGCGACCAGGCCCTGGACCTGCTGGGGGTCTATGACGAGGTACTGAGCCTCAGTTCGCCGGCCGGCACGCCACCGTCAGCCCTCAACAGCCTGACATAGCCACTGGGCACAGGTGGCCCTCACTTTCGCCAGCATTGATTTGGATTTCTATGCACATTGCCTATTTCATCAATCAGTACCCGAAAGTCAGCCACAGCTTCATCCGTCGCGAAATCCTCGCGCTGGAGCGCCAGGGGCTGGTGGTCCAGCGCATCGCCTTGCGCGGCTGGGACGGCGCGTTGCAGGACGGCGAAGACATCGCTGAGCGTGAGAAGACCCACTATGTGTTGCAGGGCGGCGTGGCGGGGCTGCTGAAACCCCTGTGGCAGGTACTAAGGGCTCAGCCACGGCGTTTTTGTGCGGGCCTTGGGCTGGCCTTGCGCCTGGGTTGGCGCGCCGACCGCTCGCTGCCTTACCACATGGTCTACCTGGCCGAGGCCTGCCGCGTTTTGCAATGGCTACAGGCATCCGGCGCCGAACACGTACACGCGCATTTCGGCACCAATTCTACCGAGGTGGTGATGCTCGCCAGTGCGCTCGGCGGGCCGGCCTATAGCTTCACCGTGCACGGGCCGGAAGAGTTCGACAAACCACAGTTCCTGCACCTGGGAGAGAAGGTCCGGCGCGCGGCGTTCGTCGCTGCAGTCAGCTCCTATGGGCGCAGCCAGCTGTATCGCTGGGTGGCGCACGAGCACTGGCCCAAGGTGAAAGTGGTGCATTGCGGGCTTGAACGGGGCTTTCATGAGGGTGCGATCGATAACCCGGCCACGGCGCCGCGCCTGGTTTGCGTCGGGCGCCTGTGCGAACAGAAAGGCCAGTTGCTGTTGATCGAAGCGGCCCGCCGATTGGCCGCCCAGGCGGTAGCGTTCGAACTGGTGCTGGCGGGCGATGGCGAAATGCGCGGCCAGATCGAAGCGCTGATTGCCCAACATGGGCTGCAGGCGCAGGTACGCATCACCGGCTGGATCAGCAGCGCCCAGGTACGCGAAGAACTCCTTGCAGCACGTGCCCTGGTTTTGCCCAGTTTTGCCGAAGGGCTGCCGGTAGTGATCATGGAAGCCATGGCCTTGCGCAGGCCGGTCCTTACCACCTATGTAGCGGGCATTCCCGAGCTGGTGCGCCCCGGGGAAAACGGCTGGCTGTTCCCTGCCGGCGCAGTGGATGAGCTGGCTGCGGCCATGGGCGAGTGCCTGGAACAGCCGGCCGAGGTGCTGCAGCGCATGGGCGAGGCGGCGCGCCAGCGGGTGCTGGAGCGCCATGACATCGATACCGAAGCGGCCAAGCTGGCCCAGTATTTCAAGGTGCCGGCATGATCACCCTGATCGCATGGCTATTGGGCACGCTGGCAGTCCTTATCCTGCTGCCGGTACTGGTGCTGTTCGTTCAGGTACTGCTGGCCTGCCTGCCCGCACGCGCCTGCACGGCGGTCACGGCTGCCAGGCCACGCGTGGCAGTGCTGGTGCCCGCGCATAACGAGGCTGCCGGGATTGTCTCGACGCTGCAAAGCATTGGCGCTCAATTGGCGGACGGCGACCAAGTGCTGGTGGTGGCGGACAACTGCACGGATGACACGGCGGCGCTGGCACGCTCCGCGGGGGCAGCGGTACTTGAGCGCCAGCACGAGCACCTGCGCGGCAAAGGCTATGCCTTGGATTATGGCGTGAGGCACCTGGCCAATGCCCCGCCTGACGTGGTGGTCATCATCGACGCCGATTGCCAGGTGAGCGCCGGCTCCCTGGCGCACCTGGCACAGGCCTGCATGGCCACGGCACGCCCGGCACAAGCGCTGGACCTGATGCGTGCACCGCCCGGCGCCGGGCTCAAGGTACAGGTGGCCGAGTTCGCCTGGCGGGTCAAGAACCTGGTGCGACCCCGGGGCTGGGCGCGTGCAGGCCTGCCTTGTCAACTGATGGGTACCGGCATGGCGTTCCGTTGGCAGGAGCTGGCCACCGCCAACCTGGCCAGCGGTCATTTGGTCGAGGACCTCAAGCTGGGCCTGGATTTCTGCCGTAACGGGAAACCGCCGCTGTTTTGCCCGCTTGCCGAGGTGACCAGCCAGTTCCCGCTGAGCCAGGAGGGCCTGAGCAGCCAGCGAACGCGTTGGGAGCATGGGCACCTGGGTGTGCTACTGAGCGAAGGGCCGAAACTGATCGCAACCTCAGTCAGTCAGGGTAACGGGCTGTTGCTGGCTATGGCCCTGGACCTGCTGGTGCCACCGCTGGCTTTGTTGACGTTGGCCCTGATGGCCATCTTCACGCTGTCGTGGTTGGCCTGGGCAGTGTTCGGCATCCTGTTGCCGGCGCTGATCGCCACCTGTGCGCTGGCCCTGCTCGGGAGCGCAATACTGCTGGCATGGGGGCGGTTCTCAAGGGAGGTTATCCCGTTTTCGGTATTGCTCTACGCGCCGCTGTACGCGGCCAAGAAGATCCCCTTGTATGTGGGGTTCCTGATCAAGCGCCAGGTCGAATGGGTGCGGGCCAAGCGGGACGATGACTGATGGGCGAGCAGCTGTGGCAAACACGCTGGAACACCGTGCTGGACAACGTGCAGGTGGTCAATGACCCGGCCGATGAACAGCGGTTGCTGGCAGCCTTGTCAACGCCAGAGCGTGCAACCGTGCTGGGTTTCGTCAATGCCCATGCCCTCAACCTTGTGGCAGGCGATGGCGAGTTCTGCCGAACGCTGGCGGCTGCCGACGTCCTCTTGCGCGATGGTTCGGGCATGGCAATTTTGTACCGGCGCATCGGTTTGGCACCAGGGCTCAACATGAACGGTACAGACTTTATTCCCAGATTGCTGGCGCGCTACAAGGGTCGGCGCGTCGCATTCTGGGGCACACAGGAACCTGCGTTGTCCGCCGCGGCTGCGCGCAGCGAGGCGCTGTGGGGCGTAAAACCGGTGTCGCTGCACGATGGTTTTGCCGAGGTTGACACTTACCTGGCCCTGGCGCAGGCGCTGCAGCCGGAACTGATCGTGCTGGGCATGGGCATGCCCAAGCAAGAAGCTGTCGCTGCCAGGTTGGCCGCCAGTGGCGTGCCGTGCCTGATTGTCTGTGGCGGGGCAATCCTGGATTTTCTCGGTGGTAAGGTTGCCCGCGCACCGGGTTGGTTGCGCCGTCTGGGGGGCGAGTGGGTATTTCGCCTGGTGAAGGAGCCGAGGCGGCTGTTCATGCGCTATGTGGTCGGTAACCCGATGTTCCTGTTGCGTACAGGGATGTTCAGCCCAAGGCCTGCCCCTGGCGGCGAAGATACACGGCGGGGAAACAGCCAAAACTAAAGGCACAGGTGAATTGGGCCGCGCAGCAGGCAGAGTACTGCTACAGTGATATCAACTGTGTTCACGCAGGTAACGGCAAGCGCCCCGTTCGGTCTATGTAAAGAGTGGGTGTTGTTATTGTTCTGATTACGTGAAATGTACGTGCTGCGCTTACTGTCACGAGGTCTGAGAATGGTGTTCGAACCCAGAAGCAGTCGTTCTTTGCTCCAGCGCAGAAGCAGCGTGAGTAACGCCATTCAGGCGGGCCTTGACGGTATTGCAGTGACCGGGGTGGCGTGGTATTTGATTTACGACCAAATCGGTTATATCACGTCCGATTACGTCATCATGCTGCTGTTGCTGATTGGTGCATTGGCCGTCATTTACGACCATTACGCCATCTACCGAACCAACGTAGGGCTGTCCATCAAAGCGTTCAGGCTGTTCAAGGCCTGGTCGGCAACCTTTTGTTTTCTGGTGGTGCTGGCGTTCCTCACCAAGCAGAGCGAGAGCTATTCGCGGATGGTGGTGGGGCAGTTGTTCGTCATTGGTTATGTCGTTCAATTGTTTCTGCACTATGCCGTGCGCGAGGTGCAAAAACGTTTCACTGCCCATGCCCGCCTGGACAATGCGCTGATTATCGGCGCCGGGGATCTTGCAAACTTTCTTTATCAAAAGATCAGTAATAACCCGTGGTTCGGCGAACGGGTTGTTGGGTGTGTGCTGATTGACGAAGTTGCTGAGCAACATAAAGAGAGTGCTGAAACAAAACAGCGCCTTTCGGTATTGGGGCATATTTCAAAGTTGGATGAAATTATTGCCCAGCATGCGATCAGGACGGTCTATCTGGTTACCCCGCTGGGCGGTTCGGAAGTGATTAATGATGTCTATCTGAAGTTGCTTGACAAGTGTATTGCAGTGAATTGGGTGCCTGATATTTTTTCACTGCGCCTGATCAACCACAGTGTGCGCGAGATTGCCGGGATACCGGTGCTGACGTTGTCGGAAACGCCGCTCACTGGCATGAGCCTGTTCCTCAAGAACCTCGAGGACCGTGTGCTCGCTGCGGTTATCGTGCTGTGTGCATCACCCGTGTTGCTGGCCATTGCCTTGGCCATCAAGCTCGACAGCCCGGGGCCAGTGTTCTTCCGCCAGGAGCGGACCGGCTGGACGGGTGAATCCTTCCGTATCTGGAAGTTCAGGAGCATGCATGTGCATCAGCCGGATGACGGTGTGGTCAAACAGGCACAGAAGAATGACCCTCGGTTGACCCGGGTGGGCGCTTTCATCCGCCGCACCAGCCTGGATGAACTGCCGCAACTGTTCAATGTGCTGACCGGTGAGATGTCCCTGGTGGGGCCGCGCCCCCATGCGCTGCAACATGACACGCTGTACTCGCAGGATATAGTCGACTACTTCGCCCGCCACAACATCAAGCCGGGCATGACCGGCCTTGCACAAGTGCGTGGGTTCAGGGGCGAAACCAAGGACATCGAACAGATGATCCAGCGCGTCGACTCGGACATCGAGTACATCAACAACTGGTCGCTGTGGCTCGATTTCGTGATCCTGGTGCGCACACTCAATGCGTTTACCGGCAAGCAGGCTTATTGATCGCTGGCCCCCAACGCATGCAACCCCCTGAAGCCTCGTGCTTCTTCCACCAACCAGTCGTGCACCGCCCGCGCCCCGGGCTGGCTCAGCCCACCCGGCGGGTAATGCACCATGTACCGTTTGTGGTTGGCGATCGGGTTGCCAAAGGGCACGATCAATGCGCCGCGTTCCAGTTCGTCATTGAGCAGCGTGCGCCGCGCAATGGCCACGCCGATGCCAGCGATCGCCGCCTCGATGGTCAGGTGGTTGCGGTTGAAGGTATGGCCACGGCGCACATCCAGCCCGCCGGCACCGATGCCTTCGAGGTAGAACTCCCACTCGGCGTATTCCGAACTGCCCCGCCAGGCGGTGATGTCGTGCAGCAGCGGATAGTGCACCAGGTCTGCCGGGCCATGTAGCGGTGGGCGGCCGCGCAGCAGCGAAGGAGAGCAGACCGGAAATATCTGTTCGTCCAGCAAGGGCGTCGAAAGCATGCCGGGGTAGCTGCCATCGTTCAGGTCGATGGCCAGGTCAAAGTCGCCCGGGTGCAAGGCTTGTGCGCTGTCCTCGGCCACCAGGCGTAGCTCGATGTCCGGGTAGCGTTGCTGAAAGCGGGGCAGCCGTGGAGTCAGCCACTTGGCCAGGAACGACGGGATCGAACGCAGGCGCAAGGTGCCACGGATTTCACCGGCATCCAGGCGTAGCAGTTCCGCCTCGATGCTGCCATAGGCGTCGCTCACCGTCTGTGCCAGGCGCTGGCCTTCGGCACTGAGCTCCACCCCGCGGGCCCGGCGCAGGAACAACCGATAGCCCAGGCGCTCCTCAAGTTGGCGCATCTGCTGGCTGACAGCGCCCGGGGTGATGTGCAGCTCTTCAGCGCAGCGGGTGAACGACAAATGCCGCGCCGCACAGGAAAAGACATGCAGCCAGAAAAACATCTGGCCGTTGAGTTGTCGTCGCATCGTTTAGTTTCGCTAAAGCCTTGCTTAGGAGGTTTCGTTGGTCAACCTCCGTGGAACGGCGCAGTATCGCGCAAATTCGCACTACCGCTCAATTTCACCAGACAACCGTACAGCGGCGCACGAAGCCGGTGCGGTCAGGCATTAGTATGGCTATCAGTGTTTTCGACCTTTTCAAAATTGGCATCGGCCCGTCCAGTTCCCACACCGTGGGCCCGATGCGCGCGGCGGCGACCTTCGCCCAGGCGTTGCGCGACCGTGGCCTGCTGGCACAGGTAAGCCGCATCGAAGTGCGCCTGTACGGCTCGCTGTCGGCCACCGGGGTAGGGCATGCCACCGACCGCGCCTGTCTGCTGGGCTTGATGGGCCAGTGGCCAGACCGTATCGACCCGGCCACCATCGAGCCGCGCATCCGCCAGGTGTTGGAGGAGCAATGCCTGATGCTCGATGGCAGCCAGCCGCTGGCCTTCGAGTATGGTCGCGACCTGCTGCTGCTGGACGAAAGCCTACCGTATCACCCCAATGCCATGACCCTCGTTGCGTACAACGGGCAGGGCGGGCTGCTGTTCAGCCAGACGTACTATTCGATCGGAGGCGGTTTCATCGTCGAGCAGACCGAGGTCGATGCTCCCCGGCCAGCCGCGGACGAGGTACGCCTGCCTTTCGAATTTTCCAGCGCCGCCGAGCTGCTGGCGTTGTGCAAGGCCCACCGGCTAAGCGTTGCCCAGTTGATGCTGGCCAACGAGTGCGCCTGGCGCCCTGAGGCCGACGTGCGCCAAGGGCTGTTGCGCATCTGGACGGCCATGGGCGAGTGCGTTGACCAGGGCCTGCGTAATGAGGGCACGCTGCCCGGCGGGCTTGGCGTCAAGCGCCGTGCCGCTCGTTTGCACCGCAGCCTACAGGCGCTGGGCAAACCTAACGTGATCGGCTCGACCCTGAGCGCCATGGAGTGGGTGAACCTGTTCGCGCTGGCCGTCAACGAAGAGAACGCAGCCGGCGGGCGCATGGTCACCGCACCGACCAACGGCGCGGCGGGTATTATTCCGGCGGTGTTGCACTACTACATGAAGTTCAACCCCAGCCCCTGTGACGACGATGTGGTGGACTTTCTGCTTGCCGCTGCGGCTGTCGGCATCCTGTGCAAAAAGAACGCGTCCATTTCCGGTGCCGAGGTCGGTTGCCAGGGGGAGGTGGGTTCTGCGTGCGCCATGGCCGCCGCCGGCCTTGCCCAGGTGCTCGGTGCCACACCGCCACAGCTGGAAAATGCCGCCGAGATCGCGCTGGAGCACAACCTGGGACTGACCTGCGACCCGGTGGGTGGCTTGGTTCAGGTGCCCTGCATCGAGCGCAACGCGATCGCTGCGGTCAAGGCGATCAACGCTGTACAGATGGCCTTGCGGGGGGATGGCGAGCACTTCATTTCGCTCGACCGGGTGATCCGCACGATGCGCGATACCGGCGCCGACATGCACGCCAATTACAAGGAAACCTCGCGCGGCGGCCTGGCTGTCGCATTCGTTGAATGCTGACCTGCCAGCCGCCGAACAGGCTCAGCGGTTTTTCTGCTTCAGTGCCACGAAGCTGGCGCGCATGTCCTTGGCCCAGCCGTCGAGTACGGGCTTGACGTCGTTGAGCGTCAGCTTCTGGGTGTCATTCTCCAGCGCTTTGCCGGTGCCCTTGCGCACGACCTGCGCCAGCACTTTCTGGCTGGCGCCATCGAGGAAGGCGGCTTCCACACCCACGTCCACTTCCTGGTCGCGCCCACCCATGGCGGTGTTCACGCCTGCCGAAATCAGCGCGATGGGGATCACCTCGTAAGGTTTCAGCCCTTCATTGCTGGTGGATACAGCGGTGATGGCAGGCCGCACCACGATGGTGCCCGGGCCAGGGGCCTTGGCCAGGGTGAGTACACTGCCCATCTCGCGGCGCAGGGCTTCATTGAAGTAGCGGGTGATCTCCTGCAGGGTCTGCGCCGAAATGACCGGCGTCGGTTGCGGCTTGGGGTAGAACTGGCTGGGTTCGATGAAGATCTGGGTGTATTGGTTGGGGTCGACCTTCGGGTCGATCCAGCGCATCACCGGCGCGCCGGAGGGGCTTTCGGCCGGCTGCAGTCGGCTGTAGTCCTTGAGAAAGCCGGAATAGTCTTTCGGGTCTACCCGGTTGCTGGAACAGGCCGCCACTGCGA
This sequence comes from Pseudomonas ceruminis, assembly GCF_021602025.1. Taxonomy (GTDB): domain Bacteria; phylum Pseudomonadota; class Gammaproteobacteria; order Pseudomonadales; family Pseudomonadaceae; genus Aquipseudomonas; species Aquipseudomonas ceruminis. Next base: position 40,554 of record NZ_BQHW01000029.1, read on the forward strand.
GCAATGCAGCGCACAGCAGGGTGATGCGAGGCAGTGATTTCATGTTGGGGGCATCCATCAGGAGGGGGCCAGAACAACGCTAGCAGGTGCGCAGCAGTTGGGGGGCTATGCCGTGAAATTTCTGAAGATGCGTGCCAGTAAGAGGTTGAAGGCAGTGAAAGGCAACTTAATGTTGTTTCGAGGAAAAATATAAATAAATGTTATAAATCAATAATTTACAATGATTATTTAAAGTTGGTAGTAAGACTGCCGCCGCACGGTTGCCCGCCGACGGCTCGCCTAAGGTGAGCCGGCTTAGCCCAGTACCTCCCGCAATCGGTACCACAACATCCCCAACGCCAGCAGGGGCGAACGCAGCGCCTTGCCGCCCGGGAACGTCAGGTGAGGTACTGCACTGAACACATCCAGCCCCTGGCTGTGGCCCAGCGCAATGCTCTCGGCCAGCAGCTTGGCCGTCCAGTGCGTCACGTTCAGGCCATGCCCGGAATAACCCTGGGCGTAGTAGACGTTCGGGTGCTGGCTCAACCGCCCGACCTGAGGGAAGCGGTTGGCGGTGATGCCGATCATACCGCCCCACTGGTAGTCGATACGCACATCGGCCAGCTGCGGGAACACCTTCACTACTTTGGGGCGCATGTAGGCACTGATGTCCTTGGGGTCCCGCCCTGAATAGTGACAAGCACCGCCGAACAGCAAGCGGCGATCGGCGGTAAGGCGGTAGTAATCCAGGCCGACCTTCTGGTCGCACATCGCCATGTTCTGTGGGATCAGTGCCTGGGCGACAGCCTCGGGCAGTGGCTCGGTAGCCACCACGTAGCTGCCTGCGGGCAGCACCTTGCCGCTCAGCCGTGGTTCCAGTTCATCGAGGTGGGCGTTGCAGCCCAGTACCAGGCTTTGCGCGCGTACCTTGCCGCGTGCGGTGTGCAGGGTCACTGTGGCGCCGTGCTCAATGCGCAGCACCGGGCTCTGCTCGAAGATGCGCACGCCAAGACCGTGGGCGGCACGCGCTTCCCCCTGGACCAGGTCGAGTGGGTGCAGGTGGCCAGAGCCCATGTCCACAAGCCCGCCCGCGTACTGGTCGCTGGCAACGATCTGGTGCAACTGCTCCGGGGCCACCAGGCGTGTTTCGTGTGGGTAACCCAGTTCGGCCAACTCGCGCTGTTCATCCTTGAAGGCGGCGAACTGGGCTGGGGTGTTGGCCAGCTCGCAAAACCCCCAGCGCAGGTCGCAGGCAATGCCGTATTGCTCGATGCGCCTGGCCACCAGTGCCACCGAATCGATCCCAGCGTGCTTGAGGTAGCGCACCCCGTCCTGCCCGACATAGCGGGCAAAGCCGCTGACGTCATGGCCGATGCCGCGGATCAGTTGGCCGCCGTTACGTCCGCTGGCGCCCCAGCCGATGCGACGGCCTTCCAGCAGGATCACCGACAGGCCGCGCTCAGCCAGCTCAAGCGCAGTATTGACCCCGGTCAGGCCGCCACCGACCACACAGACATCGGCCGTCAGTTCGCCGTCGAGGCTGGGGTAGGGCGTCGTATGACGCGCGGTGGCAGCGTAATACGATGCGGTGTGTTGGGTATCGAAGGGCATGGCACGGTCTCGGCTCAGCGGTTGGACTTGATCTTGCTCCAGGAGCGGGTCATGACGCGCATGATCGCCGGGCTCGGCGTGCTGGAAATGTACAGCTTGTCCAGCACCTCTTGGGGTGGGTAGATCTCTGGGTTGTCGACCAGTGCTTTATCCATGTACGCCTTGGCGTCTGGGTTGGCGTTGGCGTAACCCACGGTGGTACTGACCTTGGCAATCACCTTGGGGTCCAGCAGATAGTTGATGAAGGCCAGGGCCTGCTCAGGATTGTTGGCGTCCTTCGGGATGGCCAGCAGGTCGAACCACAGGTTGCTGCCTTCCTTGGGAATGCTGTAGGCCACCTTCACGCCGTTCTTGGCCTCCACCGCGCGGTTGGCGGCCTGGAACACGTCGCCGGAATAGCCGAAGGCCACGCAGATGTCGCCGTTGGCCAGGTCCGACACGTACTTGGAGGAATGGAAGTAAGTGATGTAAGGGCGCAACTCCAGCAGGCGTGCTTCGGCCTTGGCGTAATCGGCCGGCTTTTCGCTGCGCGGGTCCAGGCCCAGGTAGTTGAGCATGGCCGGGAACAGCTCGTCGGGCGAATCCATGAACGCCACGCCGCACTGCTTGAGTTTTTTCAGGTTCTCAGGCTCGAACAGGACCGCCCAGGAATCGATGTGGTCAATGCCCAGCACGGCTTTGACCTTGTCGACGTTGTAGCCGATGCCGTTGGTGCCCCACAGGTACGGCACGGCATACGTGTTACCTGGGTCATTCTGCTCGAGCTGCTTGAGCAGTTTAGGGTCCAGGTGCTTCCAGTTGGGCAGCTTGCTGCGGTCCAGCGGTAGAAACGCCCCGGCCTTGGCCTGGCGGGCAAGGAAGTGGTTGGACGGCACTACCACGTCGTAGCCCGTGCGGCCGGCGAGCAGCTTGCCCTCCAGGGTTTCGTTGGAGTCGAACACGTCATAGATGACCTTGATCCCACTGCTGGCCTGGAAGTCGGCCAGTGTCGTGTCACCGATGTAGTCGGTCCAGTTGTAGACGCTGACCGTAGGCTGGGCCTGGGCGGCCGCACCGAACAGCAGGGTGAATGCTGCAGGAATCAGGGCTTGCAGATGACGCATGTCGACACCTCGTTGGTCTTGTTCTTTCGGTTCGGTGCACAGGGGCGCAGGGCGCCCCCTGGCGATCAGACGCTAAGCAACAGGAATTCGCGTTCCCACGAACTGATCACACGCTTGAAGTTTTCATGCTCGGCACGCTTGACTGCCACATACCCCTGAACGAATTGCTTGCCCAGGTAACGCTGCACGGTTTCGCAGTCTTCCATGTGCTGCAGGGCGTCTTCGATGGTGATCGGCAGGCGCAGGTTGCGTCGTTCGTAGGCTCGGCCCTGTACCGGTGCGCTCGGCTCGATCTTTTCGACCATGCCCAGGTAGCCGCACAGCAGGCTCGCGGCGATGGCCAGGTAAGGGTTGGCATCGGCCCCTGGCAGGCGGTTTTCCACGCGCATCGCATCGGGGCTGGAGGTCGGCACGCGCAGGCCGGCGGTGCGGTTTTCTTCACCCCACTCGACGTTTACCGGTGCCGAGGTGTCCGGCAGGAAGCGGCGGAACGAGTTGACGTTGGGGGCGAACATCGGCAGCAGTTTGGGGATGTACTTCTGCAGGCCGCCGATATGGTGCAGGAACAGCTCGCTCATGCTGCCATCATCGTTGGCGAACACGGGCTTGCCGGTGGCAATGTCGACCACACTCTGATGCAGGTGCATGGCACTGCCCGGCTCATCGGTGATGGGCTTGGCCATGAAGGTGGCGGCCACATTGTGCTTGAGCGCCGCCTCGCGCATGGTGCGTTTGAACACGGTGATCTGGTCGGCCAGGTCCAGCGCGTCGCCATGGCGGAAGTTGATCTCCATCTGCGCTGGGCCGTCTTCATGGATCAGCGTGTCCAGGTCCAGGCCCTGGATCTCGCACCAGTCGTAAACGTCCTCGAACAGCGGGTCGAATTCGTTGGCGGCGTCGATCGAGAACGACTGGCGACCGCTTTCGGCGCGGCCAGAGCGGCCCATCGGCACTTGCAGCGGCAAGTCCGGGTCTTCGCAGCGCTGGGTCAGGTAGAACTCCATCTCCGGCGCGACGATTGGCTGCCAGCCTTTGTCGGCGTACAGCTTGAGCACCTTCTTCAGCACGTTGCGTGGCGACAGCTCGATCGGGTTGCCCTGCTTGTCGAAGGTATCGTGGATGACGATGGCGGTCGGTTCGATGGCCCAGGGAATCTGGTACACCGCCGTGGGGTCGGGGCGGCAGACCATGTCGATGTCGGCGGCATCGAGCAGGCTGTAGTAGATGTCATCGTCGACGTAGTCGCCGGTGACAGTCTGCAGCAGCACGCTCTCGGGCAAGCGCATGCCACGCTCGTGGAGGAACTTGGCGGTCGGGGCGATCTTGCCGCGGGCAATGCCGGTCAGGTCGCTGATCACGCATTCGACTTCGGTGATCCGGTGTTCTTTCAGCCAGGCGGAGAGCTGATCGAAAGGGGCGTTCATACAGACCTCTTGGTTGGGTTTCATGTGCGCGTCGGGTGCCGGTGGCTTCCCAGTTGACGCGCTGGAGACTATCTTGGGCGCAGCCCCCTGGGGCGATCTATCCACTTTCTTCGGCAATCAATGCACCAAAAGAGTGCAATAGGATCCAGCGTGACAACGCCCAATGCCTTGCAGGTTCAGGCTTTCCACACCACCGATGTCTCCGAGCAGGTGCGTGCCTCGCCCGGATGGCAGCAACAGTACCGGCAGATGTCGCCGGGCCATTTCAGTGGCCAGTTGCGTTGCCTGGGGCTCGATGGCGTCGAGGTTTACGAAGAGCGCCTGAACACCCGGGTGGAGCAATTTTTCCGCGCGCCGAGCGGCGCATTGACGTTCTGTTTCGATCGCAGCGAGAACAGCCTCTACCTGCTCAACGAACAAAGCCGCAATATCTGGATCACGCCGGAGAATTACCAGGAAGTGGCGGTGGTGTTCGACCAGGCCTTCCTGGCCCGCCATGGCCTCGATACGCAGCGCCTCGAAGGCCTGTTCATGGTGCCGCTGGGAAGTGGGCAGAACGCGCTGTTCGGCAGTTGGCTCAGCGCCACCCTGACGCGCCTGGGGCAGGCCGATTGCCCGCTGGCGGGGCAGGCGTTGGCCGAGCAGTTGCTGGAAGACTGCCTGTTCATTCTCGACAACGCCTGCCAGCGCCTGCAGGGCGGCGCCCTGGGGCGACGCGGGGAGGAGCGGGGCATCATGCAGCGGGTTAGCGAATGGGCGGCAGACTGCCCGGAAGAAACCCTCAACCTGGTGGAACTGGCGGCGGTTGCCGGTGTTTCCCTGCGTCAGTTGCAAGAGGCTTTCAAGGCTTTTACCGGCATGCCGCCGGCGCAATGGTTGCGCTTGCGCCGGCTCAATGGTGCACGGCGTGACCTGTTGCGTGGCGGGGAAGTGACCATCGCCGAAGTGGCCATGCGCTGGTCGTTCTGGCATCTGGGGCGGTTTTCTGAAAGTTACCGGCAACTGTTCCGGGAGTTGCCGAGCGAGACCCTCAAGCGTGGCCGGCCGCTTCGCGGGTACTGACAGCACTGGATCCAGCATTCGCTGCGGAAAATTGCTATCGTGCCCGGCAGTTTCCACCCGAGGTTCCAATGTTCTACCTGCCTTTGCCCAGCGACCAGGCCGACCGCCTGGCGAGCACGGCCACTGATTTTTTCCAGACCGCCAGTGTGCTCGAAGCCGCCGCCGTGTTGTTCGTGCAAAACCTGCCGCGCCAACCGGCCAGCGTGTCGGCTGACGTGCAGGAGCGCCGCTTTGCCGAGATCGTACGCATCGCCAACCAAGTCGACGCTGCCGCGCCAGGCCGTTTCCAAGGCCAGGTGGCGCAGCATTTCGACCGCGAGGCATTCGCCATGGGGCTGGGTATGCTCGGGGAGAACGGCGTGGGCTTGCCATCGGCCGAGGTCGATTACCCGACGGATGAATTTCTGGACGCCGAAGGCCAGTGGAACTTCCAGTTCGCCGACAGCTACCGCCAGCGGGTGACCCCGTTGCACCCGGTCTACCTGCCGTCCCTGGCCAGCGACCTGATGCTCAGCGACCAGCAGAACCGCCTGCTGCGCGAGTTTCTTTGCGGGGGCGACGAATCGGTGGCGGTGCAGGGCTTCGCCGGCACTGGCAAGACATTCCTCATCCACCAGTTCGCGCGGTTGCTCGAGCCCCATCGCACCTTGCTGCTGGCCCTCACCGAAGGCCAGCTCAGGGCGCTGCAGGCGCGGGTCAAGGATGCTGCGGCCTACACCGCAATGACCTTCGGCCAGTTGGCCGACGAAATCCTCAACCGCGACCTCACCAGCAACGGCTGGCGCCTGCGTGACCCGTACCGGACCAAGCTTTCGTGGCGCCCACAGGAAGCGCAGGTGGTGCGATGGCTGGCCATTCCTGACATTGGCCCCTTGGCGGCCCGCGATGTGGTCGCCCTGTGCATCAAGGCCGTGCGCAGTTTCTGTCGCAGCGGCGACAGCCAGGTGCAACTGCATCATTTGCCCTGGGCCGGCCCCGGTACCTCACCGTTGGACCAGGAGGTGCTGCTGGAAAAGGCGCGCTTGTACTGGCAAGAGCTGATTCGCCCTTCATCGCGTGAGGTTCAACTGCCGGTACGCGATTACCACCGGGTCAAACTGTTGTCGCTGACCGCCGAGGCCATCGACAACCGCTACACCCATATCATCGTCGACGAGGCGCACGAGCTCTCCGCACCGATGCTCGCGGTGCTCGACCGCAGCCCGCAATCGGTCATTGCGCTGGGCGACGAGTTGCAGAACCTCGATGGCCTGAGCCCGCACCATGGCAGCTTCATCCGCCAGCGCTACATCGACCATTCGTTGCGCGCCGGGCCAGCCATGGACAGCGTGCTCAACCCACTGATCCAGGCCCACCCCGCAGCCATCCAGGCAGCATTCAGCGGCAGCGCCGAGCACTACACACGGGTCAGCTTCTTCGACACGGTCACCGTGCCCCAGCAACCGACGGCATTGATCGTCGATGACGAGTGGGGCTTGTTTGGCTGGTTCCAGCGCCTGACTCACCAGGGGGTGCCGTTCGTGTTGCTGAAAAGTGCGCGCAAGGACTTCGAGCTGTTCGTCGAGGACTGCATCGAGCTGTATCGCCATGGAACCCGGCCGCGCCACCCTATGCTGTTCCGGTACGCCAGCTGGCAGGCATTGGAGCAGGACAAAGGCGACGACAAGGCATTCGTGGCGGTGGCCAACATGCTGCGCAAGGGCTATACCCCGGAGCACTTCGCCAAGGCCAAGAGCCGCTATCGCTGGGACAAGGCGCCGAAACTGTTCCTGGGCCGGGTGCGCGATGTGAAGAACATGGAGTTCGCCCGGGTGATGGTGTCGCCAGAACTGATGGTTGCGCCTGCAGCGGCGGGCAATCGCAATGAGCGGGCGCGCCTGCTGGCGGGGTTGTATACCGCCTGTTCACGGGCGCGGCACGAGTTGATCGTGCCGGGGGGGATGCTGGACTGGGTCAAGGACCAGGTTCGCGATTGAGCTGAGCGGGGCCGCTGGGCGGCCCATGGCCGGCAAGCGCAGCAGCCCCTTCAGTACATCAGTTACGGTCCAGCCACACGGTCTGGGCGTTGGTGAACTCGCGCACCCCAAAGTGCGACAGCTCGCGGCCGAAACCGCTCTTCTTCACTCCACCAAATGCCACACGGGGGTCGGAAGCGCAGTAGCCGTTGATGAACACGCCACCGGTATCCAGCGCCGCCGTCATGCGCTCGGCCAAGGCATAGTCGGCGGTGTAGATGGTCGACGCCAGGCCAAACTCGCTGTCGTTGGCCAGCTCCACGGCGTGGTCGGCATCCCGGGCGGTGATGATCGCGGCTACCGGCCCGAACAGCTCCTGCTTGAACGCGGTCATCTCCGGAGTCACGTTGGCGAACACGGTAGGTGCGTAGAAGTTACCCACGCCCTCGATCTTGTTGCCGCCGAGCAGCAGGGTGGCACCTTCGGCGAGGGTCGCCTGGACCTGACCATCGAGCTCGTCACGCAGGTCGTAGCGGGCCATAGGGCCGATGTAGGTGTCGTCCTCCAGCGGGTTGCCGATTTTCAGCTGACGCGTGGCTTCGACGAACTTGTGCGTGAACGCCTCGGCGATGCTTTGCTCGACGATCAGGCGCTTGGCGGCGGCGCAGACCTGCCCGGTGTTCTGGTACCGGCCAATCACTGCGGCCTTGACCGCGGCATCCAGGTCGGCGTCAGCCAGTACGATGAACGGGTCGGAACCGCCCAGCTCGAGCACGCATTTTTTCAATGCAGCACCGGCCTGGGCCCCGATGGCCATGCCAGCGCGCACGCTGCCGGTGAGGGTCACCGCGGCGATGCGTGGGTCATTGATGGCGCGGGTAACCCCTTCAGGGGTCACGTTGAGCACCTCGAACACGCCTTCCGGCACGCCGGCATCCTTGAACAATTCACCCAGCAGGTAAGCGCTGCCCATCACGTTCGGGGCGTGCTTGAGCACGTAGGTGTTGCCGGCCAGGATCGCCGGTACCGCGCCGCGCAGCACCTGCCAGATCGGGAAGTTCCAGGGCATCACCGCCAGGATCGGGCCCAACGGGCGGTATTCGATACGGGCTTTTTCCACCTGGGTCGGCTCAGGGGCGAGCATGGCGGGGCCGTGCTCAGCGTACCAGCGGCACAGGCCCACGCACTTGCTCACTTCACCGCGAGCCTGGCTGACCGGCTTGCCGATTTCGTGGCTGATCATCTGGGCAAAGGCTTCGGCCTTGGCTTCCAGGGCGCTGGCCAGGGCGAGCAGGTATTCGCTGCGCTGACCCAGCGACACCTGGCGCCACTGCCGGTAGCCAAGCTTGGCGCGTTGCAATGCCGCTTCCAGTGCAGCATCGGTGTCATAGGGGTAGCTGCCGATCTGTTCGCCGCTGAAGGGGTCAACGGAAATGGCGTGGGTCAGGCTGCTGATCTCGCTCATGGCGGGGCACTCGTTGTTGTTAATCAGTGAGGCCAGACTAGTGGGCTATGGCTTTAATGAAAACTGAATAATAATGAGCGAAACATTCACGTTTGGAGAATGACTGTGGACCTGGTGCAACTGGAAATCTTCAAGGCCGTGGCAGAGCAGGGCAGTATCAGCGCCGCGGCCCAGCACATCCATCGAGTGCCCTCGAACCTGACCACACGCATCAAGCAGTTGGAAGAGGACCTGGGCGTCGAGCTGTTCATCCGAGAGAAGAGCCGGCTGCGCCTGTCCCCGGCGGGCTGGAATTTCCTTGAATATACCCGGCGCATTTTGGACCTGGTCCACGAAGCGCGGCTGACCGTGGCCGGTGAAGATCCCCAAGGCACCTTCGCCCTCGGTTCGCTGGAGAGCACGGCGGCGGTACGCATCCCCGCGTTGCTGGCCGCCTACAACCAGCGCTACCCCAAGGTTGACCTCGACCTGTCCACCGGGCCTTCGGGGACCATGCTCGAAGGCGTGCTGTCCGGGCGCCTGGTGGCGGCCTTCGTCGATGGTCCGGTGCTGCACCCCACCCTCGAAGGCATACCGGTATTCGAAGAGGAAATGGTCATCATCTCGCCGCTCAACCATGCGCCGGTGGGCCGTGCCCAGGACGTCAACGGCGCGAGCATCTATGCCTTCCGCGCCAACTGTTCGTACCGTCATCATTTCGAGAACTGGTTCGTCCAGGACCAGGCCGTGCCGGGCAAGATCCACGAAATGGAGTCGTACCACGGGATGTTGGCGTGCGTCAGCGCCGGTGCCGGCCTGGCGATGTTGCCGCGCAGCATGCTCGACAACATGCCCGGCTGCAGCACCGTCAGCGCCTGGCCGATGTCAGAGGATTTTCGCTACCTCAAGACCTGGCTGGTGTGGCGCCGCGGCACCGTGTCGCGCAGCCTGAGCATGTTCGTGAAATTGCTCGAAGAGCGGCGCGCGGCCTGAACCTGCCCTGTGCCAGGGCATCCAATGTCAGGTAAGCCATCTCCATAAGGAGGAGCTGACCATGCGTAATCATCACTATGCCTTGGGCGCGACGCTGTTGCTCGCGCTGGCATTACCGTGGACCCTCGCCGCCGCGGCCGACCTTAATGCACCCATCGACATGCAGGCCGTGCAACTGCAGCCCCAGGAACAGAACGGCATCCGCTACCTGCAAGGGGGGATTGGCCAGGATGAGGCCAATGCCCTGCGCAAGACTGCGGGCTATGACCTGCACGTCGAACTGTCAACCGGGCCGGAAGGTAAGTTCCAGAGCGGCGCATCGGTGGACATTCAGAGCGCGCACGGCAAATCGGTGCTCAGCCTGCAGGATGTCGGCCCGTTGCTTTACGTGCAATTGCCACCGGGCCAGTACACCGTCATTGGCCAGGCGGACGGTGCCACCGTGCAGCAGCACGTGACGGTGAACGGCAAGGCGCCTGCCACGGTGAACCTCAACTGGCGTTGACGGGCATGCCTGGGGGCCCAGCGTTCAGGCAAACCGAGCGCTGGAGCCTCCCACAGGCCAAACCGCGCCAGCTCACCAGGGGCGATGAAATTAGCCATTAGTGGCAATTCACTTTCAACTTTCTGATTATCTGGACAATAATCAGAAAAGTATTACCCCGTGTGACCGGCTGGATGCGTCGGTCAACGTAAAAACAAGGGGCCCGAGCCCCCGCTTGCCGTGTTGACCATCAGGAGAAGTCATCAATGAAAACCCGTCTCGCCGCTTCGCTGGCCGCTGCTGTATTGGCCTTCGCCGGGGCCAACCTGGCCCAGGCCGCACAAGTTTCCGGGGCTGTGGGCGCTACCAGCCAGGGCGACATGACCTACCGCATCGGCCTGTCCTTTGACTGGGACAAGAAATGGCTGGAAAGCAGCACCGGTTTCGTGAGTGGCTACTGGGATGCTGGCTATACCTACTGGGAAGGTGGCGATTTCAGCGGTGCCCATTCGCTGTCGTTCAGCCCGGTGTTCACCTATGAATTCAGCGGTTTCACCTACACCCCGTACATCGAGGCAGGTATCGGCCTGGCTGCGTTTTCCAAGACCAAGGTGGGCGACCAGCGTCTGGGCTCTTCGGTCAACTTCGAAGACCGCATCGGTTTCGGCTTGAAACTGCCGGGCGAGCAGAAGGTCGGCATTCGTGCCATCCACTACTCCAACGCCGGCATCAAGCAGCCCAACGACGGCATCGAGTCGTACTCGCTGTTCTACAGCAAGGGCTTCTGACACACCGTTGACTACCGGCCCCTTCGCGCCGAAGTGCCGCGAGGGGCCGTGGGCGGCTGGGCGTCACTCAGCTGACGCCTTTGATCGCCAGCACATTGCACAGCGGATGTTCCAGCACATGTGCCGTGGTTCCACCCAGGAAGGTCTGCAGGGCATCATGCCGATGGCTGCCCATCACGATCACATCCACCCGGCTATGGCTGACGAAGTGGGCAATCGCCCGTATCGCCGGGCCTTCGACGAAATGCCTGCGTTCCAGCGCGATCTGATGGTGGTCACCCAGGCGGTTGAACGCCGTGCGCTGGGCCGTGCGCACACTACCGCCAAAACCGGGCATGGTCACCGTGCCGGCACCGAAGTCGGCGATGTGGGTCTTGGCGGCATCGCACACGTGCAACAGATGCAGCTCGGCGTTGCATTGCAGGGCCAAGGCGTGGGCGCTGCAGATCACCTGGTCGTCGAGGTGTTCGCCCGCACCGTGGCAGTTGAGGTCGACCGCCGCCGCGATCTGCCTTGGCAGCGGCAGGCGGATGTCGCTGACCAGGTGCACGGCCACCGGGCTGTCCTTGAGCAGTTGCCAATCCAGCGGCGTGACCAGCAGGCGCTTGAGGACCGGCTCATGTTGCACGTCCTTGACCAGAAGGTCGCAGCCCAGGCGTTCGATGCGCTCGATGACGCTGCCCAACGGGTCGCGGGTCAGCAGCAGTTCGGTGGACACATCCAGGCCGGCATTGCCTAACTGCTCCGCTGCGTCGGCCAGCCATTGACGATTGTCGGCCAGCAGATGCTCACGCTCATGGCCGTCACTCATCAGGCCGAAGGTGTCGACATCGTCGACGAACACGTTGATATCCAGCAGTGCGCCACTGGACTCTGCCAGTGCCGCCGCGCGCTGCAACGCGGGCGTGTAGCGCATTTGCGGGCCGAGCATGACGAACAGACGCTTGAACTGGCTCATCGCACACCTCCACGTGTGGGCAGCCCCCCGGTCAGTGCCAACAGGTCGCTATGTTGAGTCTAGACCCAGTAACGCCCGGGCAGGCTTTTGCCGCAGTGCCACCGTGCGCTGATCATATCCGGCACTGCGTGTGGGCCGGCGCCCACGGTCGAGTGGGTTGTCAGGTATGATGCCGGCCCCATCATTTGCCCGAGGCTTGGCCCATGACCCTGAATGCTGAACAGATTGGTGAATTTCGCGCGTTTGCCGAGCAGTTGGCCGATGCCGCGGCGGCGGCGATCCAGCCGTATTTTCGCGCCAGCCTGGACGTCGAGGACAAGGGCGGGCGCCTGTACGACCCGGTAACCGTGGCCGACAAAGCCGCCGAAGAGGCGATGCGCGCATTGATCCAGGCTCGGTACCCAGAGCACGGCATCCTGGGGGAGGAGCAGGGCGTTGCACTTGGCACTAGCCCGCTGACCTGGGTATTGGACCCGATCGACGGCACTCGCGCCTTTATCACGGGGTTGCCACTGTGGGGTACCTTGATTGCCCTGAACGATGGCTCGCGCCCGGTGCTGGGGGTGATGAACCAGCCCTTCACTGGCGAGCGCTTCGTCGGTACGCCCGAAGGTGCCTGGCGCAGCGGCACCGCGTTGAAAACACGGGCCTGCGCGGACCTGGCTGCGGCCACACTGATGTGCACCACTCCCGACATGTTCGACACCCCGCAGCGCAAGGCAGCCTTCGAAGCCGTTGCCGGCAAGGCGCGGTTGATGCGCTACGGCGGCGACTGCTACGCCTATTGCATGCTGGCGTCAGGGTTTGTCGATGTGATTGTCGAGGCCAGCCTGCAGGCGTATGACGTGCAGGCGCTGATGCCGATCATTGAAGGGGCGGGTGGGGTGATGACCGCCTGGGATGGCAGCTCGGCGCAGAACGGTGGGTGTGTGGTGGCTTGCGGGGACCCGGCGTTGCATGCACAGGTGGTGCAGATGCTGCAACACGCCATGTGACGGTGGGTTGCAGGCACTGGCGCTTGCGCGGCTTACGCCGCCCCATCGCACTTTTTCGCATTTGCGGGCTCTATGCTTGGCCAGGCTGCGCCGATCCCCAGCGCGGCCGCCGACTTCGACCCGGTGCCGATGGTTGCAAGCAAAATTGAAATCCTCCCACGCCTGCTGCTGGCAGGTACGTTGATTTGCCTGGGGGCCTGTACCCAGCAACAGGGCCGCGACATCGTCAGCCAGTTCGGCGACGGCAAGCCCAGCGAGCTGTTCCAGACCAGCGTCGACCGCATGGCGACCCTGGCCATGCGCGACAACCTGCAGAGCTTGTACCTGCTGATGAACAAGCTGTACCTGCGCAACCCTAACCAGTGGAAGATGTCCGGCTACCTCGATGCGGCCACGGCCGAGCGGCAGATCAGGCTGGCCATCGAACAGCGCCAACCGCTCCCTCAGCTAGGCAACCGCCGCGACCTGGCTGCCTTGAGTTATGCCTTGAGCCCGGCGTTTCGGGGGGACCGGGTCGGTGCCTTCATCTATGCCATCGGCAGCATGCTGATCACCGCGCATGGGGGGCGTAGCGAGTTTTACATGACCGATACCCTCGACCCGTTGTTCATCAACAACGCCGCACGCAACATCGAGAAGGCCACCTGGATGTTGAGCCAGCGCCAGGATGCCAATGGCGTGTTGCTGCTGTTCTCCAACGAGATCTCGGAACAGGCCAGCAACCTGAGTTTTGCGGTGGAGTTCGGCAAGATCGTGGCGCGCCTGGACCTGCTGGCGGAGCTGCTGGATGAGCGCTACCGGCGCATCGGGTTGAACTATGCGCAAAGCCTGTTGCTGATGAACTTCTTGCCGGTGCAATAAGAACGCTCAGAGCAACCCTTCAATCGCCTGCCGGTAACGTTGGCCTGCCAGGCTCATGCTGTTGTTATGGGTGGCCCCTGGCACCAACAGCAGGGTCTTGGGCTGCTGAGCGGCCTCGAACAGCTGCTGGCTGAAACGGGCCGGCACGAAACGGTCGTCCAGGCCGTGTACCAGCAGCAGTGGCAGGCCCACGTCCTTGATTTTGTCCAGCGAGTCGAACTTCTGCGACAGCAGCCAGCGCACCGGTAGCGTGGTGTCGGCGACTGCGGCGGCGACATCGCCCAGCGAGGTGAAGGTTGATTCGAGAATCAAGCCCCGGGCCGGTGCGCCATGGCCGTCCTGTTGCGCCTGGCGCGCCAGCTCCGTGGCCAACTCGACTGCCACTGCGCCGCCCAGTGAATGGCCAAAGATCAGGCGCTTGTTGGCGTTCGGCTGCAGTTGGGCGAAGCGCTCCCAGGCAATACGCGCGTCTTCGTAGACTGTGGCCTCGGATGGCAGGTCACCGCGGCTTTGGCCGAAGCCACGGTAATCCACGGCCAGCACCGAATAGCCCATCGCGTGCAGTTGCTGGATGCGGAACAGTTGGCCGGTGAGGTTCCAGCGTACGCCGTGCAGGTAGAGGATGGCGGGGGCGTCGGCGCGTTTGGCCGGCCACCACCAGGCATGCAGGCTCTGGTTTTCGGTGAAAGTGCGTGGGCGCAGGTCAAGTTCCTGCACGTCACTGGGCAGGCCGTGGAACCAGCTCGCCTGGCCAGGTTCGATGCGAAACACCAGCTCGCGCTCCTTGTGCTGCAGCACGGCGCAACCGGCGGGGAGGCCGATGATCAGCAGGGTAGCGCACAGCCAGGTGAGCCAGCGGCGACGAAGGTGAGAGAGCAGAAGGGTTGGCATGCGGCTTTTTTAGCAGATGTGCTGGCCTTGATGTCGGAAATATTACCGAACGGAGCAAGTGCTTGATTGCAAGCTGTTTCCAGGCGGTGTCCGGTAATCGCGCAGCGGGCGAAGGGCGGGCGTCCGTTATCCGCCCACCCAATCCCAACATCTCATTGCCCAACCCCCACCTTTTGCTTAGTGTGTCATCCAGCCACCGGTGGTCAGTTGCCCCCAGAAACCCGACCCCGGGCTCGTAGAATGACCGTGAACGACCGCGACCACGGGCCTTGGCCAGTAGGAAGCGGCGCCCAGAACAATAACGATGCCGAGTGCCTTTGCCTATGGAAAGCCGCCTGCTGAGCGAGCGCAGTAGCGTGTTCCATCACGCCGACCCTTATGCGGTGTCCGACTACGTCAACCGGCACGTGGGCCAACACTGCATCGGCCTTTCGCGCACCACCCATCCACAAGCCAGTCTCAGCCACCGTAAGTTCGCCGAACTCGACCTGTGCCGCATCAGCTACGGCGGTAGCGTGCGGGTCACTTCACCGGCCCTGGAAACCATCTATCACCTGCAGGTGCTGCTCAATGGCAACTGCCTGTGGCGGGGGCACCAGCGCGAGCATCACCTGGTGCCGGGTGAGCTGCTGCTGATCAACCCGGACGATCCGGTTGACCTGACGTATTCAGAGGACTGCGAGAAATTCATTCTCAAGGTGCCGACCAGGCTGCTCGACTCGATCTGCGAGGCGCAGCGCTGGCAGCGGCCGGAGGGAGGTGTGCGGTTTCTGCGCAATCACTACCGGCTGGAAGAACTGGACGGTTTCGTCAACCTGTTGGCGATGGTCTGCCACGAGGCCGAGGTGAGCGATTCGCTGCCGCGGGTACAGGGGCACTACAGCGAGATTGTCGCCAGCAAGCTGTTGACCCTGATGAACACCAACATTCGTCGGGAGAGCCTGGGCAGCCCTGGGGCGAGCCTGGAGCGCATCCTCGACTACATCGACCGCAACCTGAAGCTGGAGTTGGCGGCCGAGACCCTGGCCGAGCAGGCCTGCATGAGTGTGCGCTCCCTGTATGCGCTGTTCGACCGCCACCTGGGCACCACGCCCAAGCAGTACGTGCGCCAGCGCAAGTTGGAACGGGTACACGCCTGCCTGAGTGATACCAGCTGCGCGGTGCGCAGCGTAACCGAGCTGGCGATGGATTACGGCTTCCTGCACCTGGGGCGGTTTTCCGAGATGTACCGCGCGCGCTTTGGCCTGCTGCCTTCGCAAACCTTCAGGCAGCGGCGCTAGCGCTGCAGCCTCACAACGGATAGTGCTTCAACTCCCGCGCAATCAGCATCCGCTGGATCTCGCTCGAGCCTTCGTAGATCTGCGTGATGCGTGCATCCCGGTAATAACGCTCCACCGGGTAATCCTCCAGGTAGCCATAGCCACCGTGCACCTGGATGGCCATCGAACATACCCGTTCAGCCATTTCCGAAGCGAACAGCTTGGCCTGCGACGCCTCCGACAGGCACGGCTTACCGGCACTGCGCAGGCGTGCGGCATGCAGGATCAGCAGGCGCGCGGCATTGACTTGCACCTGCATGTCGGCCAGCAGGTTGGCAATGCTCTGGTGCTCGTTGATCGGCTTGCCGAACTGCACCCGCTCGCGGGAGTAGACCAGCGCCGCCTCGAAGGCTGCTCGGGCGATGCCCAAGGCCTGGGCGGCAATGCCAATGCGCCCGCCCTCGAGGTTGGACAGGGCGATGGCCAGCCCCTTGCCGCGCTCACCCAACAGGTTGGCGGCAGGAATGCGGCAGTTGTCGAAGGTGACTGCACAGGTGTCCGAGGCACGGATACCCATCTTGTGTTCGCTGCGATCGACCTTGAAGCCCGGGTTGTCGGTGGGCACCAGAAACGCCGACAGGCCTTTCTTGCCCAGCGCCAGGTCGGTCACCGCAAAGACGATGGCCAGCCCCGCGCGGCGGGCATTGCTGACGAACTGTTTGGCACCGTTGATCACCCATTGCCCGTCGACTAGCTCGGCGCGGGTACGCAGGTTGTGCGCTTCGGAGCCGGCCTGCGGTTCGGTCAGGCAGAAGCAACCGATCACTTCGCCGCTGGCCAGGCGCGGCAGCCAGGCCTGTTGTTGCTCGGGCGAACCATAGGCCAGCAGTGGCCCGCAGCCCACCGAGTTGTGGATGCTCATCATCGCACCGGTGGCGCCGCAGCCAGCGGCGATTTCCTCGACGGCCAGGGCGTAGGCGACGTAGTCGGTGTAGCTGCCGCCGAATTCCTCCGGCACCACCATGCCCAATAGGCCCAGCTCACCCATCTTGCGCACCACGTCATCCTCGATCCAGCCAGCCTTCTCCCAGGCCTGGGCATGGGGGGCGATTTCGCCACGGGCGAAGTCCCGGGCCATGTCGCGGATCATGATCTGCTCTTCGCTCAGTTCCAGGTCTTGCATCTGTGTACTCCCCGGCTCACAGGCCTTCGAAGAATTGGTCGACCCGCTGGCGTTGCAGGCCGGCCAGGGTCGGCGGGTTCCAGCGCGGCTGCTTGTCCTTGTCGATGATCAGGGCGCGTACGCCTTCGATGATGTCGCCGTACTGGAACCACTGGCGGTCCAGGTGCAGCTCCATGGCGAAGCATTCTTCCAGCGTCCGGTGACGGCCGCGGCGCAGCATCTGCAGGGTAACCGCCATGGCCAGGGGCGAGCGGCTTTCCAGCTGGTCGGCGGTGGCCAGGGCCCAGGGATGGCTGTCGCCGATGCTCACCGCGCGCAATTGCTGGATGATTGCCGCCAGGTCGGGCAGGGCAAAGTAGTGGTCGATGGCCGGGCGCAGCTTCTGCAGCGGCGCATCCTCCAGTGTCTGGCTGCCAAGGGTGGCCAGCAGACCCTGCAGGTCCTTGAGCGGGTGGTCGCCGAAGTTCAGGCGGTCGAGGCCCTCATCCAGCGCTGCAAGTTGCTCGCTGGGCAGGTACCAGTCGGCCAGCCCACAGTACAGCGCGTCGGCGGCCTGGATCTGGGCGCCGCTGACGCCCAGGTAGGTGCCCAGTTCGCCAGGGATGCGGGAGAGGAAGTAACTGCCGCCCACGTCGGGGAAATAACCGATGCCGACCTCGGGCATGCCCAGGCGGCTGCGCTCGGTGACGACGCGCAGGTCACAGCCCTGGGCCAGGCCCATGCCGCCCCCGAGGGTGAAACCGTCCATCAGCACCAGCACGGGCTTGCGGTAGCGGTGGATGAGCAGGTCGAGGGCGTATTCCTCGACGAAGAAGTCTTCGTGCAGTGTGTCGCCGGCCTTGTAACTGTCATGCAGCGAGCGGATATCGCCACCGGCGCAGAAGCCCTTGGGGCCTTCGCCGCGCAGTACCACGGCCAGCACCTGCGGGTCGTCGGCCCAGCGGTCGAAGTGCTGGCGCAGGCTGCGCACCATGTCGAGGGTCAAGGCATTGAGGCCGGCAGGGCGGTTAAGGGTGAGGTGGCCAATGTGGTTGCGAACCTCGGCCAGTACATGAGCCGTTGCCGAGGCATGAGCGTGCGCGGTCATCGCGTTCTCCCTGCTTTGTTATTGATTTTCCGAGTGAAGTCCGGAGGGCGCTGGAGTATCGCGAGATCGTGGCATGCGAATTTGTCGTCCACAATCGGCAAAAATGCAGGGGGAGTCTGCATTTTTGCATGGCCGAACCTTTCAGGGTGGTGAAGACCCAGCGCCGCGCGGAACTCACAGCGCCATGACTTTGGCATAGTCGGCCAACACCGCCAACTGGATGGTGGGTGACCTGGCGCCGAAACTGCTGGATCCCGCGCCGCTGAACGGCGTGCGCTGGGTGCTGGAAGAGCCCGAGGCCTGCTGGTCACTGGTTCGCCTGCCGTCACCGCGGCGCTGAGTCCCGGTAATCGTTAACCTGAGCGTAATGAACACGCACCCGGCTTGATTGATCGGGTTGGCCGGGCCGGCCTACTGTGCCTCCACGACAGCGAACCCGTGGAGTCACCCCATGACCATAACGAACAATCCACCGCCGCAGTGGTCCAGGCGGCGCGCCGAAAAGCAGCGCCGCCTGGACCGCGTCCGCCATCTGGCCGAGGGTAGGGTGCTGCCGGCCGAGCGTATCGTCGAAGCCCTGGAACTGCTGATAGCCCCCGGCGACCGTGTCGTGCTCGAGGGCAATAACCAGAAACAGGCCGATTTCCTCTCCCGTTCACTGGCCAAGGCCGACCCCGAGCGCTTGCACGACCTGCACATGATCATGCCCAGCGTCAGCCGTAGTGAGCACCTGGATCTGTTCGAACGTGGCATCGCCCGCAAGCTCGATTTCTCGTTCGCCGGGCCGCAGAGCCTGCGCATCGGCCAGTTGCTGGAAGACGGCCTGCTCGAAGTCGGCGCCATCCATACCTATATCGAACTGTATTCACGCCTGCTGGTGGACCTGATCCCCAACGTCACGCTGGTCGCCGGTTTCATGGCCGACCGCGACGGCAACCTGTACACCGGCCCCAGTACCGAGGACACCCCGGCGCTGGTCGAGCCAGCAGCGTTCAGCGACGGCCTGGTCATTGCCCAGGTGAACCAGTTGGTGGAGCGCGTCGACGACCTGCCGCGGGTGGATATTCCAGCCTCCTGGGTGGACTTTGTAGTGGTTGCCGACCAACCGTTCTATATCGAGCCGCTGTTCACCCGTGACCCGCGCCATATCAAGCCGGTGCATGTGCTGATGGCGATGATGGCCATCCGTGGCATCTATGAAAAACACCAGGTGCAGTCGCTTAACCACGGCATCGGTTTCAATACCGCCGCCATCGAGCTGATCTTGCCGACCTACGGCGAGTCGCTGGGCCTGAAGGGCAAGATCTGCCGCAACTGGACCCTCAACCCACACCCGACGCTGATCCCTGCCATCGAAACCGGCTGGGTCGAAAGTGTGCATTGCTTCGGCACCGAGCTCGGCATGGAGGACTACATCGCCCAGCGCCCGGACGTTTTCTTCACCGGCCGCGATGGCTCGCTGCGCAGTAACCGCATGATGTGCCAGCTGGCCGGGCAGTACGCGGTCGACCTGTTCATCGGCGCCACCCTGCAGGTCGATGGCGACGGCCATTCCTCCACTGTCACCCGTGGCCGCCTGGCCGGCTTTGGTGGCGCGCCGAACATGGGCCACGACCCCCGCGGCCGCCGCCACGCCACCCCGGCATGGCTCGACATGACAGTGCCCGACACGCTGCTCGAACGCGGCCGCAAACTGGTGGTGCAGATGGTCGAAACCTACCAGGAAGGTGGCAAACCCACGTTCGTCGAAACCCTCGATGCCGTCGAGGTGGCGAGGAAGGCGGGCATGCCGCTGGCACCGGTGATGATCTACGGCGACGACGTGACCCACCTGCTTACCGAAGAAGGCATTGCCTACCTGTACAAGGCCCGCAGCCTGGAAGAGCGCCAGCAAATGATCGCCGCCGTGGCCGGGGTCACCGCCATTGGCTTGCGCCACAACCCCAACGACACCCTGCGCCTGCGCCAGCAAGGCCTGGTGGCGTTGCCCGAAGACCTCGGCATCCGCCGCACTGACGCCAGCCGCGAACTGCTCGCCGCACGCAGCATTGCCGATTTGGTCGAGTGGTCCGGTGGCCTGTACAACCCACCTGCACGGTTCAGGAGCTGGTAATGAAAGCACTCAACCTGCAGCCCTTGCCCCTGGCCGATCGGCTTGCCGATCTGGCGGTGGAGGCACTGATCGACGAAGCCGACCTGTCGCCCAAGCCTGGCCTGGTGGACCGGCGCAGCAGCGGCGCGCACAGCGACATGAGCCTGGCCCTGATGCAGGCCTCGGCACTGGCATTGTGGCCGTGCCTGCGACACATGGCCGAAGCCGCTCAGGCCCATGGCCAGGTCAGCCCGGCGCTACGCGCAACCCTGGGGCGCATCGGCCGTGAAGGCGAAGCGGCGATGCTGGCCACCACCGCTGGGGTCAACACCCATCGCGGCGCGATCTGGGCGTTAGGTCTACTGGTCGCGGCGCAGGCCTTGGATGCTCAGGCCGAACCCGCTGCAGTGGCCGCCCGCGCTGGGCGCATCGCGCTGTTCGATGACCCTGCTGCGATCCCCCAGGACAGCCACGGCACCCAGGTGCGTCGGCGCTACGGCGCCAGTGGTGCCCGTGAGCAGGCGCAACAAGGTTTCCCCGCGGTGATCGACCATGGCCTGCCGCAGTTGCGCCGCAGCCGCGCTGCCGGCGCCAGCGAAAACCACGCACGGCTCGATGCCTTACTGGCGATCATGGCCGCGCTCAGTGACACCTGTGTGCTATGGCGTGCTGGCCCACAAGGCTTGCAGGCTCTGCAAACGGGTGCCCGCGACGTGCTGGTCGTCGGGGGCAGTGCCAGCCTTGACGGGCGCCGGCGCCTGCGCCTGCTGGACGCCCAACTGCTGCAACTCAATGCCTCACCGGGCGGCGCCGCCGATTTGCTGGCCGCCTGCCTGTTCCTCGATAAAGCCGGGAGCCTGTGACATGGAAACCCTGACCTTTCAATTCCCCGCCACCGAGCCAGGGCGCGGCCGCACGTTGGTCGGTTGCGTCAGCTCCGGCGACCTGGAAGTGCTGATAGAGCCTGGCACCACCGGTTGCCTGCAGATCCAGGTGGTGACCTCGGTCAACGGCAGCGGCGCCCGCTGGGAGCAGCTGTTCCAGCGCCTGTTCGAAGGCCGCCCATGGCCGGCCATGAAGATCGACATCCATGACTTCGGCGCTACCCCCGGCGTGGTGCGCCTGCGCCTTGAGCAAGGTTTCGAGGAGATCGCCCATGACTGACACCGAACGCCTGCTGCGCAGCCGCAGCTTTGTCGAACTGGGCGCTCGCCAGCGCGCCCGCACCTTGCTCGACCCCAGCAGCTTCCGTGAGTTGCTAGGCCCGTTCGACCGGCTGATGTCCCCTTGGCTGCCGCGCCAGGGCATCGTGCCCCAGGCCGACGATGGGGTGGTCATCGCCAAGGGCCGGCTCGACGGCCGCCACGCTGTGATCGCCGCCATCGAAGGCGCCTTCCAGGGCGGCAGCATGGGCGAAGTGGGCGGGGCGAAGATTGCCGGCGCGTTGGAGCTGGCCATCGAAGACAATCGCCACGGGGTGCCCACCTGCGCTGTGCTGCTGCTGGAAACCGGCGGGGTACGCCTGCAGGAGGCCAACCTCGGCCTGGCGGCGATCGCCGAGATTCAGGCGGCCATCGTCGAGCTGCGCAGCTATCAACCGGTGGTAGGCGTGGTCGCCGGCGCGGTGGGCTGCTTCGGGGGCATGTCCATCGCCGCTGGCCTGTGCAGCCACCTGCTGGTCACCCGCGAAGCGCGCCTGGGCCTCAACGGCCCGCAGGTGATCGAACAGGAAGCCGGCATTGCCGAGTACGACGCCAAGGACCGCCCGTTCATCTGGAGCCTGACCGGTGGCGAGCAACGCCATGCCAGTGGCCTCGCGGACCGCTATGTGGACGACGATGTCGACAGCATTCGCCAACAGCTGCTGGATGTGCTGCAAGCGCCTTCTGCCAACCGTGCAAGCCGCCAGGCCTGGTATCTGGAGCGTCTTGGCCGGCTGGGCGATGACTGCCCGCAACTGGATGCCGCCGCCGTGCGCGCCCTCTACCAAGGAGATGCCTCATGAACCGTGCCTTGAACTGGCTGCCGGGCCTTGCCGGTGGTGAAGCCCTGGCGGGCTATCCCGCGTCGGTGAAGGTGATCGACGGGGCGCTGGACCACCGCCTGGCGCGTTTCATCGCCGTGGTGCCGGATGCACAGAACCCGTTCCCTCGTGCTCGCTCGGGCGAGGTCGGCCTGCTCGAAGGGTGGGGCCTGGCCAAGGCGGTGAGCGAGGCTGTGGACCAGGACCGCGACGGTGAGAAGCGCGCCATCATTGCGGTGATCGATGTGCCGAGCCAAGCCTACGGGCGCCGCGAAGAGGCCCTGGGCATTCACCAGGCCCTGGCGGCGGCTGTGCAGGCCTATGCCCAGGCCCGTCTGGCCGGGCACCCGGTCATTGGGCTGCTGGTCGGCAAGGCCATGTCCGGAGCGTTTCTGGCCCACGGCTACCAGGCACAACGGCTGATCGCGCTGGATGACGGCGGGGTGATGGTGCATGCGATGGGCAAGGCGGCCGCAGCGCGGATTACCTTGCGCAGCGTCGAGCAGCTCGAAGCACTGGCCGCCGAAGTGCCGCCCATGGCTTATGATTTGGCCAGCTATGCCTCCCTGGGCCTGCTGTGGCGGCGTCTGAGCGTGGACAACGCCGATGCGCCGAGTGCGGGGGACCTTGCGCAGGTGCGTGCCTGCCTGGCCGAAGCCGTGCGCGATATCGGCAGCGCTACCGACCTGTCGTCACGTCTGGCCGGTGAGCATCGCAGTGCCTCCCGCGCGGTGCGTGCACGCCTGCGCAGCCAGTGGCAGGAGGCCTGACATGCGCGCCCCGCAGCCCCATGACCTGCTTTGGGGGATGCTCCCGGCCACGTTGCCGGACGATGCCCCGGCCTGGGCCGCGCAAGTGCTTGCGCACGGCCAGCCGGTGGTGGTGCGGCGGGCCGTGTGCGACGAAGGCTGGGTGGCGGT
>NZ_BQHW01000030.1 GCF_021602025.1 Pseudomonas ceruminis
AGGGCTTTCAGCTGAACGGCATCCTGAGTGCCGGCAGTCACCCAGCCCCGACCATACGTTCCAGCGCAACCGGAAACAGCCGAGCGCTCCTGGTCGCGTCATCAGACCGGAATCTCGTGAGCGCCCCCGACCTGCAGGGCTTTCAGCTGAGCGGCATCCTGAGTGCGGGCAGTCACCCAGCCCCGACCATACGCTCCAGCGCAACCGGAAACAGCCGAGCGCTCTTGGTCGCGTCATCAGACCGGAATCCGGCGAGCGCGAGATCGGCTCGGCCATGGTGCAACTCAATTGACCGGAAAACCGTGAGCGCCCCGGCCTCCGGCGCTTTAAGTCGACCGGAATCGTGAATCGCCCTTAGTCTCGTCGACGATATGAAAAGACTCGTTGCAGACCAACGCTGAAAACCGACCGCCTAAAGCGATCAACGTTGGAAATGTCAGAGAAGGCATTTCTGAAGACCGTGGGTTAAGGGTAAGCGGTCTCAGGATTAGAGGGTTATTGAGCCCATCGCCAGCCGCTCTATACAGGGACCGCCCGAGCCCACTGCTCGATAGCGCGCTCAACTTGTACCTTTGGCAGGTACTCCTGCTCAAGACGTCCTCGCTCTTGCACCAGCAGATACCGATAGAAATCCGCTTCGTCAGCCAGCAAACCAGGTGGGGCCGACTCCCGCGCTTTGGCCGGCTCAACAACTGCATTACCCGGTGAGTGCTGTTCAAACAGCTCCTGCTCCATCAATAGTGCTTCGACCGCTGGTTGATGAAGCCTCGCTCGCGCCAGCATCAACAAGCCCCAGGTGTCCATGTCGCCCCAGTAGGCGATCTGTTTCCCGGCTAAGTGCGCAGACGCCAACCACTGCAAATCGAGTCCTGCACCCAGCACAGCCAGGGTGTCCGGCAAGGTTTCGGGCAGCAAGTGAACACATTGCTCATTTTCCACCACCAGCAACCGCGAACCAGGAAGCGGGGTTTCAGCCAGTTCCGCAGTCGTGAGCCTAAGCCGCTTGAAGGGCAGCAGCTCAGGCTGAAGAGGAACGACTAGTACCCAATGACTGCTTTCTTCAAAGGCATCCAGAAACGTCGTCAGGCCTTGCTCGGACGCCGCGCCTTCGAAACGCTCGTCGAGGAGCCGGGTCAGCAAGCTGGCGTTACGCTCGAAAAACTTGGTGTCTACGCCGTGCTCGGCAAGCAGGCGCAGTGGACGGCCTCGGGCACAGCCTAGCGACAAGCGGGTGGCGAGTTGCGCCGTGGCGACGACTTCTTCAGGGGGCTTCGTCAACCATAAGCCCCGTTGTGCTACCAGCAGCGCATGAAAGGCACTGTCTACCTGCTCGACCAGATATTCGAGTTGAGCGTACTCCCGGCTGACCGTTGGATCATTGGCCGCGGCAATCCATTCGGAGGGACTACGCAAGTGCCAGCGCATCGGCAAGGAAATTGGGGCCAGCCCAGCTCGATAGCTGACTGACTCCCAGTCGACCTTCCCCACTTTCACGCTCCGCCAGTTCTCCACATGCTGGAGCACCGCATGGATGTTTTCAGCGAAGACTCGTGCCGAAGGCTTACCGATGTTGAAGCATTGCGGCCAGCTGCCGGGATTGAGCAAGCGTTCCAAGCGTACGCTGGAGCGCTGCCATTGTTTGGCCAGGCTGCGACTGATGTCAGTGGGCGACTTCATGCATGGCCTTGATGCGCTGTTGATGATGCTCATCCAAAGCTTCCCAGCTCAGGGAAACCAGACTGGATTCCACGCCGCGCCGATGAACGACGACTGCCGAACGCGTATGGTGACGCAACAGGCGCATTTCCTTGTTGGGCGTGATGAAGACAGCATGTAGGCCGAATTCCCTCAGCGCTGCGATGATCCGACCGGCAACCGCATGGGAGCTGCGCGAGAACGCCTCGTCGAGCACGATGGTGCCGAACAACGGCCGGCTGCTGCCGTCGGGACAGAGCGCATAGCTGAGGGAAGCGGTCAGCACATAGGAGGCGATGATCTCTTTCTCGCCACCACTACCCCCCTGAGAACCTGTTCGGGTTTCGATGACACTCCTGCTTTCGCGATCGATCACCGAGACCGCGAACTCCAGGCGGAAGCGCGGATCCAGCAGCGCCTTGGCGCCCTGATTCCTGCTGTGCTCGCAAGCATCCTTGAGCAGGCCAACGAGCGCCTGCAATGCCTTGTAGTGGCTCTCGCCTTCATCATCGATGAAACGCGCCGAGTTCAGTTGACGCTGAGCCTGTTGCAAGGTGCGAAGGCTTTCATGAATGACCTTTTTCGCGACCAAGCGCAGATAGCGTCCGGGCTGAAAGTCGACACGCTGCATCGTACTGTTCAGGTCATCCAGGCGCTCCTCAATCATCGAGACTTCATGGTCGATATAGCTGAGCAACTGGGTGACGCCATCATCCGAGGAACGATTGAGGTATTCCAGAAAGCGCTTGAGTTTCTCGGGCAGGGCTTCCTCGGTCAGCACGCGAAGACGCTCCAGATACCTGGGTACGTCCACCAGTTCTCGCCCGACCTCCGCAAGCGCTCCGGTGTCCACCTTCAGAGCGTCAGACATACGTTTGGCAAGCTCTGTTTTCTGATCGCCGAGTTTATCGCCGAGCGCTTTGAGCTGCCCTTGCAGCTCACGCGTATGCTGGCGCTCCAGCTCGACAATATCGCCAAGGTCATCTGCCGTCAGGGTCGGGAAATGCGTTTGCGCTAGTTCACGCTGCGTATCGTTCAGCCCTTTTTCGGCACCACGATAGGCCTTACGGGTAGCGGATGCAGCCTGCTCGAACTGAAGTTTCAACTGACCGCACTGCTCGATAAGTTGTTGCCTCTGTCGATCCAGAGAGTCCAGCAATGCCTCAGCTTCATCCAGCTCAGCCTTGATAAGGGCGAGGTCAGAGTCGGGACGTGTCAGGGTGTCCAGCTGAGCACGCAGCGACTCCAGCTGACGCTCGGCGCCCGGCAGATCAATCTCCTCGAACTGCAGTTCTTCGACGCGCTGCAGCAGCGAAGCTTGATCCTCCAACTTGCGGACATCGCCCTGGGCAGCATCCAAGGCCAGCTTGGCAGGCGCGAGCTGTTCATTGACCTCGCGAATTTGTTCAGTCAGGAAGGCCAGACGGTCGCGGTTGTCGAAGCCGGTCAGCCAGTCTTCATCGAGGCGCTTCTGGTCCTGCTTGTCGAAGAAGCGTTCTTTACCCGACATCAGCCCCTGAGCCGTCATGGCGTGCGGGGTATGACGCAATTGCTCCGTGCTCTCCACGCAATGTCGGTCGTTGTCCGCCAGTAGCGCCTTTACCGCTTCGCGGTACGGATGCTCCTTGAAGGTCAGCTTGCGGGTATAACCATCGTCGAAGAACACAGGGCGCGACGACGGTTCCTTGACCTCCAACAAGCGCACATGCAAGCAGTTGTGTCGTTGGTTCACCCAACGCAGTGCAGCCTCGGACGCACCCTGCGGCACCAGGATACGCAGGCGGTGGCTGCCGATTGCCCGCTCGATGGCCCCCCGCCAGGCCAGCTCCTCGGGCTTGACCTGCACCAGCTCGGCAACGAAAGGCAGGGCCGATTCATCGACGCCAAGCATCTGCGCCAGCTCCCCTCGAAAAGCATGAAAATGCCCAGGCAGGTTCGAGCCTGGCCGTCTCTCAACCTCAGCACGATCCTGCTGTAAGCGCTGCAGGCGGCCATTGAGTTCCTGCTGAACGAGACCTGCATCGAACGCCTTTTGACGCGCGTCAGTAATTTGCTGGGTCAGTATTTCCAGGCGTGCCGCGATCTGCTGCTGATTCTCCTTGAGAGCAGCGGCCGATAACTCATCCGCTAGTCCAAGCCCCTTGGCCAAACGTTGGTATTGCTCGGCTTTCAGGCGTCGCTTATCGCACTCCCTGACCCAATCAGCAATGCGCCCGCGTAATTGATCTATCCCTGCGCCACCTACTCGCAGGTAGCTCTGGCGATGTTGATCAACCACGCCCTTCTGGATCTCAAGCTGACTCCTGCATTGCTCCTGATCGAGTTCGGCCTGCTTGTGCTCCGTCTCCAGCCTGTTGGTTTCAGCCAACCACAGGCGATACCCCTGCTCGGCGAACCAGACTGGGAGGATGCCTTCGAGAGCTTGTTTATCCTGCAGCTGTTCTTGCAAGGCCCTATAACGCTCCCAGCCTTCGGCGACCGGTTGCAATGAGCGCTGCTGCTTTCTAGCGGTTTCCAGCTCTCGGTGGATGTCAGTTAGATCATCGAAGCTGCTGGCGACCTCGGCAGCCCGCCCGAAAGCGGAGCGGTCATCGAGCACCAACTCGCGAAAGATCTCATCGATGCTATTGAGCTGTTTCAGGCCGGCAGCGCGGTTGAGCAAGGTGAAGGCGTTTTCACCGACTTCGAAGTAATCCCTGAGCCTGGCCAGGAAGGCTTTTTTGCTGGGATACGGCCAGATACCCGTCCCATCCTTCTCCATCTGACGCAGCGCCCGCATGCCACCTGCGTGATGCTGGCTCAGCCAATGCTCCAGCGTCTGCTCAGTGGACTCGCTTAACAGCCACAGTTTCTTCAGATCGGACGCCGAGGAGCTGGTGCCCTCGAACCAGAGCACAGCGCCCAGTCGAACCTGCGTGCCATCACGCTCGAGCGTGGCTGCAATGGCGGTGACCGTCTTACCCTGGCGCGCGATATGAGATTGCTCTACACCTCCGTCCCCGGGGCCGGTGACGCCGCGCACATAGGACGCCAGATCGCGGTCGCTCTCATGTCCGCCCGTGGATGCCAGGTTGTAACGCGGATTGGCGCACAGCAAGGTCATCAGAGCATCCACCAGCGTCGTTTTACCGCTCCCCGTCGGGCCGATCACGGCGGTACCGGAAGGATCGATCTCGGCACGGTGATAGCCCTGAAAGCCGCCCCAGTTATAGAGTTCGATGCTGCTGAGAATGAAGGTCTCGCTGTCACGCCAGAGCAGTGCTTGTTTCACGCCTTGTCCTCCTCAGCAGCGGCAGCCGGGGTAGTCGCGCCCTCCACCTGCTCGCGCAGCCAAACCACCAGTGCCTGCAGGTTCTCCGGGTTGGCCAAGTGGGTAATGATGGGGCGGATGATGACGCGGTCATGGGCGTCCAGAGCCGACACCAAACCATGCCCCTTGAGCTGATCCAGCAGCGTGATGACGCGATTGCGCTCCTTCGCCTCACTGCCCAGCTCGCCCAGGTAAACCTGCAATTGCGGAATCAGCTCATCAACCGCTACCAGTGCCTGAGTGGCGCCCGTACCGCTTTCCTGTTCGTAGGCGATGAAATGCTGGCGCAGAATCGCGATCAGCAGGGACTGCTCCAGGTTCAGCCTTTGCCTGCGCACAAGGGGGTGCGACCAGTCATCCTGCTCGGCCACCTCGCCCTGGCGAACGGTGACGAACACCAGCCCGCGAACCTCGTCGACTCCCATGGCCAGGTCGAGCGGCTCCAGGATTGTGTCGACCGCCTCGATATTGGCAAGCGCCGAGCGATACAGATTGGGCTTGTAACTTTCTTCCAGCAGCCCGTACTTGAGCATTTCCTGTACGGCCTCACGTACCCGTTGCGGCGTCCGGCGCTCATCGACCTGAACAGCGGCACTCATAAGAGGCTGTTCATCATCCATGCCGTCATCCAACGCTATGGCCTCCACCGTCAGCTCCGTTTCGTCGGCGCCAGAGCCCCCTGCAATTCGATCGAAGATCCCTGCCATGCTCACAACTCCCAATCGATGTCCTTGAGTGCCTCGTGGTCGAGTCCGACATAAGGCAGATTGAAGCGCCAGCGTTGCTCATCCTCGTCAACTAGCTCCACAAGCTGACGCTCCTCTGTCAGCACCTCGATACCTGCCTCGCGCGCCATCGCCAGCCAGAGTGCAAAGGTTTCTAGGTCGTGAGCAGGTGGAAGCAAAGACGCAAGCTCCCCGAGACTCACAGGGCGCCCCTGCTCCGCCAGCACAGCCAAGGTGTCCTGAATCAGCGCTTCACGATCCAGCCCGTCGAAGGCATCCCAGAAGTCATCATCAATCTGCTCCAACCCCGCAGGCTTCAAACTCAGATCCAGCTCGCCCGTATCATCGTCATCCAGGGTCTTGAAGCGTAGACGCTCGATTGCCGGGATACCGGTAATGGCTACGCCAACTGGTGGTAAACATGCAGGCTTACGGCGTTCTGACTGGCGTTGCCAGTCGACGCTGAGCGCTAGATTGAAGAAATCGTTGAGTAACTGTCCGACGCGATGATGCTCGGCGGCCAGCCCCGTCTTCATGAAGCCGCGGACATCGCGCTCGCTTCGGGCGCGCGCCTGGAGCACTGCCTGCGACTCCCGAACCAGGCGTAACGCCAGCCAACGTAGCTCACGTTGCTGGGGACGATTCAGCGCCTTTGGAACCGCTGGGTGACGAAGGATGGTGCGCAAGCGCTCACGCATCGCCTCCAGCTCAGCGGACTGCCTCAGTTGCTGCTGGAAGCTTTCGAAGACACGCCCCTCGGGAGTGTTGAGTAGAGCATCTTGCCCGTCCAACAACCGATCGACGATTTCTCCACGGTGAGACTGCTCGCTGATGATGGAGTGTCGAAGGGCGCGATCCGCCTCGCGCCAAGAGTCTTCAACTCGTCGAAAGTCCGCGCGCAGGCTGGTGGACAGGTTATATACCTCGCGTATGCCCTCTATCGCCTGCGCTTCATCCAGCACGACTACGTGGCCAGCTTCTACTCGCGCTAGCTCGTGCTCCAAATCCTGGATTCGGCGGCGCAGGCTGGCAATACGGCCAGTTGGGCTGGGGTTCAGACTCGTTTCCAGGCTTTCGATCTCGCGCTGAACCACCGAAAGGCGAGATGCTGTGGAAGTCATGATCCGACTATCCAGCGAATCTACGAACTGGATGGCTGACTCCAGCGCGTCGGTTGCGTAGATACGGCCCTCTCGCTCTACCACGAGGCGCCGCTTGATCCATTCACGAAGTTCACGACCTGCTTGGAGATGCGTTGCATCCGGGTCGATTTCGTAAAGCTCCTGGCTGGCATAAGCAGCCAGCATTTCGGACAGCGCTTGCAGCGCATCCTCCATGGGAATCCCATCGTGCGCCCGCTCGAACAGCGTGCGCAGGCAGCCCAATACGAGCGGAGCACGCCGTGAGGCGAGCAAAAGCCACGCAGGGTGCTGGCTGCGGGCGGATACATAGCGTTCTGAACGCTGTTGCGCGCTTTCTTCCATGACGGCCACATTGACAAAAGTTGTCTGAGAGCGAGCTTACCAAGCTAACCCGCTGCCTCATGATACGTATTTGTCCTGGTGGGTGGGCTCCGTTTAATGGTCCGCAGGGGCGGTGTCATTTGAATAGAGCGAGTGAAAGGCCAGGCCAGTCGAGGTTTAACGATTTATTCCGGGGGCGCACGCTGGGTATTGGCGATTTGGTGGAGGGTTCTGTCGTCACGAGGGTGTATTTGGCTAGTTCGGCGAAGGTGTCCCAGTGAGCACTTGTGGCGGCTCAGTGGTTTTTGCAGGACTGCCACCGACATTCTGCGGTAATCGAGTGCAGCCACGGTGGCTACAGAGCGAAGTCTCGATGACCTATCAGTGAGCTGCTGGTGGATTAGCTGAGTGCGGCATGGGGATAGTGAATTTCCCCGGTGGTATTCCGTCGTTTCCTACTCAAAAAGAGCGGCGTCAGTTTAAAGGCCCAAGTGAGCTTTCACTGGCTTGGTTGCTGTGCCGTAGACTGGGGCGTTGTAAATCAGGGGGGACAGGTAGGGCCTGTTGTTCTGGCCGGTACACGTCCTGGTGCTACGGCTACGTGAAAAGCTGTCAAGCAATCTAAAGGCATTCACCTGAAAGACACTGCTGGCTCAGCCAGCGCAAGCCACTCAGACCTTAACGAGACGCGTATCCAGGCCGAAGCGCTCTTGGCTGATCATTCGATACCTGCCCTCGGCCAGCTCGCGACTGACAAGCAAGTTCCAAGAGTGGCGAGTGACGGCGGATGGGATGAGTACGAACGGATGCTCGGCCAGCAGGGCGTCTGCAAACTTCTGCTGGTTAGGTGAAGCGGATGCACTCGTCAGCCAGATAGGATTGGGAACATCTTCAGGCTGTACGACCTTGATAAGGCTTTGATCGAGCACTTCGAAGCATGTGAGCACATGCGCAACCGTATCCAACGCATCGAAGCCGACATGCACCGCCACCTCCAGGATGGCGGTTGAGGGATCTGCCGATGCGTACACAACGTTTCGCCCCGGAGCGTTCCAGCGGCCACCCAGCTTGTGGGCACCAATGCCACTGTCCCAGGTGTCCTTGTAGAGCTCACGGTCGAGGCGCCATGCGTACCATGAGCCAGACCAGGGAAATGGGTTCACTGATAGACCCCGTACTCGATGCGCTCCAGATAGTCCTCGACTGCCTGAAAACCCACTGGGTTGTCGATAACGTCCAGCGGCACGTCACCGTCCAGATACTTGCAAGGGCGCCCTAGCCATTCTTCGGCCAGCTTTTGAGTGCCGAATACATTGATCGCGTGCTCCAGCACCTTCGCGTACTGAAATGCCACGGCGCTCTGTTGGGAGTTGAGGTGTGCTGGTTGCTTGCTGCCCTGGCGCTGAATCGTCCTGATGGACTTGCCCACAATGCGACTCATGATCTTCTTCGTCGAATACAGATCAGAAATCGCAAGCATGTCTTGCACGTCTTTCAGGTCGAAGCCTTTGACCGTGAGCCTGTAGACCATGACCGGACTGAGCTGGTCAGAGTCACTTTGGAAAAGGTATTCCGTTGGCCTACGGGCGGCGGGTGCTGCCTTGCGGGTGCGAGTGCGAGTGTCGGCGGAAACCATAGAGCATTCCTCCAGATGCGACATATGGCATTATTGTAGCGTCATTTGGCGCATCATGCAGCGGGTAAGTGCCTGGCATCTGGTATCGCTCTGTTCGTGGTCTGAATCGATTGAGCGCATTCCTGACGCCCCATTCCGGGTGCTCGTTCCCGACTTGCGCAGTTGAGCTGCTCGGGTGAGTTTTCGTCCACCGGCAGCAATGGCTGGGTAGACGCGTTCGTTACCTCTCCCTGAGCCTGCCCGCTCTTTGCTATGCTACCGGCCTGCGCCGCGGGACTTAGTTGGCAGCGTGCCACTGCCTCCCCCTGCGGACATCTCATCCAACCGTCTTCTGGAGCCGCGATGAAACATCACGTTGTGATCGAAGACTGGGACGGCGATGGCGCCATTCGCCTGCCTGACGACGTTCTACAGGAAATGGGCGTCGACGTTGGGGACACGCTCTACCTCCTTGAGGAATACGTGGGTACGACCCGCTGTCTGGTGCTCAGTAAGTCACCGCGCATTCCTGATCGCGTTGATGAACTGGTTGGCCACTGGGAGTCGTTTGGCGAAATCTCTGCCGAGATAAACGCCAAGGACGAGTGAGCTAACTGCCGCACTAACCCCGACGCATCTTGCACGGCTTTGGCCCCTGCGAGGGTAGAGTCTCCCACCAGAAAAGCATTGCTAACGTTGGGGCTTGCGCACTCCTGGGTTGCCTATATGTAAAAGCAACAGCAGAGGGCAACAAAAAAAGTCGCTGCCCCTAGGCCGCCAGCCGCTTGTCGAAACTCAGGTTCGGTGAGAAGGCGGGAGGACGAGCCAGGGGCTGGCTAGGTGTCAAAATCGCTGGGGCCCATTTCGTTTTTTGTGCCCTAGATAACCACCCTTAGATACCGCTAAGAGCTATAAACTGTAGGCAGCTAGATAAGGCCAAAGCTTTGCGGGACGGCACTTAGAGGCATTTTTGAACGCTTGCCGCCAACCAAGATTCCTGTACCGCATTGGCCTCCGAAGGAGGGGTCGTGGGTTCGAATCCCGCCGAGTGCGCCATATCAAAAAAGCCCTGGGCCTGCGCCCGGGGCTTTTTCGTTTGTGCACTGCATCGCGTTTCTGGCACTCCCGTGCCATGGGTCATTGGTGTTAGCGTGGGCACCTTCCCGTTCTTGCAGCGGGCACCCTCTAATAAGATTCGCGAAGGAATGCGCCTACCCATGCACCTGAAAAAACTCACCGCCACCACCCTATTGCTGGCCAGCATCGGCTTATTCACCCAGCCTGCCCAGGCCAACCTGACGCAGCAGCAGTCCGCTGCCATCGTCAAGGCTTTCGACGGTCGCGAGCCAACCGATTTCAAGCAATTCATCGGCACGCTAAAAGACAGCGAACAGGCCAAGGTCGATAACCTCGGCGCCACCCTGGACGCCTACCTGGCTGGCAAAACCCTCGGCGCCGATCAGCAAAACGAAATCAACCGCCTACTCGGCCTGTACACCCGCATCAAGTACGGCAAGGCGGCCACCGAAACCCTGCGTGAGCTGGTGGCCATCCCCACCTTCAGCGTCGAGGGCGTACCGCAGCACGAGAACCCCGAGTTCCTCAAGATCGCCGACAGGATCAAAGCCCTGGCCGATAGCTTTGGCCTGGCCTTTCGCAACATCGACAACCGCGTTTATGAAATATCGTTGGGTAGCGGCAAGGAAGTGGTAGGTATCCATGCCCACGCTGACGTGGTGCCGGTCAACCCGGACAATTGGAAACTTGCCGACGGCACGCGCCTGGACCCCTTCAAGGTAACCTTGGTCGGCGACCGCCTGTACGGCCGCGGCACTGAAGATGACAAGAACGGCATCGTCGTGGCGCTGTACGCGTTGAAGGTGGCCAAAGACGAAAACCTGCCACTGGCCCGTCAGTTCAAGCTGTTGATCGATACCACCGAAGAAACCAGTGGCGATGCCATTCCCTATTACTTCGAGCGCAATCCCACCCCCGACTACAACCTGGCGCTCGATGGCGGCTACCCGGTGGTGATCGCCGAAAAAGGCTATGGCACGGTCATGGCCAGTTTCAGCAAGCGCCCCGGCAGCGGCAAAGGCGCGGAAATCATCAACCTCACCGGGGGCCTGGCCACTAACCAGATCCCGACCACGTCGGTGGCGACATTGACCGGCGACAACCCGGCGCAGTTGGCCAAACAGCTGGAGAACGCCGGTGCCGAGTACGTGAAGCGCCATGGCGGTGACTTCAGCATCGCCGCCAAAGTCGATGGCAAGCACGTCTTACTTACGGTGACCGGCGTGTCGGCACACTCCTCCGAGCCTGAATCCGGGGTCAACCCGGTTGCGCGCATGCTCGACTTCATCAACGGCCTGGGCCAACAGGTGCCGCTCAAGCACAACCACTTCACCGATGCGGCCCGTTACGCCGCCGACAACTGGGGCCTGGACTATCTGGGCAAGAAGCTCGGTGTGGGCTTCGAAGACAGTTTCATGGGCCCGCTGACCGCCTCGCTGACCTTTGTCGGTGTGAACGAAAAAGGCCTGAAACTGGCGGTGAACCTGCGCATCCCCAAAGGCAAGCCACTGGCCACCCTCAAGGACGAACTGGCCGACAGGCTCGGCCAATGGACCCGCCAGAGCCACACCTCGGTAGCCTTCGACTACAGCCTCGACGAACCGATGTACCGTAACCCCGAAGGCGATTGGGTCAAGGCCCTGCTCGAGGTAGCCAGCGAGAACCTGGGCATGAAGCACGCGTTCGGCACCTCCGCCGGCGCCACGTCGGTGCACGACCTGCCCAATGGCGTGCAGTTTGGCCTGGCCATGCCGGATGTGAAGTACACCGGGCACAACGACAACGAGTTCAAGACCGTGGAGCAGTTCATGCTTGACCTGCAGGTGGTCAGCGAAATGGTCGCGCGGATCGGGCAGATGCCGAAACTGTAAGTCAGCACACCCAGGATGGGGCTGCTTGGCAGCCCCGTCCTGGGTTAGCGCAGGTCGGTACTCAGGCTCGGTGTGCCAAAGCCTTCCAATGTCGCGTTGGACGCCTTCAAGTATTGAGCCCAGAAGTCCTTTAGTGCATCCATGGTCTTGCCGGACCGATAGGCATGCTTCACCGCATCGGTGACCAAGCCTGCACCGGACACGTACACCCTGGCGCCCTGCAGGTCCGCATACAGCCCTTTGCTCTGTGCGAGCTTGAGCTCGTTGGCGACATTGAGCTGCTTGATCTGATTGGCCGCGTAGAAACTGGTGTAGTCCGAGTGCTCGAGCATGTCCGAAATCAGGTACACCACACGCTCATCGACCCCCTGCTCCTTGCTCATGTCTTCACCCACGCGACGCAGGGTATTCATGATTTCGCTCTTGGGGATGTCCTGACGGGCATCCCGCAGGCCCTTCACGAACAGGCCGCCGAAGCCGGCCTGAAACGCTTTTTTCTGGCCCGCCAGGCACTGGTCCAGAGCGCGCAGCTTGCGCATGTTCACGTCGTCGCGAACATCGCCCTGCAGCGGCATGTCCAGTTCACCGGCATACACCAGGCGCTGATACTCCCCCGGCAGGAACGCCGAGAAGGTATAGAGCCTGACGCGATCGCCCGGCTGGACGAACCGGTCGATCTGAGCCCAGCTGCTGCGCTGCAGGTCGTCAGGCATCGGGATGGTCTGATCGATGATCACCACCAGCTCGCGGCCGGCACCTGCTGGCTTGATGTCGGCCAGGCCATTGCGTGTGTAGCAGCTCTGCAGGTCGTTGCGTTCAGCGGCAAGCGCTGCACACGGCAGCGCCAACGCAAGGATCAGCGCCTTGGCGAGCCTCATGACAGCACGCCCTCCTTTTTCGCCGGGAACAGGCCCAACGCCTTCAGCGCCTGCTGTTGCTCG
Source organism: Pseudomonas ceruminis (assembly GCF_021602025.1). Classification (GTDB taxonomy): domain Bacteria; phylum Pseudomonadota; class Gammaproteobacteria; order Pseudomonadales; family Pseudomonadaceae; genus Aquipseudomonas; species Aquipseudomonas ceruminis. Next base: position 12,698 of record NZ_BQHW01000030.1, read on the forward strand.
CGAATATCACGCAGCTGCGCCTCGCTGACATTCAGCGCACGGCTGGCAGCCGCCAGGCTTTCTTCCGGCAGGCCGGTAACATCGTGGAAGTCCGAAGCCTTGATCTGCGCTGGGGTAGCTGAAGCGGCTGGGGCGACCGCCTCGGCCACCGTGGGCTGCGCCGCAACCGGGGCGGCCGCTTCGGGTTGCGCCCGTTGTGCTGGCGCCACCACTTCAACGGCAGGCGTTGGCTTGACGGCCTGGGGCGAAACCTTGCCAGCCTTGTACTCAACGTAGGCGAGGAAGTTGCGATGCGCGGTATTCTCACCTTCAAGCGCGTGCAGCACGGCAGCATCGGTGTGGTCGCGGCCGGACAACGCGGTTTGCAGGCGGCGCAGCTTGTCGTCGGCGTGGCTGGCAATGGCGTTGCGCTTCTGATCCATCGCGTCGAGCATTTCCTCGGCGGTGGCGTATTCGTGGGTCAGCCGCCAGGCGGTTGCCGAGTGAGTACCGGCGAAGTAGTAACGGCTGGCGAGCCAGATGCTGATGCCCTGAATGGCGATGTAGATCAGCGACAGCATGATGTAGGTGGTCAGGCTGGCCTGGCGGATCGCATGCATCTTGTCGTCGATGGTAGCGTTGTCCGCCTCATCGTTGATGGCCTGGGATTCGGCTGGCAGGTCGAAGGGCGAGCCTGCAGTGGAGCTCTGCGCTGCGGACTCGGCGCGCATGCCGTTGACCATTTCGGTCTCGATGCTGTCCAGGGTCGCCGAACGTACGACGAACGCACCAACGGCCATGGCCGCCACGAACACACCGCAGACGATCAGCCAGACAAACTTGCGCGAGACGTTGGAGTTGACGTCCTTCACCCGGGCCAGCAACTGCTCGTAGTCTGGCTTGTCCGAGTCGGTGAACGAGTCCTCCAGGTTGATGGCCTTGTTGGCCTTCAGCGAACGCGAGCGTTTGGAAGGTTCCTCACCTTGCCACCAGTGCCGCGCACGGGCAATCAGGCTGTTGTGGTGCAGCGTGTGGCCGGCAGCTTCGGCGAAAAACGCTGAGGCGACGGCCAGCAGAATCGCGGTACCTGCGGTCAGCCAATGGCGGTCATTGGTCGAGGCGTCCATGTTCATCCAGCCTGCCAGTACGTAGGCAAAGCCCATTGCCTCGATCAGCACCAGCAGCAACACCAGCACCAGTACCCAGGCCGGCCGCGGCGAGCGCCCAGCTTCACCTGCCTTGGCGAGGTAGTCGAGGGAGGCGTTATAGCTGTTTGGGCCCTTCATGTACTTCTTGTACTGGCCATAATACGGCTTGGACAAGGTCACTTCGTGGTTGATCCAGCCATCGCTGTCGACCGAGGAACGCTTGCGCGACAGGCGCGCGACCGTGCCGATCAGCGGCAGGCTATGCCAGACACGGATCAGGAAATAGGACACCTCTTCCCAGTAGTTACGCACGATCAACACAGTGACCAGCAGCGAAACCAGGCCGGCGGAAAGTAACTGATTGGCAAGAATCAGTGATTTAAGTGCAGCGAGAGAAAAGTCTTCCATTCAGGACGTCCTTGACTGGTTTTATCGGGTGACCGGGATTGGCGTGTAGGAAGCGACGAACGCATCACTGCCGGCGGCGTAGAACAACGCACCTTGGCTGACCTGGGCATTGCCCTTGCTGAACACAATGTCCATGCAGGAAATCGCTGCCTGGGCATCACTGGCGAAGACCCGGTAAAGCACTTCGCTTTCACCTTCATAGGTGTTGGCCACAGCGTTCATCGTTCGTGGCTTGTGCTGGGTGGGCAACTTGTAGTCTTCGACCAGCTGAAGAATCGGCTGGCGATCGACCTTGGCGTTTTCGCGCAAGATCGAGACTGGCGATACCGTCACCAGATGCCCGTTGACCAGGTTGGCCCAAACCCGGTTGTTGTAACCCGGCAGGTAGTCCTTGGTAGCGCGACGCTGCAAGGGTTGGTCGTTGACCATGCTCAGGACGTCGCCCGCATTGCGTGGCCTGTCCGCCTCACAACTGGACATTGGCATCTGCGCGGCATAAGCGCTGCTGATCAGGGTGAAACCGCTCTGTTTCGGCTTGATGCTCTGCGCCATGGTCCAGGTGTAGTCAGCCACTGGCGTACCGGCGAAATCGACTTCCGGGCGCGCAGCAGCACGGGTTTTCGCGGAGCTGGTCGCGGCCGGTGTACGCTGCGCCGTGGTGGGTTTGCTCACGGCGGGCTTGCTGGCTGCTTGCGCTGTAGTGACCGCCTGCCGAGGCTTGGCCGCAGTCGATGTGCCGTAGCGCAGGTAGCGCGTGTTGCCCGCTTCGGCCTCGGCACGCATCACCAGGGCTTGTTCGTTGGCCAGCTCGACGATTTCCACGCGGCGGTTCTGGCCGCGCAGCAACGGGTCGCTGTTGTCGGCGATCGGTCGCGAAGCGCCTGCCCCTTGGTAGTAGATCGCATTGGCGGCAATGCCCGCCTGCAGCATGACCTTGCCGACGGTCTTGGCGCGGCGCTCGGACAGCTTCTGGTTGAACTCGGCGTTGCCCACCGCATCACTGTGGCCGACGATCAGCAAGCGACGCGCCTGCGACTCCTTGGCCGCAGCCTGCTTGTCGCTGGCTGCAGGCTTGGCATACATCTGCACCAGCTTGGCCACGGCCCGCTGGCCGCTTGCCGTCAACTGGTCGGAACCGGTGGCGAACATGCCGGTGTCTTCGATCTGCGTCACCAGGCCCGCCTGCTCAGGTACAGCGGTCACCACTGCGGCCGAGGCGACCGTCAACTGCTCGGTGGTGATCTTGAGGTTTTCTTCCTTGGCGATGCGGTCCAGCTCTTGCAGGCGGGACTGCCAGACATAGCCCACGACGCAACCCACCGCGCCACCGACCGCCGCACCCGGCAAGATCCCGTCCTTGCCTTTGAGGGCGTAGCCTGCAGCGCCCCCGGCCACCACGCCGACACCACAAAGCACTGGCAAGCCGTAGTCCCTGCCAATGTCTTTCACGGTCTTGGAAAAATTGTCCATCTGTTGAGTGCTGCAACCGGCAGCGGTGACGAAGGCACAGCTCAGCGCTGTAAGGCGAAACATCCGTGGCATTGCGGCTCCTTGCCGAAATAATCTGAATGATGGCAACTTGACATGCATTGTCACAGATTATCCGGATTATTGCCCCTCCCCGGTAGCCTCCCCAGCACAGCACCCGCAGCCCACCACTGGGCGCCGCACGCAAGCGATTCAACCATGACGTTTTTCAATCGGCTCCATGCCGTTTCCTGCATTGCCGTGCAGGCCGGCGTACAGGATGCTTTATTTACTCAAAGAGCCCTTTCTCCACCCGCAGAGGCCTGTATGAAGAACGTCGAAGAAATCCTCAAAACCAAGTCCCAGCATCAGACCGTCTACACCATCGGCCCTGATGACTCGGTGCTCGACGCCTTGAAGCTGCTGGCCGAGAAAAATGTCGGGGCGCTGCCGGTGGTCGAGAACAGCCAGGTAGTGGGGATCGTCAGCGAGCGTGACTACGCACGCAAACTGGTGCTCAAAGGCCGTTCCTCTGCAGCCACACCGGTGCGAGAAATCATGAGCGCGCCGGTGGTGACCGTTGACCCCAAGCAGAAGCTCGACGATTGCATGAACCTGATGACTGACCGCCACCTGCGCCACCTGCCAGTGGTCAGCAACGGCCAATTGCTGGGGCTGCTGTCGATCGGTGACCTGGTCAAGGAAACCATCCACGAACAGGCCAACCTGATCCGCCAGATGGAGCAGTACATTCGCGGTGAATGACCACCCTCAGTGGTAGGCGCTCTCCAGCTCGTCCAGTTGATGGTCGAAGCTGCGCAGACGCGCCGACCAGGTGTACACCAGCACTTCCAGGTCCCGATTGAGCACGGCCGTGTTGCCATGGCCCGTGCTCGAAGGCTCGCACAGGTCCAGTTGGTAACGCTCGCGCGCCATGGCGGTGGCGACACTGGAGAGGTCACGGGCATTGGCCAGCCAGTGGTGGTGGTGGTCGTGAATTTCGCGGTCGAGCACGCGGCACTGGCGTTTCAAAGCCTCCAGGCTTTGCTCCAGTGGCGTACCTCTGAGCTCGCCCATTACCTCCTCGAAGGTGCGCCCGGAATGCCAGTAGCTGCCCCAGAAGTACCGATCGAACACGGTTTCGACCCGTCGCAGCGCAACCTTGGTGTTCCAGATCGTCAGCAACGTGCGCCCCTGGATCACCTCGCGCTTGTTCAGGTGCAAATGCTGCCAGGCAATCCACGTCAGCCCCAGCAACGCTACCGCAGCCGTAACCGCGGCAGCGGCGTACAGGAACTGCACGGCCTGGTTCATCTGCTGGGTGTGGCGGATGCCGTAGTAGTAACCGGCCGTCAGGGTGCCCAGGATCGTCACGGAGCACCAGAAGCCTGGTGCATAGGGATCTTTCATCACGCCATCCCCTTATTGTTTTCCTGAGCATAGCAACGGCCAATCACTCGTCAGGTGCCGCTCGGCGCTTTATTTTCGGGGGCGGCGCAACGCTTCGTTGAGTTGATCGAAGGGCACTGCCCAATCGGAATCTTCAATGATGCTTTCCTTGAGAAAGGCACGCTGGGCTTCAGTCCAGAACGACGCATCCACGAGCTTGATCTCGTTCTTCAGCGGCGAATGGCTGGTGATGAACTGATCGATACTTTGGGGATCGTCGGGCAAGCCCAGTTGTTTGAACAAATCGGAAAACGGATGGGTAGGTGCTTCCATGATTCCTCCTAGGCGCCGGGCAGGCCGTCCACGACGCCGGCCCGGCATTGGCTTGAGAACATCAGCACAGCTCGCGTACTTCGGCTTGCGGTACCAGTTTCAGGTACTGCTCCATGCTCATGTGGATCAGGTGATCGTGATCACCCGCCTCCAGGTAGACATCGCCTTGGCGGGTAAGACTCGAATCGAGCAACATCTTTATATCGTAAGCATCACCCATTGCCGGAATGGCGCCACGCTCGCAGTCGCCGAACAGGCTTGGCAGGCCGCTTTCGCGGGTCAGTTGCCAGGCCCCGGACATACGTACCTTGCTCATGTCCAGATGCCGGTTGGCCGGCAGCACTGCCATGAGGTAATTGCCATGGCGATCGTCGAGCATGACCGACTTGGCAACGCGCTCAGCGGGTACGCCAGCGGTACGCGCCGACTCCAGGCTGGTGGCCGAGTGTGGGTGGGGAATGATGTCGTAATCGCAGTTCGCCTGGTCCAGGCGCTGCTGCAAGGTCTTGGCCATACGCATGATGCACCTCCGGTTTCCCCCAACTTCTAATTTTAGGCCGTGCCTGGGCAGGCATGACTAAACTTGAGTAAGAGAGACCAAAAGGTGACGACAGGTGATCGCTCGATGTTGCCGCGGGTTACTGCTCCTGCTGATGCTCGGCCTGGCCCCGGGCAGCCAGGCTGCGGCCGGCGATGTCTGGGTATTGAGCATCGATGACGCCATCGGCCCGGCCAGCGCCGACTACCTGGTGCGCGGGTTGGAGCAGGCCAAGGATCAGGGCGCGCAACTGGTGGTCATTCGCATGGACACCCCTGGCGGGCTGGACAGCGCCATGCGCCAGATGATCAAGGCGATTCTCGCCAGCCCCGTACCAGTGGCCAGCTTCGTCGGCCCAAGCGGCGCCCGCGCCGCCAGCGCCGGAACTTACATTCTGTATGCCAGCCACATCGCGGCCATGGCCCCCGGCACCAACCTGGGCGCCGCAACACCCGTGCAGCTTGGCGGCGCGCCAGGCGTGCCGAAGGACGACAAGGCCAAACCCGCGGGTGACGATGAAACCCTCGCACGCAAGCAGGTCAACGATGCCGCAGCTTACATCCGGGGCCTGGCCCAACTGCGTGGGCGCAATGCCGACTGGGCGGAGCAGGCGGTGCGCGAAGCCGTCAGCCTGTCGGCCAGCGAAGCCCTGCGGCTGAAGGTGATCGACCGCATGGCCAACGACCTGCCCGACCTCATGCGCCAGCTCGATGGCAAGACCGTGGTCGCTGCCGACCAGCCTCGCCTGCTGCAAACCCGTGATGCCAATCTGATCGAACACCAGCCAGACTGGCGCACTCGGCTGCTGGCGGTGATCACCAACCCCAGCGTGGCGCTGATCCTCATCATGATCGGCGTCTATGGCCTGTTGTTCGAGTTCATGAGCCCCGGCTCCGGGGTGGGCGGCGTGGTGGGTGGCATCTGCCTGCTACTGGCGCTGTATGCCCTGCAGCTATTGCCTGTGAGCTTTGCGGGTGTGGCGCTGATCCTGCTCGGGATCGCCTTCATGATCGCCGAGGCGTTCCTGCCCAGCTTCGGCGTGGTGGGTTTTGGCGGCATCGTCGCGTTCGTGGTCGGCGCATTGATCCTGATCGACACCGATGCGCCAGGCTTCGGCATACCCCTGGCATTGATCGGCACCCTGGGCGTGCTCTCGGCGCTGCTGATCGGTGGCGTGCTGGGCATGGCCCTGAAAACGCGACGCCGGGCCCTGGTCAGCGGTGATGCAGGCTTGGTCGGTAGCCTGGTCACCGTCACCCAGGTGGCCACGGACAACCCCTTCAGCGGCTCGGTGCAGGCCCAGGGGGAACAATGGCAAGTGCAATGCGCCACGCCACTGCAAGCCGGCCAGCACGTCCGGGTCACCGCCCGTCATGGGGTAATGCTGCACGTGAGCGCCGCCGCACCTGCGGCGCAAGGGGAATGACAATGTTCATGCAACTGGGTTTTGGCGCCGTGCTGCTGGTACTGGCGATGCTGCTGCTGTCGGCGTTTCGCATCCTGCGCGAGTACGAGCGTGGCGTCGTGTTCCAACTCGGGCGGTTCTGGCAGGTCAAGGGGCCTGGGCTGATCCTGCTGATCCCGGTGATCCAGCAGATGGTCCGGGTCGACCTGCGGACCGTGGTGCTGGATGTACCGCCCCAGGATGTCATCACCCGCGACAACGTGTCGGTGAAGGTCAACGCGGTGCTGTATTTCCGCGTGCTCGACCCACAGAAGGCGATCATCCAGGTCGAAGACTTTCTCGTGGCCACCAGCCAGCTGGCCCAGACCACGCTGCGTGCGGTGCTGGGTAAACATGAACTGGACGAGCTGCTGGCCGAACGTGAACAGCTGAACCTGGACATCCGCCACGTGCTCGATGCACAGACCGACGCCTGGGGCATCAAGGTCGCCAACGTCGAGATCAAGCACGTCGACCTGAACGAGTCGATGGTCCGTGCCATTGCCCGGCAGGCCGAGGCGGAGCGTGAGCGCCGGGCGAAAGTCATCCATGCCGAAGGGGAATTGCAAGCGTCCGAGAAACTGATGCAGGCAGCACAGATGCTCAGCAAGGAGCCGGGAGCCATGCAGTTGCGCTACATGCAGACACTGGGGTCGATCGCCGGGGACAAGAGCTCGACCATCGTGTTTCCGATGCCGCTGGACCTACTCAAGGGGATGGTGGAACGGTCGAATCCGCGTTGACGCTTTCGCGGGTAACTCCGCCCTGCATCCCCCATTGATTCGGGAAGCAATGCAGTAGCTCTGGGGCGGACTTACCCACGAATGGGCTATCACCGTCTGTTCAGATAGGCGCGCGGCGCAAGGTGGCCAGGAACGTGGCAGCGCCAATGAACAGCCCGGCAAAGGTGCGGTTCAGGCGCTTCTGCTGCTTGGGCGTACGCAGCAGGCGCAACACCCGCGAAGCGAGCCCGGTATACCCCGCCATCACGAGCATGTCGACGCTGACCATGGTCAGCGTGATGGCCACGTATTGTGGCAGCAACGGCGCATGCGGGTTAATGAACTGCGGCAACACCGCGAGCATGAATACCAGCGCCTTGGGGTTGCTGACGTTGACCAGAAAGCCACGGAACACCAGGCTCAGCGGCTTGCCGATCGGGCGCACGCCGGATTCATCGGTCATGTCCATTGGCAACGCACGCCATTGCTTGTAGGCCAGGTAAACCAGGTAGGCGACACCGAACCACTTGATGATGTGGAAAGCGGTAGCCGAGGCAGCGAGGATAGCGCCGACGCCGGCGGCGATGATGGCGATCTGTACAATCAGGCCGATCTGCAGGCCTAGCGCATTCCAGTAACCACGCCAGAAACCATACTGCAGGCCGCTGGACATCGAGGCGATTGCCCCGGCCCCAGGTGAAAGGCTGATCACCCAACACGCGGCAAAGAAGCCCAACCACACTTCCATCGACATCGCACACCTCACTCGAACATATGTTGCAAAACGTTAAGCTAAGGGGTTGGCGAAAAAATGACCAGTGTTTTTTCCAGAATGGGGGCCGGGATTACCGCGAAGAAGCTGGCACCAAACAGCACAGCAGATCAGTCGGACTCGCTCGCCACGTCTCTGCTCAGCCCCTGCACTTCAGCGCCCCGCCACCGCCTGACCGACTTCTGGAAGAACTGACTGTTAGGCACCTGCACCAGCGCCCCGCCCGCCTCAGGCAGTTCCATCAAGGTGGTGAACAACAGGTTGATGGCGATCACCCGGCCCTTGACGCCCGGCTTGTCCAGGGTGTCGACCAGCTCCACCACATCGCCAATGCGAAAAGGCCCTACGGTGAAGATCAGCACCGCGCACAGCAGGTTGGACAACACGCTCCACATGGCGAAGAACGCAACTGCTGCCACCGCGACGAAACCGGACAGCGCCGTCCACAACACGGTCGCGGAAACCCCCAGGCGCTCCAGCACGAACAGCAATGCGCTGCCCATGATCAACCAGCGCAAACCGCCACGCACTGGCACTAGCAACTCCGGCGGCAACGGGTAGCGCTGCCCCAGGCGGCTGAGGCCACGGGCGATAACACGCTGCAGGACAAAGGCGATGACCAGGATCAGCAGAATCTGCAGGCCCAGCCAGAAGGTATCCATCCATTGCCCCGGCAGCAGCGAGCGCAGCTCCTCCATCAGGACAACGCCTCGAGCTCGGCCTGCATGCTTTCCAGGGTTTCCAGCGCTTCCATCCACCCTTCCTCAAGCTCGCCTTCGCGCTGCTTGAGCTTGGTTTGTCGGGCCAGCAGGTCGCGCAACTCATCCTTGCGCGCGGCCTCGTACAGGCCGCTGTCGCCCAACGCTGCCTCGATCTCGGCCAATTGCCTGTGTACTTGGCTGAGCTCGGCCTCGAGCTTGTCGGCCGCCTTCTTGTGCGGTGCCAATTGCTGGCGCAAGGCTGCGGCGGCCTGGCGCTGGGCCTTCTTGTCGGTCTTGTCCGGGTTGGCCGACACATTGCTCGCCGGGGCGCTGCGCTGGCGGTACTCCACCAGCCAGCGGCTGTAGTCGTCCAGATCGCCATCGAAGGTGTCGACCTTGCCATCGGCCACCAGCAGGAACTCGTCGGTGGTGCTCTTGAGCAAGTGACGGTCGTGGGATACCACCACCACGGCTCCGGCGAACTCCTGCAACGCCATGGTCAGCGCCAGGCGCATTTCCAGGTCGAGGTGGTTGGTCGGCTCGTCGAGCAGCAGCAGGTTAGGCCGCTCCCAGGCGATCAGGGCGAGAGCCAGGCGGGCCTTTTCGCCCCCGGAGAAATTCACCACCGGCTCGTCGACGCGATCACCATGGAAGTCGAAGCCGCCCAGGAAGTCGCGCAGTGTCTGCTCGCGCTCGCTCGGCGCAATGCGCTGCAGGTGCAGCAACGGGCTGGCCTTGTCATCCAGCGAGTCGAGCTGGTGCTGGGCGAAGTAGCCAACGGCAAGGTTTTCACCCCGCACCAGGCGCCCCGACAGCGGCTCGAGTTCGCCGGCAAGGTTCTTGATCAGGGTCGATTTACCGGCACCGTTGGGGCCGAGCAGGCCAATACGTGCCCCCGGCACCAGTTGCAGCTTGACCTTGTCCAGGATCGCTTTGTCACCATAGCCAAGGCGGCCTTCGGACAGGCTCAGCAGGGGGCTGGAAATCTTCTGCGACTCACGGAAGACGAAATCGAACGGCGAATCGACATGCGCCGCCGACAACTCTTCCATGCGCTCCAGTGCCTTGATCCGGCTCTGCGCCTGGCGCGCCTTGGTGGCCTGGGCCTTGAAGCGGGCGATGTACTTTTCCATGTGCGCGCGCTGAGCCTGCTGCTTCTCATAGGCTTGCTGCTGCTGCGCCAGGCGCTCGGCACGGGTGCGCTCGAAGGCGGTGTAGCCGCCTTTGTACAGGTTGAGCTTGCGCTGTTCGACATGCAGCACATGGTCGACCACGGCATCCAGGAAATCGCGGTCGTGGGAAATCAGCAGCAGCGTGCCTGGGTAGCCCTTGAGCCAATCCTCCAGCCACAGGATCGCGTCGAGGTCCAAGTGGTTGGTCGGTTCGTCGAGCAACAACAGGTCGGACGGACACATCAGGGCCTGGGCGAGGTTCAGGCGCATCCGCCAACCACCGGAGAAGTCGCCGACCCGGCGGTCCATCTGCTCGTTGGTAAAGCCAAGGCCTGCCAGCAACTTGCGCGCTCGGGCATCGGCGGTATAGCCGTCGGCGCTTTCCAGCTCACTGTGCAGGCGCGCCAGGGCAGTGCCGTCATGGGCCAGCTCGGCCTCGGCAAGCTCGGCCTGCACCTTGCGCAGGCGCGCATCGCCGTCGAGCACGTAGTCCACCGCCACACGATCGAGGGTATCGACCTCCTGGCGCATGTGGGCAATGCGCCAGTCACCCGGCAGCTGGCAGTCGCCGGCGTCGGGCGAGAGCTCACCACGCAGCAAGGCGAACAGGCTGGATTTTCCGGCGCCGTTGGCACCGATCAGGCCGGCCTTGTGGCCGGCGTGCAGGGTCATCTCGGCGCCTTCTAGCAAGCGCTGCGGACCACGCTGTAAAGTGAGGTTGGATAGTCTGATCATGATGGTCGCGGAGTCTACCAGCTTCCTTGGCCTATAGCGTGAGTGGAATCATGTGCACTGACCTGTGGAATCACGCCCTGGCCCTGTATGCCCGGCCGGGGGTCGAAGAGGCCTGCATGAGCGTGCAGGCAATGGGGGGCGATGTTTGCCTGTTGCTGTGTGCGACCTGGCTGCAACGGCGCAATGTCACTGTGGATGCCGAGCGGGCAAAGGCGCTGCGCGACTTGGCCGCCCCCTGGCAGCGGGGCGTGGTGACGCCGCTACGTGAACTGCGCCAGCAGTGGCGTGCGTCAGCGCAACATGACCCGCAACTGGCAGCGCTGCGAGAGCAGGTGAAGGGCCTGGAGCTGCAGGCAGAAAGGACGTTACTGGAGCGCTTGCAGGCGTGCGCGCAGCAATGGCCCGAGGGCTCGCAGGAGCCCACGGACGACTGGCTGGCCTGGCTTGCGCCTGACCAGGCCGGTGGCCACGACGCGCTGGAGCGATTGCGCGCCGCCGCCGCCGGGCTTCAGGAGGCCGAAGACGGCGCCTGACCCGGGGTGCTTGCAGCCGGTGCCGTTGAGGCAGGCGTTGCAGAGTTGGACGTGGATGCAGCCGTTGCCGGAGTGGTCGGCTTGCTTTCGGCAGGCTTGCTGGCAACGGGCTTGGCAGCCGCTGGTTTGGCCGGAGCCTTGGTGGCAGTTGGCTTGGCGGCGGGTTTGGCAGCTGCAGGCCTGGCCGCAGCTTTGGCTGCAGGCTTGGACGCGGTGGTTTTAGCCGCAGCAGGCTTGGCGGCGGCAGGTTTCGCGGCCGCAGGTTTAGCCGGGGCTTTGGCAGCGGCGGGTTTGGTAGCCGCCGCGTTGGCCGGAGCCTTGGCAGCTGGTTTGGCTGCAGGTTTAGCCGCAGCCGTGCGTGCCGGCGCTTTGGTAGCGGCCGGTTTCGCCACAGCGGCCTTGGTTGCCGCTCTGGCTGGGGCCTTGGCAGCAGCAGGTTTGGCTGCCGTTACGCGGGCAGGGGCTTTGGCGGCAGCCGTCTTGGCAGGTGCTTTGGCGGCTGGTTTTGCCGCAGGCTTGGCGGCGGTTTTCGCAGACCCTTTTGCAGCCGCCGGCTTAGCTGATTTGGCAGCAGCGGCACGCTGATCGAGTGCCTTACCCGCAGCCTCACGCACCTTGCCAACACCCTGGGCAAGTTTCAGGCTTTCCTGGGCATCGCGCTTGAGTTGCTGAATATAAGTCCGGGTTTGCGTCTGGCGCTCTTTGAGCGAGTCGAGCAACGTCTCAAGTTCACCAATGCCTTTCTGTGCTTTGCCTTGGGCCTTGGCTTTACCTGCCTTGGCCGCGTCCTGCAACTTCAGGCGCCCGTTGTGCAGTTTTTCCTGCGCCTTGCCACGTTGCTTTTCCAACTTGGCCAGCAGTTTTTCCGCATCAGCCAGCGCTTGCGAGCAGGCATCTTCCAAGTGTTCGAGCAGGCTGCCCGAAAGTTGCTGGAGCAGGTGTAACGGCGTACTTACGGGCTTCTTTTTGGCCGACATGGTTTACCTCCTGGCTGATGAGATTGCGGCTCATACTATGCTTCTGCTGCTACCGCCGCTAGGGCATGTTGACAGTATCGTTTGCGCCGCGTTGCATGCCTGGGCAAAGTTGTTATCTTGCAGCTGCGTGCAAGTGTAGTTGCTTAACAATTCGTTGCTGATATTTACGCATCTGCCGCCAACGGGCTGGCATACTTCGCAGTTCCTGAGCTCGGAGTTGCCCATGCCTCGTTATCTCGTTCTCGGCCTGTGCCTGGTGGCTCCCACGGCGCTGGCGGCTTCCGATGCGACACCCCCCAACGACCATGACTTGGCCTACAGCCTGGGCGCCAGCCTGGGTGAGCGGCTGCGCCAGGAGGTGCCTGGGTTGCAGCTCGACGCGCTGCTCGAGGGCTTGCGCCAGTCCTATCGAAACCAGCCTCTACAGCTGGACAAGGCGCACATGCAGGCCATCCTTCAGCAGCATGAAGAACAGGCGAACAGCGCGGCCGAGCAAGGCGATGCAACAAAAGCGCAGGCCGTTGAAACGCGGTTCATGGCCAACGAACGAGCACGTGCTGGCATGCACGAGTTGCCCGAAGGTGTGCTCTACCGTGAATTGAAAACTGGCACCGGCGCGCAGCCCAAGGCCGGTGACAAGGTTCAGGTGCGGTACGTGGGCACCTTGCCCGACGGCTCGGTGTTCGATCAGAACCAGCAGCCCCAGTGGTTCAGCCTGGGCTCGGTGATCGAAGGGTGGCAAGTGGCGCTGCCGCATATGAAGGTGGGGTCGACCTGGCGCCTGGTGATTCCCTCGGCACAAGCTTACGGCGCCGAAGGCGCGGGTGATCTGATCGCGCCTTTCACACCACTGGTATTCGAAATCGAGTTGCTGGCAGTCGGCAGCTGACCTCGACCTATCAGGCTTCGACTGCGCCCTCTTCCTTGTGCGCGTTGTGCAATACCTCGATCAGGCAGTCCTCGAGTTCGAAGCGCTCGTGCAACAGGCTGCCCAGCTTGCCCAGTTTTTCGGCGAAACGTTCGGTGTCGGTACACTCGCCCTTTTCGCAGTGATCATTGAATGCCAGTGCGATCTGGGTAATGTCGTTGATCCGCGGGTTGATCTCTTCGGCCAGTTTCAGGGCTTTCTGGTCACCGAATGCCTTGGCCTCCGTCACCAGTTGCTCGCTGACTTCGAAATGCCAGGCCGACACGTAATCGACCAGCACCGCGCAGAAGTCGCGGTTCTGTTCCTTGTCTGCAAAGGCCGGCTTGGCATCGCGCAAGGCGCGAAAAGCCTGGACCAGCTCCTCGCGCTCCTTGAGCCAGCGGTCGATCAGCCGGTGAACCCCGCCCCAGCGTTCCTGGGCGTTCTGACAACTATCGAGCATGGCAATCTCTTCCCTTCTGGGTAGATGCCGCTGCACCTCGTACCACGACCGTGCGGCACAACGGTGACATCAGCAGGACGGCATCGAGCAGTTGTATTTTTCGGTGTGCGTGCTGGGAGATTATTCCCGCGCGTGCTGACCATCAAGGTACGCAGACGACTAAGTTCATACAAGCGTTTAATACCCTGGCGCATCACCATTGGTCGTGCTACTGCCGAAAACTTGCGTTCGATCAAGCTTTGCCCAGTGTGCGGAAACGATACGCCATCAGGTAGGTCAAGGGCAGCGCTGCCAGCAGCAGGAAGGCCAGCAGGCTCCATTCGGGCAGGGTCAGGTCAAGAAAACTCCAGGTCAGCGAGTTGCAGTCCTGCCCGCCCAGCAGCAGTTGCCGGGCGGCCTCGCTCCAGGACCGTTCGAACACGGGCCAGATCGGCCCCGGGCTACCTTGGCTGACACTGCCGGCACCCTGCAGCCAGACATGCCGTGCCGCCAGCAACGCCCCTGCGCCCGAGCTGGCCAGCGCGGCGCGCGCGTAGTGCCTGAGCCCTGCGCTGCCGGGGGCATGCAGAACCGCGCACAGGCAGATAAAAGCATGCACAGCCAGCAGCAATCGCTGGCTGAAACACAGCGGGCACGGCATCAGCCCCAAGGAGCGCTCCAGGTAGAAGGACACGACCAGGACCGCCACCGAGGCAAGGCAGGCTGGAAGAAAAAACGTGCGCAGACGTGCCGGCAACATGGGTGGTGGAGGCCCTGGGCTAGAAGATGTGGCTTGAAACGGTAGAGGAAAGACGCACTTTGTTTCAAGGCGCGACAGGGGCGAGAAGTCACTGGGAGGCAGAAGAAAAATCCATCCGAGTGGTAGGAATTTTCTTAAGAAGAATGCAGCAGAAATTACGCGTTGCTATGGACAAATTACCTCGCCCATGAGCCCGCGCGCTCGCGCAGGCTCATGGCTAGGTCAGGCGCGTACAGCTTCGGGCAACGGCAGGGCCAACAGGCGTTCATCCAGAAGGCCAAGGCCCTCCTGGAACAGCTGGTTGCTGCGCTCGGTCTCACCCAGGCCGGCAAGCAACCGGGCCAGTTCGGCACAGGTTTCCGGGTTGCGTTCCATGCGCAGGCTGCTTTCCAGGTAGTCGCGTGCCTTGCCCCACAAGCGGTTCTGCAAGCTCAGGCGGCCAAGCGTGAGCAGCAGGCTCGGGTCCTGTGGGTTCGCCTTGAGCCAGTCCTCGGCGGTTTGCAGCTGGCGGGCCGGGTCATCGCCGCGCACCAGGCCGTACAGTCGGGCCAGGTGACTTTCGTATTGACGTTTGAGGGCGGTGCGCAGTACCTGTTCGGCTTCGCCCTGGGCGCCCACCTGGCGCAATTGCTCGGCATAGGCCAGCACCAGTTGCGGTTCCTGACGCTGGGCTGCGGTCAGTTGTTGCCAGGCGCGCTCCAGCGCCTGGCGAGCGCTGTGTGCATCGTCGCCGCGGGCGGTCGCCAGGCTCAGGTTCTGGCCCCATGCGCGTTGTTCCAGCGCAGCAAGTTCAGCGGCCGACAGCACCTTGGCCTTGCGCAGGTCCGGCAACAGGCGAATCAGCGCCGACCAGTCGCCACGCTCAAGATACAGCCGCTGCAGCAGGCGCAGCACCTGGTTGTTGTGAGGGTGCCGCTCCTGCATGGCCAGCAGTGTTTCCAGGGCGCCATCCGTTTCGCCTCGGTCCATCTGCAACTGTGCGTGGGTCAGGGCAATTGCCAGTTCGGCCTGGGGCTGGCGCTCCAGAGCGCGCTCAAGAAGGTTGTCGCTGTCTTCCTTGCGCCCCAGCTCGTTGGCCGCACGGGCCGCGCCGAGGTAATACAGCAGCGGCTGGCGCTCGGCCTCGGCGGCGCGGTGCAGATGGCGCTGGGCACTGGCCCAACGTCCCTCGGCAAGGTCCAGTTGCCCCTGCTCGATGGCAATGCGAATGCGTCGGCTGCGATTACGCCGCGACCAGGGGTTGACCACGCCACTGGAGGTCAGCACCAGGCCTACCAGGTAACGCAGCAGCCAGAGGGCCAGAACCACCCCCGCCAGGGCCGCGAGCGCTGCCCACAGCCCGGACTGGTAACGGAAGCCGCCATAGGCAATCAGCACGTAACCGCTGTGCTTGGCCACCGCGATGCCCAGCGCTGCGGCAACCACAATGGCCAGTACCGCCAGCAGGTAGACACGCTTCATGGTTTGCCCCCTTCCCGCTCGGCGGGCAGGTGGCGGCGCTGGATGTAGTTCTGCACCGCCGCCAGGCTCTCGCTCAGGTCGGGCGTGACAACCGAAACCGGCTGCTCGGCCAGCGCATTGAGGCTGTCGAGCATCGCCTTGCTTTGCGGGTTGTCGGCATTGAAGTTGGCCAGCAGCACGCTGCGCGCATCATCCAAGGCCTGGGTGTAGACCTTGGCCTCGCCATTGAGCGCCGCCCACTGAGCCTGCTCGATGGTCAGGCTCAAGGCCAGACGCAGCTGATTGAGCGACTGCCCGGCCAGGAGGGGGCGCACGTTGTCGTCCGCGTTGAAATCGATCTGGAAGTACTTGGAGATCTCTGCCCACCACTGGGACAAGCGGCTGGCACCATCGCCGTCGGCGGTAAGGGCCCCGAGCGCATCGGCATTGCTGTCGAATTCCGGTGACTGGGCACTGAGCTGCTGTACCAGGTCACGCTGGGCGGCCAGCTTCAGGAACAGCCCAGTGCGGTCTGGTTGCTGGGTACTGTTGAGCGTCGCCAGGCTGCGCGCCAGTTGCTCGCGAGCGGCGAACGCCGCGGGGTCGCTCTGCTCACGCAGGATCTCGTCGGCACCCTCGACCAACGCCTTGGCGCTGGTGATGTCCTGCAACGCCGAAAGGCGCAGCGTCGCCAGGCGCAACAGGTGCTCGGCTTCGGCCAGGCGCCACTCCTTGCGGCTTTCGCCCAGGACGGTTTCCAGGCGCTGGCTCAGGCGCTGCTGATCGCCTTGCAGTTGTGCCACCAGGCGACGCCGGTCTTCCAGTTCGCTGGCCGCCGGCAGGCTGGCGAGCTGGGCGCTGATCTGCTGCTCACGCTGCTGCAGGGCTGCAGCACGCTGGCTCAGCGCTTCAAGGTGCTGGCCCTGGTTCAATTCACTGCCTTGCAGTTGCCGCACCTGCCAGACACCCCAACCGCCTACCGCAATCCCTGCAGCGCCCACCAGCAGTGCCAAAAGGGCCAGGCCACTGCCAGAGCGTTTGGCGGGTTGGTCGGTAATGGGTTGCGCCGGCTCCTGCGCCGACGGCTGATCATTGTTGGACAAGACAGTTTCGCTCACGTATCCATCCTTTGCATGGGGGCGCATCGCTCTGAGCTTAGCGCCTTAAGAGGCAGGTGCAGCGCTACGCTGCACAGCTGCCAGCAAGGCCGCGGCACTCGCGCCACGGCAATCCAAAACCTGTTGGGCCCCTGCAGCCCTGGCCTGCTCGGCGACTCGCGGGCTCGGCACGAACAACGGCAGACACGCCACTTGCGGCCAGTCGCCAGCGGCCATCTGCTGCAGGTGTTCAAGACCCTGCCCACTGCTGACCACCAGGCCGTTGAGGCGTTCCGCCTGGATGCGACGCATCAACGTACCCACCGGGTACTCCGGCAGGCAGCGACGATACAGTTCCAGATAATCGACACTAGCACCTTGCTCTGCAAGACGCCCGGCCAGCAGTTCGCGACCTCCTACGCCGCGCACGATCAGCACCCGTGGCGTGGCAACCGCCATAGCCTCGCGCAGGCCCGGGAGTGCGAGCAAGGCCTCGCTATCGTCACCCTGTGCCGGGAAGGCCACCTGCAAGCCCGCAGCGCGCAATACACCTGCCGTCGCTTCACCGACGCTGAACCAGCCGGTCGCAGGCGGTTGCACGGCAGTTTGTGCCAGGTGTTCCAGCAGCAGCCTGGCAGCGGGCTTGCTGACCACAATGATGACCGCGTATTGCTTCAGCGCGCAAAGCAGCGCGCGCTGCCCCTCCCCCAGTGCTACGGGCTCGATCGCCAACAAGGGCAGGCAACTGCTGGCCACACCGGCCGCCGCCAGGCTCTGCGCCAGGGCAGCGCAGTCATCGGCAGGCCGGGTGAGCAACAGGCGCCAGGGGCTCACGGGTGCCCGGCCTCACCGTAAACTTCCTTGAGAATGGCTTCGGCCCCCTGGCCCAGCAGGTCTTCGGCAACCTGTATGCCCAAGGCCTGGGCAGACGCGCGTGGCGCACGGGCTTCGGCCACCAGCAAGGTCCCCCCGCTGGGTTGGCCCACCAGCCCACGCAGCCAGAGCTGCTCGCCTTCAAGGACTGCATAGCAGGCAATCGGCACCTGACAACCGCCGTTCAGGCGCTTGTTCAAGGCTCGTTCGGCCACCACGCGGTCAGCGGTATCGACGTGGTGCAGCGGTGCCAGCAAGGCATGGAGCTCAGTGTCTGCAGTACGGCATTCGATGCCTACTGCACCCTGGCCACCGGCCGGTAGGCTGTCGTCGACACTGATACTGGCGCTGATGCGCGACTCGAAGCCCAGGCGAATCAGGCCTGCCGCTGCAAGGATGATGGCGTCGTACTCGCCGGCATCGAGCTTGGCCAGGCGGGTATTGACGTTGCCACGCAGGAAGCGGATCTGCAGGTCCGGGCGGCGCGCGAGCAGTTGGGCCTGACGACGCAGGCTGGAAGTGCCGACGATGCTGCCGGCAGGCAGCGCCTCAAGGCTGGCGAACCGGTTGGACACGAAGGCGTCGCGCG
Organism: Pseudomonas ceruminis; assembly: GCF_021602025.1. GTDB lineage: Bacteria > Pseudomonadota > Gammaproteobacteria > Pseudomonadales > Pseudomonadaceae > Aquipseudomonas > Aquipseudomonas ceruminis. The sequence continues at coordinate 31,124 of NZ_BQHW01000030.1, forward strand.
GGTCTTCGCGCTCGCAGATACAGTACAGGCCCAGGCCTTCGGGGAAGTCCATGGGCACGTCCTTCATCGAATGCACGGCGATGTCGGCTTCGTTCTCCAGCAGGGCAGTTTCAAGTTCCTTGACGAACAGGCCCTTGCCGCCGATCTTCGCCAGCGGCGCGTCGAGCAGCTTGTCTCCGCGGCTGACCATGGGTACCAGGGTGACCAGCACCCCAGGATGGGCCTGCTCTAGCCGGGCTTTGACGTATTCGGCCTGCCACAGGGCCAAGGCACTTTTACGGGTGGCGATGCGGATTTCGCGAGTGGACATGGAGCGCCCCGATGCTTAGGAATACCGCCGATGATAACAGCTCCGTCGGTATCGCTAGCAGATGTGGGTCAGGATCCTGTAGCGGGCCTGTCGCCGGCTGGTTGGCGACAAGGCCCTTGTTCAAAGCGTCTGCATCATCTTGCGCACGCCAGCCACATGCCGGCGGCTGACGGTCAGGGCGTCATCGTGCAGGCCTTTGAGGTAGAGCTGGAAATGCCCCAGCGGGGTACGCTGCAAGCGCTCGATACGCTCACGGGCCACCAGGGCATTGCGGTGGATACGCACGAAACGCTCGCCGAACTCGTCCTCGAGGGCTTTGAGCGGCTCATCGAGCAGCACTTCGCCGGCCTCGTGACGCAAGGTCACGTATTTGTGATCGGCAATGAAATAGATCACCTGCCCCAAGGGGATCAGCTCGATGCCCTTGCGGGTACGTGCACTGATATGGCTGCGCGGGCCGCCGCCTTCGCTGCCTGGACGGGTCAGCGCCGCCAGCTGGGCGCGGTTGGGTTTCTCGGCCTTGCGCAGCGCATCGCGCAGGGCCTGGGGGTGGATCGGTTTGGTCACGTGGCTGAGGGTGCTGTCCCTGAAAGCTTCAGCGCCATAGGCATCGTCACCGGTGCAGAACACCACCGACGGAGGCGCCTCGCGTTCGCACAGGCGAGCCGCGACCTGCAGGCCATCCAGGCCCGGCATGCCGATGTCCAGCAGGACGACATCGGGCTTGAGGCTTTCGATCAGGGCCAGTGCCTCCTCGCCGTTGGTGGCGCTGGGCTCCAGCACGGTGTACCCCTCCAGGTCCCCGAATAGCCGCGTCAGGCGTTCACGGGCTTGGGGTTCATCATCAACGATCAGGACATTCATAATTGCTCTGGATTCCTGAGTGAGTCTCGCACAGGTATAGCGTAGACAGATGCAGGTCGAGCGACACTGCGGTCACGCTCTAGACCGATACGAAGGCCAAAGATTCACTGAGCCGGCAGATTCGCTGCCAGTCCTTTGTCCAACTGTAGACGGTCCTTAGAACACTGCCGTTCAATCGTTGAATATCGTTTTGGCCTGCCTTTACCGATGTTTCCCACGGATTTCTGTCGACAGGCGCCCTGCGGCGGCAAGCCCAATCCTGCTATCATCGGCGGCACTTTTTTCGTTCACGCCTTCAACGAGTGAATCCATGAGCACCGACAAGACCAATCAGTCCTGGGGCGGCCGCTTCAGTGAGCCCGTCGACGCCTTCGTCGCCCGCTTCACCGCTTCGGTCGACTTCGACAAGCGCCTGTACCGCCACGACATCATGGGTTCGATCGCCCACGCCACGATGCTGGCGCAGGTTGGCGTACTCAGCGACGCCGAGCGCGATACCATCATCGACGGCCTGAAGACCATCCAGGGCGAAATCGAAGCCGGCAACTTCGACTGGCGCGTCGACCTTGAAGACGTGCACATGAACATCGAAGCACGCCTGACCGATCGCATCGGCATCACCGGCAAGAAGCTGCACACCGGGCGCAGCCGCAACGACCAGGTCGCCACCGACATCCGCCTGTGGCTGCGCGACGAAATCGACCTGATCCTGGCCGAAATCACCCGCCTGCAGCAGGGCCTGCTGGAGCAGGCCGAGCGTGAAGCCGAAACCATCATGCCGGGCTTCACCCACCTGCAGACGGCCCAGCCAGTCACCTTCGGCCACCACCTGCTGGCCTGGTTCGAAATGCTCAGCCGCGACTACGAGCGCCTGGTCGACTGCCGCAAACGCACCAACCGCATGCCCCTGGGCAGCGCCGCACTCGCCGGCACCACCTACCCGATCGACCGCGAACTGACGTGCAAGCTGCTGGGCTTCGAAGCAGTGGCTGGCAACTCGCTGGACGGCGTTTCGGACCGTGACTTCGCCATCGAATTCTGTGCCGCTGCCAGTGTGGCGATGATGCACTTGTCGCGCTTCTCCGAAGAGCTGGTGCTGTGGACCAGCGCGCAGTTCCAGTTCATCGACCTGCCAGACCGCTTCTGCACCGGCAGCTCGATCATGCCGCAGAAAAAGAACCCGGACGTACCGGAGCTGGTCCGTGGCAAGAGCGGCCGTGTGTTCGGCGCCTTGACCGGCCTACTGACCCTGATGAAAGGCCAGCCGCTGGCCTACAACAAGGACAACCAGGAAGACAAGGAACCGCTGTTCGACGCCGCCGACACCCTGCGCGATTCGCTGCGCGCCTTCGCCGACATGATCCCGGCCATCAAACCGAAGCACGCGATCATGCGCGAGGCGGCGCTGCGTGGTTTCTCCACCGCCACCGACCTGGCCGACTACCTGGTACGCCGTGGCCTGCCATTCCGTGACTGCCACGAGATCGTCGGCCACGCGGTGAAGTATGGCGTCGATACCGGCAAGGACCTGGCCGAGATGAGCCTGGAAGAACTGCGCCAGTTCAGCGACCAGATCGAACAGGACGTGTTCGCCGTGCTGACCCTGGAAGGGTCGGTCAACGCCCGTGACCACATCGGTGGGACCGCGCCGGCGCAAGTGCGCACTGCCGTAGCGCGCGGCAAGGCGTTGCTGGCTTCGCGTTAAGGCCCCAGTGCGAGGGCTTTGCCCTCGTTCGCCGCAGCGCCAAGTGCGATCCCTCCGGGTGCTGGCGTGCCAGCGATTGGGCTGCTGAGCAGCCCTCTTCAGGTTCAGCGCTTGCCGCTGCGGACCATCTCCATGAAGGCCGGCATCGATGCCTCCTTGTCCGCCAGGATTCGCGCCATGTGCGGGTTCTCGCGCATTTTCTCGAGCAACGCCTTGGCCTGCGGGAAGTCCGCCAGCAAATCGATGTTCAGCACCTTCTTGCCCACTGCGTAAGCCAGGTCGACCGAGAAGCAGAACATCAGGTCGGCAAGGGTCAGTGCTTCACCCGCCACATAAGGTGCAAAGCGCCCATTGCGCTTGAGCGTGGCGAACCCAGCCAGCAGGTCTGCACGCGCCCGCTCCTTGATCAACGGCTCTACCGCCGCGCCGAAGAATGACTCGGCATAGCAGGTACGCGCCGGCAGCTCGATATACAGCTCGATCTCCTTGAGCAACTCGCGCACCTTGGCCTGCCCGAACGCGTCTGCCGGCAGCAACGGTGTGCCCCCTTGGGTCTGCTCGATGTAATCGAGGATCACACTGGTTTCGCTGATGAACCCGTGCTCGGTTTCCAGCACCGGCACCTTGCCTCGTGGGCTGACTGCCAGCGCTTGCGGCGCCTGGCCACCGTAGAACGTGACTTCCTCGAACGGCAGGCCTTTTTCCAGCAGCGCCAGCTTGACCATGTTGTAGTAGTTGCTGACCGAAAATCCGTGAAGCTTGAGCATGGGGTAACAGCCTCCAGGCCGTATGGGGTTGGCCTGGCTTTTATAGCCCCATCGCCCGCCCCTGACCAGCGTCATGCGCCCGGTCGATGACCAGGCATTGCCGGCGCGAGCATGGCAAACTGTACGCCCCACTACAGGAGTACCGCCATGAGCGAGCCCACCGACATCGACAATGACGACGAAGCCTTCGCCGAGGCGACACTGACCCAGGCTATCGAGAACCAGATCGAAAGCGGCGAGCCACCAGCGGCCAAGGCCACCCTCAACAAGCTGACCCTGGTCGGCTACGAGCGCGAGGACATTCTCAACCTCATGGCCCACGTGCTGGCCATCGAGATCGACAACATGCTCGACGAAGACCGCCCGTTCAACACCGAATGGTATGAAGCCGCCCTGCGCGCGCTGCCCGAACTGCCACCTGAGACAGATCAAGGCGCGGACGAATAACCCGACTACACTCCAGGGTCAGGCACCGCTGGCGGTGCCGCCATCCTCGTCTGGAAGTCAGGAGTCGCCATGTCCTTCACCCCCGAACTGATTGCCGAACTGGAAGTGCTCGCCCTGTTCAACCTGGACAGCAGCCAGGAAGGTATCAAGATTCACGCGAACGCCTCTCCCACCCTTGTCGCTGCGGCTCAACGCCTGCACGAGAAACGACTGACCGACCAGCCCGATGGCGGTTACCTCACCAGCCTCGGGCATGACGCCGCGCAGAGCGTGCAGCTGTTGCTGAACATTCTCAAATCACCGCAACCGGCGTGAAATCGCCAGCTCCCACTCGTACAGCGCTGAACCTGTGGGAGCGGGCCTACCGCTTGGAAGCGCTCAATGGCGGTAGAAAAATGACGCCAAAAAAACATTTGTCGCTTATCCGAGTGCTCCACTCAGGCTAAACTCGCCTCAGCTCCCCCGGTATGCCCCTGAGTGCGCAATGAACCACCCCCACGAGATCCGCCCCGACCTGGACGAAGGCATCGACCGCAAGGTGCTGGCGACACTGCGTGGGCGCTTCCTGCACCTAAACGAGGGCCGCTTGCAGCGCGCCATGGACGGGCTTTCAACCCGCCAGCAACAAGTGCTGACCCTGCTGCCACTGCTGTTTCACGTCAACCATCCGCTGCTGCCTGGGTATGTTTCCGGCAGCACGCCGGCAGGCGTATCGGGCTTCGAGCCTGGCCCCGAGCTGGTGGCCGAAGGACAGCGGCTGGCCCGCTCGTTTTCCTACAAGACGCGCCTGGGCAACCCGCACCGGCCAATCCACGGCCTGTTCCTGATGGGCAGCCTCGGCTCCCTGGCCCAGGCCGAACAGAGCGACATGGACTTGTGGGTCTGCCATGCACCGGGGTTGGGCGAAACTCACCTCGAAGAGCTGCGGCGCAAATGTCAGTTGCTGGAAACATGGGCAATCAGCCTGGGCGCCGAAGCGCACTTTTTCCTGATTGACCCGCAAGGCTTCGCCCAAGGCCAGCGCAACAGCCAGCTCAGCTCCGACGATTGCGGCACCACCCAGCATTACCTGCTGCTCGACGAGTTCTACCGCACTGCCATCTGGCTGGCCGGGCGTACACCGCTGTGGTGGCTGGTGCCGGAGTACGCAGAACACAACTACCGCAGCTACACCGATACCTTGCTGTCCAAGCGCTTTATCCGCAGCACGGACGCCCTCGACCTCGGCCACCTGGCGCACATCCCCCCGGGGGAGTTTGTCGGTGCCGGCTTGTGGCAGTTGTTCAAGGGGATCGACTCACCTTACAAGTCGCTGCTCAAACTGCTGCTTACCGAGGCGTACGCCAGCGAACACCCCGACGTTCGCTGCCTGAGCCTGGATTACAAGCAGGCGGTGTTCGCCAACCGTCTCGACCTTGATGAGCTCGAACCCTATGTGATGGTGTACCGGCGAATCGAGCGCTACCTGCAGCAGCGCGGTGAAACCACCCGCCTGGAACTGGTACGGCGCAGCCTGTACCTCAAGGTCAACAAGAAGCTCAGTGGCCAGGACCAAGCGCGCAGCAACGGCTGGCAGCGCCGCCTGTTGCAGCGCCTGACTGACGAATGGGGGTGGGATGAGCGCCAGTTGGCCATGCTGGATAGCCGCAGCCAATGGAAGGTGCGCCAGGTCGCGGTCGAACGCCGTGAACTGGTGGCTGAGCTCAACCACAGCTACCGCTTTCTGCGCCAGTTTGCGCAAAACCAGAACGCCAGCAGCCGCGCCGACCAGCGCGATCTCAATGTACTGGGCCGGCGCCTGTACGCGGCCTTCGAACGCCGCGCCGGCAAGATCGAGGTCATCAACCCGGGCATCGCCCCGGATATCGCCGAAGACACCCTGACCTTGGTCCAGTCACCCAACCGCAAAGAGCCCGGCAGCCATCACTGGGGCCTCTACAACGGCAACCTGGCGGTACACGAGTGGGAGCACTTCAACCCCATCAAGCGTTGCCGCGAACTGCTGGAGCTGCTGACCTGGGCCCACCGCAACGGCGTCATCGACAGCACCACGCGTCTGGCACTGCACCCGGGCGTCAGCGACCTGAGCGAGTTCGAACTGTTCAACCTGCTGAGCAGCCTGCAGCAGAGCATCCCCTTGCCGCTGGAGACGGTCAGTGAAGTACGTCTGCTGCAGCCAAGCGTGGCCGACGAGATGCTGCTGCTGGTCAACGTTGGCATCGACCCGCTAAGCCACCACCGCGACCTGAACATCCTGATGACCACCGAGCGCACCGACTCGCTGAGCTACGCAGGGGTGCGCGAGAACCTGGTACTGACACTCGACCAGATCACCCTCAACAGCTGGAACGAAGTGCTGGTGCAGCGCTATGACGGCGAGCATGCCCTGCTGCGCTGCGTGCGTGATTTTCTCAACAGCCTCGGGCAGCGTAACCACCGGCCCCGCGTGCAGGTGCGCTGCTTCTGCCACAACCGCGCCCAGGCCATCAGCCAACGGGTCGAGGAAATCTTCGACACCGTGCAACTGCTGCTCGACCAGGGCCTGAACCACCGCTACGTGCTGCAGGTGGCGCAGTTTACCCACGTGCTGGAGCTGCTACCCGGCCAAGTCAGCCTGGCGACACTGGCCGACCTCGACGCCGTGCTCGACTGCCTGGGCGAGGAGCGTGTGACCTACAGTCCGGTGCACCTGGACGCCAATGCCCTGCAGGACCATGACCTGCCATTGGTGCTGGAACAAGGCCGACCGGCGTGCATCCAGGTGTTCTACCGCCTGCTCGAAGGCTGGGCCGAGCTGTATGTGCTGGATGAGTACAATGCGCTGTGGCAGCAACGCCTGCCCTTGCACGACGAAAACCACCTGTTGCTACCCCTGCAGCGCTTCTTGCGCTCGGTGGTGATGCGCCGCGACGCCCGCTTGCCACTGGACAAGCTGCATCAGGCCTCGCTGGAAATTCATTACGCGCAGTTGCTGCCTTCGGGGCCGGGCAAGGCGCGCAGCATCGAGCCACGCGCGACGCCCGGCGATGACAGCGGGCAGCCCTACTACGAGGTGCAGGCCATACTGCAGGCCGGCGCAGGGGATGAGGTACATGTCACGCTGTATTGCGATCAGCAGGAGTTCTCTGAGCTGGACCACGGCGATGAGTTGTACACCACCGTCGCCCGGCAGATTCTCGGCCAGCGCCGCAGTGCCGGGCACTATCGCTGCTATATCACGGACCTGGATCTTTCCGAGCTGCTCGATGATGAGCAGGGCTCGACCCTCCTGTACCTGCGCTACAAGCGCGAGCTGGAACAGGCGCTCAACGACGGCCTGGCCCAGTTGCAGGCTACGTTCGAGCCTTGAACGCCGGGGCCGTCAGGCGGCCCGATGGATCAGAGGTCGAAATCGCCCGCCGCTTCAGGCTGATATTCCACAGCCAGCAGCTTCAACTTGAGGGTTTTGCCGCCCGGCGCCGGCCAGTCGATCTGATTGCCCACCGTCAAGCCCAGCAAGGCACAGCCAATCGGCGCCAGGATCGAGACCTTGCCTTCGCCGCCGGCGTCCTTCGGATACACCAGGGTCAGGTGATAGTCTTTGCCGCTGGCCTCTTCGCGGCAATGCACGCGCGAGTTCATGGTCACTACACCGGCCGGTACTTCCTCATGACCGACCACCTTTTCGGCGCGGTCCAGCTCGTCCTGCAAGGCGAGCACACCCGGAGTACTTTCGTCGAGGCTGTCGATCAGGCGCTCGAGACGCTGTACGTCCAATCGGGTGAGGATGAGGGTAGGCTTGGTGCTCATGATCCAGTCAGACTCCATTGAACAGGCGGTTTTCTAAAGGCAAATAATGCAAAACCCCGCCCAAGGGCGGGGTTTGTGAATGCTGTGGCGTCACCGACGCGTACCCCGACACTACCACAGCCGGGCAAATACTCAAGCCCGTGCGCGTAACGCCTCGGCTTCGCGGCAGATCTGCCGACGCCGTTCGTCATCGGCCGAACGCCACTCGCGAATGTGCTCGACGTGACGGTGGCAACCGGTACAAACCCGCTGTTCGTCCAGCCGGCACACGCTGATGCACGGTGAAGGCACTGCGGGGCTGACGTTGCTGTAGAGCGGCTTGGGCGGCCGCGGCTGGGCAGTCATTTCAGATCTCGTCAAAGTCCAGCTTCTCGCCGGCCCGCTCCCAGACAATGCGCTCGAGCATTTCGCCAAGCAGCTCTTCACTCTTTTCGCAGACCCACTTGCCGCTCTCTTCGTCGTAGTCGAAGTGGAAGCCCCCGGAGCGGTCGGCCAGCCACAGCTGGCGCAGCGGCTCCTGCCGGCTGAAGATCAACTGGCTGCCGTTGTCGAACTTGACGGTGAGGACACCGGCGGAATTCTCCATGTCCAGGTCCAGGCCGCTCTCGTCGAACAGATCCTCCAGGGCCTGTTGGGTCGCGTCGACCAGATCATGGAAACGCGCTTCGCTCAAACTCATTGCAGGAACCTCGAAATTGGCTGCGTTACAGGCAAGCCGGGCAAGATACGGGCGCAAGGCGCCAGCCGCAAGCTGCCAGCCACACACGGCTGGAAAAAGCTCAGCGTACACTGGGCAGCGTCTTCTTGCCGCTAGCGGCTCGACGCGTGCAGTGTGGTTGCGCCCCGCCCGGCGGACCGGCGCTTGCATAGGCAATAGGCCGGTCGCTCGGTATACTCGGGCGCAATACTGCTTATTTCAAAGGATTTCACCCATGAAGCGCCTGATTTCCTCACTTGCGGCGCTGGTCGCGGTTGCCTGCCTCGTTTCGGCCTGCGGTCAGAAGGGCCCCCTGTACCTGCCTGACGACGGCAAGGACGGCAAGGCCAGCCAGAAGTCGCATCAGCACAAGCACGCCCAGCCTGTACAGCCCCAGGACGAGCAGCCAATCGAGCCCGAGCAGTCGCCTGCGCAGTAAGGAAATCAGATGAACGCTTTCAACTACCGCGACGGTGAACTGGTCGCGGAAGGCGTGGCCCTGTCGGCCATCGCCGAACGTTTCGGTACCCCGACCTACGTCTACTCGCGCGCGCACATCGAAGCCCAGTACCGCAGCTACACCGATGCCCTGCAAGGCATCGAGCACCTGGTGTGCTTCGCAGTCAAGGCCAACTCCAACCTTGGCGTGCTGAACGTACTGGCACGCCTGGGCGCAGGCTTCGATATCGTGTCCGGCGGTGAGCTTGAGCGTGTGCTGGCCGCTGGCGGGCGCGCCGACCGTGTGGTGTTCTCCGGCGTTGGCAAAACCCGTGACGACATGCGCCGCGCCCTGGAAGTCGGCGTGCACTGCTTCAACGTCGAGTCCACCGACGAGCTCGAGCGCCTGCAAGTGGTCGCCGCCGAGATGGGCAAGGTTGCCCCGATCTCGCTGCGCGTGAACCCCGATGTCGACGCCGGTACCCACCCGTACATTTCCACCGGCCTCAAAGAGAACAAGTTCGGCATTGCCATCGCCGACGCCGAGGCTATCTACGTGCGTGCCGCACAGTTGCCGAACCTGGAAGTGGTCGGTGTCGACTGCCACATCGGCTCGCAGTTGACCACCGTAGACCCGTTCCTCGACGCCCTCGACCGCCTGCTGGTACTGGTCGACCGCCTTGCCGAATGCGGTATCCACCTGCGCCATCTGGACCTGGGCGGCGGTGTTGGGGTTCGCTACCGCGATGAGCAGCCGCCTCTGGTTGCCGACTACATCAACGCCATTCGTGAGCGCGTGGGTGACCGCGACCTGGCCTTGGTGTTCGAGCCAGGCCGCTACATCGTGGCCAATGCCGGTGTACTGCTGACCCGCGTGGAATACCTCAAGCACACCGAACACAAGGACTTCGCCATCATCGATGCGGCGATGAACGACCTGATCCGCCCGGCCCTGTACCAGGCCTGGATGGGCGTCAGCGCGGTCAAGCCGCGCGAAGGCGAAGGCCGCGCCTACGACCTGGTCGGGCCAATCTGCGAGACCGGTGACTTCCTCGCCAAGGACCGCCAGCTGAACCTGGCAGAAGGTGATCTGCTGGCCGTGCAGTCCGCGGGCGCCTATGGTTTTGTCATGAGCTCGAACTACAACACCCGTGGCCGTTGCGCGGAAATCCTGGTCGACGGCGACCAGGCTTTCGAAGTCCGCCGTCGCGAGACCATCGCCGAACTGTACGCTGGCGAAAGCCTGCTGCCGGAGTGAGCCCATGCTGCTGCGCTTTACCAAGATGCATGGGCTGGGCAACGACTTCATGGTCCTCGACCTGGTCAGCCAGCACGCCCACATCCAGCCCAAGCACGCCAAGCAATGGGGAGACCGCCATACCGGCATTGGCTTCGACCAGCTGCTGATCGTCGAAGCACCGAACAATCCGGAAGTGGATTTCCGCTACCGGATCTTCAACGCCGACGGTTCCGAAGTCGAACAGTGCGGCAACGGGGCGCGCTGCTTCGCCCGTTTCGTGCTCGACAAGCGCCTGACAGCGAAGAAGCGCATCCGTGTCGAGACCAAAAGCGGCATCATCGTGCTGGATGTGCAGAACGACGGCCAGGTGAGTGTCGACATGGGTCCGCCTCGCTTCACCCCGGCCGAAATCCCCTTCGTCGCCGACGAGCAGGCGCTCAGTTACCCGCTCGAAGTCGATGGCCAGGTGCATTCCATTGCTGCCGTATCCATGGGTAACCCGCATGCCGTGCTGCGCGTCGACGACGTACGTACCGCGCCGGTGCATGAGTTGGGACCAAAGATCGAACACCACCCACGCTTCCCACAGCGGGTGAACGTCGGCTTCCTGCAAGTGGTCGACCGTCACCGCGCCAACCTGCGCGTATGGGAACGGGGCGCCGGCGAGACCCAGGCCTGCGGCACCGGCGCATGCGCCGCGGCCGTGGCAGCGATCAGCCAGGGTTGGATGGACTCTCCGGTGTCCCTCGACCTGCCCGGTGGCCGCCTGAACATCGAATGGGCCGGCACCGGCAAGCCCGTGGTGATGACGGGCCCGGCCGTACGCGTCTACGAAGGACAGGTTCGTCTCTAAGCGAGTAACCGCCATGACCGATCAGCCCCAGGTTGTACCCCAGCAGTCCAACGAGCTCGATGCCGAAACGGTGGTCGCCTACCTGCGTGCCCACCCCACCTTCTTTGCCGAGCACGACGAGCTACTGGTCGAGCAACGTATCCCGCACCAGCGTGGCGACAGTGTTTCGCTGGTGGAACGCCAGCTCAAGTTGCTGCGCGACCGCAACATCGAGATGCGTCACCGGCTATCGCAACTGATGGATGTGGCCCGGGACAACGACCGCTTGTTCGACAAGACCCGCCGGCTGATCCTCGACCTGCTCGACGCCGGTAGCCTGGAAGAAGTGGTGATGGCCGTTGAAGACAGCCTGCGCCAGGAATTTCAGGTGCCCTTCGTCAGCCTGATCCTGTTCGGCGACAATGCCGCGCCAGTCGGCCGCTGGGTCAGCAACGCCGAAGCCCAGCAGGCCATCGGTGGGCTGCTGGGGGGCGGCAAGACGGTCAGCGGCAACCTGCGCGAGCACGAACTGGCCTTCCTGTTCGGCGAAGAGCAGCGCCGTGAGGTTGGCTCCAGCGCCGTTGCGGCGCTCGAATACCAGGGGCTGCACGGCGTGCTGGCGATCGGCAGCCGCGACCCGCAGCACTACAAGAGCAGTGTCGGCACGCTGTTCCTTGGCTATATCGCCGAAGTGCTAGGCCGCGTGGTGCCGCGCGTCACTCAGACCCTGCGTTCGGTGCGCTGATGGAACGCCAGCTGGAAGCTTATTGCGCACACCTGCGCAACGAGCGCCAGGTGTCCGAACATACGCTGCTGGCCTACCGCCGCGACCTGGCCAAGGTCATCGACTACTGCAACAGCCAAGGTATCGCCGGCTGGGGCGCCCTGCAGATCCAGCAACTGCGCCAGCTGATCGCCCGCCAGCACCATCAGGGGCAATCCTCGCGCAGCCTGGCGCGGCTGTTGTCGGCCGTGCGCGGCCTGTATCGCTACCTTAACCGTGAAGGCCTGTGTCAGCACGACCCGGCCACCGGCCTGAGCGCGCCGAAAGGCGAACGTCGGCTGCCCAAAGTGCTGGACACCGACCGCGCCCTGCAATTGCTTGATGGCGGCGTGGACGACGACTTTATCGCCCGCCGCGACCAGGCCATCCTGGAGCTGTTCTATTCTTCGGGCCTGCGCCTGTCCGAGCTGACCCATCTCGACCTTGAGCACCTGGACCTCACCGCTGGGCTGGTCCAGGTGGTGGGCAAGGGTGGCAAGGCGCGTGTGCTGCCCGTGGGTCGCAAGGCGCGTGAAGCGCTGCAGCAATGGTTCAGGTTGCGCGGCATCGGCAGCCCGCGCGACGGCGCGGTGTTCATCACCCGGCAGGGCAATCGCCTGGGGCCGCGGGCCATCCAGTTGCGCGTCAAGGCTGCAGGCGAGCGCGAACTGGGCCAGCACCTGCACCCGCACATGCTTCGCCATTCCTTCGCCAGCCACGTGCTGGAATCGTCCCAGGACCTGCGCGCGGTGCAGGAAATGCTCGGCCACGCCGACATCAGCACCACACAGATCTACACCCACCTGGACTTCCAGCACCTGGCCGCGGTGTACGACAGCGCCCATCCCCGGGCCAAACGCAGCAAAGGCACAGACTCATGAGCATCAAGCTGATCACCTTCGACCTCGACGATACCCTGTGGGACACCGCGCCAGTGATTGCCAGCGCGGAAGTCGTGCTGCGCGACTGGCTGCAGGCCAATGCCCCGATCCTGGGTGGCGTACCGGTGGATCACCTGTTCGCCATCCGTGAACGCCTGGTGCAAGCCGAACCGGGCCTCAAGCACCGCATCAGCGCCCTGCGCCGGCGCGTGCTGTACCACGCCCTGGAAGAGGTCGGCTACAGCGAAAAGCAGGCTCAGGAACTGGCCAACGAGGGCTTTGAAGTGTTTTTGCATGCGCGGCACCAGGTCGAGGTGTTCCCGGAGGTGCAGCCGGTGCTGGAAATCCTGCGCCATCAGTACACCCTGGGGGTGGTAACCAATGGCAACGCCGACGTACGCCGCCTGGGGCTGGCCGACTACTTCCGCTTTGCCCTGTGCGCGGAGGACCTGGGCATCGGTAAGCCGGACCCGGCGCCTTTCAGGGAGGCACTGAAACGCGCAGAGGTCGAGGCCGGTGCTGCGGTGCACGTCGGTGATCACCCCGGGGATGACATCGGCGGGGCGCAGCGCGCAGGCTTGCGCGCGGTGTGGTTCAACCCGCAGCGCAAGGCCTGGGCGGGCGAACAGGCACCGGATGCAGAGATTCAGCGGTTATCGCAGCTGCCTGACGTGATCGCGCGCTGGCGCTGAAAGGGGCGCCGGCGATGGGCCGGTACAGACAGCACAAAAACCCTACCCACAAAAAAGCCCGCAGCGACGGCGGGCTTTTTTGCGTGCGAACACTCAGATAGGGCGGCTGCCGTATTTGTTGTCCGGCTTCTTGGGCGGGTCGGCGACCACGTTGGCCTCGACTTCCTGAACCTTGCCACCGCGCGCGAGGAACTCTTCCATGGCCTTGGCCAGGGCGTCACGTTCCTTCTGCTTGGCCTCCATGCTCGGCATCTCGTCTACCGAGACGGCCGCCTTGGACTTGCCCTTGGCAGCAGGTGCCGGGCTGCTGTCGTCATCGCCAGCATCTTCGGCAACATCGTCAGCCGCAGCTTCCAGGCCATCATCCGCCTCGTCTTCGTCGCCTACTTCGAGGTCATCATTTTCCAGATCGTCGTCGCTCATGTTCTACCTCATGACTTGCGAAAAGCAGGTTAGTTATAGACCAGTGGAGCCGTAGACCGGCAGCCACCAGTGAAAATTCAACTGGCCGTGGGTTAGGCCACTGCCCTTGGGTCGGCGCTCCTGATGGGAGGCGGCACCCAGCAGGCCCTGCTCCTGGCAGGGCCTGACAAATCCTTGTAACCCTGCTGGCCGCACGCTACTGGCAAGCCTAGCAAAGGCTGACGAAGCGTGCGGACTGCTCGTCAAACACCCTTCGGCGCGCATTCTAGCGCGCCCGTAGAAAAAGCAAAGCTCCATGAATGCCCTGCTACTTGTAAGTTTTTGGCCTACGTCGCGAACGTGGGTGATAAACCGTTTGCTCTGCAGGAAATGGCAAAAATCAGGCAAAAAAATGCCCGGCAAGCCGGGCAAGTTTTTCCTGCGTCGCAGTTACAGGTTGTAACCACGTTCGTTGTGCTGAGCCAGGTCGAGGCCGACCGACTCTTCTTCTTCGTTGACCCGCAGGCCCATCACCTTGTCCAGTACCTTGAGGATCACGTAGGTGACGACCGCGGTATAGACCACCGTGAAGATCACGCCCTTGGCCTGTACCCAGACCTGCGCACCGATATCGGTGACCGCGCCGAAGCCGCCAAGGGCAGGTGCCGCGAACACACCGGTGAGGATGGCGCCAATGATGCCGCCGATGCCATGTACGCCGAAGGCGTCCAGGGAGTCGTCATAGCCCAGCTTGCGCTTGAGGCTGGTGGCGCAGAAGTAGCAGACCACACCCGAAACCAGGCCGATCACCAGGGCGCCCATCGGGCCTACGGTACCGGCAGCCGGGGTGATGGCCACCAGGCCGGCAACCACACCCGAGGCAATGCCCAGGGCACTTGGCTTGCCGTGGCCGATCCACTCGGCGAACATCCAGCCCAGCGCGGCGGCGGCGGTGGCGATCTGGGTCACCAGCATGGCCATGCCGGCCGTGCCGTTGGCGGCAGCAGCGGAGCCTGCGTTGAAGCCGAACCAGCCGATCCACAGCATGGCCGCGCCCATCAGGGTGTAGCCCAGGTTGTGCGGGGCCATGGGGGTAGTTGGGTAGCCTTTGCGCTTGCCCAGTACCAGGCAGCAGACCAGGCCTGCGATACCGGCGTTGATGTGCACCACGGTGCCGCCTGCGAAATCGAGCACGCCCCAGTCCCACAGCAGCGCACCGTCACCGCTCCAGACCATGTGCGCGATCGGTGCGTAGACCAGGGTGAACCAGATGCCCATGAACACCAGCATCGCCGAGAATTTCATGCGTTCGGCGAAGGCACCGACGATCAGCGCCGGCGTGATGATGGCGAAGGTCATCTGGAAGGTGATGAACACCGCCTCCGGGAACAACGCGGTGGCCGAGGTCAGGCCCGACGGCGTGACGCCGCTGAGAAACGCCTTGGAGAAGCCGCCGACGAAGGAATTGAAATTGAGCACGCCCTTTTCCATACCGGTGGTATCGAAGGCGATGCTGTAACCGTAAACGACCCAGAGAATGCTCATCAGCCCAGTGATGGCGAAGCATTGCATCATCACCGAAAGCACGTTCTTGGAACGCACCATACCGCCGTAGAACAGGGCCAGGCCGGGGATGGTCATGAACAGCACCAGCGCCGTTGCTGTGAGCATCCAGGCGGTGTCGCCGGAGTTCAGCGCTGGGGCAGCCTCCTCTGCCAGGGCGAGGCCCGGCATTACGAGGGACAATAGGGCTCCTAGCCCTGCGATCTTACGCAGAGTCATGTTGTTTTCTCCTGGGGCGTTGGGTTTGGTGAGGCTTTGTTGGGCGCTTAGATCGCGTCGGTATCGGTTTCGCCGGTACGGATGCGGATTGCCTGCTCCAGATTCACCACGAAGATCTTGCCGTCACCGATCTTGCCGGTGTTGGCCGCCTTGGTGATGGCCTCGATCACGCGATCAAGGTCCTTGTCGTCGATGGCGACGTCGATCTTCACCTTGGGCAGGAAGTCGACTACGTATTCCGCACCGCGATACAGTTCGGTGTGGCCCTTCTGCCGGCCGAAGCCTTTGACTTCGGTGACGGTGATGCCCTGCACGCCGATTTCCGACAGCGACTCGCGCACGTCGTCCAGCTTGAACGGCTTGATGATGGCTGTGACTAGCTTCATGAAACTCTCTCCCGATTTGGTGGACTTGCCCCAGGAAAACAAACCCGTCTCAAGTCTAAGCGCAGCGGTTGGCTTTGTAACGCGTCGTCGGCATCCGGCTCCGCGTGCGCACTGCCTGGTCACAAGGAACTGCATCAGTGCATGGCTCGCACTGGTCTTTGCAGAAACCTTGCCAGGTCTGCAAAAGCACCGAAAAACAGCGAGTTGCGCGAAACAGGCGGCGTTGGCCAGTCGCCAGCATCGAAAAGATGCACATTATTGGTGCGCACCCGCCCCGTACACTGCTCGAAAAACGTGCAATCAAGAGCGGAAATTGTCCGTGCTACACTGCGGGCCATTTCTTTCGTTTCAGTGGACAGCCCAACATGCTCGCGCCCAAAGCCCTTCTCGATGCTCTGAGCGACCAGGCCTCGCGCCTCTTCAGCAGCGACACCGCCCAGCCCCGCGCCGAGCTGGAAAGCCAGTTCAAGGTGCTGATGCAAGGCGCCTTCAGCAAACTGGACCTGGTCAGCCGGGAAGAATTCGACAGCCAGATGGTCGTGCTGGCCCGCACCCGCGCGCGCCTGGAAGCCCTGGAAAAACAGGTAGCCGAGCTGGAAGCCCGGATGGCGCCAGCGGCACAGGAATAAAAACCGCATGAAGGAGTGCCCAAGCATGAAAGTCAGTGCCCGCAATGTGTTCGAAGGCAAGGTCAGCAACGTTCAGCCCGGGGCAGTCAATGCCGAGGTCGAGCTGACGCTGGCTGGTGGCGAGAAGCTGGTGGCCGTGGTCACCATGGCCAGCCTGCATAGCCTCAATATCAATGTCGGGAAGCAGGCCGTGGCCCTGGTCAAGGCGCCCTGGGTGGTGCTGATGACCGATGCGGACGGTTACAAGCTGTCTGCACGCAACGCGCTGGAAGGCGAAGTGGTGCGGGTGGGTGACGGCGCGGTGAATGCCGAAGTGGTTCTGAAGCTGGCGGGCGGCACCGAGGTGTTCGCCATCGTCACCCGCGAGGCCGTGCAGGAACTGGGGCTGGTACCCGGTGTGAAAGCCACTGCGCTGATCAAGGCCTCGCACATCATCCTCGGCGCCAAGCCATAAGCATGCGGGGCCGCCGGCGGCCCCCTATGTTGTGCCCGCCTTCAGGCGGAAACCTTCTGGCGTTCCTGTTCCGGGGCGATCGCTTTTTGCGGCAGTTCGCTGGCCTGCAGATCGCCGCGGAACAAGGTCGCCCCGCACACCGTGAGCAACGTCTTAACCCGGCTGTGCGAATTGAGCACTTGCGCCTGTATCTCCTCGATGACCGGTTCACCCGGTTGCAGTGCGGCCGCACGGTTGACCCACTCGATCGCTGCAAAACGGCTCTGCTTGCGGGTCCCATGCCCCTGCATCCAGGCCAGCCCGAGCTCCGCGCTGGCACGTGCGGCAATCCCCACGTCCGAGTGCTCGGCCAGGCCCAGCAGATAATCGACCGCCTCGTTTCGCTCCTGTGGCTCGCCGTGCTGGCGCAACAGAATGCCCAGTTGCAGACGCGCGCGGGCACCCACCTGCGGATGGCCCAACGCGTCGAGCAGTAGGCGCCGGACCGCTAGCAGCGTGTCTCGCTCCAGGTCCTGCGCGCCCTGCATACGTTGGCAGGCCAAGGTGTACTTGGCCCGCGGATTGCCGCAAGCCACCGCACGCAACAACCAATGCTGGGCAAGCTCGGCACTCAGATAAAGCTGCGGAGTGTTCTCCAGCCGGCCAAGGTGCAAGTCGTACAGGGTGACGGCGGCATCCGGCAGCTTCAGGTCGGCGCAGTGCACAT
Source organism: Pseudomonas ceruminis (assembly GCF_021602025.1). Lineage (GTDB taxonomy): Bacteria > Pseudomonadota > Gammaproteobacteria > Pseudomonadales > Pseudomonadaceae > Aquipseudomonas > Aquipseudomonas ceruminis. The sequence goes on from NZ_BQHW01000030.1 coordinate 48,908, forward strand.
AGAGAAAATGCGCCACTTCGTGCAGGTTGGCGGCCCACAACAGCCGCGGCACGTCGAGTACGTCGAAGCCCCGCCCCTCGCGCCCACATTGGCGCTTCACCGCTGTGCGCAGCCAGGCATTGGCCTGCTCGGACGATTGCCTGAACCCCCACAAGCCAAATTGATGCCCAGCCGCCCGTAGCGCGCAGGCCGCCGCTTGCCTGTGGTTGTTGCACAACCGCTCGATCACGACCCGTAACGTTTGCGCACCGTCCCGCACACCGTGCACCAGCACCAGGCAGACCACGCTGTAGAACGGCTCGCCGATGGTCGGCACGAAGCCTTGATCAGGATACAACGCGACGCAAGCGGTGAAGTCGCGCATCGCCCCGTGGTAATCGTGCAACGAATAGCGACGCAAGGCGCCACGGCGGGCCAGCAGCGTGGCGCGCTCCTTGGGCCTGAGCTGACGTTGCGCCCAATGCTGGAACGTCTCCTGCCAAACTGCGATCTGTTGCGACTGATCGGGCTCGGGCAACCGGAGCTGGTCTTCCACTGCCAACCACCGTAGCGCATTGCGCTGCATCTCATTCCAGCGCTGGCACACCGGACTGCTGGCCAGCGCTTCGATCGCCTCGTAGCTTCCCCCCCACCGCGGTGTCAGGTAAGCGGCACGCGCTTCGACCGCCTCGAAACACCCAGGTAGCCACGCCAGCGCATGGCGCAGCCAGTACGCCGGGGCGCTCTCCTGGGTGCCGGGCAAGCGCGCACTCAAGCAGGACGGCAGCCCCTGTGGCAGCGCGACCAGGGGCGCCAGGCCGTACTTGACCAGCAAGGGTGCCGCCGCCTCCTGCACTTCGACATCGGCATGCGCGCTTGGCCGAAAGCGCGCTGCCTGCCCATGGAACAATTCGACCAGCCAACCTGGCTCACGGAAATGCGCACTGATTCGCAGCATGCCGATGGCTGCGGCTACAGGCTGCGTGGAGCGCTCCATAGCCCGAAGAAAGTGTGCCGTGGCCATTTCGCAGGCTTGCTCGGCGGCCAGCCAGTGCGCTTCGCTGACGTCATTGGCGGCAACGGCGCCGCGGATGTGGCAGGCCCGGCTCAGACAGTGAAACCCCATGACCACCTGCGGGTGGTAAGCCTTGGGGCACGCATCGATCCACGCTTTGAGCGTCTGGCTCAGGGTTTTGCTGCCCTCGGCATCCCAATCGACCAGCATGTAACCCTGGACCGCCTCCAGGTAGGCCGGGCACTCGCCGGGCGCCGCTTGTTGCCAGTGCGCCTGGAGGGCATCGAAGTAGCGGTTGAGGTCGGCAAATTCATGGGCCTGCACCCGTTCACGGATCTGCTGGCGGGTGCGAGTGAGCGTTTGCACGGGATTACCTTGAGTCCATTTTAGGAGTCGCGTTGTCGTCCGATGGCAACGGCAAGAGCACGTGAACACTAAGCCATACCTTTGCACTGCGCAAAGGTATTGGATCCATTATTTGTCAGATTGTATGAAAACACAGGGAAAACGCCTGGCCTGAAACACAACGACGAACTCTTCTTGCGCCCCCTCCCGCGCCCCTCACTATGCTGTGCCCACGCCGCAGGAAGCGGCGCCCAACTTCAGCGACAACGGAGCGTCCATGTCCCTTGCCCTCGTCCACAGCCGCGCCCAGGTTGGCGTACAGGCGCCGGCGGTCAGTGTTGAAACCCACCTGGCCAACGGCCTGCCCCACCTCACCCTGGTCGGCCTGCCCGAAACAACAGTCAAGGAGAGCAAGGACCGGGTACGCAGCGCCATCGTCAACTCGGGGTTGAATTACCCGCAACGGCGCATTACCCAGAATCTGGCCCCTGCAGACCTGCCCAAGGACGGCGGCCGCTATGACCTGGCCATTGCCCTGGGGATTCTTGCCGCCGACGGGCAGGTACCGGTGGCGGCCTTGAGCGAAATCGAATGCCTGGGGGAATTGGCGCTCTCAGGCAAACTGCGCCCCGTGCAGGGCGTGCTGCCCGCTGCACTGGCCGCCCGCGAAGCAGGCCGGGCATTGGTCGTGCCGCGGGAGAACGCCGAGGAAGCCAGCCTGGCCGGCGGCTTGGTGGTGTATGCCGTGGGCCATCTACTCGAGCTGGTCGCCCACCTGAATGGCCAGGTGCCGCTGCCACCTTTCGCCGCCAATGGCCTGACCCTGCAGAGCCGTCCTTACCCTGACCTGAGTGAGGTGCAGGGCCAGGTCGCCGCCAAGCGCGCCTTGCTACTGGCCGCCGCCGGGGCGCACAACCTGCTGTTTACTGGCCCGCCCGGCACCGGCAAGACGCTGCTCGCCAGCCGGCTGCCAGGCCTGCTGCCGCCGCTGGATGAGCATGAGGCGCTAGAGGTGGCGGCTATCCAGTCGGTAACCGGGCACACGCCACTCAATAGCTGGCCGCAACGCCCGTTCCGCCACCCCCATCACTCTGCCTCGGGCCCGGCGTTGGTCGGCGGCAGCAGCCGGCCGCAACCCGGGGAGATTACCCTGGCCCACCATGGCGTGCTGTTTCTCGATGAGTTGCCCGAGTTCGAGCGCCGCGTGCTTGAAGTGCTGCGCGAGCCGCTGGAGTCTGGCGAGATCGTGATCGCCCGTGCGCGGGACAAGGTACGGTTTCCTGCACGCTTCCAGTTGGTGGCGGCGATGAACCCCTGCCCTTGCGGTTACCTTGGCGACCCCACCGGCCGCTGCCGCTGCAGTACCGAACAGATCCAGCGCTACCGCAACAAGCTGTCTGGCCCGTTGCTGGACCGCATTGACCTGCACCTGACGGTCGCCCGGGAGACCACGAGCCTTACCAATCAGCCCAGCGGCGAAAGCAGCGCCGAGGTAGCGGCCCGGGTGGCCGAGGCCCGTGAGGTGCAGCAGCGTCGGCAAGGGTGTGCCAATGCGTTTCTGAACCTGGATGGCCTACGCCAGCACTGTAACCTGGCCGCCACGGACCAGGCCTGGCTGGAAAGCGCCTGCGAGCGCCTGACCCTGTCCTTGCGCGCCGCGCACCGTTTATTGAAAGTGGCACGAACCTTGGCAGACCTGGAGGGCAGCACGGTGATTACCCGGGCACACCTGGCGGAGGCGCTGCAGTACAGACCGGGCAGCCCCTAGCCCCTGGGGCCGGAGGGCAATGCTTCTGCTGGCCACCGGGTTGTCTGCAACCGCCACCCGCCGCAGAATTGTCCTCCACACTGGCCTAACGCTGCCCCGGCAGCTCATGGAGTACGAGCCGATGCCGAACGAAGGCAGCCTGCTGCAAACCGCGGTGATCTTCCTGTTCGCCGCAGTCCTTGCGGTTCCCCTGGCCAAACGCCTGCAGCTAGGTGCCGTGCTCGGCTACCTACTAGCCGGCGTGGTCATCGGCCCCCAGGCGCTGGGCCTGATCCGCGACACCGAGAGCGTTGCGCATACTTCTGAGCTTGGCGTAGTTTTGCTGCTGTTCATCATCGGCCTTGAACTGTCGCCCAAGCGGCTGTGGCTGATGCGCAAATCGGTGTTTGGTGTCGGCAGCGCACAGGTGCTGCTGACCGGTGCCATCATCGGCGCCATCGCCCTGTTCGGCTTTGCACAGCCGCTGCCTGCGGCGGTGGTACTCGGCCTGGGGCTGGCATTGTCCTCTACTGCTCTGGGTTTACAGAGCCTGGCCGAAGCCAAGCAACTGAATGCACCCCATGGCCGCCTTGCCTTCGCCATCCTGCTGTTTCAGGACATTGCCGCCATCCCGTTGATCGCCGTGGTGCCGTTACTGGCGGCCAGCGGCCCGGACACCAGTCACAGCGACAGCCTGGCGCATGCCCTGAAAGTATTCGCCAGCATCGCCGTGGTGATCGTCGGTGGCCGCTACCTGCTGCGCCCGGTGTTTCGCACCGTTGCCCGCACCGGCTTACCAGAGGTCTCCACCGCTACCGCGCTGCTGGTGGTCATCGGTACCGCCTGGCTCATGGAAGAAGCCGGGGTTTCCATGGCCCTGGGCGCCTTCCTCGCCGGCCTGTTGCTGGCCGACTCAGAGTATCGCCATGAGCTGGAGTCGCAGATCGAGCCCTTCAAGGGCCTGCTGCTGGGCCTGTTCTTCATCAGCGTCGGCATGGGCGCCAACCTGCGTTTGCTGCTGGAAATGCCGTGGGTGCTGCTTGGCCTGACCCTGTTGCTGGTAGCGGTCAAACTGGTGCTGCTGATTGGCGTCGGCCGCCTGGCCGGTGGCCTGAACAGCACCAGCGCGCTGCGCCTGGGCATGGTGCTGGCCGCCGGTGGCGAGTTTGCCTTCGTGGTTTTCAAGCTGGGCAAGGACCAGGGGCTGTTCGATACCCTCACCTACGACCTGCTGCTGATGACCATTACCCTGTCGATGGCCGTCACGCCGTTGCTGATGCTCGGTTGCGCCCGCGCCCTCAAACGCCCGCAACCGGCACCGGCGCGGGAAATCCCTGAGCAATACAAAACCATCGATGCCGGCACGCCGCGGGTGGTGATCGTCGGCATGGGCCGCATGGGGCAGATTGTTTCGCGCATCCTGCGTGCGCAGAAAATCCCCTTCATCGCGCTCGAAACCTCGGTGGATGCCATCGAGATGACCCGCATGTTCGAGCAGGCCCCGGTGTTCTATGGCGACCCGCTGCGCCCGGAAGTGCTGCATGCGGCCAAGGTGGGTGAAGCGGAGTACCTGGTGATCACGATCGACGACCCCGAGGCGACCACACGCACGGCAGAACGGGTCAAGCGCCTGTACCCGCACCTGAAAGTGCTGGCCCGCGCGCGCAACCGCCAGCATGTGCACAAGCTGGTGGACGTGGGCGCCGAACCGATCCGCGAAACCTTCTATTCAAGCTTGGAAATGACCCGCCGTGCCCTGATCGGCCTGGGCCTGAGCGCTGAGCAGGCGGCGGATCGCATCCAGCGGTTCACCCAGCATGACGAGGAAGTGCTGGTGGCGCAGGGGCAAGTGCGCGACGACCGGGCCAAGGTCATGCAGACGGCCAAAGAGGCGCGGGTGGAGTTGGAGCGGTTGTTCGACTCCGACACCGAGTAACAGCCGTGCCGAAGGCGGCGGCCCGTTGTTTTGTGCCCAGGGGTAACGCTCATGCTCATCCCCTGGGCTGCGGTAGACTGCGAAATCCGCTCACGGCGCACCCTCTGGAGAAGGACGATTGGAAGACCTCAACTCCCTCTACTACTTCACCCAGGTCGTCGAGCATGGCGGCTTCGCCCCGGCAGGCCGGGCGCTGGACATGCCCAAGTCGAAGCTCAGCCGGCGTGTCGCCGACCTTGAAGAGCGCCTTGGCGTGCGTCTGTTGCACCGCACCAGCCGACATTGCTCACTGACCGAAATCGGCCAGGCCTACTACAACCGTTGCCTGGCCATGCGTGTAGAAGCCGAGGGCGCGGCAGAGATCATCGAGCGCAACCGCAGCGAGCCGCGCGGCCTGGTGCGCATCAGTTGCCCGACCACCCTGCTCAACTCCTGGGTCGGGCCGATGCTCACCCGCTACATGCTCAAGTACCCGCAAGTAGAGCTGTTCATCGAGAGCACCAACCGCCGCGTCGACCTGCTGCACGAAGGCTTCGACGTGGCACTGCGCGTGCGTTTCCCGCCGCTGGAGAACACCGACATGGTGATGAAGGTGCTGAGCAACAGCACCCAGTGCCTGGTGGGCCACCCGCAGTTTCTGCAGCAACTGCCGGCAGGCTTCGACCCGCAACAACTCGGTGCCCTGCCCAGCATGCATTGGGGCGGTGCCCAGCGTGAGTACCAGTGGGAGCTGTTTCAGGGCGAGGACATGAGCCGTAGCATCGTGATCCCGCATACACCCCGGATGGTCACCGATGACCTGTTTGCCCTGCGGCATTTCGTGGTGGCTGGGGTCGGCATCGCGCACCTGCCACGGGTGGCGGTGCGCGAGGATCTGGCTGCAGGCCGATTGGTGGAGTTGCTGCCGCAGTGGCAGCCACGCTGTGGCATCGTGCATGCGATTTTCCCGTCGCGGCGTGGGTTGCTGCCGTCGGTGAGAGCGTTGATCGATCACCTGGCGCAGGAGTTCGCTATCAGCGACATGGCTTGAGCCCGTGGGTGCCATGGATAAATACCAAGAGGCTCAGAACGCAAAGCACGAGCAACCCAACGCACCCCACACGCCCCGGAACTGTCGAACTCGGCCGCTGCGTACACCACGCGGCCATCGACAACGGTGAGCACCGACTCGATGGGGGCATGGTCTTCTCCGTCTGGTCTGGGCCGTGTCGGGCACCGACTGCCGGTGCCCGAGGCCGGTCGGCTTACTGACCAGCGTGGAAGGCGTTGTAGCTGGTCATCAGATTACGGTAGTCCGGGATCCGATTGGCGAACAGCGCGCCCAGCCCTTCGATATCGTTGCGCCAGTCGCGGTGCAGCTCGCAGGCCACCCCGAACCAGGTCATCAGCTGCGCGCCGGCCTGGCTCATGCGATTGTGTGCCGCGTCGCGTGTCAGGGCGTTGAACGTACCGGAGGCGTCGGTCACCACGAACACGTCGAACGCTTCTTCCAGCGCGGCCAGGGCCGGGAAGGCTACGCACACTTCAGTGACTACACCGGCGATGATCAGCTGCTTCTTGCCCGTCGCCTTCACGGCCTTGACGAAGTCCTCGTTGTCCCAGGCGTTGATCTGGCCTGGGCGAGCGATGTACGGCGCTTCGGGGAACAGGGCCTTGAGCTCTGGCACCAGGGGACCGTTGGGGCCTTGCTCGAAGCTGGTGGTGAGGATGGTCGGCAGGTTGAAGAACTTGGCCAGGTCGGCCAGAGCCAGCACGTTGTTCTTGAAGGTATCCGGCTCGATATCGCGTACCAGCGACAGCAGACCCGCCTGGTGGTCAACCAGCAGTACGGCAGCGTCGTCTTTGTTCAGGCGGTTGTATTTGAAGTGGGCCATGGTGGTAGCTCCTAAGGGCTTTGAGTTTCAGTGGGTGGGGTGTTCGCGTTGATGGGAAAAGATTAAAACCGTCACCTTTGGAGCGGTAGATAGCGGTTTTTGGCTTTAGCGTTCTGTTTTATGAACGATGGATTGGCAGTGGATTTGCTTGGCTTCATTGCCTGCCTCTCCAACCTGCTCTATTACTTCCCACAGCCCTCCCCTCACCCCGAGACCATCATGCTGGCGTTCATCCAGTCGTCCCCGTTGTTGCTCGGTACCGCCCTGATCCTGCTTGACCTGGTGTTCTGGCAACTGATCCCCCTCCAGCGCCGCGCCTGGCGCATCGGCGCACGGGTGTTGATCTTCCTGCTGTTCAGTTGGGTGCTGCTGGCTGCGGGGATGAGCCCATTGCAACCGCCACCCTGGCCCGACGATGTGTCCCGCAACCTGATGGCCACGGTGCTGGCGATCGGCTGGTGGCTGTTCGGCGCGCGCACGGTAACGGTGGTGTTCGGCCTGCTGCTGGGGGCACGGGGCAGCCATGGCGGGCGCTTGCTGCAGGATGTACTGGGAGCGTTGATCTTTCTGGCGGCCGTGGTTGCCGCCGCCGGCTATGTGATGCAGCTGCCGGTCAAGGGCCTGCTGGCCACCTCCGGGGTGATGGCCATCGTCATCGGCCTGGCGCTGCAAAGCACCTTGGCCGACGTGTTCAGCGGCATCGTGCTGAACACCACGCGCCCCTACCAGATCGGCGATGCGATCTCCATCGACGGCACCGAAGGCAAGGTACTGGACATCGACTGGCGTGCCACTCGCCTGCTGACCGGCACCGGCAGCCTGGCGGTGATCCCCAATTCGCTGGCGGCCAAGGCCAGGCTGCTCAACCACAGCCGCCCGGCCGATGTGCATGGGGTGTCGATCAGTGTGGTGGTGCCGGCCAGGGTGCGGCCAAAGCGCGTGTTCGATGCGCTGGAAAAGGCCCTGCAAGGCACCCGCGCCATCCTCCCCTCACCCAAGCCAAAGGTCACGGTGAAGGCCTCGACGCTGGAGTCGGTGGAATATGAAGCCAGCGGTTTCATCGCCGACATGGGCGGCAAGACCGACGCACGCAACCAGCTGTTCGACTTGGCGCATCGTCACCTTGAGGCCAGTGGCGTGATGTGGAATGTCGACCTGGCGATGCCACCGCGCAGCCGCCAGCGCGAGGTGTTGGACGAAGTGCGGGTGTTCCGTTCATTGTCTGCGCAGGAGCGCGATGCGCTCAGCCAACGCATGACCACGGTGGAGTATCTGGCCGATCAGGTGATCCTGGGTGTCGGCGAGCAGGCCGATCACCTGCTGGTGATTGGCAGTGGCGTGGTCTCGGCATCCGTGCGCGATGGTGACACGTTGCTGGAGGCTGGCCGCATGGGGCCAGGTGAGGTGCTGGGGGTCGAAGGCATCATCGATGAAGACGGTTCGTTCGCCGAATTCCGCACCCTGACCAGCTGCGTGCTTTATCGCATCGACAAGGAGCAGGTGAGGAGCTGCCTGGCGCAGCGTGGCGAGGTGCAGACCGCGCTGGCCAAGCTGCAACGCTTCCGCCAGCAGAGCCGTGAGTCCTTGCTATTGCAGAAGCCGGCGCTGATCAAGAAAGGCGGCTTCCTGAGCTGGTTGCACAAGTGACAGGGCCACAGCGAGCGGCTACAGCACCACCCGCAGACACTGCCCCGCGTGGTACAGCGAGAACCCGGACTCATAGAACGCCGTGCGCAAAGAAGGCGCACTCACACCGGTCATCGGCGAGAACGGAATGGGCAGGCTGTCGGCCTCCCCCTTGAGCAGGAACTCGGCAAACGCACGACCGATAACGGTACCGGTGGTGTTGCCGCGCCCGTTGTACCCCGTCACCGCCACCAGCCCTGGCGCCGGCTCGAACAGCCGCATCAGGTGGTCAGGGGTGAAGTCGATGCAGCCGGTCCAGTGCATCTCCCACTCGACCTTGCCCAGCTCCGGGTAGTAATGGCTCTGGATACGGTCAGCCCAACTGCGCACGAACCATGCGGGCTTGTTATCGACCCGCCCGAGGCTGCCGAGCAGCAGGCGACCTTGGTCATCGCGGCGGATGCTGCTGAGCACGGTGCGGGTGTCCCACGACCCCTGGCCATGGGGCAGGACCTTGTCGGCAGCAGTGCCGTGCAGCGGCTTGGAAGCTACCTGGTAGTAATAGCCGCGGAAGAACTGCTTCTGCAGGTTGCTCCAGTCGCCCTCGGTATAGGCGCCTGTGGAAATCACCACTTTGTCGGCGCGCACGGAACCGCGTGCAGTCTTTACCCGCCAGGCGTCACCGTCGCGCTCCAGGCCTTCGACCGAGGATTGCTGGAACACTTTGCCGCCCAGGCGCGCAACGGCAGCGGCCAGGCCCTGGGTATAGCCCATGGGGTTGATGGTGCCGGCGCGGCGGTCGAGCAACGCGGCAGAAATCTTGTCGGTACCGCAGTATTCCTGGCACTGGGTGCCGGTCAGCAGTTCGACGTCAGCACCGCGGCGGCGCCACTGTTCATGGCGTGCTTGGAGGTCGGCAATGCCGGTGGCGTTGTGCGCCATGTGCAGGGTGCCTTTGTGCTGCGCCTGGCAGTCGATACCCAAGCGTTCGATCATGGCGAACACTTCGCCGGGGGCGTCGCCCAGCACCTTGTTCAGGCGGCTGCCCTGCTTCTGGCCCAGGGTCGCCTCGACATCGTCGGGGCGGATCCAGGTGCCGGCATTGACCAGGCCGACGTTACGCCCTGAGCCACCGTGGCCGATCTTCCAGGCCTCCAGCAGGATCACCGACTTGCCCTGCTCGAGCAGGTGGATGGCAGCCGACAGACCGGTAATGCCGCCACCGATGACGCAGACATCGGCCTGATGCTCACCGGCCAGGGCCTGGGCGGCGACGCTCGGTTGGCTGACGTATTCCCACAAGCATTGTTGACGCAATTCGGACATGGCCGGCTCCAGCAATATTGTTCTTATAGCGTTGGTGCGGCGCTGCCGCCCATTCGCGGGACAAGCCCGCTCCCACAGGGCCCACGCCGACATGGACAGCGGGGAACCTGTGGGAGCGGGCTTGCCCCGCGAACCGGGGGCAACGCCCCCGGCCATACAGCATCAGTCGAACACGATACCCTGCGCCAGCGGCAGCTCGCGCGAGTAGTTCACGGTGTTGGTCTGGCGGCGCATGTAGCCTTTCCAGGCATCCGAACCCGACTCACGACCACCGCCGGTTTCCTTCTCGCCACCAAAGGCACCGCCGATCTCGGCGCCGCTGGTGCCGATGTTGACGTTGGCAATGCCGCAATCGCTGCCCGAGGCACTCTGGAAGCGCTCGGCCTCACGCAGGTCAGTGGTGAAGATGCACGACGACAGGCCTTGTGGCACTTCGTTGTTCAGGCGCAGGGCCTCTTCGAAGTCGTCATAGGCCAACACGTACAGGATCGGCGCGAAGGTTTCGTGACGCACTACATCGCTCTGGGCCGGCATTTCGGCGATGGCCGGAGAAACGTAGTAGGCGTTCGGGTACTGGTCAGCCAGCTGACGCTCGCCACCGAACACCTGACCACCCTCGTCGCGAGCCTTGGCCAGCGCGCCCTGCATGGCATCGAACGACAGCTTGTCGATCAGCGGGCCAACCAGGTTGTCCTTACGCGGGTCACCGATGCGCACCTTGGCGTAGGCGGCTTTAACACGAGCGACCACTTCGTCCTTGATCGAGCGGTGCACGATCAGGCGACGCAGCGTGGTGCAGCGCTGGCCGGCGGTGCCAACTGCCGAGAACAGGATGCCGCGCACGGCCAGGTCGAGGTCCGCGCTGGGGGCCAGAATCATCGCGTTGTTGCCGCCCAGTTCGAGGATGCTGCGGCCAAAGCGGGCAGCAACGCGCGGGCCGACTTCACGCCCCATGCGGGTACTGCCGGTGGCGCTGACCAATGGAACACGTGGGTCGTCGACCAGCGCTTCACCGGCTTCACGGCCGCCGATCACCAACTGCGCCAGGCCAGCCGGGGCATCGCCGAAGGCCTTCAGGGCTTTGTCGAACAGCGCCTGGCAAGCCAGGGCCGTCAGTGGGGTCTTCTCGGAAGGTTTCCACACCACCGAGTTACCGGCCACCAGGGCCAGGGCGGTGTTCCAGGCCCACACGGCCACAGGGAAGTTGAAGGCACTGATCACGCCGACCACGCCCAGCGGGTGCCAGGTTTCACGCATGTGGTGGCCAGGGCGCTCGGAGGCGATGGTCAGGCCGTACAGTTGACGCGACAGGCCGACGGCGAAATCGCAGATGTCGATCATTTCCTGAACTTCGCCCAGGCCTTCCTGGGTAATCTTGCCGGCTTCGATCGAAACCAGCTCGCCAAGGTCGGCCTTGTGCTCACGCAGCACCTCGCCAAACAGGCGCACCAGCTCGCCACGGCGCGGGGCCGGCACGCTGCGCCAAGCTTCGAAGGCGCTGTGGGCCTGATCGATGCGGGCAGTGGTCTCGGCCTTGCCAAGCAGTTTCACCGAGGCGATCTGGCTGCCGTCGATCGGCGTGTGTACAGGGTAGTCGCCCTGGGTGTAAGCCTCAGCGGCAACGCCAAGGCGCTCGAGCAATCCAGCAACCATTTGTGCTTCTCCTACATCGGGTGATGGGGTGGAAAAATGATGTGGATCAGTATTAATCCGATCACACCGGTGCAACAAACGACCTTTATTCCGCATATCATTCCGTCAGGTAATGATTTGAGCCACAGAGACCGCTATGTCCAAACGCCTGGTGCCCTCCATGACCGCCCTGCAGTGCTTTGAAGCTGCAGCCCGTCACCTGAGCTTTACCCGCGCCGCTGAAGAGCTGCACCTGACCCAGAGCGCAGTCAGCAAGCAAGTGGCGCAACTCGAAGAGATGCTGCGCCACCACCTGTTCCTGCGCATCCGCCGGCGCCTGCAACTGACACCTGCCGGCAGCCTGTACCTGGCCGAGGTCAACAAGATCCTCACCCAGGTGGACATGTCCAGCCGCTACGTCCTGACCTATGGCGAACAGACCGAGATATTGAAGGTAGCCACTCAACCGAGTTTTGGCGTGCGTTGGTTGATCCCGCACCTCAAGGGCTTCGGCAAGCGCCACAGCAATATCCACCTGGACATCCGCAACGAGATGGAGCCTTTCGCCTTGCTGCAAGGCTCAGCGGACGTGGTGTTCTTTTATGGCCAGGGCACCTGGCCGGGGGCGACCTGCATCGAGCTGTTCCGCGAAGAGGTCGTGCCTGTGTGCGCCCCCGAGCTGCTGGCCGGGCGTGAGCTGGCCGATGCGAGTGAGCTGGCGGACCTGGTGCTACTGCAAAGTACCTCGCGGCCAGAGGCGTGGCACGAATGGTTTCTGGAGCTGGGGCTGCACAGTGTCAGTGCCTACCACGGGCCACGCTTCGATACGTTCTATATGGCCCTGAGCGCGGCGCAGGCGGGTTGCGGGGTGGCGTTGGTGCCACGCTATCTGGTGGCCAGGGAGTTGAATGAAGGGAGCCTCGTTATTGCGTGGAATCATGCAATGACCAGTGCCGGGGCGCATTATCTGGCCTATGCCGAACATGCTGCAGAAGTGCCCAAGGTGCGGGCGTTGGTGGGATGGATTCGCGAGCAGTTGCAGGCGTGAGCGCAGACTGCCTATGGGCGCCGGCTCACCCGCGATTGAGACCTGAAGGTTGTCTAGTCCTGAAATAGGTTTACACCTGTTCAGGTAGGCCGATAGGCCTCAAAACGCCCGATGCACCGCATCGGGCGTTTTGTTTTTCAGGGCCATATGGGGCCGTTCTGTGTTGTAGATCTGCAC
>NZ_BQHW01000031.1 GCF_021602025.1 Pseudomonas ceruminis
GAGATCTACACCTAAGCCTTCGTCGGCAGCGGCAGAGGTGTATAAGGGACAGCTTCAGGAGCCTCCATGACCACCGAATTTTTCTGGCGACTGCCGCTGGGCACCGATGGCCCGCAGTTGTCCACCGACCGCCACAACCGGGGCAACCCACAGCACCGCCCCGGCAATATCGCCCCCGGCCGCCTGCCCAACGGTGAGCGCGACGGCTTCACCTACATCGACTACATCGCCCAGGTGGCCAAGGCTGCGGAACTCGCCGGTTTCGAGGGCGCCCTGCTGCCCACCGGCCCCGAGCCCTGGATCGCCGCCGCCGCCCTGGCGCGGGAGACTCGGCGCCTACGCTTTCTGATCGCCTTCCAGGCCACTTGGACCTTGCCCGCCTATGCCGCGCAACAGGCTGCCATCCTGCAGAACCTCAGCGGCGGCAGGCTGGACTGGAACATCATCACCGGCGGCAACCCGGCCAGCCAGCGCGCCCATGGCGATTTTCTCGAGCATGACCTGCGCTACCAGCGCACCGGCGAGTTTCTCGACGTCATCCAGGGCCTGTGGGAGCACGACAGATTCTCCTACGAAGGTGACGTCTACCGCCTGGAAAACGGCAGCCTGCCAGCTGGCCTGCAACAGGAACGCAAACCGGGTGTGTACTTCTCCGGTTTCTCCGATGCCGCGCTGGAAGTGGCCGCGCGCCACGCGGACGTCTACCTGAACTGGGCCGAACCGATCGACAAGCTCAAGCCCCACATCGAGCGGGTTCGGGAACTGGCCGACAAACAGGGCCGCAGCGTGCGTTTCGGGCTGCGCGTCGACCTGTTCGCCCGCGAGACCGAAGAGCAGGCCTGGCGCGAGCTGCGCCAGCAGTTCGAACGCCTGGAAGGCAAGGCCAGCGCCGCGGCCAAAGGCTTCGTGAGCGGCTCCGATTCGGTGGGTGGCGCACGCCAGGCAGCCTACCACCAGCATTTGCAGGGGTTTGACGAACTGGTCCTGGCACGCAACCTCTGGGCCGGTTTCGCCAAGGCCAAGCCCGGCCCCACCGTGGGCCTGGTAGGCAGCCACCAGAACATCGCCGAGCGCCTGGCCGAATACCGCGACGCCGGCTTCAGCACCTTCATCCTGGCCGGCAACCCACACCTGGAAGAAGCCCTGCGCATCGGCCAGGAGGTGCTGCCGCTGGTTCACCCACGCAGCGCAAGCCACCCTCTGCAGGCCAGCGCCTGACAACGTTTCGGAGCATGAACATGAGCGAACCTCTGGATACCCTCTGGTATACCCGCTGCCCAGTGCCGACAGGCCTGGGCATTGCGGTACAACAAGGCTGGCTGCAGGAAGACCTGGCGCACCTGGGCACCCAGGTGCAATCGGTGCGCGAAGCCGACCAACAGGCCGTGCGCGAATCGCACTTCGACCACAGCCTGCGCAACTCGGTGCGCCACGGCGGCAGCATCCCAGCGATCTGGGCCCGCGCCCAGGGCCGTGAAACCCGAGTGATTGGCCTGTCGTGGGCCGACGAAGCGCAACTGATCCTGACCCGCCCGGACAGCGGCATCCACACTGTCAAAGACCTCAAGGGCCGCCGCTTCGGCCTGCCTGACTGGGCATCGGCGCAAATTGACTTCACCCGCGCCCAGGCCCTGCGCGGCCTGGAAAACGCACTGAAACTCGCCGGGCTGCAGGTCGGCGATGTCGAGCTGGTCAATTACCGCTACACGGGCACCTTCAGCGATCGCCCCGTGCGCAACGTGGCCGGCACGCCGGTCTCCGCCAGCCAGAGCGAAGGCCGCAACCTGGAACTGGCGGCCTTGCTGCGTGGCGAAGTCGACGCGATCTTCCTCAAGGGGGCCAGCGCCGTACAACTGGCCCACGCCTTCGCCCTGCACACGGTGATCGACACGGGCAGCCACCCCGACCCGCTGATCCGCAGCAACAACGGCACGCCGCGCACCCTGGCGGTCGATGAGCATTTGCTGCAAGCCCATCCGCAGGTGGCCCGCACCCTGCTTGGCGCGGTCTTACGCGCCGAGCGCTGGGCTCACCAGCACCCGGACGAAACCCGCCGTTACCTGGCCCGCGAAACCAATAGCAGCGAGTATTGGGTCAGCGTCGCCTATGGCAACGATGCGCACCTGCGCCTGAGCACCGGGCTGGACGACCAGGCCATCGACGCGTTGCAGGACTTTGTCGAGTTTCTCAAGCGCTGGCGCTTCATCCCGGCCCGGTTCGATGTGCGCGAGTGGATCGATCGCCGGCCACTGCAACACCTGCAGGCCCCCACCCCCATGGACAGGAAGCCCGTTACCCCATGAGCAAGCCTTTGGAAACTCTCTGGTACACCCACAGCCCCGTGCCCACCGGCCTTGGTATTGCCGTGCAGTCGGGGCGGCTGGCCGAGGCGTTTGCGCCGTTCGGCACCAACATCCAGTCGCTGCGCGAGTCCAGCGAACGGGAGGTGCGCGAAGCCCATTACGATCATCACCTGCAGAACTCCGTGCGCCATGGCGGCAACATCCCGGCGATCTGGGCCTATGCCAGCGGCGTCGACACCCGTGTGCTGGGGCTGTCGTGGAGCGACGAGGTGCAGTTGATCCTGACCACCGAAGAAAGCGGTGTGCGCAGCATCAAGGACCTCAAGAACCGCCGCTTCGGCCTGCCGAAATGGGCCAACGTCCAGATCGATTTCACCCGTGCCCAGGCCCTGCGAGGGCTTGAGAACGCGCTGAAACTCGAAGGCCTGGCCGTGGCCGATGTGGAGCTGGTCGACTACCCCTACGGCGGTACCTACAGCGACGACGCCAAGCAACACCTGTATGGCGCCGAAGTGAGCCTGGGCACCAGCCGTTTCAGCCGCCGCAACAACGAGTTGATCGGCCTGCTGCGCGGCGATATCGACGCGATCTTCCTCAAGGGCGCCCACGCCGTTCACCTGGCCCACGAGTTCGGCCTGCGCGTCGTGGTCGACACCGGCAGCCACCCGGACCCGCTGATCCGCAGCAACAATGGCACCCCGCGGACCTTGACCGTCGACAGTCACCTGCTGGAGGAGCACTTCGATGCCAGCCGCACGTTGGTCGACACCGTGCTGCGCACCGAACAGTGGGCGTGGGCCAACCCTGAGGAAACCCGGCGCTTTCTCGCCCGTGAACTGAACACCAGTGAATACTGGGTGGCAGCGGCCTACGGCGACGACGCGCACAGGCGCCTGCGTACCACGCTGGACAGCCGCTCGATCGAGGCGCTGCAGGACTTTACCGAGTTCCTGTTCCGCTGGGCGTTCATACCGCGTCGCTTCGATGTGCGGGAATGGATCGATTTCAGGGTGCTGGAGAGTGTGATCGGTTCGACTTCACGGTTGGCCGTGTAACCGAGGGGGCGCTGGGCGCCCCCCACCCTCTGGACCACAGACTGCTGCCTGGCCAGCACCTGCTGCCCCAGCAGCACCCGCCAAGCACCCCGCTGCTGCCCTGCCTGCAATCGGCCTCATCACCACCTAACTAATCCTTATAAATCAATTAGTTACCAACATGGCACAGTCCCTGCTCTAGCCCTCCCCAACAACGCTTTACACACGGGGAGATCCACCATGCACCAGCTCCATCCACTGGCCCGTCACGTCAGCCTCGCGCTGCTGCTGGCCGGCACCGGTAGCCAGGCCATCGCCGCCAGCGCAGACAACAAGAGCGAACCGGCCCTGGAAACCGTCACGGTCACTGCCCAGCATCGCGAGCAGACCTTGCAGGAAGTGCCGGTCGCGGTGTCGGCAATCAAAGGCACCAGCATCACCGCCGACGGCGTGCGCTCGATGGGCGACATCACCACCTTCGTCCCCAACGCCGCTGCCAAGAACCCCGACGGTGATGGCCGCCCACGCTGGTACATCCGCGGCCTGGGCACCGGTGACACCGGCGCGGCGACGGTGTACCCGGTGGGCATCTACGCCGACGACGTCTACCTCAACGCACCGATCGCCGGTGGCGGGCCGCTGTTCGACCTGGAGCGCATCGAGATCCTGCGCGGGCCACAGGGCACCCTTTACGGCAAGAACACCACGGCCGGTGCGGTGAATGTGATTTCCAAGAAACCGACCTTCGACACCGACGGCTACGGCACCATCGGTTTGGGCAGCAAGAACGAGCGCATCGTCACCGGCGCCGTCGGTGGCGCCCTGGTCGATGACAAGCTGGCCGGGCGCGTGTCGTTGTACTCCGAGGAACGCGACGGCTTCCAGCACAACGACTACGACGGCCACACCTATGGTGACGTGAACAAGAAGGCCATCCGCCTGCAGTTCCTCGCCCAGCTCAACCCCGACCTGGACGCCCTGCTGAAGCTGCACAGCCGCCAGTTCAAAGGCGATGGCAGCAATGGCTCGCTGCCGGTCGGGCGCTACTACAACGTCGGCTACGAACGCCCCCACGGCCGCGACATCGCGCTGAACGTCAACGAAGACTACCGCCTCGACCACGACGGTGCTTCGCTGACCTTCAACTGGTACCTGGGCGACTACACCCTGACCTCCATCAGCGCCTACGACTACATCCGCAACCGCTCCACCACCGACGCCGACTACACCCCCTACGAGGTCAACGGCGCGGCGATCACCGACAACAGCTACCGCCAGTGGTCCCAGGAGCTGCGCCTGGCCTCTGCGCAGGACCGCCCACTGCATTGGTTGGTGGGCGCTCACTACTTCCATGAAGACCTCGACAGCGCCGCCCAGCGCATCGTGACCCCAGGCACTACACCCAACGGCACGGGTTCGAACCAGGTGGGCACCACCGCATTTCGCGACATGGGTTATGACCACCGCACCGACAGCTATGCGCTGTTCGGCAACCTGACCTACGACTTCACCGATGCCTTCAGCGTCACCGGCGGCCTGCGCTGGACCCAGGAGAAAAAGGACATTGACCTGGACCTGACGCAACTGACCCGCGCCACTGCCAACGGCCCGCTGATCCCGCTGGCAGGGGTTGGCACCAACGGCAATCGCCAGGAAGACAAGACCTGGGAAGCCTGGACCTACGACCTGACACCTGAGTACCGCATCAACGACAACCTGCGGGTGTTCTTCCGCTACGCCCACGGTTTCCGCTCCGGCGGTTTCAACACTGGCCTTTCGACCAGCCTGGCGCAGTTGACCACGGTCGATCCGGAAGAACTGGACGCTTACGAACTGGGCCTTAAGTCGGAGTGGTTCGACCGCCGCCTGACGGTCAATGCCAACGTCTTCTACTACGACTACTCCGATATCCAGGTGAACCTGCTGACGGTCAACAACGGCGTGCTGACCACGGCGCTGACCAACGGCGCCAAAGGCAAGGTCAAAGGTGCCGAGCTGGAAATCGAGGGCCAGCCGACCGAACGCCTGCACCTGCGTGCGGCGGTGTCGTTCCTGGATACCGAGTACACCGACTTCAAGAACACCAACCCCACCACGGGGGCAGTCACGGGTGATTACAGCGGCAACAGCTTCGTGCGCTCGCCGCGCAACGTGGTATCGCTGGGCGCCGACTACACCATCGCGCTGGATATCGGCGGCAAGCTGGTGGCAGGGGGCGACGTAAGCTTCCGCGACAAGGAGTACTTCCTCGCCGACCGCCAGAGCAGCGCTGACGCCACCCTCACCCAGCCCCACTACACCCTGGCCAACACACGCCTGACCTGGTTCAGCGCCGACGACAAGCTCAGCGTGACCGGCTTCGTCAACAACCTCACCGACCGTCGCTACCAGGTGCACGGCCGGCCCAACGGCACCGCCGGGCAGTACGTGATCACCTATGGCGACCCCCGCACGGTCGGCCTGAGTGTCACCAGCCGCTTCTAGGTCCATTTCGGGCCCTGGCACCGGCTCTGTGGGAGCCGGCTTGCCGATGGACCCGCACCGCCACCCCACCTTCAGCAGGAACCTCTATGCCCCACCACACCCCCTTGGCCAGCGCCATCGCCCTGGCTATCGGCAGCCTTGCCATGCCCGCCTTCGCCGCCCCGGCCAACGACCGCCTCGATACCGTGGTCGTGGTCGGTACCCACCGCAGTGACGTCACCGCCTTGCAAAGCGCCGCGCCGGTCGACGTGCTGAGCGGCGAGAAACTGCAGGAAACCGGTGCCAGCGATCTGTCGGGGGCCCTCACGGCGCTGTCCCCGTCGTTCAGCTTCCCGCAATCGCCCCAGGGCGCCTTCGCTGGCTCCATTGCCCAGGGCGCGTCCCTGCGTGGCCTGGCCTCCGACCAGGTGCTGGTGCTGGTCAACGGCAAGCGTCGCCACACCAGCGCCAACGTCACCCGCCAAGGCCTGGTCAACGCCCGCGGCGCAGCCGCAGTGGACCTCAGCCTGATCCCGTTGTCGGCCATCGAACGGGTGGAGATCCTGCGCGATGGCGCCGCTGCCCAGTACGGCTCGGACGCCATCGCCGGGGTGATCAACATCGTTCTCAAGGAGCGCGACGAAGGGGGCAACGCCGGCTACCGCTTCGGCGGCTACGACAAAGGCGACGGCCTGCAGCGCAAGCTCAGCGGCTGGAAGGGCTTTGCCCTGCCCAACGACGGTTTCCTCACCCTGGCCTTCGATGCCGGCAGCCAGGACCCGGCCAGCGATACCCGTGATGACAACCGCCTCTTCTACCCAGGCTCCACCAGCATCAATACCCCACGCGAGCAGAACAACCGCTACCGCAACTGGCGTTGGGGCTCAGGCAATGTCTCGGACCAGTACAACTTCACCGCCAATGCCGAGATGGGCCTGACCGACGGCCTGAGTGCCTATGGCTTTGCCACCTACGCCCACAAGAACACCGATGCCGAGAACTTCTTCGACCCACCCACCACCCTGCGCAACAACTACGGCAGCGTGGCCCTGGCGCGCTACCCCGATGGCCGCCTGCCGGTGACCCGCTATGGCCTGGAGGATTTTGCCGTCACCGGTGGCCTGCGCTGGGAGAACGAGGCCCTGGGCAACTTCGACCTGGCACTGAACTACGGCAACGACCGGCTCGACTCCACCGATCGCGATGCCATCAACCCCAGCTGGGGCAACGCCAGCCCGTCGACCATCTACACCGGCCGCCGCGAAGCCGACCAGACCAACCTGACCCTGGACTGGACCCGCGACTTCGCCAATGACTGGCTGTTCAAACCGCTGACCGTCTCTGCAGGGCTCGCCTGGCGCCAGGAGAACTACGACCTGAGCGCTGGGGATGCGGCGGGCTGGTCCAACGGGCCGCTGTTCAACACCCTCGACCCGGTGACTGGCCGGCGCTTACCGGGTTACTACTCAGGCATCACCCAAGTCGATGCCGTGTCGCTCGACCGCCGCGTGATCGGGGCGTACCTCGATGTCGAAGCGCAGATCACCGAAAAATTCCAGGCCGGTGTAGCGGTGCGCAGCGAGCACTATTCGGACTTTGGCGACACCACCAACGGCAAGCTGTCGCTGCGCTACGACTTCACCCCCGAAATTGCCGCCCGGGCCAGCGCCAGCACCGGCTACCGCGCGCCCTCGCTGGTGCAGAGCGGGCTGTCGTCGTTCAGTGTGCAGGTGGTCGAACAGCCGCCAGGCAGCGGCAACTGGGTCGAGGTGCAGCAGCGCACCCTGCGTGCCGACAGCCCAGAAGCGGCGCTGTTAGGCGGCAAGTCGCTCAAGCCCGAAGAGTCGACCAACTTCTCTGTGGGCCTGGTCTGGCGTCCGCTGCCCAATGCCTCGCTGACTCTCGATGCCTACCGCATCGACATCGACAACCGCATCACCCTGTCCGATCAACTGCCCTCGTCGGTGGTCACGCCCATTTTCGCCGGCACCCCATACGCCAACATCCAGAGTGCGGCGTTCTACACCAACATCGCCGACACCCGTACCGATGGCGTCGAGCTGGCAGGCCACTATCAGCTCGAGCTGGGCCGCTGGGGCCGCCTGGACCTCAACGGCGGCTATGCGCGCAACAACACCCGTATCACCGGCCTGGACGACGTGGGGGGTATCCCAGGCAACCAGATCATCGGCCGCAATACCCAAGGGCTGATCGAAGACGGCACGCCCAAAGACAAACTGACCCTCAGCGCCAATTGGCTGTATGACGGCTGGAGCCTCACCGTGGCCCAGCGGCGTTATGGCGAATGGAAGAACCGCAACGCCGCCAACCCGACGCTGGACCAGACCTTCAGCCCGCAGTGGGTGACCGACCTGGACCTGTCGTACCGCTTCGACCTGGGCCTGACCTTGTCGGCCGGTGCGATCAATCTGTTCGACAGCCACCCGGACAAGCTCAAGGGCGCGCAGCTCTATGGCGTGCCGAAGTACTCCATCACCAGCCCCGAGGGCGCGCAGGGGGCGTTCTACTACACCAGCGTGAGTTACGACTTCTGACCCAAGGCCCTGCATTACTGCAGCGCGGCGTTGCTGACCGCCTGCTGCTGGAGCAACAGTTGCATGCTGCTCCAGCAGCACTGGTTTCCCGCACCCCGTGTTTCAAGGCTGTCACGGCCTGGCACAGCTCTTGCGACGCCTTGGGCAACTTCCGTTATCCCAAGGCCCATCATGCGCTTGCTCTGCTTCCTCACCTGGCTGATTTCGCCCGTGGTCCTGCTCGCCGTCTGGGCGCTGGTGGCCAGCGCCGGCCTGTTCCCGAGCAATGTGCTGGTGCCCCCGCAAGAAGTCTGGCTCAGCTTCACCGAACTGCTGGCCAGCGGCGAGTTACAGGAACACTTGGCCGGTAGCCTGTCGCGGCTGGCCTTGGGCTTTAGCCTTGGAGCGCTGGGCGGCCTGGCCTTCGGCGCCGCGCTGGCCTTGTCGAAAACCGTGGAGGCTTACTGCGCACCGCTGTTCCACACCCTGCGGCAGATCCCCAGCATTGCGCTGATCCCTATGTTCGTCCTGCTGTTCGGTGTGGATGAGGCGTTCAAGGTCGTGATCGTCGCCAAGACAGCGTTCTTCCCGGTGGCACTGGCCACCTGCGAGGGGGTGCGCGCCATACCGCGCAGCCATTTCGAGGTAGCCGCCGTGTACCGCCTGCGCTGGCCCACGCTGGTGAGCCGCATTGCCCTGCCCGCAGCGTTGCCCGCCATCGTCACCGGGGTACGAATCGCCCTGACCCGCGCCTGGGTGGTGCTGGTGGCCTGTGAGCTGCTCGCCGCCGACAGCGGCCTGGGGCAGATGATCGAAATGGGCCGGCAGATGCTGCGTATCGACGTGGTGATGGTCGGCGTGGTGGTCACCGGCGTGATCGGGTTCACCCTGGATTACGGCCTGCGTCGTGTCGAGCGACGTTTTACCGCCTGGCAAAGCCGCTGAGGAGCTGCTGATGAAACTCAATCACCTGCGTGGACTGTTGCTGCCCCTGTTGCTGCTCGGCGCCTGGGAGTATGCCTCGCGCCAGGACGCCGCCGGCGCCTACGCGTTCGTACCCTTGACCCAGGTGGGTTCGGCGTTGGCTGAACTGTTGGCCAGCGGCGAACTGCTGGTCAACCTCTGGGCAAGCCTGGTACGCACCTGCACGGGCCTGGCCATTGGCATGGTCGCAGGCATCGGCCTTGGCGCCTTCATGGCCCTGTCGCCGACTGCCAACCGCCTGATCGCTCCGTTGTTCCATGCCTTGCGGCAAGTGCCGATGCTGGGCTGGATACCCTTGATTGCGCTGTGGTTGGGCAACGGCGAAAGCGCCAAGTTGCTGATCGTCAGCCTGGCAGCGCTGTACCCGATGGTGCTCAACACCTTCGAAAGCCTGCGCCAGGTCGAGGGCCGCCACCGTGAAACTGCGCGGGTGCTGATGCTGGGCCGCTGGCAGCAGCTACGCCTGATCCTGTTGCCTGCCGCGTTGCCCGGCATCGCCGCGGGCGTACTGCAAGCCTTGGCCTTCGCCTGGGTGACCTCGGTGGGCAGCGAGCTGTTCCTGTCCTCCGGTGCCGGCCTGGGCAGCCTGATGATGAACGCCGAGGCCGCTGCACGCATGGAGGTGATCGTGGTCTGCGTGCTGTGCATCGGCCTGTGCGGTTACCTGATGTCCTGGCTCTGCACCCGCCTCGCCCGGCGCTTGCTGCGCTGGCGCCCGACTCACTGATGTCCGAATTCTCAAGAGCCTCGACCATGAACGCCCTCGCCCACTCGCTTCACACCAGCGCCGAAACCGGCGCATTGACTGTCCGCAGACTGCGCAAGCAGTACCCGCTCAAGGGCAAGCCGGTGCCGGTACTGGAAAACATCGACCTGGACATACGCCCAGGTGAATTTGTCAGCATTCTCGGCGCCAGCGGCTGCGGTAAGTCGACCCTGCTGCGGCTGATCGTCGGCCTCGATCAGGACTACCAAGGGCAGATTCTGCTCGACCGCCAGCCGGTGCGCGGCCCCGGCCTGGAGCGCGGCATCGTGTTCCAGGACCACCGCCTGTTCCCGTGGATGACCCTGCAGCAGAACATTGCCCTGGCGTTGAAGAACCACGACATGCCGGCCGCGCACAAGGCTCGCCTGGTGGCAGACCATATCGCGTTGGTGGGCCTGGGCGGGTTCGAAACCGCCTACCCGCACCAGCTCTCCGGCGGCATGGCCCAGCGCGCGGCCATCGCCCGGGCGTTGGTCAACAAACCCAAGGTGCTGCTGCTCGATGAGCCGCTTGGCGCGCTCGACGCACTCACGCGGGTGCGGCTACAGCAGGAGTTGCAGCGTATCTGGCTGCAGGAGCGCTGCACCGTGATCATGGTCACCCACGACATCGAGGAAGCGCTGTACCTGGGCGACCGGGTGATTGTGATGGATGCCCACCCAGGGCGGATTCGCGAAGACCTGCGCATCGAGCTGCCGCACCCGCGCGAGCGTGACAGCACCTTGCTGCATGATTACAAGCAGCGCCTGTTGAACGAACTGGTCGGGCATTGAAGCGGGCGGGCGCCCGGCGACGGACGGCGATTTGAAAGCGCATGAACAAATCTTCATCTTGGCTGTGAGCGCCCTGATCGCGGGGGCAAGCGCCGAGCACCCACCCTCGCGCAGTGCTGCATGCCTTGAGGGCAGGCGCCCGCACGCGTAGCATCGCCGCCCCGCATACTTGTGGGAGCTGGCTTGCCAGCGATTCGAGTGCGTAGCACTCGTCTGCATCCATGTTGGCTGGCCTGGCGCAATCGCTGGCAAGCCAGCTCCCACAGGTTTCGCGTTCAGCCGATACACCACTGCCCATGCCCCAACCGATCCCTCTGAAGGACCACGAAAAGGAAAAGCACCTGGTCAACCGCCGGCTCCTGGCCTGCGCAGCCCTGGTCTTCTGCCTGGTGACAGTCCTGGTCGGCCGGCTGTATGTGTTGCAGGTCCTGCAGCACGACCAGCAGAGTGCAGTATCGGAAAACAACCGCGTACACGTGCTGCCCATCGCCCCCGAGCGCGGGCTGATCTACGACCGCAATGGCGTGGTGCTGGCCGACAACAAGCCCAGCTTCGACCTGACCATGACCCGCGAACGCGCCGGCGACTCGGCCAAGGTACTCGATACCCTGGCGCAGATCCTGAGCCTGGGCGAAGACGACCGTAGGCAGTTCGACAAGGACCTGCGCCGGGGCCGCAAACCGTTCGAGCCCGTGACCCTGATGGTGGGCCTGACCGAAGAGCAGATCGCGCTGGTCGCGGTCAACCAGTTCCGCCTGCCCGGGCTGGACGTCGAGCCGCAGTTCATCCGCGAATACCCCCTGGCCGAGCACTTCGCCCATTCGGTCGGTTATGTCGGGCGCATCAACGAAAAAGAAGCCAAGGCCCTCGACAGTACCGAGTACCGCGGCACCCAATCGATCGGCAAGACCGGTATCGAACACTTCTACGAAAGCCAACTGCACGGCCATGTGGGCTACGAGGAGGTCGAGACCAACGCCCAGGGCCGAGTGATGCGCGTGCTCAACCACCAGGCCCCGGTCCCCGGCAAGGACATCGTTCTAAGCCTTGACGCGCACCTGCAACTGGCCGCCGAGAAGGCGCTGGGTGACCGCCGGGGTGCGGTGGTGGTACTGGACCCGGCCAACGGCGATGTACTGGCGATGGTCAGCAACCCCAGCTTCGACCCCAACCTGTTCGTCAAGGGCATCAGCTTCAAGCAGTACGCTGCCCTGCGCGACTCGATCGACCGGCCACTGTTCAACCGCGTATTGCGCGGGCTGTATGCGCCAGGCTCGACGGTGAAGCCGGAAGTGGCCATCGCCGGCCTGGACAGTGGCGTCATCACCCCGGGCAGCAGGGTCTTCGACCCCGGTTACTACGAGCTGCCCAACTACGACCACAAATACCGCAACTGGAACCGCAGTGGCGATGGCTGGGTGGACATGTACACCGCCATCATGCGTTCCAACGACACCTACTTCTACGACCTGGCGCACAAGCTGGGCATCGATCGCCTGCACGACTACATGGCCGAGTTCGGCCTGGGCCAGAAGGTATCGCTGGACATGAACGAAGAGGCTGCCGGGCTGATGCCGTCAGCCCAGTGGAAACGCGCCACCCGCCGCCAAGCCTGGTTCCCCGGCGAAACGCTGATCCTCGGCATCGGCCAGGGCTACATGCAGGTCACGCCGCTGCAACTGGCCCAGGCCACCAGCCTGCTGGCCAGCAAGGGCGCCTGGCACCGCCCGCACCTGGCCATGACCGTGGGCGACGAAACGCCGGTGGACCCGAACCCGATGCCAGACATCGTGCTGCATGACAAGCACGCCTGGGACCAGGTCAGCCAGGGCATGCAGATGGTCATGCACGACCCGCGCGGCATTGCCCGCGCCGCCGCCGCGGGTGCCCAGTACCGCATCGCCGGCAAGAGCGGCACGGCGCAGGTGGTGGCGATCAAGCAGGGCGAGCGCTACAACCGCAACAAAACCCTCGAACGCCATCGGGACAATGCCCTGTTCGTCGGCTTCGCCCCGGCTGACCACCCCAGCGTGGTGGTGGCGGTGATGATCGAGAACGGCGAAGCCGGTGGCCGGGTGGCCGGGCCAGTGGTGCGCGAAGTGATGGATGCCTACCTGCTGGACGAGCAAGGGCATCTGAAGCCACAGTATGCCGGGGGCGCCGTACCCAGGCAGGTTCCGCGCACCTGAGCCCCCTGGCAGCCTGCCCCGACCGGGAACACTTGCGTTGCAAAACGCTACATTTCGAAGCAGCGCTGCCTGACCCTCGGTGTGCCCTCGCCCACGCAGCCTGGCCCATGCCATCTGTTTAAACCCATGAATATCAAGGTATTACCCCACACGCACGGGTACCACGGCGATCTCCAGGCCCACTTTTTGCTTGAATATTCAAGTGAATAGTAATGCATAGCCTGTAGACCGAGAGTTCGCCCAAGCGATCCAATCAACGCCCACCGTGCGAGGCACCCATGACCCCTGCAAGCCGTATTTGCGACGACCACTTCCAGGCTTGGCTCAGCCAGGTCAACGAAGCCTGCGGCCAGTTCAACGGCCGCAAACTCGACCCAGGCTTCGTCGGCCAACTGGAAAAGTGCCAGGCGGGCCAGATCTCCATGAGCATCGTCGACATGACCCAGGTCAACCTGTTTCGGGGCCCGCGGGAAATCCGCGCCAGCGGAGCCGACAACTACTATGCCGTGCTGCAGCTGGCGGGCACTTCGCGCATCGAGCACCAGGAGGCGCGCATCGAGTTGCAGGCCGGCGATCTGACCTTGATCGATGCCAGCGCCCCGCTGGACATGCACTTTCACCAGCGCTCTCGCCAGTTGTCGCTGATCCTGCCGCGCGCCCAGGTGCAAAGTGGCACCCGCGGGGTAGGCGTGGCCTGCGCCAGGCGCATCGAGGCGGGTACGCCATTGGCCAGCATGGCCCGCCAGTTGATGCTCGAAGCCGGTCGCAACCAGCGCATGGCCAACAGTGAGAGCCAGGCGGTGCTCGATGCGCTGATCGCCCTGCTGCGCCCGGCCATCAGCCAGGACGCAGTGCCCGGCAGCCACGAACGCATGTTCCGCAAGGCCCTGGCGCTGATCGACCGGAACATTGCCTGTGAGGGCCTGAGCCCCGAACTCATCGCCCGTGAAGTCGGTATCTCGATGCGCAGCCTGTACCGCATCTTCGCCAAGCACGACCTGGTCATCGCCCAGTACATTCGCAACCGCCGCCTCGACTTCTGCGCCGAAAGCCTGCGCAATCCCGCCATGGACCAGAAGGTGTCGTCGCTCGGTTATGCCTGGGGCTTTTCCGATTCGAGCTACTTCAGCACCGCCTTCAAGGCCCGCTTTGGCATGACCCCGGGCGAGTATCGCAAGCGCCACGCCAACTGATCGGCAGGCTGCACGGGTCGGCGATGAAGCCCGTCCAGGCAGCCACTGACAAGCCCAGTAAATAGCCTGTCAGGCACAACAAAACGTGCCGGCGCGGGTTGGCGCACAATCCGAGGAAACGCCCACAAGCCTTCAGGAACCGTGCGTGATGCCAACCGTCGTCCCCAGCAAGTTCGCAATTCCCTTCCTGCTCGCCGCTCTGGCCAGCCCTCTGGCACTGGCCGAGGAATGCGCAGCCCCGCAAGCCCACCAAGGCGAACAGGTATTCGCCCGCGACTGCGCGGCGTGCCACTCGGCGCAAAAGAACGGCCCACAGATGATGGGCCCCAACCTTCATGACGTACTGGGCCGTACCCCCGGGACGGTGCCGGGCGCCAACTACTCGCAAGCGATGAAAGCGCACCAGGCAGCCTGGACCGCGCAAAGCATCAACGCCTTCATCGCACAGCCGCAAGCCGCCGTGCCGGGCACCTACATGCCCTATGCCGGGCTGCCGGATGCCGCCGAGCGCCAGGCAGTGACCTGCTTCCTGGCCGGCCTGAAGTAAACCCGCCCTCCTCTGCCCAGGCCCCGCAACGGGGCCATTTGTGTTTTGGCACAACGCCAAAGGCAACTGGCAGCCAGGGCAAAAACTGGCGCTCGGGCTTGCTGCATGATCGTTGGCAGGTCTTCAGAACCTCTGCCAAACCCATAAAAAAGGAAGCCAGACCATGCCGCACCGCCCGTTTCGCCTCAGCCTGGCCGCGATCCTCGCCGGGGTCTCGTTGCAGGCGCCCGCCCTGGAGCTGTACAGCGATACCGAACGCCATCTCAACGCCACTGTCGAGGCGGTGTTCGGGGCGTTCCACAGTGAAGAACGCTACGCCGTGGCCCGCGACCGTCCAGGCGCTGCGTCATGGCGCGAGGGCTATGTGAAATACGGCCTGAGCGCCGACCAGCGCCTGGGGAACAACGGTACTGTGTATGGTGCTTTTGCCCTGCTCAGCTCGGCGACCTGGGGCGATGGCGACGCAGCAGGGTTCAGCGATGGCAGCGAACGCACCACCAAGATCGAAGATGCCTACCTGGGCTGGAAGTCCGGCAACCAGGTGCCGCTGCTGGGAGAGGACGGCATCGACCTGTCGTTCGGCAAACAGATGGTCGCGGTCGGTGACGGCTTCCTGATCCAGGGTGACTCGCTGAACGTCGGCCATGGCTTGGCCGATGGCCAGTTCAACCGCGGTGGCGCCTACTACCTGGCAGCGCGCAAAAGCTTCGACAAGACCGCCGTGCTGCGCCTGGGCGGCAAACAGGGTTGGCGCGGCGACCTGATGTGGCTGCAGTCGGGCAACCGCGCCCAGGCCAACACCGAAATGCACGTGGCGACCCTCGAGCACGTCGCCGATGCCGGCACGGTGGGCCTGACCTACATCGGCACGACCCACGTCGACGCGCAGTACGCCTCGCCCCAACAGTTGGAGCGCGACGGCATGAAGACCTACAGCGTGCGCGCCCAAGGCAATGCAGGAGTGGACAACCTGTTCCTGTCCGGTGAGTACGCCAAGCAGAACAAGCCCCACAGCGCCGACGAGAACGCCTGGTACCTGGAAGCCGGCTGGACCTTTGCCGACCTGCCCTGGCAGCCGAACGTCAGCTACCGCTACAGCCGCTTCTCCGAGCAGTACGACACCCTGTTCTACGGGCTGGGTCGAGGCCTGGGCACCTGGTTCCAGGGTGAGGTGGCGGGCAACTATGCCGGCCCGTTCAACAGCAATGCGCGGGTGCAGAAGGTCGGCCTGAGTGTCAGCCCGGCAGCGTCGCTCACCGTGGGGGCTCTGTTGTTCAAGTTCGACACCCTTGACCGTGGCCTGGGCAACGTGGATGGGCGGGAACTGGACCTGTATGCCGAATGGACGATCAACGAACACCTGATGATCGTGCCCCTGGTGGGCCTGTACCAGCCGCACCGCAGTGCCGAGCAAGGCGGCACCCAACTGGGCAATGACAACAACAACCTGTACAGCCAAGTGGTGTTCGTCAGCACCTTCTGAGGCGCCGTGCGCAGGGGCGCACGGCGCCTCCTGGCCGTCAGGGTGTTTCCAGGTTGTGGAACACCACCTCCAGCATGCGGTTGAGCCGCTGCACCTGGGCCTCGGTCAAGCCCTTGAAGCTGCGCTGGAACAGGTCACGGGTCACGTCCTGCATGCGCTCGATGTTCTGCAGGCCTACCTCGGTGATACGTACCTGGGTCACGCGTCCGTCTTCCGGGCTAGGCGACGTCTCGACCAGGCCGTCGTCCTTCATGCGGTAGACGATCTTGGTGATGGTCGACAGCTTGGCGATGGCGTGGGTGGAAATCTCGGAAATGCTCGATTCACCGTTCTCGTTGAGGATCCACAACACGCGCCAGCGCGGCACATCGAGGTCGACCTTCTTGAGCAAACGTTCCATGTTCTGGGTGTAGCGGCCATGCACACGGGCCAGCCAGTAGAAAGGGAAATCTTCCTTGCGAAATTCATCGCTGGCGGGGTCGTGGTGGCTGTGGCCTTTGTTCTTCGAGTTGCTCATCGATTCACTACTTGTGCGGAAATAGTCGCGCCATCATAGACGTTTGCACGAATTTGGCTACCAGGGCGATAGGTTGACGGGGGGCAAAAGCAGCGCATAACTGCTGGAATATTCAGTTGACATTTCACGTAATAGTTACGCATGTTAACGCCTGGGCCACGGCCTGGCATCCCTCCCTGAAAAAGGCTGCATAACAATGACAATCATAGTTGAAACCCTCGACCTGGGCGGCGCCGGCCCCCGAGTCGTGGTCAAGGACACCATCGATGTCGCCGGTACCGCAACCCGCGCCTCCAGCCATGCGTTGGAACAGGCGCCCTTGGCCGAACGCCATGCCGATGTGGTCAACCAGTTGCTGGCCAACGGCGCACGGCTGACCGGCAAGGTCAGCCTGCATGAGCTGGCGTTTGGCACCACCGGCATCAACCACTACACCGGCACCGCGGCCAACCCGCGCTTTGCGGGGCGCATCCCCGGCGGCTCGTCCAGCGGCTCGGCGGCGGCAGTGGCTGCGGGCCTGGCCGATTTCAGCCTGGGTACCGACACCGGCGGCTCGGTGCGGATCCCGGCGTGCTGCTGCGGCGTGTTCGGCTTCAAGCCCACCTTTGGCCGCGTCAGCCGTAAAGGCGTGATGCCGGCGCGCACCAGCCTCGACTGCGTTGGCCCATTCGCCGCGAGCCTGCCGATGCTGGTACGGGCGATGACCATGATCGACCCCACCTTCGTCCCCGCCCAGGTACCGGCCAAGGCGCGCATCGGCGTATTGCGGGTGACCGCCGAAGCGGCGATTCACAAAGCGGTGCACGGCGCACTGACGGCAAGTGGCCTGTCGCTGGGCAATGTCGAGCTCAAGCACTTTGGCGCGGCTTACGACGCCGGTATGGTGGTCATCAACCGTGAGACCTTCGAGGGCTGCGGCCACCTGCTGGAAACCGGCAAGGTCGGTGCCGATATTGCCGGGCGCCTGGCTGCGGCGGGCCAGACGAGTGACAGCGCACTGGCGCAGGCCGAAGCGGTACGCCAGCGCTTTACCGAGGAAGTCGACCAGGCACTTGCCAGCTTCGATGTGCTGGCGTTGCCCACCATGCCCGACTTCCCGCTGCGCCTGGAAGAGGCTGCCGACACCCGCGCGGTGCTGGGCATGACCTCACTGGTGCGGCCATTCAACCTCTCGGGCCACCCGGCACTGAGCATTCCGCTGGGCAGCGAGGCCGGGTTGCCGGTTGGCTTGCAACTGGTGGCGGCCAAAGGTGCCGACGAGAAGCTGCTGGCGGTGGCCGAGCGGTTGTTGCTCAACCTGTATTCGACCCACTGAGGCTGGCCATGAGCGACCTTCGCGCACTGCACAAACGCCTGGATTATTTCGAGAGCCAGCAAGCCATTCGCGTTTGCATCAACCGCTACATGGAACTGTGCGACCAACTTGATGCCAGTACGCCCCTTGATGAACTGGCTGAGCTGTTCACCCAAGATGCCCTGTGGGAAGGCAAAGGCGCCAAGTACGCTGCCAGTTTCGGCGGCTACCGTGGGCGCGAGGCGATCCGGGGGATGTTCAGCACTTACATGAAGACCCCGGCACACTTCGCCTTGAACGTGCACTTCCTGACCAGTGAGGTCATCGAGGTAGCGGGTGACCAGGGGCAGGGACGCTGGGTGATGCTGCAGACCAGCACCTTTGCCGATGGCGCCTCGCACCTCAACGCTGCGCGGCTGACGGTTGGCTTCGCGCGGGAAGGACAACGCTGGCGCATGGCGCACTTCCAGACGGAAAACCTGTTCAGCCGGCCGGTAGGCACCTGGCACAGCGAGGCGCCGCTGCCAGTTCCCGAGCGCTGATCGAGGTGTGCCCTGCCCGGCCGTGCGCTCGGCCGGGCCAAGCCCCGCAGGCTGTCACATGTTGGTCACGCGACCGTCGTAATCTGCCGGGCAACTCTATGCCAAAGGTTGCCCGGCATGCTTCGCCTGCTGCTAATGCTGCTTCCCCTGCTACCGCTGACGGCCCTGGCCGAGCCCTGGCACCTGCGTGTGCAAGGCTCCAACACCATCGGCTCGGCACTGCTGCCAGCATTGGTCCAAGGGCAGTTGCGGGCGCTACAGGCAACGCACATCGAGCAGTTGCCAGGTGCGCAAGCCAACGAAACCGTGATCATCGCCCGCAGCGCCCAAGGCCAACCGTTGCGTATCAACATTGCGGCCCATGGCTCGAGCACGGGTTTCACCGCCCTGGCCCATGGCGAGGCCGACCTGGCCGCTGCCTCGCGCCCTATCAGCGACGCCGAGGCTCAACAGCTCAAGGCGCTTGGCGACCTGCGTGCGGCCAGTGCCGAGCAGGTCATCGGCCTGGATGGCGTGGCGGTGATCGTTCACCCCGACAACCCGCTACCGCAACTGACCACGCAGCAGCTGGCCCAGGTCTTCGCCGGGCAGGTCCAGCGCTGGGAAGAGCTCGGGGTGCCTGGTGGGGCGATCCACCTGTATGCCCGCGATGACCGCTCTGGAACGTTCGAGACCTTCAAGGCGCTGGTGCTGGAGCCCCATCAAAGCCAACTGACACCCCAGGCGCAGCGTTTCGAATCCAGCGACGAACTGGCCGAGCGGGTCTGCAACGATCGCCAGGCCATCGGCTTCAGCAGCCTGGCAGCGGTGCATGGGGCCAAGGTGCTGGCGGTGGCCGAAGGCGACGCCCCCGCCATGCTACCGGACCGCCCGCTGGTCGCCAGTGAGGATTACCCGCTCTCCCGGCGCCTGTACCTCTATTTGCCCGCCAACGCCAAACCCCAGGCCAAGGCCCTGGCGGAATTCGCCCAGAGCTCGGCTGGCCAGGCGATCGTCGCCGCGCAGGGCTTCGTCTCACAACAAGTCAACGCCCAGGCAGTGGCGGCGCAGGCCGACATGCCGCCGCGCTATCGCAGCCTGGCCCAGCAGGCGCAACGCCTGAGCGTCAACTTCCGCTTCCAGGAAGGCAGTGCCAACCTCGACACTAAGGCCCTGCGCGACGTCCGGCGTGTGGCCGAGTACTTGCGCCAGGCCGGCAAGCTGCGCAGCAAGGCGGTACTGGTCGGCTTTGGCGACCCCAAGGAAACACCCGGCCGCGCCGCCCTGCTCTCGCGCCTGCGGGCCCAGGCGGTACGCCGTGAGTTGGCACGCGATGGCGTCGAGGTGCTGGAGGTGACCGGCCTGGGCGATGAGTTGCCAGTGGCCGGGAATGACCTGGAACAAGGTCGCCTGCGCAACCGCCGGGTGGAGGTGTGGGTGTATTGATGCGGTACACGCTTCAGGCTGTTGCAGGGGCAACTGTTGCCCTGGCCACAGCCACCCAACAGTTAGGCACCCGGCGCAACAGGTAAACTCCGGCTTTGTGCGCCAATCGCCTGATTTCAAAGGCGTTTGATTCTGGCATGGCCCCTGCAGACATGGATTCAACCATCCAGTCTCCGAGGTCAACATGCCGACTGAAACCCTCTCTGCCGCTTACGACATCCGCCAACCCGACGCTCACGTCATCGCCAATGACCAGGAAGCCCTCGAGGTCGCGCACCAGGTCGCCGCCCTGCTGCGCGAAGGGGCCGCCGAACGTGACCGCCGCCGTGAAGTCCCCGCCGATGTCGTCGATGCCTACTCCAACAGTGGCCTGTGGGGCATCACCGTGCCACGCGCCCACGGCGGCGCCGAAGTGTCCTATGCCACCCTGGCGCAAGTGATCGCCATCGTCTCCGCTGCCGACCCGTCGCTGGGCCAGATCCCGCAGAACCATTACTGCCTGCTCGAAGACATTCGCCTGCAGGGCAGCGACGCGCAGAAGCAGTTTTTCTTCGACCTGGCCTTGAAGGGCAACCGCTTCGCCAACGCCCTGTCCGAAACCGGCGGCAAGACCGTGCAACACATCAGTACCCGGTTGGTCGCCGAGGGTGAGGGGTATCGCATCGATGGCCGTAAAGGCTATTGCACAGGGTCGTTGTACGCCCACTGGATCGGCGTACTGGCCCTGGATGAACAGGACCGTGCCCACCTGGCGTTCGTCCAACGCGGTACTCCGGGCCTGGTGGTCGTGGACGATTGGAGCAGCATGGGCCAGCGCACCACCTCCAGTGGCACCGTGCTGCTGGATGGCTTGCGGGTGCCAGCGTTCAACCTGTTCCCCAGCTACCGATCCTACGAGCAACCGACCCTGGCCGGACCTTTCGCCCAGCTGACCACCGCGGCGATCGATGCCGGCATCGGCCGGGCGGCGCTGGACGACACCATCGCCTTCGTGCGCGAGCATGCCCGGCCATGGATCGACGCCAAGGTCGAGCGGGCCAGCGATGACCCGCTGACCATCATCCAGGTCGGCTCCCTGGACATTCGCCAGGAGGCCGCCGAGGCTTTGCTGGAACGGGCCGGCTGGGTACTGGACGCCGCCCGCTCGGCACCGGACGAAGACAACGTCGCCGCCGCCTCGCTGGCCGTGGCCAAGGCCAAGGTGCTGACCACCGAGGCGGCCATCGAAGCCAGCAACCGCCTGTTCGAGCTGGGCGGCACGCGCTCGTCGCTGACTCGGCACAATTTTGACCGCCACTGGCGCAATGCCCGCGTGCATACCCTGCACGACCCTGTGCGCTGGAAGTACCACCTGGTCGGCAACTGGGCGCTGAACGGCATCAAGCCGGCGCGTCATGACTGGAACTGAGGCCCCCGCCATGACCAAGCAGATTCGCCTGAACGCCTTTGCCATGAATACCGTCGGCCACCTGGCGCCCGGCCTGTGGCGCCACCCGCGCGACCAGGCTACGCGCTACACCGATATCCACTACTGGACCGACCTGGCGCGCACGCTGGAGCGCGGCTGCATCGACGGGCTGTTCATCGCCGATGTGCTGGGTGTATACGACGTGTATGGCGCCAGCCCCGACGCGGCCTTGAGCAACGCAGCCCAGGTGCCGGTCAACGACCCGCTGCAATTGGTGCCGGCCATGGCGGCCGCCACCCGGCACCTGGGTTTCGGGGTAACCGCCTCGGTGTCATTCGAGCACCCGTTTCCGTTTGCCCGGCGCATGAGCACGCTCGATCACCTGACCCAAGGCCGCGCGGGCTGGAACATCGTTACCTCCTACCTGGCCAGCGGCGCACGCAACCTGGGCCAGCATGACCAATTGACCCACGACCAGCGCTATGCCCTGGCCGAGGAATACCTGCAGGTCTGCTACAAGCTCTGGGAAACCAGCTGGGAAGACGACGCGGTGCGCGCCGACCGGGCAAGCGGCGTCTATGCCGACCCGCGCAAGGTGCATGGCATCGAACACGAAGGCACCTACTTCAAGGTTCCCGGGTTCCACCTCAGCGAGCCGTCACCGCAGCGCACGCCGGTGATTTACCAGGCCGGCGCCTCGAGCCGTGGCCGCGCCTTCGCTGCTGCCAACGCCGAATGCGTTTTCGTCGCAGCGCCGAGCAAAGCCGTGCTGAAAAAACAGGTGGCCGACCTGCGCGCCGCGGTGGTGGCGGCAGGCCGCGCCGCCGACAGCGTCCTGGTGTTCGAACAACTGACAGTGATCGTCGCCGACACCGACGCCGCGGCTCTGGCCTTGCTGCGCGAGTATCGCGAGTACGCCAGCGCCACGGGCGCATTGGCCCTGATGTCGGGCTGGACCGGCATCGATTTCGCCACCTTGGCGCCGGACCAGGTCCTTCGCGAGGTGCCCAGCGAGGCGATCCAGTCGGCCGTCGAGGCCTTCACCAAAGCCGACCCCACGCGCACCTGGACCGCCGCCGAAATCGCTGACTACTGCGCCATCGGTGGTGACGGGCCGGTGTTGGTCGGTTCGGCCAGGACCGTGGCAGACCAGTTGCAGCAATGGGTCGAGGAAACCGACGTCGATGGCTTCAACCTGGCCAGCGTGGTCGCGCCTGAAACCTTCACCGCGGTTGTCGACCTGCTGGTGCCGGAGCTGCAGGCCCGTGGTCTGTTCAAGCGTAACTATGCCGAGGGCACCCTGCGCAACAAACTGTTCGGCCAGGGCGACCGCCTGGGCGCGCCACACCCGGTGGCAGCGTTGCGCCAGGAGGCACGGCGATGAACGGGCTGCTGGCGAACCTGGACTGGCCGGAGATTCTCCAGGCGTGCATCGACACGTTGAGCATGCTCGGTGCCGCACTGGGCTTCACGGTGCTGTTCGGCCTGCCCCTGGGGGTGCTGCTGTACCTCACCGGGCAACGCCAACTGCTGGCCAATGCCCCGCTGTACCGCCTGCTCTCGGTGCTGGTGAACGTGCTGCGCTCGCTGCCGTTCATCATCCTGCTGATCGTGCTGATCCCGCTCACGACGGTCATTGCCGGCACCTCGCTGGGCGTGCGAGGCACCATTCCACCGCTGGTGGTGGGCTGCACACCGTTCTTCGCACGCCTGGTGGAAACCGCCCTGCGGGAGGTCGACCGTGGCCTGGTCGAGGCCAGCCAGGCGATGGGCGGCAGTATCCGCCAGATCATCTGGTACACCCTGCTGCCCGAAGCCCGCACCGGGCTGCTCGCAGCGATCACCGTCACCGCCATCGTGCTGGTGGATTACACCGCCATGGCAGGCGTGATCGGCGGTGGCGGCCTGGGCGACCTGGCGATTCGCTTTGGCTATCAACGCTTCCAGACCGACGTGATGGTCGTCACCGTGCTGCTGCTGATCGTGCTGGTACAGGCGCTGCAGATGGGTGGCGACCGCCTGGTACGGCACTTCACCCGACGCTGACTCCACCCTACGACTGCTTCATCAGGAACAAACCCATGAAAAAGACCCTTGCAGCCCTTGCGACCCTGTTTGCCGCCAACAGCTTCACCGCTCAGGCGGCCGAACACCTGGTGGTCGGCGCCACCCCGGTACCGCACGCCGAGATCCTCGCGTTCGTAAAACCCACCCTGGCCAAGGAAGGTGTCGACCTCGACATCAAGGTGTTCAACGACTTCATCCAGCCCAACCTGCAATTGGCGCAGAAGAACCTGGACGCCAACTACTACCAGTACCGCCCGTTCCTCGATGACTTCAACAAGACGCGCCACACCGACCTGGTACCGGTGGTCGGCGTGCACATCGAGCCCTTCGGTGCCTACTCGGCCAAGTACAAGACCCTCGCCGAGCTGCCCGACGGCGCCAGCGTGGCCATTCCCAACGACCCGGTCAACACCGGCCGAGCCCTGGTGCTGTTGGCCGAAAACGGGCTGATCACGCTCAAGGAACCGGGCAACCCGCAGTCGACCCAGCGCGACATTACTGCCAATCCTCACCACCTGAAAATTCGCGAGCTCGAAGGCGCCATGCTGGCGCGTTCGGTGAAACAGGTAGACCTGGCCTTCGTCTTCGCCAACTACGCCCTTGAGGCTGGCATCGACACCAGCAGTGCGCTGATCGTGGAAAAAGGCAAGGACCTTTACGTCGAGTACCTGGTGGCGCGCCCGGACAACCTGCAGGACCCAGGCATCCAGAAACTGGCCAAGGCACTGAACTCGCCAGAGGTCCGCAACTTCATCCTGACCCGATACAAAGGGCAGATTGCCCCTGGCTTCTGACCAGCGAGAACCCTACCCATGACCCGTTTCCCGCACGAAGTCCAGGCCGCCGCCGCGCAATTGCACTTGCGCGGCATCCACAAGCGTTACGGCGATATAACGGCGCTGGAGGGGATCGACCTGCACATCCGTCAAGGCGAGGTTTTCGGCATCATCGGCCGCAGTGGTGCAGGCAAGTCTTCGCTGCTGCGGCTGATCAACCGGCTGGAAACCCCAAGTGCCGGCCAAGTGCTGATCGATGGCCAGGACATCGCCGCGCTCGGCACCGCCGGGCTTCGCCAGCTCAGGCGCAAGGTCGCAATGATTTTCCAGCATTTCAACCTGCTGGCCAGCCGCACCGTTGCGGAAAATATCGAACTGCCGATGCTGATGGCTGGCGTGCCCGCACCCGCGCGCGCACGCCAGACGAAGGAGCTGCTGCAATTGGTCGGGCTGGCAGACCGCGCCAATGCCTACCCGGCGCAGCTGTCCGGCGGCCAGAAACAACGGGTTGGGATCGCCCGCGCGCTGGTGCTGCAGCCGCAGATCCTGCTGTGCGACGAGGCTACCTCGGCGCTCGACCCGGAAAGTACCCGCGCCATCCTTGCCCTGCTGCGCGATATCAATCAGCGGCTGGGGCTGACCATCGTGCTCATCACCCACGAAATGGAAGTGATCCGTGATCTGTGTGACCGTGTCGCTGTGCTGGAGCGCGGCAGCGTCGTCGAACAGGGCGAAGTGTGGCAAGTATTCGGCGCCCCGCAGCACGCTGTCAGCCA
This sequence comes from Pseudomonas ceruminis, assembly GCF_021602025.1. GTDB lineage: Bacteria > Pseudomonadota > Gammaproteobacteria > Pseudomonadales > Pseudomonadaceae > Aquipseudomonas > Aquipseudomonas ceruminis. Next base: position 25,075 of record NZ_BQHW01000031.1, read on the forward strand.
GTTGCTCCTGGCCAGCCATGAACGGCCCCTGCAAACCAGAGCGCCCGCCGCTGCCCAAGCGTACCTGGAACTGCATTTCACCGGGGTGAAAGGCCTGGAACCCGAGCTTGGAAAGCTCGCCGGCGCACTGGGCTCGCAGGTGCAGTTGGTGCAGGGTTCGATCGAGCGCATACAAGGAAGAGCACTGGGCCGCCTGCGCCTGGCGGTGGCCAGCGAAGCGCCCTCTGCCGAGCTGCTGCAACGGGCCCGGGCGCTGGCGGACTGGGCGCAATGGGTGCAGTGAGGCCAGCCTGCAACAGGCAAACATTTGTAACAGCACGCCATTCGGCACCACCGGGAAATGGGTCTAGGCTCAAGCCCATGTGATACCGGGCCCCTCTGACGGCTTGCGCCGCCATGTCGGATCACTGTTGCCATGCAACGTCGACAATCAAGGAGGGGCTCATGACAGCTCTGCACACGTTCCTCGTTACCCCATTCCTGGGCACCAGCACCTGGTTGTGGCTGGTGTTCATGGCCATCGTCATTGGTTTGCTGGTGCTCGACCTGGGTGTCCTGCACCGCCAGGACCGTGAAATCGAAATGCGCGAGAGCCTGCTGTTGTATTCAGGCTACTTCAGCGTGGGCGTGCTCTTTGGCGTGTGGGTCTGGTACGAACTGGGCGCGCAGTCGGCGCTGGAGTTCTACACCGGGTTTTTGGTGGAACAATCGTTGTCGATGGACAACGTATTCGTCATGGCGATGATCTTCGGCTTCTTCGCCATCCCCCGCCGCTACCAGCATCGGGTGCTGTTCTGGGGCATCCTGGGAGTGGTGTTCCTGCGGGCGATCATGATCGGCGTGGGTGCGACGTTGGTGCAGAACTTCGAATGGGTCCTGTACCTCTTCGGCGCTTTTCTGCTGTTCACCGGGGTGAAGATGGCCTTGTCGAAAGAAGACAGCCACCCTGACCTGGCCAATAACCCGGTGCTGAAGTTCGTCAGGCGGCACATGCGCGTGACCGAGCAAATCCATGGCTCACACTTTTTCGTGCGCCTTACTCCGCCCGGGCAGACCAAGGCACTGCGCTATGCCACGCCGCTATTTCTGGCGCTGGTGTTGATCGAGCTGGCCGACTTGGTATTTGCCGTCGACAGCGTGCCGGCGATATTCGCCATCACCCAGGACCCGTTCATCGTCTACACCTCGAACATCTTCGCCATTCTGGGCCTGCGTTCGCTGTACTTCGCCCTGTCAGCGCTGATGCACCGGTTTGTCTACCTCAAGTACGCACTGGCGCTGGTGTTGATCTTCATCGGTTGCAAGATCTTCTACCACGGCATGGTGGGCAAGGTGCCGGCACTGCTCTCGCTGGGGGTGACGTTCGGGCTGTTGCTGGGTGGGGTGGTGATCTCGCTGCTCAAGACGCGCGGCGAGCAAGTGACGGATGACAGGCCCAAGGCCCCCCTTGGTGATTGAGGCCGATGCACAGCCGGTAAACACTACGGTCGGTTCAGTGTAAAACCTGTTCGGGGGTAAACGGCCGTATGTGCTTCGGTAGTTTGATCTCTTGCTTGCAGTGGTTCACAAACTCACTGGTCAGGCGGGTAAGGTCTTTATCCCGGTTCCACGCCACCACCGTGCTCGACGGAAGCAATGCGCCATCCAGCGGCAGCGTGACGACCCTCTTGCCGTTGGGTGTCTGTATCTGTTCGGGCAAGGTCACCAGGATCGACACCCCCAGCCCCTGCCCGACAAAGGCGGTCACCAGCTCCATCGATGGCACTTTGTAAGCGATATTGGGCCGCAAGCCGGCCACCTCGAACTGCCCGATAAAATATTGGTTGCTCGGCCAGATATCCAACAACACCAGCGGTTCTTTTGCGATCATCGACAACGACAGCATTTCGCGGTTAGCCAGCGCATGATCTGCGGGCAACACCGCACGCGGGTACAGGTCCGGCAGAAGCGCTATAGATTTATGTGTGTCCCTTAAACCCGCCGAGTAGGTCAAGGCCAGGTCGAAAGCACCAGACCTCAGCCCTTCCACTATCTTGTTCTGGTTAACGATATGAAGAGAGACTCGCACCGAGGGAAAGCGGTTTTCAAACGAGCTCAACAGTTCTGGCATATAGGAAGAAGCAATAGGCTCGTAACACGCCAGTACAATTTCGCCGCTGATTCTTTCACTGTCGCCATTCACCTGTTGTTCAAACGCGCGCGCATCCCGAAGCAAGCTAACGGCCCGCTCAAAAAAATGTGAGCCGGCGGGCGTGAGCATCAAACCGTTTGATTTATGACGGACAAAAATCTGCAGGTCGAACCGACTTTCGAGGTCCTTGATTGCCGATGAGATGGCGGGATTTGAAATATTAAGCCGGCGAGATGCCTCAGAAATGCTTCCGCACTCCACGGTCGTGACAAGGTATCGAAGTTGTTTGAGTGAGTAGTTAAACGCCATGGCGGTCCCCTCATGTCATGGGCACAGGAACAATCCCTCTTGCCGCCAGTTGTCTTGCCGGTCGCTCGGGTGGGCAACCCCACGCAGAGGCCCTCTGGCAGGGGTGCAGGCACACCAATCAGCCGTGATTATAAGTACCGGGCATATGCTATAGAAATGCTGTTATGTAATATTTTTATTCCTGAAAAGAATAAGCAGCAGGGGCGTGCCCAACAGAAAATCCGATCCCTGAGAACAGATTATTCGAGTTGCTAGACCCGCAGCATTGCCGATAAAAATGTTCGCCGATCAGTACAACTTCTGGGCGATAGACAATGGCGCGGGCACAGGCAATCAAAACACTTTCGGCAAACGACCTTCATCATGCATTAGTACAGAACAGCGAAATCGCAGCCCTTGATGTCCGCGAAGCCAAGTTCTACGCCGAAGGCCACATCAACGTATCGTCTCATGTTGCGTTGAGCAGCCTGGAGCTTCAACTTTTTCATACCCTGCCGCGCAAAACAGTGCCGATTGTCATCATTGATCAAGCTGGCACTTCAGCGGGTGAAGCCGAGCGGGCGTGGGAAGTATTGAATGCACTGTCCTACACAGACTTGCGCATTCTGGAAGGTGGCATTAACGCCTGGAAAGCCCATGGATATGCGCTGGGTACGGGTTACAACACATGGGTCAAGACCTTTGCCGACCTGGCGCACGCCCATTACGCAACACCGACGATAACGGTGCAACAACTTCAAGCTCGCCTGAACAATGGCCAGCCAACAACCCTCATTGATTGCCGGCCCGAACAGGAATATCGAAAACTCACCGTTACCGGCGCCTGTAATGTGCCCGGTGTGGAACTGGCACTTTACGACCTGAACCGGGTTGATGCGGCGCATCTTTATGTCATCAGTTGCTTCAGTCGCACCCGTGGGATCGTCGCCACCACCACCCTCGCCCACCTTGGCAACCAGCCAAACGTTGCCTTCCTGGAAGACGGAATCATGGCTTCATTCCTTCAGGGTGTGCCCACCGGGCCTGGAGACCCCCATTTGCCAGCCCCGGGGGATGTCGCATCGGACCTGGTGTTGCGGCGCCACGCTGAAAGCATCCTGCAACGCCACGCCCTGAGTGTGATTGATCACAACCACTACCGTCAGCTGCTGCAGGAGCAAGACGTCAGAACACTCTACGTTTTCGACGTCCGCCCCGAGGCATCCTACCTCGCTGGGCACCTTGCACAGGCCGTGTCTGCACCGGGTGGCCAATTGCTGATGACCTATGACACCCAGGTTCCAGTGCGCAATGCCAGGATCGTGCTTGTTGACGACCCCCACCTGAAGCGCGCAGCGGTCAGCGCCTACTGGCTCTCCCATTTCAACGACGCCGAGATTCATGTACTGGCAATGGATCAGGGCAATTTCGAACAGGTCAGCGGGGCAAACACCGTGGCCGTGCCGGAGCAGGTCCGGTGGTTGACTGCGCAGGAGGTACAAGCGCGCTTCGACCGCTTGTGCGTGGTGGATGTCGGGCCCAGCCTGAACTACGAACAGGGGCATCTTCCCGGTGCGAAATTCGCGTTGCGACCTTCGCTGCCGGCCTGGCTGCAAACCCAGCCGCCGGGGCCGATCCTGTTCACCTCCCCCGACGGAGTCAATGCGGCCTATGCCGCAGCGCAATTGACCCAAGCCTTTGGGATCGACGCCTACGCACTCAAGGGCGGTACCGAGGCCTGGCGCCAGGCAGGCCTTGCCCTGGAGACGGATATCCAGCCGCAACAGTTGATAACGCCCTTCGACGACGACTGGGGCTCGACGATGCGCGCCAAGGTAGACCGTGAGCGGATTTTCCGCGATTACCTGACTTGGGAGCGGAACCTGGGCCATGCCATTTCCCAGGATGAAACGGTTCAATTCCATTGGCCGGCCTTGGCCACCCATTAAGTACCCCATCGTCCACCGCACGTTTGCGACTGAGCCACTTCCTGTGAGCTTACAACCGACCCTTTATTACCCAAGGACTTTCAACATGATGACTCGTCGCACCCTGGGCATGCTTGCCTTGGCTACCAGTATTGGCGCTCTGACAATAAGCGGATTCACCGTCGCTGAAGAACAAACGTTGAAAATTGGCCTGGCCGCGAGCCCGGCAAACGAAGCGGTTCGATACGCTGCGCAAGTTGCAGAAACGAAGGGCCTGCACGTCAAACTGTATGAATTCACTGATTGGGTAACGCCCAACAGCGCCCTGAACAACGGTGACGTCGATGTCAACTACTTCCAACACGTTCCGTTTCTTGAGAATGCGCAAAAAGCCAATGGCTGGAAGTTCTCCGCCGTTGCACCGGGCTATATCAGTTGGCTGGGCGCCTACACAGAAAAACTCAAATCCCTCGATGACCTGAAAGACGGCGCGAAAATTTCGTTCGCCAACGACCCTGTCAACACCGGCCGCGCCCTGCTGTTCTTGCAGTCCCTGGGCCTGGTCAAACTCAAGCCTGGCGCCAGCTATGGCGCCACCTTGCAGGACGTGGTGGAAAACCCCAAGCAGCTTCAATTCATTCAAGTCGAGGCCCAGCAGGTGGTCCGCTCGCTGCCGGATGTCGATGTCGGCCTGACCTTCGCCTCGTTCATCAAACTGGCGGGCAAGGACCCGGCCGATGCGCTGGTGTTCGAGAAGCCTGACAACCTCTACGCCATCCATTGGGTTGCGCGTGCTGACCACGCCCGCGACCCACGTATCGCCGAGTTCATCAATATCTACGACACCGCGCCCGAAGTGAAAAAGATATTGACCGACCTGTACAACGGGCAAGTGGGTTTTGCCTGGTAAGTGCCATTGCGAAGTTCAGTGGCTGCGCGGCAACTACCGGATCAAACCCATCAGGGTTCGCAGCCACGGGCTTACAACCGCTGGAGTAGGTAATGCAATCAGATAAAAAATTACTGCTCAACGCGTTCAACATGAACAGCGTTGGCCACATTTCCCATGGCATGTGGACGCACCCGCGTGACCAATCGCCAAACTATGCGAACCTGGATTATTGGGTCAACCTGGCAAAAACGCTTGAGCGCGGCAAGTTCGACGGGCTGTTCCTGGCCGATGTCATAGGCACCAACGATGTCTGGGGCGGGTCGCCGGAGGCTGCGTTGCGCGGGGCGGTACAGGTGCCGATCAACGACCCGATCATTCCCCTTTCGGCAATGGCCTACGCCACCCGGCACCTGAGCTTCAACGTTACGGCAAACCTGACGTATGAAAAGCCCTACTTGCTGGCCAGGCGCTTTTCCACGCTGGACCACCTAACCAACGGTCGCGTCGGCTGGAACATCGTCACGGGCTACCTGGACAGCGCCGCGCGCGCGATGGGCCTGACCGAACAGATCCGCCATGACAACCGCTACGACATGGCCGATGACTACCTGGACCTTGTCTACAAGCTTTGGGAAGGCAGTTGGCAAGACGATGCTGTGGAGCGCAACCGCCACACCGGGCGCTTTACCGACCCCAGCAAGGTTCACCGCGTCAAACATGACGGCCCGTTCTACCAGCTCGATGCCATCCATCTGTGCGAACCATCGCCCCAGCGCACGCCGGTGCTGTTCCAGGCAGGCACCTCAGCGCGTGGCCGCGACTTCGCCGCGCGCCATGCAGAGTGCATCTTCATGTCGTCGAACAACCAGAATGTCGAAGTGACCAAAAGCATCGTTGACGATCTGCGTAAGCGAGCGGTGGCCAACGGACGAGCCGCCGACGATATCAAGGTCTTCGTGGGCGTGGTGGTGGTCGTGGACAAAACCGAGGCGGCTGCCCAGGAAAAACTGCGCGAGTACGAACACTACGCCAGCGCGGCAGGCGGCCTGACGCATTTCAGTGCGTCGATTGGCGCGGACCTTTCACGCTATGCGCTGGATGAGCCAATCACACTGCAGAACACCCAGGCGATGGTCGCCTCACTGGACGCCATCACCCGCTACAACCCCGGCGCCCCGTGGACCGTGCGGCGACTGCTGGCGCAGATGAAGTTGGGTTCGCGCAATACGCCCATCGTCGGCTCAGGCAGCCAGGTAGCCGAACAACTGATCGCGTTTGCCCAACAAACCGGCATTGACGGGTTCAACCTCATGCGTGTCGTGACGCCGGAAAGCTATGAGGATTTCGTCGACCTGGTAGTGCCAGAGTTGCAGCAACGCGGCGCCTTCAAAACCGATTATGCCCAAGGCACGCTACGCGAGAAATTGTTCGGCCCCAATGCTGCGCATCTTTCGCCCCGCCATTACGGAAGGCAGTTCCGTCATGCACCTGAAGGTGATGTGTGATGGCGAGCAACCCTGCACAAAGCCTGACAGCCGCGGCCGACGTGTCATCGACCCGCTCACTGCCGCAGTACGCCGACAGCGCGCGCGCCACTCACACCGACGCGCTGTCAGCAGACAGCATGACGTTCGTTGACATCAGCAAACGCTACGCGACCCCCGCGGGTGAAGTGGATGCCCTGGTGAACATCAACCTCTCGATCAAACAGGGTGAGGTTTTCGGCTTTATCGGGCGCAGCGGCGCGGGCAAGTCCACGCTTATCCGGCTGATCAATCTGCTGGAAAAGCCCACACACGGCAACATCACCGTCAATGGCGCGCCCACCCACGACCTCGCAGGCGAAGGCCTGGTGCAACTGCGGCGCGGCATTGGAATGATCTTTCAGCATTTCAACTTGATGTCGGCAAAAACCGTTGCGCACAACGTCGCATTGCCGCTGATCATGGCGGGCGTACCCAAAGCTCGCATCGACGCCAAGGTAACTGAACTGCTGGCGCTGGTTGGGTTGTCGGAAAAACGCGACGCGTATCCGGCGCAATTGTCGGGTGGACAAAAGCAGCGGGTGGGCATTGCCCGCGCACTGGTCCATGACCCACAGATCCTTCTTTGCGACGAAGCAACGTCGGCGCTCGACCCGGAAAACACCCGTTCAATTCTTCAACTGCTGCGCGAGATCAACCGGCGCAACGGCATCACCGTGGTGCTTATCACCCATGAGATGGCCGTTATCCGCGAGGTCTGTGATCGCGTTGCCGTGCTCGATCGTGGCGAAATCGTCGAGTCTGGCGAAGTCTGGAGGGTCTTTGGCAGCCCCCAGCACGGGGTGACGAAATCGCTGCTCGGGCAACTTGACCACGCCATTCCTGACGACTTGGTCGCGCACCTCCAGCCCGGCTACCCGGCAGGTGAAGGTACCTTGGTGATACGCGCAACGCTGCGCCCCTGCCATATCAGCGCGCCGGACCTGCAGGCGGTGCTGCAGGTGATCAACGGGCCGGTCAAGTTGCTGGACAGTGCGGTGGATCGGATCAACGCCCACACCTTTGGGCGGCTACTGGTCTGCGCCCCCTCGCGAGGCAACACCCTCGCAGACATTGAGCAGCGGCTAAGCGCGCTCCCCTACACCGTTGATGTCGAGGTCCTTGGCCATGTTACAACTGACGTTTGATGCGCTCGTCGAGCTGTTGCTCAGCGCCGCCTGGGAAACCTTCCAGATGGTCGCTGTGGCCGGGCTGCTGACACTGCTGTTCGGGCTGCCGATCGCCTTGTTGCTGATCGTCACCGGGCGTGGCGGCCTGTGCGAGGCACCGGGCCTGCACCGGATCGTCGGCTGGACCGTCAACGCGTTGCGCTCCACACCGTTCATCATTCTGCTCGTCGCGCTCATTCCAGTGACACGCCTGCTAGTCGGCACATCGCTAGGCCTGTGGGCCGCCGTGGTACCCATTACCGTGGCGGCCACGCCGTATTTTGCCCGCATTGCCGAAGTGGGCCTGCGGGAGATAGACCCCGGCCTGATCGAAGCAGCACAGGCCATGGGTGCACGAAGCTGGCAGATCGTATGGCATGTGCTCTTGCCCGAGGGCCTACCCGCAATCATCGGTGGATTCACCGTGACCCTGGTGTCGGTAACGGGCATGTCGGCCATGGCCGGTGTGGTCGGGGGTGGCGGGCTTGGAGACCTGGCCATACGTTACGGCTATCAACGATTCGACACGACTGTCATGGTCAGCGTCATCCTCATTCTGATTGTCATGGTGAGCATTATCCAAGGCATCGGCAACCGGCTGTCCAGCGCACTCAATCACCGTAACTGATTCGCCCCACTTGGCTTGGCGTGGGCACTTCAAGGTGCCCACGACGGCCCCGCATTGCTTGCAGAAGCACCGTCACATTCAACAACGCCATTCAAGGATGCCTTCAATGACCGCTACTAGACCTGCATACGACACCAACGAGCTGCTAACGATATTCACGCCCATCTTTGACAGGATACGAACCGACGCCTCGTCGCGAGAACGCAACCGGACATTGCTGTTCGAACAGATTGGCTGGCTGAGGGAGGCACGTTTCGGTGCCCTGCGGGTGCCCGTCGAGCTCGGCGGATACGGTGCGTCCATGGTCCAACTGTTTGACCTGTTGATTGCGTTGGCATCGGCCGACTCGAATATCCCTCAATCACTCAGGCTTCATTTTTCGCGTGTCGAGCGTATCGTGATCGGTGATGAGCGGCACAAACAGAAAGTGTGGATTGACCGGGTTGCACGTGGCGAGCTGTTTGGAAACGCGACAACCGAGCCGCCAGGCACACCGATCGGGGAAGTTCGCACCCGGGTATTACCGCATGCGGACGGCACCTTCCGGCTCAATGGCAAGAAGGCCTACGGCACCGGTAGCCTTTACTCACAGTGGATCCCAGTGGTCGCCGCCGACGAACACGACAATCGTGTGATCGTGACCGTTCCTGCAGACAGAAAAGGCGTCACGCTGGTGGATGACTGGGATGGCTTCGGGCAGCGCCTGACCGCGACCGGATCGTCGATGTTCGAGGACGTCGTGGTGCATGCCGAGGAAATCTCCGCCCCCATCAAAAAGACCACGAGGGCTGGCAGCGGTTTCGCACAGTTGGTGCACCTAGCAACCCTCGCGGGCGTCGCCAGCGCGATCACCCACGATGTCACGCAGCAGGTCGCGACGCGAAAAAGGGTGTACTACACAGGGCCCGGCGGCCTGCCCCGGCACGATCCGATTATCCAGATGCAAGTAGGCAAGATTGGCGCCGCCGCTGCCTCGGCGCGCTCGATCGTGCTGGGCGCCGCCCAGGTACTTCAGGACGCGTGGCAGGTCTGGAATACGCAAGGGGAGCATTCCCCGGCTACTGACGAAGCCTATGTCAAGGCAGACCTGGCCATTTCGTCTGCACAAGTCACCTTGATCCCACTGGTGCTCAATGCGGCCACAGAACTGTTCGATACCCTTGGCGCTTCCGCCATCGATGCCAAAGGCGGCCTGGACCGTCATTGGCGGAACGCGCGCGCCCTGTCCTCGCACAACCCTCACCTCTACAAGGCCAGGGTCATCGGCGACTATCTGTTGAATCAGGCACTGCCGCCGAACTTCGTTGCGGGTGACGACGTAGGGGTTATCACCGATACCGCCAGTACTGCATCACGCTGAGGCCCAACAGGGGGGCCGCTTTGCGGCCCCCTCGTGCTCAAGTGAACCGGTGCTGCCCAGACGTGGCGAGCCACGCCTCACCGCTCGCCGCGCAACAGCTGCGCTGGCACATACTTGCCGATCTCATACTTGCCAATTGCCGCACGGTGCACCTCATCCGGCCCATCGGCCAGGCGCAGGGTGCGCTGCATGGCATACATGTACGCCAGGGGGAAGTCTGCGCTCACCCCTGCACCGCCATGAATCTGGATCGCACGGTCGATAACCTTCAAGGCCACGTTCGGCGCCACCACCTTGATCTGCGCAATCTCACTGCGCGCCACCTTGTTGCCAACGGTGTCCATCATGTACGCCGCCTTCAGGGTGAGCAGACGGGCCATGTCGATTTCCATGCGCGAGTCGGCGATCTTGTCGACGTTGCCGCCCAGCCGCGCCAGCGGACGGCCGAACGCAGTACGCTCGACCGAGCGTTTGCACATCAGCTCCAGGGCACGTTCGGCCATGCCTACCGACCGCATGCAGTGGTGGATACGGCCAGGGCCCAGGCGCCCCTGGGCGATCTCGAAGCCGCGGCCCTCGCCCAGGACCACGTTGTCGTAGGGCACCCGCACGTTTTCAAACAGCACTTCAGCGTGGCCATGGGGAGCATCGTCGTAGCCGAATACCGGCAACGGCCGGACAATCTTCACCCCGGGGGCATCGGTGGGCACCAGCACCATCGAGTGCTGCTGGTGGCGCGGGCCTTCGGGGTTGGACAGGCCCATGAAGATCATCACCTTGCAACGCGGGTCGCAGGCACCGGAAGTCCACCACTTGCGGCCGTTGATTACCCATTCGTCACCGTCACGGATAGCCGTGGCGGCCATGTTGGTGGCGTCCGAAGAGGCTACATCCGGTTCGGTCATGGCGAATGCCGAGCGGATCTCGCCCCGCAGCAACGGCTCGAGCCACTGGCGCTTCTGCGCCTCGCTGCCATAGCGCACCAGCACTTCCATGTTGCCGGTGTCCGGTGCCGAACAGTTGAATGGCTCCGGGCCCAGCAGCGAACGCCCCATGATCTCGGCCAGCGGCGCGTATTCCAGGTTGCTCAGGCCGGCACCGTACTCCGACTCGGGCAAGAACAGGTTCCACAACCCTTCGGCGCGGGCCTTGGCCTTGAGTTCCTCCATGATTGCGGTGGGCTGCCAGCGGTCACCCTCCGCGACCTGGCGCTCGAATACCGGCTCGGCGGGGTAAACATGGGCGTCCATGAACGCTGCAACACGTTCACGCAGTGCCTGGACCTTGGGCGAATAGGCGAAATCCATCAGGGCTACCTTCACGGTTCGAAGTACATGGGCAGAGCCTAGAGCAGCCACCCTCAATCTACCTAGTCTATTTTCTGCGTGTATAAACATTCATAACCGATATATGATCGGGCCATAATTCCAACAAAGAGCGGCGTCCATGAACCTCAGCAAGGTCGACCTCAACCTGTTCATCGTCTTTGATGCGATCTACACCGAAGCCAACCTGACCCGCGCCGGGCAGATCGTCGGCATTACCCAGCCGGCGGTGTCCAACGCGCTGTCACGGTTGCGCGAAACCTTCAACGACCCGTTGTTCGTGCGCACCGCGCAGGGCATGGTGCCCACACCCATGGCGCAGAACATCATTGGCCCGGTACGCAACGCCCTGGCGCTGCTGCGTACCTCGGTACAGGAAAGCCGCATCTTCAACCCGCAGCAGGCCAACAAGACCTTTCGCATCAGCATGACCGACCTCACCGAGGCGGTGATCCTGCCGCCGCTGTTCCAGCGCCTGCGCCGTCTGGCCCCGGCGGTACTGATCGAGAGCTTCCTGTGCAAACGCCGGGAAACCACCAAGGAACTGGCCGCCGGGCGCCTGGACTTTGCCGTCGATGCGCCGCTGAACACCGACCCGCAGGTGCGCCACGTCAAGCTGATGCAGGACCGTTACGTCTGCGCCCTGCGCCAGGGCCATCCGCTGGCGGACAGCAAATTGACCCTCGACAGTTACCTGGGCATGACCCACATCCATATCTCCAGCCGCCGTAATGGCCTGGGCTATGTCGACCTGGCGCTGGGCAAGATGGGCGTGCAACGCAAGGTCGCCCTGCGCTCGCAGCATTACCTGATGGCGTCGCAGGTACTGCAGCAGACCGACATGGCGATGACCGTGCCGGAACGCTTTGCCCGCCGTCATCAGTTGCGCTACCAGCCGCTGCCGGTGGACATTGCGCCGCTGGAAACGCACCTGTACTGGCATGAAAGCACCGATCAGGACCCGGCCAACCGCTGGATGCGCGAGCAGATCATCGAGTTGTGCGAGCGGGTGGTGGCGGAGGAAGAGCGAACTGCGGCACCGGCCTGAGCACGCAGGCGCGTTAAAAATTCTACGGCAACCTGCTTATGGAGAATATTTTTCTGACAGCGGGGCCGTAACATGAATAAAAAGGCAAACGTTTTTTTCCCCCGGCGATTACGCTTGCTGCAACGATCGCCGACTCCACGGTGACAGCAACGGACCCGCCGCTATGCCTAGTGCCCCACTCTACTTCGACTACGCCGCCACCACTCCGGTCGACGACCGGGTCATCGAAACCATGCTCACCTGCCTCGGCCGCCAAGTGAACTTTGGTAACCCCGCGTCCAGTGGCCATGCCTACGGCCAGGCCGCCCGCGAAGCCGTCGAGCAAGCCCGCGAGCAGGTGGCCGCGCGGGTCGGTGCCAGCGCCGATGAGCTGGTTTGGACCTCCGGGGCCACTGAGTCCAACAACCTTGCACTCAAGGGCATCGCCCAGGGTTTTGAGCAACCGGGGCACCTGATCACCAGCCAGTTGGAGCACAAGGCCGTGCTCGATACCGTCGGCGAACTGGAGCGCCAAGGCTGGGCGGTCACGCGCCTGGCGCCGGACGCCGCGGGCCTGATCCAGCCCTACGATGTGCAGGCAGCATTGCGTGCCGATACCCGCCTGGTGTCGCTGATGGCAGTCAACAACGAACTGGGCACCCTCACTGATTTCGCCGCCATAGGCGAGCGCCTGCGTGCCCATGGCGCCCTGTTGCATGTCGATGCCGCTCAGGCGGTAGGCAAAGTGGACATCGACCTGCAGGCCCAGGCGGTCGACCTGATGTCGTTCTCGGCGCACAAGGTCTATGGGCCCAAGGGTATCGGCGCGTTGTACGTCGGCCCCCGCGCCCGTGATCGGATGCGTGCGCAGATTCACGGTGGCGGCCATGAACGCGGGCTGCGCTCGGGCACCTTGCCCACTCACCAGATCGTTGGCATGGGCACTGCCTTCGCCCTGGCAGGCCAGCCTGGCGACAGCGAGCACCAACGGATCGAACAGCTTGCCAAGCGGTTGCGCGAAGGGTTGCTGGCACTGCCTGGGGTCACGCTCAATGGCTGTGCCCGCCAGCGTGTCCCGCATACCTTGAACCTGTGCATCGAGGCCGCGGGGTTCAACAGCATGGCATTGGCCGGTGAGCTGGCATTGTCGACCACCTCGGCATGCAACTCGGCCAGCAACGCAGCCTCACATGTGTTGCTAGCGCTGGGGCTGGATGAACAGCGGGCACGCAAAAGCGTGCGCGTCAGTATCGGGCGGTTTACCAGCGAGGCGGAGGTGGACAAGGCGATCGAGGTATTCAGGCGCTCGGTCGCAGCGGCCTCAGTCGCCTTGTGGTAACCCCTGGCTCGTGGTTAGCAGCACGGCGGACCGAACCAAGAGCGGGCGTGGGCTTCTGGCTATCGTCCATGCAGCCCATGTTTGAATGATGGGCTGCACTTAGCGGCGCAGCGTCCGCTGCAGCAGTGTCCGGGCGAGCCAACGCGTGCAGCGGTTACCTGTTGCTACATATCAAATGCCGAAGGCAACACGATCATGTCCCGGATCGTCACATTGCGCGGGCGTGTGAGCATGTACATGACCGCATCGGCTATGTCGGATGGCTCGATCAAGCTGCCGCTCGCCTTTGCCTTCTTCAGGTTCTCTTCCGGCCAATCGGCCAGCAGCGCACTGCTCACAGGGCCAGGCGACACTGCACCGACACGGATACCGTGTACCTTGACCTGCCGCCGCACCGTCTGCACAAAACAGTTGATCGCCCACTTGGAGGCCGAGTAAACCGGCTCCCAAGGCACCGGGAAGTGCCCCGCCACCGAGCCCGTTACCAGAATATCGCCCTCACCCCGGTCGATCATGTACGGCAGCACGTCATGCACGTTCTTGATCACGGCATTGACATTGAGGTTCAGCATTCGGTCGATGGCGGCCACATCCCCGTCAACCAGATCGCCACCCACATAGCAACCGGCATTGGCATACAGAATGTCGAGTTGGCCGGCCTTGGCCAGCACGCTTGGCAGCAGCATCGCACAGGATTCGGGGACCAGCAGATCGATCACCAGCGGCATGGCCGCCGGCCCCAGGCGCTCACAGGCGCTGACCAAGGCGGCTTCATCCCGATCAACCATGACCACCCTGGCGCCTGCCGCCACCATTGCCGTGGCCGATGCCAGACCTATCCCCGACGCAGCGCCGGTGACTGCTGCCACTTTACCTTCGAGTTGCATTGCCATTCGCCACCTCCCACCCCTGAACGATCAGGGGCGCTTGATTATTGTTATGTAGACGTTTACATCGCTCTGCCGGCCCATCTGAAACCCCGCCGACCAAAATGTCAACGTCTACATTTTTAACCAAGTATGTATACCCTGCCGGGGGATCAGAGCAGGAGCCGCCCTTCTATGACTTTGTCTTCAACAGGCTGCGAAGGGTCGTCTATCTGCCCGAGCAGCAGGTTGATCGCCCCTATGCCCAATTGGGTGCCGCTGTGGCTGATGCAAGGGATAGGCTCGCCAAAAAGCTCGGCGTAGCGCACCTGGTCGATGCTGAACAGCGCGATGTCATTGCGGCTCAGGCCAAGCTCGCGCATGGCCTGCAAAGCACCGAGGGTCATGAGGGCGTTCAGGCCAAAGATCACCTCGGGCCACTTGCCGCTTTGCAGGTAGTTACGCACCGCATCCCGTGCCGGTGCCTGGGTGTAGTCCCCATGCACGACTTCCACCACCGTCGGCTCCGGCCATTGCTCCAGTGCCCGCCGGATGCCTGCCAGCCGCGCCAGGGAAATACTCGAGCGCTGTGGCCCTGCCACCACCAAGACCCGGCGCAGGCCTTGTGCAAGCAAGGCGCGCGCCCCCTGATAGCCACTGTGCTCGTTGTCCAGGTACACCCCGGCGAACGGTGCCCCAGACAGCTGGCGGTCGATCTGCACCACCGGGATGGCCGCCATTTCCAGCTTGGCCAGGTAGCTCGGCTGGTACTGGTCATCGTCGCTGATGACCGACAGCATCAGGCCGGCTACCTGATAGCTGAGCAGCGTATCGATTGCACGCGCCTCCAGCTCCGGCGAGCCATCGGTATCGAACAGCATCAAGGTATAGCCGCGTGTCTTGGCCTGGCGCGTAATCGCCTTGATGATCTCTCCGTAGAACGGGTTTTCCAGGCTTGCCGTCACCAGGCCCACCAGCCGGCTTTCACGATTCTTCAGATTACGGGCAAAGGCATTGGGCACATAGTTGAGCTCCTTGGCCACCTTGAGGATTTGTTCCAGCGTCTCTTTCTTGACCTTCTCCGGCTGGTTGAGCGCCCGCGAGACGGTGACGGTCGTCATGTTCACGCGTTTCGCGATGTCGGTAATGGTGGCTTTGCCTAGTTTGTTCATGGACGCTCGATGCTGGCTGGTCTGCGGGGGCTGTCGTCAGCGGCTGCCCGTCGATTCTCACTGATTCTGCGCCAGGCCACAAACTCGCCTGCGTATTGTGAAGCCAACAACGCTGTGCTAGCGTTTTTAAATGTTGACGTTAACATTCATCTGCCAAGGACGGGCAACCACCATATGGCGGCGTCATGGAGCGGGCGGCATACCTATGTCGACGTCTGCATTACACGCCAAGCCAATAATAAGAAGGGGTGAAAATGGATTACGTGATTGGAGTCGACATCGGCACGCAAAGCACCAAAGCGCTCCTGGTGTCTACCGACGCAGACATGGTCGCTCAGGCCTCTGCCAGCTATCAGGTCGAACAACCCCGGCCACTGTGGGCGCAGCAATGGCCGGATGTATGGCTGGAAGCAGTCTATGAAACAGTCGCCAGCAGCGTGCGCCGCAGCCAGGTGCCGGCAGCCAGCATCAAGGCCATCTGCATCAGCAGCCTCTACGGTGGATCGGGAATCCCGGTAGACGCTGATATCAAGCCGCTGCACCCCTGCCTGATCTGGATGGACCGCCGCGCCATCGCCGAGGCCGAATGGGTGCGTGAGCATCTGGATGTCGAACAGTTGCAGCGCGTCACCGGCAACGGCATCGATAGCTACTACGGCTATACCAAGATGCTCTGGATCAAGCGCAACGCACCTGAGGTCTGGGCCAGGGCACGCTATCTGCTACCGCCAAATAGCTACGTGCAATACCACCTGACCGGTGAATTGGCGGTGGACCACAGCTCAGCGGGCAATATCGGCGGCATCTATGACCTGGCCAGGCGCGCCTGGTCGCCGGCATTGCTCGATGCACTGGGCATCGACCCCAACATGATGCCGCAACGCCTGGTCACGCCCGGAGAAGTCATTGGCAGCCTGCTGCCGGCTGCAGCGCAGCGGCTAGGGCTGCTGCCTGGCACGGCGGTGGTGGCAGGTGGGGTCGATGCGGCAATGGCAACGCTGTCCGCTGGCGTCATTGCTCCGGGCAACCACGTAGCAATGCTGGGCACCAGCATGTGCTGGGGGTTTATCAAAGCGTGCAAGGACGCCAGCCCAGGGCTGATCAACATGCCTTACGTCTACGACGCTGGCGCGAACACTTACAGTTTTGGCGGTGCCATTACTGCCGGTGCAGCCGTCAGTTGGTTCCGTGAGCAGTTCTGTAAGCAGGAAAAGCAAGCAGCTGCCCTGTCGACTGGCGTGGAGGTGCATCAGTTGATGGAACGGGAGGCGGCAAAGACGCCCGCCGGTGCAGACGGACTGTTGTTCCTGCCCTACCTGATGGGCGAGCGCAGCCCAATCTGGGATGCCAAAGCGTCGGGAGCCTATATAGGTCTGTCGCTGTTCCATCACAAGGCTCACCTGTATCGCGCGCTGCTCGAGGGGCTGGCGTTTGCCTTGCGCCACAACATGCAAATGGCCAGCGGCGCAGGCCTGCAGCTTGACCCGCAACTGATCGTGGTCGGGGGCGGCACGGCGTCGGACTTGTGGATGCAGATCATCGCAGATGTCACGGGCTACGCCGTGCTCACCATCGAACAACAGGTCGAAGCACCGCTGGGTGGCGCCATGCTCGCGGCACTGGCAATCGGTGCCATCGAGGATATCGAAGCAATCCGCAACTGGCGCACCCTGCGTCGACGGGCCGACCCCAACCCCGCTAACAAAGCCGTTTATGACCAGATGTTTGCGCATTACTGCGCGGCCTATCCCGCCTTGAGCCCCACTATGCACGGCCTGGCAGACCAGACCAGGCAACGTTGCGCGTCAGCACGCCCTGCCCAGCCCCTGGCCCACCGATAACGACCAAGGAATACCACCATGCCGACGTTGCTCAGCCAGTTGGGGCAGTACAGTACAGTCGTCGCCGACACCGGCGATTTTCGCGCCATTTGCCGCTTCGCCCCCCACGATGCAACCACCAACCCCACCCTGGTGTTCCAGGCCATTGCGTCGGGGCAATACGACGCCTTGCTCGATGACCTATGCGCCCTGACGAAAGCCGCCGGCGTGCCACTGGTGGAAGCGGTAGCAGACATATCCGACCGCCTGATCGTCGCCTTGGGCTGCAACCTGCTACAGCACATACCCGGCAGGGTATCGAGCGAAGTCGATGCCCGCCTGTCCTTCGATAAACAGGCGAGCCTGGGCAAGGCCAGGCGCCTGGTCGGGTTGTATGAGGCCGCGGGTGTCCCACGTGAACGCGTCCTCATGAAGCTCGCTGCTACCTGGGAGGGCATTCGCGCGGCCAGTACGTTGGAGCGTGAGGGCATCCAGTGCAACCTGACCCTGATTTTCAGCCTGGCCCAGGCACGCGCTTGCGCGGAGGCGGCCGTGTACCTGATCTCACCCTTTGTTGGCCGGGTACTGGACTGGCATCGCCGCGCTTGCCCGGATACCGAGTACACGCCAGCGGCGGAGCCTGGGGTTCAATTGGTTGCAGCCAGTTATGGTTTCATGCGGCGGCATCGCTATAGGACCTCAGTGATGGGGGCAAGCTTTCGCAACGTGGGTGAAATCATTGCGTTGGCCGGTTGCGATCGGCTGACGATCAGCCCAGCGTTACTGGAGGCGCTGGCTGTGACCGAGGGCAGCCTGAAGGCTGCCCTCACCACGCCAGCCGAACACCAGGCGCCGCCACCGCCACTGAGTGAACGTGATTTCCGCTGGCAGATGAATCAGGACGCCATGGCCACCGAGAAACTGGCCGAGGGTATTCGCGGCTTTGCGGTAGACCAGGGCAAGCTGGAGGCGCTTATCGCACAACGCCTGTGCACTTGAACGCGGCCCATCGCACAGCCTGATCGCGGCACACGCCCGCTGCCACAGCAGTCACGTTCAGCCTTGCGCGTTGGCCTCGTGCCGGTAATGGCCAGGCGGCTCTCAGAGGAAGGTGAATACCTTGGACGCCGGCAGCCGTGACTTGCTCAGCCCGGCATTGAAGTCTGCCTCGCTGCGGTAACCCAGGCTCAGCACCACCACGCTGGTGTACCCCTGTTCGCGCAAGCCCAGTTCGGCGTCCATGATCTTGCTGTCGAAGCCTTCGATCGGCGTGGCATCCAGACCATGGGCGGCGGCGCCGAGCAAGGCGGTCCCCAGGGCCAGGTAGGTCTGCTTTTCCATCCAGTGCTGCAGGTCTTTGTGGTCGAAGCGGTGCAGGTTCGTGTAGTGCCGGCGGCTCTGGTTCTGCGCGGCCCGGGCCTGATCATCACGGAACCGACCGTCGGCGGCCTCCTGGTCCAGCACGGTGTCCAGGTGCGCCTCGGTCATATCCGTGCGGGTGCAGAACACGATGACATGGGAAGCGTCGAGGATCTTCGGCGAGTTGTAGGCATAACCTTCGGTCGTGCTCTTGGCCAGGCGCGCCTTGCCCTCGGCGGTGTCGGCAACGACGAAGTGCCACGGCTGCGAGTTGACCGAGGACGGGCTGTGGCGCAGCTGTTCGAGCAAGGCGTCGACAGTGGCCTGCGGGATCTTGCGCGCGCCGTCGTAGGCTTTGGTGGTGTAGCGGCGCTTGGCCAGGGAGACGGTATCCATGTAGCAACTCCAATAAGCGGAACGGGATTTACCGCGCATATTATCTTTCCGGTAACTCGGAAAAACCGGCAGAATGCAGCAACACTTTCACCCCTGGAGTGAAAATGCTCCGCATTACCGACCTCGAACTGTTCGTGCGCAGCAGCGCATTGGGTAGTTTTACCGCCGCTGCCCACGAAGCCGACCTACTGCCGGGCCAGGTCGCTGCCGCAATCAAGCGCCTGGAGCGCGACCTCGATGTGCGCCTGTTCGCCCGCACCACACGCAGCCTGCGCCTGACCGCCGAGGGCGAGCTGTACCTGCCCACTGCGCTCAACGTGCTCGAAAGCCTGCGCCAAGGCCGCGATAACCTGCACGGTGCGCACAGCACCCTGCGCGGCATGCTGCAGGTGTCGGCGCCTTCGGACTTGGGCCGCAACATCCTGTTGCCGTGGCTGAGCGATTTTCGCCGTGAGCACCCGGACCTGACCCTGCGCCTGCTGCTTTCCGACCAGGTGGCCGACCTGTTCCGCGACCCGGTGGACGTAGCCATACGCTACGGCCGCAACGAAGAGGCCAACTACATCGCCCTGCCACTGGCACCGTGGAATCGCCGGGTGCTGGTGGCTTCGCCCGCCTACCTGGCCAAACATGGCCGGCCCACGAGCGTTGAAGACCTGCAGCAGCACAGTTGCCTGCTGTACCTGCAACTGGGGCGCATCTACGACAAGTGGCGGCTGGGCAACCGTACCGTGCAGGTCAGTGGGCCGCTGTTCAGCGACGATGCCGACGTGGTTCGGCGTTGGGCGTTACTGGGCGATGGCATCGCCTACAAGTCGTGGCTGGATGTAAGCGCCAACATCGCCGCCGGCGAACTGGAAGTGCTGCTGCCCGAGCAACCTGGCGAGCACACCCCGGTGACCCTAGTGTGCCCCCATCGCAAGCAGCTGTCGCCTGCCGTTTCACAGCTGCACCTGTGGTTGCGCGACCGCTTCGCAGCGCTGCAACCGCAATGACCGCCGGCGCACAATTGTTCTAAACCCGTACTCGGTTGTGGGTTAAGGTGAACGGCCTCCCCTCGACAGCGCCGCCGCCATGAGCAACTGGATCGACCTCAAGCAAGACGCCGACACCGGCATCGAGTCGGTCCGCGCGCATTTCGTCGGGCATGCCTACGACCCCCATTGGCACGACAGCTTCCTGGTCGGCGTCACCGAACAAGGTGTGCAGCAATTCAATTGCCGGCGCACGCGCCACTGCAGCACGCCAGGGCAGGTGTTCCTGCTTGAGCCTGGCGATATTCACGACGGCCATGCGCCAACGGACGAGGGGTTTACCTATTCGACCCTGTACCTGGAACCTCACTGGCTGGAGGCCGAACTGCGGGTGCTATTCGAACACGCCCCCAGCGGTAGCCTGCCGAGTTTCGCCGACACCCTGTGTCACGATGCCCACCTGGC
Source organism: Pseudomonas ceruminis (assembly GCF_021602025.1). Classification (GTDB taxonomy): domain Bacteria; phylum Pseudomonadota; class Gammaproteobacteria; order Pseudomonadales; family Pseudomonadaceae; genus Aquipseudomonas; species Aquipseudomonas ceruminis. Next base: position 45,737 of record NZ_BQHW01000031.1, read on the forward strand.
CCGCGCCACCACCCTCGCCTTCCAGGCGGTGCATGGCCTGGAACTGCGTATTGTCCGTCAGACCGCCCTGGACGCGTTGCTCGCCAGCCTCACCCGCCACCTGCACTGGCGCAAGCGCCTCAACCCTGACCCGCGCCTGCCGCTGACGGCGCAGCGGGCACGGGACTACCTGCATGCGCACCTGGACCAGGACATTGGCCTGGACGACCTTGCGCAGACCTGCGGCGTCGACCGCTTCCGCCTGACCCGCGCCTTCAAGGCCGCCTTTGGCCTGGCGCCGCATGCCTACCTCATCCAGTTGCGCCTGGCCCGTGCGCGGCGCCTGCTCGCCAACGGCCAGACACCCACCGAGGTGGCCATGGCCCTGGGCTTTGCCGACCAGAGCCACCTCGGGCGCTGGTTCCGCCGCGCCTACCAACTGACCCCAGCCGATTACCGCCGACGCTGCTCAAACCTTCCAGACTGAGGCGCCGCAATGGCCGAGCATGACGCTCTGATCAATCGGAGTCGTTCATCATGTCCCACGCGTTGTTGCCCTTCATGCTTTTCTCCCTGGTCGCCAGCATCAGCCCCGGGCCGACCAACCTGCTGATCCTCGCCCATGGCGCACGTCAGGGGCTACGGGCGAGCGTGGCGCCGATCCTGGCGGGCTGCGGGGCGGCGGCTGCGATCGTGCTGCTGGTGGGGTTGGGGCTGGGCGAGCTGCTGCTGCGTCACCCACTGGCCCAGCAACTGATGAGCTGGGCCGGGGTGCTTTGGTTGAGCTGGCTGGGGTGGCGCATGTTACGCAGTGCAGGCGAGCCATTAGCGGCGCAATCGGGCAAGGCCTTTGGGGCCTGGAGCGCTGCCTCATTGCAGGTGGTCAACCCGAAGGTCTGGCTGATGGCGGTTGCAGTGGTCGGCGTATTCGCCGCGCCGACGCTGCCGATTTGGCAGTTGGCGCTGGTGTTTCTGCTGGTTGCCCTGCCCAGCATGACCGCCTGGGCACTGCTGGGCGTAGGCAGTGCCCGCTGGTTGCAGGCGCCGGGCCGGTTGCTGTGGTTCAACCGGGGTTTGGCGGCGCTGTTGCTGGTCTCGGCCTGGGCAGCGTTGCTGGGTTGAAAGCGGTGCTGGCTGCCGGTAGGTCAATCAGTTACTCAGGGCCTCACGAAAGCGCCGGGTACTGGCGACCGCCAGCAGCAGCCCGACCACTGCCACACTGCCGCCCACCAGGCCGATGTCGGCCACGCCCATCTGGCTGCTGACGATACTGCCCAGCAACGCCCCGCCACCAATGCCGATGTTGTAGATCCCCGAGAACAGTGCCATGGCCACGTCCGTGGCATCGGATGCCAGCTTCAAGGTCTTGGACTGCAGCGAGAGGCTGAAGCTCAGGATCGCGATCCCCCAGCACATGCTCAGCCCGGCTAATAGATAGAAGTTGCCCGACGACGGCAACAGCAGCAACAGGCACGCCGCCAGCAGACCAATCGCACCGACCAGGAAGCCGTGCGGGAAACGGTCGCTGTAGCGGCTGAACAGCAGCGAGCCGAACACCCCGGCGCCACCGAACAGCAACAACAGCAGCGTGGTGCGCTCGCCGCCGATCTGCGCCACATGCAGGGCAAACGGCTCGATGTAGCTGTAGGCGGTGAACTGCGCCGTGATCACCAACGTCACCAGCACATAGGTGATTACCAGCGCCGGACGCTTGAACAGGATCGGCAGGCTGCGCAGGGAGCCGGAGTTCTGGCTCGGCAGCAGCGGCAGCGACTTTATCAGGCAGAGCATGGTGGCCAGCGCCACCCCGGCAATGCTCAGGAAGGTGATGCGCCACCCCAGCGCCTCGCCCACCACGCGGCCCAGGGGGATGCCCAGCACCATCGCCAGGGTAGTACCGGTCGCCAGCAGGCCCAGCGCCTTGGCCTGTTGGCCCTGCGGCGCCACGCGCACCGCCAGGGAAGCGGTGATAGCCCAGAACACGGCGTGCGCCAGGGCGATGCCGATACGGCTCACCAGCAACATGGCAAAGCTCTGCGACAACCACGACAATACGTGGCTGACGATGAACACCAGGAACACGAACAGCAGCAGGCGCCGCCGCTCGATGTTGCGTGTGAGCAGCATCATCGGCAGCGAGGCCAGCGCCACGACCCAGGCGTAGATGGTCAGCATCAGGCCGACCTGCGCGGTGGTCATGTCGAAACTGCGGCCGATGTCGCTGAGCAACGCCACCGGCACAAACTCGGTGGTGTTGAAGATGAAGGCCGCCAGGGCCAGTGCGATCACGCTCAGCCAGCTGCCACCACCGGTGGCCGGTGGCAGGTTGGTGGGAATGGGTCCGTTCATGGGTGGAAGTCTGTTCTCCGCAGGCAAGGCGAAAACACGCGCGTCAGGGGCCAAGTATCGGCCGCGCTGAGGCACGGGTTTGTTATTGGAAGGAATGCCGGCATGGTACGCGTCAATACCGGGCCTCACAACCGGGGGCGCATTGGGGGTACCATGCGCGCTCTGTGTGAACTGCAAGCGGAACAAGGAGCCCGATCCGCCCATGGACAAGCAACATCCCCAGCAGCAATGGCAGCAGGCGGTCACCGCCTACGCCCAGGCCATCAACCGCTACGTCGCGCAAGGCGCCGTAAACGGCTGGGACGAACGCGAAGAACCACAGCCCATTGCCACCGACCACCTGCTCGATGCCTGGCAGGCTGCCCTGCAGGCGATCAACCAACCCGGTGTCGATGAACAGCAGCGCCAGGCCTTTCGCCAGGCCTGGCCACCTGCGCACCTGCCACTGGTGCCCTTGCTCGATGAGCATGGGCAAGGCATCTGCAGCCTCCTGTTGCTCGACGACGGCAGCCTGTTGGCGCGCATCGGCATGCCCCATGAAAAAGGCCAGGTGGTGCGTATTGGCGAGCACGGGGTAACGCCGGTGATCGGCACCGATCATTTCGGACGCTGCCCGCAGCGGCGTTATTTCGCCCTGGCCAATGCCGAGGGTGTGCGTGTCACCGATGGCTGGGGCGGGCCGCACGTCGCCCGCCTGCCCTGGCCAACCGGGCTGGAGGGTTTGCCTGCGGGTTACCCGTTCGAGCCGTTCGACCTGCCGCCGACGCCCACGGCGCTGGTGCCGCTGCCAGACGGCCAGCGGGTACTGCTGGTCAGCGCCGAGGGGATTTTCCTGCTGGCAGCAGAGGGAGCTACCCGCCTGCTGCCACGCCAGGCGCAAGTCCTTGAAGCACTGGCCGACGGCACCGACCCGGACGATATCGCGCTGGGGCTGGCCATGGAGCATGGGGCGGTGTCGCCGGATGGGCAACTGATCGTACTCGGCGAGCAAAGCAGCCGACACCTGGTGCTGGACGCGCAACTGGAGCAGGTGGCCGAGATCGGCCCGGGCGGTGAATATCCGCATTTCGCCCTGTTCAACCGCAGCGGCGACCAGTTGATCGTCAACGCCTGCCACTTCTACAACGGCGGCACTGTTGGGGTGCGCGTTGCCGACCTGCCGGGGCTGGACACCGATTACTACAGCGAAGACCCGCGCACACCGCTGCTGCAGGATGGCGCACGGGTCTATGCGGGGGTGGCCGGCCATGGCGAGTACATCGTAGGCGATGCCTATGGCTACTTGCGTGCGTTTGGCGAGGATGGAAAGGCGCATTGGCAGCACTACCTGGGCTCGACCATCAGCGCCATGGACATCAGCGAGGACGGCCGCACACTGGTTGCGGCCAGCCACGCCGGCTTCATTTCGGTCATTGCCCTGGGCAGTGGGCGGCCTGAATGGCAGATCGGAACCGGGGAGCATGGCGAGGTCCGCCGCTGGTTGTTCTGGAAGGGGTGGGAAAAACCATTGCTCTGGTGATTGACGGCACCGGCCCTGTGGTCGGCAAGCCGGCTCCCACAAACCTGGGAGCCGGTGCCGGCAGGGGTCAACCCTGCAAGGTCGCCATGTCGATCACGAACCGGTACTTCACGTCACCGGCGATCATGCGCTCATAAGCCTGGTTGATATTGCGGATATCCAGCATCTCGATGTCGCAACGGATGTTGTGCTCGGCGCAGAAGTCCAGCACTTCCTGGGTTTCGGCGATGCCACCGATCAGCGAGCCGGCCAGCACCCGGCGCTTGGTCACCAGGTGGGCTGCATGTACCGCCGGGTCGATCGGCTCGATCAGGCCCACCAGGATATGCACGCCATCGAACTTGAGCGTTTCCAGGTACGGGTTCAGGTCGTGCTGCACCGGGATGGTGTCGAGCAGGAAGTCGAAACGGCCAGCGGCGGCGCGCATCTGCTCAGCGTCGGTGGACACGATGACATGGTCGGCACCCTGGCGGCGGGCCTCCTCGGCCTTGGCCTGGGACCGGGTGAACAGCGTTACTTCGGCGCCAAGGGCCTTGGCCAGCTTGATCCCCATGTGGCCCAGGCCACCCATGCCGAGGATGCCTATCTTGTGGCCGGGGCCAACGCCATGGTGCTTGAGCGGCGAATAGGTGGTGATGCCGGCACAGAGAATCGGCGCCGCGCTAGGCAGGTCCATGCCAGCCGGGATGCGTACCACGAAGTGATCGTTGACGACGATGCTGCTGGAGTAGCCACCCATGGTATTGCTGCCGTCGACCCGGTCTGGGGTCGCATAGGTCATGGTTGGGCCTTCCAGGCAGTACTGCTCCAGGTCCTTGGCGCAGGCCTCGCAATGGCGGCAGGAATCGACCATGCAGCCAACACCCACCAAATCGCCGACCTTGTGCGCAGTGACCTGGGCACCCACCGCCGTGACCCGGCCAATGATCTCGTGGCCTGGCATCAGCGGGTACACCGCAATGCCCCATTCATTGCGGGCCTGGTGGATGTCGGAGTGGCACACGCCACAGTAGAGGATTTCGATAGCGACATCGTCCGGGCGCGGGCTGCGGCGCTCGAACGTCATGGGGGCCAGGGGGCTGGTCGGGGTTTGGGCGGCGTAACCGATAGCGGTATACATGCAGGACCTCATGGGCAAGTGAAACGATTCAGGCGGCGCATTTTGCGCGCCTGTGCCGTCCCTGCCCACGGCAAATTCTCCGGCATGCATGCCTGATTCTCCGAACCTTCCGTGTCCCATCTGGCGCTAGACCGTCAATCTGCGATGATGCAACTGTCTGATTCTCTGCCTTGGTTCATCATGCACCTGACCCGCCACGTCGACGCCAACGCCCCGCTCTGCGCACTGATTCGCAGCCTGGCCACACGCCCGGGCTTCGTGCCCACCCACCTGCCCCAGGTGCATGTATTGAGCTGGGCCCAGTATGTGGCCAGCAGCCCGCAGATCTACGAGCCGAGCCTGATGATCCTTGCCCAAGGCAGCAAACTTGCACGCATGGGCCCTCGTACCCTGGAATACGGTGCGGGGCATTACCTGGTGCAGGCGCTCTCGGTGCCGTTCATGTGCGAAACCTTCGCCACCCCCGAGGCGCCGCTGTTGGGCGTGGCAGTCGACATCGACCGTGCCGTGCTCAGTGAGCTGGTACAGAGCATGGACCTGGCTCCCGACCCGGCGGTGCAGGCGCAAACGCCCCAATCGATGACCTCCGCTGTACTCGATGCCCCCATGCGTGCCAGTGTCGAACGCTTGCTGCAGTGCCTGCAGGACCCGTTGGATGCCAAAGTACTGGGGCCGGCGCGGGTGCGGGAAGTGCTGTATACCGCGCTGCGCGGGCCGCAGGCGGGCGTGTTGCGGGCGTTGGTGGAACAGCAAGGGCACTTCGCCCGTATTGCCGCCGCCCTCGCCCATCTGCGTGAGCACTACACCGAGCCGCTGAGTGTCGAAGCCCTGGCCGCACGGGCGAACATGAGTGTGTCGACCTTCCACGAGCATTTCAAACGCTGCACCGACATGGCGCCGATGCAGTACCTCAAGCGCCTGCGCCTGCTCAAGGCGCAACAGATGCTGATCAGCGAAGGCTTTGGCGTGGCGCAGGTCGCGCATCGGGTGGGTTACCAGAGCACCTCGCAATTCAGCCGCGAGTACAAGCGCGAGTTCGCCCGAAGCCCAGGGGAGGAGCTGCCCTATCAGAGCCTGCCGGCCTGAGCTGTGAGGCCACTGCTTCAACGCCGCCGTTGCGGGGCGTCCATCGACCCAGCTACCATTGAGAACGATTCACACTCACAACTGGATGCCAGGCGTTGGACAGCACATCGACCCGCAAGCTGGGCTTTTTCTTCAGCGACCATCATCGCTGGCTGCTCCAACACATCCACAAGCGCCTGCGCAACCGCGCTGACGCCGAAGACACGGCCGCCGAAGCGTTCTGCCAGATGCTCGGCGCGCGCGTCGACCCCGACAGCATCCAGCAACCGCGCGCCTATCTCTCGACCATTGCGCGCCGGCTGATCTTCGATCGCCATCGCCGCCGCCAACTGGAGCAGGCCTACCTGGAGCGCCTGGCGCAGTTGCCAGAACCCGTAGCCCCCTCGGCCGAGGAGCAACTGCTGCTGATTGAAGCCCTGGTAACCATCGACCAGGTGCTGGACGGCCTGCCTGCCATCGTCAAGGCCACCTTCCTGTATAGCCAGCTCGATGGCCTGAGCTATGTCGATATCGCCAGCAAGCTGCAGATCAGCGAACGCACCGTCAGCCGCTACATGAAGCAGGCATTGCGCCAGTGCTACCTGAGCGAGTTGCAGCCATGAGCAACGCCAGCCTCGACCCGGTCAGCGAACAGGCCCTCGACTGGATGGTGGCACTCCAGGCAGGCACACCCGATGACGCGTTGTTGCAGCGCCTGGCCCAGTGGTTGCAACAGGACCCCACCCACCAGCAGGCCTGGGAGCGCCTGCAACGTCGCATAGGTCAGCCGTTCGCCCCTTTGCGTGCGCTGGAACAACGCGCCCCTGGGCAGGCGGCCGAAGCGCGCCAGGTGCTGCTCCAGCCCACCCTTTCACGCCGGGAAGTGCTGGCCTCCCTGGCCAGTGTCGGTTTGCTCGGAGGTGCCTTGTGGGCTGGCTGGCGCAGCGACACCACCCAGAATTGGCTGGCCGACCTGCACACCGATAGCGGTGAACGGCGCAGCTTCACCCTGGCCGACGGCAGCCGCCTGAGCCTCAACAGCGCCAGTGCCGTGAACCTGCGCTTCGATACCACGCAACGTCTGCTGGTGTTGCGCCAGGGCGAGTTGCTGATCCAGGTCGCTGCCGACCCGCAGCGCCCGTTGCGCGTGCGCACGGCGCAGGGGCAGGTCCAGGCCTTGGGCACGCGCTTTCTGGTGAGCCAGGAGGGTGATGCCACCCGCGTGGTGGTGCTGGAGCACAGTGTCCGCGCCAGCCTGCCCGATGGCCGCTGGCTAGACCTGCAGCAAGGCCAGGCGGCGTTGCTGCACAGCCACATCATCGAGCCGCTGTCCGAAGCGCAAGAACAACGCGCCGCCTGGCTGCACGGCCGCCTGGAAGTGCTGGACGAGCCCCTGCACGTAGTGGTCGATGCCTTGCGCCCCTACCAGCGCGGCTATGTACGTTTGGCCCCCGCCGTACGCAACCTGCGGGTACAAGGGGTGTTCCCTCTCGATCAGCCGCAGGAAGCACTGATAGCCCTGGCCGAGAGCCTGCCGATCAACATCCGGCAGTATGGCCGGTGGCTGACCTTGATCGGGCCTGCACAGGCAGGGCAAAAAAAATCATGAAAATCATTCTCAGCCGTGTCCGGTTTTCATTTCTCGTTGCACCTATCTCCTGACAAGCCACTACAAATCGGGAGATTTCCGTGCACAACCTCTGGCCCCGCGCCCTGCCCCTGGTCGCTGCCCTGACCAGCTTCAGCGCTCATGCGTACACCCTGTCGTTCGACCTGCCGGCTGCGAGCCTTGCCACCACGCTCAACCGCATTGCCAGTCAGAGCGGCACCATCATCGCCCTGGAGCCGGCCCTGGTACGCGACAAGCAGGCACCGGCCGTGGTCGGCCAGATGAGCGCCGAGCAAGCCATGCAAACGGCGTTGGTCGGCAGCGGCCTGCAGTTGCGAATCACCAGCAGCGGGCATTTCAGTGTGACTCCGGCCAATCAGGTGGGCGATGCACTGGAGCTGAGCAGCACCACCATCATCGACAATTACCTGGACCCCACCAGCGAAGGCAGCGGCGCGTATGCAGCCCGGGCAGTGACCTTGGGCAAAGGCACACACAGCCTCAAGGAAATTCCCCAGTCGATCACCGTGATCACCCGCAAACAGCTGGACGATCAAGGCATCACCGACCTGCAGGACGCGCTCAACCACACCACCGGCATCGTTGGCGCTCAGGGCATTGGCCCAGGGATGGTGGTGACCTCGCGCGGCTTCCAGATCGATGACTGGCAGTACGACGGTGTCCCCATACCCCGCAACAACTACTCGCTGGGCAACTGGGCGACCCAGGACCTGGTGTTCTTCGACCGCGTCGAGGTGCTGCGCGGCGCCTCCGGCCTGCTGCAAGGCACCGGCAGCCCGGGGGGTGCGATCAACCTGGTGCGCAAGCGCGGCCAGGCCGCACCCACGGTCACCGTCACCGGCAAGGCCGGCAGCTGGGATCACTATGGCCTGCAATTGGACGCCGGTGGCCCACTGACCGCTGACGGTCGCGTGCGCGGCCGGCTAGTCGCGGATGAGGACCAAAGCGACAGTTTCATCGATTACCAATGGGCCAAGTCCCACTCCCTGTATGGTGCGCTGGACATCGACCTGAACGACGCCACCACTGTCGGTGCCGGCATCAGCTACAACCGCCAGCAGTCGCGGCCGATGCTGCGTGGCATACCCCGCTACGCTGACGGCAAACCCATCGACCTGCCCCGTTCGACCTTCACCGGCGCTCGCTGGAGCCGCGCCGAGACTGACGTGACCACGTACTACCTGGACCTCGAGCACCGCTTCAACGATGGCTGGGCGTTCAAGGCCGCCGCCGTGCGCATGGACGAAACCAACACCTCCACGCACCAGCGCGTGCAATCCACCGGCAACGGCGTGGCACCTGACGGCAGCGGGATTACCTACGCCGACTGGATCACCGATTTTCACAACACCAAGCTGGGCCTGGACATGAACCTGGTGGGCCACTTCGACACCGGGCCGCTGGCCCATGAAATCACCCTGGGCGGCAACTATTCCAAACTGACCTCGGACGACGCCTACTGGCGCAACTTCGACGTTTCCGCCGACAACATTTTCGACATCGACCACAACCGCCCGGAGCCCAGCCGTGACAGCCTGTTCGACGGTGCGCGCGCGCGGTCCAACAAGGCCGGCTATGACATACGCCAGAAAGGCCTGTATGGCGTCTGGCGGGTCAAACCGACCGCCGACCTGACCCTGATCGTCGGCTCACGGGTCAGCTGGTTCGACTACAGCTGGGACTCGATCGACTTCAACAGCCGCACCGACCCTGGTACCCGCTACCCCACCAGCCGCATGACCGAGTCGGGCGAAGTCACCCCCTACGCCGGTTTCGTCTATGACCTGACCCGCGAGTGGGCCTGGTACGCCAGCTACACCGATGTGTTCGTGCCGCAGACCGAACGGGCCGTCAACAACGTGCCGCTCAAGCCCGTGATCGGCAGCAACTACGAAACGGGCGTGAAGGGAGAACTGTTCGACGGCCGGGTCAACGCCTCGCTGGCGGTGTTCCGCTACGACCAGGAAAACCGCGCGGTCACTGACGTGGCCTCGGGCTTCGCCTGTGATGACTGGTACTGCTCTACCGCAGCCGGCAAGGTGCGTAGCCAGGGTATCGAGGCTGAGATCAGCGGCGAGGTGCTCAGCGGCCTGCAGCTGTTTGCCGGCTACACCTACAACACCACCAAATTCCTCGACGACCCGGAGGAAGAAGGCCGCGTGTTCAGCCAGTGGACACCCAAGCACATGCTGCGGGCCTGGGCCGATTACACCTTGCCGCTGGACGGCCAGCGCTGGAGCACCGGCCTTGGTTTTACCACCCAGAGCCACACGCTGGGCTACGAGCGTACCTATACCGTCCCCGGCTATACCGTGTGGAGCGCGCGCCTGGCCTATCAGCTGACGCCTGAGGTAAACCTGGCGGTCAATGGCAACAACCTGTTCGACAAGAAGTACTGGGTAGCGGGCTTCAACCAGCTCAATGGCAGCAACAACTACGGCGAACCACGCAACGTCTTGTTCACGGTCAAGTACACGCCACAGTTTTGAGCGCCGTCACGCCGTCAACGGCCATTGCGCCAGTGGCCAGTAGCGGCCTTTGCGCGACTCGTACAAGGTAAAGTGCCGGGCGACCATGAAGAAGTCTGGCGCCACCGTGGCCTCAGGCGGCTGGCCGCGGTAGTCCCGTGACAGGGTTAGGTGCGGGCGGTACTCCCGCGCCTGCTCGGCGACGCCCAAGGGCAGTAGCGCCTGCTGCAGCCCGTAGACCAACTGACGCAGTGCCACTGGCGTTTCCTGCGGCTCGAGCACCAGCACATTGGCGCGTTGCCACACCTTCAGCTGATCGAGCAGCAGACGCAGCGGCGCTTCAGGGAGAACGAGGTTGTCTACCGTGGCGCAGACCGCTGCAATCTGTGCCGCGTCCACATCCCCGAGAAACAGCAGCGTCAGGTGAAAGTTTTCGCGGGGGACCGGTTTGCCGCTGCGCAGCGCCAGGCTGCGCCGCCACTGGGCGATGTCGCGACGCTGCCCCTCGGCGATTGGCAAGGCGAAGAACAGCCGCTTGAAAGGTGCGCCACTGGGGCGTATGTCCTGAGCCATGAGTACTCCTTGACCTAAAACGTTTGCGCAGACTGTAGGGCATTGCACCTAAGTCGCCATGCATTCACGTAACAATATGTACAAACTACCCCCATGATTGTTTATGCTGGCGGGCTTATGCCATGGCGCATGGCCATTTTTTCGACAAGTAATCGTCCATGAAAATTGCACTCGTACTGATATTCGCCCTCTCGATCGCCTATGTTCACCTGCGCGGTCGCGTACGTCACAAGCTGACCCGTCAGCTGGGTGACCATTCCAGCTTCCTGGCCCCGGTGAACAGTTTCCTGTACCTGTTCTCCAAGCATCCGGCCAAGCCGTACCTGCCCGTCGAGGCCTTCCCTGAATTGCAGCCCTTGAAGGATCACTGGCAGGAGATCCGCGAGGAAGCCCAGCAGTTGCTGCATGTGGGCGAGATCAAGAAGTCCGACAATTATGACGATGTGGGCTTCAACTCGTTCTTCAAGACCGGCTGGAAGCGCTTCTACCTGAAGTGGTACGGCGAAAGCCACCCCTCGGCGATGAACCTGTGCCCGCGCACCACCGAGCTGCTGCAGGGCATCGGCTCGGTCAAGGCGGCCATGTTCGCCACCTTGCCGCCAGGGGCCAAGCTGGTGCGCCACCGGGACCCGTACGCCGGCTCCTACCGCTACCACCTGGGCCTGGATACGCCCAACGACGATGGCTGCTACATCGATGTGGATGGCGAGAAGTACGCCTGGCGTGACGGGGAAGCGGTGGTGTTCGACGAAACCTACATCCACTATGCGGCCAACACCACCGAGCACAACCGCATCATTCTGTTCTGCGACATCGAACGCCCGCTCAAGTACCGCTGGGCCACCGCATTCAACCGCTGGTTCAGCCGCAATGTCATGGCGGCCGCAGCGGCGCCGAACAATGCCAACGACAAGACCGGCGGTATCAACCGCCTGTTCACCCGCATCTACAAGATCCGCGAACGTGGCAAGGCACTGAAAAAGCGCAACCGCATGCGTTACTACCTGGAGAAATGGCTGGTAGTGGCGGCTGTGATCCTGCTGTTCATCTATATCTGAGGCGCCGCGCACAGGCGCCCACAACATCGACTAGCCTCTAAGCTCCACTCGCAACCTCCCCAAGGTGAAGACGATGAGCATGATGGACTGGGACGCCTACCGTAAGCAGTTGATGGCCGGCATCGGCGATCTCAAGCAGTTGTCTCCCGACACCGTTGCCGGTTACATGACCGCCAGCGGTGCCGGCGCCAAGACCCACCACCTGGACGCCAAGACCCGCGAACTGATCTCTCTGGCCGTGGCGGTGACCACCCGCTGCGACGGCTGCATTGCCGTGCATTCGCAGCAGGCGGTCAAACAAGGTGCCACCCGTGAAGAGATCGCCGAGGCCCTGGGTGTGGCTGTGGCGATGAATGCCGGTGCCGCGCTGGTCTACTCGGCCCGTGCCCTGGATGCAGTCGGCAAGGCCAACGGCTGAGCCAAGGCAGCGTCGCCGCCCTTGCGCGACGGCGCTGCGCCACCCAGACTTGGCGGCCTAGCCCTAGCAGGAACCGCCATGATCCACATCCGCCCCATGACGCCCGCCGATTTCGAGCGCTTCTGGCCCACCTTTCAGGCCATCGTCCAGGCCCGCGAAACCTACGCCTACGACCCGGCCATCACCTTCGAACAGGCACGCCAGCTGTGGCTGGAGCTCCCCGCGCACACCTGGGTGGCCGAAGAGAACGGCGAACTGCTCGGCGCCTACTACCTCAAGGCCAATGCCGCCGGTCCAGGCGCCCATGTGGGCAACTGCGGGTACATGGTCAGCGAGGCTGCCCGTGGGCGTGGCGTGGCCCGGCTGATGTGCGAACACTCGCAGAAACTGGCACGCCAGGAAGGTTTCCTGGCGCTGCAGTTCAATTCGGTAGTGGCGAGCAACGACGTGGCCGTGGCGCTCTGGCACAAGCTCGGCTTCGACACAGTCGGCCGCTTGCCCAAGGCTTACCGCCACGCCCGCCTCGGGCTGGTGGACTGCCTGGTGATGTACAAGTGGCTGGCGGACGCGCCGGTGGTGGAAAAACCGCCGCTGCTGATCGGCCGCAAGAACATCGAGGCGCGCGTGTCACGACGCCGTGGGCGCTGACCCTCAGCAGGCCTTGGAGGCCTCGCACACCCGATGATAGGCGCGGTTGAAATACACCAGCCCATCGTCGGCCCCCCCATGGCGGATCTGCTGGATCTCGCAATAGAAGATGCTGTGCGAACCCACCTCATGCACCTGGGCAATCCGGCAATCGAAGTTCACCAACGCCTCCTGCATCACCGGCGCACCGCTTTCCAGCACCGTCCAGGGGGTGGTTGCAAAACGCTCTTCCATGCTCAGGTTGCGATTGGCAAAGGCCCCGGACAGGTCCTGGTGGGTACCGGCCAGCACGTTCACGCACAAGGCGCCGTTGGCCTTGAACTGCTCGTTGGAATACGACGAGCGATTCATGCACACCAGCAAGGTCGGCGGTGCGTCGGTCACGCTGCATACCGCTGATGCGGTAAAGCCGAAGCGACCGGCGGGGCCATCGGTGGTGATGACCGATACGGCGCCACCGAGCATCGCCATTGCGTTGCGGAATTGGGTTACGTCTACCATGGTCGTGCTCCTCAGATATCCAGCACCAGCTTGTTGCTCTTGGCCCGCGAGCAGCACACCAGGATCTGGTCGTTCGCGGCTTTTTCTTCATCGGTCAGGTACACGTCGCGGTGGTCCGGTTCACCTTCGAGCACCTCGCACATGCACGTCCCGCACACCCCCTGCTCGCACGAGATGTCGATCTTGATGCCCACCTGCGCCAAGGCCTCCAGGATGCTCTGCCCCTCGGCGACCTGGACGGTCTTGTTGCTGCGCGCGGCGACCACCTCGAAGCCTGCGCCCCTGGCGTCGACCTCGACCTGGAAGTACTCCTTGTGGATGTGGTCCTCGGCGTACCCCTGCTGCCGGGCGCCTGCAATCACCCAGTCCATGAACCCCGAAGGCCCGCAGGTGTACAGGTGCGTGCCCGGCGTACCGGCCCCCAGCACATCCGTCAGGTTCAGGCGCTGGGCGGTGTCTTCGTCGTCAAAATGGGTGAACACCCGGGCGGCGAACGGCGCGCTGGCCAACGCCTGGAGGAAGGCGCTGCGGCTGCGCGAACGCCCGCAGTAATGCAACTCGAAATCGGCACCCTGCTGGTACAAGGCATGGGCCATGGCGATCATCGGGGTGATGCCGATGCCACCGCCGAGCAGCAGCGAACGGCGGGCATCGGCCGCCAACGGGAACAGGTTGCGCGGCGCGCTGATCTGCACCTGGCGCCCTTCCACCAGAGCCTCGTGCACTCCCACCGAGCCACCACGCGAGGCCGGGTCTTTCAGTATGCCCAGGCGATACACCGAGGCATCGGCCGGGTCGCTGCACAGCGAATACTGCCGCACCAGGCCGGGGGCGACATGGATATCCACGTGCGCCCCCGCCTCGAAGGCTGGCAGCGCCGCCCCATCGGCGCGTCCCAGATCGAGCACGACCACGTCGGCGCCCTGGATCTCGCGTTTGCGCACCACTACATTCAACAGTTCTTCATTCATGACCGGTGTCCTGGATAAATTCAACGCATGAACAGGCCGCCATTCACGTCCCAGGTCGCCCCGGTCGTGAAGTAGGCCTCAGGCCGCGCCAGTTGCACGATCAGATCGCCAAGAAAATCGGCATCGCCCAGGCGCTGCACCGGGATGTTGGCCAACAGGCCCTGCATCCGCTGTGCGGGCACCGCGGCATGCACCGCCGGCGAGTCGATCGGCCCTGGGGCAATGGCATTGACGGTAACGCCGCGGGTCGCGAATTCCTTGGCAAAGATCTTGGTCAGGGTAACGATGGCGCCCTTGCTCGCGGCGTAATGCGCACCGGTCGCGGTGCCGCCGTTCTGCCCGGCCAGCGAAGCCATGTTGATGATCCGCCCGTAACCGGCCTCGGCCAGGTGGGCGCCGAGCACCTGGCAGCCGAGGAACACGCTGCGCAGGTTGAGACCCACCACGGCATCGAATTCCTCGGGGCTGATCTGCATCAGTGGCGTGGTCTTGGTCACGGCGGCGTTGTTGACCACTACGTGCAGGGCGCCGAAGTGCTCCAGCACCTGAGCCAGCGCCTGCTCGAAATCGGCCTTGCTGCCAACGTCCAACCTCAACGCCAGCACCCGCCCACCCCCTCCCTGCGATGCGCCTTGCAGGCGCTCGGCGCAGGCCTGGGCCTGGGCCAGGTCACGGTCCGAGACCACCACGTCAAAGCCTGCGGCCAGCAGCCTGGCGCAGAAGCGCTGGCCCAGCCCCTGGCCGGCCCCGGTTACCAATGCAACTTGGTTCATGACAGGCTCCTCACAGGATGTAGCCGATACCGGCAAGGGTATCGTCGCTGTTGATCAGGCTGATGACCTTGCGCTGGAGCTGGAAGCCCCCCTCGCGGCGTACCAGGGTGTAGGTCAGGTCGGCGGTGTAGTGCTTGAGGC
>NZ_BQHW01000032.1 GCF_021602025.1 Pseudomonas ceruminis
GGTGCTGCGGTGGGTGGGGTGGGCGATGGGGGACAGGATACCGTTCTGTTCAGGTTGGGCAGAAGCAAACCGGCCAGAACGCGCGGCGCCCCCCCGCGTGAGCCGGTGGGTGATGGGCCAGGAGGCACGCTGTTCGGCTGGGGTACGCAAGGCGACAGGGCTGCGCCGAACAACAGCGCGACGCAGCCTGAAAGCCCTGGCTCGTCAGTGGCAACGCAGCCACTGAGGCAGGCCGTACATACCCAGGACGCTGCCGCTTCGCCTGCGCGTGCTGTACCGGTTAACGCAACCGCTCGGCTACCGTCAGCCAAAGGGCTTATGAAGCGTTTGCCCGGGGTTGCTCTTCTAAGTACCACGCTTGAGCTTGTCGAAACCTACAACAGCGACGCCAGTTCGGCACGCAAGCTTGAAGGTTATGGCAGTGCTGTCGGTGGCCTGGGCGGCACCCTGGCGGGCGCTGCCGCAGGCGCTGTAATAGGGTCGGTGGTACCGGTAATTGGCACGGCAGTGGGTGGGCTGATTGGCGGCGTGCTGGGCGGCATGGGTGGAGAAAGCACGGGTGGCTGGTTGGGCAGTGTCGTGGCTTCAGCCATGGGCAAGGCCCAGGCAGGCCCTCGTGTCGAGGGCTCCAGTATGCCCGGGGCTCCCAAGATGCCTGACGAGCCGGCCCCGGCGCTGGACAGTGCAACCCTCCCGGTGCTTGTCGCTTCGCCGACGGCGCAGCTTCCCTGCGCTCCGGTGCCACAGGTCATCAACCAGCAGTTCACCTTCAACGCCAACATGCCGGTCACCGTCAACAACAGCTTCGACGACCCGACCACCCTGCAACAACTGGAAACCATCGCCCGACGCGTACTGGACGACCTGATGCGTCAGGCACGTTCGGTGCAGATGGCGGACCAACCACACCCATAAGGAGGATCCATGACCTACCTGGAGCAGTTGCAAGGTGGGCTGCATGCGCTGGTCAGGGCGGGCGAGGAAGGGCGTCGGCGTGCCGACGCCATGCTCGAGCCCATGAGCCAGGCAGTCGGCCATGCAAAGGAAGCGGCTGCCGAGCTTGAAGCCTTGCCATGGATTGGCCCGGCCATTGGCAAGCGCCTGCAACGCACGATGCGTGCCATTGAGTCGGCCAAGCGGCGCGTGGACAACGTTGTAGCCAAGTATGACCAGGCACTTGACGTGGTGCGCAAGGTGCGTGATCAGGTCGATGCTTTCGCTGAACATCTGGGCAAGGCGGGGGCGGCCATCCGCCGTGTGCTGGGTGATGCACGCGCAGTGGCCAGCGGCGTGCTGTCGACCTTGGGCTTCGCGCCTGAGGCGACGCCGACGGCCGAGGCGATCAAACCCTTCCCACACCTGCTGGTGCTGCAGCCACTCAAGGCGAACGCGCCACCTTATTACTTCAATCTAGACACCGCCGCTTTCGACCAGTTGCGCCGGCAAACGCGTTTTCGCTGGGCTGGCCAGGAGCGCCTTAGCCGTGACAACGCACAGCAGGCAATCAGCCTGGGTGAAGAAACCATCAGCATCCGCGGTGCGATCTTCCCCGGATTCAAAGGCGGGCTGGGCCAGTTGCAAGCGCTGCGTGGCATCGGCCGCCAGTTGTTGCCCCTGTCGCTGACCACAGGCTATGGCGAAGTGCTGGGCACCTGGTGCCTCATCGGCATCGAGGAGGAGCAGGGGGCTTTGCTGGCCGGCGGTATTCCACGCAAACAGGGATTCTCATTGGAGTTCGTCAGCTATGGCCAAGACTTGCAAAACGTCTGAGGGCGACGTGCTCGATACCCTCTGTCATCACTATTACGGGCACCTGGACGGCACTGTGGAGGCGGTGCTGCAAGCCAATCAGGGGTTGGCCGACGAGGTGCAGCCTTTTCGCAGCGGGGTGGTGGTGCGCTTGCCGGCGTTGTCGGCAGCGGCAGCCACCTCCATACAACTCTGGGAGTGAATGCCATGCAACCGCAATTTCGCATCCAGGCAGATGGTAAAGACATCACCGCCCTGATCAACGACCGCCTGTTGTTGCTGCGCACCACCGACAAGCCGGGGATGGATTCGGACGACTTCGAGTTGCGCATAGATGCCCGTGACGGTGCCGTGGCGTTGCCTGCCCGTGGCGCGCTGATCGAAGTGCATCTGGGTTATGCCGGCGAGCCTCTGGCTCGGCTGGGGCGCTACACCGTGGACGAAGTCGAGGTGTTCGGCCCACCCGATACCCTGGTGGTGCGCGGCAAGGCCAGTGACCTGTGTGGCAGCGGAAAAACCATCCGCAGTGACAGCTGGGAGGCGGCACCTTTGCAACGCATCATCGCCCAGATCGGTGCGCGCAATGGCTGGCAAACGGTATGCCCGGTAGCCACACAGGTGCCGCGCGCCGACCAATACAATGAATCGGATTTCAACTTCATTACCCGTTTGGCTCGCCAGTACGACTGCACCGCAAAGCTTGCCAACGGCCAACTGCTGGTGCTGCCGCGTCAAGCAGGGCAGAGCGCCAGTGGCCAACACCTGGATATCGTCAGCATCGCCCGCAGCGAAGTCAGCCAATGGCACTGCCGATTGGATGACAAGGCCGCTCGCAAGGCTGTGCGCACCCGCCACCAGGACAGTGCCAGCGGCGAGCTGAAAGAGGTTGAACTGGTCAACGACGATGGCAGGCAAGGGCATCGTCCAATCCACACCGACCGCCACCTGTATCCCAATCGCACTTGCGCCGAACAGGCGGCCAAGGCGCGCCTGGCCAGCTTCAATCGCAATACCGCCCAGCTGCGTCTTGACCTGCCAGGGCGCACCGACCTGTTCGCCGAGCGCAGCATCGACCTGATCGGCTTTGGTGACGGGCTCGATGGCCAGTATCAGCTCGATTCGGTCGAGCAGGTGTTCACCAGCGATGGTTGGCGCACCACGGTGCAGGGCAATGGCGGCAAGGCAGGGAAAGCAAATGCCAAGGGCAAGGTGCCACGGCGCTCGGCCGGGACGATGGCTTGAGGCCTGCGGTACACCGTGCAAGTAAGGAGACTCGACATGCTCACAGAAATGCAACTGCTACAGATTCTGCCCAACGCCCGCCCTGTCGCGGGCGTTTTTCTTTCGGCCTTGAACGTCACGCTGCCGCGCTGGGAGATCGACAACACCAGGCGTGTCGCCGCGTTCATTGCCCAGGTTGGCCATGAATCCGGCCAGTTTCGCTATGTGAAGGAGCTGGGTAATGATCGTTATCTGGCGCGTTATGACACCGGTCGCCTGGCCCAGCGCCTGGGCAACACGCCTGAGGCTGACGGTGACGGCCAGTTGTATTGCGGCCGTGGCCTGATTCAGGTCACCGGGCGCAACAACTATCAGGCCTGCAGCCGTGCCCTGTTCGGTGACGAGCGTCTGCTGGCGCAACCGCAGTTGCTCGAGCAGCCGCGTTGGGCCTGCGAATCGGCAGCATGGTTCTGGCATTCACGTGGTTTGAACGCGTTGGCTGATCGTGGCGAGTTCAACCGTATTACCCGGCATATCAATGGTGGCCTGAATGGGTTGGAGGACCGCCTGACGCTTTGGGCGCGCGCGCGGGAAGTACTGTGTTGAGCCGTACTCAGCTTGGCCTGGGGGTGGTGTTGATGCTGCTGTCTGCTGCGTTGGCCTGGCAGGTTCAGGGCTGGCGCTATGGGCAGCAGCTGGCGCTGCAGGCCCAAACCCAGGCCGACGTGGCGGCTTCCCTGTTACTCACGGAGCGCGCGCGTCGCCAAAGCCTGGAGCAGCGCATCCAGGAAAGTGAAACCCGCCATTTTCAGGAGCTTGCCGATGTGCAAAAGTCTCAGGCTCGCCTGCGTGATCGTCTCGCTACTGCTGATCTGCGCCTGTCGGTCCTGGTCGAGCGCGGCGCCGCCGGTCCCGCAATGCCTGCCGCCCCCGGCGCCAGCGGCGTGGATCATGCAACCGTACGCGCCCGACTTGAGCCAGCGCATGCTGGACGAATTATCGCCATCACCGATGACGGGGACCGGGGATTGATTGCGTTGCGGGCGTGTCAGGATTATGTACAGGCGTTGCAGCGCTAAGGTATGGCCACGTCTGGCTTGTGCCTGTCCCGCTCACCCGCTCGACATGCTAGGTTGTCCCTCAGTCTTCCAAGGAACCGACCATGGACCCGATCACCGCACACTCCACCCGCCTTGGCGAACACCTGCGTCGCCTGGGCGCCCAGGTAACCACCGCCGAATCCTGCACGGGTGGCGGCATCGCCGAGGCTATCACCCGTGTGCCCGGCAGCTCGGCATGGTTCGAAGCCGGTTATGTCACCTACTCCAACGCCCAGAAAACCCGCCAGTTGAATGTACCTGAGCCTTTGTTCGCTGAAGTGGGCGCGGTCAGCCAGGAGGTGGTCGAAGCCATGGTCCGTGGCGCCCAGGCGGCCAGCGGCGCGCGGTTTGCCGTGGCGGTCAGTGGCGTAGCCGGGCCAGACGGCGGTTCGCCGGCCAAGCCGGTGGGGACCGTCTGGCTGGCATGGGCCGATGGCAGCCGGGTGTACAGCGAGCGCCGCCACTTCGACGGCGACCGCGAAACGGTTCGCCGACAGACGGTGATCGCTGCGTTAGACGGCTTGTTACAGCTTGGCGTGGAGTAAATCGACGACAGGGGTTTGCTCAAACGCTTCCCTGTGGAATAATACTGGCTACTTATACAGGTATTCCCGGCCGTCAGGGCCAAGTCGAACACGTGAGGATTTCAATGGACGACAACAAGAAGCGCGCCTTGGCTGCGGCCCTGGGTCAGATCGAACGCCAATTCGGCAAAGGCGCGGTCATGCGCATGGGCGACCATGAGCGCCAGGCTATTCCAGCCATTTCCACGGGCTCCCTGGGGCTGGACATCGCCCTCGGCATTGGCGGCCTGCCCAAAGGCCGTATCGTCGAGATCTACGGCCCGGAGTCGTCGGGTAAAACCACGCTGACGTTGTCGGTCATCGCTGAAGCCCAGAAAAACGGCGCCACCTGCGCCTTCGTCGATGCCGAGCACGCCCTCGATCCTGAATACGCCGGCAAGCTGGGCGTGAACGTCGACGACCTGCTGGTTTCGCAGCCGGACACAGGCGAGCAAGCCCTGGAAATCACCGACATGCTGGTGCGTTCCAACGCGGTCGACGTGATCATCGTCGACTCCGTGGCCGCCCTGGTACCGAAGGCTGAAATCGAAGGCGAGATGGGTGACATGCACGTCGGCCTGCAGGCCCGTCTGATGTCCCAGGCGCTGCGTAAAATCACCGGTAACATCAAGAACGCCAACTGCTTGGTCATCTTCATCAACCAGATCCGTATGAAGATCGGCGTGATGTTCGGTAGCCCAGAAACCACCACGGGTGGTAACGCGCTGAAGTTCTACGCCTCGGTGCGTCTGGACATCCGCCGTACCGGTGCGGTCAAGGAAGGCGATGAGGTGGTCGGTAGCGAAACCCGCGTCAAGATCGTCAAGAACAAGGTCTCGCCGCCCTTCCGTCAGGCTGAGTTCCAGATTCTTTACGGCAAGGGTATCTACCGCAACGGCGAAATCATCGACTTGGGCGTGTCTCAAGGCTTGGTCGAGAAGTCCGGCGCCTGGTACAGCTACCAGGGCAACAAGATTGGCCAGGGCAAGGCTAACGCTGCCAAGTACCTGCAAGAAAACCCGGCCATTGGCACCGAGATCGAGAAGCAGATCCGCGAGAAGCTGCTCAACTCGGGTGCCGTTGCCGCTGCTGGCAAAACCGCTGCCGCGCAGGCTGATGCCGACGATATGGCTGACGCCGACGCCGGTTATTGATAGAGCAATAGGCCACCTGTATGTCCGTCGTTCTCGACACCCCTGTTGCTGTTCGACGGACAGCCATGGACCTGCTCGCACGCCGCGAGCATGGCCGCGTCGAGCTGACGCGTAAGTTACGTCAGCGCGGTGCATCGGATGAGCTGATCGAGCCCGCGCTCGATCGGCTCGCCGAAGAAGGGCTGCTCAGCGAAGCCCGCTATCTCGAGAGTTTCATCAGGTACCGTTCCAATGCCGGCTACGGCCCTGCGCGTATCCGCGAAGAGCTTGGCCAGCGTGGCCTGAACCGTGGCGACATCGACCAGGCACTGCGAGACAGCGGTGTGGACTGGGTGCAGCGGTTACAGGAGGCCTGGCAGCGCAAATTTGCTGGGCAACGCCCCCAGGACCCCCGCAGCCGCGCCCAGCAGGCGCGATTCCTCGCTTACCGTGGATTTCCCATGGACATGATCGGCCGACTACTCAGCGGGCGCGACCTTGATGATTATTGATCTGACGGCCCCATCACGGCTGCCTAGCTGACCTTCAACGCCTCCCGTGCCCGCTGCGTCGTATGCATCGGTTGGGGCTTTGCCCAGTTCTCCGGCAAGTTGATGAAGTCCACCAGCTCACGCAGCCGCCCTTGGTCACGACCATTGAAGGCAAACGTCAGGCGGGTCAGGTGGCTGAAGTTGCCTACCTCGTGCTCCACGCCGCTGTCTGCATGCTGGTGATATTTACCGCTCAGGCGCAAATCGGCGAAGCTCTCCTGAATCTCATGCAGTGCAGCTTCGCTAAGCCGGTGGTGCATGCGGATTACGAACTGGTTTTTCAGCCAGCGGCTGGAATGGTAGTTGCTGTAGAACTGGTTGATTTCTTCTACGGCTTCGTCGGCGCTGTGCACCAGGCGCACCAGTTTCAGGTCACTGGGCAAGATATAGCGGTTTTCTTCCAACTGGCGGCTGATGAAGGTCAGGCAATCGCGCCAGAACGTGCCACCTGGTGAATCCAGCAGAACGACAGGCACTAGCGGGCTCTTGCCTGTCTGGATCAGCGTCAGCACTTCCAGCGCCTCATCGAGCGTGCCAAACCCGCCAGGACAGAGCACCAGGCCATCGGCTTCCTTGACGAAAAACAGTTTGCGAATGAAGAAGAAATGGAAAGGCAGCAGCTTATCGGTGCCGTCCACTGTTGCGTTGGCATGCTGTTCGAAAGGCAGGGTGATGTTGAAGCCCAGGCTGTGATCACTGCCAGCCCCTTCATGGGCGGCCGCCATGATGCCGCCGCCAGCGCCGGTGATGACCATCAGGTCGGAGCGGGCCAAGGTAGCGCCCAGTTCGCGGGCCAAGGCATACATCGGGTGTTCCAGTGGTGTACGCGCCGACCCAAATACGGTGACCTTGCGGCGCCCCTTGTAGCGTTGCAACGTGCGGAAGGAATGATCGAGTTCGCGAAGGGCCTGCAGTGTGATCTTGGCGCTCCAGCGATCACGGTCGTCATGGGCCATGCGCAGAATGGTCAGCATCATGTCGCGGTACAGCGGCAGGTTCGGGCTGTTCGGCGCGACCAGTTGCAGCTGTTCGTCAACCTTGCTCAGGTCGATGCCGCTGTCCCTGAAGTGATTGAACAAGTGTTCGTTCGATTGGTAAGGCATTCAACATCTCCTTCTGCAGCAAAACCTCTGACCGAACCGATGGCCTGGCTCGGCCGCGACACTACGTGTGTCGCTGGCTGCTCTGGCTCGAGTGTGCATCCCGAGCATTGCAGTAGGCCTTCAAGGCCATTGATGCAGTGGTGTAGGGCGGTAAGCAAAAGACCATCTTGTTGGTTTTCGAGTCTTCGTTATCAATTTAGACCCTTGCGCCCGTTCGTGCTGACTTGCGAGTCGGCAGCCACTTGTCGGCACACAGCCAATAGCGGTGAGGGTTTGATTAACTGGAGAAGCGAACCGTGTCGAGGCGTGAGGTGGCGGTATGCATCGCTTGACCATCGAAGTAGACCGGCAGCTATATCAGCAGCTGGAAAATGCAGCGCAGGTTCATCATGTGAGCCTGGAGTCGGAGTGTATTCGCAGGTTGGCGGTGTTGGAATGCCAGTCACCCTACCTGCAGGCGCTGTTGGCAGAGATGCGCGCCGACGAAGCACTGCGGCGCGCGGAGGATGAGCGGGTGACGTGATTACTTTTTCTTGTTGCCGGCGGTGCAGCTGGCAGCATCGAAGGCTTGGTCCATGACCGGCTGGTTGGTCTTGTACACCGTGAAGCGATAGACCATCACGGCCCCCTTGGACATCAGGTTACGGTAACCGCTGTTACGGCATACGCTGTCACCCAGTTGGCTGCGCACCTGGTCCGGGTTCTGCTGCATGCGTTCGGCATGGCTGGAACGCACGCTCAGGTGGTTGACCAAGGCCTTGCCTTCGACGGTATAACCCTGGTCGAGGATATCTTCGTTAATGGCGCGGGGCGTGCCGACGCTGCTTTCCTTGGCGACCTTCTGCAGCATCTTGTTCAGTTCGAACTCCTGCTTGGAGGCCGCCTGGGCAGCCAGTGGCAGGGCGAGCAACAGGCTCAGGGTCGGGACGATAAGACGCAGCATGAATCTCTCCTGGTTCGATGACTGGCGCTTTGACATGCGCTGACGGCTGACGTTCCGTGAAACCCGCATGGCCGATTTCAGGGCGCCAAAGCATAGATTGTAAGGGATCAGACAGGCTTGCTGCACGGCAAACCCATGTCCGCTCTGGTAGACTGCCACTTTGTTTTCTGCAGAGTTTTCGCAGTGCCCAGTCATAACCTGTCCAAAGGCCTGCCAGCATGAGCCATGCGGTAGCGCGCCTGCGCGCCGAACGGCTGGCACGCAGCAACAAGCCTTTTATCGCCCGTGGTTCAAGGGCCGAGCGTTGCCCTGACTGCCGAGTGATCGCCACCCATTGCCTGTGCGCCTGGAAGCCCCGGGTGCAGGCCGATTCTGCGGTGTGCCTGCTGATGCATGATACCGAGCCGCTCAAGCCTACCAACACGGGCTGGCTGATTGCGGACCTGGTCGAAGACACCAGCGCCTTTGGCTGGTTGCGAACCTCGGTGGATGAGCGCTTGCTGGCTTTGCTCGAAGACCCTCAGTGGCAGCCCTACATTGTCTTCCCTGGCGAATTTGTCGCCCAGGAGCGGGTCGTTAGCGAAGTCGTGCGTGAGCCAGGCAAACGCCCATTGTTCATCCTGCTGGATGCCACCTGGACCGAAGCGCGCAAGATGTTCCGCAAAAGCCCGTACCTGGACCGCTTCCCCGTGCTGAGCCTGCAAGCCGAGCAGATGTCGCGCTATCGCCTGCGCCGTTCAAAGCGGGACGATCATTTCTGCACGGCGGAAGTCGCCGCCATGTGCCTGGACCTGGCCGGGGACAATCAGGCCTCACAGGCCCTGGATGCCTACCTGGATGTGTTCAGCCTGCATTACCTGAGCGGCAAGCGTCGCCTGGCGCTGGATGAACAGGACGAGATTCACCAGCGTTTGCATACCTTCCTATAGTCCAAGGGGCAGGCGCTCCACTTTGGTTCATAATGACCGGGCTGGCAGCCAGGGTGGGCGAGGCGGCAGGGCGATTGGCTTGACCACCCCCGGCCGTGCTCGGCATCCTTGGCGCCGATTCCCCGCCAGGCGCTATTACTACCCCGCATGCGCCTGGCACAGAACAGGATCCATAGATCGATGGCCACTTACGAAATCCTGATAGCCGATGACCACCCGCTGTTTCGTAGCGCTTTGCGCCAGGCCGTTACCCTCGGCCTGGGCGCGGATGTGCGCCTGGTTGAAGTGGCGAGCATCGCTGAACTGGAAACCCGCCTGAGCGAAAAGGCCGATTGGGACCTGGTCCTGCTGGACCTGAACATGCCGGGCGCCTATGGCTTTTCTGGCCTGGTCCTGTTGCGTGGCCAGTACCCGCAAATACCGGTGGTGATGGTCTCGGCCCAGGAAGAGGCTGCTGTAGTGGTCAAGTCCCGCGAATTTGGCGCCAGTGGGTTCATTCCCAAGTCCAGCGGCCTGGAAGTGATTCAGGATGCGGTGAGGAAAGTGCTCGACGGCGACGTCTGGTGGCCGCCTCAGGCGTTCGACAAGGTCGATGTCTCGGCCGAGGCCAAGGCTGCCAGCGAAGGCCTGGCCAGCCTCACGCCGCAGCAGTTCCGCGTACTGACGATGGTCTGCGAAGGCTTGCTGAACAAGCAGATTGCCTATGAGTTGAATGTGTCGGAAGCGACCATCAAGGCCCACGTGACGGCGATCTTCCGCAAGCTTGGCGTGCGCACCCGGACCCAGGCCGCCCTGCTGCTGCAACAACTTGAATCGGTTGCGAGCAGCTAACTGCCTGCGCCTTCACGCTTTTTTTACTCGTTTTGCACTAGTCTGCTGGCCTTTCATCGGTGAAGTGACGCACATGTCGCCATTCAAAGGCCAGACCGGCCTCAAACGCATCTTCAACGCCGCCGGCTATTCGCTGGACGGCCTGCGCGCCGCCTTCAAGGGTGAAGCCGCGTTCCGTCAACTGGTCCTGCTCAACGTACTGCTAATACCGATTGCCTTCTGGCTGCCGGTCAGCCGTGCGGAGCGGGCAATCATGATCGCCGTGTGCTTGCTCGGCCTGATTGTCGAGCTGTTCAACTCGGCTGTGGAGGCTGCTATCGATCGCATCTCCCTGGAGCGTCACCCATTGTCGAAAAATGCCAAGGACATGGGCAGCGCCGCGCAATTGGTGGCACTGACCATGGTGGCGATGGTGTGGGGCGTGATCCTGCTTTAGGCAATCGGCGGCAAAACAATCTCGTCACTGCGGGTAAAACCAGCGGTGAAGTTACGGCAGAGTTCGAGGAACTCGCGCATGGCCGAGGTCTGGTATTTCTGTTTGTGCCAGATGAAGTAGAACTGACGCATGAGGTCCAGCTCCGGGGTCTCCACCGGTACCAGGCTACCCCGGCGGAAGGCGTCGCGCAGTGCCAGGCGCGAGATGCAGCCGATGCCCAGGCCAGACTCCACGGCTCGCTTGATCGCTTCGGTGTGCTCCAGCTCCAGGCGGATGTTTAGGTTGGCGCGGTGATGGCGCATGGCCTGGTCGAAGGTCAGGCGTGTGCCTGAACCTTGTTCGCGAAGGATCCACGCCTCCTGCGACAGGCTTTCGATATCGGCGCGGCCGAGTTTGGCCAGCGGATGTTGTGGCGCGCAGAAAACCACCAGTTCGTCTTCAACCCAAGGCTGTACCTCAAGGTCCGGGTGGTTGCAGTCGCCTTCGATTAGACCCAGGTCAATTTCGTATTGGGCTACCTGATGCACGATATGCGCGGTGTTCTGCACGTGCAGTTTCACCTGGCTTTCCGGATGCACTTGCATGAAGCTGCCGATCAGCAGCGTCGCCAGGTAATTACCGATGGTCAGCGTGGCGCCGACCGCCAGCGAGCCGAAACCGGACTTGCCGTTGAGCAGGTCTTCGATTTCCTTGGCCTGATCAAGCAGCGCAACCGCCTGGGGCAACAGCTGATGGCCCAAGGCATTGAGGGCCAGGCGCTTGCCCGCACGGTCGAACAGCTGGCAACTCGATTGCCGCTCCAGTTCGGTGATGGACGTGCTGGCGGCCGACTGCGACAGGGCCAGCACACTGGCGGCCCTGGAGACGCTCTGATGCTGGGCCACGGCAACGAAGACCTGCAGTTGACGAAGAGTGAATCGCATATCTATATAACCGATAACACATATCTTGATAATTCAGTTAACAGATATTGTCGCTGCCCCTAAACTATCGCGCAACTGCGCGTGTGCGCGCTGCGTTTTTCTTCAGGAGCCCCCTAGATGAGCAACATGAACCACGAACGTGTCCTCAGTGTGCATCACTGGAACGACACCCTGTTCAGCTTCAAGTGCACCCGCGATCCGGGCCTGCGCTTTGAGAACGGTCAGTTCGTGATGATCGGCCTGCAACAGGATAATGGCCGTCCGCTCATGCGCGCCTATTCCATCGCTTCGCCGAACTGGGAAGAGCACCTGGAATTCTTCAGCATCAAGGTCCCTGACGGCCCGCTGACTTCCCAGTTGCAGCACCTGAAGGAAGGCGACGAGATCATCATCAGCAAGAAGCCCACGGGTACCCTGGTGCTCGACGACCTGAACCCGGGCAAGCACTTGTACCTGCTGAGCACCGGCACTGGCCTGGCGCCGTTCATGAGTGTCATCCAGGACCCGGAAACCTACGAGCGTTTCGAGAAGGTAATCTTGGTTCACGGCGTGCGTTACGTGAATGAAGTGGCCTACCGCGAGTTCATCACCGAGCATCTGCCACAGAACGAGTTCTTCGGCGAGGCGGTGCGTGACAAGCTGATTTACTACCCGACCGTTACCCGTGAGCCGTTCGAGAACCAGGGCCGCCTGACCGATCTGATGCGCAGCGGCAAGCTGTTCAGCGATATCGGTCTGCCACCGATCAACCCGCAGGACGACCGTGCGATGATTTGCGGTAGCCCAAGCATGCTGGATGAGACCAGCGAGGTTCTCGACAGCTTCGGCCTGAAGATTTCCCCGCGCATGCGCGAGCCGGGCGACTACCTGATCGAGCGTGCGTTCGTCGAGAAGTAAGGCGACTGCATAGCAAAAAACGCAGGCCTCGGCTTGCGTTTTTTATAGCTGATCAATTGTGTTCGTGGGCAAAGCCGCGCCATCAAGCCGAGCCCCTCAGCCCTCGCGCACTACCTCCAGCACCCGGATTAGATCCGGCTGCGGATAATGCCACCTGACCTGCACGTCCCAGAACTTCACGCCATACAGCCGCTCCGGCGGTGGCACCTGATAGGCCGGCCGTGGGTCTTGTGCCAGGCACTGCTCGATCAGTTCCACCAGCGGCTCACCCAGGCGCAACGCATGCTCCCGGGCCTGGGGCAGGGCGCTTTCGCCCCACTGCACGGCAATCGCCTCGGGTGCTTCGCTGGCCATCAGGTTGCTGGCCCCGGCAACGTTGTCGGCATAGGGTACATAAGGCTTGATATCCAACACCGGGGTGCCGTCGAGCAGGTCGATGCCAGAGAGCAGCAGGCGCCCCGGCTCCACCGCCTCCAGGCGCACCACCGACTGGCCGATACCATTAGGCCGATGTGTCGCGCGGGTGGCAAACACTCCCATGCTCCTGTTGCCCCCGAGGCGCGGTGGGCGCACCTTCAGGCGTGGCTTGTCTTCCAGTGCCTGGTGAAACAGAAAGAGTAGCCAGACGTGGCTGACCTGCTCCAGCCCGGCAACGGCATCGCCCTGGTCGAACGGCGGCAGCAGCTCAAGCACACCGCGCGCTGCCGGGGCCAGCTGTGGCTGGCGCGGTATGGCGAATTTCTCCTTGAAGCAGGAGCGTACGATGCCGACGGGCGAAACCGTATGCTGCATAGCCACCCTCAGGCGCGCACGCGCAGGGTCAGGCCTTTGAGGAAATTGCGCAACAGCTGGTCGCCACAAGGCCGGTAGTTGTCATGGCCGACCTTGCGGAACAGCGCGCTGAGCTCAGGCTTGGACACCGGGAAGTTGGCCGCCTTCAGGATGGCATGCAGGTCTTCTTCCTTGAGCTCGAAAGCGACCCGCAGCTTTTTGAGGACGGTATTGTTGGTCACCGGCAACTCCACCGGTAGCCGTGGGCGGCTATCGTCCCGACCACGGCGGTAGATCACCAGGCCATCGAGAAAGTGGGCCATGACCCGCTCCGGGCAGCGCACGAAACCCGCCTCGTCTTCTTTCTTGAGGTAGGTGGCAAGCACCACCGGATTCACCTCCAGGCCGGACAGGGCAATGATCTCGGCCATCTTGGCGTCGTTCACCTTGAGCATGTAGCGCAGGCTGCGCAGGACATCGTTGTGGTTCATTGCTGCAAAATCCTGTTCAGAAGCCACGCCTGGGCGCGGCGTATTGCTTAGAAACGTTCGTTACCAGCCAGGTAGCGCCATTGCCCCAGCGCCAGCTTACCCATGGACACGCCGCCCAGGCGAATGCGGCGCATGCTGCGCACTTCCAGGCGCAGATAGGCACACAATTCGGAGATCTGCCCAGGTTGCGGGTTTTTCAGGGCCAGGCGCAGGTGGGTCTCGTTCTGCCAGCTGGCCTTGGCCTTGGGCAATTCCCGGTCATTGCGCGTTGCCCCGCGTGCCAGGCGCTCCAGCGCCTGGAGTGTGGTTTCGCCGCGGACTTCGATGATGTATTCCTGCTCGAGGCGACGCAGGTCGGCGTCGATCTTGCGGGTTACCCGCCAGTCCTGGGTGAATACCTGCAGGCCACTGGCGCCGCGCTCTAGAGGGGCGATGCAGGACAGCCGGGCAAAGTGCCCATGCAGCGGCCGCACACCCTCACGATGGGCTTCGCTGAGGCTGCCCATGCCGATGCCGGCTCGGGCTGTTTCGCTGTCGACACCCGCCTGCTGGTTGAGCAGCAGCGTCACCGGCTCGAGCGTGTCGGCTCTGGCACCTGGCAACAGTTCGACTTGCTGGTGTTCAACCTTGAACTGAGGCTGTTCGACCACCACGCCGTCGACCGTGACCCAGCCCCCTTCGATGTACAGCTCGGCCTCACGGCGGGAGCAGCCGAGCTGCTCGATGAGGCGTTTTGATAGGCGGACGGGTTCGGACATGGGGGGCATTCGCACGGCAGGGAAAGACGTACATTGTACCTGCCCATACGCGGTAGATGATGGGAATCTGTGTCAAATGCGCCATTTCGGAAACCTCGCTCGGCGTCCTCAGACCTGGCCTTAGGACGCTGTACGAATCAGTTTCATGTGAAGCAGTGGGTAAGGTTGCCCCAAGCCGTCCGTTTCCGAACGACCGATCACTTCGAAGCCTTCGTGCAGGTAGAAGCCCAACGCCTGAGGGTTTTGCTCGTTGACATCCAGACGCTCGGCGTTGAGTTCGTTGATCGCGTAGCGCAGCAAACGCCTGCCGACACCTCGGCCACGGTACTGCGGCGCCACGAACAGCATGTCCACGCGGCCGTTGGCGACACCGGCGAAGCCGCAGATGCGCTGGCGGTCCTTGCAGCAAATCAGCATCACCGCGTCCAGGTACTTGCGCAGCACCTGTTCACGCAGCAGCAGAATGTAGGCGTCGGGTAGAAAATCGTGTGTAGCACGCACCGAATCTTCCCAGACCTGGACCAGTTCGGGGTAATCGCTCAGGTGCGGTGTTAGCAGCGTCAGTGCCGAAGGCATTGCAGTGTTCCTCTGGGGGCATTGAGGAAACCATAGATGCAAAAAAAAGCCCCGCAAGTGGCGGGGCTTCATCGTGCGCAGGCCTCAGACAGGCTCTGCCCACATGTCGTACTCGTCGGCATCGACCACTCGGCAACGGACCTTGTCGCCTGGCTTGAAACCATGGTCGCCATCGATGAACACGCTGCCATCGATCTCTGGAGCATCGAAGAAGCTGCGGCCCACCGAGCCTTGCTCCTCGACTTCGTCGATGAGCACTTCGATTTCCTTGCCGATGCGCAATTGCAGGCGTGCCGCGCTGATGGCCTGCTGATGGGCCATGAAGCGGTCCCAGCGCGCCTGCTTGACGTCGTCTGGTACCTCCTCCAGGCCCAGATCGTTGGCTGGGGCGCCTTCGACAGGGGAGTACTGGAAGCAGCCGACGCGGTCGAGCTGGGCTTCGGTCAGCCAGTCCAGCAGGTACTGGAAGTCCTCTTCGGTCTCGCCAGGGAAGCCGACGATGAAGGTGGAGCGAATCACCAATTCAGGGCACTGCTCGCGCCAGTGCTTGATGCGCGCCAGGGTGCGGTCTTCGAAAGCGGGGCGTTTCATCGACTTGAGCACTTTGGGGCTGGCGTGCTGGAACGGGATGTCCAGGTACGGCAGGATCTTGCCAGCGGCCATCAGTGGGATCACATCGTCGACGTTCGGGTAGGGGTAGACGTAGTGCAGACGTACCCAGGCGCCCAGGCTGCTGAGCGCCTCGCACAACTCGAGCATGCGCGTCTTGACCGGACGGCCGTTCCAGAAGTCGGTCTTGTACTTGACGTCGACACCATAGGCGCTGGTGTCCTGGGAGATCACCAGGATCTCCTTGACGCCCGCCTTGACCAGGCGCTCGGCCTCGCTCAGTACTTCGCCCACCGGGCGACTGACCAGCTTGCCACGCATGGAGGGGATGATGCAGAAGCTGCAGCTGTGGTTACAGCCTTCGGAAATCTTCAGGTACGCGTAATGGCGTGGGGTCAGCTTCACGCCCTGCGGTGGCACCAGGTCGATCAGCGGGTTGTGGTCCTGGCGCGGCGGCACCACCTCGTGCACGGCGTTGACCACCTGTTCGTACTGCTGCGGGCCGCTGACCGACAGCACGCTGGGGTGTACGTCACGGATATTGCCTTCTTCGACACCCATGCAACCGGTGACGATGACCTTGCCGTTTTCCTTGATCGCTTCACCGATCACTTCCAGCGACTCTGCCTTGGCACTGTCGATGAAGCCGCAGGTGTTGACCACCACCACGTCGGCGTCTTCGTACGTGGGCACGACTTCGTAGCCTTCCATGCGCAGCTGGGTCAGGATGCGCTCGGAATCGACCAAAGCCTTAGGGCAGCCCAGGCTGACGAATCCGACCTTCGGGGTGGCGGGGGTGGTGGACATGACTAACCTCGGTATTGAATGCAGCTCGTCCGGCCGGTAACGGCGACGATCCTGGCGGGCGCTTTCGGCGCCTCTGATCAAAAAGTGCGCAATTCTAGCGAGCACGCGGTCACTTGACCAGCAGAAATACGACGAACGCTGCGCTATGCTTCGCCGCGTTGCATCTGTGTGTTTAGCTGATCCGTTTTATGAAGGCGATGCGTACGTTCAGCTACGTGTTCGATGCGAACTTTTTGGGTCCAGAGAGGCCGTTTGCGGGAGTGGTCGATGGTTCAGGCAAGCAGTCACGCCGAAGGCGGGCAAGGGGCGGCAAAGTCGCTGAGCCTGCTGGTGGCAGCTGTTGGGGTGGTTTATGGCGACATCGGGACCAGCCCGTTGTACACCCTCAAGGAAGTCTTCACCGGCGGTTATGGGGTGCCGGTCAATCATGATGGCGTACTGGGAATCCTGTCACTGATTCTCTGGTCGCTGTTGTGGGTGGTGTCGTTCAAGTACGTGATGTTCATCCTGCGTGCCGACAACCAGGGCGAGGGCGGCACCATGGCGCTCACGGCGTTGGCGCGACGGGCTACGGCAGCTTATCCGCGGTTGCGCACGCTGATGGTCATCTGCGGCCTGATCGGCGCCTCGCTGTTCTACGGCGACAGCATGATTACCCCTGCGGTGTCGGTGCTGTCGGCGGTGGAAGGCATGGGCCTGGCGTTCGACGGCATCGACCACT
The DNA here is from genome assembly GCF_021602025.1 of Pseudomonas ceruminis. GTDB lineage: Bacteria > Pseudomonadota > Gammaproteobacteria > Pseudomonadales > Pseudomonadaceae > Aquipseudomonas > Aquipseudomonas ceruminis. The sequence continues at coordinate 17,113 of NZ_BQHW01000032.1, forward strand.
GGGTAGTGCCGATTTCGCTGGTTGTGCTGGTGGCGCTGTTTCTGGTGCAAAAGCACGGTACGGAAAAGATCGGCAAGTTGTTCGGGCCGATCATGGTCACCTGGTTCCTGGTGCTGGCGGCGCTGGGGGTGCACGGCATCTCGCAGAGTCCAGAGGTGCTCAAGGCCTTCAACCCGGGCTGGGCGGTGAACTTCTTCGTGGTTCACCCCGGTATGGGGGTCGCCATTCTGGGGGCTGTGGTACTGGCATTGACCGGTGCCGAGGCGCTGTACGCCGACATGGGGCACTTTGGGCGCAAGCCGATTGCCCGCGCCTGGTTCGCCCTGGTGCTGCCGGCGCTGGTGCTCAACTACTTCGGCCAGGGCGCAATCCTGCTGCAAAACCCTGACGCTGCGCGCAACCCGTTTTATCTGCTGGCGCCGAGCTGGGCGCTGTTGCCGCTGGTCGGCCTGGCGACCATGGCCACGGTGATTGCTTCACAGGCGGTGATTTCGGGGGCGTTTTCCCTTACCCGCCAGGCCATCCAGCTTGGTTACATTCCCCGCATGCAGATCCAGCACACGTCCAGCGACGAGCAGGGGCAGATCTATATCGCTGCGGTGAATTGGACGCTGATGGTCGGTGTCGTGCTGCTGGTAATCGGTTTCGAGTCGTCCGGTGCTCTGGCGGCGGCCTACGGCGTGGCGGTGACCGGTACCATGCTGATGACCACCATCCTGGTGTCGGCGGTCATGCTGCTGTTGTGGAAGTGGCCGCCGGTATTGGCGGTACCGATCCTGCTGGGCTTTCTGTTTGTCGACGGGCTGTTCTTTGCCGCCAACGTGCCGAAGATCGTCCAGGGCGGTGCGTTCCCGGTCCTGGCCGGTGGTGTGCTGTTCCTGCTGATGAGCACGTGGAAGCGCGGTAAACAGATCCTGGTGGAGCGGATCGATGAAGGCGGGCTGCCGTTGCCGGTGTTCATCAGCAGCATTCGTGTGCAGCCGCCGCACAGGGTCGAAGGCACTGCAGTGTTCCTCACCGCGCGGCCGGATGCGGTGCCCCATGCGTTGTTGCACAACATGCTGCACAACCAGGTGTTGCACAGCCAGGTGGTGTTGTTGACGGTAGTCAGTGAAGATCGTCCGCGGGTGCCGGAAACAGAACGCTTCGAGGTGGAGGCTTACGGTGACGGGTTCTTCCGGGTGCTGCTGCACTTTGGCTTCATGGATGAGCCGGACGTGCCTGCGGCGTTGAAGCTGTGCCACTTGCAAGAGCTGGATTTCAGCCCGATGCGCACGACCTACTTCCTGAGCCGTGAAACGGTGATTGCATCGCGTCTGGAAGGGATGTCGCGCTGGCGCGGGAACCTGTTTGCGTTCTTGCTGAAGAACGCAAACGGTAACCTGCGCTTCTTCAACCTGCCGCTTAACCGAGTGATCGAGCTGGGGACGCAGGTCGAGATCTGAGTGTTTCGGGGCCGCAATGCGGCCCCTGATGCTGCTTAGTTCTGCTCCGCCACGTTGGACTTGCCCTGGCGCGTTTCAATCTCGCCAATCAGGCGTTTGGCCAGCGCCGGGTAGTTCTCGTCGAAGTGGTGGCCGCCTGGCAGTTTCAGGCGCTCGCCAACTGCCGTCTTGTCGGTGCACCCGCTCTCGTCGGTCTCTTCCACGCCGTACACGCATACCACCTTGGATGCCGGCAGTTTGGCCATTTCCGGCCCGGTAGGTGCTTCCTGGCCTTCCTTGCCCAACCAACCCTCGACTTCGATCTCGAAGCTGCCGCTGCGGGCGAAGGCCAGGAGCATCACGGCGTCGATACGCTGCTGGTCTTCGACCGGCAGGCGGTTGTAGATGGCGGGCAGCACGTCGGCACCGAACGAATAGCCAGTGAGCACGAAACGCTTGGTGCCCCACTTCTGACGGTAATGTTGCATCAGCTCCGACAGGTCGGCAGCACTTTGCTCCGGGGTCTTGTGTTGCCAGTAGTAACGCAGGGTGTCGATGCCGACCACGGGGTAACCCAGCTTGGCCATCTCGCCGGCAACGTCACGGTCCAGGTCACGCCAGCCGCCGTCCCCAGAGAGGAACAGGGTGACGGTATCGGTGGTCTGCCCAGCCGGTACTTCAACGACCGGAATGGCCAGGGCGTTGCCGTCGCGGCCTACCAGGGCCTGGGTCAGCTGCGCCTTGAGCACCTGTGGCAGATGGATGTCGTAGTCGCTGATGCTGGTTTCGGCATTGCTCTGGTCGCGCACGAAGGCGGCGCTTGCGTCATCCGGGTTGTCGTTCCAGGCCACGTTCCAGTGGCCATGTGCGGCGGATTTCGGCAGTGCAGCAGTGCAGCCGGGCTGTTCCACGTTGAAATCCACGGAGATGGCCCGGGCCTTGTCATCTGTCTGTGCAGCCAGCCAGCGCCAGGCCTGGGCGGCGCCTGGGCCGATACCCGCCACCAGGGTAGGCTTGTCCGACAATTGGGTCAGCGCCTGGTCGAGCGCTTGCTGCTGCTTGCTGCAGTCGCCCGGAGGCAGGATCACCTGCACCAGTTGCGCTTCCCCTGCCTGGCTCAGGTCCAGCAATTGCTTGTCGGTAAGGGCCTGGTCCTGAGGCACGCCAATCGCGACCCTGGCCTTGGCATGCACACCGGGTGTGACGCGGGTGATGCTGGTGTCATTGAGGGTCAACTGTTCAAGGCGCGCTTCGGGGGCAGGGCGAGTCCACAGCCAGAAAGCGCCAGCGCCGGCCAGTGCAGCCAGAAGCACGGGTATCAGTATGTACAGCCAATAGCGTCGGATCATCAACGTTTCACCAATCCAGTCAGGCCGCCAGCGATGAGGGCGGCAGTGTCAGCCAGTGCAACCAGCGGGTCCAGCCCGGCGGGCACGGCCATGTAACGAGGTTCCCAGTCCGGCTGGAACTTGTCCTTGAAGCGTCGCAAGCCCTGGAAGTTGTAAAGCTGCTCGCCGCGGCGGAACACCATCGAGCCCAGGCGTTGGGTCAACGGTGCACCGCGTCGTGGCTGCAGGCCGGACAGCGGCACCATCCCTAAGCTGAACCGGCCGTAGTCATGGTTTTTGTAATGCAGTATCAGGCCGATCATCATGAATTCCATGGTCAGCTTCGGCGCCTCGGGGTGAGCGCGCATCAGGTCCAGGCTGGCCAATTCGTTGCTGTGGGTTTCCAACAGGTTGGCAAATGCCACCGGCCTGCCCTGGAAGCGGATCAGGGCAATACGAAAATGCTTCAGGTAGTCGGCGCTGAAGCGTCCCAGCGAGAAGCCCTTCTCGCGCACATTCTTGCCGCCGAGCCATGCGTCGGAGATTTCCTTCAGCTCGGCCAGCGGTGCCTGGCCAGGCTCGTGAATTTCCAGGCTCAGGCCATCGCGCCCACCACGGTTCCAGGTGTAGCGCAGGTCCTTCATCTCTTTGCCCTTGGCTTCGATGTCGAAGCGGCGCAGGTCGACCCGCGCTTCCTCGCCGAGCTTGAGGGCCGTAAGACCTATGTCCATGTAGAAGGGCAGGTTCTCCGCACGTACCTGGTAGAACACCGGACGGGCATGGTGCAAGTCGCACAGGTCGCGGAATTGCCAGATCATCTCGGCCCGTTCCTGGGCAGGCCCGATCGGATCGTACAGGGCGACCAGGCTGCGGCCACGGCGGGCATACATAAGGAATGCATTGTCGCTTGGGTGGAACAACAAGGCCTTGTCGCCGGTCAGCGCCAGGCCGCCATCGGGTTGATCGGATGCCAGCAGGATACGGTTGGCGCGCTGCAATTCGCCGTCGTCGGGTAGATGGATGACCGGGCGGGCGGTGCGCAGCAGCCAGGTCAGGGCCACGATCACCAGCAGCACGGCACTGCCCATGGCTGCGCGCAGGCCGCGGGGGGCGTCGGCGTCAAGGGTGAACTGCCACCACAACTGATGGCTATACGGTACATCCTGATAGGCGAACAGCAGCAACCATACCGAGGCGCCTACCACGCAGGCGCTGGCCACCAGGTACACCGGCGAGAAGGGCAGTTCCAGCAGGCGGCTGGGGCGGTAGAACGAACGACGGAACAGGGCAAGCAGGGCAGCGGTGAGGGTCAGCAGGCAAGCCTCTTCCCAGTCGAAGCCCTTGAGCAGCGACAGCAGTGCGCCGACCAGCAGCAGTACGGTGGTCAGCAGCCACGCTGCGGACAGGCGACGGCGCAACCCCTGGGCGAGCAACAGGCAGAGCACCCCGATCAGGCTGGCGCCGAAGTGCGAGGCATCAATCAGACGATGGGGTACCAGAAAGCCCATGTGCTCAAGGCGGGTGTCGATTTCCGGGGTGGCGCCCGAGAACAGCAGCACCACGCCTGAGAGAAACACCAGTATTGCCAGAATCGGCGCGGCCAGCCCGGACGCAGCCTTGATTGCCTGTTGGGCGAACAGCAGGCGGCGCGCCTCGTTGGCCAGCAGCAGTACGCAAGCCAGCAGCAATGGCAGCACGACATAGATGAGGCGGTACAGCAGCAGAGCGGCAGCCAAGGGTGCGGCACCCAGCTGGTCGGCGAAGGCCGCAAGCAGGATCGCTTCGAAAACCCCTACGCCACCTGGTACATGGCTGAGCACGCCTGCGGCCAATGCCAGCAGGTAGACCAGCACGAACGCACCGAATGGTGGAGCGTCCGGCAATAGCAGGTAGAGCACGGTGGCGGCAGCTGCAACGTCAAGGGCGGTAATCAGCAGTTGCAGCACTGCCAGGCGCGCACCCGGCAGCCGCAACGTGCGCCGCCCGACTTGCACCAGCAGGCTGTCGGCCAGCGGCTGTTCGGCGAGGCGTCGACGGTAGAGCCCAACCACCAGAACGGCAGTCAGGGCCAGCACGGCTATGGCGATGCCTGCCAGCAGGCTGGCCGGCAGGCGCAAGGCGGCGGCCGCGGCTGGCAGGTTGCTCAAGGTCGCCAGTGCGGCGAGTGGCGGTAGCGCGCAGCCCAGGGAGAGGCTGGCAAACACGGTCATCCGCGCTACTTCAGCGGCACCCAGGCCTTGGCGCGCATACAGGCGATAACGTACCGAACCACCCGAGAGCATCGACAGGCCGATGGCGTTACCGATAGCGAAGGCGCTGAAACCGCCCATCAGCAAGGTGCGCGCAGGCAGTTGCACGGCCGCATAGCGGCTGGCCGACCACTCGTACCCCAGCAGGATCACAAATCCGACCACCGTCGCGAGCAACGCCCCCAGCAGAGACTGTGCCGGCACGCTGAGCATGGCATCGTGCAACGCATAGATATCCAGTTCGCTCAGCAGGTGCCGGCAGGCAATCAATGCCATGGCAAACAACAGCAAGGTGACGCCAAGGCCAATGGGCTGGCGATAGCGGCTCAACCGTTCGAGCCAGGGAAGGCGCTGGGCAGCGACAGGCAATGCCGAAGCAAGTGGTGCTTGCGGATCTGGGGTGTGGGAGGTCATGAGTTGCCTCGTGCAAACCGCGCGAGGAGGGGAGAAGGTACGGCCAAGTGAAAGTCCCTTAGGAATACGTGTCCAGATATTACTCCGGGCAACGTTACTTTCAGTCGTCCGGCACGGTTAAAGATAGTTCATCCAGAAGGTGATATCTCAAAACAGCGGGTTTGCCGATAGCAAAAAAGCAGGGGTGAAGATTTCAGGCGACGAAACGCAACAAACCCCGCGCTGCTGTATCACAGGCGGGGTCTGTTCTGACGAATATGGTTGCGGGAGCCGGATTTGAACCGACGACCTTCGGGTTATGAGCCCGACGAGCTACCAGGCTGCTCCATCCCGCGTCAGAGGGGCGCATTCTACAGCTTTGGTCATTGGGGTCAAGCACTATCTACAGGTTCAGCACAACTTTTCAGTCTTGCTTTTCCGTTGGCAAAGATAAGGCCACTGTGTAAACAGTGGCCTTATCTTGAATATGGTTGCGGGAGCCGGATTTGAACCGACGACCTTCGGGTTATGAGCCCGACGAGCTACCAGACTGCTCCATCCCGCGTCAGTGGGGCGGATTCTACAGTCTTGGCGTTGGTTGTCAAGCGCTAACCATTGATTTCACTTCATTTTTTTGCCTTCGCCCGATTTTCAGGCAAAGAAAAAGGCCACTGCTATTAACAGTGGCCTTTTCTCGAATCTGGTTGCGGGAGCCGGATTTGAACCGACGACCTTCGGGTTATGAGCCCGACGAGCTACCAGGCTGCTCCATCCCGCGCCTGTGAGATCGAATTCTACGGATTTCTTTGCGTGTGTCAAGCATTTCTCTGAAAAAACCTTGTTTGTTCAAACCCTTAGCGTGCCGATATGGCATGCGGCTCAGCGGGGGCGGGGTTTGCAGGCCAATTATCGTGCCGAACTGTTGTGGGTCTAAGGGACTACGGTAATATCTGTATGAATTTACAGTGCTGACGGTCATCCATGTCCTTGCGCAAGATCATCCACATCGACTGCGATTGCTTCTACGCCGCGATCGAGATGCGTGACGACCCGCGCCTGGCCGGCCGCCCCATGGCGGTGGGGGGCTCGCCCGACCATCGTGGGGTGATCGCGACCTGTAATTATGAAGCGCGGGCCTACGGTGTGCGTTCGGCCATGTCGTCGCGGCATGCGCTCAAGCTCTGTCCCGACCTGCTGATCGTCAAGCCACGCTTTGAGGCCTACCGCGAGGCCTCACGGGAAATCCACGCGATCTTTCGGGACTACACCGAGCTGATTGAGCCTCTGTCGCTGGATGAGGCCTACCTGGACGTCAGCGACAGCCAATGGTTCGCCGGCAGCGCCACGCGCATCGCCGAGGATATTCGCCGGCGCGTTGCCCGCACCTTGCATATCACCGTCTCCGCCGGAGTGGCGCCAAATAAGTTTCTGGCAAAGATTGCCAGTGACTGGCGCAAGCCAAACGGGATTTTCGTGGTGACCCCAGACCAGGTGGAGGCCTTTGTTGCGGCCTTGCCTGTTGCAAGGCTCCATGGCGTGGGCAAGGTGACAGCAGACAAGCTTGCTCGGCTGGGTATCGATACCTGCCTGGACCTGCGCGAGTGGACGCGGTTGGCGCTGGTGCGCGAATTTGGCAGTTTTGGCGAGCGCCTGTGGGGGCTGGCGCGGGGCATCGACGAACGGGCCGTGCACAACGATAGTCGCAGGCAGTCGGTCAGTGTTGAAAACACCTATGACACAGACCTGCCTGATCTGGCCAGTTGCCTGGAGCGCTTGCCGGAGCTGCTGGCCAGCCTTGATCAGCGCATTGCGCGCATGGACAGCAGCTATCGGCCGGAGAAGCCCTTCGTTAAGGTCAAGTTCCATGACTTCAGCCAGACTACTCTGGAGCAGGCAGGGGCCGGCAGAGACCTGGAAAGCTACCGGCAGCTGTTGCGGCAGGCGTTTGCCCGCGGCGGCAAGCCGGTGCGGCTGTTAGGGGTGGGGGTGAGGTTGCGGGATTTGCGCGGGGCGCATGAGCAACTGGAGCTGTTCTCGGATAAATGAAAAGGGGCCGCTGTGCGGCCCCTTTTCATTATTGTGCGCCTGGATCGGCTACCAGCCGCCCCGTAGCCTTGGTCAGGGCCTTCAAAAACTCCTGCTGCAGCTCCGGGTCATTGCGGGTCAGCTCGATCAGGCTCTGCTCCATCTCGCTGGCTTCTTCTTCCAGCCCCAGCTCCGACAGGCGCTGGACCCGGTGCACCCATTGGCCGACATCGTCATCCTCGAGGTCATCGAAGATCAGCTCATGGGCTTCGAGCAGCTTGTTGCGCAGGCTGGCGCTGACCAGCAGGCTGGCATCGCCGCGCACCGCATTGTCCTCGTCGACCACCTGCAAGTGCAGGGTGCCCACATGGTTGAGGTTCTGCTCCGAGAACGGGCTGTCGAGCAGGTTCAGGCGCAATACGCCGTTCCTGTCAGTGGTCAGCTCGTGGCTCATCTTGCCAGCCTTGACCTCGACCAGACGCTCGCTCCAGGGCAGGCTGGTATATTCCTCGCGCTTGTCCTTTTGCACTTCGCTGATCCCGGCCAGGTTCTGCTGGGCGCGACCGTTGGATTGCACGTTCATGAACGGGTTCAGCCCGGCCACGCCATAGCTGAGCCAATCGTGGGTCACGCTTTCTGGCAGGTTGCCCAGCGCGAAAATGTTCACCACGTTGGCGCCGACCCCTGCCACCACGGCCACAGCACCCAGCGGGATCTCATAGATCTCCCGCCAGGGCTGGTACGGGGTATAGCGATCGTAGCGACGGGTCACTTCGTACTCGGTGACTTCGAAGCGTTTCTGTTCATGAACGCGCACACGCCGCTGCGGAAGCTCCATCACCTTCGGCTCGCCGACATCGATCTGCAGGGTGTGCTCGAGCAGCTTGCGCTCGACGCGCTCCTCATGCTCGCTGCGCTGGGACATCTGGTTGGCGCAGCCGCTGACGAGCAGGGCGCCGCACAATGCGGCGCCCCCCAGGGTAAAGGTACTTCGCTTGGACATGATCACTCGTGCATTGATTATCAGCGGCGAACGCGGGCCTGCAGGAAGGTCAGCACTTCATTGAGTGGCAGCGCTTGAGCATCCTGTTCGGTGCGGTGCTTGTATTCCAGGTTGCCTTCGGCCAGGCCGCGATCGCTGACGACGATACGGTGCGGGATGCCGATCAGTTCCATGTCGGCAAACTTGATGCCTGGGCTGGTCTTCTTGTCGCGGTCGTCCAGCAGCACTTCGAAGCCGGCCGCGGTCAGTTCGGCGTACAGCTTGTCGGTGGCGTCGCGTACCACGTCGGTTTCGTAGCGCAGCGGTACCAGGGCGATCTGGAAAGGCGCCAGGGCGTCGTTCCAGATAATGCCCTTGTCGTCATGGCTCTGCTCGATGGCGGCAGCCACCACGCGGGACACGCCGATACCATAGCAGCCCATGGACAGGGTCACCGGCTTGCCGTTCTCGCCCAGCACCTGGCACTTGAGGGCTTCGCTGTACTTGGTGCCGAGCTGGAAGATGTGGCCCACTTCGATGCCGCGCTTGATCACCAGGGTGCCCTGGCCGTCCGGGCTTGGGTCGCCCTCGACAACGTTGCGCAGGTCGGCAACTTGTGGCACAGGCAAATCGCGCTCCCAGTTGACGCCGAAGTAGTGTTTGTCGTCGATGTTGGCACCGATGCCAAAGTCGCTCATCAGGGCGACCGAGCGGTCGATCACGCACTCCAACGGCAGGTTCAGCGGGCCGAGCGAGCCGGCGCCGGCACCGATGGCCTCGCGCAGTTCAGCGTCGGTGGCCATGACCAGTGGGTCGGCAACCTGCTCCAGTTTGGCAGCCTTGACTTCATTGAGTTCGTGGTCGCCACGGACCACCAGCGCCACCAGCTTGCCTTCTTCGGCGCCACGCACGATCAGCGTCTTGACGGTCTTCTCGATTGGCAGGCCGAAGTTCTCGACCAGTTGGGCAATGGTCTTGGCATCTGGGGTGTCGACCAGGCGCAGCTCCTCGGTAGGAGCAGGGCGCACGGTTTCACGCGGGATGGCCTCGGCCTTCTCGATGTTGGCTGCGTAATCGGAGCTGTCGCTGAAGATCACGTCGTCCTCACCGGAGTCGGCCAGCACATGGAATTCATGCGAGTAGCTGCCGCCGATGGAACCGGTGTCGGCCTGCACCGGACGGAAGTCCAGGCCCAGGCGGGTAAAGACATTGGAGTACGCCTGGTGCATGCGATCGTAGGTTTCCTGCAGGGAAGCCTGGTCGGCATGGAAGGAGTAGGCATCCTTCATGATGAACTCGCGACCGCGCATCAGACCGAAGCGTGGGCGGATCTCGTCACGGAACTTGGTCTGGATCTGGTACAGGTTGAGCGGCAACTGCTTGTAGCTGGACAGCTCGTTGCGCGCCATGTCTGTGATGACCTCTTCGTGGGTCGGCCCGACGCAGAAGTCGCGCTGATGGCGGTCCTTCAGGCGCAGCAGCTCGGGGCCGTACTGCTCCCAGCGGCCAGATTCCTGCCACAGTTCGGCGGGCTGGATGCTTGGCATCAGCACTTCCAGGGCGCCGGCGGCGTTCATTTCCTCGCGGACCACAGCTTCGACCTTGCGCATTACCCGCAGGCCCATCGGCAGCCAGGTGTAAAGGCCGGAGGCCAGCTTGCGGATCATGCCGGCACGTAGCATGAGCTGATGGCTGATGACCACTGCGTCAGCAGGGGTTTCTTTCTGGGTGGCGAGCAAATATTGACTGGTGCGCATGGTTAGCCGTGTCGATTGCCTAAGACATTGAAATGACCCGCATTGTACGGGGGCGAAACGAAGGCGTACAGAATGCCCCAGGGCGTGACGCTTGTCAGCCAAGAAAAAGCCCGGCGGTTGGGCCGGGCTTTTTCAGGTGCGGAGCACTATAAGCCAGGCTTACAGGATGCTCAGCGGGTACTCGACGATCAGACGCAGTTCGTCCAGCGATGGGGAGCCGTAGTAGACGCCATCGGCGGAGCGATAGGTGGCTTGGCGCACGCGGAAGCTGAGGTCCTTGGCCGGGCCTTCCTGCAGCACGTACTTGATGTCGATGTCGCGTTCCCATTCCTTGCCGTTGCTGGTACCAGCAACGTTGGCGTCGGTACCGCGCACGTAACGGGTCATGAAGGTCAGGCCTGGTACGCCGAATTCGGCGAAGTTCAGGTCGTAGCGTGCCTGCCAGGACTTCTCGTCTTCGGCGTTGAAGTCGGAACGGGCCACGGAGTTGCCAAGGAAGACGGTACCACCGCCATCGACGCCGTAAGCGTAGTCGCCGTCACCGTGTACACGCTGGTGCACGATGGTGAAGGTGTGGGCACCGATGTTCCATGCTGCCGACAGGCTGAACGCGGTGTTGTCCAGGGAAGCGCCGTCATACGCCTTGACGAACTCGGCGCCGTCGCCCTTGGTGTTATAGATGTTGAAGTCGAACACCAGGCCTTGTTTGTCGGAGATCGGCACTGCCCAGTTGATGTTGCCGTAGTACTTGCGCCAGTAGTCTTCGACCTTGGAGTAGTACAGGCTGGTGCTCAGGCTGTCGGTAAAGGCATAGGTACCACCGACGATGTTGGCTTCGGTCAGGTGCAGGCTGTCGCGGAACGTCTGAGCCTGGGCATTCATCGCGGTAAAGTGACCGGCGTGCAGGGTCAGGCCTTTGATCTCGTTGCTGGTGATCAGGGCACCTTCGGCAACTTCCGGCAGCAGTCGGCTGTCGTCGGTGGCGAAGACCGGCAGGGCGGTGAACTGGTTACCGAACTTCAGCACGGTGTTGGAGATGCGCAGTTTTACCGCTGCGCCGCCTTCGGAGTAGTCGTCCTGCGAGCGGCCGTCGGAGCCTTCGGGGAACAGGCCGGTGCCGGCACGGCCGCGGCCGCTGTCCAGTTTCAGGCCAAGCATGCCGATGGCGTCTACGCCGAAGCCTACGGTGCCTTGGGTGAAGCCCGATTCGTAAGTGCCCAGGAAGCCGAGGCCGGTTTCCTCGACGCGGCTCTGAGTGCCGGCAGGGTTGTTACGGAAGTCGCGGCTGAAGTACAGCATGCGAGTTTTGACATTCAGCTGGCTGTCTTCGATGAAACCCTTGGATTCGTCCTGGGCAGAAGCCAGGGCCAATTGCGAGGTCCCTGCCGAAACGGCCAGGGCGATCATGCTCCACTTCATCACGCGCATCGTGATTTGCTCCTTTGGTTTTTTTGGAAGAGTACTGCTGCGCCCTTTTTTAGTTATATGGGGCAGCTCTTTCTTGTTATGTCGGCGGAAATGTATAGCACGCTGACTGTTGTTGGCGATATGGGCATAAACAACCTTTCGGTAAGTTTATGGCTATGTCGCTTGTAGGTATTTCCATGTCGCAAATCACGTCCTGGTATTCCGGGGCGTACAACGCCAGCGCTGTTTCTGTCGCCGTCAAGAATCTGTAATAACAGACGCCGGTTCGGAAACTCCCTGGTGTAACCCATGCCGCTGTTGTTATTGGGTGCGTACATCGCCTGATGCAGATGTCGTGCCGACTTGGCGTGAAGGGAATGCAACAAGCGTGCTCAAAATTTACAACGCTTCATGAAATTTTCACAAATACCCCTGTCGAAGGTCGGAAAGTGCCGAAAACACGGGCTGGGCGGGCACTGGAGGGAGGCGCGGGGAAATGCCTGTTGAAAACTTAAAAGCTGCCATAAAAGTCAAGGTGTTACCGGCAACTGTTCATCCTCAGTCGTCAATGTGAGTAAAAGCGTAGTGGTGCGCTCGTTTGCGGCCTCATTTTGGTGCGAAAAGTAGCGCTGTGTTACCGCCCCTGTGCATGCCTGGTGTTCAGCAACTTAAGTGTGAGACTGGGCAGCGGTTGATGCCGGCACTGACGAAGAACGGTATCCTTGGGCAATGTTTCCGCGTGCGGCGGGACCGTTTTGATGTTGGAGGTTTGCATTGTTTGAGATGGATTCGCGTTTGCAGCAGGATTGCCAGGTCCTTGGGGATTTTCCGCTGTGCCGCCTGTTGTTGAGCAAGGATGCCAATTACCCGTGGTTCATCCTGGTGCCCAAGCGTGCAGGTGTGAGCGAGGTATTCGACTTGAGCCCCCAAGACCAGGCGCAACTGTGGAAGGAAACCACTAGCCTGGCCGAAGCGCTCAAAGATGAGTTTGCAGCAGACAAGATGAACATTGCCACGCTGGGTAATGTGGTCAGCCAACTGCACATGCATGTCATCGTTCGTCGGCGTGTTGATGCTGCGTGGCCGGCGCCGGTCTGGGGCAAGGTGGCTGCACTCGAATATACGCAGGAACAGGTCGAGGCTATTGGCCGGCGTTTGCGTGCGCTAGGCCTCGATGGTTATCAGGAGGTCTGAGATGTCTGCCGAGTCGCGCATTGTCGAGTTGGAAACCCGCCAGGCATTCCAGGATGACGCCCTGCAGGCGCTGAATGATGTGGTGGTCGAGCAGGGGCGGGTCATCGAGCGTCTGCAGCTGCAGATGGCTGAATTGATCAAGCGTTATGAAGAGATGGTCGGCCAATATGGCAGCGAGGGGGAGGAGGCGCCGCCGCCTCATTACTGAGCAGAAGCAGCCCCGGGTGCCCCGGGGCCGGGTGGATCAACGGCGGGTGACCGCGACCACGTCTTCGGCCTGCAGGCCTTTGTCACGATGCATTACCGAGAACTCCACACGCTGGCCTTCGACGAGGATGCGGTGGCCTTCGCCGCGTATGGCACGGAAATGGACAAAGATATCGTCGCCCGAATCACGGGAGATGAAACCAAAGCCCTTGGACGTATTGAACCACTTGACGGTACCGGTATCGCGCTTGCCGGCGTCCAGGGATGCGCTCTGGTTGGCGCGGGCTTTACGGCCGGTGCGGGCAAAGCCGACGGCCAGGTGCAGGACCACAGCGAGCGCTGCGCAGACCAGCGCAGCCAGGTTGCCCATTTCTGGGCGGGCCAGCAGGGTCAGCGTTTGCAGGACCACCGCCACCACCAGTAGCGCGCAGGCCAGGTGTTGTAGCTGTTGGCGGGTGCCTCTGTAATACAGTGGCACAACCGGGGCGAGCAGCAGGTTGAGCAGGCCGAGCAGGGCCAGGTAGACCGCGTCGGGTTGCTGCAGGAAGGGTGTTGCATCGGTTTTCAGGCTGGGTATGAGCGATAGCAGCAATGCCGCAGCGCCCGTCACCAGGTGGACGATCTTGAACATGGGTTGGCTCACAGTTGATAAGGCCGGTCGCAGGAAGAGCTGGCAGCACGGTGCGCATGAGGTGTAAAGCGCGAACACGTGTGGGCCAGCCTATGCACCCGGCAATAACAGTCCGCACGGGTGGCACGGTGCCTATTTAACAGCAAAGGCGGGGCCTTCTCAAACCGAAGGCGCTTGGCGGTGATGTGTTGCCTCGGGTCATAGGCGCGTTGCACAAAGAGTTGATACAGTGTGTCAGGCCCGCTTGATCATCAAGCCATATGGAAAAGGGGAACTTCATGGCAATCGATATCGGTATCAGTGAGGAAGATCGCAAGTCCATCGTCGAGGGGCTTTCCCGCCTGTTGTCGGATACCTACGTGCTGTATCTGAAAACCCACAACTTTCATTGGAACGTGACCGGCCCGTCGTTCCGTACCCTGCACCTGATGTTCGAGGAGCAGTACAACGAGCTGGCGCTCGCGGTCGACTCGATTGCCGAGCGAATTCGCGCGCTGGGCTTTCCTGCACCGGGCTCCTACGCCTTTTATGCGCGCCACTCTTCGATCAAGGAGGAGGAGGGTGTGCCTGCAGCGGACGAAATGATTCGCCAGTTGGTGCAGGGGCAGGAGGCGGTGGTGCGGACTGCGCGCAGCATTTTCCCGGTAGTGGACAAAGTCAGTGACGAGCCGACTGCCGACCTGCTGACCCAGCGCATGCAGGTGCATGAAAAGACCGCCTGGATGTTGCGCGTGCTGTTGGACGGCAAATAGCGGCCTGTTGTGTCAGATCGTTGCAAAAGCCCGGTCGCGTCCAGCGCGACCGGGCTTTTTGGTTTCTGCGGGAAGGCTTTGCCGCTGTTGCGCGCCGCCATGCACAGGCTTTATGGGGGCATCGGGAGGCCCTTGGCGGTGGAGGCGACGGGTGGAAGGCAAGGTGCAGGCGAACAAGCGAGAGTGCGGTCACGGGCGCTGGCCGGGCAAACAATGGATCGATCCGTTCAAGGCGGATTTCGACATGCTGCAGATTCAGCCAGTGTCGCGTTCGGTCCGGCTCAACGGTTTTTCCACCTGTCTGCGCCTGGAGGCAGTGTATTGGGGTATCCTCGAGCGCATCGCTCGGGCCAACCAGTGCTCAGTGAGTGCAGTGCTGTCCTATGTGGACCGTGAAGTGCATCTTCGCCAGGGCGGTGTACGCAACTTTAGCGGGCTGATTCGGGTAATCTGTGTGGCCTGGCTGCTTGATCCGCCAAGTGTACGCTGATCGCCGGGCGGGCTGCGCAGTGCTTGTTAACCATATATAATCCCGCTTTTTGCTGCCCTGGCAGCCAGCGTTGTGGTTGACGAGAGACGTCCATGCCCCTTTATGACTATCAATGTGCTTCCTGCAATCATCAGATGGAGGTGCTGCAAAAGATCAGCGCCGCCCCACTGACCGACTGTCCGGCTTGCCAAGCGCCGGCATTGAAGAAACTGCTGTCGGTGCCCGGCTTTCGCTTGAGCGGCAACGGCTGGTACGAAACCGACTTCAAGACCGGGGCGAAAAAGAATCTGGCCGGCGGCGACAAGGCCGACTGAGTTGAATTGCAGTAGCCGGGTCTTGCAGTATTAACCCCTCCCGGGGTGGCCAAGGCCTCCACCGAATACACGAATCACGAGAAGCGAACCACCATCATGATGCGCAGCCATTATTGCGGCCAACTGAACGAGAGCCTGGACGGCCAGGAAGTCACCCTTTGCGGCTGGGTCCATCGTCGCCGCGACCACGGCGGGGTGATCTTCCTCGACATCCGTGACCGCGAAGGCATGGCCCAGGTCGTGTTCGACCCGGATCGCGCCGAAACTTTCGCCGCTGCCGACCGCGTGCGCAGCGAATACGTTGTGCAGATTACCGGCAAGGTGCGCAAGCGCCCTGATGGCGCTGTAAATGCCAACATGGCCTCCGGTGCCATCGAAATCCTCGGTTACCAGCTGAACGTGCTTAACGAAGCTGAAACCCCACCGTTCCCCCTGAACGAATACTCCGACGTGGGCGAAGAAACGCGCCTGCGTTATCGCTTCATCGACCTGCGTCGCCCGGAAATGGCCGACAAGCTGCGCCTGCGTTCGCGCATCACCAGCAGCATCCGTCGCTTCCTGGACGAGAACGGCTTCCTCGACGTCGAAACGCCGATCCTCACCCGTGCCACCCCGGAAGGCGCACGCGACTACCTGGTGCCTAGCCGCACCCACGCAGGCAGCTTCTTCGCCCTGCCGCAGTCGCCCCAGTTGTTCAAGCAGCTGCTGATGGTGGCCGGCTTCGATCGCTACTACCAGATCGCCAAGTGCTTCCGTGACGAAGACCTGCGTGCCGACCGCCAGCCGGAATTCACCCAGATCGACATCGAGACCAGTTTCCTCGATGAATCAGAGATCATGGGCCTGACCGAAAGCATGATCCGCAAGCTGTTCAAGGAAGTGCTGGACCTGGAGTTCGGCGAATTCCCGCACATGACCTTCGAAGAGGCCATGCGCCGTTACGGTTCCGACAAGCCAGACCTGCGTATCCCGCTGGAACTGGTCGACGTGGCCGATCAGCTCAAGGATGTCGATTTCAAGGTCTTCGCCGGCCCGGCCAACGACCCGAAATGCCGTGTCACCGCACTGCGTTTGCCAGGCGGCGCCAGCATGCCGCGCAGCAAGATTGACGAGTACACCAAGTTCGTCGGCATCTACGGTGCCAAGGGCCTGGCGTACATCAAGGTCAATGAGCGCGCCAAGGGCGTCGAGGGCCTGCAGTCGCCGATCGTCAAGAACATCCCGGAGGCCAACCTCAATGTGATCCTTGATCGCGTGGGTGCGGTCGACGGTGACATCGTGTTCTTCGGTGCCGACAAAGCCAAGATCGTCAGTGAAGCCCTGGGCGCGCTGCGTATTCGCCTGGGCCACGACTTCGAGCTGCTGACCTGCGAGTGGGCACCGATGTGGGTCGTCGACTTCCCGATGTTCGAAGAAAACGACGACGGCAGCTTCACGGCGCTGCACCACCCGTTCACCGCACCGAAGTGCACCCCGGAAGAACTCGAGGCCAACCCGGCGGGTGCGTTGTCGCGCGCCTACGACATGGTCCTCAACGGCACCGAGCTGGGTGGCGGTTCGATCCGTATCCACCGCAAGGAGATGCAACAGGCGGTGTTCCGCCTGTTGGGTATCGAGGCGGCGGAACAGGAAGAGAAGTTCGGCTTCCTGCTGGATGCCTTGAAGTTCGGCGCACCACCCCACGGTGGCCTGGCCTTCGGCCTGGACCGTCTGGTCATGCTGATGACCGGCGCCCAGTCGATTCGTGAAGTTATCGCCTTCCCGAAAACCCAGAGTGCCGCGTGCGTCATGACCCAGGCCCCAGGCCTGGTCGATGCCAAGGCCCTGCGCGAGCTGCACATCCGTCTGCGCGAACAGACCAAGGTCGAGTAAGCGGACCCCGGGCGCATCCACATGGATGCGCCTTCGCGTTTCGGCGCAGGATTTTTTGTCGTTGCGCCCCGTTTGGGGCGTAACTGTTTGTGTTTCAAGGATTTGGAGTCGTTATGGCTGGTCATTCCAAGTGGGCGAACATCAAGCACCGCAAAGAGCGCCAGGATGCCAAGAGAGGCAAGATCTTCACCAAGTGGATCCGTGAGCTGACGGTTGCCGCCAAGCAAGGGGGTGGCGATCCGGCCTCCAACCCGCGCTTGCGCCTGGCACTGGACAAGGCCCTGGGTGCCAACATGAGCCGCGATATCATCGATCGCGCCGTGGCCCGGGGTGCCGGCACCAATGAAAGCGACAACGTCGAAGAGCTCAGCTATGAGGGTTACGGCCCAGGCGGCGTGGCGATCATGGTCGAGGCCATGACCGATAACCGTAACCGTACAGCCGCTGCCGTGCGTCATGCCTTCACCAAGTGTGGTGGCAACCTCGGTACCGATGGCTCAGTGGCCTACCTGTTCGAGCGCAAGGGGCAGATCAGTTTCGCCCCGGGTGTCGATGAAGATGCGTTGATGGAAGCCGCCATGGAGGCCGATGCCGATGACGTGGTGAGCAATGACGACGGCTCGTTCGACGTCTTTACTTCGTTCAACAGCTTCTATGCCGTGCGTAATGCGCTGGAAGAGGCAGGCTTCAAGGCCGATGACGCGGAAATCGTCATGCAGCCCACCACCAGCGCCGAGCTGGACCAGGAGGGCGCAGAGAAGGTGCTCAAGCTGATTGACATGCTCGAGGACCTGGATGACGTGCAGAACGTCTATTCCAATGCGCAGATTTCCGACGAGATCATGGAAAAACTCGGCTAAGGTGTTCTGGCGGTTCCAGCCAGGCCTGTGAGTTGTTCAGCGTCTGTACCGGCCCTCTCGCGGGACAAGCCCGCTCCCGCCGCTCTCCTGCCAATGTCAGGGAGCTTGTGGGGGCGGGCTTGTCCCGCGAAAGGGCCGGTACAGTTTGCAATCACGCATCCCTTTATACGACAGGCGTTATGACTCTGATTCTTGGTATCGACCCCGGCTCGCGAATCACCGGTTACGGTGTGGTTCGCCAGACCGCCCGTGGTTGCGAGTATGTGGCGTCGGGTTGTATCCGTACCGGCAGTGGCGAGTTGCATGAGCGCCTGCAGATTGTTTTTCGCGGTGTCAGTGAAGTCATTGCCCAGCATGGCCCCGTCACCATGGGCATCGAACGCGTGTTCATGGCGCGAAATGCCGATTCTGCGCTAAAGCTCGGCCAGGCCCGCGGCGCGGCGATCGTCGCTGCCGCCGAGGCTGGTCTGGAAATCGCCGAATACAGTGCCAGCCAGGTCAAGCAAGCGGTGGCTGGTACGGGTGGGGCCAACAAGGAGCAGGTGATGCTGATGGTCATGCACCTGCTCAAATTGACCCAGAAGCCGCAGATCGACGCCTCCGATGCCCTGGCCATCGCCCTGTGCCATGCCCATACCCGCTCCAGCCTGGTGCCCCATGGCCTGTCTACGGCACGGCGGCGCGGCGGGCGCTTGCGTCTGTAGGCGCTTCATGCGCTGATACACATTTTGTCCGGGTGAATCGTTCACCCGTTGCATTTGCTGATAGGGTTGAGCGGTCTTTGATCGGCTCCCCGAGAGGAAGGAACGGAACGTGATTGGACGTTTGCGCGGCACCCTGGCGGAAAAACAGCCGCCGCACCTGGTTATTGACGTCAACGGCGTAGGCTATGAGCTTGAAGTCCCCATGACGACCCTGTATCGCCTGCCCAAGGTCGGCGAAACGGTTACCGTGCATACCCACCTTGTGGTGCGCGAAGACGCCCACCTGCTTTACGGTTTCCATGAAAAGCGCGAGCGCGAGCTGTTCCGCGAGCTCATTCGTCTCAATGGCGTCGGGCCCAAGCTGGCGCTGGCCTTGATGTCGGGCCTGGAGGCTGACGAGCTGGTGCGCTGCGTGCAGGCCCAGGACACCTCGGCCCTGGTGCGCGTGCCGGGTGTTGGCAAGAAGACCGCCGAACGCTTGCTGGTCGAGCTCAAGGACCGCTTCAAGGCCTGGGAAACCTCGCCTGCGATGTTCACCTTGGTCTCCGACGGACCTGTACCGGTCAGCAGTACCTCCACGGCCGAAGCCGATGCCGTCAGCGCCCTGGTATCCCTGGGCTACAAGCCGCAGGAGGCGAGCAAGGCGGTGTCCGCTATCAAGGACAAGGCCGGCTTGAGCAGTGAAGAGCTGATCCGCCGCAGCCTCAAAGGGATGATTACCAAGTGATCGAAGCCGACCGCCTGATCGCCGCCAGTGGCCGCGACCGTGAAGAAGTCCAGGACCGTGCGATCCGCCCGCTGCGCCTGGACGAATACATCGGCCAGCCGGTGGTGCGCGAGCAGATGGCGCTGTTCATTCAGGCCGCCCGCGGTCGCAACGAGTCGCTCGACCACACACTGATCTTTGGCCCACCTGGCTTGGGCAAGACCACCCTGGCCAACATCATCGCCCAGGAAATGGGCGTGTCGGTCAAGAGCACCTCGGGGCCTATCCTCGAGCGGCCGGGCGATCTGGCCGCCATGCTGACCAACCTTGAACCGCATGACGTGTTGTTCATCGACGAAATCCACCGGCTTTCCCCGGTCGTCGAAGAGGTGCTGTACCCAGCCATGGAGGACTTTCAGCTCGATATCATGATCGGCGAGGGGCCTGCAGCCCGTTCCATCAAGCTCGATCTGCCTCCTTTCACCCTGGTGGGGGCGACCACCCGCGCAGGCATGCTGACCAATCCGCTGCGTGACCGTTTCGGTATTGTCCAGCGCCTGGAGTTCTACAGCGACAAGGACCTGGCGACCATCGTCAGCCGTTCCGCTCATATTCTGGGGCTGGTCATCGAGGACCAGGGTGCCTACGAGATCGCCCGCCGTGCCCGTGGCACCCCGCGTATCGCCAATCGCCTGTTGCGGCGGGTACGTGACTACGCCGAGGTGCGTGGCAAGGGGCAGATCACCAAGGCTGTCGCCGACATGGCGCTCAACTTGCTGGACGTCGATGAGCGCGGTTTCGACCACTCTGACCGCCGCCTGCTGCTGACCATGATCGAGAAATTCGATGGCGGCCCGGTGGGGGTGGACAACCTGGCGGCGGCCATCAGCGAGGAACGTCACACCATCGAGGACGTGCTGGAACCCTACCTGATCCAGCAGGGCTACATCATGCGTACGCCACGTGGCCGAGTGGTAACCCGCCACGCCTACCTGCACTTTGGCCTGAATGTGCCAGGGCGCCTGGGCGAGGGGGCAGATTTTTCCGAGGCAGGCGATGAATGACAGATCGAAACCCGCTTTTCGTGGTCCTACCGCTGGCATGCCCCTGGTGCGCTGGCAATACGACATTAATGATTGAAAAACAGTTGCCGCCCCGGATTGGCAAGCTGAGGAGTAAGCACTAGAGTATGCGCGCGCAAAATGGCCTGGAACCGTTCGCACACCGTTGTCGCGTCTATTACGAAGATACCGATGCCGGTGGCGTGGTGTATTACGTCAATTACCTGAAATTCATGGAGCGTGCGCGTACCGAGCGCCTGCGGCACCTGGGGTTTTCCCAGCAGCAGTTGGCGGGGGAGAACCTGTTGTTCGTGGTCCACTCCAGCGAAGCGCGTTATCACGCGCCGGCGCGGCTGGACGATGAACTGCGGGTGACCGCGCAAGTACTTGAACTCAATCGCGCCAGCCTGCGTTTCGTACAGCAGGTCTGGCGGGAAAAGGATGAAACGCTGCTCTGCGAAGGGCAGTTCCTGGTGGCCGCCGTGCGCGCCGACACTTTCAAACCCCGAGCCATACCCCCGGAGCTGCGCGACGCCTTTGTGGCGGACGGCTCGGGTACTCAATCGAATGCAGGAGAATAAGCGTGGAAGCTAACGTCGTCGACCATACCTCCATGTGGAGTCTGGTCAGTAATGCCAGCGTGGTGGTACAGCTGGTAATGCTGACCCTGGTGGCCGCCTCGGTCACTTCATGGATCATGATCTTCCAGCGCAGCACCATGCTGCGCGCCGGTCGTCGTGCGCTGGATGCCTTCGAGGAGCGTTTCTGGTCGGGTATCGACCTGTCCAAACTGTATCGCCAGGCTGGCAGCAACCCTGATCCGGATTCCGGCGTGGAGCAGGTCTTCCGTGCCGGCTTCAAGGAATTCTCGCGTCTGCGCCAGCAGCCGGGGGTGGACCCGGATGCGGTCATGGAAGGCGTAGGCCGTGCCATGCGCGTAGCCATCTCGCGCGAAGAAGAAAAGCTCGAGCAGAGTCTGCCGTTCCTTGCCACCGTCGGTTCGACCAGCCCGTACATCGGCCTGTTCGGTACCGTCTGGGGCATCATGAACTCCTTCCGCGGCCTGGCCAGCGCTCAGCAGGCCACCTTGGCCACTGTGGCGCCGGGCATCGCCGAGGCACTGGTCGCCACTGCAATCGGCCTGTTCGCGGCAATCCCTGCGGTGATCGCCTACAACCGTTTCGCTGCGCGCAGCGAAGTGCTGATCGGTCGTTATTACACCTTCGCCGACGAGTTCCAGGCGATCCTGCACCGCAAAGTGCACACCAGCGAAGAGTAATCAGGTAGAAGCCCATGGCCCGAGTTCGCCACAAACGCAAGCCGGTCGCCGAGATGAACGTGGTGCCCTACATCGACGTGATGCTGGTGCTGCTGGTCATCTTCATGGTGACGGCCCCCATGCTCAACCAGGGCGTGAAGGTCGACCTGCCCAAGGTTTCCAGCGAGGCCTTGCCGCAGGACAACAACGTCCAGATCCTCACCATCTCCATCAAGGCCGACAAGACCTACTACTGGAACCTCGGCAGCGAAGTCGATACCGACAAGCAAATGGACAAGGCCATGACCTTGCCCGAGATGACCAACGCGGTGACCAAGATCATTGCCGCCGGTCGGGACCAGGGCAAGCAGACCCAGGTCTTCATTCGTGGCGACAAGGCCGTCGACTACGGCGCGGTCATGGGTGCCATGGGCGGGTTGCAGAAGGCCGGTGTCGGTAACGTTGGCCTGATTACCGAGGCGCCCTGATGCAACAGCGAGAGCCATCCGCCTCGGAAAGCTACTTCTGGCCCAGTGTCTGGGCCATCGGCCTGCATGTGCTGGTGTTCGCGCTGCTGTTCGTCAGTTTTGCCATGACGCCAGAGCTGCCGCCTTCCAAGCCGATCGTTCAGGCTACGCTGTATCAGCTCAAGTCCAAGAGCCAGGCGACTACCCAGACCAATCAGAAGATTGCCGGGGAAGCGAAGAAAACCGCCTCGCGCCAGACTGAAGTCGAGCAGCTGGAACAGAAGAAGGTCGAGCAGGAAGCCATCAAGGCCGCGGAACAAAAGAAAGCCGACGCCGCTCAAAAGGCCGAGGAAGCTCGCGAAGCCGCCGAGGCCAAGAAAGCCGAGGACGCCGCGAAGGCCGCCGAAGCCAAGAAAGCCGCTGAGGCCAAGAAGGCCGATGAGGCGAAGAAGGCCGCCGAGAAGCAGCAGGCCGACATCGCCAAGAAGAAGGCTGAGGAAGAGGCCAAGAAGCAGGCCGAGGAAGAAGCCAAGAAACAAGCCGCCGAGGACGCCAAGAAAAAGGCAGCCGAAGAGGCGAAGAAGAAAGCAGCCGAGGACGCCAAGAAGAAAGCGGCAGCCGAGGATGCGAAGAAGAAGGCAGCTGAAGAGGCCAAGAAAAAGGCTGCGGCAGACGCCCAGAAGAAGAAGGCACAGGAAGCGGCCCGCAAGTCGGCGGAAGACAAGAAAGCTCAGGCCCTGGCCGAGCTGCTGTCCGACACCACCGAGCGGCAGCAGGCCCTGGCCGACGAGCAGGGTGACCAGGTGGCCGGCGATTTCGACGACCTGATCCGTATGCGCGCGGCCGAAGGCTGGGCACGACCGCCTTCCGCGCGCAAGGGCATGACGGTAGTCCTGCAGATCAACATGCTGCCGGATGGCACCATTACCAACGTCAGTGTGTCGCGCTCCAGTGGCGACGGCCCGTTCGACAGTTCGGCGGTGGCAGCGGTGAAGAACATTGGTCGATTGACCGAAATGCAGGGCTTGAAGCCGAACGAGTTCAATCCGTACCGTTCGTTCAAGATGACATTTACACCTGAGGATCTAGCGTTGTGATTAAACTCCTTCGAGGACTGCTGGTCATGCTGTGCTGCGTGGCAGGCATGGCCATGGCAGAGGAAAAGAACATCCTGGTCACCAGCGGCAGCGATCGGGCCACACCCATCGCGGTAGTGCCGTTCGGTCTGCAGGGTGGCAGTGTGCTGCCGGAAGACATGGCCGACATCATCGGCAACGACCTGCGCAACTCCGGCTATTACTCGCCCATCCCACGGCAGAACATGATCAGCCAGCCAACCCAGGCCAGCGAAGTGATCTTCCGTGACTGGAAAGCCCTGGGCGCCCAGTACGTGATGGTAGGCAGCATCGTGCCTTCCGGCGGCCGCCTGCAGGTGCAGTACGCGCTGTTCAACGTCGCCACCGAGCAGCAAGTGCTGACCGGCAGCGTTGCCGGCAGCGTCGATCAACTGCGCGACATGTCGCACTACATCGCCGACCAATCGTTCGAGAAACTCACCGGCATCAAGGGGGCGTTTTCCACGCGCATGCTGTACGTGACCGCCGAGCGCTTCTCGACCAACAATACCCGTTACACCCTGCAGCGCTCGGACTACGACGGTGCGCGTGCAGTGACCCTGCTGCAATCGCGTGAGCCGATCCTGTCGCCACGCTTCGCGCCGGATGGCAAGCGTATCGCCTATGTATCGTTCGAGCAGAAGCGTCCACGCATCTTCATCCAGCACATCGACACCGGTCGCCGCGAGCAGGTCACCAACTTCGAGGGCCTGAACGGCGCACCAGCCTGGTCGCCGGACGGTTCGCGCCTGGCGTTCGTGTTGTCCAAAGACGGTAACCCGGACATTTACGTGATGAACGTGGCCTCGCGCCAGATCAGCCGCGTCACTGCCGGCCCCGGCATCAACACCGAGCCGTTCTGGGGCAAGGATGGCAACACCCTGTACTTCACCTCCGACCGTGGCGGCAAGCCGCAGATCTACAAACAGTCGGTCAGTGGTGGCAGTGCCGAGCGTGTAACGTTCGTGGGTAACTACAACGCCAACCCTAAACTGTCGGCTGACGAAAAGACCTTGGTGATGATTCATCGCCAGCAGGGCTTCACCAACTTCAAGGTGGCCGCTCAGGACTTGCAACGCGGAAGTGTAAAGATTCTCACGGAAACAAGTCTTGATGAGTCTCCCACTGTTGCGCCAAACGGCACCATGCTAATCTACGCCACCCGCCAGCAGGGCCGGGGAGTCTTGATGCTCGTGTCGCTTAATGGCCGCGTGAGGCTCCCACTTCCTACCGCTCAAGGCGAAGTCAGAGAACCGTCCTGGTCCCCTTACCTGAACTGATTGCGGCGTAATACTTTTGCTTAACACACTGGGGTTTCATTAGGAGTTTCACGATGGAAATGCTGAAGTTTGGTAAATTTGCGGCGCTGGCTCTGGCCATGGCCGTAGCTGTAGGTTGCTCCTCCAAGGGCGGTGACAACGCTGGTGAAGGCGCTGTTGATCCTAACGCTGGCTACGGTGCCAACACGGGTGCTGTCGACGGCTCCCTGAGCGAAGAAGCCGCCCTGCGCGCAATCACCACCTTCTACTTCGAATACGACAGCTCGGACCTGAAGCCAGAAGCCATGCGCGCTCTGGACGTTCACGCCAAGGACCTGAAAGCCAACGGCAACCGCGTTGTTCTGGAAGGTAACACCGACGAGCGCGGCACCCGCGAGTACAACATGGCTCTGGGTGAGCGTCGTGCCAAGGCTGTTCAACGTTACCTGGTTCTGCAGGGCGTTTCCCCTGCTCAGCTGGAACTGGTCTCCTACGGCGAAGAGCGTCCAGTTGCCACCGGCAACGACGAGCAGTCCTGGGCTCAGAACCGTCGCGTAGAACTGCGTAAGTAAGTTCTCATGCGTATGTGCCGTCGTGCTGTAACCGTCCTCGCACTCAGCCTTCCGCTTTCGGCGTGGGCTGCGGTTCCTGTAGTAGATGACAACGCAGGTGCTTACCCACCTTCGGGTTATGGCACGAGCGGCGCCTATGCCGGGGCAGGGGCTTCGGCCCCTGCCTCTGCACAGGGTCAGTTGTTCATGCAGTTGCAACAGATGCAGGACCAGATCTCCCGCCAGCAAGGCATCATCGAAGAGTTGCAGAATGATGTCGCCCGCATGAAGCAGGAAAACCTGGAGCGTTACCAGGATCTGGACCGTCGCATCAACAGTGGTGGCGCGCCCGCCGCGACCCCCGACAATTCCTCCACCGGTGGTGCACCCAGTGCCCCCGCCGGTGCAGCAGCAGCCGCCGCTGGCGCTGCTGCGCAACAACCCGCCGCCAACAGCGAGCCGGGTGATCCGGCGAAAGAGAAGCTCTATTACGATGCCGCTTTCGACCTGATCAAGCAGAAGGACTTCGACAAGGCCAGCCAGGCGTTCAACGCCTTCCTGCGCAAGTACCCCAACAGCCAGTACGCCGGCAACGCCCAGTACTGGCTGGGCGAGGTGAACCTGGCCAAGGGTGACCTGCAAGGCGCCAGCCAGGCCTTCGCACAGGTCAGCCAGAAGTACCCGAAACACAGCAAGGTGCCAGATTCGCTGTACAAGCTGGCTGACGTCGAGCGCCGCATGGGCCATACCGACAAGGTCAAGGGCATCCTGCAGCAGGTGATCACCCAGTATCCCGGCACCTCTGCCGCGCAACTGGCGCAACGCGACCTGCAGAAGCTCTAACGTACACCGTTCGAAAGAAACCCGCGCCAGTCGCGGGTTTTTTCGTTAGAATCACTGCCCTTTTTTCGTAAACACGCTGCTGCGGATAACGCCATGTCGAGTCCGCGACAGTGCCTGACGGAGGCGGACAGCCTGTTTAGCTGTCACGCCCGTGGCGATCATGCAAGACACATTACGCATCACCGAAGTCTTTTACTCGTTGCAGGGTGAAACGCGAACGGCTGGGCTGCCCACGGTATTCGTGCGCCTCACCGGTTGCCCCTTGCGCTGCCAGTACTGTGACAGTGCCTACGCCTTCAGTGGCGGCACCGTCCGTACCCTCGATTCGATCATGGAGCAGGTTGCCAGCTTCAAGCCGCGTTATGTCTGCGTCACCGGCGGCGAGCCGTTGGCCCAGCCTAATGCCTTGCCGCTGTTGCAGCGCCTGTGCGACGCCGGCTATGAGGTGTCGCTGGAAACCGGTGGCGCCCTGGACATTTCAGGCACGGATGTCCGCGTCAGCCGTGTGGTAGACCTCAAGACCCCTGGGTCCGAAGAGTCCCATCGTAATCTTTACGCAAACATCGAGCACCTGACTCGCAACGACCAGGTCAAGTTCGTCATCTGCTCTCGCGAAGACTATGACTGGGCAGTGTCCAAGCTGATCCAGTACAACCTGGCCGAGCGTGCTGGTGAGGTGTTGTTCTCGCCAAGCCACCACCAGGTGAGTGCCAGCGAGCTGGCCGACTGGATCGTTGCCGACAACCTGCCTGTGCGTTTCCAGTTGCAGCTACACAAGCTGCTATGGAACGACGAACCCGGACGATGATTGAGAGTGAAAGCACATGACTGAAAAACGCGCGGTAATCCTGCTGTCTGGCGGCCTTGACTCAGCCACCGTGGTAGCCATGGCCAAGGCCGAAGGCTACAGCTGCTACACCATGAGTTTCGACTACGGCCAGCGCCATCGGGCCGAGTTGAACGCAGCGGCGCGTGTCGCCCGCGACCTCGGGGCGGTTGAGCACAAGGTGATCGGCCTTAACCTCGATGGCATTGGCGGCTCTGCCCTGACCGACAGCAGCATCGATGTACCGCAAACCCCGGGCGAGGGCATCCCGGTGACCTATGTGCCCGCCCGCAATACCGTGTTCCTGTCCTTGGCCCTGGGCTGGGCAGAAGTGTTGGAAGCACGTGACATCTTTATTGGTGTCAACGCCGTGGACTATTCCGGCTACCCGGATTGCCGCCCTGAGTTCGTCGAAGCCTTCGAGCGTATGGCCAACCTGGCGACCAAGGCGGGTGTCGAAGGGCAGGGCTTTCGCATCCAGGCGCCATTGCAGAACATGAGCAAGGCGCAGATCGTGCAGGCGGGTATGGCCCGCGGCGTGGATTACAGCCTGACTGTTTCTTGCTACCAGGCCGATGATCAAGGCCGTGCCTGCGGCAAATGCGACAGCTGCCGCTTGCGCGCGGACGGCTTCAAAGCCGCCGGGGTCGATGACCCAACACGTTATTTTTGAAAAAAAGTGTTGATGGGGTGTTGATTTCTCGTTAGAAATCAGTATTATACGCGCCATCCAACGGGTCGTTAGCTCAGTTGGTAGAGCAGTTGGCTTTTAACCAATTGGTCGTAGGTTCGAATCCTACACGACCCACCATACGCAGTAAGGCAAAGCCCGCAACCGGCAACGGTTGCGGGCTTTGTCGTTTATGCGCTTCCAGCAGCTATGAGCGGTCCATGTGCCCAGCGCACGTTGCCGTTGGGCATCATCGAAGGTGTCCGATTATGACTCTTTCTTATCCTCTGAAGACCTCGAATCCACCCCAGAAGCTTCGTAATAATCTGCGCAATGGGTTACCACAGCGCAGCTCAATGGCAGCCGATATCCAGGTTGGCCAGCCATGAAAATATTATTATCCCGATAAACTACACGGTAATTCCACGTTGCGCCAAAGTTAACGGGGCTCTTCCGTTCGAAAACAGCAGCCTGTCTACCGTGTAGTATTAATGCGTTAACTGCAGGCCCACACGGAAATAATAATATAAAACATCGATATAACCAGGTGACTGAAAAATCTTGAGTGCGCTTCGGGTCCCCGTTACTATCACTTTCCTACTAGCAAGTTCACGTAACGGTCCCTTTGAATAGTTAGTAGTCCCCGTGTCTCAAGCGCAAGCGTTTTCTATAACGACCACAACAAGGACTTATTCTCCGGCTTGCAATATTTATTGGGCAGTTTCAGTCCGTACGGGCTGCTCACAAGAGTAATTGGCAATGCCTCCAAAAATTCAAGTCTTCTGGAAGCAAAAATTATTTGCGCCCTATAAAATTGCAGCCCTGGTCGAGGCGGCCGCAGGACAAGGTATCACCCAGGATACCGTTTTGTTGGGCACGCAGCTTGATGCCAGTCAGATGCATGATTCGAGTACATTGACGTCCCTCAGTCAGTACATCGAGGCCTGCGATAATGTGCTTGGCGCCTGCGCACATATCTCAACCGCCTTCCAGATGGGCGGGCATCTGCCGCTGTCAGCTTACGGCGTCTATGGGCACGGCTTGATGTGCAGCGCAACACTGCGCGACTTTTTCAATTTCGCCGTGAAGTATCAAGCATTGGCAACGCCCGCCGTGCGGTTCTATTGGCGGGAAGAGGCGGAGGTGGCCGTTTGGGTATTTTTCGACACCTACGGCCACATGATCACCCAGCGGACGCGAGAGTTTCTGATTCGCCAGCAAATGGCTCAGCAGATGGCCCACCTCACGGAGACAGCGGGCGAAGGCTGTCGGCCGATCAAGGCCCTGTTCGCATTTTCTGACGCGGGTGATAAAGCCACGTATGAACAATGCTTAGGTTGCGAGTGTGTATTCGATTGCCCTGCTACCGAGCTTCATTACCCGCAATCGGTGCTGTCCCATGCCCCTCAGTTCGCGAATGGGCTCACGCACGTCTTATTACAGGAGGCGTGTGATCGTTTGATCCGTCAAACCAAGGCTTACTCGGGTGTAACAGGGGAGGTGCATCACATGCTCATGTTGACCCCCGGGCACTTTCCGACCATGGAACAGATTGCTTCGAGTATGCAAATTACCACGCGGACCCTTCGCAGAAAGTTGGAGGCCGAAGGTACGGACTACGGAACGATACTGGATAATGTTCGCGGGAGTCTGGCAATGGAATACCTGCAAACGACGAGGATGAGCACAGAGGATATTGCAGTAAAAGTAGGCTTCAGTGATGGCTCCAACTTCCGGCGGGCCTTCAAGCGCTGGACGGGCAAGACAACACGCCAAGTGCGCTATAGCGGGCTGTAGCTGAGAGATTGGCAAATGTCCGCTTATGACTCGTTTTATTCCATTGTGGATCTCGTGGGGGCGGCGGCGGGTTCGTACTATTGGCTAAAGCGTGCCGTGTATTTTAATAAATAGTTTGGCCGGTTGAGCTTATATAGGTTTGTCATTGACGGAGGGGTGCATGCATTTCTCAGCGTTTCCATGTGGTCGGTTTAACGAAAGGAATCAGGCACTATGATGCATATCATGACGTTACTTACCAATGTGGGTATGCATCTTAATGGCTGGCGACACCCCGAGGCCTGGGATAATACGGTGCTTAACTTCGATCAACTGGTCGAGTGCGCACAAATGGCGGAACAGGCCAAGATCGACATGGTCTTTCTGCCCGATGGCAGTGGCGTCCGCGAGATGCAGAACCGTGAACTCTTCGAGGCCATGACGCCCAGTTCCAGGCCGGCCGTGTTCGAACCGGTCACATTGCTGTCTGCCCTGTCGTCGGTCACGACTCGCATAGGGTTGGTGGCGACGGCCTCCACTACCTACGATGCGCCGTTTCATGTCGCACGTCGCTACGCCTCGCTGGACCATCTGAGTAAAGGGCGGGCCGGCTGGAACGTCGTTACCGGCTCGAATGAAGGGGACGCCCCCAACTTTGGCAACGAACAGCACCTTGCCAAGAGCCTGCGGTATGAGAGGGCCCGCGAATTCGTCGACGTGGTGCTGGGGCTGTGGGATAGCTGGGCAGACGACGCCTTTGTGCATGACAAACAAAGTGGTCGTTATCTCAACGCTGACCGGGTACGCCCGCTCGACCATACCGGTGACTATTTCCAGGTGAAGGGGCCGCTGAACGTCGCCCGTTCGCCGCAGGGGCGCCCGGTGGTGTTCCATGCCGGGCAGTCGGAGGCCGGGCTTGAACTGGCTGCGCACGCTGCAGATTGTGTCTTCGCCGTGGCCGGTACCCTGCAACAGGCACAGCGCATTACGGCCGATCTGAAGGCCCGTGCGGTTCGTAATGGCCGCTCGGCAGACAGCCTCAAAGTGCTGATGTCGGCGTCTATCTACCCAGGGGCGACGCCTGAGCAGGCGCAGCAGTTGTGCGACACCCTCGATGCGCTGACGTCTCCAGCGGTTGCACTTGGAAATCTGTCCAAACTGGTCTGCGCCGATCTTACCGGGTATGACGTCGACGGCCCGATGCCGGAGCTGCCGGAGGAAATGGAGGGCGCCAGTGCGCCACGGAAGATCATCAACGAATGGGTCCGCACCGGCCATCCAAGTATTCGTGATGTCTACCTGCGCTATTCACGCACCCTCGGCAGCCCAATCTTCCAAGGGTCTGCGCTGCAGATCGCTGACCAGATGCAGGCGTGGTACAGCGCAGGGGCTTGCGACGGTTTTCTGATCGGTCCGGCCGTCATGCCCACCAGCCTTCAATTGTTCACGAGCCAGGTAATTCCAGAACTCCAACGCCGCGGCCTGTTCCGTACCGAATACCCGGGAAGTACCTTGCGCGACATTATCGATCTACCGGCCCCCGCTAATAAGTTCTTCAGCTGAGCCCTGAACAACCCGCCATCGCAAACGGCCGCTCTTTAGCGGTGCCCTGTTGTAGGCGGGTGACCAGCGAACGGTCCAGGGACGCTCAGCCACACGCGTGTTCGCAATAAAGGCAGCGAATGAATATGACTCTTGGTAACTATCGCGACACTTCTCTATTCATCATCGATGGACACGCTGATGTACCCAACCCGCTGGTGGTCGATACGCAAGGAACCATCGATGAAGGGACTGCAATAGACGTGGACTTGCTTCGCGCGGGCACTGTTGCCGCGGTGATACTCGCTGCGAACGTGGTGCCCGGGGAAGGCGGCGCAGGCGTGGCGTCCGACCTGGCAATAATTGATGCGAAAATCGACGCAATCAAACAGATCTGTGCCACCAAGCCCGACAAAGTAGCGTTGGCCCTGTCCTCTGACGAACTTGTCCGCATCGCAGGCGAAGGCAAGACGGCGATCATGATCGAGCTGCTGGGCACACATGCCCTCGGCACGGATCTGGCCGCGATTGAGCGTTTTTACCGCGACGGCGTTCGCGTGCTGGGCCTCGCCCACCTTGGCAACAACGCGTTTGCCGACTCGTCCCGGCCGCTTTTCAGCCAGCGCTCCAATCAGCATGGCGGTTTGTCGCCGCTGGGCCAGGCCGCGGTTGCGCAGGCCAATGACCTGGGCTTGTTGCTCGATGTATCGCACCTGTCCAGTGACGCGCTTTTTCAGGTGCTCAAGGCCAGCCGCGTGCCGGTGATAGCGTCCCACTCCGGGGTGCGCGCGCTGGTTGATAACCCACGCAACCTGTCGGACGAGGAGCTGACTGCCATTGCCCAAGCGGGGGGCGTCGTCGGCATGGTTGCGTTCGGCCCCTATCTGCGCAACCTGAGCCCGGATGAGGTGCGGGCCCGCGAGACTATCACGCAGGCCTACGGAGGGCTGAAGGAAGGTTATACGGGACTGACCACGGAACAACGCAACGCCTACTACCGGGAGATTCTCGCCGTCACCCAACCTGCCACGTTGGAGGATCTCATCCGGGCAGTCGATCATGCGGTGCGGCTCATCGGCATCGATCACGTGAGCCTGGCCTCGGATTTCAACCAGGGCGGAGGCATCGAAGGCTGGGCGCGTGCAGACCAGGCGCCGCAAGTCAGCGTGGCGCTGCGTGAGCACGGCTACAGCGAAGCGGACATCGCCAAGCTGTGGGGTGCGAACGTCCTGCGTGTGTTGCGCGCTGCCGAAGCCGGTGCGCGATGAAAGCACCGGCCACCATCCTTGATCTTCCCTTCTGCGATCTCCAGTAAGGATCGCCTTGCGAGCGCACTCATGACCACAGTTCCCCTAGATCCGGGAAGCTCCGCTTCCAATGCCCCTCTTTCAGTGATCGACCGTGCGCCAGTCAATAGCCGTCATCGGTTGTTCGTGATGCTGATCGCGTTGGCAGTCTTTTTCGATTTCTTCGATCTCATGCTTTCTGGAAGCGTGACGGCAGCGTTGTTATCCAGCGGTTGGTCGACGCGCGAACTCAACGTTGTGTTTTTATCGGCCACCGGGCTTGGCGGCGTCATCAGTAATCTGGTTGCAGGCGCGCTCGCCGATCGATTCGGGCGCCTCAGGGTCTTGCGCGGCGCGTTGCTCTTGTTGGGGCTTGGTACGCTGGCGTGCGCCGCAGCGCCGACGATGGAGCTGCTGATCGTCGCCCGCTTCGTCGCCAGCCTGGGGATGGCGGCAGTTCCGGCGGTCGGCTTGACGCTGATGGTCGAGCTGCTGCCGGTGGCAGTGCGTGGACGCTGGACGGGTATCAGCGGCGTGATCAGCACGTCCTCTCTGTTCGCCGCGGCGCTGGCCGGTTACCTGTTGCTGCCGTGGGGAGGTTGGCATTGGATGTTCATCATTCCCGGTACTGGCTGCATCGTTTTGTACTTCTTGACGGCAGTGCTGCCGGAGTCACCCCGATGGCTGGCTACCCGTGGCCGGCATGAGGCCGCTCGGCAGGCGCTATCACAGATGCGCGTCGAACAGGATGGACCGATTCTGGCATCGGACACGTCTGCGCGGCCCAGTGGTGCTCCGGTCGAACGCTTGTTCACCCGCGCCTTGGCCAGGCCCCTCGTGCTGGGGGTGCTGTTAGCGGTTTGTTTCAATGTCGCGACAACGGGCTTCCTCACCTGGTTGCCGACACTGTTACTTGAGCGTCATCTCTCGATCTCGAACACCTTGGCCTACAACCTGATGATGTCCTTGGGTATTCCTATAGGCGGGTTGGCCCGCACACTCTTTGCCGATCGCATAAGCAGGAAGGCAGGCATCATCGGGGCTGCCATTGTTGCCTTGCTGCTGGCGGCAGTATTTCCCTTTACCGATGGCCATACCTTGATCGGCGTCGGGTTCCTGCTTCAGGTAGCCCTGGGTGTACTGAGCAGCATGATCATGGGGCTCTACCTGCCAGAGTTGTACCCGACGAACGTCAGAGCGCGTGCCACGGCGCTTTCGATGGCAACCGTTCGCCTATTGCTGGTGTTTCTGCCGTTCCTGCTACTGACGCTACTCAACGCCGCCGGGGTGGTCGGCGTGATGGCGGTGGTTGGCATCTGCTTGTTGGTGATTGTGTTCGCCATGCTCACGCTGGGTATCGAGACGTCGGGGAAATCCCTTGACCGTTCGTAATCGCTGAGCGCACTGCCCAGAACCTCTCGAGAAGGCGGGTGTGGAGTGCCATGCCAATGGCCTGTCTACGCCAGTTCACGACTGGCGATACGCCCTACCTCTCTCGCAGCTTCGGCTCTATCGACGGATCGCTCCAGACGCCCTTGGTGGCGCCTGGCGTCTGTTGGCCTTTGCCCAGCACAGGCTGGTCGAGGGCATGTATTTCAAAAACAGTTAAGTCATTTTTGGGGGGCATCATGAGTTATTCAGTTGATCGAGGTATTTTGCTCTGTAGCTTGCTCACGGCGCTGTCCGTCGTGTCATCACACACGCTGGCAGCCGACGCCAAGGACCATGACGAGCAGCCAGACCGCGCGAAAAAAGCAGCACAGTCGGCTGGGGCGCTTGAGACGGTGACGGTGACTGCCCAACGGCGTAGCGAGGATTTGCAGAAGGTTCCAATCACTGTGCAATCCTTTGATGCCGAGCGGCTGCAAAATGCGGGTGTTTCCAGCACGGTTGACCTTGGCCGCCTGACGCCAGGGCTGGTCTACGGGCGCGGTGT
>NZ_BQHW01000033.1 GCF_021602025.1 Pseudomonas ceruminis
GGGTAGGGCAGACGGGCCTTCTTGCATGTAGGTGCAAATGTAGGCCCAGGTATGTTCGTCGGCGTCCATTGTGCTGAGGTGGAAACGATCAATCACCGGCCGTTGTCGTGACCCAGGAACGCCGCCTCCAGCAACTGCTGCGTATAAGCATGCTGTGGCGCATGGAAGATCTCGCGGGCGTCACCTTGTTCCACAACATGCCCATGCTTGATCACCATCAACTGATGGCTCAACGCTTTGACCACCGCCAGGTCATGGCTGATGAACAAGTAGGTCAGGTTGTATTTCTGCTGCAGATTGCGCAGCAACTCCACGACCTGCCGCTGCACCGTGCGGTCCAGCGCCGAAGTTGGTTCATCCAGCAAAATCAAGGCAGGCTTCAACACCAGCGCCCGGGCAATGGCAATACGTTGCCGCTGCCCACCGGAGAACTCGTGCGGATAGCGGTGCCGAGTGGCAGGGTCCAACCCGACTTCCTCCAGCGCCGCAACAATGGCGGCTTCCTGCTCCGCCGGTGTACCTATCTTGTGAATACGCAGGCCCTCGCCAACGATATCCGCCACGCACATCCGTGGGCTGAGGCTGCCAAACGGGTCCTGGAACACCACCTGCATTTGCCGTCGCAGTGGGCGCACTTCTTTCTGGTTCAACCCCTCCAGGGCCTGCCCATGAAAGCGGATACCGCCCTGACTTGAAATCAAACGCAGGATCGCCAGCCCAAGTGTGGACTTCCCCGACCCGGACTCACCGACGATCCCCAGCGTCTGCCCTTGCGGCAGGCTGAAATTGATCCCGTCCACCGCCTTTACATGGTCAACCGTGCGGCGCAAGAAGCCTTTCTTGATCGGGAACCAGACCTTGAGGTCATCTACTTCAAGCAACGGCGCGCCAACCGGGTTATGGGCAGGCTCACCGCTGGGCTCGGCATTGATCAACATCTGCGTGTAATGATGCTGGGGTGCGCTGAACAGGGTGGCGCACTGCGCCTGCTCGACGATCTTGCCGCGCTGCATGACACACACACGGTGCGCAATGCGCCGCACCAGGTTCAGGTCATGGCTGATCAGCAACAGCGCCATCCCCAACCGTGCCTGCAGCTCCTTGAGCAGGTCGAGGATCTTCAACTGCACGGTCACATCGAGCGCCGTGGTCGGCTCATCGGCAATCAGCAGCTCTGGCTCGTTGGCCAGCGCCATGGCAATCATCACCCGCTGCCGCTGCCCACCCGACAGCTCATGGGGCAGGGCCTTCAAGCGCTTGCGCGGCTCGGGAATGCCTACCAGCTCCAGCAGCTCCAGCGTGCGTGCCGTGGCCGCCTTGCCCGTCAGCCCCTTGTGGAGCAACAAGATCTCGTTGATCTGTTTCTCAATGCAGTGCAGCGGGTTCAGCGACGTCATCGGCTCCTGGAAAATCATCGCAATACGGTTGCCGCGTATCCGCTGCATGGCTTTTTCGCCGTGCTGCAGCAGGTCCTTGCCTTCATAGCGGATGCTGCCGCTGGGGTGACGCGCGAGTGGGTAGGGCAGCAGGCGCAGAATCGAGTGGGCAGTGACCGACTTGCCCGAGCCACTTTCGCCGACCAGCGCCAGGGTCTCACCTTTGCGGATATCGAAGCTGATGCCATCGACCACGCGGTTGACCTGGTTACCGGTAACGAACTCCACCGCCAGGTCACGCACTTCGATCACGTTCTGTTCTGTCATGTCACTTCCTCGGGTCGAAGGCATCGCGGGCGGATTCACCGATGAACACCAGCAGGCTTAGCATGATCGCCAAGACGGCAAAGGCACTGATACCCAGCCAAGGCGCCTGCAGGTTGGACTTCCCTTGGGCGACCAGCTCGCCCAGCGATGGCGAACCGGCGGGCAGGCCGAAGCCGAGGAAGTCCAGCGCGGTGAGGGTACCGATGGCACCGGTGAGGATGAAGGGCATGAAGGTCATGGTCGAAATCATCGCGTTGGGCAGAATGTGCCGGTACATGATCGCACCGTTGCGCATCCCCAGGGCGCGGGCAGCGCGCACGTATTCGAGGTTGCGCCCACGCAGGAACTCGGCGCGCACCACGTCCACCAGGCTCATCCACGAGAACAGCAGCATGATGCCCAGCAGCCACCAGAAGTTGGGTTGCACGAAGCTGGCAAGAATGATCAGCAGGTACAGCACCGGCAGGCCGGACCAGACCTCCAGGAAACGCTGGCCGGCAAGGTCGACCCAGCCGCCGTAGAAGCCCTGCAGCGCGCCGGCGATGACGCCGACGATGGAACTGAGGATGGTCAGCGTCAGGGCAAACAGCACCGACACACGGAAACCGTAGATCACCCGAGCCAACACGTCCCGGCCCTGGTCGTCGGTGCCTAGCAGGTTATCCGCCGAGGGGGGGGCTGGGGCGGGGACGCGCAGGTCATAGTTGATGCTCTGGTAGCTGAAGGGGATCGGTGCCCACAGTACAAAGCTGTCCTTGCTGGCCAGTAGCTCGCGGATGTACGGGCTCTTGTAGTTGGCTTCGAGGGGGAATTCACCGCCAAAGGTGGTTTCCGGGTAGCGCTTGAAGGCTGGGAAATACCATTGGCCTTCGTAGCGCACGGCGATCGGTTTGTCGTTGGCGATCAGCTCGGCGCCCAGGCTCAGGCCAAACAGGATGAGGAACAGCCACAGTGACCACCAGCCGCGTCGGTTGGCCTTGAAGCGCTCGAAGCGTCGGCGGTTGAGAGGGGACAAGGCCATGTCAGTGCTCCCGGCTGGCGAAGTCGATGCGCGGATCGACCAGGGTGTAGGTGAGGTCGCCGATCAGTTTCACCACCAGCCCCAGCAGGGTGAAGATGAACAACGTGCCGAACACCACCGGGTAGTCGCGGTTGATTGCCGCTTCGAAACTCATCAGCCCCAAGCCATCGAGGGAGAAGATCACCTCGATCAGCAGGGAGCCGGTGAAGAAGATGCCAATGAACGCCGAGGGGAAGCCGGCGATGACCAGCAGCATGGCGTTACGGAACACGTGCCCGTACAGCACGCGCGAGCGGCTCAGCCCTTTGGCCTTGGCGGTGACCACGTACTGTTTGTTGATCTCGTCGAGAAAGCTGTTCTTGGTCAGCAGGGTCATGGTGGCGAAGTTGCCGATCACCAGCGCGGTAATCGGCAATACCAGGTGCCAGAAGTAGTCGAGCACCTTGCCGGTGGTGGACAGCTCGTCGAAGTTGTTGGAGGTAAGCCCGCGTAGCGGGAACCAATCGAAGTAACTGCCGCCGGCGAACAGCACAATCAGCAAAATGGCGAACAGGAAGGCGGGGATGGCGTAGCCAACGATGATCGCCGAGCTGGTCCAGACGTCAAAATGGCTGCCGTGGCGTACCGCCTTGGCGATGCCAAGCGGGATCGACACCAGGTACATGATCAGCGTGCTCCACAGCCCCAGCGAGATTGAAACCGGCATCTTCTCGGCGATCAGGTCGATAACCTTGGCGTCGCGGAAGAAGCTGTCGCCGAAGTCCAGCTGGGCGTAGTTCTTGACCATGATCCACAAGCGTTCCGGCGCCGATTTGTCGAAGCCATACATGCGCTCGATCTCGGCGATCAGGGCCGGGTCCAGGCCCTGGGCGCCGCGGTAGTTGGAAC
This sequence comes from Pseudomonas ceruminis, assembly GCF_021602025.1. Classification (GTDB taxonomy): domain Bacteria; phylum Pseudomonadota; class Gammaproteobacteria; order Pseudomonadales; family Pseudomonadaceae; genus Aquipseudomonas; species Aquipseudomonas ceruminis. The sequence goes on from NZ_BQHW01000033.1 coordinate 3,613, forward strand.
CGGCTACGGAGACTTCGGCGCCGCCACCGGCGATACGGCTGGTGGCGCCCTCGAAGCCTTCGAGCTTGGCAATCATCTGCTCGACCGGGCCGCCGGGGGCTGCCTGGACAATAATGAAGTTGATGATCAGGATGCCGAACAGGGTCGGGATGATCAGTAGCAGGCGGCGCAGGATATAGGCCAGCATCTCAATTGGCCTCGTCCGCTGCGGCTTCAGTCACGGCAGGCGTCACGTCTGGCTTGATCCACCAAGTGTCGATGCCGACATCGTATTTAGGCGACACCTTGGGGTGACCAATGTGGTTCCAGTAGGCCACGCGCCAGGTCTTGATGTGCCAGTTGGGGATCACGTAGTAGCCCCACAGCAACACCCGGTCCAGGGCACGGGCGTGGTCGATCAGGCTTTGGCGGGAGTCGGCGTTGATCAGTTGCTCCACCAACTGGTCGATCGCCGGGTCGCGCAGGCCGATGTAGTTGCGGCTGCCGGGGTTGTCGGCAGAGACGCTTGACCAGAATTCGCGCTGCTCATTGCCCGGGGAGTTGGACTGCGGGAAGTTGCCGACAATCATGTCGAAATCCCGTGAGCGCAGGCGGGTGATGAACTGTGACACATCGACCCGGCGGATGGTCAGGTCGATACCCAGGTCGGCGAGGTTGCGCTTGAATGGCAGCAGGATGCGTTCGAACTCGGACTGTGCGAGCAGAAATTCGATGGCCACTGGTTTGCCCTGGGCATCGACCATCTTGTCGTCGACGATCTTCCAGCCTGCTTCCTGCAGCAACCTGTAGGCCTTGCGCTGCTGTTCGCGGATCATGCCGCTGCCGTCGCTGACGGGGTTGTGAAACGCCTCGGTCAAGGCTTTTTCGGGAATCTGGCCGCGCAGCGGCTCGAGGATTTTCAGCTCCTCGGCGCCGGGTAGGCCTCGGGCGGCCATTTCCGAGTTCTCGAAGTAACTGCTGGTGCGGGTATAGGCGCCGTTGAACAGTTGCTTGTTGGTCCACTCGTAGTCCAGCAGCAGGCTCAGGGCCTCGCGCACACGCACGTCCTGGAACACCGGGCGGCGGATGTTGAAGATGAAGCCTTGCATACCGGTGGGGTTACCGTTGGGCAGTTCTTCCTTGATCAGACGACCATCACGTACCGCAGGTACGTTGTAGGCGGTGGCCCAGTTTTTTGCGCTTATCTCCAGGGCATAGTCGAATGCCCCGGCCTTCAATGCTTCCAAGGCGACGGCGGTGTCGCGGTAGGCGTCGAATGTCATGGCATCGAAATTGAACTGGCCGCGGTTGATCGGCAGGTCCTTGGCCCAGTAGTCCTTGACTCGCTCATAGCGGATCGAGCGGCCGGCCTTGACCTGGGTGATCTTGTAAGGGCCGCTGCCCAAGGGGATTTCCAGGTTGCCACGGTTGAAGTCGCGGCCTTCGTACCAGTGCTTGGGCAGCACAGGCAACTGGCCCAGGATCAGCGGCAGTTCCCGGTTGTTCTTGTGCTTGAACTTGAACAGCACCCGCAGCGGGTCTTCGGCGACCACTTCGGCGACGTCGGCGTAGTACTGGCGGTACAGCGGTGCGCCGTCCTTTATCAGGGCATTGAAGGTGAACACCACGTCGTCGGCGCGCATCGGGTGGCCGTCATGGAAGCGCGCCTCGGGGCGCAGGTAGAAGCGTACCCAGCTATTGTCCGGGGCTTTCTCGATCTTGCCGGCCACCAGGCCGTACTCGGTGAACGGTTCGTCCAGGCTCTGACGCATCAAGGTGTCGTAGATGGCGCTGACGTTATCGGCAGGAACGCCCTTGTTGATGAAGGGGTTGAGGCTGTCGAAGCCCCCGAAGCTGGACTGGCGGAAGGTGCCACCCTTGGGTGCATCGGGGTTCACGTAGTCGAAGTGCTTGAAGTCGGCGGGGTATTTCGGCGCCTCGTCATACAGGGTGAGCGCGTGTTGTGGCGCGGCCATGGCCGACAGGCTCAGGCAAGCGAACAGGAGGCTGCCTGCCAGCTGGCGCAGGCGGTGCGTAGGCATCATTGGGCTTTCTCCGAAGTCTTTATCCACCAGGTGTTCAGCCCGAGGGTGTAGGGCGGCGTGGTGACGAAGGCGAACCGGTTGCGATAGGCCAGGCGGTGATTGTCGAGATACCAGTTCGGGATCATGTAGTAGTGCCAGGAAAGCACGCGGTCCAGGGCGCGGGCAGCAGCGACCTGATCGTCGCGGGTGCGGGCTGCCAGCAGGGTGTCGAGCAGGTGGTCGACCACCGGGTCCTTGACACCCGCATAGTTCTTGCTGCCCTTGGTCGCGGCCTGGCTGGAATGGAAGTACAGCCACTGCTCGAGGCCCGGGCTCAACGTCTGGTTAAGGGTCATCAGGATCATGTCGAAGTCGAACTGGTCCAGGCGTTGTTTGTACTGGGCGCGGTCCACCGTGCGCAAGCGCGCATCGATGCCGATGCTCGCCAGGTTTTCGACATACGGTTGCAAAATGCGTTCGAGGTTGGGGTTGACCAACAGCAGCTCAATGGTCAGTTGCTGGCCTTTCTTGTCCACCAGCCGCTGGCCATCAAGCTTCCAGCCGGCTTGCCCAAGCAGGGCAAGGGCCTGGCGCAAGGTTTGGCGGCTGATGCCGCGGCCGTCGGTGTGGCTGACCTGGTAAGGCTGGGTAAACAGCTTTTCCGGCAACTGGTCGCGGAACGGAGCAAGCAGCAGCCACTCCTTGCCCGTGGGCAGGCCAGAGGCGGCAAATTCGCTGTTGGGGTAATAGCTCGTTGAGCGGCGGTAGGCGCTGCTGAACAGGGCGCGGTTGGTCCACTCGAAGTCGAGCATCAAGCCCAGCGCCTGGCGCACGCTGGGGTCGCTGAACGTGGCGCGCCGGCTATTGATGAACAAGCCTTGGGTCTGGGTCGGAATGCGGTGCGGGATCTGTGCCTTGATCACATCGCCACGGCGCACCGCCGGGAAGTTGTAGCCATTGGCCCAGTTTTTCGCCTGGTGCTCGATATAGATGTCGAACTCGCCAGCCTTGAAGGCTTCGAACGCCACGGTGGCGTCCCGGTAGAACTCGTACTCGACACGGTTGAAGTTGTACTTGCCGCGGTTCACGGCCAGGTCCTTGCCCCAGTAGTGTTTCACCCGTTCGAACACTAGGCGCCGGCCAGGCTGTACCTGGGTAATGCGGTAAGGGCCGCTGCTCAGCGGTGGCTCGAACGTAGTCGCCTGGAAGTCGCGGCCTTGCCAGTAGTGCTTGGGCAGCACTGGCATTTCGCCCAGGCGCAGGATCAACAGCGGGTTGCCAGCGCGCTTGAAGACGAAGCGGATGCGCAGCGGACCGAGCACGTCGACCCGCTGCACCTCCTGCAGGTTGGTCCGGTAGATCGGGTGGCCTTCCTTGAGCAGGGTGCGGTAGGAAAAGGCCACATCCGCCGAGGTGATTGGCTTGCCATCGTGCCAGCGCGCCTCGGGGCGCAGGTTGAACACTACCCAGCTGCGATCTTCGCTGTATTCCACCGACCGGGCGATCAGGCCATAGCTGGAGGTTGGTTCGTCGCCGGAGGGGTCGTACTGGCCAGTACCGACCATCAGCGTTTCGTTGAGCTCGCTGACGCCGTACTGCAGGAAGTTCGGCGTGGTCACCGGGCTGGTGCCCTTGAAGGTGTAGGGGTTGAGCGTGTCGAATGTGCCAAACGCCATGGCCCGCAAGGTGCCGCCCTTGGGCGCTTGCGGGTTGACCCAGTCGAAGTGGGTGAACGTGGCTGGGTACTTGAGCGTGCCGAACTGCGCGTAACCGTGGCTTTCGCTCACCATCGCGACTGCGGGAAAGCTCAAGGCCAGGCTGAGTGACAGCAGGAGGGGACGTATCAAGTCGGCATCCGATCCAGAGGCGTTGGGCTTTGATCGGGTACAGTAACAGCTTGGCGGGGTTGGAAAAAGAGGATGTCAGAGGGATCGAGGTGGGGCTGCAAGGCAGCCCCGCAGATCACATCAGTGCGACAGATATACGGTCAGCGTCTGCCCTGGTTTCAGGGCATGCCCGCTGCGCGGATTCCAGCGCTTGAGGTGCTGCATTTCAACATTGAAACGTTTGGCAACCAAATACAACGAGTCACCCTTGCGTACCTTGTACTGGGTGGAGCGCTGCCCGGCCGCAGCCACTCGGTTGGCTGCTGCACTGGGTGCATTGCCGCCACGCAGTGCCAGCACCTGCCCGGCCTTGACGCGGTTACCCGGCAGTTTGTTCCAGCGCTGGATATCCTTGACCGATACCCGGTTGGCCTTGGCGATGCTGCTCAGGTTGTCGCCGCGCTTGACCCGGTAGCTGCGCGCGGTTGCAGGTGCCTTGGCCTCGGCCACTGCGGCAGCAAAGACTGCCTTGTTTGGCTGCAGGCTGACCAGTTGCTCAGGCTTGAGGTTGGAGAGGCTGGCCGACAGCAGTTGTGCCTTGGCGGTCGGCACCAGCAGTTGCTTGGGGCCGTCCACGGTCATGCGCTTCTTGAATGCCGGATTAAGCTGGATGAGTTCGTCTTCGTCGATGTTGGCGAAGGCGGCGACCCGCGACAGGTCGAGGCGGTCATTGATGGCGACGGCTTCGAAGTAGGGTTCATTGGCGATCGGGTTGAGGTTCACGCCATAGGCCTCAGGGGTTGAGACCACCTGCGACAGGGCCAGTAGCTTGGGTACATAGTCGCGGGTTTCCTGCGGCAGGGGCAGGTTCCAGTAATCGGTCGGCAAGCCTAGCTTTTCGTTACGTTCGATGGCCCGGCTGACGGTGCCTTCGCCAGCATTGTAAGCGGCCAGCGCCAGTAGCCAGTCGCCGTTGAACATGTCGTGGAGGCGGCCGAGGTAGTCCAGGGCGGCGTTGGTCGACGCGGTGATGTCACGGCGGCCGTCGTAGAAGTGGGTCTGGCGCAGGTTGAAGTGGCGCCCGGTCGACGGGATGAACTGCCACATGCCCGCGGCATGGGCGCGCGAGTAGGCCATCGGGTTGTAGGCGCTCTCGATGGCTGGCAGCAGCGCCAGCTCAAGTGGCATATCGCGCTCTTCGAGGCGTTCGACAATGTAGTGCAGGTAGAGGCTGCCGCGCTCGCCGGCGTTTTCCAGGAACGACGGGTTGCTGGCGAACCATAGGCGCTGCTGCTCGATGCGCGGGTTGACGTCGATGCTGTCCTGCAGGGCAAAGCCCTGGCGCATCCGCTCCCATACATCCTGCGGAGGCTGGTCGACCGGCTTGATCGCCAGCGGCGCCGGCTTGTGCTTGATCCGCGCCTGGTAGCTGTGCGCGCGAACGCTGTCGGATTCGTCGAGCTGACGGGTGCTCTGGCAGCCCACCAGGGTGGCGGCCAGCGCCAGCGCACTGATTTGGGCCAGGCGCGTCAGGGCGACTGAATGAGCGGTTCTGCGGCTACGGGAAGACATCGGCGGGGACAGGTTTCCGGGCAAAAAATTTCGGCGATTCTAGAAACCGTACCCGGCCGGGTCAACCGTCCAACTGATGTTGCGATATATCTTGAGGTTATCAGAAGGTGTCTTTCCAAGACCTCAAAGCAGCAAAAACAGCGACATGCGTGGTGTTTGATTGTCCCTTCCATTCGTCTGCTTTTTGTTTAACTAATGTTTCAGAAGTACGCAGAAAAGGGTTGGTCAATCTCTCCAGGGCAATGGTTGATGGCAATGTGATGCGATTTTCCGCACGCAACCGGGTAACGTCATCGAAACGTTGCTGAACGTGCGGATTCTGCGGTTCCACGGCCTTGGCAAAGCGCAGATTGCTCAGGGTGTATTCATGGGCGCAGTAAACCTCAGTCTGTTCGGGCAATGCCGCCAAGCGGGCGAGGGCGGGTTGCATCTGTTCTGGCGTGCCCTCGAACATGCGCCCGCAACCGGCAGCGAACAGCGTGTCACCGCTGAACAGTAACGGAGTGGTGGGCTGGTCGCTGAAAAAGGCGATATGGCCCAGCGTGTGGCCGGGCACCGCCATGACGTTGAAGGCAACGCCCAGCACTGTCACCTGGTCGCCTTCATTCAGGCCAAGGTCACGGGCGGGTATGCGCTCGTTGGCGGGGCCGCAAACCCTTGCGCCGGTGAGTGCCTTGAGGCGTTCGACACCGCCTACGTGGTCATTGTGGTGGTGGGTCACCAGGATGTCCTCGAGCACCCAGCCGGGGTTTTCGGCCAGCCAGGCCTCCACCGGGGCGGCGTCACCGGGATCGACCACCGCGCAACGGCGTTTGGCAGTATCCTGTAACAACCAGATGTAATTGTCGGAGAAAGCGGGAAGAGCATCGATCTGTATCATGGTGCGGATCCGTATCGCCAAGCGTGGCACATGAAGGCATCTTAGCCGCGATGGCGCGGTGCGAGAACCTTCGAGGGAGAGCGCAATGAACGACCAAGCCTTTGCCCAGGCCGACCCTGACTGGGTCGAACTGATCAGCCTGGCCCGTGAGTGGTTCAACGGCCCGTTGGGCCAACTGATGCTCAAGGAAGAGGAAAAACTGCTGGAAGAGGAGCTCGGGCGCTTCTTCGGTGGTTATCTGGTGCACTACGGTCCTTGCGCCGAGGCACCCCCCAGCGCCCCTCAGGTACAGCGTAACGTTCGCCTTGGCGCGCCACTGCCAGGGGTGGAGATCGCCTGCGAAGAGCAGGCCTGGCCCTTGAGCGAACATGCCGCCGACGTAGTGGTCCTGCAGCATGGGCTGGATTTCAGCCTGTCGCCCCATGGGCTGCTGCGCGAGGCAGCCAGCGCCGTGCGCCCGGGCGGTCATTTGCTGATTGTCGGCATCAACCCCTGGAGCAGTTGGGGCGTGCGTCACTTTTTCAGCCATGGGGCGCTGCGCAAGGCCCGCTGCATCTCGCCGTCGCGGGTGGGCGACTGGCTCAACCTGCTGGGCTTCGCGCTGGAGAAACGCCGCTTCGGGTGCTATCGTCCGCCGCTTGCCTCACCGGCCTGGCAACAGCGCCTGGCTGGCTGGGAGCGGGTGGCCGGCGGCTGGCAGACGTCCGGCGGCGGCGTGTACCTGCTGGTGGCGCGCAAGATGGTGGTCGGTCTGCGGCCGCTGCGCCAGGAGCGCCGCGAGCCGATGGGCAAGCTGTTGCCGTTGCCGCTGGCCAAGGTCAACCGCACCGCGGCCAACCCGGATACTGAAAAGCACTGACATGAGTGGTACATGAGCGATAGCGTCCAGATGTATACCGATGGTGCCTGCAAGGGCAATCCCGGCCCCGGTGGCTGGGGCGTCCTGATGATCTACAAGGGCGTCGAGAAGGAACTGTGGGGCGGCGAGCGCGAAACCACCAACAACCGCATGGAGCTGATGGCTGCGATCCAGGGGCTGATGGCACTCAAGCGCGAATGCGAGGTGGAACTGACCACCGACTCGCAATACGTGATGAAGGGCATCAATGAGTGGATGGTCAACTGGAAGAAGCGCGGTTGGAAGACGGCCTCGAAAGAGCCGGTGAAGAATGCCGACCTGTGGCAGCAGCTCGATGAGCAGGTCAACCGACACAAGGTCACCTGGAAGTGGGTGCGGGGCCACATCGGCCACCCCGGCAACGAGCGTGCCGACCAGTTGGCCAACCGTGGTGTCGACGAGGTGCGTGCCAAGCGTTGAAAGCAGCTTGCACGTTACCGCTTGAGGTATACTCCCCGGCTTTGTAACTGATGCAAGTTGGAGCGCCCCGCGTGGAGCAGCAACAAGATAAACGGCTGGTCATTCTCGATACCGAAACCACCGGCATGCCGGTCAGCGAAGGCCACCGGATCATCGAGATCGGTTGTGTCGAAGTCATTGGTCGGCGACTGACCGGGCGGCACTTCCATGTCTACCTGCAGCCGGATCGGGAAAGTGACGAGGGCGCCATCAACGTCCACGGCATCACCGACGCCTTCCTGGTCGGCAAGCCGCGCTTCGGTGATGTGGCCGAGGAATTCTTCGAGTTCATCCAGGGCGCCACCCTGGTCATCCACAACGCGGCGTTCGACGTCGGCTTCATCAACAACGAATTTGCTCTGCTGGGGCAGCACGACCGCGCTGATCTCGCCCAGCACTGCACCATCCTCGATACCCTGCTGCTGGCGCGAGCGCGCCACCCAGGCCAGCGCAACAGCCTCGATGCGCTGTGCAAACGTTACGACATCGACAACTCTGGCCGTGACCTGCACGGCGCGTTGCTCGACTCGGAACTGCTGGCCGACGTCTACCTGGCAATGACCGGTGGCCAAACCAGCCTTTCGCTGGCTGGGCATGGGGCTGACGGCGACAACGAAGGGCAGGGCACTGGCGGCAGCGAGATCCGTCGGATTACCGGGCGTGCACCTGGGCGGGTGATTCTGGCCAATGCCGAGGAACTGGAGGCGCACGCCGAGCGTCTGGCGGCAATTGCCAAGTCCGCGGGTGGGCCTTCGATGTGGCAGGTGTTGACCGAAACATCGGCCGGCTGATTCGTAGCCAGTAGCGGCCATCAAGCTCTACTACCCTGAAATGGACGACCCGTCCTTCGGAGGTAGCCACCTGATGTACAAGGACCTCAAGTTCCCCATCCTCATTGTCCACCGCTCCATCAAGGCTGACAGCGTTGCCGGCGAGCGCGTGCGCGGCATCGCCGAGGAGCTGCGCCAGGACGGGTTTGCCATCCTCGCGGCGGCAGACAATGCCGAGGCGCGGCTGGTGGCCGCCACGCACCACGGCCTGGCGTGCATGCTGATAGCCGCCGAAGGCGTCGGCGAAAACACCCACCTGCTACAAAACATGGCTGAGCTGATCCGCCTGGCGCGGCAGCGTGCGCCGAACCTGCCGATCTTCGCCCTGGGCGAGCAAGTGACCTTGGAAAATGCCCCGGCCGAGGCCATGAGCGAACTCAATCAGCTGCGCGGCATTCTGTACCTGTTCGAGGACACCGTGCCGTTCCTCGCCCGTCAGGTTGCAAGAGCCGCGCACAATTACCTGGATGGCCTGCTACCGCCGTTTTTCAAGGCGCTGGTGCAGCACACCGCGCAATCGAATTACTCCTGGCATACGCCCGGCCATGGCGGTGGCGTTGCCTACCGCAAAAGCCCCGTTGGCCAGGCGTTTCACCAGTTCTTTGGGGAAAATACGCTTCGCTCGGACCTTTCCGTTTCAGTGCCGGAACTGGGCTCGCTGCTGGATCACACCGGTCCCTTGGCCGAGGCCGAGGCCCGTGCCGCACGCAATTTTGGCGCTGACCATACCTTTTTCGTCATCAATGGCACCTCCACCGCCAACAAGATCGTCTGGCACGCCATGGTTGGGCGTGATGACCTGGTGCTGGTAGATCGCAACTGCCACAAGTCGGTGGTCCACGCGATCATCATGACCGGTGCCATCCCCATTTACCTGTGTCCGGAACGCAACGAGCTGGGCATCATCGGGCCGATTCCGCTCCGCGAGTTCAGCCCCGAATCAATCCGTGCCAAGGTCCAGGCCAACCCACTGGCCAATGGGCGTGAGCCGCGTATCAAGCTGGCGGTGGTCACCAACTCCACCTACGACGGCCTGTGCTATCACGCCGGGCTGATCAAGCAGGCCCTTGGTAGCAGCGTCGAGGTGCTGCATTTCGACGAAGCCTGGTTCGCCTATGCGGCGTTCCATGACTTCTTCACCGGGCGCTTTGCCATGGGCACGGCCTGTGCCGAGGACAGCCCGCTGGTGTTCAGTACTCACTCGACGCACAAGCTGCTCGCTGCCTTCAGCCAGGCGTCGATGATCCACGTGCAAGACGGCGCCCAGCGGCAACTGGACCGTGACCGCTTCAATGAAGCCTTCATGATGCACATTTCCACCTCGCCGCAATACAGCATCCTCGCCTCGCTGGATGTAGCCTCGACCATGATGGAGGGCCCTGCAGGGCGGTCGCTGCTGCAGGAGATGTTCGATGAGGCGCTGAGCTTTCGGCGGGCGTTGGCCAACCTGCGCGAACACATCGCGGTGGATGATTGGTGGTTCAGCATCTGGCAACCGCCGGCGGCGGAGGGTATCCATCGGCTTGCCGCGCAGGACTGGCTGTTGCAGCCGGGGGCGGAGTGGCACGGCTTTGGCGAGGTGACGGCGGATTATGTGCTGCTCGACCCGCTCAAGGTGACACTGGTGATGCCGGGCCTGAGCGCGGGTGGCGTATTGGGTGAACGGGGGATTCCGGCAGCAGTTGTCAGCAAGTTTCTCTGGGAGCGCGGGTTGGTGGTGGAGAAAACCGGCCTGTACAGCTTCCTGGTGCTGTTTTCGATGGGTATCACCAAGGGCAAATGGAGCACCTTGTTGACCGAATTGCTCGAGTTCAAACGGCACTATGACGGCAATACGGCATTGAACGTCTGCTTGCCCAGCATCGTCGCGGTCGATGCGTCACGTTATCAAGGTATCGGTTTGTGCGACTTGTGCGACCAGCTGCATGACTGTTATCGGGCCAACGCCACGGCCAAGCAGTTGAAGCGCCTGTTCAGCTGCCTGCCGGAGGCGGCGCTGAGCCCGGCACGGGCCTATGACCAGATGGTCCGCGGTGAGGTCGAGGCCGTACCGATCGAGGCGCTGCTGGGCCGGGTTGCGGCTGTGATGCTGGTGCCGTATCCACCGGGTATTGCGCTGATCATGCCCGGTGAGCGTTTTACCGAAGCGACCCGCGCAATCCTCGACTACCTGGCGTTTGCCCGTGCCTTCAACAGCGGCTTCCCTGGCTTCGTTGCCGATGTGCATGGGCTGCAGAACGAGGGCGGCACCTACACGGTGGACTGCATCAAGGAATCCGGATGATCTCGACGCCTGTCTGCGCCAGTTCGAAGCGGTCCTCACCCAGGTGGTTGACCCGGTCGCCGATGGCCAGGCGGTACGTGGTGATCGGTGCGCCCAAGGCGCTGCCGTCGGCCTGCAGGGTAGACTCCTGGAACTCGTGAACGGGGTAGATACGGCCTTCGGCGTCACGGGCGTGGAATTGGCCGACCATTACTGCTGCCATTTAGGTGAAAACCTCTGAATTACGTAGGAAATGTCTGCAGGCATAGACCTTGGAAGATACCTGGAAGTTTTCTGTACAGGGAAAAAAAACCTAAGCAGTGAGAAACAGTCATCTATAACTACAACGTCTCTTAACCCAGCAAAGGTTGGAAATCGCCATGAGCCAGGTGTATTCGGTAGCGGTCGTCGTCGGCAGCTTGCGCAAGGATTCCTACAACCGCAAGGTGGCCCGGGCACTTTCAGAGCTGGCACCGTCCAGTCTTGCCCTGAAGATTGTCGAAATCGGCGATTTGCCGCTTTATAACGAGGACGTCGAAGCCGCTGGCGTGCCTGAGCCTTGGAAGCGGTTTCGCGATGAGATCCGCCGCAGCGACGCGGTGTTGTTCGTCACTCCGGAATATAACCGTTCAGTGCCGGGCGGCCTGAAGAACGCCATCGACGTTGGCTCGCGGCCTTACGGGCAAAGCGCCTGGAGCGGCAAGCCGGCGGCGGTGGTGAGTGTGTCGCCGGGGGCCATTGGCGGGTTTGGCGCCAACCATGCGGTGCGTCAGTCGCTGGTGTTCCTCGACATGCCCTGCATGCAGATGCCTGAGGCTTACATCGGCGGGGCGGCGAGCCTGTTCGAAGACAGTGGCAAGCTCAATGACAAGACGCGGCCGTTCTTGCAGGGGTTCATCGACAAGTTTGCGTCCTGGGTGAAATTGAACCGAGCGCTCTGAGCCGGTGCTATCGCCGGCTTGCCGGCGATAGCTACACCACAGGTATGTCAGAACGCCTGCGGCATCTCCCCCTTGGCCAAGCGCCGGTTGATGTCTGCGATTACCTCGGGCAGCTCATTGATGGTGTCGATCAGGTAGTGCGGGCGCGACCCCGAAAACAGCGCATGAATGCGCTTGCGCTCGCTCTCCAGCTTTTCCGCGCTCAGCGCTCGGTAGCCTTCCCAGGTTAGACCCAGGGCGTTACCCGAACACACCAGCGCGACAGTCCACATGCCGGCGCGCCGGCCTTCCAGAATGCCCGGCACCGTGTCGTCGACTTTGACGCAGGCCGCCACATCGTCAATACCCAGGGCAATTACGTTAGCGAGGGCCTGTGCCGGCCAGGGGCGCCCGTTGGGGGTTTCGTCGGTGGCCACCACATGATCGGCGACATAACCGTTCTGCGCGGCCAGTTCTACCACTTTGTCCATCACTACTTTGGGGTAACCCGAGCACGAGCCGATCTTCAGGCCGTCCTGCCGCAGCCCGGTGAGGGTATCCAGGGCGCCGGGAATCAGTGCCGAGTGCACGGCGATCTTTTCGATCTGCAGCGGCATGAAGCGGTTGTAGATGGCGGTGACGTCATCATCAGTCGGCGTGCGGCCGAATACGTTGCGGTACCGCTCGGCAATTTCCGGCACGTTGCACAGCGTGCGGATGTGGTCCCATTTGCCCATGCCCATTGGGCCACGGGCTTCTTCGATGGACACCTGGACGTCGAACTCGGCAAAGGCCTCGACGAAGATCTGCGTGGGGGCAAAGGAGCCGAAGTCGACCACGGTGCCGGCCCAGTCAAGGATGGCGGCTTGCAGCTGGGTTGGATTGCTGTAGTTCATGTGCGCTATTTCCTAAATTGGGGTGGGCAAAAGGTCAGATATCCAGCACTTCCATCTCCCGCAGCACGTGGGCCACGGCATCGACGGCGGCCTGCATGCCGTCTGGCCCGACTACGCCGATGCAGCCGACGCGGAAGGTCTCGACCTGGGTCAACTTGCCTGGGTAAAGGATGAAGCCCTTGGCCTTGACCCGTTCATAGAAGTCCTTGAACTGGTAGCGGGCGTCATTTGGGGCGTGGAAGGTGACGATGATAGGGGCCTGGATTTCGGCCGGCAGGAAACTGCGCAGGCCGATGGCGGCCATGCCATCGAGCAGGGTCTTGCAGTTGTCGGCATAGCGCTGATGCCGTGCCGGCAGGCCGCCTTCCTCGTTGTACTGCTGCAACGCTTCGTGCAGGGCTGCGACCACGTGGGTGGGCGGCGTGAACCGCCACTGGCCGGTCTTGGCCATGTAGGCATGCTGGTCATGCAGGTCCATGGCCAGTGAGTGGGCATTGCCCTCGGCACCCGCCAAGGCGGTTTTTTCGGCAAAGACGAAGCCCATGCCGGGCACGCCTTCAAGGCACTTGCCGGACGCGGCGATCAATGCGTCGAAGGGAATCTGGCGAGCGTCGATCGGCAGTGCGCCAAACGAGCTCATGGCATCGATGATCAGGCGCTTGCCGTGGCGTTTGATCACCTGGGCGATATCGGGCAACGGGTTGAGGATGCCGGTGCTCGTTTCGCAGTGGATCAGCGCCACGTGGGTCACCGCAGGGTCGCCGGCCAGCAGGCGATCAACGTCGGCGGCGGTGGTGGGCTGGTCTTCGGCGGTTTCGAAGGTGCTGTAGTTGCGCCCCAGTACCTTGCAGATTTTGGCCAGGCGTTGGCCATACGCGCCGTTGATCAGTACCAGCACCTTGCCGTCGCGCGGTACCAGGGTGCCGATGGCAGCCTCGACGGCGAAGGTGCCGCTGCCTTGCAGGGGCACGCAATGGTGGCTGGCGCTACCGTCGATGATCGCCAGTAATTGCTCGCAGACGCTGGCGGTCAATTGGTTGAAGTCGCGGTCCCACGAACCCCAGTCCACCAGCATGGCTTGGCGGGTGCGGAGTGACGTGGTCAGGGGGCCGGGGGTAAGCAGGATCGGGGCGTTGCTCATTCCGTGGTTCCTCACAAGCTGCGGGTGGTCAGCCAAAAAATCTGGCGCTGAAACTACGGGTGCTAGGTTGCAATTGACCTGCTCATCAATCAAATTGCTTGTTGTTATGCCAGGTATAAGTCAGGCCGATAGAAATGAACCTATTCCAGCTACGTGCCTTCGATGCCGTCGCCCGTGAAGGCAGTTTCACTCGAGCCGCCGCGCGGCTGTTCATCAGCCAGCCGGCGGTGACCGGGCACGTCAAGGCGCTGGAGGAGCGCTACCAGATCACGCTGTTGCGCCGTACAGCCCGGCGGGTCGAGCTGACCGAGGAAGGAATTCGGCTGGCAGCCATTACCCGCGCCATGTTCGGCCTGGCCGAAGAAGCCCAGGCCATGCTCGAGGCCAATCGGCAATTGCTCACCGGGCGGCTGGAGGTGGCGGCCGACGGGCCGCACCGGGTCATGCCCATGTTGGCGCAACTGCGTGCGCGCTTCCCGGGCATTACGGTCAACCTGCGCTTGGGCAACGCTCAGGAAACCTTGGCGGCATTGCTTTCGGAGCATGCCGATGTGGCGGTATTGACCGAAGTGGAGCCGCGCAAGGGCTTGTACTTGCAAAGCCTGGGCGACTCGCGGATGTGTGCCTTGTTGCCGCTGGGCCACCCTTGGGCGCTTGCCAGCGGAGAGTTGGCGCTGGTCGACCTGCACAAACAGATCATGGTGCTGCGCGAACCCAGCTCGATCACCCGCCGAACCTTCGACCAGGCCTGTACGCAGGCCAACGTCCAGCCCCGGGTACTGCTGGAACTGGACAGTCGCGAAGCTGTGACCGAAGCGGTGGCCGCCGAGTTGGGTATCGGCATCGTCTCGTCGATGGAGGTGTCCCACGATCCACGTGTGGTGGCGCGGCCCATCGCCGGTGTCGGGCTGGTGAACCGGCACATGATCGGCTGCCTGGAGCGGCGTCGGGAACTGCGCCTGATTCAGGCATTCATGGGCTTGACGCAGGCATGAGCGCCCCCTGGCATACTTCAGGTGTCGGCCATCGAGGGCCGGGACCGCGCAACCTGCTGGATGGCCGATGAGCGAGAAAGACACGATTTCCATGCAACTGGTGCGCGAGGCCCTGTTGCAAACCTGCCCGGCGGGGCAACCCGACGTCGGCGTGCTATTGCGCGCAGGGATCGACCCCGCGCAACTCACCCTGGCGCAGGCGCGGGTTTCAGCCGATGCATACGCTCGGCTCTGGCGGCTGCTGGCCCGGCGCTGCAACGATGAATTCTTCGCCATGGACCGCCGCGGGTTGCCCATGGGGAGCCTGGCGTTTCTGACCCGGGCCGCCATGGCCCAGCCGACCCTCGGTGCGGGGCTGGAGATCGCGCTGGGTTTCCTTTCGTTGATGCTCGATGACCTGCAGCCCAGCCTGGTGCGCCAACAGAGCCTGGCCGAGATTGTGGTCAACGAGCCCCGTGAGCAACCGCGCCGCGCGTTCACCTATTTCACCTTCTGGATGATCGTCCACGGTGTGGCCTGCTGGCTGGCCGGGCGGCGCATTCCGATTCTGGCCATCGACTTGCGCTGCGACGAGCCACCGTTCTGCGACGATTACCGGGTCATGTTCTCAGAAAACCTGCAATTTGGCCGGCCGCGTACGCGCATGATCATCGCCGCCGACTGCCTGGAGCTGCCGCTCAAGCGGACTGCTCAGGAGCTGCAGCGGTTTCTTGCCGAAGCCCCCGGCAACATCCTGGTCAAATACCGCGACCCCGCCAGCCTGGCCAGGCGCATCCGTAGTGAGCTGCTTGCACTGGACCCGGTCGATTGGCCAGATGCCGACAGCCTGGCGCGCGGCTTGTGCCTGTCCGGCGCTACCCTGCGTCGGCGCCTGGCGGACGAGGGGCAGACATACCAGCGCCTGAAAGACAGCGCGCGCCGTGAACTGGCAATTGCCTGGTTGGCCCAGGCGGAGCCAGCGTTGGGCGAGCTCGCCGAGCGTTTGGGGTTTGCTGACAGCAGTTCGTTCTACAAGGCTTTTCGCAAATGGTTCGGTTGCAACCCTGGCCACTACCGCGCCTTGATTCAGGCAGGCAATACCGGTGAGTGAGCTGGGCTGCCCTGACAACTGAAGCCTTTCCAACTGCTTGCGATGCCTGCGAGGTAGAAGCATGTAGCTCCTTCAACCCTTGCTGGAGCCGCCATGAACCTGGCCACCCCCACCTCCCAAACACGCTCCGTGGACGACAGGCTATCGAGCGCCACGGACGAATTCGTCAAGGCCCAGCTGCCTGACTGGCTCAAGCGCGCTTCCCGGGGCCAGATCAGGAAACTGCGCGATACGTTCAAAGCCCATCAACACAGCCAGGCCCGGCTGCGAAGCGCAACCAGCGACTTGCTGCCTTTGCAACGGTTCGCCCAGCAGCAGTTTCAGCACTTGCTGCAGGACGATCTACCTGCACAGACGGATATCGCTGACCTGCGCTGGATGACCGTCACGCCTGAAATTCCTTCGTTGGAAGGTTCGCAGCCCTTTCGCTATGCACCCTCCTACAGCTACGCGCCTGGGCTGATGCGGCTGATGCAGGGGTTTGAGGCGGGTACCCGCTTTTTCCAGGGAAGCGGCCTTGGGCGTGCGGGTAGCCACGACGTGCTGGTCGCCGGTGATGCGAGGCTCATAGAGCGTTGCCGCCAACTGGACGCCGGCACGCTATACCAGGAACAACTTGAGCAGGTTTACCACGAGCAGAACCTGGCGCTTGTCGCCCACGATAAGCGAGCCGGTTTTCTACTCGCCCTGGAAATCGCCGTGCTCAAGGGACAGATCAGCGGTTTGCAGCAAGTGGCGCTGCGCGAGGTGGCCACTTTCATCCCCAATACCATCGGGCAGCCTATGCCCCACAGCGTCAGTACGCTGCAAATACTGGGGCAGCAGTTGTGTGATGCACTGCTGATCGAGCTGCGAGCCCCCAACGGCGCTGTCGAGAGCGTACTGCTTTATGTGCCCAGCGACCCAGCACAGGCTCTGCAGCGTTTCAACTCGTTGGCCGAGCTGCATGACGCCCTTGTCACGCAATTGAAAACGCCTGGTTTTCGCCAGTGCGTGGCCCGGCAAGTGGGCCTGATGCATCGGCCGGCCTTCCTGAGGACCCTCGACAACCGCCTGAAGGATCCGCAGCCAGACCTGCAGATAGAGCGAGGCGCCATTGTCGAAGATTGTTTTTTCGCCGTTGCCAGGCTTCAGGTGCAGCAGGTGAAGGACGATGCGCGCTTGCTATTGGTACCCACTGCCGAGATCGATGAGGCCGCGGCCAGGCAGCGGCTGCTGTTGTGGGAGGCATCGGCAATGGGGCTGATCAACCTCGCTGGGCTCTTTTTGCCTGTGGTAGGCGCGCTGCTGCTCGGGCAGTTGGTGGTGCAGATGGTCTCTGAAGTCTATGAGGGCGCCATGGACTGGCAGGAGGGGCATCAGCACGAGGCGCTGGAGCATCTGCTCAGCGTGGCCGAAACCCTCGCGGTGGCCACTGCCACCGTGGCGGCGGTGGCGATCGTGCGCAGTGCGTTCATCAATGCGCTTGAGCCGATCGCGCTGGATACTCAGCGCAAGCGGCTGTGGGCCAACGACTTGAAGCCTTACGAAACAAGTCCTGGCGATGCCCGCCTGCAAGCGGATGGCCTGTATGGCGCAGGGCCGCGGCGCTGGTTGCGCATCCAGAGCCGCTACTACGAAGTGCATCGCCCCACGCCTGAAGACGGTTGGCGCCTACGCCACCCTTCACGGGCCGGCGCATACGGGCCGAGGGTGCTGCATAACGGCGAACGCGGATGGCGCTTGATGGGGGAGCGGCCTCTGGAGTGGCAGGACAGCGCCCGGATGCTTGATTGCCTGTGGCCGCAGCATCCTCCTGTCGATGCCCTGCAAGCGCAGCAGATACTCAGCATTGCCGGCATCGATCAGGATGAATTGCGCGGCATTCTGGTGGAAAACCGTCCTGCACCCATCACGCTGGCCGACACCTTGCGCCGCTTTGAGGCACACGCACGCATTGAGGCATTCATCGGCCACCTGAGCGAAGGAACGCTTGCCCACACTGAGGGCGATCTGCTTGCCTGGTGCAGCGCGCAGCCTGAAGTGGCCGGGCCGTCGGCGGGCTTGCGCCAGCGGCTGATCGGGCAGATGCCGTCGATACGTTGGCGGGCGCTGGAGCATTTTGCTTACGGACCGCGCGCCAGCGGTCCTGTGGCAGCAGTGATTGCACGTGATTTCCCCGGGTTACCCAAAAGCTATATTGCGCAAGTGCTCGATGGCCTGAGCCCAACGGCGCTGAACATTGCCCGGGCGCAGCAACGCGTGCCGCTGGCGCTGGCGAACAAGGCCCGGTCGCTGCTGCGGGCCGCGCGGCTTACGCGGGCTGTCGAAGGTTTCTACCTGGACGGTGTGAGCTGCAGCGAAACCGACGAACTGGCGTTTGCCCTGTTGCCCAACCTGCCGGGGTGGCCCGCAGAGCTTGCGCTGGAGGTGCGCGAAGCAGCCTCGGATGGACGTGTGGTGGCGGTGTTGGGCCCAGAAGAGCCGCAGGCGGGGCGCTTGCAGTTGGTGCGCATCGACAGGCACTTCCATCTGTACGATGGGCAAGGCCGCGCATTGTCGGTAGCAGGTCCCGCACCGTTGAATGTTTTCGAAGCGGTGGTGGCGGCCCTGTCTCCTGCCCAACTGCACACCTTGGGTATCGAGCAGGGCGATGCGGCCGGGCAATTGCGCCGGATGCTTGCAGAGCGGCTACCCGCCGGTAACCAGGGCAAGGTAGTGCTGCTCGGTTGGCCCGTGCAGGCGCCTTGGTTCAACCCCGGCCAGCGGATGGCCAATGGCCGGGTAGGGTACGCGCTCAGTGGGCGCGGGGAAGGCCTGCCCACTTCTCGGCAGACCCTGCTCGATGGCTTGCGCGCGCTCTTTCCTGGTTTGGGTGACAATCAGCTGAACGAAGAGCTCGAGGGGTTGATGGGCGGCGATGAAACGCCCTTTGCTGCGCTGGCAAGGTTGCAGGATGACCACGAACAATTGAACCGTGCGTTGAACCGTTGGGTATTGGCAGAGCTGGGTGATGCGCGGCGTGTCAATCGCCAGCGTCTGGCAGATAGCCTGCTGCGCGCCTGGCGTGGGCAGGGCGAGTTTATTCCGGCGGCCGACGGCCAGCCTGCTGGCCTGCGAATGACACTGGGTTTCGCGCAGCTGGCCAGCTTGCCTGAGCTGCCTGGGCACGTGACGTTCAGGTATGTGAGAACGTTGGTCATAAACGACACCGCGATCACCCATGTGCCCACTGACTTTTTGCACTGCTTCGTCAACGTGCGTACCCTGAACCTCAACGGCAACCGCCTGTTGAGTATCCCGATCGGGCTCGCCTATATGCAGGAGCTGCGTACGGTGCGCCTGGCGCGCAATCTCATCCGCTTGAATCCGTTGACCATCGAAGTGCTTAGCGCGCTTCCTCGGCTGTCTCGCCTGGATTTGAGCTACAACCCCATTGGCGCGGTGTTCTTGAGATTCCATCGGCTCCAGCAACTGGAGCATCTGAGCCTGCGCCATTGCCGGCTGAACACATGGCCGCAGTACATCGAATTATGCCCGCGTCTGCAGGTGGCTGACCTGCGTGACAACGTGCTCAGCCAAATCGCACCCGAGACCTTGCAGATGCCACGATCATTCCGTCAGGCGTTCCTGGTGGATCATAACCGGTTGAGCGCTGTGCAGGTCATGGCGCTTCACGCGCTTGAGGGTATTCCCGAGGTAGCAGAACTGGCGGTCGAGCCGCAGCACATACGTCAGGTGTGGCTGGGTGCTTGTGCCGCAGAGGTACGCTTTGAGCGCGGCCTGACGTGGGATGCCGTGGCGGCGCAAAACGACAGCGACGCTTTTATCCAGCTGCTGGGGCAGCTTGAGCATGTCGCTGACTATGAGAACGCGCGTGATCACCTGGCCGAGCAGGTGTGGGCATTGCTCCACGACATGCAGATCTATCCATCGCTATGCAGCGAAATGTTCGAGTGGGCCGCTGAACAGCCCCAGGCCCAGAACCGGGTCGTGGATGTATTCAGCCGCATGCAACTGCGCCTGCTGCAGGCGCAGGCTGAGCGCAATGCCACCCAGCTTGATCAGGTGTCTGCGCATATCCGGTTGGGGTTTGCTTTGTACCGCCTCGATTATGTGGCATTGCTTGCGCGTCAGACGGCTGTGCAACTGAATGAGGAGCGAGAGGTTGCGCGTCGGGCTGCTGGGGACGAGGCAGAGGTCGCTGAAGTTGACGTTCGGGATATCGACCTGTTGTACCGCGTACGGCTGCGCGAGGCGCTGAGCCTGCCAGGCCAGCCCCGCACCCTGCGAGGTATTGAAGCGCTGGGGGTGGATGATGCGTTGATAGGTGATGTCAGGCAACGCATCGAGCAGGTAGGCGGTATTGAAGACTTTGCCGAGGACCTGAGCCAGCGCAGTTTCTGGCAGCGTTACCTGGGCAACCGCTACGCCAGCGTTTTTCAGGCGATGGAGCATGCCTATCGTGAACGTATCGCAAGGTTCCATGCCGAAAACCCTGACGCTACCCCGCAAATGCGCGCTCAGGTATTGGATGAGTACGAGGTCGAGCACCACAGGGCAGTGAATCAGCATCGGGTTGCGCTTACCCGGTACGAGCTGAGGTCCGATGCCGCACGCCGGGGCTGACACGTACGGCCAAACCGCTCATCTCGATTGAGCGGTTTGGCCATTGCCGAGCAGCGTGCAGGGGGACAACATCGTTCAGAACAAGGCTGTACTCCAACAATAAGAAACCAGGAGTCTGACGATGCGCGATTACGCCCAGGCCGCAGGTGCGTTCGACCATGCCCAGGCAGCTGCCGCAGCGCTGCAGGGCACTCTTGCTGAGCTCAATGCCTGTGTCGAATGCTGCGACCGCCATTGTGGCAGCGACAAGCTCGCGTTGCGGTACGAAGACCGTGACGGCAATAGCCAGCATTTCACGTTCGATGAACTGCGCGCCTCGTCTGCACGCTTTGCCAATGTCCTTAAAGCCCAAGGGGTAGGCGCTGGCGATCGGGTCGCAGGGTTGCTTCCACGTACCCCCGAATTGCTGGTGACCATCCTTGCCACCTGGCGGCTGGGCGCAGTGTATCAGCCGCTGTTCACTGCCTTTGGCCCCAAGGCCATCGAGCACCGCCTCGAGCAGTCACATGCACGGGTAGTGGTCACCGATAGCCTCAACCGCGCCAAGCTGGACGAGGTAACCGATTGCCCAACCATCATCGGCGTGCAGGCGCGCGCGGGTGAGCTGGATTTTCATCAGTGCCTGGCGGCGGCTGCCGAGGCATGCGAACCGGTCATGCTTAGCGGCAACGACCCGTTTCTGCTGATGTTCACCTCTGGCACTACCGGCCCGGCCAAACCTCTGGAAGTGCCGTTGCGCGCCATCGTCGCCTTCCAAGGTTACATGCGCGATGCCATTGACCTGCGTCCAGAGGACAACTTCTGGAACCTGGCCGACCCGGGCTGGGCCTACGGCCTTTACTACGCTGTCACCGGCCCATTGTCGCTCGGGTGCGCCACTACCTTCTACGATGGCCCCTTCAGCGTCCAGAGCTGTGCCCAGGTCATCAACAAGCTGGCCATCACCAACCTGGCAGGCTCGCCCACGGCTTACCGGTTACTGATTGCCGCAGGCAACGCGTTCTCCACGCCGATCAAGGGCCAGCTGCGGGTAGTCAGCAGCGCCGGTGAGCCGCTCAACCCAGAGGTGATCCGCTGGTTCGCCGAGCAGCTGGGAGTGACCATTCACGACCATTATGGCCAGACCGAGCTGGGCATGGTGCTGTGCAACCACCACGGCCTTGCCCACCCGGTCCATTTGGGCTCGGCCGGGTTTGCCATTCCTGGCCACCGCATCGTCGTGCTGGATGAACAGGGTGAGGAGTTGCCAGCGGGGCAGCCTGGGATCCTGGCGGTAGACCGGGAACAGTCACCGTTGTGCTGGTTCGGTGGTTATCACGGCGTGCCCACCAAGTCTTTCGTGGGCAAGTACTACCTCAGTGGCGACACCGTGGAGCTCAATGCCGATGGCAGTATCAGTTTTGTCGGGCGCAGCGATGATGTGATCACCACCTCCGGTTATCGGGTTGGCCCCTTCGACGTGGAAAGCGCATTGATCGAGCACCCTGCGGTGGTCGAAGCGGCGGTGATCGGTAAGCCCGACCCCGAGCGTACTGAGCTGATCAAGGCCTTTGTGGTATTGGCCGGCGGATACCACGGTGGCGCCGACCTGGAAGAAACCCTGCGTCAGCATGTGCGCCAACGCCTGTACGCCCATGCTTATCCCCGTGAAATCGAATTCGTCAGCGAATTGCCCAAGACCCCGAGCGGCAAGCTGCAACGTTTCATCCTGCGCAACCAGGAAATTGCCCTACAACAAGCGCAACAGGCCACCCGCGCCAGCGCCTGAAAGGAAAGACACCATGCAGATCATCAACAAGCACTTCATCGTTAGCGGCGCAGCCTCCGGGCTCGGCGCGGCCACTGCACAAATGCTGATAGACGCTGGCGCCAAGGTAATGCTGGTCGACCTCAATGCCCCTGCCGTCGAGGCCAAGGCTCGGGCGCTGGGTGACAACGCCCGGTTCGCCATCGCCGACATCAGCGACGAGCACGCCGCACAGTCTGCGATTGACGCTGCAGTCAGTGCGTTTGGCAGCCTTCACGGCCTGGTCAACTGCGCCGGTATCGTCGGCGCCGAGAAGGTACTGGGCAAACAGGGCCCCCATGGCCTGGCCAGCTTCGCCAAGGTCATCAACGTCAACCTGATCGGCAGCTTCAACCTGCTCCGCCTGGCGGCGGTGGCAATGGCCGAGGGGCAGGCGGACGAGGGGGGCGAGCGCGGTGTGATCATCAACACTGCTTCCATTGCCGCCTATGACGGGCAGATTGGCCAGGCCGCCTATGCAGCCTCCAAGGGCGCCATTGCCAGCCTGACACTGCCCGTCGCGCGCGAGTTGGCTCGCTTCGGGATCCGTGTCATGACCATCGCCCCGGGTATTTTCGAGACGCCGATGATGGCGGGCATGACCCAGGAGGTGCGCGATTCACTGGCAGCGGGGGTACCGTTCCCACCGCGTCTGGGCCGTCCTGACGAGTACGCGGCACTGGCCCGCCACATCATCGAGAACAGCATGCTCAACGGCGAGGTGATCCGCCTCGACGGCGCACTGCGCATGGCTGCCAAGTAAGGAGATACGCACATGAGCCTCGCCAACGACCCGATTGTCATCGTCAGCGCCGTGCGCACGCCCATGGGCGGCTTGCAGGGCGACCTTAAGAGCCTCACCGCTGCGCAGCTGGGGGCCGCGGCGATCCGCGCCGCCGTCGAACGTGCAGGCATCCAGGCCGCCAGTGTCGAGCAGGTGCTGTTCGGCTGCGTGCTGCCAGCAGGCCAGGGCCAAGCCCCTGCGCGCCAGGCGGCGTTGGGTGCCGGCCTGGACAAGCACACCACCTGCACGACCCTGAACAAGATGTGTGGTTCGGGCATGCAGGCGGCGATCATGGCCCATGACCTGCTGTTGGCAGGTACTGCCGATGTGGTGGTGGCCGGTGGCATGGAGAGCATGACCAACGCCCCCTACCTGCTGGAAAAGGCCCGCGGCGGCTACCGCATGGGCCATGGCAGGATCATCGACCATATGTTCATGGATGGCCTTGAGGACGCCTACGACAAGGGGCGCCTGATGGGCACCTTCGCCGAGGACTGCGCCCAGGCGGGGGCGTTCAGCCGT
The DNA here is from genome assembly GCF_021602025.1 of Pseudomonas ceruminis. Taxonomy (GTDB): domain Bacteria; phylum Pseudomonadota; class Gammaproteobacteria; order Pseudomonadales; family Pseudomonadaceae; genus Aquipseudomonas; species Aquipseudomonas ceruminis. Next base: position 27,086 of record NZ_BQHW01000033.1, read on the forward strand.
GAAGCCCAGGACCAGTTTGCCATCGCCTCGCTGACTCGCGCCCAGGACGCGATCAGAAGCGGCCGTTTCAGCGCCGAGATCGTTCCCGTGGAAGTCACCGAGGGCAAGGAAAAACGCCTGGTCAAGGACGATGAACAGCCACCCAAGGCGCGGCCGGACAAGATCCCACAGCTCAAACCGGCGTTCCGTGAGGGCGGTACCGTTACGGCAGCCAACTCCAGTTCGATTTCTGACGGCGCTGCGGCGCTGGTGCTCATGCGCCGTTGCGAAGCCGATAAACGTGGCCTCAAGCCGCTTGCAGTGATCCATGGGCACGCTGCCTTCGCCGATGCCCCGGCACTGTTCCCCACGGCGCCGATTGGTGCCATCGACAAACTGATGAATCGCACTGGGTGGAACCTGGGCGAGGTCGACCTGTTCGAGATCAACGAAGCCTTTGCCGTGGTCACCCTGGCGGCCATGAAGCACCTCGATCTGCCCCACGACAAGGTCAATATCCACGGGGGTGCCTGCGCCCTGGGACATCCGATCGGCGCTTCGGGCGCCCGTATCCTGGTGACCCTGCTGTCGGCATTGCGTCAGAACAACTTGCGCCGTGGCGTGGCAGCCATCTGCATCGGCGGTGGCGAGGCCACGGCCATGGCCGTCGAATGCCTGTATTGAGGTGAACCATGCTGGTAACTGACGAGCAACAACAAATTGCCGACGCCGTCCGTGAGTTTGCCCAGGAGCGCCTCAGGCCCTTTGCCGAACAGTGGGACAAGGCGCATCGCTTCCCCCGCGAAGCCGTCGACGAAATGGCCGGCCTGGGCCTGTTCGGCATGCTGGTGCCGGAGCAGTACGGCGGCAGCGACACAGGCTATGTCGCCTACGCCATGGCCCTGGAAGAAATCGCCGCGGGCGACGGGGCCTGCTCGACCATCATGAGCGTGCACAACTCGGTGGGCTGTGTACCGATCCTGAAATTTGGCACTGAGCAGCAGAAGCAGGAGTTTCTTGTTCCGCTCGCCAGCGGGTCGATGTTGGGGGCGTTCGCCCTGACCGAACCGCAGGCCGGTTCTGATGCCAGCAGCCTGAAGACCCGCGCGCGCCTGGAAGGCGACCATTACGTGCTCAACGGTAGCAAGCAGTTCATCACCTCCGGGCAGAACGCGGGTGTGGTGATCGTATTCGCCGTGACCGACCCGGATGCCGGCAAGCGAGGCATCACGGCATTCCTCGTGCCCACGGACACGCCGGGTTATCAGGTGGCCAGGGTGGAAGACAAGCTCGGCCAGCATGCTTCGGACACCTGCCAGATCGTCTTCGACAACGTGCGCGTGCCTGTCGCCAACCGCCTGGGCGAAGAAGGGCAGGGCTACAAGATCGCCTTGGCCAACCTTGAAGGTGGGCGTATCGGCATTGCCTCGCAGGCAGTCGGCATGGCCCGTGCGGCATTTGAGGTGGCCCGTGATTATGCCAACGAGCGGCAGAGCTTCGGCAAGCCTTTGATCGAACACCAGGCGGTGGCCTTTCGCCTGGCCGACATGGCCACACGCATTGCCGTGGCCCGGCAGATGGTGCTGCATGCCGCCGCGCTGCGTGACGCCGAGCGCCCCGCGCTGGTAGAAGCGTCGATGGCCAAGCTGTTTGCCTCGGAAATGGCCGAAAAGGTCTGTTCGGATGCCTTGCAGACCCTGGGGGGATATGGCTATCTGAGTGACTTCCCGCTGGAGCGGATCTACCGCGACGTTCGGGTCTGCCAGATCTACGAAGGCACCAGCGATATTCAGCGCATGGTTATTGCGCGCAATCTTTGAAGGAGCAGCCTGCATGGCATTCGAAACCATCCTGTTGGACATCCACGGCAAGGTCGGCCTGATCACACTGAACCGCCCGCAGGCGCTGAACGCCCTGAATGCGCAGATCGTCGGCGAAATCAACCAGGCCCTGGACCAGCTCGAGCGTGACCCAAACATCGGCTGCGTGGTGCTGACCGGCTCGGCCAAGGCCTTTGCCGCTGGCGCCGATATCAAGGAAATGGCTGACCTCAAGTACCCGCAGATCTACGTCGACGACCTTTTCAGCGACGCCGACCGTATTGCCAACCGGCGCAAGCCGATCATCGCCGCGGTCTCCGGCTTTGCCTTGGGCGGAGGGTGTGAGCTGGCGATGATGTGCGATTTCATCCTTGCTGCCGACAACGCCAAGTTCGGCCAACCGGAAATCAACCTTGGGGTACTTCCAGGCATGGGCGGCACTCAGCGCTTGACCCGCGCCGTGGGCAAGGCCAAGGCCATGGAGCTGTGCCTGACGGGGCGTCTGATGGGCGCCGAGGAAGCCGAGCGTGCTGGCCTGGTTGCGCGTGTAGTGCCCCAGGCCGAGTTGGTCGATGAAGCGCTGAAGGTGGCAGCGACCATCGCGAGCAAATCGATCCCGGTAAGCATGATGGTCAAGGAGAGCGTCAACCGCGCCTTTGAAGTGACCTTGAGCGAAGGGGTGCGCTTTGAGCGCCGCGTGTTCCACGCCGCCTTCGCCACTGAAGACCAGAAAGAAGGCATGGCGGCCTTCGTCGCCAAGCGTGAAGCGCAGTTCAAGGACCGCTGATGGCCCCCTGGGCGCTGCTTGCAGCGCTCAGGCTCGCACGTGGAGCACCGGCTTGGATGCCAGTGATCGTATGTGGGGTCGGGCCTGCAAAGCCGCGTACGCTGAGGGCCAGAGCCCACCGGCTGGCGGAATCGATGTCATTTCCGGCAAATTCCCCCTTTATTGCAGTTGCTCCATGCGACGTGGAGCCTTAGACTGCCGCCCCCTGTAAAAGAGTGCCGGTTGGCGCTTGAAGAATTCCGTTGCCCACGCCCTGGCGTCGGCGACACCCGAATCGCCCAAATGCACATTTTTTCATAGAGAAATCGATGACCAAGGAACAGTTGCTGGCCATGTCGGCCGATGACTACATGAACGCTGACCAGCTGGCCTTCTTCACTGGGCTGCTGCAAGCGATGAAAGTCGAAACCCATGAACGCATCGAGCTGAGCCGTGCCACCATCGAAAGCCTGGATACGCCCTCGGACCCTGCCGATGTGGCCTCGGTTGAAGAAGAGCGCCATTGGCTGGTGAACGCGATCGAACGCGACCAGCGCCTGTTGCCGCAGCTGGAGATGGCGCTGGGCCGTATTGCTGATGAAAGCTTCGGCTGGTGCGACGACAGTGGTGAGCCGATCGGCTTGCAGCGCTTGCTGATCAGCCCGACCACCAAGTACTGCATCGAAGCCCAGGAGCGTCACGAGCAGCTCGACCGTCATCAGCGCCAGATCTGACTGAGCGTTACGTGCCAAGCCCCATGGAGCAGTCCCTGGGGCTTTTTGCGTTTCTTGACGTGGCGGCGCGTCGATTGGTGCTGATGACGCAACACTGCTATACCAACGTTGGCTTTTACCGGCGCAATGGCGCGCGTATCATGGCTACATCGTTAGGTTGCTAATTAAATTCCGGAGGGAATGATGAATAGCCGCGTCGATGTAGCCGTGATGATTGGGTCGGGCGTGCCCGCCACCTTGCAGGCCCTCGGCAAACGGGTATGTTGGGTGGTATTGGTCAACGGCGAGCGCCGAGGCACCGCGTTTGCCACCCGAGAAGAGGCGTTGGAGTGTCAGGCGGCCTGGTTGCAACAGGTGCAAAAGGGCCAAGCCGCCTGAGCGCACTTCAGCGCTCCAGGCTTCGGGCCAGCTCACAGGCGTCATGGTGACGGCGGCGAAAGCCCTTGACGCGGCCAGTGGCGCTTTCAGTGATATGGAAGAACTCGATACCAGCGGGTATCACAACGTAACGGGGCCTTGAGCGGTAAGAAATGCTCATTGCCTCTCGACGGATTTCAGTGTTTTCGTGCATATTTCTTACCCAGTAGTGCGCTGATGGTGTGCAGAGCCCGTTCTGCCGAGGGGCTGGCTGTTATCTATCGCATCTTTTCTGGCGGAGTAGTTGTAAGACTTTACGCATCCCGGTTGTGGAATGTCCCTAAAGCCTCTGTCGAGGCTACGTCTGGCAAGCCAGAGTAAAGTTTCCTGCATGTTGTATCGCCAGTAGGCACAGACGTTTCGTTCATCGCTTCATTACTCTTTTCGTCCATCGAATAGCAAGGCCGTGCCTCACCGACTCCGTGTGGGGGCGGATGTCACCGGTTTGAGGATTACTTCATTGGCAGTCAGTACTCTGGATACCCACGCGTTGTTTGCCCTTGGCGATTTGCGTGGCAAGTTGGCCAAGCTGTTTCAAGGCCGTTTCGTATACGTCACCGAGCAGAACCCCGAAGGCCTGTACATGGCCGAGATCGATACCGAGAGTGCATTGGTGGTCGATGACAAACAGCGCCTGGAGCTCAAAGTCGGCGACCACTTTCGCGCCGCCGTATTGCCTAGCCGTGAAGGCGGCAAGCTAGAGATGCGCTTTCGCGAGATCAAGCTCAATGTCTACGGTGTAGGGGACTATGCCTTTGTCTCGGTACCAGAAGGTGAAGGTATCGTGTTCCGCGAAGGCCAGGGCGTGATGCTGGTGTTCGCTGCCCAGCAACAAGTGCAGGAAGGCTTGGGCAAGTTGCTCAAGGCAGTGACGGGCAAGGTCGCAAAATGGCGCAAGGGCGAGCTGACCACGTTCAAGGCAAGTGAATGAGCGACGTTGGTGAGCCGCAGGGCAGCCGTGCCGCGTTCCATCGCCAGCATCAGGCCCAAGCGCTGGCGCAGGCCGAATACTTGCTGGCTCGACGCGACGAGATGCAGAGCGCCTGGGTGAACTGGGTGGCAGCCCAGCTCTACCAGCTTGGCCCGCCACCCTATGTGGCCATGGTTCGCCGTGAGTTGCAACGCCTCACCCAGGGGTGAGGTTGCCGCGATCAGTTACCGCGATCCCGACCGCTGCTGACTTCCTCGGGCACCGGATCCCCGGCCATGCGCTTGCGAAACAGTGCTGCCCTGGCCAGCAGCAACGTGGTGACAGGCACCGTGATCGACAGCAGGATGGGGATCAGCCAGGCGTGAAGTACCGGGCTTTCCTTGAGCCACGAGAAGTAGATGATCGAAGCCAGTGAAACGCACCAGGCGCCGATGGTCGAGGCCAGGGCGGGTGGGTGCATACGCTGGAAATAGTCCTTCAGGCGCAGCAGGCCAATGGCTCCGATCAGCGCAAACAGGCTGCCAAGCAGCAGCAAAGCGGCAGTCACCAGCTCCAGCCAGAACGGCAGTTCAAGGGCTTCGTTCATTCGATCACCTCACCGCGCAGCAGGAACTTGGCCAGGGCGAACGAGCCGACAAAACCGAACAGCGCTATCAGCAAGGCGCCTTCGAAGTAGGTGTCGCTGGCATAGCGAATCCCCAGCACCAGCATCATCAGCATGGCCAGGATGTACAGGTAGTCCAGCGCCAGCACCCGGTCCTGGGCGGAGGGGCCGCGAAACAGCCTGATCAGCGCCAGGCCCATGGCCAGGGCGAAGATGAACAGGCTGGCGAGGACTGCATTGGCGAGCAGGCCTGTCATTCGAATATCTCCATCAGCGGGCGTTCGTAGGTCTGTTTGAAATGCTCGATGAAGGCGCTTTCATCCTCCAGGTCGAACACGTGCAGCAACAGTACGCTGCGGTCCAGGGCCAACTCTGACCAGACCGTGCCGGGCACCACGGTGGTGATCATCGATAGCGCGGCCAGGCCGTGGGCGTCGTGTAGGTCCAGGGGGATGTGCACGAAGGCCGAGCGTGGCGGCCGTTGCCCGGCACCCAGCACGCCGCGTGCCACCTGCAGGTTGGAGCGGATGACATCCAGGCCGACCCGGCCAATCAGTTTTGCCACCGTCAGTGGGCGCCGCACATGGGCGTGCTGTGGCCGCAGCGGTGCCATCAGCAACGGTGCGAAGATGCCGAGTACGGCCGCGAGCAGCAGGTTACCCGGGCTGACCGACAGGTTAAGCAACAGCCATAGCACGAACAGTGCGACGGAGAGCAGCGGAGCGGGGAACAGTCGGCTCATGGCTGCACCTGTGCGTCTGGTGTGGTTGGGCCCGGGACAGGCTGCGCGGCCATCACGGCCTTGATGTAGGCGTCAGGCGCTTGCAGGCTGGCGGCAGTGTCCTGGGTGTAGCGCAGCAACGGTTCGGCGCGGAAACTGAGCACCATGCAAAGGCTCAGTAGAATCACGATCGGCAGACATTCGTAGCGACGCAATAAAGGCGATGGGCGCTCCTCGGGTTTCCAGAACCGCTGGATACCTACGCGGCCGAAGGCGATCAGCGAGGCCATCCCCGACAGTATCAGCAGGGCAACCAGTGCCCAGCCTGCCACGCTCAGAGGCTGTTGAGACGGAACGCCGAGCCCCAGCGGGTTGAACAGCGCGCTGATCAGGTTGAGCTTGCCGACGAAACCCGACAGCGGTGGCATACCGATGATCAGCAACGCGCAGGCGATGAAGCTCAGGCCGAGGAACGCCATGGTCCAGGGGATGATCTGGCCGATGACTGCCTTTTGCTCATCGTCGAGGTTGATGCCTTTGGGTGGATGCAACGATTCGAGCGGAGGAGGCATGGCCCCCTCTTCATCCTCCAGGGGGGCTTCGTTGGCCGAACGTGAGCGTTCGACGAGCTCGGCCAGAAGGAACAGGGCACACAGTGCCAGCGTCGAGTTCACCAGGTAGAACAGGGCAGCCCCGGTCAGTGCCGTCTGGGCAAAGCCGACAGCGCCAAGCAGGGTGCCTGCGGACACCAGGATGCTGAGCGCGGCCATGCGTTCCAGGCGTTGGGCGGCCAGAATCGACACTGCGGCAACGGCCAACGTGACCAGGCCACCATAGACCAGCCACTGGCCACCGAAATGCGCCGATGCCCCGGCTTGCCCCGAGAACAGCAGCGTCCACAGGCGCAGTACCGCATACAGGCCAACTTTGGTCATGATGGCGAACAGCGCGGCAACCGGTGCGCTGGCCGAAGCATATGCCGGCACCAGCCAGAAATTCAGCGGCCAGATACCGGCCTTGACCAGGAAGGCCGTGGCCAGGATGGCCGCGCCGGCATGCAGCAAGCCGCGGTCGGCTTCCGGTACCAGCGGGATCTTCAGCGCAAGGTCTGCCATGTTGAGGGTGCCGGTGACGCCGTAGAGCATGGCTGCGCCGATCAGGAACAGTGACGAGGCGAACAGGTTGATGGCGATGTAATGCAGGCCGGCGCGAACCCGCGCACGCCCGGAGCCATGCAGCAGGAGCCCATAGGAAGCTGCCAGCAGCACTTCGAAGAACACGAACAGGTTGAACAGGTCAGCGGTGAGGAAGGCGCCGTACAGGCCCATCAACTGTATCTGGAACAACGCATGGAAGCTGGCGCCGGCACCGTCCCAACGGGCGCGGGCGAACAGCAGGGCGCTGATGCCGATGACGCCGGTGAGGGTCAGCAACAGTGCCGACAGGTGATCGAGCACCAGCACGATACCGAAAGGCGCGGGCCAGTTACCCGGCAGGTAGACACCGATGGATTCCGCCTGGCCCTGGGCGCGCACCCAGAGCAACAGGCAGACGGCGATCGCCAGGCCGCTGAACGTCGAGAGCAGGTTGAGAAGCCCCTTGAGCCGACGATGTTTTTCGCCCAGGAGCAACATGACTGCGGCGGTCAGCAGCGGTAGCAGGATGGGCGCGACGATTAGTTGGCTCATCACACTCATTCGTCACGCTCCCGGCCATCTACGTGGTCGGTACCAGTCAGCCCGCGGGACGCCAGCAGCACCACCAGGAACAGCGCGGTCATGGCGAAACTGATGACGATCGCGGTGAGTACCAAGGCTTGCGGCAGCGGGTCCGTGTAGTGCAACAGGTCCTGGGTCACTCCCTCTTTGATGATCGGCTCCTTGCCGATGAACAGGCTGCCCATGCTGAAAATGAACAGGTTGACACCGTATGACAGCAGGCACAGGCCCATGATCACCTGGTAGGTACGGGGGCGCAGGATCAGCCACACCCCCGAGGCGGCCAGTACACCGATGGCGACTGCAATGACTTCTTCCATCAGGCGGCTCCTGCTTGGCTGGATTTCGACGGGTTGCCCGGGCGGTAGGCACGCACCGACTGGTGCGCCAGGGCAGTGAGTATCAGCAGGGTCGAGCCGACCACCACGGTGTACACGCCGATGTCGAAGAACAGCGCGCTGGCCACATGCACCTCGCCGAGCAATGGCAGGTGCAGGTGGGCGGTATGGGTGGTCAGGAACGGATAACCCAGCAGCATGGCGCCAACCCCTGTCAGGGTCGCACACAGCAGCCCGGTGCCCATCCAGCGCAGCGGCCGCAGGCTCATCTGTGCCTCGACCCACTGGGTGCCGGCCACCATGTACTGAAGAATGAATGCCACCGACATCACCAGGCCCGCCACGAAGCCGCCGCCTGGTTGATTGTGACCCCGCATGAACAGGTACATCGACACCAATAGGGCGATCGGCAACAGCAGGCGTACCAGCACCGCGGGCACCATCATGAAGCCCAGTGCGGTGTCGGTGGCGTGGCGCGGGTTGATCAGGTCGGTAACCACATCAGGCGCCAGTTGCCGCTGCTGGGACGGTAACTGCATGCTTTCCTTGGGCGGACGGAAGCGGCGCAGCAGGGCGAACACAGTGAGTGCCACCGCCACCAGTACGGTGATCTCGCCGAGGGTATCGAAACCGCGGAAGTCTACCAGCATCACGTTCACCACATTGGTGCCGCCGCCCTGGGGCAGTGCCCGGCTCAGGTAGAACGAAGAGATGTCATTTGGCGTCGGGCGGGTCAGCATGGCGTAGGACAGCACGGCCATGCCACCACCGACCAGCACCGCCAGCAATAGGTCGCGCAAGCGCCGCATGCGGGCACGGTCGAGGCTGCCGGGCAGCGGCGAGACGCCTTCGATACGCCGAGGGAGCCAGCGCAGGCCGAGCAGGATGAGCACCGTGGTCACCACCTCGACCACCAGTTGGGTCAAGGCAAGGTCCGGTGCGGAGAACCAGACGAAGGTGATGCAGGTCATCAGGCCGCAGACACCGACCATGATCAACGCGGCAAGACGGTGATACTTCGCCTGGTAGGCAGCGCCGATGGCACAGGCGATGGCGATCAGCCAGAGGGCGACGAACACGCCGGAGCCGGGGATTTTGGGCCGGTCGCCCCAGGTCAGGCCGCTGTACAGCATAGGTGTGATGCCGGCGAGGAAGGCGGCCAGCACGAGCATGAACAGCTGTGACTGCAAACGGCGCGTTGTCAGTAGCGCTTCGATACGTCGGGCTAGCAGCATCAGGTGTACCAGACCCTGCTCGAACAGGCGCTTGCCGTTGAAACGCTCGATCAGCGGCGGATAAGGGAAGCGCCCACGGCGCAGCTGGTTGCGCAGCAGCAGGTAGAGCACGATGCCACCGCTCATGGCCACCAGGCTCATGATCAGGGGCGCATTCCAGCCGTGCCAGATGGCCAGGCTGTACTCCGGTAGCGTGCCCCCCACTACAGGCAAGGCGGCCGCCGCCAGCAACGGGCCGACCGACTGGGCGGGGAAAATCCCCACCACGAGGCAGGTCAGCACCAGCAGTTCGACCGGGGCGCGCATCCAGCGTGGCGGTTCGTGAGGCGTGTGTGGCAGGTCTTGGGCGGTCGGGCCGAAGAATACGTCGACAGTAAAACGCAGGGCATAGGCGACGCTAAAGGTGCCGGCTAGGGTGGCGATTACCGGCAGTGTGGCTTCGACCCAGGCGGTAGAACTGATGAAGACGGTTTCGGCAAAGAACATTTCCTTGGACAGGAAACCATTCATCAGGGGCACGCCGGCCATGGAGGCGCTGGCTACCATGGCCAGGGTCGCGGTGTAGGGCACCAGACGAATCAGGCCGCTGAGGCGACGGATGTCGCGGGTGCCGCTTTCATGGTCGATGATGCCGGCGGCCATGAACAGCGAGGCCTTGAAGGTGGCATGGTTGAGGATGTGGAACACTGCAGCGACGGCTGCCAGTGGGCTGTTCAGGCCCAGCAGCAGGGTGATCAGCCCGAGGTGACTGATGGTCGAGTAGGCCAGCAGGCCCTTGAGGTCGTTCTGGAACATGGCCGCGAAGGCGCCAAGCAACAACGTAATGGCCCCCGCGCCACCGACGATCCAGAACCATTCCTCGCTGCCCGACAGTACCGGCCACAGCCGCGCCAGCAGGAATACCCCGGCCTTGACCATGGTTGCCGAATGCAGGTAGGCCGATACCGGTGTGGGTGCCGCCATGGCATGGGGCAGCCAGAATTGGAAGGGAAACTGCGCGCTTTTGCTCAAGGCGCCGATCAGGATCAGCGGCAGCAGCACAGGGTAAAGCGCGTGTTGGCGAATGGTATCGCCGGCGGCCAGTACCTTGTCCAGGTCGTAGCTGCCGACCACATGCCCCAGCAGCACGGCACCGACCAGCAGGCACAGGCCGCCGGCACCGGTCACCATCAACGCCATGTAGGCGCCGCGTCGAGCGTCGGCGCGATGATGCCAATAGCCGATCAACAGGAACGAGAACAGGCTGGTTAGTTCCCAGAAGAACACCAGCTGGATCAGGTTGCCTGAGATGACCAGGCCAAGCATGGCTCCCATGAATGCCAGGAAGAAGGCAAAGAAGCGCGGTACCGGGTCCTGTGGCGACATGTAGTAGCGCGCATACAGTGAGACCAGGGTGCCGATGCCCAGCACCAGCAGAGAAAACAGCCACGCGAAGCCGTCCATGCGCAACACGAAGTTCAACCCCAGGCTGGGTAGCCAGAGGAATTCCTCGCGAATGACACCGCCGTGGGCGACCTGTGGGTACAGCAGTGCTACCTGGACGGTGCCGACCAAGGCCACGAGCCCGGCGAGAATGGACTCGGCGTTACGTGCGTTGTGCGGCAGCACAGCTGCCAGGCAACTGCCCACGAAGGGCAGAAGCAGTAGCACTATCAATGACATAGCGTTCTATTCTGGAAAGGTTTGCAAGGATCATACGTGCCGAGCAAGTGATCACCAACACGCAAGCTGTCGCAGAATCATACAAACAGGGTGTGACACGCTATTTTTTTATAACAGTTTTTTACAAAGCATAGCTGCAGTTACCCACTTCAACGGCCGGTTTCTCGCTCGCATTCGTGATGCTCATCGCGTTCTTCGGGGACCAAGGCGGTACGCCGAACCTTAAGCTCGCTGACCACCACCGCGACCACGATCAGTAACCCGCCAAGCAGCGCCACGCCGGGCAAGCGCTCGCCGGCTATGCGCCCCACGATCCCCGCCCACACCGGTTCGCCAGCGTAGATCAGTGTGGCGCGGGTCGGTGATACGGACTTCTGCGCCCAGTTCATCGCCACCTGAATCACCGCGCTCATGGCGCCCAAGCCCAGGGCGCTGAGCAGCAGCAACCAGGAAAAGTCAGGAATTCGCTCTTGGGTAGGGACGATCATCAGGAACGACAGCAGCGATGCGGTTGCCAGCTGCACCACCGTTACCCGCCGCACGTCCACCTGCCCGGCATAGCGGCTGATCAGGATGATCTCGCCCGCGATGGCCACGGCGCTCACCAGCGTCACCACTTCGCCTTCGCTGAAATGCAGCGCACCGCCCTCAGGCCCAGCAAGCAGCATCAGGCCTGCAAAGGCCAGGCAGATGCCGATGCTTGGCATCAGCCCTGGCCGCCGGCCCAGTACCAACCACTGCAATAGCGGCACGAAGGGTACATATAGCGCGGTGATGAACGCCGACTGGCTGCTGCTGATGGTTTGCAGGCCCATGGTCTGCAAGCCGTAACCGAGCATGATGGAAACACCGATCAGCGCGCCGGCCTTCAGTTCGGTGAAGGTCAGGCCGGATAGCGCACGCGCAGAAAACAGGCCGACGAACAGGGCTGCCGCTGCGAAGCGCAAGCCGACGAAGAACATCGGGCCGCTGACGGTCATCACGTTGTGAACGAGCAGGAAGGTGCCGCCCCACAGCATAGTGATGAACACCAGCACGATCTCGGCCTTGCTCAGACGAAAGGACAGGGCGGTTCTTGGGTTACTGCTCGGTAGGGTCATGCTCTTGCACACTCGAAGGGGGGGGCGCACAATCTGCGCAAAGTGGGCAGTATACTGCGCAGTCCGTACAAGTGAGCGATAGAGTGCACAAAGATTTCCCCCACCGAGCGTCGGTGCTGCAGCATGTCAGCCTGAATGTCCGTAGCTTGCGCAATGCGGCGGGTATGAGCCAGAGCGCCCTGGCCGAACGGTCAGGTGTCAGCCGGCGTATGCTGGTAGCGATCGAGGCCGGGGAAAAAAACGTCAGCCTGACAACCCTCGATCGGATTGCCGAAGCGCTCGGCGTTGCCTTCAGCACGCTGATCCAGGCGCCCGACCGGCGCGATCCCAGCCGCATCGATGAGCTGGCCTGGGCCGGTGAGCACCCGCAAAGCAAGGCGGTGCTGCTGGCCAGTAGCACCGCCTGCCGGGAAGTGGAGATCTGGGCGTGGACCCTGGCACCGGGTGAGCGCTACGCCAGCGAAGCGGATGCCGAGGGCTGGAGCGAGCAGATCTATGTGGCCGAAGGGCAACTTACGCTGATTATCGAAGGTGTGGAGCATTGCTTGCAGGTCGGGCAGTTTCATGTGTTTGCCAGCAACTGCAGGTATGCCTACCGCAACGATGGTGATGTGCCTACCCGCTTCGTGCGCAACGTGGTGATTTGACGGGTCAGCCGTTCAGCAGCTCGTCGGTCTTCACTACGCTGGCATACGCGAACGCTAATGCCGCCATCGTCGCGTCATGCACCTGTGCGGCCGGCACCTGCTTGCCGTTGAAGTCCAGGGGCAGGGTAGCGCAGGCGTCGTGTGCCACCGTTACGTCATAGCCGAAGTCGGCAGCGGCTCGAGTAGCGGCATCGACACACATGTGGCTCATGCTGCCGACAATGGTCAGGGCCTTGACGCCTTGCTGATCCAGCAGGTGCTTGAGGTTGGTGTCGAGAAACGCATTGACCTTGTGCTTGAGTACTACCGGTTCGTCGTCCACAGGCAGGACTTTTGGGTGGATCGCCGCACCGCGCGAGCCTGGTGCGAAGAACGGCGCGTCGGCGCTGTTGAATTCATGGCGTACATGCACCACCAGGTCGCCGCGCTGTCGCGCCGCGTCCAGCAGCCTGGCGGCGTTGTCGGCAGCCCGTTCAGCGCCGTCCAGGGGCCATTTGCCACTGGGGAAATAATCGTTCTGGATGTCGATGATGATCAGCGCCTGCTTGCTCATGCTGCCTCCTGTGGCAGTAGTGGTTAGATGCCAATAGTTATAGGCTGTGCGCACCGAGTTGAGGATTGGCGCGATCGACACAATGACGGCAAAAACTGACAGCACCGACAACCTGGAGATCGGCCTGCTGCTTTACCCGGGCGCGCAGCGTGCGGCTGTGCTTGGCCTTGCCGATCTGTTCAGCGTAGCCAACCAGGTGGCCGCCGAACTCGGCGCAAACGAACTGCCACAGATTCGCGTCAGCCATTGGCAAGCGGATGAGGCAGGGCAATTGCGGCTCACCGAAGCTAGCCGGCGCTGTGCAATCCAGAACGTGCGCGTATTGATCATCCCGCCGAGCCTGGCGTCGACACCGTCATCAGCGCTGCTCGAGCGCCACCGGGGAGCGCTGTGCGTATGGCACGGTCAGGGTACAGTGCTGGCCTCTGTCTGCATTGGCGTGTTCTTCATCGCTGCCAGCGGCTTGCTGGATGGCCGTTCGGCGAGTACACACTGGAACTACGCCCAAACACTCTCACAGCGTTACCCCAAGGTCCGGGTTGAGGCCAACCAGCCGTTGCTGGATGACGGAGACATCATGACCTCTGCCGGATTGATGGCATGGACCGAGCTCGGTCTGCGCCTGCTGGATCGTTTTCTCGGCGCCACGGTAGCTTGGGAAACGGCACGTTACCTTTCCGTCGAGCCCGTCATGGCACCTTTGCCCGGGGCGCTGTTCAGCCCACGGCTGGACCACGGCGATGGGGCGGTGCTCAAGGTGCAGCACTGGTTGCAGGCCATTGGCGCGCGGGACGCTGACCTGGCGGGCATGGCCGCTTGCGCCGGGCTGGAAGAACGAACGTTTCTACGCCGTTTCCGAGCCGCTACGGGCTTGAAGCCAACGGAGTATTGCCAGCAAGTGAGGGTGGGGCGGGCGTGTCGGATGCTGGAGTTCACTCGGCGCAATGTCGAACAGATCGCCTGGGGCGTTGGGTACCAGGATCCGGGTGCGTTTCGCAAGGTGTTCCAGCGAATAACCGGCCTGACCCCCAGTGATTATCGGCGGCGCCTTGCACTGCAAGCATGACGCGCCGCTCAGGGCAAATGCGGTCCGGGGCCTGCGTCTGCCAGGTGATCCTGCCGGTTGCGCAACGGGCACTCCTTTAATGACATGCAGCCGCAGCCAATGCAGCCGTCCAGTTGATCGCGCAGCAGGAGCATCTCGTCGATACGGCGATTGAGGTCTTCGCGCCAGCCTTGCGACAACCGTTGCCAGTCTTCGGCCGTGGGAACGTGGTCGTTCGGCAAGGCGGCTAGAGCCCTTGCGATATCGGCCAAGGGGATGCCCAGGCGCTGGGCCATCTTGATTACCGCCACACGCCGTAGCATCGCCCGTGGATAGCGACGCTGGTTGCCTGAGTTGCGGGTGCTCTGGATCAACCCTTTGGTTTCATAGAAGTGCAGGGCCGTGACGGCCACGCCACTGCGTGCGGCCAACTGACCGACGCTGAGCAGCTTGTCCTGGGCCACCGGCGTATGTTCTCGCATGCAAAAAACTCTTGACCTTGAGTTGACTGGAGGTTTTACCCTGCTGGCCATTGCGCTGCAAGCGTCCGGAGCAAGGAGACTGTCCATGACGGCCAAGCCGCATCCCCTGTGGTTTACCCAGATGATCGAGTATGAAGTGCCTGTCGTCCGGCAGGCAGCACTGGCCCATGCGCTCATCGCGCGCAGCGAGGCGCTGACTGCACGGTGTTACGGCCTGCAAGGCGTTAGCGTCCACGCCAGCGACGACGGCAGCCGGGTATTGCAGTACCTGCAATGGGAGTCGCGCCAGGCCTGGGCAGCGTCAGCGCAGTGCTTTGTCGAGGAGCCGTTTCTCGACCTGCTGTGCCGGTATCAGGCACGTGGTGTCAACTTTGCCGCCTATCAGGCGCTGCACAGTGTGATGCGCGGGGCCGGTGGTGGCCTGCATTGCGCGCTCGGCGGGGCTCAGGCATACCAAGGCGCGTAATGGGGGTAACGGTCCAGGCGGGCGCCGATGACCATCTCGCTGACCCACGCCGCCAGTATCGAGCTGTAGGCTTTCTGGCTCTCCTCGCTGGAGAGCGCATGATCGGCCCCGTCGACCATGCGGTGGGTGAGCGAATGGGCGCTGACGAACGCCGAGCGGTAGCTCATCAGCGTTGCATGCGGTACGTAGTCGTCCTGTTCCGACTCGACCAACAGGACATCGCCGCCAAATTCTGCACAGGCGCTAAGCGCGCGGTTATCGGCCGGACCGAGCGCTCGCTGGCGGTAGGCGTTGAGGCGCTGGCGGTCGAGGGTTTGCTTGGGCGCATCCCAGTCGTCGTCCCAGTACATGGCCGGGACGCGTAGGGCCAGCCACTTCACTGGCCGCTGCAGGGTCAGCAAAGTGGCTAGGTAGCCACCATAACTGCTGCCGATGACGGCAATGGCACTGCTGTCTACTGCGGGGTGACTGAGGAGGCGGTCGTAGGCGGCCAGCAAATCCTTGAGGTTTTGTTCGCGGGTTACCGTAAGGCGCTGGCTTTCGGTCTTTTCGTGACCGCGCAGGTCGAACGTCATGCACACGCAGCCCAGGCCGGTGATGTGCCGGGCGCGTGCCAGGTCACGCTGCTGGCTGCCGCCCCAGCCGTGGACAAAGAGAATGCCGGGCATCTTGCTCCCTGGGCTGACCAGGGTGCCGACGATGCTGTCATTCTCGACGTGCAGCTCAACGGTTTCACTCTGAATGGTCATGGTCGCGAATCCGCGCGAATTTGCTGAATTGTCCGAGTTCACTGTCGTTTCCTTGATAGAAGAGGGTGGCGTCAGCGGGGAGATCAAGCGCACCGAACACTTCATGGGTGGAGGCGCGCACCCGCTGCAGCGCGGGGTCGTCGGCAAACGCCTGCAATGCCAGCAGCTCTGCGCTGCTGGCCCCGCCCAGGCGCCACGATTGCTCCAGCACACCACTGCGTAAATGGCCGTGGGCGTTGTTGCCGCGGGCTATGTCATAGTTACGCCGCGAGGCGATGAAACCGGGGAAGTGCTGCTCGGCGGCGTGCTCGTACAACATTGCCTGGTTGATCGCCAGGCGCAGAGGGTCTTCCAGGGGCAATTGCAGCAGGGCGTTATAGTCCCCGCGCACCAGCACCAGGTCGGAGCCGCCGTAGACCTCAACCCCCTGGTGGTCACGGGTCAGTTGCTGGGTGCCGTAGTAGCTGCAGGTCAGCCCGGCAACACGCACCTGGCCGACGCTGAAGGTCTGCACATTGCTCAGGTCTTCCTCCAGCACCAGTCCCCACAGCGCAAGGTCCTGATCTTCCATATTGGCCAGTAACGGCTCCAGCTCATGCAACTGAGTGATAACCTCCTGGCCACGTCCGGCACACGCCAGCACGGGTTTGATCCGTAGAGGCCCGTCTTGTAGCAGCAGTTGCGCGGCGCGTCGGGCATCGGCTTTGCTGAACACGGTATAGCCGCACAGCAGTGCATCGCTCGCCTGGCACGCGAAGGCGTCGGTCCAGCCTGGCGGGAAGCTGGCGTTGGCCGGCAGTGGGTGGGAGATTGCCTTGGTAGCCATGTAGGGATGGCTGACCAGGCCGCCGAACAGGTCCTGCTCAGAGCAGATACCCATTGCCACGTAGCGTTGCGGGTCGATCAGGGTTTCGGTGGGCAGGTAGTAGACGTTGTCCGCGGCGGTGTGCGGCTGATCAGGCTGTGCGCGGGTGCAGCCCAGCAGATGGGCGAGGCCATCGGCAAGCTTGAGATGCACCGCGTGCTCGTGTTCTGGCGTGTGCTCGCGGGTATCAAGGAGTACCACAGCGGTCTTCGGTTCGCAGGCACTGGACATGAGGATCGGCCTGTCTGCTATGAATGTATTGTGTGTGAAGCCCTTGCGTGTGGGAAGTTCAGCACAAGGCGATCGATGGTTGGTGCTGTGACGCGATCGCCATGATTGCAGGGCCGTGGTGGCTGCTCCATTATCGTCTCTGGATCAACCAAGATGTCGCCGCAGGAGTGCGCATGAACGTTCAGACCACCATTGAGCATCGAGTGCCGGAGCGCCTGGCGCGCGTGCGCGAAGTTTTGGCCAGGGCGGGTGTCGATGCCTTGCTGGTGCCTTCCGCCGACCCTCACCTTTCCGAGTACTTGCCGGGTTATTGGCAAGGACGCCGCTGGCTGTCTGGGTTCGATGGCTCGGTGGGTACCCTGGTAGTCACTGCGAGTTTTGCCGGTGTGTGGGTCGATAGCCGTTACTGGGAACAGGCCGAGAAAGAGCTGGCGGGCAGCGGTATCGAACTGATGAAGCTGCTACCCGGTAAGCCCGGTGCACTGGAGTGGCTGGGTGACAACGTTGCGGCAGAGGGTGTCGTGGCGGTTGATGGCGCAGTAATGGCCCTGGCGTCGGCGCGTCAGCTCGAGGAGCGGCTACGGGTTAAAGCGGTGCGCCTGATTACCGATCGAGATTTTCTGGCTGAGGTGTGGGAGGGCCGCCCGGCACTGCCTGACAATCCGGTTTACCAGCACTTGCCGCCCCATGCCACGGTCAGTCGAGCAGAAAAGCTTGCCTTGCTGCGTCGTGCGATGGCACAGAAAGGCGCAGAGTGGCACTTCATTGCGACCTTGGATGATATCGCCTGGTTGTTCAACCTGCGTGGTAGCGATGTGTCCTACAACCCGGTGTTCGTCTCCTTTGCGCTGATTGGCCAGGCGCAGGCGCTGTTGTTCGTGGGCGCAGGGAAGGTCGATGAACACCTGTGTCATGTGCTTTCAGTTGATGGCATCGAGGTGCGCGATTACACGCAGGTGCACCAGGGGCTTGCAGCGTTGCCGCCAGGCAGCACGTTGTTGGTCGACCCGGCACGGGTCACCTGTGGCCTGCTCAAGCACCTGGACGAACAGGTGCAACTGATCGAAGGATTGAACCCGACCACCCTGAGCAAATCATGCAAGGGTGAAGAGGAGCTGGTGCACATCCGGCGGGTGATGGAGCAGGATGGCGCGGCGTTGTGCGAATTCTTCGCCTGGTTTGAAGCGCAACACGGCAAGCAGGCAATCACCGAGCTGGACATCGATGCACAACTGAGCGCGGCGCGCGCTCGGCGTCCTGGTTTCGTTTCGCTGAGCTTCTCCACCATCGCCGCATTCAATGGCAATGGCGCGATGCCGCATTACCGTGCGACCGAACAGTCCCATGCGGTCATCGAGGGGGATGGCTTGCTGTTGATCGATTCGGGTGGCCAGTACCTGGGGGGGACCACCGATATTACTCGCATGGTTCCGGTAGGCGCGCCGAGCCTTGAGCAGAAGCAGGATTGCACGCGGGTGCTCAAGGGCATGATTGCACTGTCGCGGGCTACTTTTCCGCGCGGCATTCCGTCGCCGCTGCTCGATGCCATCGCGCGCGCGCCCATCTGGGCGGACCAGGTTGACTATGGCCATGGCACCGGGCACGGCGTGGGCTATTTCCTGAATGTACACGAAGGGCCCCAAGTAATTGCCTACCAGGCCGCCGCGACGCCGCAGACGGCCATGCAGGCGGGCATGATCAGCTCGATCGAGCCAGGCACCTACCGACCCGGCGCGTGGGGGGTGCGTATCGAGAACCTGGTGGTGAATCGGGATTCGGGCAAGAGCGCCTTTGGTGACTTCCTTGCTTTCGAAACGCTGACGCTATGCCCAATCGATACCCGTTGCCTGCTTGTGCAATTGCTGACCAAGGAAGAGCTCGGATGGTTGAACGCCTATCACTCGACAGTGCGTGAGCGCTTGACGCCACTGTTGGCGGGAGAGGCGTTGGCTTGGCTTGAAGCGCGTACAGCGCCGTTATGAGCGGCGCTGCAGATGGGTAGATGGACGGAGGGCAGCTCAAAGGCTGCCCTTTCGTTATTTACAGATGACGATCATGCTGCGGCTGGTGTACCCGGCCGGATTGATGCCGAACACATAATCACCTGGTTCCTCGTCGGTATCGCCAGAGCGCGCGATGACTTTGTAACCGCGTGTGCTGCACGAGATGGCGGCCTTGCTGTAGCACTTGTCCCAGGACGAAGAGAGGCCGGAGCAATTGATATGCAGGCCCTTTTTTCCTTTTTTGACCTCGGTCTTGGCCGTTGCGGCACATCCAGCCATGGCCAGGACGGCCAGGATGAGCAAAATACGTTTCATTCCTGTCCTTAAATGCAGGGCTGATCAGCTGTCTGACCCTGTCGTTATCGCTTCGGTTCTTCCTGAGTTTTCCCCAGCGCCCGTATTCATTCAAGTAGATAGCTAAAAGATTATGATTTTGTGACAGCTTAATCAGCAGAGCGGGGTGCCACAATGGTTAATCCTGTCTCAAATGAAAATATTTCTCAAATCAGTCGGCGGCGACCACGGGTGCCGCTTCCCGGCGCATGGACAGTGTGGCGCCTACCGATGCAGTAATGATTGCCAGGATGGCTAACCATTGGCTCGTACTCAGTACCTCGCCGAGAAACAGCAAACCGGAAAGCGCGCCGATGGCTGGTTCGATACTCATCAACGTCCCGAATGTGCGTGCAGGCATACGGGTCAGGGCCACCATTTCCAGGCTATACGGCAGGGCGGTCGAAAGTACCGCAACGCCGAGGGCCAGCGGGATGACGGCTGGCGTGAGCAAGGCACTGCCCGCATGGACGATACCAATGGGGGCAACGAACAAGGCGGCTACCACAACACCCAGCGCGGCGCTCTGGATGCCGTGCTCTGCGCCAGCACGCTGGCCAAAGAGAATATACAACGCCCAGCAGACACCTGCGCCGAGTGCGTAGGCCACCCCTATCGGATCGAGAGCCTGGCCGCCGTCGCCGACCGGAATCAGCAACAGCAAGCCGACTACCGCCACCGCAACCCACAGAAAATCAAGCGCTCGGCGTGAGGCAAAAAGTGCCACGGCCAAGGGACCGGTAAATTCAAGGGCGACGGCAATACCCAGCGGAGTCGTTTGCAGGGCCATATAGAAGAGGAAGTTCATGCCGCCCAGCGCCATGCCGTAGATCACTACGTTGCGCAGGGTGCTGACAGTCATGCGGACACGCCATGGGCGAAGAATAAGCAGCATGATGATGCTGGCGAATATCAGGCGCAGCGTTGTGGTGCCTTGTGCGCCAATGATGGGGAACATGCTTTTAGCCAAGGAGGCGCCGGACTGTATCGATGCCATGGCGATAAGCAGCAGGCCGATCGGGAAGAGAGTAGCGGCCAGGCTGCGGGGCTGGGTGTTCATGGGTGGGCGGCAATCCTTGGAATAGAGAAAGGCGGTTGGGCAATATAGTGCGCAATTGCTGTGCGCAGGCGCAAGGCTCTGATCACACCTTCTTTATTCTGGGCACGAGTGGCGTCGGCCTGCTGCGTTGCAGAGGCGTGATATTCCAGATTCATGAAATTAAAGGTTGACGGGGTTTCGAATCCCCTTATAATGCGCCCCACTTCCAGCGTAGTCGGAACGAGAAACTCCTTGAGATTCAATGAGTTAATCGATCCAGGTAGTACTGGAAGTGCTTCGGTCGTCTGATCGATAGCGGTTGAAACGGTGGTTGACAGCGCTACTAAACGCTGTATGATTCGCCTCCCGCTACGAGAGATCGCAGCGAGTCAAGTGTTTGAAGCTAAACGAGTTTCTCGGTAAAAACTTCAAAATAAACGCTTGACAGCGAATGAGGAAAGCGTAGAATGCGCGCCTCGGTTGAGACGAAGCGCTCTTAACCAAACGCTCTTTAACAAATTGAATCAAGCAATTCGTGTGGGTGCTTGTGAGTACGGACTGATAGTCACAAAGATTATCAGCATCACAAGTGGCCATGCGAGAAATCACATAGTCATTTGAGATTGC
>NZ_BQHW01000034.1 GCF_021602025.1 Pseudomonas ceruminis
TCTCGGCGGGTTTGCTTGCGCTTGCCG
This sequence comes from Pseudomonas ceruminis, assembly GCF_021602025.1. Classification (GTDB taxonomy): domain Bacteria; phylum Pseudomonadota; class Gammaproteobacteria; order Pseudomonadales; family Pseudomonadaceae; genus Aquipseudomonas; species Aquipseudomonas ceruminis. The sequence continues at coordinate 28 of NZ_BQHW01000034.1, forward strand.
GCGTACTCAAAGTCGGAAAAGCTCATCTGGCTCATGGGCGGCTCGGATCAGGTGTTGCGGGGATTCTCGCATAACTGAAGGCTTGTTCGGAGATTCCCTAAGCATAAGTACCGTTAAACCAATTATCATCGCAGGTCCAATGCTAGCAATGGGTAACCATACCCACGGATATGCAGAGGCCATGCCGACAAAAGACTCACTTACCTTCTGCCCCGCTGATTGCCCTAAAGCGGCAGTCCACCAGACTAACACAGGCCCCAAAAAAATAGGCACACGGCCAAGACTAAGCGAGCTGAAAAGCGAATGCGATTGGCCATTTCAAAAATCTCTAAATCAGTACGGGTAGCGGTGACGTGCCTTAGCACGCTTGTTGGCCAACTGGAGGATTTCAGGTGATGCGCACCAAAGGCCGAGAGCAGAAACTAATGCTGTCACCAGCGCAAGACCGAACCATTGGGAGTCCAGACAGAACAGAATGAGGGCAATTACGGTGCTCGCTCCCATTACCACTGTTTCTAAAGGTGCCACTTTGAGAGCAGCGACTACTTCATCCAATTGAGTTCTTTGCATTTACTTGTTCCGTGTTCAGTTCCTGGTGACTCGCGGCATCGCCGACACAGTCCGTATAAGGTCGGATCAGATCAATGATGCCTTCACGTTGCAACGACTGGTCGGCCATCAGTTGCTCATAGTCGCCGCACAGACCTTCCCTCGCGAAATACAGATCGATGCCGATAGCTGAATGCGTCTTCTCGACGGGAGTACAGCCGTAGAACTGCACAAGGGCTTTTGCAATACCACTGTTCCGGACCGAAGCCGATTCGTCCAGTTGATCCTCCGCCAAGAACTGGCAGTAGATCGCTGCCCGTGTTGGGTCGGTCGATGACGTCAAATATTCCGATTGGTCGCCCCGGTCGTAGTTATGAAAAATGCGGTAGGTTTTCTCGGTCATGGCCTCGTTTTCCTGCAGATCCGGGGGCAAAGTTGCCCCTCTCCTACGGTTACAGCCCAGCGAAGGCAGGGCTTGGATGTGCGCATCCCCATACAGTCAGGGCTACTCTCCTCGGGAGTGTTCGATGGCCCAAAAGGCTAAGCCTGTTAAGAATGACATGAAGATAACCAAGGCCACGACATATAGAAGTGTTTTTCCCATAGCGTGAACGGGGTCATCGAAAAAACAAATAGGTAATCCGATGAAACACGCAAGAAAAAGAAAAATGTTACTTCGCTTCATTCGCTCCATCTCCTAGGAAATATTCATAGGCCGACTTTCCTACTTAATCAAGCTTGCTGCTTAGGTTGTTCGCATCTAGTTTGGCCCGGATTTCTTCGTCAGTGTCACATACAGCGCTGGTGGGGCTAATTCCCGAGATACTACGGGCCATATATGACGCCAAGACAAAGAACAGTAACGCACTGATGTGCTCAGAACGGCTGTCAAGTGCTATCAGGATGAACCAGATCACGGCCGCACCGAAAAACGAAAGAACGCGATTTCTTGTCACTGGACGGGTTGGATCCATTTCTCTTCTCATACAGGTCCCTTATGGTTATGCGGGCGCGAAAATCACACCTGTCTCTACGGCCTCGGTCCCGGTTTATCAGGCCGGGGCTTGGGGTACACCTGAGCGTTTACCGTGATCAGTTCCTGGTGTTCGTTTTCAACACGGTTTGGATGGCATCAGCACTGAGTTGCGGCGCCCTCTGCCCCTCATCAACCATGAGCTTTGGCCGCTCTGCCCGGGAGATCTGCACACGAAGCTGGTTGAGGGCATTGTCGATCTTCTGTTCAGCAGCTTTGAATTCTTTATCGGACGCTTCCCCAGGCACGAAGGAAACGCTCTCGTGCCCCCAGCTCAGAATTAGCAAGTCGCGCAGGGTCAGCTTCACCGAGATTTCGGTGTCCAGGTCCGCTTCGGAATAGTTGTTCAGGATACTCATCGGCACAGTTCCTTTCCGGTGATGGTCGGAGACGCGAACCCACGCCCCCTACCGCGAATGCCCGCGACGTGGCGGGCTGGCGATCTACAACGTTTTCTATACATTTGGGCCGAGGGACAAGGCCGCAGCTGCGAAGGCAACTCCAAACCCAATACCGAAAGCGAGGCCACCAACCACTTGTTGCCAGATCAGCAATTTCTTCTTCGCCAATAGAGGCTTGAAGATCACAAACCAACTCACGACCAAAGCCGACACAGCGATGAGCTGCAAAATGGATAGAGGGATCGTCATCAAGAATTCAGCAATTCTTTCAAGCTCGATTTTCATTGTTTCACTTAATTCCTAGATTTCGCGGACGCGAAACGAACTCCTTCAACTGGCACGGCCCCGGTTTATTTCTCCGGGGCTCGGCGTGCAGCTGAGCGTTGATCATCTTAGTTACTTAGGATTTTTCTTCAGCCTTCTGAAACTCGTCCAGTTTGAGCCGCGCAGCTGTGTAGAAGCACAGGGCGCAAAGGCCCCCCGTGATACCCGCAAAGACTGCCAGTGACTCGAACACGGCGAGTGGAGTGTCCGCCAGCGGATGGAATGTCTTACCAATCACAGCCATACCACCGGAAGCCAGGAGTACCCACGGCGCGACACGACAGATCTTGGTCAGGCTGGCCTTGTGCTGTTCAATCGCCGCCCTTTCCTCAGATTCGATGATCCTTACTGCAGCCACGTTGACATCGAGCTGCAGGCCCCATGCATGCTGGAGGACAGGGCAATTGTCCTCGGTAACCTTCGCTGCAATGTCGCGGGGGATCTGACCCTTACTTGCTACAGCTTCCACGACCGCCTGCTTCCAATTGGCGTACTCATTCATCGGTATTTTCCCTTCGACTTTGGGCGTTGACACCAAGTCGATCAGTCACTCGGCATCGGCGTGCGCGGAGTGCTTCGCGCAAGATGATCGCCAACGAAGCCTAACACGTACGCATAATGCTAGTAAATCAAGTTGACGCCGGCGCAAACGCATCGCATACGGTGCGGGTTGCGCATTCACAAAATAGCTGCACGCACGCACAGACCGCCCGCCCAGGCTCCAGTCCAGGTAACCAGAGGATACCGCCAAGCATAAAAAACCCCAGCCTTGGCTGGGGTGGGTGAAGCGTTTACTGAAAGCTGACCACGCAACAGGGGTACTCGTCAGAGCTGCGTGCGGTGATGGCTAAGCGGAAAAGACCCTGGACATCAGTCAGCCGGGGTTTTCCTTTGATCAAGACCAGGACCTGCAGCCGAGGCTTCATTGGCGTGATGCCAGTTCAGCTCGGCGAGCGGCGGGCGAGGGAGTTTCTTTGATCAGGCGAGCAAGGAAGGCGGTGTAACTGGCCTGCTCGTTGATGTGCATGATGTGCTCGATAAAGTCTTTTCGCTTCCGCTCCAACCACTGCTCAGCAGCGACACCTTGGCAAGGAAGGCGCTGCGTGTAGAGGACGTAGTCGTCGAGAGCTACCTGTTGGGGCCAGGTCAGTTCAGATACGTTCAGGTTGTGCATGTGGCATCTCCAGGAGGATGTAGGCTTCGTATCCAGGAGATGCTCAACATTGAGCATGAAAGCAGGAGGGAATGATGAGCCGCCCCCCCCCCTGCCAACCTACTGCGATCATCGCGACTACGTTTGAGGGCGAAGCTGGGGATAGCGGCTGACACTAACTGATCAGAGGGTCATCACTCATCATCGTCGAAGTTGTACATGCCAGGCGCGAGGTTCTCGAAGCGGGTGTACTTACCGATGAACGCCAGCCGCACAAAGCCGATCGGACCGTTACGTTGCTTGCCGATGATGATCTCCGCCACACCCTTGTGCTCGGTCTCGGGGTGATACACCTCATCCCGGTACACGAACATGATCACGTCGGCGTCCTGCTCGATCGCACCGGACTCACGCAAGTCGGAGTTCACTGGGCGCTTGTTCGGCCGCTGCTCCAGGGAGCGGTTCAGCTGAGACAGGGCGATGACTGGGCAATTGAATTCCTTGGCCAGGGCCTTGAGGGAACGGGAGATCTCGGAAATCTCATTGGTCCGGTTGTCGCCGGCAGAGCCCGGGATCTGCATCAGCTGCAGGTAGTCGACCATGATCATGCCAATCTCGCCGTGCTCACGGGCCAGGCGCCGGGTGCGCGCACGCATTTCCGAGGGACTGATGCCGGCGGTGTCGTCGATGAACAGCTTGCGGTTGTTGAGCAGGTTCACCGCTGAGGTCAGTCGCGGCCAGTCATCATCGTCGAGCTGGCCGGATCGCACCTTGGTCTGGTCGATGCGGCCGAGCGACGACAGCATACGCATGATCAGCGACTCACCTGGCATTTCGAGCGAGAACACCAGCACCGCCTTCTCGGACCGCAGCACAGCGTTCTCCACCAGGTTCATGGCGAAGGTGGTCTTGCCCATCGAAGGCCGGCCGGCAACGATGATCAGGTCGGCCGGCTGCAGGCCGCTGGTCTTCTCGTCCAGGTCGGTGAAGCCGGTGGAAACACCGGTGATGTCGCTGTCGGAGTTGAACAGCGTATCGATACGGTCGATGGCCATGGTCAGCAGGTCTTTGACACCCACCGGGCCGCCGGTTTTCGGCCGGGCTTCAGCGATCTGGAAAATCTGCCGTTCGGCTTCGTCGAGGATCTCCGCTGCATTCCGCCCTTCTGGATTGAAGGCACTGTCCGCGATGTCAGTGCTGATGCTGATCAGCTGGCGCAGGGTCGCCCGCTCGCGGATGATCGCAGCGTAGGCCTTGATGTTGGCCACGGACGGGGTGTTCTTTGCCAGCTCCGCCAGATAGGCCAGTCCGCCGACCTGGCTGCTCAGCCCCTCCTTGTCCAGACGCTCATGCAGCGTCACGATGTCAAAAGGCTCGTTCAGGTCGGCCAGCTTTTGAATGGCGCGGAAAATCAGCCGGTGATCGTGTCGGTAGAAGTCGCCATCAGAGACCTGATCGAGCACACGCTCCCAGGCGTTGTTATCGAGCATGAGACCACCGAGCACGGACTGCTCAGCCTCGATCGAATGCGGTGGCACCTTCAGCGAGGAGGTCTGTAGGTCAAGCTGCTCGGAAGCATAATCTTCGTTCATGTGGGCATCTTGTTGAGTGAGTGGGGAGCGCTACCGGTTGGCGAGGTGTCAGCGGGCTTCATGGCGGCTTTCTCGAACCTTTCCGGCGCCGCCCCCTGCCCTTGCCCTCGACCTTCTTGGAAGCCTCTTCTGCCAGCTTTTGCACCGGCATCCGACCAAGGCGAGAATGGGGATCAATCATCTCTACACCCATCTCTTGATCGGTGAAGTCGTGCGTGCCTGGCATTAAGTTGACGAAGCGTGTGTATCGCCCCTCAAAGCCAAGCCGCACAAAACCGGTCGGACCTTCACGCTGCTTGCCGATGATGATCTCGGCCGTACCAGCGAAGCGGGAGTCAGGGTTGTACACCTCATCCCGGTACACGAACAGGATCACATCCGCGTCCTGCTCAATTGCCCCGGATTCGCGCAGATCGGAGTTAACCGGGCGCTTGTCCTTGCGTTGTTCCACCGAGCGATTGAGCTGCGAGAGTGCAATCACGGGGCAATCAAATTCCTTGGCCAAAGCCTTTAGTGACCTGGAGATGGCCGAAATTTCGTTGGTACGGTTGAGGCCGCCATATCCGGGGATTTGCATCAGCTGCAGGTAGTCCACCATGATCAGGCCAATCTCGCCGTGCACGCGCCGAAGCCTCCGCGTACGGCTACGCATCTCCGAAGGGCTCAGGGCCGGCGTGTCATCAATGAAGAAGCGATCGTTCTTGTTGAGTGCATTGGCAGCCTTGGTCAGCTTGGTCCAGTCCTCATTCAACAGCTTCCCGGATCGGACTCGCGACTGGTCAATGCTACCCATCGAGGAGAGCATGCGCGTTAGCAGGGCATCGCCAGGCATCTCCATGGAATAGACCACGACCACTTTTTCCGACCGCAGAACGGCCTCTTCCACAATGTTCATGGCAAAAGTGGTTTTGCCCATGGATGGCCGGCCGGCCACGATGACCAGGTCAGCAGGACGCAACAGGCTCAGTTTGCTATCGAGGTCGACGAAGCCTGTCGATTGGCCCAGGGACTCAAGGCCTGACTCATGGGCGGATTCGATCTTCTCGACGGCTTTCCTGAGCAGGGTGTCGATGCCAACCGGGCCGCCTTCCTTCGGCCGTTGACCGGCCACGGACAACATTTTCGATTCGGCATCATGCACCAGATCTTCCGCGGTGCGGCCGTTCGGGGAGCTGGCGCTTTGCTCGATCTCCCCGCAGACGCCAATGATCTTTCGGAACTGCGACCGCTCACTGACTACGCGTGCAAAGGACGCGATGTTGGCAACGGACGGGGTGTTATCGGAAAGCTCTTTTAGATAGGCCAGCCCACCGGCGTTCGAGAGATCCCCTGCTCGATCCAGAGCCTCCTGGGCTGTGACAACATCAAGCGCACGCCCCTCTTCAAGCAGCCTGGCAATAGCCTTAAAAATGAGCCTGTGGTCGGCGCGGAAAAAATCAGATTCGACCACCAGGTCCGAGACTCGCACCCAGGCACGTGGCTCGTTCAGCAATCCGCCTAGAATGGCCTGCTCGGCTTCAACAGAATGCGGCAGCTCCCGACTGGGGTTCTGATCGTATTCAGCCGCTAGATGGATATGGTCGTTCAAGCCTCAGGCCTTACTCGTCGAATTGCTGGTGCGGATCGGGCTGCCAGCTGCAATCAGTACCCATAGATGGTCCTGTCCTGCGCTGACAGCTGGGGTTTGGTCACGATGTTCGTTGTTTGGGGGCCTAGAACGCAACTACCACGCGCTGGGTGGCCGGCCGGATCAGAACGTCACTTCGATCAAGGTTGCCCGCCCGGTGCGGGTTTGAAAGTCGCAAAGGCCAAACTGCACGAGCCGCGGCTGCCGGTGAGCGATGCAGGTAGCGACCTGGGCGCGGAATGCCGCCAACTCAAGCGGGAGCACTGATCGACCAGTAGCGGCCTGAATCTTATCGCGGAATTCCTGCAGCGCCGCCTCCACGCCAGCATCATCGCCGGCCTGGCCTAAAGTTTCGGCACTCGGTTTTGGGATCGACATTCAAACTCTCCAGGGAGGGGCCGTGCGCTGACATGCGCAGTCGCGGATTACGGGCGCAAGTTGGCAACACGTAACTATAATCCTGAAAGATTTACTGAATGTCAAACGGCATCGAAGGCCGAGAAGACGACCACTAAAGCTCTAAATATCCTAAACTTTCAGTGAAATCACGAGACCTTTAGAGCTGAAAAAATACAGAACAAAGGAGGACCTAAAGTGCTTCCGCCAATCCGATATCGAGCTCCCTCGCCTGGATGTCCGGAGCACTGCCGGCACCGGTATTCAAGACTGGTGCAGCAGGCACAACCCAGTTGTATTGGTGCCCCGACAGCAGCCGCGCTGCGACTTTGTTCGACAGGCTTGAACGCCAGCGCAAAATCAAGTATTCCTCGATTTCCTTGCGCCCAAACGGGACCGCACAGAAGGACAGTTCGTAGTTGCTCGAATATACGCTGATCAGGCCATTTCTGTCCCTGGCGCCAAGCCCGAACAAATCGCAGGTTCTGCGCGCAAAGGTATGGTGCTTAAAGACGGTGAGGTCACCCATTCTGGCGCGAAGTGCCGAGGTTTCGCCAACGTAGATTGGAGTTCTCTCCTGCCATATCACGTAAACCCCAGCGTCAAGTGTGATGTCCTTTTTCCAGTCGTCATCACCAGCCAATACTCGCCTTGGTGCGGCAATGATCAGGGCTTCGTGGTGACGTAGTTGCTCTTGAACGTTCATGTGGCCTCAACTCCAGGGCGAGAGACTCAAAGGGCCGAATCAGCCTACAGCCGAATAATGACCGAATACGGCCCGATATCATCACTCGGAACGCTGAGCTGTTGCCGACTGTTTGAGTGACTTTACGTACAATGACGATACGTATTCACCTTGAGCTTTCGCTTCCTGGACTACGTCATAGCGCTCACCGGCCAGAAAAAGATCCAGCACAGCTTGACACGTTTTCGGGCCAAACATGTCTTCCACCCATTCCAGATACGAACGACCTTTATTCGCCCAGAAAAGCTTCACAACAAAAAACGAACACCAGGCAAAATACATCATCGGTATTCCAACATAGTGAGATATTGGTCGCCCCTCACTGTGTAGAAACTTACTACAAGCTAACACAGTCGCTACCAAAGCAAGAAATGGCAAATAAAACTCAACGAATCTTCGCTTGGATACAAGAAAAGCCAAGCGACTTAGCTTTATTGCAGATGCAAATGAGACATTACCGATTTCTAGCTGCTCATACAGCGTAGGCGCTTTTTTAAAAAAATTCATGCATTATATCCAATCAGCATGTACAAAATTAGAAGCTTACGCCACCAACCTGGATTGCAGCTATAGCGGGTTGAAACCAGCGTACCAATCACCGAATTCAGCTCATTTTAATTTCGTTTCGGCTCCGAATTCGCTTTTGCCGCCATTTTCGCAGTACTGCAAATACATCGCACACCATCCCGTGCCAAACCAAAATCATGACTATCAGAGTAAAATAGTCTGGTATCCCATCTAAGACAGCAAGACTGCGCACATCAAAGCTCTCTGTAGAAGTAAAAATCTTGCCAATCGTTGAAACTAGCAAGGCAATCACTACTAAAACCACTGCAGAGCGCAATAAACTCAAAACAGTTAGAACAACAAACATTGCCATCGCTTTGAGCGTGACAATGGTGAAGAATCGAGGGCGCTCACAAACACCGAGCCAGTTTGTCTTCCAGCCAGAATTACCATTCTTGAATTTTCTTTTCATCTCGACTCAACCTGCACAATTGTTTGGGCTGGAGGGAGTGCGCGAGGCAGAAACAGCATCAATGCCTAGTGCAACCTCAATCTGCGCTTGGGAAGGCTGCTCGACTGCACTTCCAGCATCACAGCATTGGCCATCTACGCCAGGGCAGCCTGTGGCTACTGTCCGCTTCTTCTTGAATCCGAACCCATGCCCTGTGGCCAGGTGTACAAACGGCAGTGCCGCCCAGTACCCAACCACAAGCGATGCCGCCTTAGCGGTAAGCCCGGGCAACGTGTATGCGAATGAGCTCGCAGAAAAAGCTGCGATGCAGATGGCGCCAACCACGTAGTTGCGCCGAATTTGATTTTGGGCGGGCTGCTGGCCAGACGAAATCATGGTGCAGTCCCCTTGAAAGCTTCGGCCTGACGCTCGACTAGCGCGCTTCGGTTGGCATCCACCAGGAGCCGATTTGCGCATTTCGAATCACGGGTCGCCGCCTCAATTTCCTCAGGTGTCGCAGATGAAAAATCAGTTCTCAGCTTGCTCAAACCTAGGCCGTTGTAGGCCAGCGGTCCTCCGATCAGAGCGAGCAACGCTACGCCCCAGTAAACCGCACGCATGCGGGTGTTTTTTTCTGAACTCACCAAGGATCTCCTGGACATGGCTCGTTTTCCGGAATAAAAAATAACACATAACGCGTACAGATAATTAACTAGTATTGTTATATTCCTTCGCTCAGGCCACAAGGCCACAGACGACAGGACACCAAACAGAAGTAAGCGTCCGCCCAACTCACCTTGCGTAAGTCAGGCCGGTACCCACTGATGCGGCAGCAACTGCCCGATCTCACTGGCCCGTTGGGTCGGCAGCCGCGTCAGCACATCCTTGAGATAGGCATACGGATCATGCCCATTCATGCGTGCCGACTGGATCAAGCTCATGATCGCCGCCGCGCGTTTGCCGCTGCGCAACGACCCGGCAAACAACCAGTTCGAGCGCCCGAGTGCCCATGGCCGTATCTGGTTCTCGACCTGGTTGTTGTCGATGGGCACAGCCCCATCGTCCAGGTAGCGCGTCAGCGCTACCCAGCGTTTCAGGCTGTAATCGAGGGCTTTGGCCGTGGCTGATCCGTTGGGCACCAGGTCACGCTGGGCCAACATCCACTCATGCAGTGTTTTGCTGATCGGTACCGCTAGTTCCTGACGTATTCGCCAACGATCTTCATCATTCATGTCTCGCGCCTGGCGTTCGACCTCGTACAGGCCGCTGATCGAGTGCAGCGCCTGTTCGGCCAATTGGCTTTTGTTCGCCACATGCAGATCGAAAAACTTGCGACGGGCGTGGGCCATGCAACCGATTTCAGTGATGCCTTGTTCAAACCCGGCTTTGTAGCCAGCGAAGTCGTCGCAGACCAGCTTGCCGTTCCAGTCACCCAGGAAGTTGCGCGCATGTTCGCCAGCACGGCTTGGGCTGAAGTCGTAAACCACCGCCTTGAGCGCCGAAAACGGCGTGGTGCTGTAGGCCCAGACAGAAGCCCGGTGGGTTTTCTTCTCGCCTGGCGCAAGCATTTGCACCGGTGTCTCATCAGCGTGGATCACGCCCTGGTTCAGCACGGCTTCACGCAGTGCATCGACCAGTGGCTGAAGCCGCACGCCGGTTTGTCCGACCCACTGCGCCAGGGTCGAGCGAGCAATTGCCAGCCCGGCACGGCCAAAGATTTTCTCCTGCCGGTACAGCGGCAAGTGATCGGCAAACTTGGCCACCATCACGTGGGCCAACAAACCTGTGGTCGGGATACCTTTGTCGATAACCTGGGCTGGCACCGGGGCCTGGATCAGGGTTTCGCACTGGCGACAGGCCCATTTGCCCCGCACATGTTGCTCGACGGTAAACACGCCCGGCGTGTAATCCAGCTTTTCGCTGACGTCTTCGCCGATGCGTTGGAGCTGGCAACCACAGGCGCACTGAGTGTTTTCGGGTTCATGGCGAATGACGGTGCGTGGAAACTGCGGCGGCAAGGGCGCACGTTTCGGGGATTGCCGTGGTTCGGACTGTGGCGCAGCTGGTAGGAGCTGTTTTAGCTCGGCCTCGATAGCTTCAAGGTCTGTGTCGAGCAGGTCATCCAGCAAGCTGCTTTGAGCCGGGCTGATTTGCTCGCTGCGCTTGGCAAACTTGTGCCGTTTGAGCAGGGCGATTTCGAACTTGAACTGTTCGATGAGGATTTCATCGTTTTGGATCTTCCTGCTCATCGCCTCGACCTGGGATTGCAACTGCAACGCCTGTGCCGCCAAGGCACGAAGCTGTTCCGGGGTCATCTGGTCGAGGTTGGGCGAGAAAGTCATGCCGCCGATTGTGCCAGAGCAGGCGCGGGACGACGACAAGTAGACCGGCCAAATGGCCGGCGTTTACAGCATGCTGATCACACCGCCGGCGCCAACGCGCTGCCACGGCAAGCCCAGTACCAACGCCTGGAGTTGTTCGTTGTCGAGCTCGACCTCGCAGCCATGGCGAATGCCGGGCCAGTGGAACTTGCCTTGGTTCAGTCGCCGTGCGGCAAGCCAGACGCCCACGCCGTCGTGCACCAGCACTTTCATCCGGTTGGCCCGGCGATTGGCGAACAGATAAGCGCAGTGCGGCTTCGCCGCACCAAACACCGCGATTACTCGGGCTAAAGCGGTTTCGGTACCGGCGCGCATGTCCATCGGCTCGGTGGCCAGCCAGATCGCATCGATGCGGATCATTGAGAGACAGCCCGGATAAATTGCGCGCAGCCCTCAGGATCTGAGGTTGGCCATTTCACCGTGATCACTTGCCCGGCCATGGGCAACTCGATGATCACTGACGCCTCGACTGGCCGTTTAGGTGGGGCTTTTAGCGGGACGAAAGCCGGTAGTGAAGCTGCTGCAGGCTGATCTCGATAGAGCGGCAGCCATTTGCGGATGACGTTGGCATTGATGCCGTGGCTGATGGCAACACTGGACACCGTCGCGCCAGGTTGCAGGCATTCCTGAACGACTTGGGCTTTGAATGGTTTCGGATAAGAGCTTCGTTGGCGCATGGAAATCCTGGCGATAAGGGTGATCGCGTCCGCTTAAAAATACGCGGACACCATCGCCCTTAATGCTGGAGTTCGGAAGGTGAGTTCGCCGGACGCTTACAAACAGAAATGAAATGGGATGACTTGAACAAGCGACGGCAGTGGTGGCTTACCGGCTTTATCGCTCTAAAGATGTGGAATCAGTGGGCGCTCGTGATGATCTGCGCCCTGGTCACGACTGCTGCGTTCTACTACCCAATGCTTCAGATCCGGGAGCTGTACGGGAACATCGCGTCAGCCATTTTTTACGCTGCAGCCTATTTCCTCTGCGCCAAGCACATTGGATTTTGGATCATCAACCCCATCTGTGGGCTCATCAGCCTAAACGACGTCAAGCGAGCGTACGGCCCTCTCACCCGTCGGCATGTCCAGGACTGGGTCGTAGACTGGTGTACTCAGCCGGCCGGGTTCGCTGAGGTGCCACTGGACATTGCACAGTTCGCCCGGGCAAACGGCGAAGGCAAGTAGTCTACTCATATGCGCTCGGCCTCGACTCCCCAGCTGAGTCGAGGCCGAGCAGCACTACTGCCACACGCTCTCGCAGGCGCATCTGCGCAGCCACCTGCATTCCATGAATCATGGTTCAATCATCGTCTTTCGCAAGGCCGTAAGCGCTATGCGCAGGCCCGTGACCGCCGGTAAGGTCGTACAGCTCCTCGACTGTGTAGATGTTGCCGTTATCGCCGAACAGCACCCGATCGTCACGGTTGAACGAAGCTACAGCGCCCGGCTTCGGCCGGCGGCACCACAGCGCGATGTCTCGGATGAAGAAGCCCGTCGAGATGACTGCATAAACCAAGAATGTGAACAGCACTCCCTTCGTAACGAGCGCAAGCGCTCCAACGCCTAGGAACGCCAAAAGCCCTTTCGGCACTGTGTGGTCAGGGTCTCGCAGATGGCTCAGGCTGCAGCCGAAGGAAAACATCACCAGGGCCGCGGCGATCGCTACGCCCACATCTGCTTCAGCGCTTTTCTCGATGGTTCCCCAGATACCCGCGGCCACCGACCCTGCAATTGCGCCCAGGTGACGAACCAGCGCCAGCGGGGTGCGACGAATCCTATCCTCGATAGCCCAGAGGGCGCGTGTGGGCGCCATCATCTTGGGTGCCCTGACCATGCCGGCCAGTCCATCCACGGCGGCTTCCATCATGCGGACAGTCGACTGAGTCACCACCGACGTAGCCGCAAGATCGTGGATCAGCTGCACGCTACGCTTGAACTCTGGGGTTGCTCGCTTGACCGATCCTGGGTTGAAGTCAGCCAGGTCGATGCTGCCAGCGTACAAACCAAGGTAACCAGCAATCAAGGCCTCGGCTCGCACCACCTGTCGATCAACAATTCTGTTCAGATTCATCGCTCGTCCATTCGATTGCCCTTGCTGGCTAAAGGCTCCAGCAGCATCTAAGAATGCAACCTCAACAACCAGACTAGCCCAGCTCGATGGCTGGGCTTGAGTACACCTGGTGCTTGCTCCTACTTCAGCACTTTATTCAGGCCGTCACGCAGACACCGGGCCTGATCCTCGTAACGCTCGGAACGGTCTAGGACCTGACCGCTCGCATTCGTGGTTTGCCAAACGCTGTCCCCAGTGTCAATTTCGTCAACCAGCAACTCAAGCACCTGGCTGCTGTCGATCTGCACACTGTAGGCCAGCTCGAAGCCCTCCAGTTCTTCTTGCTCTGTGCTCATTTGCCTAGCTCTCCATTCTCGCGGCAGTCAACAGGACGTCTCATTCAGCTCGCTATTTTCACTTGCCCAAGGATTTCGGCAGCAGCTAGCTCTTTCGCGACTTTCTTACCTCCAGCCACTGTCTTGGCCGAAAGCACATTTCCATCTACCACAATTCGCGCCACGCATTCGAATTGCGGAGGGGCAATGCTCAGCTGGGTGAAGATGTAACTGGGCTCCGCCAGCCTGTTTTTTTGTGCCATCTCATTTAGCTGCACTACCGGGTTTGAGCTGCTCACGGAAGTCGCCTCACGTGACTTGGCCAGTCGCTCCAATAGGATGGCCGAAGCAGCTGCTTCAGCGGCCTTCTTGGTTGCACACTCTGGTGAGGTAGCACTTTCGACGTCGCCACCCTTCGGGTGGACAGTCGCGGTGGCTGTGAAGCTTGCAGCATTTGACGGTCCACTCATCGCGACATGCAAATGGGGAGCAGCCCACCCCCGCTTCCGGCAAAGTTCAATTAGCGCACCTTTGTAGTCAGTAGCGCGGGGCGCTGGAGAGCTTGATGACTGCGTCGGAGCCTCAGGGTTAAGGCTGTTTATGGGCAAACTCAAGTGACGACACAAAATCTCGACCATGGCTTTCTGCTTTGCTACACGCTTCTCGCGGTGCACACCAACACCCTGAAGACGCCGCCCACTTGCCGAGACAGCAACCACACACTTGAAGCCTCCATTTACACCGTGCACCGTTTCATCGAGCCCCTCAAAAACTTGAGTCTGGATTCCGTTCATGATGATCCTGACCACGTTGTGAGGGTGCTGGCACATCCAGTTCGAGAAAGCCACCCCAAGATCTTCGGTGATTGCTTCCCTTGGGATTTGAATCGCAAGTCGATCGACGATGGCGTCCGCTATCGTGTTGTTGTTGAGTCTTCGTATCAATTCAGCCACTACAGCTTCAGGCAAATGACCGGCGTCTTTCGCGAGCTTCACGGCAGCGCTGAGTACGTTGTCCTCCATATTGACCAGGTTCCCACTCGCCACCAAGCGCTGAGCTTTCCGCGCCAGCACCTCCTTGTGGTAGTCGACAGTGGATTCGGATCGCTCTCGCAGCGTTTTGTTGATCGACGCAGAGATTGTAAGCAGATCTGCTTGCGAATATGGCAGCGGGCAATTGTCGAGATGCGCCCGAATCTGGCGAATGTTCACCAAGTCGGCATACCGACGAAGCGGAGAGGTGCCGTGGAGGTACAGCGTTAGGCCAAGACCGTAATGCCCACGCGCCACGCCATCGTAAACAGCACGCTCTATGAGTGCCCCTAACTGCGCACCCACAGAGGCTTCGGTCACCAGCCCCTCTTTCAACCACTGCTCGACTGTGTTGGCCAGGTCCAGTGCATGCGGAGCGGAGACTCGGCTTGCGTGGTTACGGTATACCGCCGGCAGCCCATTCTCGGCCATGAAGAGGGCTATTTGGGAATTCGTCAGAATCATGAATTCTTGCACGATGATGTGCCCGACCATCTGATCCAACGACTCGTATTGGCGAAGATTGCCCTCCTCATCCGAGAGCATGAGCTTGCGAATATCGTAAAGGGCAAGCGCTCCTTTCGATCGGCGGCGCTGCAGCAGCAGCGTCGAAACCCTACTGAGGAGCTCCACCATTTCACGCAAAGGGCTTTGAGTGCTTCGGGCTATCTCCGGAATGGCCTCATATGTGAGACGGGTGTTGACGGTGATAACCTGGCAGCTAGGTTCAAAACCGACGACCTCAAGCGAGCTATTGAGCGTGATTGTAAAAACCATCGCTTGCCGTGGTTGCCCCGCGACAAGGCTACTTTGATCTGCGCCGATGTGCCGTGGCAGCATTGTTTGCACTGCACGATCTCGGGCATAGATCGAGGCGGCCCGCTCAAACGCCAACTTATCGTCATGAGAGCCGACCCCAACCTTCGCAGAAGGATCGGCGATGGCAACTGATATGATGTACAGATCGCCGCTCTGGGTGATCGATATCGCGTCGTCGATATCAAGCGTTTTCTGGGAATCGATGGTCACGAAGAATGGTGAAGTCACGGTGGATCCTTGGCCTATCAAGCTGTGTGTGGATTCTACACTGGAAGCAGTCAGAGGGCGGTCATGCCGCCAACTCAACAAGTGGGATTCGATTCATGTGCATCGTGTAGCCCGTGCGCCGCTCAAGAGCGACGTACTGCTCGAAAAGCTCAGGGTGATGGACACGCCCGTTACGCAAGTCAGGCTTGGACGCCATCACGCAGAAAATGCAGCTCAATCGATCATTACCGAGGGCATAGGCGTGATGAGGACGCTGCCCCGCTGCAGCGATGGCACCGAAGACCTCATCCGTGCGCATGTCATGTACTGGCAACCACTCGAACCAGGTCAACACAGAGTTGCTGATCCCCATCCGGCTGAAAACTACCCGCTTCGCTCGCCCTGGCGACTCTTGAGCGCGCAGGCCAAGGCAGTTGACGATCGTTTTGAAGCCATTGGCCTTTGCATAGCGCCTGACCTCACGTTGGATGGGTCCTCGTTTCAAGTCGCTCGTGCATTGGCGAGTAGACGCAGATGGCCAGCTCGGTACCTCGGGGCGAATCTCGAACCGACGCTCTACCATTTCCAGCAGCGTCTTCGAGGCTGTGGCAACAATGAAAGGAAGGCCTGCAGCGGCGGCTTGATCACGGGCCAGCTCCATCGCCCCCGGCCACTCCATCGGGCCCAGCGATGCATGGACAACCACCAGCTGGCTAGCCGGAACGCGCTCCAGGAGACGGATCAGTTGCACCTGCGAATCCTTACCGCCCGAATGGTTGGCCACAAACAGCGCACCACTGGCGATCAACTGGTCAAGCTCGGCTTTTGTGGAGTCACGGGTTTCATCCCCGAAAAGCAAGCCCTGCTGCTGAAAACGATCCATTTCCTGCTGGCCTCATTGATAGACGTCAATGAGAAAAGATTAAACTATAGAACAACTATTTTCAATTGAAATATTGTCCTATAGGACAACATTTTTCTGCAGTCGCGGGTGTGGTTCTGCCGTCTCAGCCGCAGTCTTGACCAGAAGCTCGTCAACCGCCCTGGCCAGGTCGGCCTCAGCTTGCTGGAGCGCCAGAAACATTTCTGCGCTGGCAGCTGTATCGTCGTGCGCATACTTCAAATGTGCTGCACGTGCGGCCCTGAAGCGGATGATCGCATCCAGGGTGCTCTGATCCAAGTGTAAGCTGAGAGGTAGCTTCAGTTCGCTGGTGTTTGGCCTAGCCATTTTCCTTGCTCCATTTCCTCGGTGAAAAACCTGACCTTCCCCCTCTGATCCAACGGTGTCGATCAGACGGTTCCGTTATGGATGTAGGAAAAGTCAGCAGACCACCTGACGGCGCTTGAACTGCTTGTGTGCACTTCACACTGTGCAGTGCACAGCGCATACTCTGGCTGGGGCTTTTTCTAACCCACTATAAATGGCACATTTCCGTTTAACCCCAGTAAACATTGGATTGTAAACCACTTTTTTGACTTGTAAACCACTGTGGTTTACAGTGAAAAAAAGTAGTTAACACGAGGCCGGCTCATGCCGAATTTACAAGACGAAGCTAAGGCCTACATTGAGTCCGTTTTAGGTGTGGCAGCGCAGATGACTCCGGTGCCACTCCGAGTCCCCTATACCATCCGGGACAGCTACAAGACCTACGAGTTGAGCGTACCTATGGGGAACAGTTCGGCGTTCAACATGATGCTGCTGGTCTCCCGTGATGATATTGAGTACCCAGGCATCGTGAAGCTGCAGAAGCACATCGAGATGGTGCGCAACGTCACCAACCAGGTAGTAGTGTACGTCTGCTGGTCCTTGTCGACTCAAGACCGCCGCAGCCTGATCATGCACCAGGTCAATTTCATCCAGCCCAGCTTCCAGATGTTCATACCTGAGATGGCGCTGGACCTGCGTGAAAGCTTCCGTCAGCGGCGAGAGCAGAGCGAGGTAGCCGCCCTCCTCCCCGCGGCCCAAGCCATGCTTCTCTCGTGCCTATATTCCGGGATACCCGACGAAACCTACTTCACTACGAACGCTTTGCTGGGGGACCTGGGCTACAGTCGCGTGACCCTCTCGAAGGCAGTGGATCAGCTGGTATCGCTGGGGGTGATTAGCCCTGCGAAAAGCGAGCTGCATTGGAAGACCTACGCCTTCAACGGGTCGCCTGCAGAGGTGTTCCAGAAGGCCAAGAAGCACCTGCGGTCCCCCGTCAAAAAGAGAATTGGTATTACCCGAAATGCTATCCCCATGGCCCCGGGAGTATTCATCGCGGGGGAAACTGCCCTGGCCAAGTACACGATGCTGGCGGAGCCTAAGCAGGCCGTATGGGGGATGAGCAAGAAAGTGTTCAATGACATGCTGGCGCTTGATGCGTTTGAGGTAGTCGAGTCGGTGGACTCGATCGAGGAGTGGGTGGAGATCTGGGGGTATCCGTCGCTCACCGAAACGCAGTATATGGCAGACACAGCGTCGCTGTTTCTGAGCCTGGAAGACAACCCCGACGAACGCATTCAGATTGCGTTGGATGAACTCAAGGAGCAGGTACATTGGTTAGCGTGAAAGGTTTAGATATTTTTGGCCGGCACTTTCGCGATTTCCGCGATAGCTACGTCCTAATCGGTGGCGTTGCCTCTGCTCTGGCGATGGAAGACGCGGGAGAGAGCTTCAGGGCCACGAAAGACCTAGACATCGTGCTCGTGATTGAGGCTCTGGACTCCCATTTTGTTAACAGGTTCTGGGAGTTCATAAAGGCCGGCGGCTATGAGATCAAACAAAGAGGGGGTGACAGGCCGGTCTTCTACAGATTCCAGAATCCCGCCGACGAAACCTACCCGGTAATGATCGAACTATTCTCTCGTGCACCGGATGGCCTTGAGCATGAGGAAAACGCAACGCTGACCCCAATCCCCACAGATGAGTCGGTTTCGAGTTTGAGCGCTATCCTGCTCGATGAAGACTATTACACCCTGTTGCGTTCCGGCCGCCATCAGAGCGAGGAGCTGACATACATCAGCGCTGATCGTCTTATCCCCTTCAAAGCTAAGGCCTGGCTCGACTTGTCTCAGCGCAAGGCAAACGGTGAAGCAGTTGACTCGAAGAACGTCAGGAAGCATCGGAACGATGTCCTGGCCCTGGCGGGCCTGCTGACTGGCGAGGTGATTGAGTTGCCCGCAAGCATTACTGCAGACATGGCGCTATTCCTTGAGCGCCTGGCGGTCGAAGAGATCGACTTCAAAGCGCTCAAGATTCGGGGTGACCTCAAGACCATCATCGGCCGAATTGCAGAATCCTTCGGCCTTCAGCCGACCTCATAACGCCGGCAATTCCTCAAAGCCTTTCCCAGCGCCCGGCCCCAGTTCGGGCGCAGCGAAAGCGACGACCGCGTTGATGAACTCCTTCCACTGGTCAAGTGTGAAGCGCATCGGTTCTAACAGCTGGCCGGTTTCTGTCCAGAGCCCGCAGCTATCCAGCTCCAAAAATTCTCCATGCTCAACGCTCCACCAGGATCCGGTCATCGAGGTGCCCCAATCGAGGCGCCCAGCGAAGAATGGCATGTTGAACATCAACAAGAACCAGAGGTGCCCGTCTTTGGTAGTAACGTACTCCCGCATCGTTCGATTGCCCAGCGCAGCGCAGACCTCTACAGCTTTGGCAGCGAACAGCTCGTCAGCACTGGGTGAATCCGTAGTGAACCCGAAAACGTGCTCCGCGAGATATCCCAGGCGGCTTACAGACGTGTGAGCCATCTGAAGAAAGCTCCGCTCAAGCAGTTGCGAGTAATCCATGTTGCTTACCTCGTATGAGCCCGCATTCGCTGGGCATGCGCCAGCAGCTCTGGGCAGATGACCCGCCACACAGGTGCGTCTTCAAAACCAGCAGGTTCAACCCTGCCAGTGTCTTCAAACTTTCCGGATGCCAGGTGCAGATCCAAGACCTGATCGGGCAGTTGCCAGGCGTGGATACACACCTCATCGACCGCCAACTCGGCCTCCACCAGGTTCGTTGTGAGCACGCCCCAGTGCTCACCATCTTCGTAGAGCAGCTCCAGGGCTAGCCGCCCGTTTGGGTACAGCCGTGGCCGCAATTTCGACAGCTGCATGATGCTCTCCCCCGGGGCTATTTGACCGTTGCTGTCTCGGTGACCACAAACGGGACCACGCTGCCCAACGTAACACCGGCCAGGCCTTGTTTGCCGTCTTCACCGATCACATAGCCCTTCAGCTCTCGCTGATCAGCTCCGTCGCAGGACAGTGTGGCGGTAGAAGTCTCATGCTTGAGCTGGCGGCTGTTCCATTTCAGAGGAATGCCCAGGGCGCATTCATTTCCGGCCAGGACCTGAGACATTTCATATTCCACTTTGCCAAACCCTCCAGCCCGGTACTCGGTTGGCAGAACCGAGCCGAGCGCAGGATCACCGAGGTGATACAGCTTGACGTAGAGGGTCGAGCCAGTCGGAATGGTGACATTGATCTTTTTGTCATTGCACCCTGCCAGCGACAGAGCGACACAACCGAGCACAGCAATCTTTCGAAGTGGTGACATGCTTTTTCCAGTGAGTGTATGAACGTTCGAACCTGTGTAGCTGATCAAGCTCACGACAGAGCAGGTGCACAGCCCGGCGAATCTTCGGGGTTGTTGGGGAGTAGCTGGTAAGGACCGTTGCCAGTCGACTGGGCCGAGGGCGACGCTGAGTCTTCTTCCGTACCGTAGTACGTGGCATGCGCAGCTGAATTACATTTTGGGCAGGGAATGTCGCCTCCATGGAGAAGAGCACCTCCAGGCTCATCGCAGCTATCCTCATCCCAGAGAAAACCGTCGACGCACTGCGCATCGGGATAGGCCGCACCGAAATGCCTGCCTTGGTAATCACACCCTAGAGCTTCGTCACTTGCCATACACACCCCCAGACACAAGCAAATTGATACATAACACGTACGTATAACTGATGTTACCACAGCCTGAGGACAGATCAGTATAAGAGCTACAGCTGAAGAATGATCGGATAGCATGCGTTGAGGAAGGGATTTGATGATATGCCGGAAATGCTGAGAGGGTCGGCGGGCAAGCCGGTTGCTTGAGATTCTGATCAGTCATGAGAGTCATGACCAATGAGCAGAAAAGGAGACCCCAAAAATGTAGGAAAACGCGACCAATCCCAAGAGGACTGACCGCGCTCAACGAAACAGACTTGCGTCCTCAGAAATCGCAATGTCTGATTTTTCGAAGCGGCTGTCAATCCTCTCGCATCTTTTCGACCTTAGCGAGGCTACTCGACAGCACTGTGTTGACTGTCACTCCCAGGATTTTCCGGCGCTTCGTGGTTCTGCAGGCTCCTGGTTACATGCCCTGCGTGTGACCAAATGCAAGGAAGCGCTCGCAGGACTCTGGCGACGAATCTCCGAGGTGCCACAAAGAACCTTGCGTAGCGAGGTAGGCCGATGTCTCCTCCTCCGCCAGGACAGCAAAGGCGGTCGTCGAGATGAAGAAACCATCGCACTTGCCGCTCATGACAGCATCTTGCAGCACGTCTCGATGACGCTCAATGAAGTCCAAGTTGAACTTGGTCAGAACAGCCTTTGCAAGCTCCTTGGTGGGAACGCTCACAGCTTTCCCGACGGGGACCAAATCGTCCAGATTGAGAGCGATGACCCCGCCATTGTTGAACGGCGCCAGTTGTTTGGCAGCATGGCTAACACGCTTCTCAACTCCGCTCTCAGACCAGATCTTCTTACAAGCGATCGGGTAGTCGCCCATGCCGAAGTCAACCAGGATATCGGGTTCTGCAGCTTTGGCTGCTAACCCTCGGCTCTTCAAGTCGGACAGCAGCACCAGCTCCCAGAGAGCGTCCTTCCCTTGGGAGGTGTTCCGATCATCCGGCTGCATGACGCTGCCGGCCATACGCTTGAGCGCCTCTTGAATTCCTGGCTCTTCAGGCAAGTTGGTGACCGCATCAGCCAGACGGTTCACGAACGCCGCTTCCCAGACCACCCGGTCATCTGGCTTCACTTGCTCTGCCCACGCTAGGCTCAGCTTGTCGGCCTGGCTAAGCAGTTGCGAAAGTGCGCTGCCGGACCGCAGCCTCACGTTGCGCTGCTCCAGCACATCCCGCACAAGCTGGGCCTTAGCAGCAATCTCTTCGTATGTATCTGTCCAAGCCTTGCTCACAACATCGACGGACTTCACTTCACAGCTCCTATGGAAATGACAGGTGGTTTCACTGGCATAATGGCTGCGATAGCTGATGCGCTGCTATCGCCACTGACAGAATGGGTGTTCGCCCAGCAACACTCTGCCAAAGCGGCGATCAACCCGCACCTTCAACAGGAGGGAGAACGAATCTGCCCGGCAGGATGGCCAAGTAGCAGTCAGTGCAATCCCACAGATGGGTTTAGAGGAACTGGAGCGTCGCCCAAAACTGCATGACCCGGCTGGATCTCTTTAAACCCAGGATGTTCCAGGTTGACCGTCAAGCTGCTTTCAGTGAAATCCTTCCCTACGTACTTCTGCGCCCAGGCCCGACGCTGCTCCGGCGTCCTGGTTGCACACGGCCGCTCGTGGCGGCTGAGCCAGGCCCTGCAGAGCCGCTGCATATCGCGATTGTGTTCTGTGACCAGTCGATACTCAGCCCCACAGTGCGAGCACTGAGCGGTGCCAGTGTTATGTGCCATAAGTCAGCTCCGATTGGCGGGCGCCCGAGGGGCCGGGTTGCTGGTGATACGGATCCAGGCGCAGAATCGCTCGTACGGCACGTGTGCGCGACGTCTCAAACGGATTGTCCGCCGGCGCTTGCCGCATTTCCTTAGCCGCGAGGCTGATTTCCTTGATGCGGGACCGCAGCCAGTTCGCATCTGCCGTGTAGATGGCATCGGGATTGTTGGCCAGCAGGGCACGCAGTTTATCGCCCAACTCGGCGTTGATCACCACACGCCCCAGCAGGTGGAAGTCGTGATGGTGCAAGGTTGCACAATCCTCAGCACTCATTGCCGCCAAGTTGGATGGGATTCCCGCGCAGAACTGGTCGGTCTGAAATATCCGCTTGGCATGCGCCAGCATCTCTCCGGCAGACAGCTCCCCTCGCTGCAGGGGAATGATCACACGAGCGCCGGCCGTGATCCATGTGCGAACTCGCTCTGCGTGCACAGCCCACAAGTCGAGGGTTGCCGACTGGTCACCGATGACATCCGGTGCCACGATGCTCAGCGCCCCGGGGTTGTCCGTCCACCCCAGCACGCATTCGTAGGCGAAAAACACTTTCTCCCAGCTCACGAGCTCGCCCTTTTGGAATGCAGAAAAGGCTCCCGAGTCAATGAACACGGCGCCGCCTGCATCCAAATGACGTGGAAGCGTCCGAAGGAGTTTAAGGGTGTCCAGCAGTGTGGCAACAACACCTACTGGGACGCCCTCATCAACGGCAGCCCTCAGGTCCTGAGTGCTGGACATCCCCGAGTAATAAGCAACGTTCCAGGTCAACGGCATGATCTTCCTACCCCTGCTGCGCACGCGAAATCCGCGCCGCTTCCACGGCATCGACCCAGCTCGATGGCTGGGGATGCGTGCTTCAGGAGCTGACCTAGATCTGTACCGCAGACTGGAAGTACACGTTGAAGAGGTTGGCGGACGCCCTGCTGATGGCGTCGTTGTAGGTGGATGCAATCACCTCGACGGTGATGGTCTTACCCTGGTTGTCATGGTAGGTAACTCGCCAATTCGGCTGCTGGTCCATGTTGGATCCTGTGTGTGCTGGCGCTGATTTCAGACCTCAACCCAACCCACGCCCTGGTCATGCTTCTCTCCCGGGCGCAGAGAGGAACCTCACTGAACAGAGAGAGCAGCCATGGCATCGAGCAAGGCGCTTTTAACCTCGTCGGTGTCACCCTCCTCCGACACGAAGGCAACGCTGTCCAGCTTGGCATAGGCCTGCTGCATGGCAGCCAGCGCTTTGGGAGCTGATGTCACGGCACGAGTACAGGTATCGGCAAGGAGACGCTCTTGGTCTGGGTCGGCAGCCCGCACGGTGAGGTGCAGAATGTAGTCCTCGTCGGCCAGGTCCATGCTCGGCACTTCGGCATGACTGTAGAGCTTGGAATCGCTGACGCTCGCACGTTCGGCCGCCGGGAAATTGATCTGCAGCGCCTTCGGGCCCATACCGATCTCCAGCGCGCTGGCCTGAAGTTGTTCAGCCAGCTGCAGGCCTTCCCACGCCCCACGCACCCACTCAACGGCGTAGCGGCCATTACGGTTGCGCTCGATCAGCATGTAGAAGGTGTTGTCATTGGCCGAGTGACCAAAGCGCTCGACGGCGATCTTCTTGATGCCCTGCTCAAAACCTGCACGCTTGTGCTCAAGCGTCTCCTGCGGATAAACCTGTTCCATCGCTATCACCTGTCCAATCTGGGTGGGGGCCGAAGTGCCTTACGAGCCCTTCACTTCCTCGAAATTCCAATCCACGTGCTCGAAGGCAGCCTGCTTGGCTTCGTATTCGATTTCAGTCTGGGTGGCGTTGTCCTCGACCTCGAACTCAAACTCCACATCGGAGCCCTGAACGTCAGTCTTGATGGACCCTTTGAAGGTACGCATTGATTTGTCCTGGTAGATGAATACGGAGAATAAGATTAAACCATAGAACAATAATTATGCAAGGCAAAAATTATACTATAGGACAATCTTTTTCGCCCGCCCTTGATGTCACCTGTGAGCGCCCAGCAGCAGCGTGTCCAGCATTGTCGCTTGCCGTGATCGGTGTGGTGTGATCGAGTTCTTACACCGCTCTGGGTTGCATGGACGCAAGCAGACCCGGGTGTGGAATTATCTGTGGGTGAAGAGCATTTCGGCGGTCAGCCTGACTGGGCCGAAGCCTCGGCCATGGTCACGTGCCGAGTTGCTTGCGCCGCTCTGCGATACGTGCGGTCGACACGCCGGCGAGTTTGGCTACCAGGCTGTTGGGGACCTTGCCCAGCAAGTGATCAAAACGAACCGCCTTGGACAAGCGCTTGTAGGGTGCTATGCCCAGGAACACACGTCTCTGCTCTACTACGTCATAGGGTACCCCGACCTCCCTGCTGATCTGGGCCGGAGATACCTTACCCAGCAAGGACTCGTACCCGAGCCATGGCCCGTGGTAATCCGCGGTTGGGATTGAAGTAGCCTCTTCTATCAATGGGCTCACGGGTTCGAAGCCCAATGCTTCGCGCACCTCTTGCACCAGATGAAGATCCACACCTGCCACCTTCGCGATTTCTTGATCACTGACATAGCCAAACAGAGGTTTGTAGATCCTCAGTGGATGACCGGTGGGAAGCACCTGCTTTCGAGGAGCCGGCCTCAACACCGGGAGGATACCCAGTGACTCACGGTAAACCGTGACGCTTTTTGGCGACACGCCGCACAAGGAAGCGATCGCCCCATCGGTGAGCACGCCGAGGAGGTGCTTGAAAGGCTCTATCTGTTGAGCAACCGACCATGGAGGTATCCCCAATTGCTCCCGCCGGCGGCGAATTCGATCGGGGTGTATGCCGATCAGTCGCGCCAGCTCTACGTCCGAGAGTTTTCCAAGCTTGCAGTCGAACCATCGGGCAGGCCCTACTGCAGCCCAATCTACCGGAGGGTAACGCCTCCCGCTGGTTTCGGTGATCGCCACACCACCAGCGGCCGCGTGTTCACGATAAACCCATCCTGGTGGACTGTAGTCCTGGTCATCCATTGACTTTCGAGTCTCTTCAATAGCCTGCCCGATGGCCTGGTTCAGCCTGCAACAGGCCGCACTTTGGCGTTTGGCTCCGTGCGGTTCTTGCAGTGGAACAATCTAGCGTCGCATGACGGGCGGCTCTTTTCCTGGGTGAGTTGAGAATGGTTGGAACGAGGCGGTCCTCAATCCAGCCCGCGCAGACTGGCAAGCCCATAGTCATCGCGCAGAATCCGCAGCTCCTCTTTGTCCATTTCGTCCATGGCCGAGCAGTTGGCATCGGCTAGCCCCTGACGCTTTAGCAGCGCAGCGGCATCGCCCCTGTCGTAGATGTAGCGAGAGAGATCCGCAGCGGCAAGGAGAATGCCGGTCTGCAGTTGAGTCGGCTTGTTGCGAGGTTTGCGAGGGGTGACAGCCATGTGTCGGCTCTCCATCGATGAGTGGGTCTGAGATAGAGAATCCTCAGTAGGCACTTGTGCCTAGTAGGCTGATTTAGGCACTTGTGCCTATTTTTGCTGCGCCGCTGACGCCGGTTCGGTCTGGAGACCCACCACCATCAGCACAGGCCAGTGGATGATTCGCAAGTCAAACAGCTGCGGCAGCCCAGCTCATACTGGGCATTCGGTACCGCGAGAGCTCAGTGATCAGCGGGCATGCTCATGCCTTCGCCAGCGCTTCGACCAACAGCGCCTCGAACTCATCCACGGCCAGCGCTTCCCAGCGGTCATTGACCAGCTGCTCGTGGTACCACTTCAGTCCGGAGTATGTAACCCGCACGCACACACCGCCCAGCATCACAAGCGGATGCTGGCGCACGGACGCTGGCAGGAATACGGGTGGGTGGTCGGCCACAGAAGCGCTGATCGCGAGGTTCTCCATCGCCTCACGCAAGACAACGGCGCTGACCTTCTTGGCCTGCACCTGGGCGGACAGGGCGGCACGCAGAGTCTCGACTGCTGCGCAGGAGCCGCGGTCATCCCCATTGCAGCGCGCAACAAAGTCGTCAAGCCACAGAAGCGACTCTTCAACCTCGCCAGCACTGGCGGCCGTTGGTACGGCATCGCTGCCTTGGTACTGAACGGACTGTGCCTGCCCTTGTTCTGTGAGCCATGCCGCTACTTGATCGGCGCTCATAATGGCCAGAGTTTCCGAGCAGTGATCACAACCCAAAATCAGCTGGCAACGAATGTCGCTCGTACGCAAACGCCCGTGCTGAGCATCGCTGATGTTCTTGTTGTGCGTCTGCCAGCTCAGGGACGTGCTACCGCACTCGCGGCATTCGGTGATCTTGGTGATGCTCATGCTTTGCCTCCTGCAGGCGTTCGACCTCTGGCGCAACGGCGCCAGCAGGGCATTGATGATTGTGTTTCTATGGGCTCGGCACAGCTCGAAGACTGTGCATAGCGGTGTTGCGGATGCCGGAGGTCTACACACCCGTCAGCTCGATCGCATGAGGTGGCGGATGCGTGCACCGATCTGTGAGAAGCCCTGAACGCAGTCCAGGGCTTCAGGCGGCTGCCTTACCGGCCAAACACCTGGTCAAGCACTGGACGCGACTCGATGATCACGGTGCCCAGCTCATCGACGGTCGTAGCGCTGGTCAAACGCTCTTCGACTGCAGACAGCTCGGTCAGCAGCTCATCATTGCCACCTTCCTTGTAGAGGGTGCTCTGCAATGCTTCGACGGTACGCTTTACATCGCGCTGCGTGTCCTGGAAGTTGCTTTGACTACCGGAGACGGTTGCCTGAGACCAGCTGGTGAGCGGGTGGTGGCGAGCCTCCACCTTGCCGGCACCGAACATACGGTCATAGGAACCCTGCACGAAGCCTTCGATCAGAAGGCCGTTGTTTCTATCATCCATTTTCTACATCTCATCGTGTTGACGTGATTTTCACGTCGTGGTGATGATGCCAGGCGCACCCGGCATCGGTTTTGCCGATCAGTGGCAGCACTGTATCGACGGTCTCCAAAGGGTCTTCAGCCGGTGTGCGCCGGCGGAGCTCGCGCCTAAGCCGCGGTCACGCCGGAGCCGTGGGCCGATCATGATCACTGTGCCGCCAGCTGAGATACGCTCAGGCCAACCGCGACTGGCCGCACCCAGATGGGCATGCTGCTCAGCATGAAAGTCTCCCCTTGAGCTGCCAGCAGCAACGTAGTGCCCATCACATGACCGATGGCTTTCGCTGCCTTCGGGGGAACTGCGTTGCCGATTCGTTCGCGCCAGGCCTGATCGCTCAACCCGTCCAATTCCAGCTGCTCCTCTGGCTCGACAAGGCTCTGGATCGCCGCCAGCTCCAAGGTCGTGAAGGGCCGGTGCCAGGTCCCGTCGAGCGATTCGATGATGCAGGTGAGCTTCTCGTCAGCGCTTGGGAGCTGGGTGCCGGCAACGTCCCACCGGCTGTCGTCATGCTGACCTCCCGCGACGCCATGCAAAGGCACCACGCCGTAGTGCCCGCCAGGCAGGTAGGGTTCGCCACTCGTGCGCATCTTGGCCGCTCGGGGATCAGCGACACTGAATGTGCCTTGCCCTGGGCTCTTGACGCCAATGATGGCGCCGCTGGTATCTTGCCACCGGCGAACACCGTACTGCTGATATTGCAGGGCGCCTGCCCGGGCACGCGGATCAGCCACCGAGAACGCCCCGTTTGTTGGGTTCGATCGTCCAGCCACCGTGCCCATACTTTCGTTCCAGCCATGCACCCCCATATATCCCGCTCGATATCCTGGGACGATGACCAGGTCACGCAGATACCCATCTTGGATCGCCAGGTTGTTGAGGCTGCGCCAGTCTTTCCCGGCCTCAACCAAAGCCAGGCGGACCCAGGTTTTCCATTGCAGAGCTGGCACTCGGTGCATTGGTCCCGCTCGCTCGATGTCGCCGGCAAGAGGCATGCGGCTGAGGATGTCGCCTACAGAGCGCAGGCTCTTCTTCTCGGGCTCGTACAAGAACGGCGGGACCTTCTCTACATGGCGAGCCACCAGCAAGAAACGCTTGCGGCTTTGAGCCAAGCCGCCGATCACCCCGCAGTCATGGGTGGTTTCGGCGACTGCGTACCCATAGTGGCTTAGCAGGGCGCCGATCTGGTCCAGCAGGTGCCGGCCGCGGTTGGCCAGACGCGGGACGTTCTCGAACACCAGCATCGGCACAGGGTCGTCGCGCCAGGTCTCCGCCATCAGCCAGATGCAACGCAGGGTGAGCTCGTTCAAGGCTTGGTACTTGGGGGTCGCGCTCATCTTCTCCGACAGCAGTCCGCTGGCGCCCTTGCACGGGGAGCTGATGAAGACGGTATCGGGCCGGCGGTTCTGTGCTGCACGGCGGATGTCTTCTGTGGTTGCTTCCCTCCATCCGGCTGGCGGTTCCTTGCCGTGGAACCTGATGTACTGCTCGCGGGTGAAGAGATCCAACTGCGTACCCTCCACACCGGTCAAACGCTTGAAGTCAGCAAGGCCGGCCGGATCAACGTCGACGCCGCCTAGGCACTCCCATTCAGCCTGCATGTTGCCGACGATGGGCTTCGCCTCGTTGAAGCCTTTGGCACCACCGCCCAAGCCGCAGCAGAAGTGGAAGTGAGTGAGGATTTTTTTGATCAGCATGCAGCCGTCCTAGAAGAGTTGTGTGGTGCCCGCCAAGTGGATTGGTGGAGCTCACCTGGTGTGCTTACTTACTGGACACCGAAATTAAACTATAGGACAATCTTTATCAAGAGATTATTAAACTATAGAACAACTCTCTGGCCGCGCCCTTTCAGTATTTGTCTTTTAGATTTTGGCTTTTGGCGTGAGCTCTACAGGTTTTCTTCCCCTGCATGGCTACGTTTCTGCACCACGTATTCGACTTGGTAGTAGCGCGACAACGTTCCACAAGCGTCCTCTCCTGAAAGTCGTAATGCGCCCCAGAGCAACCTGTAACTGGCTTCCGCTTGACGTATTTGAATGAGCTGGAAATCATCCAGTTGTCGGGCAGCTCGAATGCATCTACGAAGACACCTACAACCCCGCCTGGCTCATCCGTGTATCCGCTCCCGCTCGGAACGCTCACAGAGTCCCCCAAGCTTGAACAGGGAACGTCCTCCTGCACTTCGCCATTTTTAGGCCCACCGTGAAAATGAATTGATGTAAAGCCTCTTGGCATCGTCAGGTCACTCCAATTGATTGGTAGGTTCAGCAACGAAAAACTCCGGCCAAGCATGGCCGGAGTGGGTGTAGCGTTCATGCGGCCGGGCAGCATCCAAGGCCAGAGTGCGGTGCATGCCAACCGATCGCTAAAAGGGTGGGTTCCGCAGGTAGTCGCAGTACTGCGCGTCCAGCAGCGCAGATGGTGAAGGCTCGATCGCAATCAAGGTCCATTCCCCATCGACAAACCGTCCCTCCTCGCCGTAGTGGAGCCCGGACAACGAGTAGCTTCGCTCGATCGTCGCCCAGTCCTCGGGGTACTGTGCTTTGAAGGCTTCCTGGAAGGACTTGTTGCCGTAGCTGCCCATGCTGGTAACGACTTCAGAGAACTTCTCGTCTCGGTCGGTGATCAGCTCGATCGACCTGGCCATCAGTTTGGGTGAATCCTGTTCGTTGGGTGTGCGCATCAATGATCTCCGTTGCTGACTTCTGTCAGTAGCAGGATTGAGTAGGTGCGAGGCCGACAGCGCCATCGCGTTCACTGGTCAACTCGATATGGGGAACACCCGCAGATAACGAAGCCCAGACCAGCAAGGCACACTGAACAAGAGGGGGATCCCCAGTGCCGAGCAAAGGCCGGCTATAGCGCTGGCCCCTATTCTTCTCGATCAAGATCAGGCGTTCTGTATGTCTTCCACTGCAGCACCGTGTATCGACCGAGTTTCACCTTCGTCTCGGTAACCACCTGGCCAAAGGCGTAACTACCTGTCTCTGTCACCCAGACTTTAATCAAGTTCTGCCCAATTCCAGCGCCGAAGAGCCGCTGCAGCAGCGTTCGCCGGGGTGGTGCTTCTGGGAGTTGGGGTTTGTTCATGGCCACCTCTGTTGTGCTAGTTGTCCCGATGGCGCCGATATGTGCCATCGCTAGTGTTTGTTGCGGAACCGCCATTTCCAACCTGTAAACACTGGGCTGGCGCCATTCGAAATGTGCCATCGTTAGTTTCTGGTGATCCGCGTGGCACATTTGGTCGAGTCGCCAAAGTGCCACCTGCACGCTAGGAGTACATTTGTACTCCTAGCGCCAGCAGCTGATCTCAGGCACCAGATCACTCAAAGGAACACCGTTGGAGCATGTTCCTTGGCCTTCCCCCTTCTCTGCCGCGGGGAGCCCTTTCTCTGTTCGGTCTTGCGCCCGTTCCCAGGACTGTTCAGGTTCACCCCGTAGAGCTCACACAAGCTTGCGAGCTGCTCAGCCGGTATCAAGCGGTGCGTGTTGCTCAGTCGCAGCAAAATGGCCTTGGGAGTGCGCCTGTGAGCCGTAGCCAGAACGTCGATCGCCGAGCCGTCACGGTAGCTCGCAACGAGCCGCTGATCTTCCTCGTCTGTCCATTTGCTGCCTTGGGCGGTCGACTCAGCGCCAGTACTGCTAGGCGCAGGTGCCTGTTGCTGTTGCTGTTGCTGCACCTGCTCAGTTGCCCGGGCTGGCGCCGACGGCGTCAGCGCAGGTACCGCAGGAAGCTCCGAATCAAGGACCGTTGAAAGCATGGCCAACCACCTGGTGCGATCAGTGTCGCGAGAGTGGTGGAAACCAACGCTGCCGATCACCACCATCGGGTTCACATTCAACGCTGCTGCGATCTGCCAGGCGTGGTAGTTGTCCAGGAGGTCCTTGCCGGTACGCCAGCGGGAGAACTGGGTCTGGCTGACACCGAGAAACTCGGCAGCCGAGACGTCTCCGTGGAACCCTTTGACCACCTTCAGCTGGTCAAGCCAGTTAGCAGCGGTCTTGACCAACTTCACATGCGGACTATTCGTCTGGTTCGAGAACGGCGTCGACCGCTTGGCTCGCTGGGATAACGAGGCGGCGCCGGCGGCGGCGGCCAGGCGCAGGTGTGCGGTGAGCGGTACGCGCTCATCGCCGCACTCGATGCCGGCTTCATCCAAGCCCGCAGACAGATTGATCAGGATCGCGATGGATCGATTCGTCATCTCATCTTGTTTGGCCATGCCCCCTCCCCTGGATCCGCTGAGGATCGCTACATGAGGCCCTGGGATACCGAGGGCCGCCTTCAGACCTACATCATAATGGCAAATCTAATTCACCACACGTACCTATACGTCGCGTGAGGTGATTTCTTTTATAGGTGATTGCCGGCCTGTAGTGCGTGGTCCGTCTGTGTGTTTGGTCTAGTCACACACACAGAACGCAGCTTACAATCTCCCATGGCGCCCAGCAGACGCCAGCTACCCGTCATCGCGAAGCTGCACGAGCAGCACTGCCAGCTACTCAAGATTCGGACCATAACTTTGGCCCTGATGCATAGCGGTGGACGGGTGACGCAGCAACAAGTAGGGCCGGAGAGATATCGTGGCAACCGAACACACTCGACCTACCACCGTTGCGCGTATCAAGCGCGTAGCTAAATTAATCAAGCAAGAGAAGAGCATTCCTCATCATGCTGCCCTTGATGAAGCGGCGCAGAGTGCTGGCTTTCAGAACCTCCGGCATGCCCAGTCAGTTTTAGGGACCGCAAAGAAACTCCACCAGACTTTTGTATCCTTCTACTGGAAAGATCACGGCCAGAGCCCAGATCCCTTCAAACGTGGTCCTGAACTTCGATCGGGGCGGACCACCCTGTCATTCCTGCTGCCGCTCCCCCTGACAGAAATTCTCCCAGGAAGATCTCTTGAAAGGACAGCCTACCTATCCGGTTTTCGGCTGGAGGCCCCTGATCATCTGGAGCTCAGGGGTGATGCTTATAGCGAGCACGACGGCCTGAGGAAGGCGCAACGGGCCGCACTCGCTCTGAATTTCATGGCTGTGACAGGTTTCCGAGCCCCATTTGTAAACGAGACCTATGGCACAAGCCTGAATCTCTCAAAAAAGGCGGATCACAAGTCTACCTGGTACGACGATGAGTCGAAGTGCATTGTCATTCTGGATGAGCCATATCGGCATTTGTTCCGAGAAGAGATCGACTGGGCTAAAGAGCACGGGTTTCATACAGTTGGGATTCGATGGCGAGGGGTCTATTCGGCCGGCGAAACCCCACGCCTCCACTCGGTATCAGCCGCTCTAATCACGCGTTCGGCCAAGAAGCTCCATGCCCTCGAAGCCCGGTTACAAGCTGAGGAGTGGACATACGACTCTCACGCATACAACAGCCAATTCATCAGCCCGGCTAGAGCGCTCAGTGGAAAAAGGAGGCGTGCGAGGATAATGCCACCCCCTCAAGGGGTTGAGCGAGACGGCGCTGTGCCTTGTGGCCCCGGTGAGCCGGGATTTCGCTCGCGATGGCGGCCGGCTCGCCGCATGGACTTGGATAAGCACTTACAAGTCGGCCCTATTTTGGAGAATTTCCCGTTCTCAATGATTTTTAGCCCTACGTCACCGCTTATTGATGTCCGCATAACCCTTAACAAATGGTTCGAGGAAGAGTACGAAGATGCAGAGCTTCCCGACAAGCAGATGCGCCAGGACTACTACTCACCGGCCCCTACCCCCATCAGAGGAGCAGCTGACGTCCTGGCAGGGCTAGGAGTGGTCAGGCAGATGGTTTCAGATGGGTATCAAGACTGCAAGCCAAAGAAGGACCTCCTAGACCGCCTAGATAGATGCGAAGAGTGGGTTCGCCGGTTCGCTGCACGTAGAAACCCGTAACCCTCCCCCGCAGCCTCAAACAACAAAGCCCGCCATGATGGCGGGCCTTGCGAGTAGTGCGGAGGTCAGCGAGCTGGGTTGAAGATGAGCACACCTATCCCAAGCATGAGGAAAGGAAAGCCGATCGCCCCCATCGTCGCAGCCGCATCCAGAGCGTAGTACAGCTCAAACGCTGCCCCAGCGACCAAGACCCCCAGCATGAGCACGATGAAACCGGCGATCCCCCTTTGGGACAGGACCACACCGGCCGCCGATAGAATCATCACAGCGGTCTTCTCTGGTGACATGTTCAGAGCGATGTTCACCAGCTGCTGATCGATCACCATGGGACCGATGCAGAAAATCCCGACGGCCAAACACATTGCGCCCAGGACCCGATAAACCGAGCTTCGGTCAACACCGTCCACTGCGTCCAACTCATGCTTTTGCATCACCTACCCCCTTCTGTTCTGTGTTTTTGGCTGCCTCAAACAGCCCGCCCCCAGTCGATCCGTTAGTCGGTCAGGTAAACCCGCTTCCTCGCCTGCTCTTCACGCATCCCGATGTAAGCCATCAAGGTGTAGAACAACACCAGACCTCCTGGCGCAAGGTACATGACAGCCTTGGCCCCGAGGATGCCCAAGGCATCCAGCTGAGCTCGGATCTGCTCAACCTGGTCGCCTGCAGGTACCGGTTCGATTCCCTGAGTCAGTCCAGTTCCCATGATCAGAAACAGGGCCAAACCGAACAGCCCCATGAGCTTCCACATACGTCGGGCAGGTTTGGACATCACCAGCATGGTGATGCACAACATCAGGCTAAGGATGTAGTACCTGGCTGTATTTTCAGTGAACCCTAAGTGTTCAACCCCGGCATCGAACAGGCCGACGATACCAATCATTGCCCCCGCGAGCGCAACCCCTGCAAACCAACCAAAAACGATCCCGAACAGCGATTTCATATCTCGATTCCTTATGGCTGGTGCTCAGCGCATCCAGTTAACTATTAGAGCTCCACCCCTTGTTCGGTGGAGCCTTAGATTCGGAGGTGGTCGGCACCGGCCACCCCGAGACTTCACCGACTACTCGGCGTAAGCGTCCAACTGCTTCTTCAGTTCGGTGCGCTGCGCATCGAGCATTTGGTTGAGCTGATCCGCTTTGAACACATCGAACGGAGCCCGGACAAACGCCAGCACCTCGATCGCCGCCAATGTCTTGCCTTCGACTTTGCTCGACTGCTCAGAGGCCGCGGCGTCGGGAAGGCCCAGCATCTTGGTGCAGGCGCTGCTCGTGTAGTCGTAGCAGCCCACCTTCGCCTCACCTGCCAGAACAGCGCTGCGGAAAGAGACGCTCGGGAAGATAGTGGTACCACTCACAATCCCAGCCATGATCAGTACCAGGCCGAAGGCACTGCCCATAAATGCGCGAAAGGCGCCGATGACGAACGCGAAGACGCTGACACCGGACAAAAAGAACGAGAGGGTTGGAGGAGTTACCAACCACGAGGCATGTTTCAGGTCCTCGGGGCTCACAGGAGCCTTGAAGTTCAGAACGGCTGCGCTGATCACGGCAAACACGACGAACAGCACCGGCACGGCCAGTAGCAGGCTTGCGATGATCAGAGGCCCCTTGGCGGCCGTCCCTGGCGCAGGGTCGACGTATTCACTGGAGGATTCCTGGTTACTCATAATGCTCACCTGCTGGGTTAGTGACTAGGGATGTAGGGGGCGTGTTTTCCTGGCTGTGCAAGCCCTTGCGGATCTCTTCTTTCAGCTCCTGGCGCTGGGCATCGAGCATTCGGTTGAGCTGGTCCGCTTTGTACACATCGAAAGGTGCTCGCAGGAAAGCCATCACCTCGATCGGCGCCGATGTCTTGCGTTCAACTTTGCTCGACTGATCGGATGTCGCGCTGCTGGGGAGGCCAAGCATCTTGGTGCAGGCAAGGCTCGTGTAGTCGTAACAGCCGACCTTCGCCTCGCTTGCCAGCACGGCGCTGCGGAACGAGACGCTGGGGAAGATGGTGGGCATAGCAAGCACACCAATCATGATGAGGAACAGTCCCAAAGAGCTGCCTCTGAAGGTTTGCAGGGCGCCACCCATGATGCACATGAAGCTGAAAAATGCGCAGATGAACGACAGCGATGGCGGAACCACCAACCAGGAAGCGAGGTGCAGGTCCTCGGCGCTCACGGGAGCCTTGAAGTTCAGGACGGCGGTGCTGATTGCCGCAAACACGACGTACCCCACCACCGCAGCCATGAAGACGCTCGCGAAGATCAGTGATCCCTCGCCTGCCGTCCCCGGCGTGTGATCGAAGTAGTCATTGGAAGAATCGTGGTCACTCATGATGCTCACCTGTTGAGCTCGTCGCTTCGGATGTGGGGAGGGTGTCGGGCTGAGTTTTCAGGCCCTTGCGCATCTCACCTTTCACTTCCAGGCGCTGTGTATCGAGCATCTGGTTGAGTTCATCCGCTTTGAACACATCGAACGGAGCTCGAACGAAGGCCATCGCTTGGACAGGGATGAATTGGTGGACACTCGGCTGGGCCGGCTGATCTAGGTTGGCTGCGCGACTGGGTAACCCCAGCATCTCGGTACAGGCGAGCAAGCTGTAATCGTAACAGCCGATTTTCGCTTCCCCAGCCAGAACAGCACTGCGCAGTGAGACACTCGGTTCAGTGGAAACGGCGCCGATAAAGCTGATCATGAGCACACCGAAGCTCAGGGTCATCGGGCTAATCAACTGAAGCACGAGTGCGAAGCCTATGATCAACAATGCGCCGGAGATAAAGGGGAGCAAGTAGGGGGCGTGCACCAGCCAGGATGCATGCTGTAGATCCTCAGCACTGACCGGTACTTTGAAAGTCAAGACGCCGATGCTGATTGCCGCAGCAATGACATACAGCCCTAGCAACGCGAGGAACAGCCCCCGGAAAGTCAGCTTTCCTTCGCCGGCCGAAGCTTCTGCGCGAGCGAAGTATTCGCTGGATGAATCGAAGTCACTCATGGTGATCACCTTCTGAGTTCTAATTGTGGATGAGAGGTCCTGAGCTCTACAGCTTCAGGTCCTTGCGAATGTCTCTGGCCGACGGCATCCCGCGGTACCGATGCACGGTGACCCCGACGGCCTTCATCAGCTCGTCGCGACGCCGGTCCTTTGCCTTGGCCTTGCCGCTGTTGTGCGTGGAGTCGTCGACCTCGACCAGCGCTACCGGCTTGAGCTGCTTGTCGCAGAGCAGGAAGTCGCAGCGGTTGTGGGCGACCATATGCCGTGCGTGGTTCTTGTCGGTCATGGCGGTGGCTTTCACCTTGATGAAGGCGCCGAAGACCACCTGGGGCGCGATGACCAGGTCGTCGCGTACCGCCTCCTTGAGCCGCCAGAAGAAGTCCTGCTCGCGCTCGGTGAGCAGGGGGATGCACTGGTAATGCTTGGTCGAGTAGCCTTTGCGGCGCTTCAGCATCGCAATGGCGAAATACGCAAAGGCGCAGATCACCAGCGCGGGAACAAGCACTCCATCCATGCTGTTGAGAATTGACATACCTACTCCTAAATAGATTCTTTACGCGTACCAATACGCACACTGGCTAAAAAATGGCGTGTAGTCCGCCTGTGATGTTGGTCAAGTAAATGTGATTTCGCTTCCAGCTCGGGAGGAGCACGCGCCTCCGCCGATCAACAAACCTGCCCTGGGTATTGCTCGTTGGGCGTGGAACCGTTAGGGTGAGTCATCCTCCCTTAGCGACACGCTCGTGTCGTGCAACACCTCTCTCCAAACCTCCCGTAGCCAAAGCAAGTCACCGTCCTGCAATCATGCGCGCCGACTTGACCAATCACACAAACGAACCATTCGAAGCCTGCCCCGCCTGGCACGATCATGAGCGCCAGCAACGCCGCTAGACGTGATCCTCCGAGAGATGCCCGGTGACCGCCGGCAGCTGATGCGAGGGTTGGACACCCACCACCCGCTTGCCCCGTCGAGAACCCCGGCCTTTCCCCTCGCCCGCGGCTTCCGTCTCTTTCACCGCCCGAGCGGCCATGCCTTCATTGACCATGTCCAGGATTTCCTGGGACATCCGCTGCTGCACAATTCGAGAGTTCCCCATGCGGTAGTTCGCATCGGTACGCTCGGTATCCGCAGCCTTCGCCCATTCCCTCAGGGTGTCCCGGGCCTCACCGATGCTCCCCTTGATCTTGACGAAAATCTCGAACATCAGCGGGTCAATGGAAACGGATGATTTCTTGGATTTTCCGCCCGCTTCCCGGCGGTAGAAGATCCGGATGAAATCGTCAGCCATGTTCGCCCCCTGCAACGATCAGTAGGTAGTGCATCAGGCCACTTCCAGGTGCAGGTCACTGACCAGGCGCCCGGTGATATCTGGGCAACCGATGAACAGGCCACCATGCAGGCGACCCTGGCGCACCATCGACGCAACGGTATCGGCCGCCTGGGATACGGAGACACCCACTACGCCCGCGATCGCCGCCGCAGTCAGGGCCGCATGACGCAGGATGGCCAGCTCGATGCGCGACTCAACCTGATCGCCCTCGAACAGCAGGGCAGCATCGGCGCCGACCAGCTCAGCCACTTTGGAAAGCGCCCCCACGCCGGTGATCGCAGCAAAGGTCTCGGCCTCTTGTTCAGGGCTAACAACCAGCGATAGGCCCCCCACTTGTTCGGTGTGCTTCGCGACAGGTTCCACCGCTTCACCCACCACCCCAGCGGTCTCGCAGTAACGCAAAACTGCCTGGATCTGCTCATTCACCTCAATGGATTCCATCGCACGGGTCAGCGCCACGTACAGCAGGTGGAGCTCTTGGCGCAGCTCTGGGGTATCCAGCACCAGCGGCAGGCCGGCATCGGTGATCAGGTTGAGGAAGTCGCTCAGCAGAACCACCTGCGGAAACTCCAAACCTTTCGAGCGGTGGGCAGTACAAAGAATGACGGTCGCGTCGTTGATGTCGCTGACGCAAGCATCCTTGATGCGCTGTACCAGGCTCGGGATTTGATCGCCATACTGCTTGGCAACACTGATGAGGGCGTGGATCTCTTTGTCATCGGTGTCGTTGGCATAAGCCTCCAGATCTTGGAGAGAGCGGAACGCACTGAGCAAAGGATCGCGCAGACGGACACCCGTGTTGGCGCGCAGGTGGTGCACTTCAACGAGCTTGTCGAACGGGTACTCGTTGACGCCACCCACGAAGTGAAGACGCTGGCCTTCCAGCAGCTGGACAGCACTGGCGAACAGCTTCGCATTGGTGCGCCCGATGATCGCGTAAGGCTTGGTGCGGTCGACGGCAAAACGGGTAGTCAGCTCATGGCGTGAACTGCGCACTGGATCCTGCTCGCCGGCGAACTCACGCAAGAGCATGGTGGCCAGCTCGGCGATGCCGGCGCCATAACGGTGGCTCTCGCTCAGCGATACGACCTGGTCGAACTGCGACGGTTCGAAGGTGTTGTAGGCACCACGGAAACCGAAGATTGCCTGGAAGTCGTCACCGGCCAAGCGCAGCGGGCAGTTCTGCCGCAGGATCACCGCAGCAAAGACAGGATTGGTGTCCTGGTACTCGTCCAGAAGGATCTGGTCGTAACGGTGGCTCAGGTCAGGGTCACCCAGGCTCCACAGTTTCAGGTAGCCGTCGTGCGGCATTCGCAGATGAGTGGTTTCCAGGAACTCAGCACGCTCGGCTTGGCTATCGCCGCACCCGCGAGACCATTGGCGCAAGCGCTGCAGGTCTTCCCAAACAACCTTCGCCCACTCCGCTGTTTTCTCACGGTCATCGCCAACGATCTGTGCCGGCACATGCGCTGCCAGGATCTCCCGGTCTGCAGAGACCATGTAGTTGTGCAGAGTGACGTAGAGGTGGCGAGCGAACGCCATTGGGATGCCGTACTGCTTGGCCAGGTGGGATGGGTGGAGATCATCCTGCTTGCCAACCTTCTTGAACTGGCCACCGACTTCCCAAGCAAGCCCATGACTGGTCTTGGTGGTCACGTTGTCAGGGAAGCGAGCAGCTGCGTCCTCCTTGTTGGCCTTTCCAAAGGTCACATACAGCAGGCGCTGGGTTGGGAACTGCAGGGCGTGCTTGATGAGCAGCGAGGTCTTACCAGCACCCGCCTTGGCGCGGATCAGCAAGCGCTTGGCGGTACTGCCCAGGGCAACAGCCTGGTCTTTGTTTGGGGTGAAAGCTTTCGCGGCCATTGCCGGCCTCCTTGAGGTGCGAGTGGTGAATCAATCGTCGTCTTTGCGGAACATGTTGAGGCTGTCATTGAAGATGCAGTGAGGGTCTTCCTGATCCATCAGCCGTTCCTTCTTGCTGAACTTCACGTTTGGGTCAGCAAACAGGTTGAAGAACAGGACCATCGGAATGCTGGCTGCGATCACCAGGAGTAACGAGCCGGCGAAGGCCCAGCCACCAAAGGCCTGTCGAACGTATGCAGCAAACAGACAAGCTGCAGCAGCCAGAGCGATCGACCCGGCCCCCTTCCCAACCTGCTTCATCACAAAGGACTTGTTCATCTCGGTGGCTCCTTGGCACAACCATTTATGGCTCCACAATACCTATAGATTTGTATGGATGCAAGGCAAATTATAGTTACGTGTTACGAATACAGGCACAACCATTTATGACTCTGTAGCGAGAAAAGCGTTGGCCGCCAGCACAACCATTTATGCCCTAGGAGAGACAAAAGCGGAAAGCCGCAGCACAACCATTTATGCTTAAGCGCAGCCATAAAAGCCGGCCCCGTCGGCGCCGATACGCCGCCCAGCAACCAAAAGGGAGGCGCTCGCTGGCAGAGATACCCCGGGCCGCAATCGCCTAGGGGCATGCACGCATGCAATGAGCTGAGAATCATGGAGGCAATGAAGTGCTTCCCACCCACGAGACACCGAACAGAGAAAAGCGGCTCCAAGCACCCTGAGCTGAGACGAATCCGACCAAGCACCACCACTCGGCACCAGGTGCTGACTACTGCCAGCCAATCGTCAATACCCGCCTGCCCGGTCACAAGCGGCACCAGGAGAGCAGCAGGGTCGGCCTCGCCAGGCAGGTCACATACCACCCACCGCCAGCCAAGCATCACACGCTGCGAGCCGGATCGAGCACCGCCAGCACAGATCCAGCTTCACCCACCACCGGCCGCCGGGCATCGCACTCTGCCGGCCACGCCAGGATCGCAAACCGCAGCAACAGGTCTCACACCGCCCACCACCGACCGCGACCGATCATCGGAGGCCAGCTGCAGGACCAGCATCGAGCCCCTGCACAGCCAGCCTCTCTCCTCCCCCCGTCGCATCCTTCTCAGCCCGTCGCTCTCCTCCCCCGTCAGATCCTTCTTGGGGTCGCCACCGACTGCCGGTGGCCTGTTTCGCTTGACGCAACCCGCAGGGACTGACGGTTGAGCGCCGGCCGAGGTGCGTAGCGAAAGGCACAAATGGTTATGCTGTCGGCAGGAGAAAAAGCGCCAAACCTGCGGCAGCAGAACAAGCGCCAGCACAATGAAATGCCAATGCGGCAGCGCAACAACGAAACCCCAAACTAGCGATGGCACAATTCAACATCTAGAACTGGTGCGAGAACAATAGGATCCCACCACTCATGCTCTCACGCACAGCAGACGACGTAGAAGTCGCAGTGAAATAATGGAGATGAAGAAGAGAAGAGAGAAAAGAGAATCCACAGAAGAAGAATGAACCCAATACGTCATCAGCAGAAGGGAGCCGGCGGGTGCAGAGGCACAAGCGGCACAGAAAGAACTGGCAGATCCACAACGGCCAGCCCCACGACAGGCACCCAAACCAAACTTGCAAAACGAGGGGTGGCACAACGAGCAGCGGAAAAAGAGAATCCGACACAAGTGCCGGCGCCAGAATGAGGCCGATGGTGCAACCGGAATAAGAGAAAATGAATGAAGAGAATTAAATTAGATTAAGGGAGCGGGCGCGAGGCAGTTCGGTTCAAACACCGCCAGGCCCAGATAAAAGTCAGCTCACCACCGAATGCAAAAGCAATTCTCAGCGGCCGGATCACACTACGCTCAGCAAGAGCCCGGATAACACTTCGCCAAATCACCGGTAGGCTTCTTGTCCGCTTTACCGAAGCCGCAGGATCCCACTGCGCATAACACCGGTCAGCTTCTAGTTAGCTTCGCCAAAGCCGCAGAGTCACACATCGCGTAACACCGGTTCGCTTCTAGTCCGCTTTGCCCATAGCCCGGTTCATACTTGGCCTGTCACCGAATAGTTTCTGGTCGCCCTCAGCCACGAAAAAAAAGCCCTGCCGACGTTGATCGACAAGGCCTTCGCGAAACTGATTAGCGATTACTCATCCACGTCGATCTCTCCTTCGAACTTCGTTTCCACCTGGTCCAGCATGCTGCC
The DNA here is from genome assembly GCF_021602025.1 of Pseudomonas ceruminis. Lineage (GTDB taxonomy): Bacteria > Pseudomonadota > Gammaproteobacteria > Pseudomonadales > Pseudomonadaceae > Aquipseudomonas > Aquipseudomonas ceruminis. Next base: position 41,437 of record NZ_BQHW01000034.1, read on the forward strand.
CACCAGAGACTCAAGAGATGCCAGATCATCTTCTCTGGCCTTGAGCGTCAGCTTTACGCCATGGCTCATATTTCGTACCCGCTCGTGCATTTCGGCTCTGAGGTCAAAGAGTTTGGAAACCCTTTCGCACAGGCTCAGAACAAGCTTGTGATTGGGCTCGAATTCTCGGGCTCGCTTCACTCTCTTCGTGAGGCCTTTGTGGCTCACGTTCGTGGACATCCATTTCCCCTTGCCGGCCTTGAGCTTTCGATAGACCCGCACGAATGGTCGCGATTGGCCCCGGTGCTGGTTGAAGTCGATCCCTATGCGCCCCGTCTGGAACGGCTGCATGACGTAGAGCAATTCACCCATGCGGACCAGGAGCTGATCGATGCGAATCAGGTAGTCGACAGCGGTGTCGACCGACTCCTTGCCTTTGCGCCGAAGCTCTTCGAAATCGTCGATGGAGGGGGGGTTGTGTATAGCCATTGTTTAAGCGTTCGCCGGGGGGTTGTGTATAGCCGCGCCGAGGGGGCGCGTTCCGGCGAATTTTCTTTGTCACCATCCAGTATTGTCAATACGTGTTATGTATCTTAGACTCACATCAATGCATACAGCACAGTAGCTACATCGCACTGCACTGTAGGCACTGCACACTGCACAGTGCGCATCGTTAACCCTTCTAAGTCACTGGTTTATATAGGTTTTTTTCATGAAAGGTCGCGTAGCAATCGGTTTGGATGCGGGTCGTAGTGCCATTAAAGTCGTCGCTTACCACGACGGCAAACGAACGGATATCATGTACCCCACTCTGGCGGTTCCAGCTGTCGAACTCACCGACCCGACGACTGCGGCTCGCGCCCAGGCCGAGACCGAAATTGTCGATGGCAAGGCATACTTCACTGGCGATACCGCTCGCCTCCAGGGCAACCTCACCTCCTCTATCGGGTTGAACGACAACTGGACGGATACCGCTGAATATCTGGCGCTTATTCAGTCGGCTTTCACCAGGTTACGTGCTAAGGGAGTTCAAGGTATTGAGGAGGCATTTGTAATTATCGGTACCCCGTCTAAGTTGTTCGGCTCTCGTAAGGACAGTCTGGTCGAGCGCACTCGGAAAGCACTCCCTAAAACTGTCGAGTTGAAAGCACTTCCTCAGCCAATGGGCGCTTACTGCGACTACATCCTTGATCAGTCGGGCATGCCCATTGAAAATCTGATCAATGGTGCTAACGGAAGGCCTAAATCCTATGGCGTCATCGAGGGTGGGCATTACTCGACTGACTTTCTTTTGATGAGGGAAGGTCAATATATTGAACGGGGCGCTGACTCCTGCGCAGGAATGAGTGCTGCTGCAGAGCAGTTGCGCCGCATCCTAGGCAAGCGCGAGATTCAAGCAAGCCTGGTGGAGTGTGAGGAATCGTTCAGCACCAAATGTCTTTTCCAGTACGGTCAGGAGGTAAACATTCAAGAGCAAGTGACCGAAGCTCAACAGCATGTGGTTCAGGAGGTTATCTCTAAAGGTAACTCGTTGTTTTCCGATGATGCTCGTTCCCTCAATGGGATTTTAGTTGCGGGTGGAAGCGCCGAGGCGATCTATGCTCGCGCCAAAGATGTATGGCAACACAGCATTCTTGTAAAAAATCCTCGCTGGGCTGTTGCTGACGGTTTTGCTCGCTATGCCCTTGGACAAATCATCCGGAGCATCGTAAACGCGAATGCAAAAAGGGTGTCTGCTGTAAATGGCTAAGTTAATTCGTGTATATGACCCTAATGAAACTGAGCGCAAAATAAATCTGAATATCCCAGAAGACGTTTGCCCAGGTTTGCTGGAGTTCATGTCCGAACTGCCATACGGTAAAGACACGCCTCTTATCAGGGGAGTCTTTTATCAGTGGTTTTTGAGCCACAGTGAGGCCGGCACCCTAGACGAAGCTCTGAATAACGCTCTTGCTGGCCCGGGGGGAATGATTGCGACGGGCCGCCAATCCAAGCGTGAAAGTGCAGCTCCACCGAGCCGAAAGAAACGGGTACCACGGCAGCGAGAGATCACCGCAAAACCAGGGGCTGTAAAAGCTCCGGCAGTCGCGCCGCCCTCAGGGCCCCTAGCTCCCGCTGAACCGATGGAGCCGGCCCTGGTTGTCGAGGAGGTTCGCCCTCCCCTGCAACCTGAGCCGGTGGGCACCCAGAGTGGTGCTCCCTTGCACACAGGTGCTGTCGAGGCTCATGCACTGTCTGTCCCTGTCGCCACCCCACCTGACTACGGTATGGATGCTCGGGACTCGTTGATCGACCAACAGCCGCAGCTGCTCTCAAGCGCAGGTGCCCTTGATGAGGCCAGCCCATCGCATGACTCTCAAGATCCGACCACGGCCGAACCCACAAACTCGCAAATGGCAGCACTCGATGCGATGGGCAACATGTTCTAGTCCTCCACAAGCAATCAGGTGAACGATGAAAATTGGCTCCAAACTGCTGAACGTCGCTCAGCGCATAGCGGCAACCACGACAGATTTTGTTTTGGTATCGCTGGTACTGGGTGGATCGCTAGCACTACTGGCTTTAGTCATGGCTCATAATGCCCATGTCGATACGTCGGGCCCATTCGACGTTGCTACCCCCGGCCTGAGCTGGACTGAGGGGGCAGCACTCAGCCTGGCACCTTACTTCCTTGTTCTGTTGCCTTTGGTGTGGTTGATCTACGAAGCGACACTGACCAGGACTTGGCGTGGCACGACGGCCGGCAAGCTGTTGTTCCGTGTCAGGACGATCTCGCTCAACGGCAACCTATCCATCTGGCAGTGCATCTTGCGCACCACCTTGAAGATCATGTCCGTCTTGCTTCTGCTCAGCATCGGGCATCCGCTCGTGCTAGCCGTTGTGCTTGCAGCCTTCATCGCGGTTCCGGTTTTCACTGTGAAATCCCAGTTCATCTTCGACCTCATGGCGTCCACCACCGTGACTAAACGGGGCACGTGACCACCCGCACCAAATTACATGACCGGCCTCAGGGCCGGTTTTTTTTGGGTGCGCCAGGCATGGCGCGTTGCGCGCAAGCGCAACCAGCTTGGCTGTGGTGGCCACGCTGGTGACTTGGAGGTGAAAGTCCTCTACACACCCGGCAAGGGGAAGTGTTAGCCGAAGGCAAGGGTGTCGCGGGTGACTGCGAATCTGAAGGAAGCCCGAGGCAAAATGCTGGCCTGACGAACAGGAAGCGGATAGAGGCGGCGCAGCGGGGTAAGATGGCCCAAACCGTCAAAGCCCGATACTTGCACGGAACGCTGTGACGTAAATCCGACAGGCATAAGCAGGAAGGTCACGCGAATTACCCTGGGAGATCTGTAGGTTTGCCACTGTGCTACCGAGCGTCGAGAGGCGACGGGATGAACCTACAGAAGTCAGCCGAGGCCGTAGTAAGTGGCAAATAACCATGCCACCAAGGGCCGAACAGGTTATGCCGCCAGTAGGCGTCAGAGTCTCGTCGAATGTCGGAAAAGCAGAAATTTCTCCGCAAGAGAACTGTAACCCCAAGTCCGGGACAGAATCCTGGGCTTGCGGCTGTCAGTGCGCAGACATCGGCGGCGTCTGTGGCGTGGACGAACGCGGAGCCGGACACGCTGATGGAGCGGGTGCTTGCACCCGCCAACCTCAAGCGTGCGTATCAACGCGTAGTCAGCAACAAGGGTGCACCGGGTGCCGATGGCATGACGGTCGACCAATTGGCAGGCTACGTGAAACAGTATTGGCCGATCCTCAAGACTCGGTTGCTGGCTGGCGAATATCACCCGCAAGGTGTACGCGCCGTCGACATCCCCAAATCCAAAGGCGGAACACGGCAGCTGGGTATTCCCTGCGTCGTGGATCGCCTGATCCAGCAGGCTTTGCTGCAACAGCTCACGCCGATCTTCGACCCCTTGTTTTCGGACTACAGCTACGGCTTTCGTCCGGGCAGAAGCGCTCACCAAGCCATCGAAACCGCCCGCGGCCATGTGGTGGCGGGTCACCGTTGGTGCGTGGAACTCGATCTGGAGAAGTTCTTTGATCGGGTGAATCACGATGTCCTGATGGCCCATGTTGCGCGTCAGATCGAGGACAAACGCGTTCTTACGCTGATCCGTCGTTATCTTGAAGCGGGAACGATGTCAGGTGGACTCGTCAGCCGACGGCAGGAAGGGACGCCGCAAGGCGGCCCGCTCTCGCCGTTGCTGTCGAACATCCTGCTCAACGAACTCGATCGCGAACTGGAACGGCGGGGCCATCGCTTCGTGCGCTATGCCGACGATGCGAACATTTATGTGCGTAGTCATCGTGCAGGCGAACGGGTCATGGCCAGTGTTGAGCGTTTCCTGATCCAGCGCCTGAAACTGACACTGAATCGGGAAAAGAGCCGTGTGGCACGGCCTTGGGCCTGTGATTACTTGGGTTATGGGATGAGCTGGCATAAACAGCCGAAGCTGAGGGTAGCGAGCATAAGCCTGCACCGCCTGCGCGACCGACTCAGGGAACTCTTGCGTCGGATACGGGCCCGCTCAATGAGATTTATCGTTGAGCAAATGACTCCCGTGCTGCGTGGTTGGGCTGGCTACTTCAAGCTGAGTCAGAGCAAGCGGCCACTTGAGGAGCTTGATGGCTGGGTGCGTCACAAACTTCGTTGCGTCATATGGCGTCAATGGAAGCGGCCCTCTACGAGGGCGCGCAACCTGATGCGTTTGGGAATCGACGAGGCGCGGGCGTGGAAATCGGCGGTCAATGGCCGAGGCCCATGGTGGAACTCGGGAGCGTCACATATGAATCAGGCGCTACCGAAGAAGCTGTGGGATCGACTCGGGCTGGTCTCAATACTGGATACGATAAACCGGCTTAATCGCATAACCTGAACCGCCGTATACGGTAACCGTCCGGCCATGTCATCTACCCAGCCCCGCAAAGCCAAGACATCGAGTGCACTCAAATTTAAGTGAGCACCAGATCTAGCCTTTAAACGGGTATTTCATGCAGCCAACACTCGGTTCCTATT
>NZ_BQHW01000035.1 GCF_021602025.1 Pseudomonas ceruminis
GCTCTCGGCGGGTTTGCTTGCGCTTGCCGGCGTACTCAAAGTCGGAAAAGCTCATCTGGCTCATGGGCGGCTCGGATCAGGTGTTGCGGGGATTCTCGCATAACTGAAGGCTTGTTCGGAGATTCCCAAAGCGATACCCACATCGACTTCACACTCAGAAAGCATCTGCGTTGTGCATTCTGAATGGATTTCCAGCTGCATTTCGGCATGATCACGCACGTAGGCGACTAGATCGCGGTTTACGATGTCGTTCAGCACTGGCTCTGTGATCGCGATGGTAAGCCTGGGGACTTCCTTTTCACCGGACTTGCCAAGGCCGTCTGGGCCGAAGAGCTGGCACAGGTAATGGCTGACCCTCTCGCCTGTGCGGGTCAGGGCAAGCTTGTTGTGTTTGTAGACAAACACGGGAGCACCAATGTGCTCTTCCAGTTTCTCCAAGCGTTTCCGCAGGCCTACCACTGGCACATTGAGCCCTCGGGCAGCCTGTTTGAAACTGGCACAACGTGCTGTTGCGAAAAACTCTACGGCCAGCTGATCATCAATTGGCAAATCATCCAATATGTCAGGGCTGTAAGGAACAACGCTGCTTGTATATGTTTCATTTTGTGTAACCATTAGGTCCCCCTTAATTCGGGGAATCTATCTCAATGCCACCCGGTGTTTCCTTATCTTGTCAACATTGTAATCCACGGGTCATGCATGCGTTATCGGAAGGCTTTTATTTCGAAAGCGTAATTTTCAGGCAATCCCTCTGATATTGTAGCGTGCTAGCCTAGTGCGCCGACTTGTTACTTACCATATATAGATTCGGCTAATTACGCATTTACATTTAGTTCACTATTTTTTCACCTTTGCCTCCATAGGCTTTGGGCATGGAAAATCAAACCCCACCTCTTACTACCTTACTGATTCGTTATCTGGGGATCGGCTTCATAGCAACGGGAGTCCATTATGCGGTGTTCCTATTGCTGGTTACGACAGAATTCGTTACTCCGTTACTGGCCAGTATCTGTGGCGGCATGGTTGGCGCAATCGCGAGCTTCATTGGAAATAGGGCGCTCTGTTTTGTGGCAGATGGCTCTCGTAAGTTTCAGCCTGTCAGGTTTGCACTGGTCGCGTTAACCACAAACTTCGGCAATGGCGTGGGTATGTGGTTCCTCATCAAGTCGAATCTGTCACCGCTCATCTCCCAAGTCGTAGTGACCTTAAGCCTCACTGCACTTGGATTCATTGCACATCGTTTTTGGACATTCAATCATGCAGACATTACATCGCTTTCCCGAGCGCCCTGATCCCTTGTTAACCATCGTGGTCCCTTGCTTCCAGGAAGAGGAAACCATCCCCGAGTTCCACCAGCGAATCACCCGCGTGGTGAAGCGCTTACCCGTCTCCTGCGAAATCCTCTATGTCGACGACGGCAGTAATGACCGGACGGCCGACATTCTTCGCCACTATCAGGATGGGTCATCTGTACGTTGCCTGTCCCTGAGTCGCAACTTCGGCAAAGAGGCTGCACTGAGCGCCGGGATAGACCATGCCCGTGGCAGTGCGCTGATCTTCATTGATGTCGACCTGCAGGATCCACCAGAGCTCATCGCGGCCATGGTGGACTACTGGCAACGCGGCTACGACGTGGTGAACATGCAGCGCAACCTGAGAATCGGTGATTCGTGGTTCAAGCGCATGAGTGCCCGGGCTTACTACTGGGTCATGCAGCGCCTGGTGGAGAAGGTGGACATGCCGGCCGATGTCAGCGATTTCCGATTGATTGGGCCTGCGCCGCTGGCAGCCCTGCGGGCCCTGGATGAACGCTCCAGGATTCTCAAAGGCATGATCGGCTGGGTAGGCTTTCGTACCATCGAACTCCCCTACAATCGCACTGTTCGCCATGCCGGGAGCACCAAATGGAATGCAGCTGGCCTGTTCAATCTGGCCATCGAGAGCATCGTCAGCTTCTCTCGCAAACCACTGCGCATTTTCAGCCTCATCAGTTTCGGTCTTTTCGTCTCCAGCATCTGCTACATGCTTGCGTCGCTTGTGGCAGGCAGTTTCGACATCCATCACCTGATCGTCGGAATGGCTTCATTCATGTGCGTCGGTGTCGCCATGGTGGGGGAGTACCTGGGCGTGACACTCGCGGAAGTGAAGCGCCGGCCTCTCTATTTCCTGAAGCACAGCAACAAGGCAGATCCCGTGTCACTCCACCCTTCGATGGCTTCGATCGAGGGTAAGAAATGCTGAACCTGAAGAACGAGAGGACGCTGTGGTGGGTCCTGGGTTCGATTTTGCTATTGCGTTTGGTGGGGCTGGGCATCTACCCGCTGATGGACACATCTGAGGCCCGTTACGCTGAAATGGCTCGCAAGATGGTCGAGTTGAATGACTGGATCACGCCCATGTTCGACTACGGGGTACCGTTCTGGGGCAAGCCTCCGTTGTCCTTCTGGACCCAGGCCGCGAGCATGACGGTCTTCGGCGTTAACGAGTTCGCTGCGCGCTTCCCAGCGTGGCTACTCCACCTGGCAAGCTGTTTCATCATCATCAAACTCGGCACGCAGCAGATTTCTCGTAACGCCGGCATCTGGGCTGCCATTATTTTTTCCAGCACCACACTTGGCCTGGTCTCCAGCGGTGTTGTGCTGACTGACCCTGTTTTGTCGTTCTCGATTCTGCTGGCCAGCTACGGTTTCTGGCGTTGGATGAAGTGCGCCAGCAAGGCGGATGCCTACCTGATGTTCGCAGGTCTCGGGCTGGGCTTGCTTGCCAAAGGGCCGCTGACCCTGGTGCTTATGGGGGCGCCGGCATTCGCCTGGTTCGTTATCTACAAGGAATGGGGACGGGTACTGAGGCTTCCCTGGATTAGCGGCCTTGTACTCATGTTCGGTATATCCGTGCCATGGTATGTCGCGGCCGAGATGAAAACGCCCGGCTTCATGGAGTACTTCTTCGTTGGTGAGCACTGGAGCCGCTACGTCGTCAGTAACTGGGCAGGGGACCTCTATGGTAGTGCTCATGCCAAGCCGTACGGCAGCATCTGGATCCAGCTCGGATTGTCGCTACTGCCATGGGCCTTGTTTCTACCACTGTTGATCCGCAAGCGTGGATCGATGCAGCGCTTCAAAGCCTACCTCTGGCTGTGGGCCTTGGCGACACCGGTCTTCTTCACATTTGCAGGCAACATTCTGTGGACCTACCTGCTACCCGCGCTGCCAGCGTGGGCATTGCTGCTGTCTGCACGGGTCAGCGAAGTTGGCCCGAAGACCACCTGGGCTGCCGCTGCGAGCGCATTGGTGTTGCCAATCATCGGTGCGGGCATCATCTACGCCGGGGTACTAGAGGAGCGCCCTCAGAATCAGCGGGATGTGGTTCAAGCCTGGCTCAATGTGCAGTCTGCTCATTCCGCTCCCCTGATCTATCCTGGCCGCCGCTCATACTCGTCGGAGTTTTACAGCAGCGGGAAGTCCGAGAACATCAAGGATCCTGCCAAGTGGCCGCGGGATGGCTCGTTCTATCTGTCCAGGCGCTTGCGAGACAGCAAGGATGGTCTGCCCGCTGATCTAGCTTGCACATCGATCACCGAAGCGAACGCCAGCCAGCTCCTGCTGTGCCATTGGAAACGCCCCGCACAAGGTGCCGAGGGTCTGGCCGGAGAAAGCAATGCGGAAACGCCTCGCAAGAACGAAGGCTAAATTCCAAGCACAAAAAAGCCAGGTTTTACCCTGGCTTTTTTGTCGATTTCTTTCGTCATTTGAAGTCCTATTTAACCGCCGATTAATTGTCGGCTTGTTCCTTACCATCCTTGCTTTCTTTCTTTTGCTCTTGAGCGACTTGTTGTTTGTTCTGGTCCGAAGAGTCATCGCTCCATAGGCGAGCCTGTTCGGTTCGGAAGTTCTCGTTGAACTGTTTCGTTCGCTCGAAGCCGCCTTCAGCGTAAGCGGTACCCATGAGACCCAGCAGCAGGCTGCCAATAGCGATAGATTTGACAAATTTCATTGTGAACCTCGGTTCATACTAGGCCAACCTGATTAGCGGCCTTTGTTGGTTTGTAGTTTAGGAACGCGAAGCTAACGACAAGGTGAGTCAATAATTACAATTCCGTAATTTTGGCTGCAGATAGGATGCGTTAAATCTTCAAATCTGGAAGGATCATGTCTATCTCGGCACTGTCGAGGGCGACTTCGAATTTTCTCTTAAATTACAATTTTGATATCTAGCGCGTTAATTCAGCGCGGCGTTGTTGGCCGCCCTAGGAGATAGCCATGAATGACATAGAGCCCTGGGCAGTTGCTATCGGTGACTTTCGCCGCTGCACTGAAAAACTCACTGTCCAGCTCGATGAGCTGACCTCGCAGACGCGCACCTCCAGCGCTGTTCTGGAGAGGTCGAACGAACTGGTGGAGCAGGTGGACGCTGTCGGCCGGCAGATTCAGGAGGAGGTGCGAAAGGCGGAGAAGGCTTGGTCGAACGCGGAGGAGGTTGCCTTGCGCGCCGCTGCATCAGCGTATTCAGCTGCATGCCGCGGAGTCGACACCGCCATCCAGCCACTGATCTCGGAGCTTACAGCAGCGACAAAGGCGGCGGACGCCTCTATCCAGGAGCTCAAGCGGGCACCGGTGCTGGCCAAGCGTTATGTGATGGTGGTCGCCACGGCGTTCTTCATTCTGGCGCTGATCTGTGTCTACTCGACCATGCGCCTGATCGATGCCGCCGGCAGCGTAAGTGCTCAAGAGAAAGTGAATGCTCAGTACTTCTCACACCTGTGGAAAAACGCCAATCCTGACGAACAGAAGATTATTAAGTCGGTGATTCTGCGGTCGCCCATGGACCCTGTGGTCCTTCGGCACTGATGCATTGAGGCAAACAAAAGGCCCGTCGATTGACGGGCCTAATCGTGTCTGCGCAATTTAAGCGGCGGTCATTGCCGGCTGCATTTGCTGGGCTTCCGGAAAGTGAAGGTGGAACCAGGTGAAGTTTTCTTCGGTCACCTCCACGCTCGCCGATCCCTGGTGCAGACTCATGATCGACTGCACAATGGCCAAGCCAAGACCGGTACCGCCTTCGCTCCGTGCTCGGCTCTTGTCCACACGGTAGAACCGCTCAAACAAGTGCGCGTGGTGTTCCTTGGCAATACCACGGCCGGGGTTGCCGACACTCAACGTCGTACCGCTCGCACTATGCTGCACCTTAACGTAGACCGTGCGGCCGCGAGGGCAGTAACGGATCGCGTTCGAGACCAGATTCGAGACGGCACGTTGAACCATCAGGCGATTCCCGCGCACCACGTCATCACTGCCGGAGATCTGCAGCTGAATCTCGCCTTCTTCTGCTGAAATGCTGAAGAGCTCGCACACTCGCTGAACCTCGTCGACCAAGGAGACGGATTCGAACTCCACCATTGATGCTGGATGACTGACCTGGGCCAAGAACAGCATGTCGGAAACCATGCGGCTCATGCGGTCCAGCTCTTCTGTGCACGACTCCAGAACCTCCCGGTACTCGGAAAGCGATCGTTCTCTGGTCAAGGCAACCTGGGCCTTGCCCATCAGGTTGGAAAGCGGTGCTCGAAGTTCGTGAGCAAGGTCGTCAGAAAACTGCGAGAGCTGCTGAACCCCATCATCCAGGCGAGCCAGCATGATGTTGATGCCGTCGGCGAGCATTTTGAGTTCTGCCGGCATCCCATCAGTTGGAAGGCGATGGTCGAGGCTCTCGGTTGAGATTTTCGAGGCGATCTTGAGGAACTTGGTCAGTGGTAGCAGGCCTCTGCGCACAGTCCACCAGCCAATGGCCAAGATCAGTGCGAGGATGACGGGGGACATCATCAAGGCCCAGGTCAGCAACGCATCGAGCAGCGCCTCACTGGATGACTGGTCCATGGTCATATAGACGCTGACCTCTGTTCCATCGCCCAAACGCATGATTCGAGAAGCACTCAGCAGAGGACGGTCCTGCGTATCACGCCATTCGTGCTCTTTGGGCTGGGCCGCCGGCTGAAACTTGTGCACCTCCAGATTGACCTGTTTCGAGCCAATCGAGAGCAGGGGAGTCTGATTCTGTGAGGTATCGAATATGCTCACATACAGGTTGTTGTGGCCCATGACCAAATCGACAAGCTGATGCGCATCCGCGTTGACGCCGGAGATGTCCGGGATGGTGGACAGGTTGTGAGCCATCCCCGCCATCTTTACTTCCAGGTCTGCTCTGGCATTTCTTTCCAGAGCCTTGCCTACCATCAGATAGCCAAAGGTGGCGAACAGAAGCAGCAACGCTGCGCTCATCAACCCAACTTTTAACCCCAGCTTTGCAGCCAGGCTGAATGGCCTCATGCGCGTTCCTCAAAAACGTACCCAACGCCACGAAGCGTGTGAATGAGCTTGGTTTCAAACGGGTCATCGATCTTCGAGCGCAAGCGCCGGATGGCTACATCGATGACATTGGTGTCGCAATCGAAATTCATATCCCAGACCAACGAGATGATCTGAGAGCGAGTCAGCGCTTCGCCCGTTCGGCTCATGAGCAGGTGCAGAAGCGCAAATTCCTTGGTGGTGAGATCGATGCGTGTGCCACCGCGGAAGACGCGATGGCGGACGGAGTCGAGTTCCAGATCGGCAATTTTCAGCGAGCTCTTCTCGACTAACTCATCACCACGGCGTTGCAGCGAACGGATGCGAGCAAGCAGCTCAGGGAATTCGAATGGCTTCACAAGGTAGTCATCCGCGCCGCCGTCCAAGCCCTTGAGCTTGTCATTGATGCGTCCGCGGGCGGTCAGCATGATGATGCGGACCCGGCTGGTCTTACGGATGGTTTCCAGCAGGTCCCAGCCGTCGATACCCGGGAGGTTCACGTCCAGGAGGACCAACGAATAGACATTAGTGTTGAACAAGTGCAGAGCATCTACACCGTTGTGCACGATATCTACGACATACCCGCTTTCGGATAGGCCCTGCTGAAGATATTCGGCAGTTTTAATTTCGTCTTCCACAACTAGAACGCGCATAACTTATCTCAAGGTGTGAGGAAGGAGTTGGCCTAATCCGCCAAGATTATGGTTGCAGGCTGTTCGAAAGTTTGGCTGAGGGTATGGCATGTGGTAGTCGCTACCTCTGTCCATACGCCGGGTCACCTGAGGACGCTTGAATCTTAACGCGAAGAAGCTGGCCGCGGCGAAATCCTACAAATTTGTAATGTAGCCGCAAGATTTCTGACAGTCATGCAGGCTCCACCCCTAAGCATAGCGGATTCTGGGGCCTGCGGCGGTGTATGACAGATTCGCCTGGCAGGTGGAATCGGCCAGGACAGGCAGCATTTCGGTCGTTAGCTTGCAAGGACTGGTACTGGCCTTGGATCGAGGGCGCCACGCAGGCAGACCCCATGCACGGCCGCAAACCGCAGCGCCTTTCTGCAAATTAGTTCACGTGGCGGCTCGATATTCTCTCGAATAATTATCTTACAATCTATTACATGTCCAAATTGTAATTGCCCGATCATCTTGGTGTTAGCCTCCTTTGCTAGTTTAAGGGCAGCGGAAGAGGCATCGCTGCTTTGGAAATTGTCTCATTTCAAAGCAGCTTGGCAAGAGCACCGAGCAGTTGTTCGCGCCAGTGCATTCACCTGTAAACCATACGCTCCTTTGGTAGGTGAATTTTAGCGCCCCCCTACGGGCGCTTTTTTATTAAGGGACTTCTTATGAACACTACTGTATCAGCGATCGCCGTGTTTTTGCTCTTTACATCACTAACAGCCAATGCCCAAAGCGGTATGGAGATCAATAAACGCATCGAGCGTACTGCTAGAGAGGCTACAGCGGATTATGCTCAACGCGTAAAAAAGCCCATGCCTCAACTAGAAGACTACGCCTATGGCATGGACCTGGACGTTGGTAAGTTGGTGTATGTATCACCCAGTGTGCGGTACTGCGGTAATGTAAGAAGCATGATGACCTACGAAGACTCGAAAGGCGAACTGCACATGGTTCGCTACCTGGTGAAGGGCGAGTGTGTTAATAGCCGTTAAGACTCATCAAGATGATCCCTGCGGCCACCGGATCATAGAAGCTCAATGCCGAACCGGCGCAGCAGTATGGCGAAGCCTCCGAAGCTGGCCATTGTGATGAGGATGCTGCTGATCAGTGTCGGCCAAAAGCCGAGCTTAGGTAGCAGCAATGGAAAAGCAATAAACATCGGTAGGGTCGGAAGCACGTACCAGAACGTGTACCAAGCATGGTTGGAGATCTTCTCCATGCTCTGGTTCTCTAAATAGAGCCAGACCAACGTCACGACCGTGACCAAGGGTAGGGCGGCGACCAAGCCGCCCAGCTTGTCGCTGCGTTTCGCCAGCTCTGACACGAGAATCACTATACCGGCAGTGAGTAGGTACTTCGTGATGATCCAGGCCATCGCTGAGCCTTCTGGAGGTTGTTGACGAGGGCAGGCGAAGCCATTCACCAACCCCCTTGAAGCGCTCCTGCCGTTTACGGCATCCCTCACCGCATTTTTTTTGCAACATCACCCTCAGCCAGGAGGGTGATGTGTTTGCATGGTGTTTACCGATCGGTCAGTGCGAGGGTGAGGGAACGCTCTCGTGGAAAGCTGCCCGCTCGATCTGGATGGTGCAGTGATGGATTTCGAATGCATCGCTGACAGCATCCACGACGGCCGCCAACACAGCATCCCCATCTGCAGAATCCCGAACCACTACGTGCGACGTCATCACGTTACTGCCACTGCTGACAGCCCACACGTGCAAGTCATGAACGTCCGTCACGCCATCTACTCCGAGGATGGTGGCCTCGATTGCCGTAACGTCGAGCCCCCTCGGGACACCCTCCATGAGGATCCCCAGGCTTTCGCGAAGCAACTGCCACGTCCGCGGCAGAACCCAAAGGCCGATCGCCACAGCGACAATCGTGTCGACCCAGGTCCAGCCGGTGAAGCGGATGATAAGTGCCGCGATGATTACGCCAAGCGAGCCGAGCATGTCGCTCCAAACTTCGAGGTAGGCTCCTTTGACGTTGAGGCTTTCGTTGCTCGCAGATGCCAGAAGGCGCATCGAAATTAGGTTGATGATCAGGCCGGCGATTGCGATCCACATCATCGCTCCGGTAGCGATCTCCGCCGGCATGAAGAAGCGCTGGTAGGCCTCATACAAGATGTACATCGCCACCAGGAAGAGCAGCACGGCGTTGAACGTCGAAGCCAGAATTTCCAGGCGCGCATAGCCGAAGGTTCTTTTCTGATCCGCCGGCCGCTTGGCTATCTGAAGTGCAATCAGTGAGATCGCCAAGGCGGCAGTATCTGTGAACATGTGAGATGCGTCCGACAGCAGCGCCAGGCTGCCGGTAATCCACGCACCGATCACTTCTGCAATCATGAAGCTGCCAGTCAAGCCGAGCGCCATGATTAGCTTCTTCTGATGCCCCTCGCGTACTGCAGCGCTGCCATGGTCATGATTTGAACCCACGTATTTCTCCTTGCGCAGGGTTGTGGTCTCGTTGGCCTTCCTGTCTACCTAGCCTTAGAGCGTCGCTTGGCCACAGTGACTGCAAAATCTTGCTCCTGCACTCAGCAGCGAGCCGCAGGCGGTGCAACCACTCGATAGCGGTGTTCCGCAGTTTAGACAAAAGCGTGCTGACGGATCGTTGGCCGTCCGGCACTGCCTGCAGCCCTGCAGATCTTTGATGGGGGCAGGAGTGGGAGGGCGCCCGCCGTCATACACCTGATTACCGCCGTCGCAGCCCTGCTGCCGGCCATGGCGATCATATTGCTCGGCCCCATGTCCCCCGCTGTGGTGCTTGCCTCCACCGTGGTTTCCACGGCCATGGTGCCCGCCCAGGATGTTTTTGAAAAAGCTCATGGTATTCGCCCCTCATTGATGGGTGACATATTAACGAGCAAAAGTTGAAAATAATATTCTGCTCGCGAGAAAGACTTGTAAGTTGAATTGAAAGTTCAAAATTAGCCTACGACAAAACGAAACCGTTTTGTTTGTGAAATTAAATTTATCTAGCTGAGCGGAGCATTGCTTTTGGTGGGTAGTATCCCCCTAATTTTGATCATAGCGTGATCAATGACAATCAAAACAGCAGTAATTGGATTTCTGTCAGCATTGTAATCCCGAGGTCATCGTGTCGTTATCAGGTCCCGGAAATAATGCGCTCAGCGAGATTCATTTCTCTTTTTATCCCTATGCCTCACACATACTAAGCGTCCCCAACGCCTAGGGGCCTAAGGCCTCTGACGCTCCGCACATTGCGCAATCGCTCAGCATCTGTCGACGGTTTGCCTTGTAGCTCCCGCTAACTCCATAGCTACCGCCATGGATAAGCAGCTTCCAGAGTTTGATAATGACACCTTCCAAATCCATTGTTCACACCCTGTTAAGCAAATGGATCTTTGCTATTCGCAATGCGCGGCAGAAAGGCATCAGTACTAATTTGCTAATCGGCCTGGTGACTTTTTGGTTACTGCTATTCGCGAACGCTGAGCTCTGGAACGTGCTCTGGAAGCTGGTATTCAAAACCGATGAAGTGAACTGGCAGCTAGCGGCTAGCCTCCCAGTCATAGTATTCGCATGGGTGTTTACCGTTCTGAGCTTGCTGTCATGGGGGCGGCTGGCCAAACCCATACTGTGCCTGGTACTGATCAGCGCGTCTTTTGCGAGTTACTTCATGAATGCCTACGGCATCGTGATCGATTACACAATGTTCACCAACGTTGTGGAGACCGACGTCGCTGAGGCAACCGAGCTGCTGAATTGGAAGCTCGGTCTTTGGGTCGCAATGGTTGGGGTGTTGCCCGTCTACCTGATTGCCCGGGTTCCCCTCCGGCGCAAGCCTTGGGCCAAAGCTTTGGTCAGCAGGTTCATTGCTCTGTCGCTCGCTCTGTTGACCTTATCTGGCATCGCGTTGAGTCAGTACCAGTCGTATGCCTCCTTGCTGCGCAACAATCGGGAGATCCGGCTGATTCTGGTACCTACCAACTTGTTTGCGGCTGGCCATGGGTACCTGAAGCGTCAGCTGGCCTCACCTAAAACGCTGACGGCCATTGGTACTGATGCGGTAGTTAATCGACAGGGTGCGGCTCGTAAACCCAGGCTGCTGGTACTGGCAGTAGGAGAGACCGCTCGCTCCGCCAACTTCTCCCTCAACGGCTACTCCCGTGAAACGAATCCGGAACTAGAAAAGCGAAATGTCATTAGCTTCACGAACGTGAGCTCCTGCGGTACCGCTACCGCGGTCTCGCTGCCATGCATGTTCCTGGACGTGGGTAAGGCCCAGTACAAAGATGGCTTGGCCAAGAGCCGAGAAGGGCTGCTCGACGTGCTTCAACGCGCTGGCATCAGTGTCATGTGGACTGACAACAACTCGGGGTGCAAAGGGGTCTGCGACAGGGTTCCCAACCACAAGGCTGCCTCTCACGCGGATTCCCAACTGTGCACCAGCGAGGAGTGTAAGGACGGGGTGCTGCTCACGGAGATGCAAGACTTCATCAAGCGCCAGGAAGGCGATGCTGTCCTGGTGCTCCACTACAAAGGCAGTCACGGCCCGGCCTACTACAAGCGCTACCCCTCGCAATTCAAGAAATTCGCACCGGTGTGCGAGACCAACGAGCTCGACAAATGTAAGCAGGAGGAGGTGGTCAATGCCTACGACAACTCAATCCTCTACACCGATTATGTGACTGCAAATCTCATCGATATCCTGGCGGCCAACACCAAGTTCGACACTGCGCTGATGTACGTTTCGGACCACGGCGAATCGCTGGGGGAGGGTGGGCTCTATCTACACGGGCTGCCTTACGCGATGGCTCCTGACGAGCAAACAAAGGTGCCGTTGGTACTTTGGATGTCTGACTCGCTCGCGAAGAGCGAAAAGGTCAACGTGGGTTGTTTGAAAGCTCAAACCACGTCACCGCTGAGCCACGACAACCTGTTCCACACCGTGCTCGGCATGATGAACGTCCAGACGTCTTCGTATCGCTCAGCGCTGGATTTCACTGCCCCTTGTAAGCCCTTTGTCGGAGGCTCTTATTCTGGCCTCTGAATGTTCGATGTGGACCGGATCATCGGCCAGGCGGTTCTGCACCAGCCTGCTTTGACAGCTGAGAGAAGCTGGACTAATTACATAGCTGCATTCAACAACCCAAGCGGAAAAGGAAGTTTTGCATGAGCATCAAGCCAGGCCCAAAGCGCACCAATGAAGATGGCACTCCGGACAAAAGGCAGCGAGTCACCCCTGAAAAGCAGAAGGACCATCCGGACCTGAAACCCCACAAGCACAAAAAGGGGGAGTAAGAAAAAAGCAGCTCTCGGGAGCTGCTTTTTTTTTGGGGCTGTGTGCAAACCCTCCCGACCGTCTCGCTGATCAATCGGACCGCGTCGTGAGTCTTCCGCTTGGCTTGATGGATTCTGAAGCTACCTCCGGATCGGTTATCCCTTCAGTGCGGACGACGAGACTGATATCCCAGAGCGTTGAGCTGATACTCGCTGACAGCCCGAAATTGTGATTCTGCGATTTGACGCAGGCGCTCAACCTCTTCGGCAGATGAGCCAGAAGCCTGCGCCTCGTGGTATTGCTTCATCGCATCCACTGCGTCGGTATACATGGGGTGGTCGGGGAGAAGAGCTGGTATCTTTTTCGTCATGTAGCGGCAGGTCCTCACTGGATAGTCGACGGTGGTTTACCTGCTTTGAGGAGCTGAAAATCAATGACCGCCTGATAGAGCGAATCTGCCAATAGGTGAAGACGCTGTACCTCAAGGTCTGGCAATCCAGCAGCCTCCGCTTCGTGGGCCTGTCGGATAGCTTCAAGCGCTTGCCTCATCAGTGGCTCACCAGCCTCGACCATTCCAATGAATGTGCGCTTCACAACATTTTGCTCCACTCAGCTGAAGATGAATTATAGGACACCGCGGCGTGGCAAGGCCCCGAGCAGCACAGGTGTTCGACGTCCGGCTGAACGAACCAATGAGGAGCGCGCTGGCCTGGGGAGTGGCCAGGGCGCGTGTCATAGCTACGTTGTAAACCACTTTTTTCACTGTAAACCACTGTGGTTTACAGTGAAAAAAAGTGGTTTACAGCAGGCCTCCTCAGGCCTGAGTCAGCTCCAGCAGATCGCCCAGTTCCTCCCGGGCCATCTTCACTCTATCCATTCTGCGATAAGGATGATCAACCGGCATCCGGATAAGAGATTCGAACCAAGCCGAATCGAATTTGATGACTTCCTTGTGAATGTGCTCAAGCTCACCTCCGCGAGGCTGTGACACTACAAACTCCATGCTTTCAACCAAGCCAGACGCTTCACTGTCTTTGACGATTCGATGGCGGATGAAACTCATTTTGAGATCAAAATATGCCGCCTTCGAACCAGGCACCTTCTTCGATTCCAGCCGACCAGTGCTGCTGATTTCCGCCCCCGGCACCTCAGCGGCAATAGCTTTCACCAGCTCAGCATTTCCACTGACCTTCTGGCCAAACAGGCGGGTGGCGTCCGACATGTAAGCAAAGATCCATGGCACATTGCGAAGCGTCGCGCCGGTATAGAGGTAGCCACGCTCTCCCTTGTAACGCTGCAGCATGCCTCTCAACGCGTTCTCGGAAAGGACCAGTTGGGTCTCTTTCTCCAGGATGTAAACCACGCGATCGAACTGTTCGATCAATAGCTTGAGAATCTTCCGCGGGACGCCGTCAAACCTGGTTTTTCGTTCTGTTTTCTTATGCTGGCGAGGCTTGAAGTACGGGCAATCGTTACGGGCCTCACTATCAAATGGAGCGATGCCGCGAATGCTCTTAGTAGCATGTTTCCCGAATGGGTTCTTCACGTTAGGCGGTAGCTCATACAGCCCAACCAGCTGGACAGGGTTGTCGCATGCCGGGCATACAGCAAACTGAGCTAGCTTGCCCGCACTTCCAGGCTGGTACCACGGATCTCTGCGGAAGGTCTCGGCCTCGAAACCTTCCTTGTCGATGATCTTGCTTTCTGTGTCTTCGATGCGGAGCTTATAGACATCCATCTTTGCTGAAACCGTATCAATAGAGGGTTTCTGGATGGTAACGAGCGAGGATAGGCAGCAGTAGGCCTAACTGACCCTTTTGGTGGTCACCCACTGGTTTGAGGCCAGCCCAAAGCATGCCTGATCGACCTGGGCGGGCCCTAGAAACAACTAACCCCCTGATGCGCAGTACAGGTCTGGGACCTGCCCGAGGCGTGGGGGCTATTCTTGGAGCGACAGTGACACCGGCTCCGGAGAAAATCAATTGGTTTGTAGAGCAGCCGGTCAGCTAAGGTCAAACCCAGATCCTAAAGGGGAGGCCGATAGCAGCTCAGTCAGCATCATCGGCACCTTCTTCATCTTCATCGGTATCCCCAACACTGAGCCAGTCGTGAAGGTTGTACCGCACGAAGTCTTCCGCATCGAGCATGGTAAAGTCTTGTAGCACCGTGACGTCTGCTCCACCGAAGTACAGCCCATCGTTGAGATTTCTGGCCACCCCGAGCACTTCATTCAGCTGGTCGTGCAGCTCATTTGCGCGCCTGGCGTGCTCTCGTTTGGTCAAAAACCGGAACACCACCTCGTAGGGCTCAGGGGTGGTATTACCCGCTTTGCTTCAAGCCGCAGGAGTTGCAGGTCCGTTGCAGCTTGATGGTTTTACTTAAGGAGCCAAGCCAGCTCTCCAATCCGCAGATGCTGTGCACATTTTTTTGCACATATCTCACGCCACGATACCCCAGTAGATTCAGGCTTTTCGCAGCCTTTGCATAGGTGAGTCGCGATGGATTTCTACACATCTCAATGAGGAAACCTAAGCTCCGTTTTCCACGTATTCCTCCGCTACAGAACGCTTTTCTGCGGTGTGTCCCCTGACATTCGCTTTTCAGGGCGAGCTATGGGGGCCACTCAAGACGGCTATCTTTTGCCTGGCACCAATGAAAAGGCCCTCAATATTGAGGGCCTTAAATTCAATGCGGATCCGTCACGCGGGCATTTTTTGCAGCTGTCGAACTCGATCATGGACCACAAATTTAATGATTCCTTTGACATCGTTGGTGCAGTTTTCAAAGGCAAGGCGCGATACCACCTGGCGACCCTCCTTCAGAATCAGCGCCCCGATCAACTCGTCGACGAAGGACTGAGTGACATCGTTCCCAGCGAAATCTATGACAACGCTCTCACCACTGCTGAGCGAGCGTTCGATTTCGGTACGGTAGGGGATCGCTGAAGCTCGCATTCCGTACGTTCGGATAGAACTATCCCTACTTAATCGAATTTGAGTTTGCATGTCGTAACCCCTTGTATTGCATAATCCTTTTTTGCAGCCCGAGAGTTTCAGTTGACGCTGAATCTCCCATTTACCGCTCCTTGCATGATCGACTCTAGCCCTCGAGCTATCAAAAAGCCAGAGCTAGCGGAAATTCAGATCTAGGTCGAGATCGTCGTCAACCTGTCCTGCATCGTCCTTCGGCAGCAAGTCACTGATCGAAATGGTGGGCAGCAGCTCACGGGTACAGCTAAACGCGATCGATACACCATTCCACAGCGCATCATGCAGCTCCTGAGACTGCCGACGCTTTGTGTCATGTATGCCATTGCCGCTCACGATGATCAAACCACCGCCCGCCGCGTCTGCAATTTTTGCGGTAGTTGTTAACCCGATACCTTGGTTCTCGCTACCCAGGATCTGGGCCATCGCACCCCGGTTGCAGCTCACTCGCGGTTTGAGTGCCGCCTCGATCGCGTGCAAATGCGTGCGGTCATGAAGCTCAGGGTGATTCCTCAGTGTCGCGAGAAACCCACACCCATTATCGACGATGGCCATGCGTACAAGGTTCAATTTTGGATAAAACTGACAGGTCAGCCAAACGGCGGCGTCACCACGTCCCTCTCTGCGGGCGTGAGTAAGCGAGTTTTCCAATAGCTCCTTGAGCGAATACTCCAGAGGGCCCCGGTAGGAGTCAAACTCATTCCGTCCCGTGTGCTCGTCGACTGGGGCATCCGGGTCCGATTGAGTCAACCTTCCCGTAATAGCTCTAGCGAGGCGAGAGGCTGCAGCCTCTGCTTGATGGTGTTCGCTGATTTTGGTGATTTCCACCAACGAGGTGCTTCGGTCGTTTCGACGTCCTACCCCCGATAGATCTACACCCTCTACATCAATGTCCTTGAAAAAATCCATCCTGGCCAGGTAGGAGGTCAGGTCTCTGCTCAAAAACTGCATCGAAACTCGCTTCTGGACCAACTGGTTTTCAAACAACGCTCGCAGCGTGGCCATCCCTAACGGATCGATATACGAGAGGTTGCTAGCGTCTAAAACGATGTCACCAGGGCAGTTAATGATTTCTGCGCACACAGAAAACAGGTCATGGGGCGATCTTGAGCCAAGCCCCCAAGGAAGAACGATCGCGTTTTCAATATCGATGGCCTGCATGCAATTCCCTGGCAACGGAGCTAACCCTTTCGGATAGATATAGGGCTCGATAGTAGCCCATTGCCTGCCGGGTAAGCACTCACCTATTTTTTGACGAGTAGTGCCGGCATAGAATTGGCGCGCGGCAGTAGCGGCCTGTGGATGGTGGATCGCGCTCGCCTTGGGCTCAACACGCACGAAGAAAACACGGCCAACGCCCTGCCACGGGTCAGCCATTCAAGCAAAGATGGCCAGATCAAAGCCTTGTGCGAGAGCACTGGAGCAGGTTTGTGAGTCCGCCGAGCAGTTTCATCTCCGACGTCTGCTGTGGGCAAAGGCAAAGCTGGAAGGGGAACAGCGAAGAGTGACCCGATCAGCGCTGTACCGCACCGCATGTATCAGGTCTGGGGCTTGAGCTGTTAGATCGCATAAGGCTACCTTGGCCGGCAACTGGAGAACGAACTGCTCCTCGTCTTCCAATGCGTTGGCGTGGAAGTAACTGAGGAAGTACTCGCTTTGACGGAACTGGTCAGAAGCGATCTCCTCCAGGCGTTACAGCCCACTGGGCAGGCCTTCCTGACAGGCCTGGTAGAAGGGGTCGAGCAAGTATAGGCCGTCCAGGCAGGAAAGCATGGACGGCGTTCCCCACCGGGAGCCGGCGTCGTACTCCTCCAGCGGCTTGGGCACTCCCTCGCCGGGGTACAAGGCAGCCAGCGCATTGTCGAAGGGCAACCACTGGTGCAGCAGCAGGATCAGCAACCTCCAGAAATGATCTATGCCATGACGCTACACCACAACAATAATCGACACGCTTACAGGAGCATTGATTGGCGTCACAGCTGTTCAAGGAGATGTTGTCTAGGCTGGACAATACGGCAGCGGCCGATATTTCCCACCCAGCTTGGGAGTTGATCATGATGGAGCCCATCGCCGTGGTACAGATCTGGCAATACCTTTTTGGCGGACTAAAGGCGGTATTGCACTGATCATGCTGGCCATATTTGGCCTGTTTTATGTGGCTCGTGCACTATGGCCACCTGTCACAGGCACTACAGTTATTTAATTTTGTTGCTCTGTCCGCTGACGCAACTCTTCGGGCACAACCATGGCGGGTATTCTCACCAGAAGGGTGAAAACTCGTCCAAACCGGACAACAAAGGGAACTACTTCATGCACACCGAATCGTGCCAGCATGACCATGACCATGACCACTCGCACCCGTATGAGCAACCGGATGGTAGTCAGCGCGATTTGGTATGCGGTATGACGGTGCCACCGGATAGTCGCTACTTCGAGCTATACGAGGGAAGGACATACCGCTTCTGCAGTGAAAAGTGCCTGACGAAATTCCGCGCAGCGCCTGTGCATTATCTTAGCCCTCCCCAGGACCAAGAACACGCGGGCCATCTCCACTCGGCTGCCCCGCAGCCAAGCAACGCGGCGGACGCCGAATACACTTGCCCGATGCATCCCCAAATCCGCCAGCGTGGGCCGGGCAGTTGCCCAATCTGTGGCATGGCCCTAGAGCCGGTAATACCGGAGCTTGAGGAAGACGAGAACCCGGAACTCAAGGACTTCTCCCGCCGCTTCTGGTGGACCTTGCCCCTGACGGTCATCGTGACCGTGTTGGCCATGACTGCCCACCAACTCCAATTGCTGCATGGTGCCACACAGAATTGGGTGGAGTTGATTCTGGCCACTCCCGTGACACTATGGGCTGGCTGGCCGTTTTTCGTGCGTGGGGTCGCATCGATTCGTAATCGCAGCCCGAATATGTGGACCCTGATAGGTTTGGGAACGGCTGCGGCGTACCTATACAGCGTTGCGGCCACAGTGTTCCCGCAGGTTTTCCCGACGACTTTCATGCAGGATGGCCGCATCGGTGTCTACTTCGAAGCGGCTGCAGTCATCATCTCATTAACGTTGCTCGGCCAAATGCTCGAGCTCAAGGCGCGCTCACAAACCTCCGCCGCCATCAAGTCGCTCCTGGGTCTTGCCCCCAAGACGGCCCGTCGCATCGGGGCCGATGGTCAGGAGGAAGATATTCCGCTCACCCACGTGCATACGGGCGACCACCTGCGCGTTCGCCCTGGCGAGAAGGTGCCGGTCGACGGGGTGGTCCTGGAAGGCGAAAGTGCTATCGATGAATCCATGCTGACAGGCGAGCCCGTGCCAGTGATGAAGAAAGCTGGGGATGCACTCATCGGTGCCACGCTGAATACCCACGGCAGCCTTGTGATGGCGGCGCAGAAGGTCGGCGCCGAGACAGTGCTCTCGCAAATCGTGCAGATGGTCGCGCGGGCTCAGCGCTCGAAAGCCCCGATGCAGCGGATGGCGGACACCGTGGCCGGCTATTTCGTCATGGGGGTGATTCTGGTCGCGCTGGTCACGCTCTTCGGCTGGGGGCTTTTCGGACCGGAGCCTGGCTGGGTCTTCGGCCTGATCAATGCGGTCGCGGTCCTGATCATTGCCTGCCCCTGCGCGCTCGGCCTAGCCACTCCCATGTCGATCATGGTCGCTACCGGGAAGGCTGCCAGCAGTGGCGTGCTCTTCCGAGACGCCAGTGCTATCGAGAACCTCTGCAAGATCGACACGCTGATCGTCGACAAGACCGGGACCCTCACCGAGGGCCGGCCAGTGTTTCATAGCGTGGTCGGTACCGGGCAGTTCATGCCACCCGAAGTCTTGCGCCTTGCCGCCAGCCTGGACCAAGGCAGCGAGCATCCGCTGGCACATGCGATTGTCGATCATGCGCGAGCGCATGGACACAGCTTGTCCAAGCCAGAGGCGTTTGAGTCGGGCTCTGGGATCGGTGTACGTGGCCAGGTGAACGGCAAACGGCTGCAGCTTGGCAACACGACCTTGATGGAAGAGGCTGGCCTCGACACCAGTCCGTTGCGAGACCGCGCCGAGCAGCTGCGTCTGGAAGGCATGAGTATCATGTACTTGGCCGTCGATGGCGTGCTCGCTGGCCTGCTAGCGGTGTCCGATCCGGTCAAACCCACCTCCAAGGAGGCGGTAACCCGGCTACAGGCAGAAGATGTGAAGGTCATCATGGCCACCGGCGACGGCCTGACTACGGCACGTGCGGTCGCGAAACAACTCGGCATCGAGGAAGTCCACGGAGAAGTGAAACCCGAGGACAAGGAGCAACTGGTGGCGCTCCTGCAGGGCGATAAGCGCCGGGTTGCCATGGCAGGAGATGGGATCAACGATGCCCCTGCGCTGGCCCGGGCTGATGTCGGGATCGCCATGGGAACTGGCACCGATGTTGCCATGAACAGCTCCCAGTTGACGCTGGTCAAGGGCGACCTGATGGGCATCCTGCGGGCCAGAACACTATCCGTGGCCACGGTGAAGAACATGCGTCAAAACTTGGGCTTCGCATTCTTCTACAACGCTATGGGCATACCGCTGGCGGCAGGTTTGTTCTACCCGCTTACCGGCCATCTATTGTCACCGATGATTGCGGCATTGGCCATGAGCGTAAGTTCGGCTTCCGTGGTATTCAACGCACTGCGGCTGAAGCGCGTAGTCACAGACTGAAATGGGCACACCGCAACCTATGAGAGGAAGTTCCGCCATCAGCGTTTCAACGCCTGATCCATATGACTGACTGTCTAGGGCTTTGGCCTTAGCGGGTATGTCCGCGAGTTCGGCGCCAATCTGGTCCTGATGGAGGACATCGGGCAACTGCGACGTCCGCCATCTTCTGCCAAGATCGTAAGGGACAATTGTGATGCAGCAGGGGCCGCCGCCAGAGGAGTTGGACAAGATTTCAGGGCGAAGATAAATCCTTTGACCGGGCCTTGACCTTGTCATCGTGTCAAGGTTGAAGCTGTAAATGCGGCGAGAAAAGCCGTACCAGCATGAGAGGCCCGCTATGTTCGTTTTGGAAGTTTCCGGTATGGGATGTGGCAGTTGTGTCAACAAGATCACCAAGGCCATCCAGGCTGCCGATGGCGACGCGAAGGTGATCGTTGATCGTGCTGCCGGTACAGTGAGTGTCCAAAGCAACATCGAGGCGGAACGCGTCGGTGCACTGGTCCAGGCGCTTGGTTACCCAACCAAAGTCAGTCGCTAAGTCTCGTTACCGCTCAGATGGCAAGCCGCCGTGCCATGTTTCATGGCGCGGTTTCTTCATATACAGCCTGATGTCGACTGACTCCGGGTCGGGATAGCCAGCAATACTCCCCAAGAAATGGACGGCCTTCGATCACCCAGTGCCGAGTCAAGCTGTGGACGTTGACGCTGATCAAGAAAATGCTTCGCGATTGGTGTTTATCTTGAGTAAATGTATAGGCCAGCCTGGCTCACATACCCCGGCCCCTCGTTGGAGCTCATTCACAATGATGACTGCCAAGCGGTTTAGTTCTATGGCCTTGGGGATATCCCTGCTCATCCCTCTGGGGCTGGTCATGGCAAACCCTACGGGTAACGTCTACACGGCCAATGAACGGTCCGCTTCCATTAGCCAGGTAAATCTTGCGACAGGTGATGTGAGCACGGTCGCCTTGCCGATCGCACCCCACAACCTACAGGTTTCGCCCGACGGCAGCTTGCTTCTGGTTGTTGGAGTGGCTGGACATGCGGGGCATTCGAGCGGTGAAAAGCCCGGTGGGCAGTTGCTGGTGTTCAGTACCAGCGCGCTGGACAGGCCACCGTTCAGCTTCCCGGCAGGCGATCACCCGGCTCATGTGGTCACCGACGTCACCGGGCTGCGAGCTTTTGTGACCGATTCCGCTGCCAACCAGGTGCGAGTATTTGACCTTGAGCAGCGAATCGAGTTGCCCGGTATTCCAACTGGGCGTTATCCCCATGGGCTGCGCTTGAGCCCTGATGGCCGGACACTCTATATCGCGAACATGAAGAGCGACAGCGTATCGCTTATCGATGTCGTCACACTCAAAGAAACCGCGCAGATTCCCGTGGGCAAAGGCCCTGTCCAGGTCGGCTTTGCCCCTGACGGTCGCCTGGCATTCGTCTCGCTCAGTGCGACAAATCAGCTTGGCATCATCGACACGGCCAGACGCAAGGTGATCAGCAAGGTTGATGTCGGCCGCACGCCAATCCAGATGATGGCCACCGTTGACGGTCGCCAGGTCTATGTCGCGAATCAGGGCAGTGGCCAGAATCCGGACGACCGAGTCTCCATCGTAGATCTCCAGACGCGTAGCAGCCTGGGCACCGTGACCACCGGCAAGGGTGCCCATGGTGTGGCCATCAGCAGCGACGGCGCTTATGTGTTTGTCAGCAATATTGAAGCGGGCACCGTATCTGTCATCGATACGAGCAGCCGAAAGGTCGTTGCTACCCATAAGGTTGGCGCCGGGCCAAACGGGATCAGCTTCGAGCCGCCGAGTGCCCAATAATAGCCCGTCGGTGTACAACCCGAGCACGACGCGAAAAATGAGCATTCACGCCGGCGCAGTAATTTGCTTGTCGTGCCAGGTGAGGCCTAGCGCCCAGACCAAGGCATCCGGCTTTAAAACAGTGCTAAGGAGATGATGATGAACAACGTTCGAAATTTACTGATCGGACTTTGTTTGGCCGCAGCGTCCGTGGGCGCCATGGCGCAAAACACCGATGAACACTCGACACATCACCCGGCCGATGCGCCAAGCGCGGCGGCTACCGAGAAGACGCCTTCTCAGCCAATGGACAAAGGGCAAATGGCGGCGATGGACCAGCAAATGAAGGCCATGCAAGCCATGCACGAAAAGATGGCTGCAGCCAAAACGCCGGAAGCCCGTCAGGCGTTGATGGCCGAGCATATGGCGCTGATGAAAAATGGCATGGCCATGATGAAGTCCATGGAGGGTGGCATGCCTGAAATGGGGGGCATGCATGGCGGCATGGGCGGGGATATGGCCGCCCGCCACCAGATGATGGAAAAGCGCATGGACATGATGGAGTCGATGATGCAGATGATGATGGACCGCATGCCATCTGCTGCATCGAAGTAACCCATCTCCTTTCCCAGGAGTCGCTATGAACCCTCACTTCGATGAAAACGGCTCACCACACAGTTTCTGGCGTTCACGCTATGCAATCGGCCTGGTGGTAATCGGTGGGATCGCCGTCTACTTCCTGCTCACCGAGCACCTTGCCCATGTCGTTGGAGCCCTGCCTTATCTGTTGTTGCTCGCCTGTCCGCTGATGCATGTCTTCATGCATCGAGGACATGGGGGACACCATCACCAGGGCCAGAGCAAACCGGCCCCCTCCGATAAGGCTGATATCCATAAGCCGGGAGATCCATCATGAATCATGGTGAAAGCGCGTATGGCCTCTGGTCGCTGGTTTTCATCAACTCCGCGATCTTCATCATGTTTGCCTTCAGTTTCTTCAAGCCGGCAACGGCGAGAGACTGGAGGAGCTTCGGTGCATTCTCGGCCTTCATCGTTGCCCTGTTTGTGGAAATGTATGGCTTCCCCCTGACGATCTATCTGTTGTCAGGCTGGTTGCAGGCCAGGTTCCCCAACCTCGATCTGCTTTCCCACGAATCCGGCCATCTGTGGTCGACGTTGCTCGGTGACCAGGGCAACCCACACTTCAGTGTTTTGCACATTGCCAGTTACCTATTCCTGGGTTTCGGCTTCTATTTGCTTTCTGCCGCCTGGAACGTGCTATATCACGCGCAACGCCGCCGTTCACTTGCAACGGTCGGGCCCTATGGCTGGATCAGACATCCGCAGTACGTGGCATTTGTGCTGATTCTTCTGGGCTTTCTCCTTCAGTGGCCGACGCTGCTGACGCTGGCAATGTTCCCGGTGTTGCTGGTGATGTACGGGCGTTTGGCGGTTTCCGAAGAGCGGGAAATGCACAAGCAGTTTGGCGCTGCCTACGAAGCTTATACCCGCGTTACGCCTAGGTTCGTTCCGCACCTGCGCGAAAGGTTGGGTGGGGGTCATAGAGGCTGAAGCGTAGGACGAAGGAGCTACATGCCAGGAGGGTTTCAGCGGCAGTGTTTCTAGCGGGAATAGGGTATCCAAAGTCTGTTTGCTCGGATAACACTCTGAGTTGTCGCGGGTTTTCTTGTCGACAAGCTCGGTGGAATCCTTGTTGGCGTTCGGATAACTCAGGCAGTTGGATGACTTTGCGATGCCCTGTCCGCTTTCGACCCATATAGATCGTGATGCACGAAGATCTCTGCTCAAACGTCAGCTACTACTCTGATCTGAATGCATCCCGGCTACAGAGCGCAAAGACCAACTAGCGTCCCGAGGCACAGAGCTGAAGGCGGCGCGGTCAGGAATTGCGGCAGCACTTTTTCCAAAGTTTGGCTAAATGACCCTGCCTATCAGCTCTAATAGGCAGGGTTAGAAGTCAATCCGTCACTGCTTGCGAATGCCTACGATCGTCGCTGTGCCCCCATTCATTCGGAAATCGAAGCTGACCTTGTCGCCTACCTTGAGTCCCTTGAGTTGCTGCTCGGTAGCGCTGAAGCCCATGGTCATTGCCGGCCATTTCAGGGCTGATACTGGTCCATGCGCCAAGGTAACTTTACCTGGTTCCAAAGCTTTGATGGTTCCCTCAGCCGATGCAGTCGGAGCCGCCTGGCTGCCTTGGGTCTCGTTGCCTTCCATGGGCATATTCTTCATATCCGTGCCATACATGTCTTGGGCCTGCACCGCCGCCGCAACGGCGAACACCAGGCCAGCGCTGATCAGTAGCTTCTTCATCGGGTTACTCCTGTTTGGGGGTTATCGTGTACAGCGAGTCCGCGGCGCCTGACGAGCCAGTAAGCCGCAGGGATTACAAATAGTGAGAGCAAAGGCGCGGTGAGCATGCCGCCGACCATGGGTACAGCGATCCGGCTCATGACTTCGCTGCCGGTACCGCTACTCCAGAGGATTGGCATCAAGCCTGCGACGATCACTGCTACGGTCATGGCTTTGGGGCGGATGCGCTGCACGGCCCCTTCGCGGATAGCATCCAGAAGCGCAGGTTGCCCCTGCGTACCGTTGCCGTTTCGTTCAGTCCAGGCATTGTTGAGGTAGATCAGCATGATGACTCCAAACTCTGCTGCGACCCCAGCCAAGGCGATAAAACCGACACCCGTGGCCACCGACAGGTTGTAGCCCATCATGTACAGCAGCCATACGCCGCCGGTTAGCGCAAATGGCAAGGTAGCCATGATCAGCAGCGCTTCACCGAGGCGGCCAAACGTGAGGTAGAGAAGGACGAAAATAATGGCCAGCGTCGCCGGTACTACCCATGCTAAGCGCGCATTGGCGCGCTCCAGGTATTCGAACTGCCCGGAATAGCTCAAGCTTATGCCAGGATCGAGCTTCACCTGCTGATCGACTAGCCGGCGCAGGTCGGCAACGACGGAGGACAGGTCCCGTCTCCGCACGTCGATATACACCCAGCCCGAGGGGCGCGCGTTTTCACTCTTGAGCATGGGTGGACCGTCCGCAATACGCACCCGTGCCACGGTTCCCAGTGTGATTCGCCCCCCTTGGCTGGTGTAAATCGGTAGCTGCCGCAGGGCATCAACAGAGTCACGCCACTCCCGTGGGTACCGAACACTGATGGGATATCGCGCCAGGCCTTCTACGGTTTCGCCGATGTTTTCGCCCCCAACGGCGCCGGCAACAATCGCTTGGACATCAGCAATGTTCAGGCCGTAACGCGCTGCGAATTGGCGGTCGATATCCAGATCGATGTAGCGTCCACCGGTTAATCGCTCGGCGAGGGCGGAAGTCACCCCTGGAACCGTTTTGGCCACCTTCTCGATAGCCAGAGTCACCCGGTCGATCTCATTCAAATTGCTGCCGGCAACCTTTACGCCGATCGGGCTTTTGATACCGGTTGCGAGCATGTCGATACGGTTTCGAATCGGTGGGATCCAGATATTGGTTAGCCCAGGTACCTGCACGGTACGGTCCAGCTCTTCGATCAGCTTCTCAGTGGTCATCCCTGCTCGCCACTGATCCTTCGGTTTAAGTCGGACAGTCGTCTCGAACATCTCCAGCGGGGCCGGGTCGGTCGCTGATTCAGCCCGGCCCGCTTTACCGAAGACACTGGCGACCTCCGGTACCGTTCGGATCAGCCGGTCCGTACGTTGCAAAAGCTCAGAGGCTTTCTGCGCCGAAAGACCTGGCAGGGCAGTCGGCATGTACAGCAAATCGCCTTCATCCAGTGGCGGCAAGAATTCGCCGCCGAGCTGGCTCAGGGGCCAGACACTGCTGAGCAAAATCAACAGTGCACCCGCCAACGTGAGCTTTGGCCGGCGTAGAACGATCTCCAATGCTGGGCGATAGAGCCGTATCAGGGTTCGATTGAGTGGGTTGCGCTCTTCTGCCGGTAAACGACCCCGAATCCAGTACCCCATCAGCACGGGTACCAGGGTAACCGAAAGGCCCGCTGCTGCTGCCATTGCATAAGTCTTGGTGAATGCGAGGGGCGCAAACAGCCTTCCCTCCTGAGCCTGCAAGGTGAATACCGGTATGAAGGACAGCGTAATGATCATGAGGCTGAAGAACAGCGCAGGCCCGACCTCGACTGCTGCCTCAGTCATCACTTTCCAATGATCTTCGCCACGCAACGACTTTCCAGGGTGCCACGTATGCCAAGCCTCAACCCGTTTGTGCGCGTTCTCAATCATCACCACAGCGGCGTCCACCATCGCACCGATTGCAATGGCTATGCCCCCAAGCGACATGATGTTGGCGTTGATGCCCTGGTGGCGCATGACGATCAGGGCAATGAGGACACCAACCGGAAGCGAGACGATGGCGACCAACGATGAGCGCAGATGCCAAAGAAATGCAGCGCACACCAGTGCGACCACGATGAACTCTTCAATCAGCTTCTGGCTCAGATTTTCCACAGCACGATCGATCAACTGGCTACGGTCGTAGGTAGTGACCAGCTCGACCCCGGCAGGCAGGCTTTTTTCCAGCGATTCAAGCTTGGATTTGACGTGAGCGATGGCATCTTTCGCATTCTTGCCACTGCGCAGAATTACTACGCCGCCCACCGCTTCGCCCTGTCCATCAAGCTCGCCGATGCCGCGACGTGCCTCAGGGCCCAGCTGTACAGTGGCTACATCGCCCAGTGTTACGGGTATACCCTTCGCAGCCAGGCGCAGGGGAATGGCTCGGAAATCATCGAGTGACTTCAGATAGCCGGAAGCCCTTACCATGAACTCAGCTTCGCCTTGTTCGAGCACGCCGCCACCGGTTTCCTGATTGGCCTTGGCGATGGCGTCCGAAACCTCAACTTGAGTGATTCCCAAGCTGGCCATGCGCAGCGGATCGAGCACTACCTGGTACTGCTTGACCATCCCGCCTATCGTCGCCACTTCGGCAACGTCCGGAAGAGTTTTCAACTCGAAGCGCAGGAACCAGTCCTGAAGGCTGCGCAGCTGTGCCAGGTCATGGGTACCACTGCGGTCCACCAGCGCATACTGGTAGATCCAGCCTACACCAGTGGCATCGGGTCCGAGCACTGGCTTAGCGGACGCCGGTAATCGAGACTGAACCTGGCTTAGGTATTCGAGCACCCTGGACCGCGCCCAATAGAGATCTGTGCCGTCCTCAAACAACACATATACGAAGCTGTCTCCAAATGCTGAAAAGCCCCGCACTGTCTTGGCTCCGGGTACGGAAAGCATTGTGGTGGTCAGGGGATATGTCACCTGATTTTCCACGATCTGCGGTGCCTGCCCTGGGTAGGAGGTGCGGATAATCACCTGCACATCTGACAGGTCAGGCAACGCGTCGATCGGCAAACTGCGCAGAGAGAAAACGCCCCAAGCTACGGCAAACAGTGTTGCCAGCAGGACCAGGACGCGGTTGCCAACCGACCAACGAATCAGGTTCGCGATCATGGCTGGTTCTCCTGCTGGGTTATTTGCTCGATGACCATGCCTTCATCGCGCTCGCGCACTCCAAACCGGATGCGTTCGCCAACCTTGAGTCCGGCAATCAAGCGGGGATCTGCCACAGGGAAAGTCATCGTCATACCAGGCATGCCCAGCGTCACGAACGGTCCATGAGCGATGGTCAGCTGATTACCTTCTATTTGAACGATGCGCCCATTGGCCTGATGTAGAGCCGGCTGTACAGGTTGCGCAAGTGGAGCATCGCCAGCAGTAACGGCCTCGATACCTTTCAAGCTCGCTTCGGAGTCCAGCAGAAACTGCCCGGACGCCACAACGCGCTGGCCCGCCTGAAGGCCTCGCAGCACGACCACCTGGCCAGCACTTTCCTGGCCGAGCACTACTTCCACCGGCCGGAATCGACCTCCGTCTTCTGACACCATTACGAGATCGCGTTTCCCCGTCCGAATGATCGCCTCGGCTGGCACCAGTAGGCTGTCATCCTGTTGCCCGGACGGATGGAGGGAAACCTGCGCGGTCATGCCTGGGCGCAACCGGCCGCCGGGGTTGGGCAGTTCTATACGAAGCCGCAAGGTGCGGCTTTGCAGATCCGCATCAGCCAGCAATGCGGTCAGCTTGCCGGGAACAGGTTCGCCTGGGAACGCTGCCAGATTCGCCTGCACTGCCTGTCCTTCCTGTAGGCCTTGGGCTTGCGCTTCAGGTACTGCGGCCTCAAGCCAGACGTTCGCGATACCATTGATCTTCGCCAACGTTGCACCCGGTGTCATTGTCATGCCTGGCCGCAATTCCAGAGCCTGAAGGACGCCTGCTGTTGGGGCCAAGAGCGTTACCGAATTCTGGACCCTTCCCGTACGGTCAATCCGGTTGATAAGATCGGCAGGCATACCCGCCAGCAGTAGTCGTTGCCGAGCTGCAGCGCGCAATTCATTGTCCCCAGATCGCTGAAGCGCCAGGTACTCTTCCTGCAAGCCCGCCCATTCAGGCGTCAACACATCTGCCAATGGGGCGCCCTTGGCAACCACGTCGCCTGTAGCGCGGCCATAGGTGCGTTCGACGTAGCCACCGGTACGAGCCTGCAGAACGCTAAAATCCCGCTCATCGAAGGTAAGCACGCCGCTCACCTGGAGGGTTCGAGCAAGCTGCCCTTTCGCTACGGTAGCCAGACGGACCCCCAGGTTTTGTTGGAGCCCCTGTGAAACTTGAACTGCGGGGCTCACCTCAGCAGCGGTGCTTTCCTGGTACTTCGGCACCAGTGGCATGTCCATGAAGGGCGACTTGCCCGGTGCTGGAAAGTGCTGCTGGGGGTACATCGGGTCATACCAATACAGCACCTTCTGTAGCGTTTCAGGGGAGGCAGTGGACACCTGCCCACGCTTTGCTAGCTGATAGCCAACGCCACCGCCGATAGCCAACGCGGCCAATACCACAAGGCTGATAGTTGAATTTCTCATGCGCGCACCTCTCCATACGCGAAGTGCAGCCGTGCAGCTGTCGCGGCCAACTGTCCTTGCAGATCGATGTCTTGCAGTCGTGTTTCAACCCGCTGACGTCGAGCGGTGAGAACCTCACTTAAGGGTGATTTACCGGCTCGATAGTCAGCAAGGGCGAGGCGGACTCGATCCTCCGCTAGCGGTAACAATGTTTCACGGCTGCGCTGCACTGCTCGCTGCAATCGCTGGTAATCCGCAAGATCTGTCTCCAGCTGCGCTTTATGCTCACGCAATGCCGCTTCCTGTTCGTCCTCCAGTTGCCGGACTTGTGCGCGACGTGCCGCGATCATCGGGTCCTGCCGTGAGCCAGCGAACAAGGGCAGTTGGAAACTTACCTGCAGGCTCACCATATTGCTGAATTCAGGCCCGCGCCGCTGGTAATCCACCTGCCACCCCCAGTCCGACTTCTTTTCTGCCAAGGCTTGGTGCACTTGAGCTTGTGCTTCCCGCGTAAGGGCGTTGTAGGTCGCCAATTCTGGATGTGCATGTATAGCGTGTAGATAGTCCGGCGCGCTCACTGGCCAGCGCGGAAATGCTTGAGCTTGCGGATCAGCATCCTCTCCAATCCATCGCTTGAGTGCAGCCCGTGCCTGAGCGGCCTGTGTGAGCAGAACATCTTTTTGCTCATCGAGTTGCGCAGCTTCCTGGTCAGGAGCAAGTGCGTCGGCCGTCGCGCCGGTACCGCCGGCCAGGCGTGCGCGGATTGCTGCGGCCAACAGACGGTTTTCTTTGTAGAAGTCCTCAAACTGCTGCAGTTTCCGTTGAACGGTGTACGCCGCGACCCAAGCTTGGGCTGTGGCAGCACGCACTTTTAAGCGCTCGAACACCGCCTCTGCATCGGCTCGCTCAACGCTCGCTCGTGCCGTCTCAACTCGTGCCTCCCGCTTGTCCCGGTTTGGTACTTCCTGGGAGAGGCCGACAACCTGCATCGTCATGAAATCGCGGTTCATGCTCCAACGATCACTGCCGTCAACAGGAAGGTTCTGCACTCCTAGGTTGAGACGTGGATCAGGCAGCTCGCCTGCTGGGATCACAGCGTGTCGAGCGGCCGTCATTTGCTCTTGCCTGGCCTGGAGGATGGGGGCATTGCGTTCGGCAAGTTGAAGCGCTTCCTCCAGAGACAACGGTGTAGCCTGAGCCGGTAACGTCGACAACAGGCTGATCAGAGCGGCCAGACATGCCATCCCTAATCGGTAACGTGGGGGAGTCATGGAAATGATTCCTCAAAAAATCAGCGCGCAAGCGCATGCCATCATCCGGCTGCAAAACAGGACGATGGGGTGAATTTAAGAGGTAATCAGGCGCGGGGTGGCCGCCAAGGGTCAGGAGGCGCCCTGTTTACGAGGCTCACCGCATAGGTATCTACTGGCCTAGGCGCAGAATAGGTGAGCGTGGGGTTAATTATTTCGACCTGAACTGTGCTCGCGGTTCTACACTCCTGGCCCACTTTGCAGGCTTTGGAGTGGTCGGCAGCTGATCCTGGATCAGTATCCTGGCAACAATCGTGATCCATCCCCGCCATCATCTCCATCCCCATGGTTTGCATGGGGCATGGTTCAATGGCTGAGTCGACTCCCGCCATGCCGTTGAGAGGAAGCGATGCGATTAGAAGCAGGATGGTGAACAGTCGTAGGAGCCGGTTCATGATGGCCGAGTATAGGTTACACGCATGAAATGAGCATTAAGCCGTTTGAGGCTTGGAAGTGGATTGTTTGGCGTGCGGCAGAGCGATGTGAAAACTCGTCACGCCGTCAGCGGAGGTACACCAAATTCGCCCACCATGAGCCTCGATGATCGAACGCGTTATGGCCAGACCCAAGCCGGCGTTGCTTGGGCTTCCTTCCCGCCTTGCAGGGTCAGCGCGATAGAACCGGTCGAAGATTTTGTTGATATGTTCCGGATCAATCGTGGCCCCATTGTTCTGGACGGACAGGTTCACTTGATCAGCCGCCTCGACAATCCGGACGGCGATATCGTGGCCTTCGGGGGTATAGCGCAAAGCGTTGGATAGAATGTTGGAAACCGCCCGGTCAATCATTAGCCGGTCACCACGGATCGTACCTTCGCCTTGAAGGGCAAGCCGAATGCTTCGGTCTTCGGCTGCAAGCTGGTAGTACTCAATCAGTCTGGACACTAGCCCGACCAGATCGATATCAACCTGCTCGGGGATGATCAAGCCGTTATCAGCTTTTGCCAGGAACAGCATGTCATCGATCATGCGCGACATGCGCTTGAGGTCTTCAAGATTGGAGTAGAGGTTGTCTTCGTAGGCATCGAGGTCGCGTTTTTTGGTCAGAACGACTTCGGTATGCGTCAGAAGATTACTTACCGGAGTCCGCAGCTCATGTGCGATGTCGGCTGAGAAGTTTGATAGCCGGACGAACGCGTCTTCCAGGCGTGCAAGCATTCCGTTGAAGGAGAGGATCAGCTCCTGCAATTCAAGCGGCACGGGCTCCAATGGAATTCGCTCGCGAAGGGACCGGGCAGACATGGATGTCGCCACCTTGGTGATCTGCCCAACCGGCCGAAGACCGCTCTTGGCCACGATCCACCCCAATCCTGCACTAACCAGAGCGCTGATGACCAAGCCAATGCCGAACCACCATTGCAGCGTCTTGAAAAAGTGGGCATGGCTGGTGACATCCAGCATCAACATGACTGTTACCGGCGCCTGCGCCTGCGCTATAGCCAGTTGAGAGGTAATCCCCCGGAAGTTCCGCGAGTCGATTTGCCAGTCCCAAACGGCGCCAGAAGAGGCCTGCTTAAAGCGCTCAGGGATGCGGGATGCCTTGGAGTCCGAGAACAGGACAGTACCGTCAGCATCAAGAATCTCCGCAGAAAGGTCCTGATGAGCCCCCAACAAAGCACGCAGTTGAGGCTCCTGATCCTCAAGTTCATCACGTGCTGCTGAAAGTGAAAGGATGTGCCGGGTGGATTCGAGTTTCTCGGCCAGGGCTTGCTCATCCAGCATCTGGAAATGGTGCTGACTGAGCATGTAGAAGCTCACGCCGGCAACGACCAATACGGCGATGACCGCGAACATGAACATGAGGGTAAGGCGTTTAACGAGCGACGATTGGGCGCGCATTACTCGGGAACATCCATCAGATAGCCCATGCCACGAACTGTATGTATGAGCTTGGGGGCGAAATCGTCATCAATCTTGGCCCGCAACCTACGAACAGCAACCTCGATCACGTTAGTGTCGCTGTCGAAGTTCATATCCCACACCTGCGATGCGATCAGGGACTTCGGCAGTACCTCGCCGCGTCGGCGCATGAGTAGTTCCAGTAAGGAGAACTCCTTGGCTGTGAGGTCGATCCGCTTGCCATTTCGGGTGGCCCGGCGCTTAAGCAGGTCTACCTCCAGGTCAGCCATCTTCATAGTGGTCTGAGCATAGCCACTGCTGCCTCTTCGCAGCAAAGTGCGCACACGCGCTAGCAGTTCCGAGAATGCAAAGGGTTTGACCAGGTAATCGTCAGCCCCGAGTTCTAACCCTTTCACGCGATCGTCCACGCCATCACGGGCCGTCAAAAACAAGACTGGGACCTCTTTCCCTGCCGCACGTACCATCCGCAGCACCTCCCAGCCGTCTAGCCCCGGCATCATTACATCAAGAATCAGCAGGTCATACGCCTCGCTCAAAGCGTATTGCAGCGCGTCGGTCCCTGTGACCACACGATCGACGGTAAAGCCTGCCTCCGTCAGCCCTTGCTGCAGGTAGGCCCCGATTTTTGGCTCATCTTCGGCTACGAGTAATTTCATCTGCTGCGCCCCCTTGGATGCCCTTCAGTGTGCAGCAAAAAAGGCACCCAACCAGAAGCTGACGGAAAAGTAATGTCGGGCTCAGCTTGCTGACAGTGCCGGGTAGCTAGCTTGAGCACTGTGAACGGCGCCAATCAGGCGAAACTGACCCTTAGAGGAAACGCAAATGAACATGATCAAAGCGATTGTGATGGTAGTCACCTTCGGCATGGCGAGCCTCGCCCTGGCTGAAGGCGGCGCGGATGGCACCTTCGCCAGGATGGAAGCTGCACGTGCATCTTCCATGCAGGCTTACCAGGTTGCTCAGGAGAAAAAAGCAGAGGCTCCTGTTACCGCCCAAAGCCAAAAGCACCCCGGCCACGAGAGCTGCTGAGCTTAGCTTACAGAAATGTAATCACCCCGGAATCTGAACTATGTCAGCTTTCGGGGTATTGCCTCCCGCAATCCTTGTGCTTTGGCGAAAGTCTACGAGGCTTGGGGGAGCTCAATTGAAACCAGATGGCTGCGGATCCCGCAGTCTGGATATCAGCGATCTACCTGATTGGACGCAACGGCATGCAAAGCAAAACCACGAGACGTTCATTCGTCAAAGGCCTGGCTGCTACCGGACTACTGGGTGGGCTGGGCATGTGGCGCGCGCCGGTCTGGGCCGTAACCAGCCCTGGCCAGCCTAACGTACTGACCGGCACCGATTTTGACCTGTACATCGGGGAGCTCCCGGTGAACATTACCGGGGCAGCTCGAACGGCGATGGCCATCAACGGTTCGCTGCCAGGACCAATACTCCGTTGGCGCGAAGGCGACACGGTCACGCTACGGGTTCGCAACCGCTTGAAGCAGGACACGTCCATCCACTGGCACGGCATCATCCTGCCGGCGAATATGGACGGCGTGCCGGGTCTAAGCTTCCATGGCATCGCTCCCGACGGCATGTACGAGTACAAGTTCAAGGTCCACCAGAACGGCACCTACTGGTACCACAGCCATTCGGGCTTCCAGGAGCAGGTCGGTGTTTACGGTGCGCTGGTGATTGATGCCAAGGATCCAGAGCCTTTCACCTACGATCGTGACTATGTCGTCATGCTGAGTGATTGGACCGACGAAGACCCGGCGCGGGTTATGTCCAAGCTCAAAAAACAGTCGGACTATTACAACTTCCACAAGCGCACCGTTGGCGACTTCGTCGACGACGTGAGCGAGAAAGGTTGGTCTGCTGCTGTGGCCGATCGAAAGATGTGGGCCGAGATGAAGATGAGCCCAACCGATCTCGCTGACGTGAGCGGGCACACCTACACCTACCTCATGAACGGCCAGGCGCCAAATGGGAACTGGACGGGAATCTTCAAGCCAGGGGAGAAAATCCGGCTTCGCTTTATCAATGGCTCGGCGATGACCTATTTCGACGTGCGGATCCCCGGCTTGAAAATGACGGTTGTCGCAGCCGACGGTCAGTACGTTAAGCCAGTGTCGATCGATGAATTCCGGATTGCCGTTGCTGAAACCTACGATGTCATTGTCGAGCCTGAAAACGAGCAGGCTTACACCATCTTTGCTCAATCCATGGATCGCACCGGCTATTCAAGGGGTACCTTGGCTGTCCGTGAGGGCCTGCAGGCACCGGTGCCGGCTGTAGATCCAAGGCCTCTCATCTCCATGAGTGATATGGGGATGGACCACGGCAGCATGGGTGGCATGGATCACGGCAGCATGGCCGGTATGGACCACAGCAAGATGGCTGGCATGGACCACGGCAGCATGGCCGGTATGGACCATAGCAAGATGGCTGGCATGGACCACGGCAGCATGGCCGGTATGGACCATAGCAAGATGGCTGGCATGGACCACGGCAGCATGGCCGGTATGGACCATAGCAAGATGGCTGGCATGGACCACGGCAACATGACCGGTATGGACCAAAGCAATATGGCCGCCAGCGGTGCCATGCAGAACCATCCCGCCTCCGAAACAAACAACCCTCTGGTCGATATGCAGACCATGACCCCTACGCCAAAGCTGAGCGATCCGGGGATCGGGCTTCGCGATAACGGGCGTCGGGTTCTCACGTATTCGGATTTGCGTAGCACCTTCATCGACCCTGACGGCCGGGAACCTGGCCGGACAATCGAACTGCACCTTACCGGGCATATGGAAAAGTTCGCTTGGTCCTTCGATGGGATCAAGTTTTCTGA
Source organism: Pseudomonas ceruminis (assembly GCF_021602025.1). GTDB lineage: Bacteria > Pseudomonadota > Gammaproteobacteria > Pseudomonadales > Pseudomonadaceae > Aquipseudomonas > Aquipseudomonas ceruminis. The sequence continues at coordinate 34,692 of NZ_BQHW01000035.1, forward strand.
CGCAGAGCCGCTGCGGCTCAAGTACGGCGAGCGCCTGCGTATTACCTTGGTCAACGACACCATGATGACTCACCCCATCCATCTGCACGGCATGTGGAGTGACCTGGAGGATGAGGACGGCAATTTCATGGTGCGAAAACACACGATCGATATGCCGCCTGGCTCGAAACGAAGCTATCGCGTAACCGCAGATGCACTCGGGCGCTGGGCCTATCACTGTCACCTCATGTACCACATGGAGATGGGCATGTTCCGAGAAGTCCGCGTGGACGAATGAACTGGAGATACGAGATGAGCAAACCAATGAAACGAAGCGCCTTTTTCCTCTCTGCCGCGATGGTTGGCCTGCTCGCGGTGTACGCCCCGTCTTCCTGGTCCAGTGACAACCATGATCAGCACTCTCAAAAGTCGTCCAACGCGGCGCAATCGAACGGCTCGAAGAGCAAGCAAGCCCAGGGCATGAACCATGAAGGCATGGATCACGGCTCCATGAAAGGCATGGATCATGGCTCTATGGAGGGCATGGATCATGGTTCCATGGAAGGAATGGATCACAGCAAAATGATGGAATCGCATGGCAGCGACAAAGCTAAGGCAGGGAAAAATGGCCAATAGCGTTGCACGACCATCGCTGCTGGCATTCGCCGTTTCTTTAGGTGTGCTGGGCGTTTCGCCCAGCTTCGCCGCTGAAATGGATCATTCCGGAATGGACCACTCGGCAATGGGCCACGATGCCATGCAGATGGACCACGCCTCATCACAGGCTGCGATGCCGGGCATGGACCACAGCCAGATGGGCGCGAGCAAGCAACCCACGCAACCTGCACCCGTTGATCACAGCAAAATGGGCCATGGCCAGCCCAAAGCGAAACCCGCCTCGATGGACCACAGCAAGATGGACCATGGAAGCATGAAAGGCATGGATCACGGGTCCATGGAAGGCATGGATCATGGCGCGATGGGTCATTCCACGATGGGAAACGGGAACGCTGATTCGCCGACCCCGACCAGCCGTACGCCAATCCCGGTGCTGACTGATGCCGACCGGCAGGCTGCCTTCCCCCCGCTTGACGGGCACAAAATGGATGACAGCGGGTTCAACAGCTTTTTCTTGCTAGACCAACTGGAATACCAAGATGCCGATGAAGGTAGCACGCTTGCTTGGGATGCATCCGGCTGGGTGGGCGGCGATATCAATAGGCTCTGGATTCGCTCGGAAGGTGAACGAACCAATGGTGTGACTGAAGATGCTGAGCTGCAGCTCCTCTATGGCCGCTCGGTAAGCCCGTGGTGGGATGTTGTCGCCGGCGTCCGGCAGGATTTCAAACCGGAGGATCCGCAGACCTGGGCTGCGTTCGGTATTCAGGGCCTGGCCCTGTATGACTTCGAAGCTGAAGCCACCGCCTTTATCGGCGAGAACGGTCAAACCGCTGCCCGTCTGGAGGGCGAGTACGACATCTTGCTAACCAATCGTTTAATTCTTCAGCCAACCGCTGAGGCCAACTTTTATGGCAAGAACGACCCGGAACGCGGCGTCGGCTCTGGCCTGGCAAACACCGAAGTCGGGCTGCGGTTACGGTACGAGATTGTTCGCCAGTTCGCGCCATACATAGGTGTCACCTGGAGCCGTTCCTACGGCAAAACCGCCGATTTCATTCGGGATGAAGGCGGGGACGTGGACGAAGCTCGTTTTGTGGCCGGTATTCGGATGTGGTTTTGAGAACTCAACATGAAAAAAACAATTACAACGCTGGTGGCGGCAGGTGCTGTTACTAGCGCAGCAGTGCTAGGTGCTGCTTACTTCGGTCTCGTGAACGTTGGTGCGGACGACCCACACTTCCCCGCTGTGCATGCGTTTTTGGCCATGGCGCGGGATCGCTCGATTGAAGTCCGAGCAAGCGACATTGAGGTGCCAAACCTTAAAGATCCTGCTCTCATCCAAGCAGGGGCAGGCAACTACAACGCCATGTGTATCGGTTGCCACCTCGCGCCAGGGGTGGAGAAAACTGAACTCAGCCAAGCCCTATACCCATCCCCACCAAACCTCACCGAGATAGGTGTAAGCGGTGACCCTGCTGCTGCGTTTTGGACCATCAAGCACGGTATCAAAGCGACAGGCATGCCAGCCTGGGGTAAGAGCATGGACGACCAGTACATCTGGGGAATCGTCGCGTTCCTGGACCAGCTACCGCAACTCAATGCTGAGCAGTACCAGATGATGGTCGCTTCCAGTGGTGGTCACCAACATGGCGGTGGCGAAAGCGATATGCATAACCATGAAGGCCAACACGGTGGTGCGAAATCAGGTCATGGAAATCATGATGATTCCGCAGCAAACGGCGTGGCTGAGGAAAGTCATGATCATGGCAGTTCGCATTCGGAGTCTTCATCAGTAGCGGAGCACCACGGTGAACACGAGTCCGGCGAGGCGCACTCGGACCACCACACAGGTTCTACTCCCAAAACCCATGTGCACAAAGACGGGAAGGAGCACACTCATGACAAGTAAGCGCCGCTTCCTCGGTTTAAGTACCGCAGCGTCACTTCTAATCGCCTCAGCCGCCTTTGCTGCGGAGCCCCTGACTATCGATGTGCACCGGGACGCTAATTGCGGTTGCTGTAAGAAATGGATAGCGCACTTGGAGGCAAACGGCTTCAAGGTCGTCGACCACGTTGAAACGGACATGAGGGCGGTGAAGCAAGAGCTAGGAGTAGCTCCGAGGCTGGCTTCGTGTCACACCGCGGTTATCGATGGCAAGTTTGTGGAAGGTCACGTCCCCGCAGCCCAGGTGCAGGAGCTCATAAAGCGCAACGACCTGGCAGGCGTCGCGGTACCTGGCATGCCCGCTGGCTCACCAGGTATGGAGGTTGATGGCATGAAACACGCCTATCAAGTCATCGGCCTCACCAAGAGTGGGGACGATCAAGTAGTTGCCAGTTATCCTGACACGTAATGCAAGATGCCCCGGGGGAAGGGCTTCTGCCGGCCAGCCGACCAGCTGCAGCGCTGGTCGTGGTCAGCTTACTCCAAGACTTACCCTGTCCCTTCGGTCAGTTTTGACCTCTACAGTTAATTCCAGCAGAGCGATATTCGAGGATTTTCAACTCACCTGTTGAGTCCTCGTAATTCATCTGTGTCGGCATCACGTCGCAGCTACCTTTGAGCGAAGTCATACTGATAACTCTCGCCACATCCAGTTTCATTCCGTAGCGATAATGGATCACTTCAGGTGGTTTTTTTCCATTGGCAGCGGCGTAGGCACGCATTGCTTGCTCATTTGCCTGAATCATCTTTCCGTGTAAGCGATCAGATCCTCCTTCAGCTAAAGCGGATGAGGAGGCGATTACGAGCATGAGGGCGGCAATGCTTTTAGCGGTGTTCATTTCTGTTACTCCATGAAGACATGAGTGAAGCTTACCGACTGGGAGCTGTCATCCACGTGATCCAGGAATTACATGTTTGTAAGCAGGCTATCGATAATGATGGCTCTGAATACACGTGAAAGCCGCGTCGTTTCAGGCTGCGACAGTTTTAATTCTCTAGCGAATCAGTCTGAACCGGCGTTTTGGGTGATTGCGACAGTTTTGCGTTTCCTCTCCAAATGGCTGCAGGCCGCGAAAGACGGGACCCTCTAGCGACAGTTTTAATTCTCTAAATCCACCACCCGCAGAAAATTTCGTCACGCCCCAGAATGGGAATTTGCATTCGGGGCGCACCACGATTCATCTCGTGCCAGAAGCCGCCTGCAGTGCAATCAATTGGCGAGCCAAGACTCGACTACCTCAGCGCCATACTCGTTTTTCCAGGCCTTAAGCGTACGCTGATTACCACCCTTGGTCTCAACAACCTCTCCGCTGTGTGGATTCTTGTAGACCTTCACTTCGCGTGGTTTCCGAGAGGTTTTTGGGGCCATATCAGTGGAAGCCACCGCTTGCGGATCGAGGATCAGCACCACTTGGCGCAGGCCGTAGCCATACTCGTTGAGCAAACTGCGCAGCTTCGTTTCAAATTCCATTTCCTGCTTCAGGGCAGAGTCATTTTTCAGCGCTTCCAGCTCCGCCAGTTGGGCTGCGAGCTGTTGTTCGAGCAGGCGGAATTCAGCGAGACGGGACATAAGATTCTCCAAAATGGGTTCGATGATTTTAGCAATCAAGAAAGAAAGCGTGCTAACTATCTTGATCCCACATGCCTGAATCGGCAATCACGAGGCTGAGCGATCGGTGTGGATAAAAACGTGATGGCTTCAGGATCGTCGATCTGGGCGGCTTCACTTGCGAGGTAATCGATCAGCTTTTTGCTTCTTACCCAAACGTACTGCCGGCAAGCCGCGTTTGGAATGGATGGCCCCGCAACGGGGCGAAACCTGGCCTCCCAAAGGTGCTTGAACGCCTCCCTGGTCGACTTCCCCAAATACACCGCAATCTCCGGTCCCAAGATATAGCCACGCCTGAATCTGTCGATGGCTTGAGGCTTAACCATCAATTGCGTACGCCGGCCTCGTTCGACAGCAGTGCTCCATAGCAGACCCAGTCGAACGAACGCGTATGCGCATTGTTCTTTGACGCCTAACAGCGCAGCAGCCTTGACTACCGACAGGCCGGGAAAGACCGGACTCTTGTTCTCAGCTCGGGCTTGTTGCCACGCTGCAAAATCTTGCGGCTTGAGTAACCACGCCCCTACCGCAACCGAGCCATTCTCAGCTGGGCCGTAAGCGCGAAGTTCACCTGCACGTATTGCCTGAACCAACTCGACCAACCCACCCCCCTTGGGCAGAGAATGCTTGGCCAAGTAGTTGATCGACACCAGGCTCTGGTCAGAGCTGGTAGGCAGCTTCTCATCAATCAATTCGTTGATCGAGCGGCAGTCAATCAGCCACCTTTCGCCTGGGCGCGGTTCTCCACCAAAGAACTGGAGGGTACCACCAGCTAGCAGCTGCCTAACCCGATTGCGACAGAGGCTTAGCAAAGTCGAGGTTTCTTTCATATCAGCCACGCCCTGGAGATGCTGCGAGATTGCCTTCAAATGATCCAGGTCCACGACCGTAAAGACTCGATCTTCATGGACCTTCTCCCGATAGGCGATTTGTCCCTCCTGATGAAGGCGTTTTATGACTGATACCCCGAGACCACAAGCTTCAGCAGCAGAATCGAACGACACCCAACGATGTCTCTCAATCGTCTCCTCACTCAAATTGCGATTTCGCTTCGCTAACGGTGCTTCCCACGCATGCTGCAGAAATGATTCGAACTCTCGACGAAGAAAGTCAAAACAAGAGTCATCCAGATCACGGTGGATGTCGTGGTATATCGGGCCGAACGATCTGCTGAGCGTCCAATGTTCGTTATCGGAATGGACTGCCTTGAGGCCACTCAGCAGTTCTCTGAATGCGAGAGGCCAGTTCATGAGAACCACGCCCGCCGCGTTTGCCATAAGCCGCGATATCTCTAGCGAACCCGAATCAGCAACCTTCAGCGGCTGGGTTCTTTCCGTAGGCAAACTTCTGACAGCGAGACGCGATGACAACTCGTGAAACTGTTCGTAGGTGAGGGCCGCCAATCCCGCGTCAGCTGGCAACGAGTCGGCGTAAAACCTATCTTCAAAGCCAGAGGTGAGCCAGGCGGCCGTATCACTCGCCGGCGCGATCTCAAAATTGGTCCCACTCAATGAGGTGCCACACGCTTGGCAACTATTCGCACTCATTGCGCTTGGATCGGTTTCCTTCAGACAGTTGGGGCACCGCCCGTGGAGTTCAGTGCCGTGGACAGAACACGTCGTAACCAGGGTCAAGCCCCAGCTTTCTCTCCAATAACCGGCTTCGCCCAAACAGATCGGACAGTAACGAGCGTGATGAGTCGTCCATAACTTGACCCCCTTGGGCCTTGGATCACGAAACTCAGCAGATACCGCAGGCCAGCTCAGTGGTCCTTCCATCATCTGCAGCCAGTCCGCAACATCGGTCTCGTCGGCTCGTGCAAAGGCGGTGAGCAGTTCCTTTCTGGGTAATCCGTTGGCTTTCGCCAGGCGCTGCAGGTACCCCAAAAGACTTTCGTCTTGGTGTGGTCGTGGGTTGATTAAAAGACCAAACATTCCTACACATCCATGAAATCGAAGACATAAAAATCAGGGGAGTAGAGCCGGGCCGATAAGCCCGGCCCTTGGCCGTCAGGTACTGCTCTCTTCGAACGTCTCAAACGGCTCCCGCTTCCCGAACAGAGGCTGGAAATTGAAGCTCGCACTGAAGGGGTTTCGATCCTCGGTGGCGTAGCTCCAAACCTCGTCTTCAAAAGCCTGGGCCAGCACAGGAAGTTCAATCCCGACAAGGTCCTGGACTTGAACCAGCCAAACAGCCCTGTCCACAATCTTGATGAGGTAGTCGATCAATCCATAGGAAGCCAGGTAGAAGCGTTTAATCATCGCTGGCTCTACAAAACTGATGGTTTGAACAGGCAGTTCGCCCTCGATTGCCTGCAACAACATCACGAAATGAAGAGACGTATTAGCGGAGAAGGTGAAGCGATCGTATGCCACCGTGGCCGAAAACCTGCGTCGCAGTTGCTCGTTTGCTAGCAGGAGATTTTCGGTGCGCTTCAGCCCAATCAGAACAAACGCGATACTGGTTTCATTCATCAGACTCTTGATCCAGTCTGCTGCCTCATACGCACCATTACGACGATAATCGACCAGGTGCTGCGCCTCATCGAGGACCAACATCTCCACGCCAAGGTTCTTCAGCAGCAGGACTACTCGCGCAAATTTAACCTCTGCCGAATGTCCTCGTGCCTCTGCGAAGGGATCCTTCAGCTCTGCCAAAATGGCTGCTGCCAGGTTCTTTTTGGTTGGAGACGAAGGCATCTCGACGAACAGAACTGTCCGCTTCTGTGGGTCATGGCTCTCCAATTCCTCCAATGACCGAATGTACTCCTTGACCAATGTGCTCTTGCCCACTCCGCTTGGACCTTGGATCAGCAACCCTTTACTTGCTCTGGTACGCCGACTATCGCCGTGGATATCGCCTAGTCGCGTCAACGCTCGCTCGACTTGAGGGCTGTGAATAAAACGATCGCGGAGCGTAAAGCTGTATTCACCATGCTCGTAGCATTCGTACAGATTGATGGCGTTCATGGCTTAGAACTCCCAGCAGGGCGACGAACCGAGACCTTGAAGGCTGCTGGCGGAATGTTAGGAATAGAGTCACCGGTCCATTCCAGTTCAGCGAGTACCTTGGGTGGAGGCGTGCTTTCGGTCACTCGACCCTCCTTGTCGATTTTCGCTATGGCAGCTGCGCGTCGTTTTCTGAGCGTCTGCGAACGGCGGGCCTCGTCTGCATCTTCCATAATTTCCTGGTAGCACCTGTGCGTAGCCTCGAAGCTAGGCTGCTCATTATATTTTTCTCGCAGCGCTTTCTCGGCAGCCTTCCACACCTCCCTGCTCTTACCGGCCATTCGCTCATCTTTGGCGGGCACTTTGAAGAACAAGTTTCTGAAGCGGTCGTGAACCCAAACGTGCCCGGCTTCGTCTCGATAGCGGACGTTTACCTTTTCTCCGTCTGCCAAACGCATACGGAGCTCAGCAAGTTCCGTAGAGTGGTAGCCCACTTTGGCAACCTCGATGCCGTAATGGTGAACCTTCACCGAGGCCCGCTTGGCCAGAATGCACTCCAACGAGTCCAGGTCGACGGGAAGGCTGATGACATGGTTCGCCTCGCTAGTCCCCCAGACTTGAGCCGGTGTTCTGTTGTCCAGCCCCCGATGAGGAGTCTGGTGGTAACCATCGACGATCCATTTCACTACCACCGCCTCCAATTGAGGGAGCGTGAAACATGCATTCTTCTCCGAGTCGTAATCGCCACGCTGCTGGATATTCGAGAAGGTGGTACCCGGGAGGTTGTGGATAAGCCCCAGGTTCTGTGTGCTGAAAAAGCGTTCGACGGCACCTTTCCTTTGAGGGGCCCTTGAAGCGGGATACATGATCTCGATACCCAACTCGTTGAATCCCATGATGAGATCGCCCGCGTGAAATTCCGCTGCGTTGTCTGGGACTATTCGAGCCGGCAGCCCACGTGCCCACCATTCATTTCTCACTTTCGGAAAGCGCTTCAGCAATTCGGCTTTTGGACGGATTGAGCGTTCGATCACACGAAGCACGGTTTCCGTATTTGGCGCCGACAGGTGGAGCAAATATCCCATCACCATTCGAGAGAAGCGGTCGAGGACGATCGTCAGATAGGGGCGCCCAATGCACAGCCCCGAGGTTTCATCCACAAGCTGGACGTCCAACAAGGTGTGATCAATTTCCCAACGTTCCAAAATCTCATGGACACGTAGGACACCCGCCGCAACACGGTGCTTCTTGTCTGCTGCGTGTTTTCCGAGCCTCTCCTTATCCACAAGGTACGGATCCAGCTTGGCGATGTACCTTCGGACAGTCATTCCGCTTGGGATCTTGAGCTGATCCGAAGGCAAACGACTTTTGTTCCTCTCTTTTATCTGATCCTCGAATTCTGAAACGACCACGCTGACCGCTGGAATCGTATCCTGCAGGTAGGTTTTATTAATCACCCCTTCAAGAATAACTTCGAGCTCTCCCTGTATCGCGGCAGCCCGACCCTTTTTGGCATGCTGAGGGATAAGCTTTACTACGTTCTGGCCAATGTATTTGGCTGCCCAACGTCGAATAGTGGAAACCGAGGGTGCGCACGCATCCCCAATCTTTTTGGCGATATCTCTAAGCTTCTTGATCATGTCTTCGTCACCCGGTAGCTTGTATTTACCGCGCTTAGTTAGGTCGTCCAGATACTTGCGTCGACGCAATGCCTCATCTCCATGTTTTTTGGGGAAGCATGAAATATCTGGAGGGACGTTCCGCACATACGGAACCCTCCCAAGGTATGGCTGATCAGCGGAGATCTCGATCTCGCGCTTCTCGTAGGCCTCATAGAACTCCTTCTCGGATAGCTTCGTGGGCTCACCAAGCTCATCGAAAAAGAGCAGCTTCCGGTCAATAAGCCTCTTCTCAAGCACCATCAGTACGCCACGAACGATGACGACCAATTTCACCCTAAGGGAAAAGGTTTGCATGACGGTGCCCCCCTTGCAGGAAGACCGGGGAGTCAGTGTCAATTGACCTATCAAGGTCAATGCCCACCACCCCAAGGCCTAACAAGCGCCAGGCTTTCCCCTCACCAACCACGTAGAGCAGATCTGCAACGGTCATAGGCGGCCATTCGTTGAAGGTCGCCATTACCTCCTCCAACGCCTGATGCGAAAGCTCTGGACCGCGCCGGTGATACATCAGCCTTCTAAGATTGGTAGTATGCGTACGGCCAAGTCATCTACCCAGCCCTGCAAAGCCAAGACATGGTGTGCACTTACATTTAAGTGGGCACCAGTTCTAGCCTTTTAAGCGGGTATTTCATGCAGCCAACACGCCGTTCCTAT
>NZ_BQHW01000036.1 GCF_021602025.1 Pseudomonas ceruminis
CGATTACATCGAAATGTTCTATAACCCTAAACGCCGACACAGCAGTGCTATGCAGCTGTCTCCAATAGAGTATGAGAAACGCTATTTCCTGAGCTTGGAGAGTGTCTAGGAAACCAGGGGCGATTCAGTTGCACCCATTGATGAAATCTCTCCTGCTCCGCTAGCAACCAGCGCATATCAGATTTATCACTGCTTTCTAGGCTCTCGCCCCACGTCATCCCACCAAGAATGCTGAGTGTTATCAGGGATCAAGGCCCCTGCGACCTGTGGGGGATGTCCTCTACGCTGGACTGGTGGCTCCTTACGTCCGGGAGCAAGGGCATCTCATGATCTGGTCTCCTGAGCACCGTTACCGGTGGGCGGGTGGAGGCAGCATTGGCTGACGAGACCAGCGCCTGGAGATCCTGAGTCGGGTGAACACAGCGATGCGATGACCGGGGCATGCCTGACTGTCAGTCAGGTGCAGTCCATTCCTTGGTCTGCGGCACCATCATCTGCATGGCTGTTGCTGGTGACATCGGCGTTTGTCACGCCGATTGTCACGAGTGGAGTAGCCGCAAAGCCAAGAGCGATAAGGGCTGCAGCAGTGTCATGAGCGCCCGTCTCTTTCCAGTGAAAGAGACGGGCGCAGGTTGGCGCACGGGAAATGGCCAAGCGGATAGGTTGCTGCTAAGCAGATGGGTAGGGTGGTTGCCGCAGGGGCAACGATATTGAGTTGGCATCCATCACATGGGTAGTGATCGTACGAGCTGCCGGACGCGAATCGTACTTGCGGGAGAACCACCGCGGGAGCGGCGTGATCCTTAAGGCTCGGGTCACCTGGGGTGCTGTCATCGACAGCTCTTGCGATTCCCGATCTACGCCTGTGGACAATATTCGTCAAGCAGCGCGATATCAGGGGTTTAGCGCCTGTGGATAAAACTATCCCCCAGTGGACATCAGTGGTTTTCCGCAGACGTACGTTGTGCCGGCATTTTTCTTAGGTATGGTCCTTTCAATCGGGTCGGCTTTGCGGCCCCGTTTGAAAAGGCCCGCGAGGAGGAGCGTAATGCGGTGCTGTGGGTAACTTCACAGCGAGTTTGATGCGATGGTGCGGCGGGCTACCCGGTCCTCTTGGCACTGCGAAGGCTCGTGACGTTCTCGCCCATCTGCTTGGCAAACTCATGCGGCGTCACATGGTCCTCGCGGTTCGCCCCAGAAACCGGCTCCGCCAGTCATGATCATCCGGCGTTCTTCGAGGAACTCGGCCTTGCGGGTATAAGCGGCCCGCACGTTGTTGCGTTCCTTGTGGCTCATCTGCCGCTCGATAGCCGTCTCCGACCACTGCCCGGACTCAACCAGCGCACTGCACGACATGGCTCGGAACCCGTGACCGCAGACATCCACCTTGGTGTCGTGGCCTATCGTTCTGAGCGCGGCATTCACTGTGTTCTCGGACATCGGTTTCCACGGTTTGGCATCTCCCGCGAACACCAGTTCGAACTTGCCGGTGATCGCATGGATCTGCTCGAACAAGGCCACTGCCTGCGGCGATAAGGGTACAACGTGAATGTCCCCGGCCATCTTTGTGCCCCTCGTGGAAAGGGCACTCCGTCCAGCGCCGCGTGGGTGTCGGGTATCTCCCAGATGCTGCGCTTGAGGTCGAACTCGTTCCAACGGGCGAAGCGCAGTCCACTGGAGCGTACGAATACATCAACGACAGCATCACCGTGAGGCGCGTAAGCGGGCGACCTCTGTAGCCCTCGATCTATGCCAATAGCTCTAGGAGTCGCGATAGGGGTAGTGCGGGTCGGTGAGTTACCCGTGGTGTCTTGATTGAGCCATTGAGGTCGTGAGCCGGGTTCGCCGTGATAAGTCGCAGCCGTTTGGCTTCGCGCATGATGCTTTGCAGGTAGTTCTTGATCCTGAGCGCCACGTCGATGGTACCGCGCTTCGTCACGGCTTCCAGTGGCTGCATGAGGTCGTGGGTGTCTAATTCAACGATTGCTCTGGCACTGAGCAAAGGGAATACGTGAGTCTTCAGCCGGCTGGGTACAGTGTTGGCGTGGCCGGGCACCCAGTTGGGCACCATGCTGGCATGCCAGTCGAGCACGACACTTTCGAAGGTGCGACCGTTGATCACGGCTTCGGCATTGGCTTGCTGTTTGGACTGGATGGGGTCTATGCCGTTGGCAAGCTGCTGTTTGAGCCCGAAGCGCTTGCGGGGTGCCTCGGCCAATCCGGCTACCGGGTAGCTACCAAAGGCGGTCAGGCCTTAGCGTCCATCGGGTTTCTCCTACCTGAGCCCCCAGCCTTTGCGGCTGTTGGGTTGCAGGAGCAGGCAGAGGCATTAGCGCTGGCTTACCCTCGGAATCCGACGGAACGCCAAAACGAAAAAACCCGCCAGAAGGCGGGTTTTTCGGGGGTTCCAGAGATTATGAAAGCTTTCTATGGAACCTTGAATGGTGCCGGCACCAGGAATCGAACCCGGGACCTACTGATTACAAGTCAGTTGCTCTACCATCTGAGCTATACCGGCAATGGGGCGTCATTATAGCGATCGGTTGGCGCCTGTAAACCACTTCCTTTCGATTAAGCGAAAATGACCTAAGTCACCGGCCTAAAAGGAGAATTTTCCTACCAGCCGCGGTGGATGGTATTGACGCTTGGCTCGGTCTTGCCCGGATTGAAAAACAGCTTGTCGTTGTCGCAGCCGCGCTTGCGGCAGGGGCTTTCGACGCGCAGGGGCAGGCCGTTGTCGCCACCCAATTGCATGCCTGGGGTGTTCCAGTCCAGGGTGCTGGTGTGATGGGGCGCAGGGTCGCTGGCGCAGGCGGTCAGGGCCAGGGCAAAGGACAGCAGGGCAAGGGGCTTGGCTTGGTGCACGATGTCTAATTCCGTTAGTCCATGTCGGTTCTGGCGCAACGCCAGACGGTCGCGGGGCTGGCGGGCAGCGCGCGACGTAGCTTTTTAAGATTTGGGGGGCGGATGATACACCGTTAAGCCGGGTTCGCGGCGCATTCACTGGCATTGTGTTGACTGCGCAGCCCGGATTTAGGCGCCTCTGTAGGGTATTTCTGAAATTGAAACCAAATGCTTCATGTTCGATTAGTTTGGGAATTATCCTACGTGCGCTACCGAAGCTTCATTGTTGGCGGGGGAATGGCCCAAGGATAACGTTCCTGGGTCGCCAATTTCCTGGTGACCGGGTGTGAGAACCCGATTGTGAATGAGCGGTAGCCTATGGTGGCCGTACACGGGCAGGCTTCGGTCTGGCCGAGCTTCCTTATTCCCTCGGTTTCTCACCCCGTGTACGGCTGCCACCCAAATCCGTGAGAAAGATTCGGGTGGCATGCATCTCCATCGGAATAAGGATTCAATCATGAAGAAAATCGTTCCCGATCCACCCCGCCCCCTCATTTCCACCCCCTATTTCACCATCCACAGCGACATCTCTCCCCGCGACGCCATCGCCCACGCCTGCGAGCTCATGCGTGTGGTAGCCGAAACCCTCGATAACCACTGCCGTGACAACGCCGGCGTGCCCGGCCTCAACCTGCTGGCGAACGCTGCCCATGCGGCCGACTCGGCGTGCGTCCTGGCCGAACATGCAAAGCGCCGTTTGGAAGACGCTCAGGAAAAGGGGGCGCGGTCATGAGTGAAGCAAAGCCCATCACCACCGCCGGCATCGAAACGTTTCTTGAAGTCGGCAACCCGCCGCTGGGGCTGTTCCGCGTACAGGCCGGCATCCCTGTCGACCATGCCTATGAACAAGTGTCCGTGCTGCTGGGCTACATCAAGCACCTGGTGCGCGAAGGCGACATGGAGGATGACCACAAGCTACTCGGCGCTGCGGACTATCTCAGTGCCCTGGCCAAGGCATTGATGAACGATATTGAAATGGCCAAGAACAAAGCGCACTGAGTTAAAAGGCCCTTGTGGGAGCAGCAGTCTTGTTTGTCTGTGCAGGGCTCATCAACGACAAGCAGCTCCCACAACCACGCAGCGGCTGTACAGATCCAGCGGTGTTTGCCTAATCGAAATTTTGTTTATGCACAAGAGGCATTATCGCCGTGCGCGAAAGGCATGCCGCCGCTGCGTACCGCCTGTCTTTGCGCAAACGCCTGTTTTTACTGGGCTTGCAGCCCCTTTGGGAATAAGCGCCTGGGCTGAAATAGCGGTTGGCTCCAACCAGTCATCACAAGCTTGTTCACAGACTTATCCACAGGTTGTGCTGTGGCTAACGGTCGCGTTCGGCAAGCAGCAACAGGTTGCGTGGTGTAAGCGGGTAGTCGCAGAACGTGCCAACGCGTACCGCATAGCCTTGTTCCTGCAGGAACAGCGCACGGTCGAGCACCAGCCACAGCTCCAGTGGCCTGCGGAACAGGTTGCGTACCCGTTCGAGGTTGCGCACCTCGGCCAGGCGTTGCCAGCCGGCCGCCTCCAGGGCGTCCCAGTCTGGGTTTAAGGTCAGTTCCAGTTGGCGCTGGTCGGCCAGGTCACGGCAATACTGTTCGAAGGGTTTCTCCAGCCATGCCACCGGCAGGGAGGGGGTTGGCAGGTACTCATCGCACTGGCGCTGCTGGCGTTGCAGCAGGTCGAAACCCAGGCGCCTGGCCATGGACCGATCACGCTGGTGGCGGACCCGCGCGCCAGCCGTGACGGTTTCGCTCAATGGCAGGCCAAGGTCGATAATCGACAGCTGCAGCAGCGAGCGTTGCGCGGCGGCGGACATCGGCTGGTAGTGCTCGCCCTGGGTGCGGTTGTAGCAGCAGGGGGCCACGGCAAGGTGGCGGCAGCCTTGCTCGCTGGCTACGCGCAGCAAATGCACATGCAGGTCGCCGCAGGCGTGCAGGGCCACCACGCTTTTGTCGCGGTCGAGATGGCGGCGGCTGTCCGCAGCCATTACATCCTGGTGCACGTGGGTGGCGGGCAAGTGGTGGTGATCACTCAGCGCCTGGCCTGCGGCGACCAGGTTTGCGTCGTATTCCAGGCAAGTCAGGTGCTGGCCAGGTTGCAGAAGGCGGCGGCCGAGGTAGCCCTTGCCCGAACACCAGTCCAGCCAGTGGTGGGTCTGTGTGCGAAAGCTCAGGCGGCGGCTGAAGGCTTCGATCTGCTGCCATTTGCGGCCTGGTACGTTGACGTCGAGGCGGTGGCGGGCAGGTGCAAGGCCGGTGTCGGGCAGGTCGCCCAGGGCACTGAGCTGTTGGGCTTGCTGGGCCAGCTGGGGGAAGGGCGCGGGCAGGGTGTGCGGGGCAGGTTCAGCTTCGGCATCGGCCAGGGAGCACTGGCGCAGGTGGGCGGCGAGCTCGGGGTGTGCAGTTTCCCATTCCAGGCGCAGGGCAGTGAAGGGCCTGGGTTTCCACAGCGCCTGGTGCTCGATCAGGAACTGGTCGAGGGCTTGGAAGCGGTCGCTTATAGGGTGGCTGTGGAGGAACGTGGGCATGGGTTCAGCCAATGGGTCAGTGGGAGGGCCTTACCCGGCAAGGCGCTCCCACAGGTGTATCACTGCTCTGGTGGGAGCTTGCTTGCCGGCGATGGGTTCAACGGCCCTGGCAGGCGTCAACGCGCAACCAGCGCTCCAGCAGTTTGAAACCTTGCACCAGCACGAACGAGATCACCAGGTAGAACACCCCGGCGGCGAAGAAGATCTCCACCGGCAGGTAGGTCCGGGCGATGATGGTCCGCGCCATGCCGGTCAGTTCCAGCAGGGTGACGGTACTGGCCAGGGCGCTGGCCTTGAGCATCAGGATCACTTCGTTGCTGTAGGCCGGCAAGCCGATGCGGGTTGCCCGCGGCAGCATGATGTAGAACAGCGTCTTGCCGCGCGACATGCCCAGCGCCCGCGCAGCTTCGATCTCACCCTTGGGGATGGCCTGCAGCGCACCGCGCAGGATTTCGGCAATGTAGGCGGCGGTGTGCAGGGTCATGGTCAGCACCGTGCACCAGAACGGATCGCGCAGGTAGGGCCACAGGCTGCTCGAACGCACCACATCGAACTGCGCCAGGCCGTAGTAGACCAGGAACAACTGCACCAGCAGCGGCGTGCCGCGGAAGAAGAAGATGTAGCCGTAGGGCAGGGCGCGCACGTACCAGTGGCGCGACGAGCGGGCGATGCCCAGCGGGATGGCCAGGATCAACCCGGCGACGACCGCGATGGCGACCAGCTCCAGGGTCAGGGTGGCGCCCTGCGCCAGGCGCGGCAGCCACTTGATGATCACTTCCCAATTCATTGTTCGGCCCTCGCAAAGCCGCGAGCGGCGCGTTTTTCCATGAAGTGCATGCCGGTCATGGCCACGATGGTCAGGCTCAGGTAGATGCAGGCCGCGACCATGTAGAAGGTGAACGGCTGCTTGGTCACGGTCACGCCGATTTGCGCGTGGCGCATGATTTCTTCAAGGCCGATGACCGACACCAGCGCGGTGTCCTTCATCAGGATCATGAACAGGTTGCCAAGGCCGGGCAGGGCGATACGCCACATCTGCGGCAGGATCAGCCGGGTGAAGATCCGCCCCTTGGACAGGCCCAGGGCGGTGCCCGCTTCACGGTGGCCCTTGGGGATGGCGAGGATGGCGCCACGGAACACTTCGGTGGCGTAGGCGCCGAAGCACAAGCCCAGGGCGATAACGCCTGCGGCGAAGGCGCTAAGTTCCAGGCCGGGCATGTTCAGGGCGTCGCCAATCCGGTTCATCAGGTTGACGGTGCCAAAGTAGATCAGCAGCACCCAGAGCAATTCGGGTACGCCGCGCACCAGGGTGGAGTAGAAACCACCAAGCCACTGCAGCGGCTTGTAGGGCGATGTTTTCGCCAGGGCGCCAAGCAGCCCCAGTACCAGCCCCAGACAGAGGGCCGACAGCGCCAGTTTGACGGTCATCAGCGTGCCGGCCAAAAGGGCCGGACCGAATCCGTAAAGATCAATATTCATGGGTAGGTTTGTTCAAGGGACAGGCATCGCCATGGCGGCGATGCCTGTCGGGGCGAATCAATAGATGCTGAACGGGAAGTACTTGTCGTTGATCTTCTTGTAGGTGCCGTCGGCGACGATTTCCTTCAGCGCGGCGTTGAGCTTGTTGCGCAGCTCATCGTCACCCTTGCGTACAGCGATGCCGACCTTGTCGCTTTCGTTGACCGGCTCACCCTTGAACTCGAAGTTCTTGCCAGCGTCGGACTTCAGCCAGTCGTAGTTGGCGTACTTGTCGGCCAGGATGGCGTCGAGGCGGCCGGAGGTCAGGTCCAGGTAGGCGTTTTCCTGGCCGTCGTACAGGTTGACCTTGAACTCGCCGTCCATGCCGCCGTTGTCGTCCAGCCAGGTTGCAGCCTGGGTTGCGCGCTGGGTACCGATGGTCTTGCCTTTGAGCGAGGCGCGGTCGGTCTTGAAGTCGACGTTTTTCGGCGCGATGAACTGCTGCTTGTTGGAGTAGTACGGGTCGGTGAAGTCAACGGCCTGCTTGCGCTCGTCGGTGATCGACAGCGAAGAGATCAGGAAGTCGAACTTCTTGGCGTTCAGGGCGGGGATGATGCCGTCCCAGTCCGAGGTGACCACTTCGCACTCGACTTTCATCTTGGCGCACAGGGCGTCGCCGATGTCTTTGTCGAAGCCGACCACCTGGCCGCTGGCATCCTTGTTGTTGAACGGCGGGTAGGCCGCCTCGATGCCCATTTTCAGTTTTTCGGCTGCCATGGCATTGGCCGAGAAAACCAGGGTGGCGGCAGCGGCCAGGAGGAATTTCTTATAGGTCTGCATTCGTGTTGCTCCATTAGCGGTGGCTGGACATGAATTGCTTGCAACGCGCCGAGGTCGGGTTCTCGAAGACCTGCTGCGGCGATCCTTGCTCTTCAACCAGGCCCTGGTGCAGGAAGACCACTTCACTGGACACCTGGCGGGCAAAGTTCATCTCGTGCGTCACCAGCAGCATGGTACGGCCTTCTTCGGCCAGTGCGCGGATAACGTTAAGCACTTCCTGGACCATTTCCGGATCGAGCGCCGAGGTTGGCTCGTCGAACAGGATGACCTTGGGGCGCATGGCCAGGGTGCGGGCGATGGCAGCGCGTTGCTGCTGGCCACCGGAAAGCTGGGCGGGGTAGCTGTGGCGTTTTTCGTAGATGCCGACCTTGTTCAACAGCGCTTCGGCGGCTTCGATGGCTTCGGCCTTGCTCTGGCCAAGCACACGGCGCGGCGCCTCGATGATGTTGTCGAGCACCGACATGTGCGGCCACAGGTTGAAGTTCTGGAAGACGAAGCCGATTTCGCTGCGCAGGCGGTTGATCTGGCGGTTGTCGGCGGCAACCAGGTCGCCGTTCTTGGCGGCCTTGAGCTTGAGCGACTCACCGGCGACGATGATCTCGCCCTTGTGCGGGTTTTCCAGCAGGTTGATGCAGCGCAGCAGCGTGGACTTGCCGGAGCCGGACGATCCCAGAATGGAGATCACGTCACCATCGCGCGCAGTCAGCGAAATGCCCTTGAGAATTTCCTGGTCGCCGTAGCGTTTGTGCAGATTGCGGATTTCCAGCGCGGGCGTGGCCTGGGCCATGTGCGGTCCTCATGTGTTCGGGTGCGTTCCCAGCTGTTGGCGGCCTTCCTGGCGTGCGCCAAGCTAGCATAGCGGCATTATGGCGGCCAACAGGGGCGCGGGGGGCTCGGGGCAATGCCGGGGCAGTTTGTCGCATCGCTGCAGTGCAACGTCGCGCAGATGTCCGCGAAGGTCTCGCCCAGCTCCAGAGCCTTGATGAAAAAAGGCGCGATGGTGCCAGTTTTGGCCTGCGCTTGGAAGCTATTTTGCCCCTTTCGCGCATAAACGCCTGCCCGCAGCCAGCGCCTGCGCCGGGGGATTGTACCCAACCCTGGGGGCAACAGGTTCACCTGCAACGCGGCAGTTGACGGCCTTGGGGTTGTACCTCTGGGTTGCACTTTTATGCATTGCAGCGGTGCAAGGGTGTTACCGAGGAGCACCTTTGGTGCGTTTGTAAGTGGGTATTTCCGTAATCCAGACTTGGCATGTGGATTTGGCGAGCATTCGGTCAAAGTTTGGCCGAATGCCCGGCAAGCCGCGTGCCTTACGGGTCGCCAGGGTTATCTGACGAATGCATTCAGCATATGGCCCGCTTATTGCCGTCTGGAAACCGCCGATTGCAGCGGTGCCTAAACCAACCCCAGGCTCGCTTCGTCCAGCAATCGGGTGGTCCACTCCTTACAAAGGTAGTTTTATGAGCGGTAACAATTCCAATGACCTCGCTCAGGGGCTCAAACAACGGCATGTGACCATGCTGTCCATTGCTGGCGTCATCGGCGCCGGTCTGTTCGTCGGCTCCGGCCACGCCATCGCTGCTGCCGGCCCTGCCGTACTGCTGGCCTATGCCGCCGCCGGTACGCTGGTGGTGCTGGTGATGCGCATGCTTGGTGAGATGGCTATCGCCTCGCCAGACACCGGCTCGTTCTCCACCTATGCCGACCGCGCCATTGGCCGCTGGGCCGGTTTCACCATTGGTTGGTTGTACTGGTGGTTCTGGGTGCTGGTGATCCCGCTGGAGGCCAACGCGGCGGCTGCGATCCTGCATGCCTGGTTCCCCGCCGTCGATCTGTGGGCGTTCTCCCTGCTGATCACCCTGGCGCTGACCCTGACCAACCTGTGCAGCGTGAAAAACTACGGTGAGTTCGAGTTCTGGTTCGCGCTGCTCAAGGTGCTGGCAATCATCGGCTTCATCGTGGTCGGTTGCATCGCCATGTTTGGCCTGGTGCCAGGCAGCCAGGTCAGCGGGGCCAGCCACCTGTTCGATACCCAGGGCTTCATGCCCAACGGCCTGGGCGCTGTGCTGGCGGCCATGCTGACCACCATGTTCTCGTTCATGGGCACTGAAATCGTCACCATCGCTGCCGCCGAATCGAAAGACCCGGGCAAGCAGATCAGCCGCGCCACCAATTCGGTGATCTGGCGTATCTGCCTGTTCTACCTGGTGTCGATCTTCCTGGTGGTGGCCCTGGTGCCGTGGAACGATCCGGCGTTGGCCGAGACCGGTTCCTACCAGACCGTGCTGAGCCGCATCGGCGTGCCCAATGCCAAGCTGATCGTCGACATCGTCGTGCTGATCGCCGTGACCAGTTGCCTGAACTCGGCGCTGTACACCTCTTCGCGCATGCTGTTCTCGCTGAGCAAGCGTGGCGATGCGCCGGCTATCGCGCAGCGCACCACCAAGGCGTCGACCCCGCATGTGGCGGTACTGCTGTCGACTGCTGCAGCGTTCCTCTGCGTGTTCGCCAACTACGTGGCGCCGGCCCAGGTGTTCGAGTTCCTGCTGGCCAGCTCTGGCGCGATCGCGCTGCTGGTGTACCTGGTGATCGCCATTTCGCAGCTGCGCATGCGCAGCCAGCGGGAAGCCCGTGGTGAGAAGATCGCCTTCAAGATGTGGCTGTTCCCGGGGCTGACCTGGGCCACCATTGCCTTCATCGTTGCCGTGCTGGTGGTGATGGCGCTGCGTGAGGATCACCGCGCGGAGATCATTGCGACTGCGTTGCTGAGCGTGGGTGTTGTGGCGGCAGGCTTGCTGGTGCATCGCAAGCGTGGAGCTGCTGGGCGGGTGGCGCTGGATAACTGATCCGCGCTGGCTGCAATGAAAAGGCCGCGTCCTGGGTAGGGCGCGGCCTTTTTGTTTGTCTGTGCGGCCCTATCCTTGTTCGCGCTGGCGATAGGGCCGGTGAGCTTTAGCCGAACTGCTTCTGCTGTTGCTGCTGCTTGGCGACCAGCTCGGAAGCGGTGATATAGGCCTCCTGGAACTCGTCGCTTTCCAGCCAGGCCATGGTGGTGTCTTCGTCGGCGCCATCGAGCCAGGTGCGGTAGGCGTTGAACACCAGCACGATGTAGTCGGTGGCGTGCTCTTCCTTGTGGCCCTTGAGCACCAGTGCCAGCAGCGGGTCGACCAGGAACACCGAGATCATCGCAACCAGGCTGGTTTCCTGCGCCGCCTTCATCTTCACGAACAGCTCTTTATAGCTGTCCGACTCCATGGCCTTGTTGAACACCTGTTCGATGCTGGCGCTGTCGCCGGCGCTGGTCTTGACGGCCTGGCCGCTGCGCACCATGCGGTTTTGCTTGGCCTTGCTGGCAGCGCGTTTGGCGCGTTTCTGTTGCTTGGTAGGGGTGGCCATGGGCGAATCCTTGGGTGTGTCCGAAATTGCGCGTATTGAAGCGCAGTTGCCTGCGAAACCCAAGTGTTGCCTATAACCACTGACTGCCGGCGATGGGCTGCGCAGCAGCCCGCAGCCAGTCAACTGGCAAGCGCAGACCCTTCGTCTTCCTCGAAGTCACGCGAAGCGCGGCCGACCAGCATCGGGTCCGGCGCATGGGCCACACTGTGGTCCTTCCCCGGGTAATCCAGCGAATGCAGGAAATGCCGGATGCAATTGATCCGCGCCCGCTTCTTGTCATCGGACTTGATGACGGTCCACGGTGCGTCGGCCGTGTCGGTATGGAAGAACATCGCTTCTTTGGCGGCGGTGTAGTCGTCCCATTTGTCCAGCGACTTGATGTCGATGGGCGAGAGCTTCCAGTGCTTGAGCGGGTCGTCGCGACGGGAAATGAACCGGCGCAGCTGCTCTTCGCGGTTCACCGAGAACCAGTACTTGAACAGCAGGATGCCGCTGTTGCACAGCATGCGCTCCAGGTCCGGCGCCTGGCGCATGAATTCCAGGTACTGCAGTGGGGTGCAGAATTCCATCACCTTCTCGACCCCGGCGCGGTTGTACCAGGAGCGGTCGAAGAACACCATTTCACCGGCCGTGGGGAGGTGCTGGATGTAACGCTGGAAATACCACTGGCCCTTCTCCTGCTCGGACGGCTTTTCCAGCGCGACGATCCGCGAGCCACGCGGGTTCAGGTGCTCCATGAAGCGCTTGATGGTGCCACCCTTGCCCGCGGCGTCACGCCCCTCGAACAGGATCACCACGCGCTGGCCGGTGTCCTTGACCCAGCTTTGTACCTTCAGCAGCTCGATCTGCAGTGCATGCTTGGCCTTTTCGTATTCCTGGCGACGCATGCGGGTGCGGTAGGGGTAATTGGCCGGCAGGCGCGCCGAGGTGCTGTCTTCATTGCTGCCTTTTGGCGCGCTGGCCACTTCCAGTGCGGTTGGCTGCTGGCTGACCCGGGTAATGGAAGGTTCGGGTTTGCGTTGGCGCGGGCGGCGAGGGCGAGGTGTGGGTGCGGAGGTGGGCTCGCCGGAGGAGGGGAGCAGGGGGGAGGATTCTTCGCTCATGGTGGTCCTTGCCAGGTCGGTCTAATGTCCACCTGCAATTGTGAATCTGAGCGAGTGATAGCATGTTGATGCTAGTCAACGGCGAAGGGGCTGGCCGCTTACGCAGATGAATCTGCCGAGCTGGTGTAAAAAGCGCAGACAACAAAAAACCCGCACTGGGCGGGTTTCTTGTGTCGCTTCGGGTAACTTTGCAACCACCAGAAGCTGAAGGTGGTGCCCAGAGACGGAGTCGAACCGCCGACACGAGGATTTTCAATCCTCTGCTCTACCGACTGAGCTATCTGGGCGACGAGGTGAATTAAATAGATTTCCAGACCGCTCGTCAACGACTTTTTGAAAAAATTTTAAATTAATTCCGTCGCTTACGATTTTTGTGGTCATTCGGCCGGTGGAACGTAGCCTTCCGCCTGGGCGTAGTCTTCGCCGGCAAAAAACTTGTCCATCTCGCCCTGGAGGAACTTGCGGTCCTCGGCGTTCATCATGTTCAGGCGCTTCTCGTTGATCAGCATGGTCTGGTGCTTCTGCCAGTCGGCCCAGGCTTGCTGCGAGATATGTTCGTAAATGTCCTGGCCCTTGGCGCCAGGGTACGGCGGGCGCTCAAGGCCTGGCAGTTGTTCTTTGTACTTGCGGCACATCACGGTGCGGGTCATCGGGCGTCTCCTGCAATCAGTTCGTCGGCCGCGCGTTTGAGCAGCTTCTTGACCGGGGCGGCGAGGCCCAGGCGCGGCGGGGTGGCCAGGTTATACCAGAGCCAGTCAGGCTCGGCCACGTGCTGGCCAACGGGGTCGACGCGCACCAGCCACGGCTCGATTGCCAGCTGGAAGTGGCTGAACGTGTGGGTCAGGCCGTCTAGCGCACGGCTGTCGGCCAGGCGCAGGCCATGCTGATACGCCAGGTCATCGAGCTGTTCGATGGCGTCCAGCTCCGGCAGGCTCCACAGGCCACCCCACAGGCCGCTGGAGGGGCGGCGATAAAGCAGGATGGCGCCTTCGTGGTTGGCCAGCAGCGGCATCAGCGTGCGCCGCTGCGGCAGAGCTTTGCGCGGTTTGGGCTCGGGGTAGCGGGTTTCTTCGCCGTGCAGGTGCGCTTCGCAGCCGCGCTGCAAGGGGCAGATCAGGCAACTGGGCTTGCTGCGGGTGCACAGCGTGGCGCCCATGTCCATCATGGCCTGGGTGTAGTGATTGGCGCGTTGCTGGGGGGTAAAGCGCTCGGCGGTGGCCCATAGCGCATTGGCCACCTTGGGTTCGCCGGGGTAGCCGGCCTGGGCGGTGAAGCGTGCCAGCACGCGCTTGACGTTACCGTCCAGGATCGGTGCCCGGATGCCCATGCTGATGCTGGCGATGGCGCCGGCGGTGGAGCGGCCGATGCCCGGCAGCTCGGTGAGCTGCTCGACACTGCGCGGGAATTCGCCGCCGTACTGCTCGACCACGATCTTCGCCGCCTTTTGCAGGTTACGCGCCCGGGTGTAGTAGCCCAGGCCGGTCCACAGGTGCAGCACCTCGTCTTCGGGCGCTTCAGCCAGGGCCTGCACGGTGGGCAAAGCCTGCATGAAGCGGTCGAAGTAGTTGAGCACGGTGCTGACTTGGGTCTGTTGCAGCATGATTTCCGACACCCACACCCGGTAAGGGTTGATGCCCTGTTGCCAGGGCAGGTCGTGCCGGCCGTGCTGGTCGTACCAATCCAGCACGGCGCTGGAGAACTGCGCAGGGGTCATCGCTTGAACAGCCCCTTGAGCGCGTCTTTGAGTTCTGGGCTCACTTTGTCTCCGAGTTTTTCGTTGAGCTTTTCATCGATCTTGTCTTTCAGGCGGTTGCCAGCCAGTTTGGCTGCGACCTTGCCCAGGCCGTCCTGGTCCAGGCGGCAGGCCTTGGCGCCCAGTTCCAGCGGGCCCCGGCAGCGCAGCGGCACTTCGACGCCCACGTAGCGCTCGTTGACCTGGCAGGCGGGGTCCGGCATGGCGCGCTGGTCGCCCTCGACGATCACGCCAACGTTGTAGTCCATGCCCAGCACGCGCAGGTCGAGGTCGCCATGGCCGTTGACGGTCAGGCCCGGGATGCGCGCCTTGAGGTCGGGGTTGCTGGCGACGCCATTGCGTATCACCAGGCTGCCGCGCAGCTCTTCGAACGGCGTGTCCTTGCCGCGCGGCTCGCCGCTGAGCGACTTGCGGTTGAGGGTGGCGATGGCCTGGCAGAGTTGCTGTTCCAGGTTGGCGTTGACCAGCACACCGTCGTTGATGGTGAAGTTTGCGCTGCCGTTGAGGGTGTCGACCAGTGCCTTCTGGCTGTTGCCGGTCGCCGTCAGGTTGCTGGCCAAGGTCAGCAGGCCCTTGACGGGCGGGGTCTGCTCTTTGCCTTCGGCCTTGATGAAGCGTTCCACCGGCACCCGGTTGATCCGGGTGCTGACGCCCAACTGCGGCACGGCAGGGCGCACGTCGACCGTGCCCTTGGCCTCGAAGCTGCCGTTGTAGAGCCCGCCGCGCAGGGTCTGCAGGGTCACCAGGCCGCCTTGGCCGGTGGCCTGCAACTGGGCATCGCTGATGGGCAGCTTGTCCAGGGTCAGCGAGCCGAATGCCAGGTCGGCCTGCAGGTCAAGAACACGCAGGCGGTCGACCGGCAGCAGTTTGTCATTGCTCCAGGCGACCTGGGTCGGCGCGTTGGGCAGCGGGGAGCTGCCGGCACCGGCCACGGCGCTGGCTTCCTGTTGCGTGACCTCGCTTTGACGCGCCGCCGTGGCACCCTTGGCTTCTTCGCTTTTGGCCGGCAGGTAGCGATCGGCGTCGAACTTGTCGCCTTTGAGCTGCACGCGCAGGGCCTGTTTGGCGAAATCTTCAACGGCCACGCGCCCGCTGAAGGTGCTGTCATCCAGTTTTACCGCCAGGTCTGCCAGCGTCAGGCTGTTGGGTGTGCCCTGCAGGCGGCTGACCAGCTCCAGCTTGCTGAAGGCGGCCGGGTCAGTGGTGGCCGGCAGCGGGTGGCCAATGCCGTCGAGGAAGGTGCGCAGGTCGAACTGGGCAATGGACAGGCCGCCACTGAGTTGCGGCGCCTTGTCCAGCTCGCGCAGGTTCAGCTCACCCAGGGCGCGCAGTTGGTTGGCCGATATTTTCAGGCCGCTCCAAGAGGCGACGTTGGCGGCCATGTCGACCAGCAGTTGGCCTTGGGCGGCGAAGGTCATGGTCTTGCCGGCCAGCGGTTCACCCGAGGTTTCGCCCGACAGGCGCATGTCTTCGAAGTTGTAGCGTTTGAGCTTGCGATCGAAGCGCAGCTCGCCGGTGAGCTCGGTGCGAGCCTTGA
This sequence comes from Pseudomonas ceruminis, assembly GCF_021602025.1. Classification (GTDB taxonomy): domain Bacteria; phylum Pseudomonadota; class Gammaproteobacteria; order Pseudomonadales; family Pseudomonadaceae; genus Aquipseudomonas; species Aquipseudomonas ceruminis. The sequence goes on from NZ_BQHW01000036.1 coordinate 15,513, forward strand.
GGTTAGGCTGGCTGGCACTGAGGAAGGCGCTGGCCTTGAGCGGGATGTTCGCGCCTTCATGGACCGGGCCGGTGCTCAGCTGGATGCTTTCGGCACTGTAGCTCTTGCCGCTCTGGGCATCGGTGTACTGCACCCGGGCGTTGTTCACGGTCAGGCTGTCGATGTCGAGCTTGACCGCCCGCTCGCTGCCGCTGTCGGCCGGTTTGCCTGGCTGCTCGGCAGTTTTCGGCGCATTGGCGGTGGCACCGTCCTGCGTGGGCAGCGGCTTGCCGATGTCTTCCCAGTTGCCGTGGCCTTGCTGATCGCGGGCCAGGGTCAGGTTCAGCCCCTCGACGCGCACATCGCTCATCTGCACTTCGCGGCGCAGCAACGGCAGCACGCGCACCGACAGGCCGAGCATCTGCAGGTCGGCGAACGGCTCGGTGGGTTTGGTCAGCGTGGCGATGCTGGCTTCATGAAGCTCCAGGCCCAGCCAGGGGAACAGGCTCCAGCCGATGTCACCGTTGAGGGTCAGCTCGACGTGGGCCTTGTCGCGTGCCAACTGGCGGATTTCATCTTTATAGTCGTTGGGATCGAAGAGGTGGGTCAGGGCAAAGCCCAGCGCCACAATGATCAGCAGCAACCCGAGAAGCCCCAGTCCCAGGATTTTGCCGAACGCTTTCATGGGCGAGTCCTTGTGGTCCGATTTTGAAATTCAAGCGGCTGAGTATAGCGCCGCAGCGGTAGGCCCTGAGTATCAGACAAGAGATACAGAGCATTTCCTACTAATTGATCAGGTGTTGCGCCTTTCGACAATGGTGGTTCGTGCGGTTCCTTTTGTGCCGGCTTGTTCGGGAGCAAACCCGCTTCCACACCCAGGGCGCCGCGCTGGGCACGGGACGATGCCCGTTCAGCTGCGCAAAAAATAACGATATCAGATTGCTTTCTCGCAAGAAGCTAACTGCTACTCTTTCGCCGCTTTCGGAGCGTCCGCGGCCCATTGTCGCGGGGCGTTGCCCTGAAAGGCGACCTAGAAAAGGATCGAATCCATGAGCAGCAGTATCACGACAGGCGCGGCCGTCAGCCCACCGGGCTTCCTGTCCAAGGAGCGCATCATCGCTCGCCCGGGTTTCAACCGTTGGTTGGTCCCCCCCGCCGCGCTGGCCATTCACCTGTGCATTGGCATGGCGTACGGTTTTTCGGTGTTCTGGCTGCCGCTGTCACAGGCCCTTGGTATCACGGCCCCGGTCTCCTGCGGTGCAGACATAGGGTTCATCGCCCGCCTGTTCAGCGCCGAGTGCGACTGGCCGATTTCCATGCTGAGCTGGATCTACACCCTGTTCTTCGTATTCCTCGGTTGCTCGGCTGCAGTGCTGGGCGGCTGGCTTGAGCACGCCGGCCCCCGCAAGGCAGGCCTGGTGTCGGCCCTGTGCTGGTGTGGCGGCATGTTGATTTCGGCGCTTGGTGTAAAGACGCACCAGCTGTGGCTGATGTGGCTGGGCTCTGGCGTGATCGGCGGCATTGGCCTGGGCCTGGGGTACATCTCGCCGGTTTCGACTCTGATCAAGTGGTTCCCGGACAAGCGCGGCATGGCCACCGGCATGGCAATCATGGGCTTTGGCGGCGGCGCGATGGTAGGGGCGCCCTTGGCTGCCACGTTGATGGGGCACTTCGCCAACGCGCAGGAAGTCGGTGTGTGGCAGAGCTTCGTCGTCATGGCCGCCATCTACTTCGTGTTTATGGTTGCAGGCGCTTTGGCGTATCGCGTGCCGCCCACCGGCTGGAAGCCAGAAGGCTGGACTGCACCGGTGAAAAAAGCCAGCGCCATGGTCACCGACCGCCACGTGCATGTCAGCGTGGCCTGGAAAACCCCGCAGTTCGCGCTGATCTGGCTGGTGCTGTGCCTTAATGTGTCAGCCGGCATCGGCATCCTGGGCATGGCCTCGCCGCTGCTGCAGGAGGTGTTCGCCGGCAAGCTGCTGGGCAACGAGCTGAGCTTCAGCCAGCTCAACGCCGCGCAACTGGCGCAAATTGCGGCGATTGCCGCAGGCTTCACCGGGCTGCTGAGCCTGTTCAACATCGGTGGGCGGTTCTTCTGGGCGTCGTTCTCGGACTACATCGGCCGCAAGAATACCTATTTCGCCTTCTTCGCCTTGGGCGTGGGCCTCTACAGCCTGGTGCCGAGCATGGGCCACCTGGGCAATGCGGCGCTGTTCGTGGCGGCGTTCTGCATCATTCTGTCCATGTACGGCGGGGGTTTTGCCACAGTGCCGGCCTACCTGGCCGACCTGTTTGGCACGCAGATGGTCGGGGCCATCCATGGCCGCCTGCTGACCGCCTGGGCTGCCGCTGGTGTGCTGGGGCCGGTGTTGATCACCTACCTGCGCGAATACCAGTTGGCGGCGGGCGTGGAGCGCGCCGCAGCCTATGACATGACCCTGTACATCCTCGCCGGCCTGCTGGTGCTGGGCTTTATCTGCAACATGCTGGTACGCCCGGTGGCCGACAAGCACTTCATGAGCGATGCCGAGCTGGCGGCCGAGCGTGCCTTGAGCCACGACAAAGGCGCAGATGGCACGCGTTCGCTGCAGTGGCATGCCGCGCCGGGTAGCCTGCCGCTGGTGCTGATTGCCTGGGCGGTGGTGGTGGTTCCACTGGCGTGAGGCGTGTGGGTTACCTTGCAGAAGACGGCCGCGCTGTTCCATTGAGGTGCCTGACGGGGGCTGCCAAGCAGCCCTTGCATTGCCATATGTCATCCGCGTTTCAAGCTGGCGCGTTCTGGGCCTATAATGGAGCCCTTTTCGCCCAATGATTTTGCGGAGCTGGTGATGGTCGAACGTAAGGCTTCCGTCGAGCGCAATACCCTGGAAACCCAGGTCAAGTGCTCGATCAACCTCGATGGCAGTGGCAAGGCCCGATTCGATATCGGCGTGCCTTTCCTTGAACACATGCTCGACCAGATCGCCCGACATGGGCTGATCGATCTGGATATCGAGTGCAAGGGTGACCTGCATATCGACGATCACCATACCGTCGAAGACGTCGGTATCACCCTGGGCCAGGCATTCGCCCAGGCCATCGGCGACAAGAAAGGCATCTTCCGCTACGGCCATGCCTACGTGCCGCTGGACGAAGCGCTGTCGCGCGTGGTCATCGACTTCTCCGGCCGCCCAGGCCTGCAGATGCATGTGCCGTACACCCGCGCCACTGTGGGCGGCTTCGATGTCGACCTGTTCCAGGAGTTCTTCCAGGGCTTCGTCAACCATGCCCTGGTGACCCTGCACATCGACAACCTGCGTGGCCACAACACCCACCACCAGATCGAAACCGTGTTCAAAGCCTTCGGCCGCGCCCTGCGCATGGCCGTGACCCAGGACGAGCGCATGGCCGGGCAGATGCCTTCCACCAAGGGATGCCTGTAAATGCAGACGGTAGCCGTAATCGACTATGGCATGGGCAACCTGCACTCGGTGGCCAAGGCGCTCGAGCATGTCGGCGCCGGCAAGGTGCTGGTCACCAGCGACGCTGCGGTCATCCGCGAGGCTGACCGCGTGGTGTTCCCCGGCGTTGGCGCCATTCGCGACTGCATGGCCGAGATCCGCCGCCTGGGCTTCGACAGCCTGGTACGTGAAGTCAGCCAGGACCGCCCCTTCCTGGGTATCTGTGTCGGCATGCAGGCGCTGCTCGACCACAGCGAAGAGAACGACGGCGTCGATTGCATCGGCCTGTTCCCTGGCCAGGTGCGCTTCTTCGGTAAAGACCTGCGTGAAGACGGCGAGCACCTGAAAGTGCCGCACATGGGCTGGAACGAAGTCAGCCAGACCATCGACCACCCGCTGTGGCACGACATCCCGGACCGTGCGCGCTTCTATTTCGTGCACAGCTACTACATCAATGCCGGCAAGCCGGGCCAGGTGGTCGGTCGCGGCCACTATGGCGTCGACTTTGCCGCCGCGCTGGCTGACGGTTCGCGCTTTGCGGTGCAGTTCCACCCGGAGAAGAGCCATACCCATGGCCTGCAGTTGCTGCAGAACTTCGTCGCCTGGGACGGGCGCTGGTAAATGAGCAGGTCGAAGACCAAGGCCCCGATCATCACCCTGGCCCCTGAGCAGGAGCGCGAAGCGCTCGATACGCTCAAGCGCTTTCTCGAAGACCGTTTCGAGTTGCAGTTGGGGTCGTTCGAGGTGGCCGAGGTCCTCGAGCTGTTCAGCAAAGAAATTGCACCCCACTACTACAACAGGGCGATTGCCGATGTTCAGCTGCACCTCAAGGAGCGGTTCGAGAGCATCGAAAGCGACCTGTGGGCACTCGAGAAGCCCTGAAACTCAACAATTAGACAGGTTCCCAAGATGCTGATTATCCCCGCTATCGATCTGAAGGACGGTGCCTGCGTGCGCCTGCGCCAGGGCCGCATGGAAGACTCCACGGTATTTTCCGACGACCCGGTGAGCATGGCCGCCAAGTGGGTCGAGGGTGGCTGCCGTCGCCTGCATCTGGTCGACCTCAATGGCGCCTTCGAAGGCCAGCCGGTCAACGGCGAAGTGGTCACCGCCATCGCCAAGCGTTACCCGAACCTGCCGATCCAGATCGGCGGTGGCATCCGTTCGCTGGAAACCATCGAGCACTACGTCAAGGCTGGTGTGAGCTACGTGATCATCGGCACCAAGGCGGTCAAGCAGCCTGAATTCGTTGCCCAAGCGTGCAAGGCGTTCCCGGGCAAGGTCATCGTCGGCCTGGACGCCAAGGACGGCTTCGTCGCCACCGACGGCTGGGCAGAAGTGAGCTCGGTGCAGGTGATCGACCTGGCCAAGCGTTTCGAGGCCGATGGCGTCTCGGCGATCGTCTACACCGACATCGCCAAGGACGGCATGATGCAAGGCTGCAACGTGCCCTTCACCAAGGCGCTGGCCGAAGCCACGCGCATTCCGGTGATCGCGTCGGGCGGCATCCACAACCTGGGTGACATCAAGGCCCTGCTGGACGCCAAGGCCCCTGGCATCATTGGCGCCATCACTGGCCGTGCCATCTACGAAGGCACCCTGGATGTCGCCGAGGCCCAGGCCTTCTGCGACAACTATCAAGGCTGAGGACTGAACCATGGCACTGGCCAAGCGCATCATCCCTTGCCTGGACGTGGACAACGGCCGGGTGGTCAAGGGCGTCAAGTTCGAGAACATCCGTGATGCCGGCGACCCGGTGGAAATCGCCCGTCGCTACAACGAGCAAGGTGCCGACGAAATCACCTTCCTCGACATCACCGCCAGCGTCGATGGCCGCGATACCACCCTGCATACCGTCGAGCGCATGGCCAGCCAAGTGTTCATCCCGCTGACCGTGGGGGGTGGTGTGCGCACTGTGCAGGACATCCGCAACCTGCTCAATGCCGGTGCAGACAAGGTCTCGATCAACACAGCGGCCGTGTTCAACCCGGAGTTCGTGGGTGAGGCAGCAGACCGTTTTGGTTCGCAGTGCATCGTTGTCGCCATCGATGCCAAGAAAGTGTCCGGGCCAGGTGAAACGCCGCGCTGGGAAATCTTCACGCATGGCGGGCGCAAACCGACCGGGCTGGATGCGGTTGAGTGGGCGAAGAAGATGGAAGGCCTGGGTGCCGGCGAAATCCTGCTGACCAGCATGGACCAGGACGGCATGAAGAACGGTTTCGACCTGGGTGTGACCCGCGCCATCAGCGATGCACTGGGGATTCCAGTGATTGCTTCGGGGGGTGTGGGTAACCTGCAGCACCTGGCGGACGGCATTCTGGAAGGGCACGCCAGCGCGGTGCTGGCAGCGAGCATCTTCCACTTTGGTGAGTACACGGTGCCGGAAGCCAAGGCCTACATGGCTTCGCGCGGAATCGTCGTTCGCTGACAGATTGCCGGGAGGGCTTTGCCCTCCATTCGCAGCACAAGGCTGCTCCTACAGGGATACGCATTCCCCTGTAGGAGCAGCCTTGTGCTGCGAATGGCCCGCAAAGCGGGCCCTCGGGCATCACCCGTGGTTCTTGCCGAGCAGTGCGTGATAAAGCTCGGTATCCCCAAGTATCCCCACCACCCTGTCGTTATCCTGCAACACCAGCTTGTTGCCGGTCTGATAACGAATCTGCAGCGCCTCGCGCATGCCGATGTCGGCGTGCACCACGGTCGGCCTGCGCTCCAGCAGCTCCACATCCTGCCCTGGCGCCCAGTTCTGCATGTCCAGCCCGTTCTGGCCCTGGCGTGCACGCTTGAGCGCGCCACCTTCGCCCAGGTCCAGCCACGAATCGATACCCGGGTCCAGGCACACCGAGCCATTGACCCGCTTGCAGTTGTCCACGCTGCGCATCAGGCTGCGCCCGCACAGCACGTTCAACGGGTTGGTATGGGCAACGAAGGTGCGCACGTACTCGTCCGCCGGGTTGAGCACGATCTCTTCGGGCTTGCTGTACTGGATGATCCGCCCATCCTTCATGATCGCAATGCGGCTACCCAGCTTCAGTGCTTCGTCCAGGTCGTGGCTGACGAACACGATGGTCTTGCTCAGCTTGTTCTGCAGCGCCAGCAACTCGTCCTGTAGGCCCTGGCGGATCAGCGGGTCGAGGGCAGAGAACGGCTCGTCCATCAGCAGGATATCGGCGTCCATCGCCAGCGCTCGGGCCAGGCCCACGCGCTGCTGCATGCCGCCGGAGAGTTCGTCCGGTTTCTTGTTGCGCCATTGGGTCAGGCCCACCAGCTCAAGCTTTTCGTCGACCAGCTTGCGCCGTTCCTTCTCGGGGCGGCCCTGCATTTCCAGGCCAAAGCTGATGTTCTCGCGCACGGTCAGCCAGGGCATCAGGGCGAACTTCTGGAACACCATGGCAATGCGCTTGGTGCGCATCATCTTCAGCTCTGCCGGGGTGCAGTGGGCGATGTCGATGTGCTTGCCTTCATGCTCGACGAACAGCTTGCCGCGGCTGACGGTGTTGAGGCCGTTGATGCAGCGCAGCAGGCTCGACTTGCCGGAGCCGGACAAGCCCATCAGCACACAGATCTCACCCTTGTTGATGTCCAGGTTGGCCTTTTCGACACCCACCACCAGGCCGGTCTGCTTGAGGATCTGCTCGCGGGTCTGGCCTTGGTCCAGCAGCGCCAGCGCCTCGCGCGGCTTGTTGGAGAAGATGACGTCGACGTCTTCGAAACGAATGATGCTCATGCCTCACCCCTTACCGTAACTTCCGGTTGCTTGCAGATTCGGTCGAGCATGATCGCCAGCAGCACGATCGCCAGGCCCGCTTCGAAGCCCAGGGAAATATCAGCGGTGTTCAGTGCGTTGACCACAGGTTTACCCAGCCCGTCAGCGCCTACCAGCGCTGCGATCACCACCATCGACAGCGACAGCATGATGCATTGGGTCACGCCGGCAGCGATGCTGGGCATCGCGTGCGGCAGTTCGATGCGTGTCAGCAACTGGCGTCGCGAGCAACCGAAGGCCTTGCCGGCATCCAGCAGCTCCTGCGGCACGTCGCAGATGCCCAGGTAGGTGAGGCGAATCGGCGCGGCAATGGCGAACACCACCGTGGAGATCAGCCCCGGCACCACACCCAGGCCGAACAGGGTCAGGGTAGGGATCAGATAAACGAAGGTCGGCACCGTCTGCATCAGGTCGAGTACCGGGCGCATGGCGGTATAGAACATCGGTTTGTGCGCGGCAACGATGCCCAGCGGTACGCCGATGGCCACGCACACCACCGTGGCGAACGTGACTTGCGCCAGGGTTTCCATGGTTTCCTGCCAGTACCCCAGGTTGAGGATCAACAGGAACGACAGGGCCACGAACACGGTCAGCGCCCACTTGCGCTGGATCAGGTGCGCCAGGGCGGCGAACAGGGCGATGAGGACGAACGGGTTGAACCAGGTCAAGGCACTGGTGACGCCATGGATCATGAATTCCAGGCCTTGGGCGATGGCGTCGAAGTAAGCGGCGCCGTTCTGGGTCAACCATTCGACGAATGAGGCGATGTACTGCCCCAGGGGTATTTTCTGATCGATAAGCATGATAGCGAGCTTCCACCTGCAAAGATTGAAATCAGTCCGGGGCGGGCACGGTCCCGCCCCGCGGTGTTGCTATTGCGTCTTGCGTTATTGCGTCAGTTTGGCCTTGGCCGCCTCCAGGCCGGGTTTGCCGTCCACAGTGGTCACCCCGGCGAGCCAGGCGTCCAGCTTGCCTGGGTTGTCCTTGAGCCACTTGTGCGCGGCCGCCTCGGGTTTCATCTTGTCGTCCAGGACGTAGCCCATCATGGTGCTTTCATCCTTGAGCTCGAACGTGAGGTTCTTCAGCAGTTGGCCTACGTTGCTGCATTCCTGCGCGTAGCCTTTGCGGGTATTGGTCAACACAGTGGCCTTGCCGAATTCGGGGCCGAAGAAATCGTCCCCACCGGTCAGGTACTGCATCTTGAAGCGGGTGTTCATCGGGTGCGGCTCCCAGCCAAGGAACACGATCGCCTCGCCGCGCTTCTGCGCACGCTCGACCTGCGACAGCATGCCGGCCTCGCTGGACTGGACGATCTTGAAGCCGGCGTCCTTCAGGCCGAAGGCGTTCTTGTCGATCATGTTCTGGATGGTGCGGTTGCCATCGTTGCCTGGCTCGATGCCGTAGATCTTGGCGTCTAGCTCCTGCTTGAACTTGGGAATGTCGGCAAAGTCCTTCAGGCCCTTGTCATACAGCGCCTGGGGTACTGCCAGGGTGTACTTGGCGTTTTCCAGGTTGGCGCGCACGGTTTCGACAGTGCCGGCGTCGCGGTACTGCTTGATGTCGTTTTCCATGGTCGGCATCCAGTTGCCGAGAAACACATCCAGGTCCTTGCCGGTGGCCAGCGACTTGTAGGTCACCGGTACCGAGATCATGGTGGTGTGGGTCTTGTAACCCAGGGCTTCGAGCACAACGCTGGTGGTCGCGGTGGTGACGGTGATGTCTGTCCAGCCGACATCGGAGAAACGCACCGTGTGACACTGCTCGGGTTCTGCAGCCTGGGCCAGTAACGGTGCCGATAGCAACGCGACCAGCAACAGCGAGGGTGAACCTTTCATGGATGGACTCCTGTGATTTTATCTTCGGGTTCGCGAGGGCTGCCGGGCGTTCTCAGGGTCCGGTCAGCCAGGCCTGCAGAGGGCAGGTTGCGAGGCCGTGCAATACGAGTCGCTTTCGATAATCCTCCAGCGCCGGGCAATCGCCTACTGGTGGGGTCGTAACCAGTACGGAACGGGTCGCATCCAGTACGGGCGATGTCGCATATGAGTTTTTCCACTGCCACAGCCGCATTTTTGCGTCACCCGGCCGCTCGAAAGCGGCGCGCTGACGGCCCGAAAAGGCGCGGCGCTGCTGGACAAAAGTACGTCGGTTGCAGACGGCGAGGGGGTGCGTAAAAGCCCGATGATGCGTGCATTCGTGGCGGCTCGCAGCTTCAGCCTAGCAGTTGCCCCGCCCTGCGCATGGCGCGCAGAGACAAGCCCAGCAAGAGGTGAAGCGATAATGGCCATCAGCGTGTTCGACCTGTTCAAGATCGGTGTCGGGCCCTCCAGCTCCCACACCGTTGGCCCCATGCGTGCCGGCGCCCTGTTCGTCCAGGGCCTGCGTGAACGCGGTGAACTGGAGCAGGTGAAACGGATCGAGGTGCGGCTGTATGGTTCGTTGTCGGCGACCGGCATTGGCCATGGCACCGACAATGCCACCCTCATGGGCCTGATGGGCGAATGGCCGGATACCATCGACCCGACCCAGATCGTCCCGCGTATTGCCGACCTGCGCGAAACCGACACCTTGCTGCTGGACAGCCGCCTGCCCATCGAATTCGTCTGGGCCCGCGACATGCGCCTGCTGGACGAGAACCTGCCCTACCACCCCAACGCCATGACCCTGGTTGCCGAAGGCGAGCAGGGTGAGCTGCACCGCGACACCTATTACTCGGTGGGCGGTGGCTTTGTGGTCGATGCAGCCCAGGCGGCCAGCGGTGTGCTGGATGCCGACCAGACGGTGCTGCCGTACGATTTCAACAGCGCCGCCGAACTGCTGCGCCTGTGCAAGCAAAACGACCTCAGCGTGTCGCAATTGATGATGGCCAACGAGAAGGTCTGGCGCAGCGAGGACGAGATTCGCGCCGGCCTGCACAAGCTTTGGCAAGCCATGCAGGAATGCGTCAACAACGGCCTCAAGTACGAAGGCACGCTGCCCGGCGGGCTGAATGTGCGCCGCCGCGCCGCCAAGTTGCACCGCAGCCTGCAGGAGATCGGCAAACCCAACGTGATCGGCTCGACCATGAGCGCCATGGAGTGGGTCAACCTGTTCGCCCTGGCGGTCAACGAAGAGAACGCTGCCGGTGGGCGCATGGTCACCGCGCCCACCAATGGCGCGGCCGGCATCATCCCGGCGGTGCTGCATTACTACATGCGGTTCAGCGATGCGGTGGACGAGTCCAGCGTGGTCGACTTCTTCCTCGGCGCTGCGGCCGTGGGCATCTTGTGCAAGAAGAACGCATCGATTTCCGGTGCCGAGGTAGGGTGCCAGGGCGAAGTCGGTTCGGCGTGCGCCATGGCTGCGGCGGGCCTGGCCGAGGTGCTGGGGGCAACGCCAGCACAGGTGGAAAACGCCGCCGAGATCGCCCTGGAGCACAACCTTGGCCTGACCTGCGACCCGGTCGGCGGCCTGGTGCAGGTGCCGTGTATCGAGCGCAACGCCATTGCCGCAGTGAAGGCCATCAACGCGGTGCAGATGGCGCTGCGTGGCGACGGCGAACACTTCATTTCCCTCGACCAGGTGATCCGCACCATGCGCGACACCGGGGCAGACATGCACGACAAGTACAAAGAGACCTCCCGCGGTGGCCTGGCGGTCAGCGTCATCGAATGCTGACACCCTGAACGGGCCCTAACGCTGGCTTGCCGGCGCTAGGGCCATTGCATTCATTAGGGGGCACTCCATTTCAATGGAGCCCTGTTTTGGAGCATTGCCGGTCGTCGGATGTCGCGATCAGGGTGGGCGTTGTCGGTGACACTCAAGAGTGTCGTTTCTGGGTAACCTGCGCCGCGCTTGTCACCTATTTGCTCAGCCGTTACAGGCAAAGGCGCTGGCCCGCCGGTTTGCGATTTTTAATCCACGCAGCTGCAGAGCCCGAATTGCTGAAAGAAGGCGTCGTTTTTGGGTTTTTTTGGATGGCCGTTCAAATTCAGGCACGGCCCTTGCGTTGAGATTGGCAAAGCCCCTGCACATGAACTGGGGCCATAACAAAAAACAGTGCCCGCCTGAGGCACACCTGCATTGTGTGAGGAGAAATCGCGATGACGTCGTACACCTCCGGGAATCCAACCCAGAACCGCACAGCACCCCAGTCCATCGGGTTTCTTCTACTGGACAACTTCACGCTGATTTCGCTGGCATCGGCGGTAGAACCGCTGCGCATGGCCAACCAGCTGTCCGGCCGCGAGCTGTATCGCTGGCACACACTGACGATTGACGGCGGCCAGGTCTGGGCCAGTGATGGCCTGCAGATTACCCCGGACGCCGCCATCACCCATGCGCCGCCCATAGACACCGTGATCGTCTGCGGTGGCGTGGGCATCCAGCGTTCGGTCACCCGTGAACACGTCACTTGGCTGCAGGCCCAGGCGCGCCAGTCGCGTCGCCTGGGGGCGGTGTGTACTGGCAGTTGGGCGCTGGCCTGCGCCGGCCTGCTCGACGGCTTCGATTGCAGCGTGCACTGGGAATGCCTGGCGGCGATGCAGGAAGCCTTCCCGCGGGTCAACATGAGCACGCGCCTGTTCACCCTCGACCGTAACCGCTTCACCAGCTCCGGCGGCACCGCACCCCTGGACATGATGCTGCACCTGATCAGCCGCGACCATGGCCGCGAGCTGTCGGCGGCAATTTCGGAGATGTTCGTCTACGAGCGTATTCGCAACGAGCAGGACCACCAGCGGGTACCGCTCAAGCACATGCTGGGCACCAACCAGCCTAAGTTGCAGGAAATCGTCGCGCTGATGGAGGCCAACCTCGAAGAGCCGATCGACCTGGACGAACTGGCGGTGTACGTGTCGGTGTCGCGACGCCAGCTCGAACGGCTGTTCCAGAAGTACCTGCATTGCTCGCCGTCGCGGTACTACCTGAAGCTGCGCCTGATTCGTGCGCGGCAGCTGCTGAAGCAGACGCCGATGTCGATCATCGAAGTGGCGTCGGTGTGTGGCTTTGTGTCCACGCCGCACTTCTCCAAGTGCTACCGCGAGTACTTCGGCATTCCGCCGCGTGACGAGCGTGTGGGCTCCAATACTGCCCAGCAGGTGGCCATGATGCCGATCCCGCAGGCCATGACCCTGTCGCCGCACAGTGGGCCAATGGCGGCCCTGAGCCAGGCGCGCAACGAGTCGACCTTTGCCAGCGTAAGGCTCTGACACCGCGCCGGGCGCTTCGCGGGCACGCCCGCTCCCACAGGTACTGCAAAGCCCTTGAGCTTTGTGTAATCACTGTGGGAGCTGGCTTGCCGGCGATAGGGTCAGTACAGGAAAAATGAATCAGGCCCGCGTGTTGAAACTCGCCAGCGCTGGCAACAACTGCTTGTCGATGGCCTGGCGCACCGCCGGCAGAATCGTCGCACTCCCGGTATACATCTGCTCGACCATACCCTTGAGCGCCCGCGCATTAGGCTCGGTCAGCCCACGCACCACCGCTTCGCAAGCCTGCTCGGCGCTGGCGCCGGCGGGTATCTCGAAACCGCGCGCGCGCAGGTGGCCTGCCAGGTCGTCCTGATCAATCAAATCCGCATGCATCATGGCTGTTGTCCTTATCTGCTGCTGTGATCGTCAGCCGATTCTGTGACCAACCCTGCGCACCGGCAAGGACAGATTGTCGCCATGGCTGCTTTGGCTAAGAACAGGTCGTTTCCGGCTAAATCCCGGTTCCGGGAAGGCAGCACACTGGACTCATTCACGGTACCGGAGGGTTTGGTCACCCTCTTTCTCGCACAGTGGATGTTGCTCGCTCTTGGCCCCGGATGCTCACGGCTTTCCGGGGTTATTTTTTGAGGCCTATCACACGGCCGATGAACGCTGGGGCCTCCAGGTCCTGCTGCTCGTCCACCAGCCCTTGCAGCAGTGCCACACTGCGTTCGCCGAAAGGTGCCGAGTTCGGCCCTGCCAGGTCCACATGCAGCAACATCTGCTCGCTGGCCGCCAGCGCCTCGTCGAACCCCGCACGGTGAAGGCTGTGATAAACGTGCAGGCGCTTGCGGTCGAAACCAATGATCTGGGTGTGCACCCACACCTCAGTGCCGAGCTTCACTTCGTGCAGGTAATTGATGTGCGCCTCGAGCGTGAACAATGACTGCCCGCTCTGGCCACGGCTGTCGGCATCCAGGCCGATGCGCTCCATCAGTGCATCGGTGGCATAGCTGAAGATCAGCAGGTAATAGGCATCACGCAGGTGCCCGTTGTAGTCCACCCAGTCCTCCTGGACTGGGGTACGGTAGGTGATCAATGCGGGCATCGGCTTCTCCTCAATCACCAAAGGCCATGCCATGGCTGGCTTTGCTCTGCTTCACCGCTTCCAGCACCGCCAGCAGGGTGTCGTCACGGTAGCGCTCCAGGGCGGCGATGCTGCGATCACCCAGTTGCTCCGAGGTGCCGTCCACCACGTCGTCGATCAACTTGTCGGTCAGTTCCGGCGCTGGCAGGTATGTCCAGGGCAGCTTCAGGGCCGGGCCGAACTGGGACATGAAGTGGCGCATGCCAGCGTCACCCCCGGCCAGGGTGTAGGTCAGGAAGGTGCCCATGAATGACCAGCGCAGGCCGGCACCGAAGCGGATGGCATCGTCGATTTCACCGGTGGTCGCCACGCCGTCGTTGACCAGGTGCAGGGCCTCGCGCCACAGCGCTTCGAGCAGGCGGTCGGCGATGAAGCCGGGCACTTCTTTGCGCACATGCAGCGGGCGCATACCCAGAGCGGTGTAGATGGTCTTCGCCGCCTCGATGGCTTCAGGCGCGGTACGGTTGCCACCGACGATCTCGACCAGCGGCAGCAGGTACACCGGGTTGAACGGGTGGCCCACCACGCAGCGCTCGGGGTGGGTGGACGACTCGTAGAACTCGCTGGGCAGCAGGCCTGAAGTGCTGGAGCCGATGATGGCGTCGGGCTTGGCGGCAGCGCTGATCCGGGCATGCAGGTCGAGCTTGAGGTCCAGGCGCTCGGGCGCGCTTTCCTGGATGAAATCGGCGTCGCGCACGCAGGCTTCAATGGTACTGACGAACGTCAAACGGTCCTGTGCCGCACCTGGCGCCAGGCCTTGTTTCTCCAAGGCTGGCCAGGCATTGGCAATGCGCTTGCGCAGTGCCTGTTCGGCACCCGGTGCTGGGTCCCAGGCCACCACGTCCAGGCCATGGGCCAGGGCGCGGGCGACCCAGCCGCTGCCGATCACGCCGCTACCCAGGGCGGCGAAGGTCTTGATCTCGGTAATGAAGGGCATATCGGTCTCCTGAAAGGGTCAGCGGCGCTTGAGGTTCATTTTTTCCCGGCCTTCTGCCGGGGTCAGCACACGGCCACCCATGCGGGTGATGATTTCGGTCGCGCGCTCCACCAACTGGCCGTTGCTGGCCAGCACACCCCGGTCCAGATACAGGTTGTCTTCCAGGCCGACGCGCACGTTGCCGCCCAGCAGCACGGCTTGGGCCGCCATTGGCATCTGCATGCGGCCGATGCCGAAGCCGGCCCAGGTGACGTTGGCCGGCAGGTTGTCGACCATCGCTTTCATGGTGGTGGTGTCGGCTGGCGCGCCCCACGGGATGCCCAGGCACAGCTGGAACAGGGGGTCGTCGAGCAGGCCTTCCTTCATCATTTGCTTGGCGAACCACAGGTGGCCGGTGTCGAAGATTTCCAGCTCGGCCTTCACGCCAAGCTCGGTGATACGTTTGGCGCCGGCGCGCAACTGCGCCGGCGTGGAAACGTAAATGGCGTTGCCGTCGCCAAAGTTGAGGGTGCCGCAATCGAGCGTGCAGATTTCCGGCAGCAGGGCTTCGACGTGGGCCAGGCGCTCTAGCGGGCCGATCAGGTCGGTGCCGGGGCCGAACGCCATAGGCGACTCGCCTGGGCCGATTTCCAGGTCGCCGCCCATGCCGGCGGTGAGGTTGACGATGATGTCCACATCGGCTTCGCGGATGCGTTCCATGACTTCGCGGTACAGCGCCACGTCACGGCTGAAACGGCCGGTTTGCGGGTCGCGGACGTGGCAGTGGACCACGGTGGCGCCGGCCTTGGCGGCCTCGACGGCGGATTCGGCGATTTGCTTGGGGGTAACGGGGACCAGGTGGCTCTTGGCGACTGTGTCGCCGGCGCCGGTGAGGGCGCAGGTGATGATGACGTCGTGGTTCATGGTTGGGTTCCTTTTCAGGTGTGTGGTAGCCCAATCGCCGGCAAGCCGGCTCCCACAAGGTTCGCGGTGAACCCTGGTGGGCGGTAACTCTGGGGGAGCCGGTTTGCGGGCGATCGGGCCCTGTCAGTTGGCGGTGAGCTTGAGGTTGTCCGCCGCAGGCTTGCCATCGAAGGTGGTCACACCTTCAAGCCAGCGCGCCTTGTCTTCGGGGTGATCCTTGAGCCACTGGCGGGCCGACTCCAGGGCGTCCTTGTGGTCAAGCAGCGGTTGCATCATGCGGCTCTCGTCCTCGGCGCTGAAGTTCAGGTTGGCCAGCAGGCGGTGGGCATTGGGGCAGCGTTCGGCGTAGTCCGGTGCGGTTACCGTCCATACCGTGGCGCGGCCTTCGTCGGGGCCAAGGGCATCCTGGCTGTCGCCCAGGTACACCATGTCGATGTTCACGTTCATCGGGTGCGGCGCCCAGCCGAAGAACACCACCGCCTCCTTGCGCCGCACGGCGCGGTCGACGGCGGCAAGCATGCCGGCCTCGCTGGACTCCACCAACTGGAACTTGCCGAGGCCGAACTGGTTCTTGGCGATCATTGCCTTGATCTGGGTATTGGCGCCCGAGCCGGGCTCGATGCCATAGATCTTGCCGCCCAGCTCTTTCTCGAACCTGTGAATGTCGGCGAAACTTTTCAGGCCCTTGTCGGCCAGGTATTTGGGAACGGCCAGGGTTGCTCGCGCGTCTTCCAGGCTCGGTTTGTCGAGCACTTTGACCTGCTTGGCATCGACGAACGGGGTGATGGTCTGGGTCATGATCGGGTTCCAGTAACCCAGGAACATGTCCAGGCGTTTGTCGCGAATGCCGGCGAAGATGATCTGCTGCGAGGCGCTGGTCTGCTTGGTCTGGTAACCCAGGCCGTCAAGCAGCACCTGGGCCATGGCGCTGGTCGCCATGACATCAGTCCAGTTGACGACACCCAGGCGCACGTTCTTGCAGGCCGCAGGCTCGGCGGCGAAAAGCGGGGTAGCGGCGATGCTGCTCAAAGCAAGGGTCAACAGGCTGCGGCGGATAAAGCTGTGCATGGTGGCTCTCCATCGGCAGTACATTTTGTTATTGAGGGCGGCCTCTGCGGGCCGTGTGAATACGCTACGCTGACGCCGCAGTGATGATGCGCACGCTGGCGACGGGAACTTGCACCCAGGCGACCAGATTATTTGCGAGGGGCAAATGGCCGAAACGATTGCATTTCTACTCATGCCGGGCTTTTCAGCCATGGGCTTCATTTCGGCGCTTGAGCCACTGCGGGTTGCCAACCGCTTCGGTGGCCCGCTCTATCGCTGGCAGGTGCTGAGCCTCGACGGCGGGGCGGTGCAGGCAAGCAACGGCATGTCGGTTAATGCCGATGCTGCGCTCGGTGCAGGTGATCCGGCAGCCATCCTGTTGGTGGTGGCGGGCTTCGAGCCCCTGGCCCATGTCCGCCAGGCGTTGCCCAAGGCACTGCGTCGCCTGGACCACGAGGGGGTGATCCTGGGGGGGATCGACACGGGCGCCATGGTGCTGGCCGAAGCCGGCTTGCTCGACGGTTACCGGGCCACGTTGCATTGGGAGGCGCTGGAGGCCTTCAAAGAGCGTTACCCGCGCCTGCACGCAACCCAGGAGCTGTTCGAGATCGATCGCCAGCGCATTACCTGTGCCGGTGGCACGGCTTCCATTGACCTGATGTTGTTTCTGATCGCACAAACCCACGGCAGTGAACTGGCAGTGCAAGTCTCAGAGCAATTCGTGCTTGGCCGCATCCGCCAGCGCCAGGACCACCAACGCATGGAAATCGGCGCCCGTTACGGCATCTCCAACAAGAAGCTGGTACAGGTGATTGGCGAGATGGAAAAGCACATCGAGCCGCCGCTCAGTACGTTGGCGCTGGCGGAAAAGATCAAGGTGACTCGGCGCCAACTGGAACGGCTATTTCGCCTGCACCTGGATGAAACGCCGAGCAGCTTCTACCTGGCTGTGCGGCTGGACAAAGCGCGCCAGTTGCTGGCGCAGACCGACATGAGCATCACCCAGGTCAGCCTGGCCTGTGGTTTCGAGCTGCCCTCGTATTTCGCCCGGCGCTACAAGCTGCGCTTTGGTAAGTGTCCACGTGAAGAACGGCGTTTGGTAAAGCAGGCTTAGGCGCCCGGTTCACAGCTCTTTTTTCAATACCGCAATCAGTTTTTCGCGATGCTCGCTTTCTACCTGAGCACGTAGAAGGCTGAAGCCCACCGAGTCGAAGCGGGCACCCAGGTGATCGAACATCAGGTTCAGTCTTTTGGTGGGTGCAATGGGATCGGTAACGCAATGAACGAAAAACAGGATGGCGACTGGGACGTTGTCTTCTTCGCAATCCATGACAATGCTCAAGTGCGAGGAGGCGTTGAACACGCTTATGTTGCGCAGGCCGGGATCGCTCCCCGGTGCGGTATTGGCCTGGTCAACCGCCCTGAAGAAGGGGCCTTGTTCGCGCGGTGGGGGCAGAAACCCGTCGTAAACGTCTTTGAGCGCGGCGCGGCTGGACTCATACGTCAATGTTCTTTTCGTATGTTCGTACAGTGTAAAACGTAAAAAACCAAGGCTTTCGAGGACAACCCCGAACCACGCTTGAGCGGCTGTTTCCATCGAGTAGCGGTCGCTTGCCTTTTGCAAGGCGTAACGCATGCACAGTTGCAAGTCCTCGAACGTGTCCACTGTCAGCCACGGCGCAGGTGCAACTTTCAAGGGTACGTCAAAGAGTTGGGGGGAGAGTGTTGTTGTATCCGTGGGGGAGGGGCTGTCCGTGCTCATCTTCAACTGTTCCCTGGAAACGTTCGAGCATCAAGGCCGGGCCTGGAAACTTACCCAATGCCCGGCCTTTGCTATTTAGATGGCAAGGAAGTCGGCAATATCGTTGGCCAGCTTGTCTTCCACAATCTTGCGCGCGCTGTCGAAGTGACGAACGCTGAACGTACCCTGTTGCGAAGCACGGTAGACGCGCGTCGAAGACTTGTCGATCACCCGGGTCAGGGCGCCATCGCGGTCGATTTGCGAGTCATAGCTGGCCTGGAAGCTGGTCATGTGCATGGCCGGCAGACCTTGTGGGGTCATTTCGCACTGGGCAACCACGAAGTTGCTGGATTTGCCGGATTCGCTGTGGCTGTGCTTTTCCAGGTGGGCGCGGATTTCCGGCTTTTCCACCACGATTTGCATGGTGCGCTTGGCACAGGCCGAACGGCGAGGGTCGCGGTTGACGCTGATGGTGAGCACTTTGGTTATCAGGTTGGCCAGGGTCAGGTTGTCTTCATCGATGGCTTCTTCTGCGTGTGCTGCACCGGTGAGGGTCCAGCCAAACTTGCTCAGGCCATCGTTGTAGAAGTTGTACCACTCGCGCTGCTGAGTTTCTTTGTCGAACTTCTTGTTGGCAATTTCGGTCATCAAGCGCATGCCGGCCAGGATATCTTCTGCAATGTGGCCAGGTACGTCATCGGCAAAAATACAGATGGTCTGGCCCGTGGCGGCAACGCGCTCTTTACCTTCCTGGCGGATCTTTTCAATTTCGTTTTTGATATCGGTCATTTCAATTGACTCCTGGTAGTGAAGACACAAGGGGACCTCGTTATCGAGGCTGCCCGCTCACTATCGGGAATTTACGTTCACCGTATCAGCAGTCTGTATTTCCTCAGGCGTAGCCGGTTTCCTCGTAAGTACTTTTTGCACCGCCGCTTTTATCAATCTTCCGGTGCAGGTTCTTCGTCGCTCTGCGGGCCAAGGCTGCGCAGGTATTCCGACCGCTCATCGCTGTGTTGCGCAATGCAGGTATTCCAGGCGGTTGGGAACGCCGCGCTACCGGGTTTCTCTGTGTAGGTTTCGACTTTGCAGTCGGCATCGCGCAGTTGGGTCCAGAGCTTTTGAGCCGCAGCCAGACGCGCGCTGACGTCCGCCACCTTGTTCGCCTCACCGGGATATTGATCGCGCAGGCGCTGGATCAGGTCGTCGTAAGTGGCCTTGAGCTCGCGATCGGCAGTCTGCTGGTTGAAGGTTGCGCAGGCTGCGGCTTGCTGGTCGGTGTCGACGTTGTCGCAAGGCGTGCTGTCTTCCTCGCTGGCCTGGGCGCCCAGTGCCACGACCATCAATACCATCCATGCCGTTGATTTCATCGTTTTTCTCCTTAGCAGGCGGACGAATCGCAGGGATTCTCGCTCAGCGAAGGGCAATGCGGTAGCTCTGCGATGAAATGTTCATCAAACGCCTGCGAGCGACCTTAACGCGACTGGCTCGCATCTGTGCGGCCCCTGTGCCAGAGCCTGATATCGCCCATTGACGCTTTCGGCAAACCCCCTGTCGTTTTTGCATCGGGGCGCCTCGGGCCGCAGGCATATGCTGGCCCCAAAGCGCCGGCAGAAGGTTTGGCGCGACCCAACTCAATAAAAGGGGACAGCCTGATGAGCCCAGCCGAATTACACGCCGACAGCATCGTCATCGATGGCCTGATCATCGCCAAATGGAACCGCGAGCTGTTCGAAGACATGCGCAAAGGCGGCCTGACCGCAGCCAATTGCACGGTGTCGGTCTGGGAAGGGTTCAAAGCGACGGTCGACCAGATCGCCGCCAGCCAGAAGCTGATCCGCGACAACAGCGACCTGGTGATGCCCGTGCGCACCACCGCCGACATCCGCAAGGCCAAGGAGCTGGGCAAGACCGGCATCCTCTTCGGCTTCCAGAACGCCCACGCCTTCGAAGACCAGATCGCCTACGTCGACGTGTTCAAGCAGCTGGGCGTTGGCATCGTGCAGATGTGCTACAACACCCAGAACCTGGTTGGCACCGGTTGCTACGAGCGTGACGGTGGCCTGTCCGGTTTCGGCCGTGAGATCGTCGCCGAGATGAACCGCGTGGGCATCATGTGCGACCTGTCCCACGTCGGCTCCAAGACCTCCGAAGAAGTCATCCTCGAATCGAAAAAACCGGTGTGCTACTCCCACTGCCTGCCTTCAGGCCTGAAGGAGCACCCGCGCAACAAGTCCGACGAAGAACTGAAGTTCATCGCCGACCACGGCGGTTTTGTCGGCGTGACCATGTTTGCGCCATTCCTGGCCAAGGGCATCGATTCGACCATCGACGACTACGCCGAAGCCATCGAGTACACCATGAACATTGTCGGTGAAGACGCCATCGGCATTGGCACCGACTTCACCCAGGGCCACGGCCAGGACTTCTTCGAGTACCTGACCCACGACAAGGGCTACGCCCGTCGCCTGACCAACTTCGGCAAGATCATCAACCCGCTGGGCATTCGCACCGTCGGCGAGTTCCCCAACCTCACCGAGACCTTGCTCAAGCGCGGCCACTCCGAGCGTGTGGTGCGCAAGATCATGGGCGAGAACTGGGTAAACGTCCTCAAGGACGTCTGGGGCGAGTAAGCCGCTCTCCAAGCCTGAAAGCCCCTGCCAGCAACGCCGGGGCATCCACATAAAAAATTTTATGGAGTTGAGTTTCCATGGCCAAGATCGCCCCGCAATTGCCAATCGAAGTCGACAGCGAGACCGGTGTCTGGACCAGCGATGCCTTGCCGATGCTGTATGTACCGCGGCATTTCTTCGTCAACAACCACATCGGCATCGAGGAAGTGCTGGGCGCCGACGCCTACGCCGAGATCCTCTACAAGGCCGGCTACAAATCCGCCTGGCACTGGTGTGAAAAAGAAGCCGAGTGCCATGGCCTGGAAGGCGTGGCGGTGTTCGAGCATTACATGAAACGCCTGTCCCAGCGTGGCTGGGGCCTGTTCGAAATTCAGGACATCGACCTGGATAAAGGCACCTGCAGCGTCAAGCTCAAGCACTCGGCGTTCGTGTACGTGTACGGCAAGGTCGGCCGCAAGGTCGACTACATGTTCACCGGCTGGTTCGCCGGCGCAATGGACCAGATTCTCGCTGCCCGCGGCAGCTCGATCCGCACCGTGGCCGAGCAGGTCTACGGCGGGTCGGAAGAAGGCCACGAAGATGGCCTGTTCGTCGTCAAGCCGTTGTAAGCCGGAGAGAGCGTCATGGCATTCGAAGCAATGTTCCAGCCGATCCAGATCGGCAAACTGACCGTCCGCAACCGCGTGCTCAGCACCGCGCACGCCGAGGTTTACGCCACTGACGGCGGCATGACGACCGACCGCTACGTGAAGTACTACGAGGAGAAGGCCAAGGGCGGTATCGGCCTGGCGATCTGCGGTGGCTCGTCGGTGGTGGCCATCGACAGCCCGCAGGAATGGTGGGCGTCGGTCAACCTGTCGACCGACCGTATCATCCCGTACTTCCAGAACCTGGCCGACGCCATGCACAAGCATGGCGCCAAGATCATGATCCAGATTACCCACATGGGCCGTCGCTCACGTTGGGACGGCTTCAACTGGCCGACCCTGATGTCGCCGTCGGGTATCCGCGAACCGGTACACCGCGCCACCTGCAAGACCATCGAGGTAGAGGAAATCTGGCGTGTGATCGGCAACTACGCGCAGGCCGCGCGGCGGGCCAAGGAAGGCGGCCTGGACGGCGTCGAGCTGTCGGCCGTGCACCAGCACATGATCGACCAGTTCTGGAGCCCGCGCGTCAACAAGCGTACCGACGAATGGGGCGGCACCTTCGAAGGCCGCATGAAGTTCGGCCTGGAAGTGCTCAAGGCCGTGCGTGCCGAAGTGGGTGACGACTTCTGTGTGGGCATGCGTATCTGTGGTGATGAGTTCCACCCCGATGGCCTGAGCCACGAGGACATGAAACAGATCGCCGCCTACTACGATGCCACCGGCATGATCGATTTCATTGGCGTGGTCGGCTCCGGTTGCGATACCCACAACACCCTGGCCAACGTCATCCCCAACATGAGTTACCCGCCGGAGCCATTCCTGCACCTGGCAGCCGGCATCAAGGAAGTGGTGAAGGTGCCGGTGCTGCATGCGCAGAACATCAAGGACCCGAACCAGGCTACGCGCATCCTTGAAGGCGGCTATGTGGACATGGTCGGCATGACCCGCGCGCACATGGCCGACCCGCACCTGATCGCCAAGATCAAGATGGGTCAGATCGACCAGATCAAGCAGTGCGTGGGTGCCAACTACTGCATCGACCGCCAGTACCAGGGCCTGGATGTACTGTGCATCCAGAACGCCGCGACCTCCCGTGAATACATGGGCGTGCCGCACATCATCGAAAAGACCACCGGTGCCAAGCGTAAAGTGGTCGTGGTGGGTGCTGGCCCTGCCGGCATGGAAGCTGCTCGCGTGGCGGCTGAGCGTGGCCACGAGGTCACCCTGTTCGAGAAGAAAGACCAGATCGGCGGGCAGATCACCATTGCCGCCAAGGCGCCGCAGCGTGACCAGATCGCCGGTATCACCCGCTGGTATCAGCTGGAACTTGCGCGGTTGAAGGTCGACGTGCGCCTGGGTACTGCGGCCGACGTGGACACCATCCAGGACCTGCGCCCGGACATCATCGTGCTGGCGGTGGGCGGCCATCCGTTCGTCGAGCAGAACGAACACTGGGGCGCCGCTGAAGGGTTGGTGGTCAGCAGTTGGGACGTACTCGACGGCAAGGTTGCGCCGGGCAAGAACGTGCTGGTGTACGACACCATCTGCGAGTTCACTGGCATGTCGGCGGCAGACTTCCTCGCCGACAAGGGCAGCCAGGTCGAGATCGTCACCGACGACATCAAGCCCGGGGTGGCCATGGGCGGTACGACCTTCCCGACCTACTACCGCAGCATGTACCCCAAAGAAGTGATCATGACCGGCGACATGATGCTGGAAAAGGTCTACCGCGAAGGCGACAAGATGGTGGCGGTGCTTGAGAACGAGTACACCGGTGCCAAGGAAGAACGGGTGGTCGACCAGGTAGTGATCGAGAACGGTGTACGGCCTGACGAGCAGTTGTACTACGCGCTCAAGGAAGGCTCGCGCAACAAAGGCCAGATCGACGTGGAGGCGCTGTTTGCCATCAAGCCGCAGCCGATCCTCAGCCAGCCGGGCGAGGGCTACCTGCTGTACCGCATCGGCGACTGCGTGGCCCAGCGCAACGTGCATGCGGCGATCTACGACGCCTTGCGCCTGTGCAAGGATTTCTGATCCAGCGCGCCTAAACGCTGTGGGAGCCTCCCATGTTGAACACCCTTCTACCCATTCTGCTGTTCGCTGCCCTTGGCCTGGCGGTGCTCGGCGCCCTGCGCCGGGTGCGTATGTGGCGGCGGGGCCGACCATCGAAGGTCGACCTGATCGGCGGCCTGCTGGCCATGCCCCGGCGCTACCTGGTGGACCTGCACCATGTGGTCGAGCGCGACAAGTACATGTCCAAGACCCACGTGGCCACTGCAGGCGGCTTCGTGCTGTCGGCCGTGCTGGCCATCCTGGTGCATGGCTTCGGCCTGCAGAGCAAGATCCTCAGCTATGCCTTGCTGGTGGCCACCGTGATCATGTTCAGCGGCGCCATCTTCGTGTTCAAACGCCGGCTCAACCCACCTTCGCGCCTGTCCAAAGGCCCTTGGATGCGCCTGCCGAAAAGCCTGTTGGTGTTCGCGGCAAGTTTCTTCATTGCCACCTTGCCGGTTGCCGGCATCCTGCCTGCCAACACGGGTGGCTGGGTGATGGTCGCGGTACTTGGCCTGGGCGTGCTGTGGGGCGTGTCGGAGCTGTTCTTCGGCATGACCTGGGGTGGCCCGATGAAACACGCCTTCGCCGGTGCCCTGCACCTGGCTTGGCACCGCCGCGCCGAACGCTTCGGCGGCGGGCGCTCCACCGGCCTCAAGCCGCTGGACCTGGAAGACCCGAACGCACCGCTGGGCGTGGAAAAGCCGGTGGACTTCACCTGGAACCAGTTGCTCGGCTTCGACGCCTGCGTGCAGTGCGGTAAATGTGAAGCCATGTGCCCGGCGTTCGCCGCCGGACAACCGCTTAACCCGAAAAAGCTTATCCAGGACATGGTCATCGGCCTGGCCGGTGGTACCGATGCGCAGTTCGCGGGCAGCCCCTACCCGGGCAAGCCGATCGGCGAGCACGGCGGCAACCCGCACCAGCCGATCGTCAATGGCCTGGTCGATGCCGAAACCCTCTGGTCGTGCACCACCTGCCGCGCCTGCGTCGAGGAATGTCCGATGATGATCGAGCATGTCGATGCCATCGTCGACATGCGCCGCCACCTGACCCTGGAAAAAGGCGCGACCCCGAACAAGGGCGCGGAGGTGCTGGACAACCTGATTGCCACCGACAACCCCGGCGGCTTCAACCCCGGTGGCCGCATGAACTGGGCGGCGGACCTCAACCTGAAGCTGCTGAAGGAGGTGAAAACCACCGAGGTGCTGTTCTGGGTTGGCGATGGAGCCTTCGATATGCGCAACCAGCGCACCCTGCGGGCGTTCGTCAAAGTGCTGAAGGCATCGGGCGTTGATTTCGCCGTGCTTGGGCTGGAGGAACGCGACAGCGGCGATGTGGCCCGTCGCCTGGGTGACGAGGCGACCTTCCAGCAACTGGCCAAGCGCAACATCCAGACCTTGGCCCAGTACAGGTTCCAGCGCATCGTCACCTGCGACCCCCACAGCTTCCATGTGCTGAAGAACGAGTACGGTGCGTTGGGCGGCGATTACCAGGTGCAGCACCACAGCACCTACATCGCTGAACTGATTGCAGCCAACAAGCTCAACCTGGGCCAGCACAAGGGTGGCAGCGTGACCTACCACGACCCGTGCTACCTGGGCCGTTACAACGGTGAGTACGAAGCCCCGCGCGAAGTGCTCAGGGCGCTGGGTATCGAGGTGCGCGAGATGCAGCGCTCGGGCTTCCGGTCGCGTTGCTGCGGCGGTGGCGGCGGTGCGCCGATCACCGACATCCCGGGCAAGCAGCGTATCCCCGACATGCGCATGGACGACATCCGCGAGACCGAGGCCGAACTGGTGGCTGTGGGCTGCCCGCAGTGCACCGCGATGCTCGAAGGTGTGGTCGAACCGCGCCCACAGATCAAGGACCTCGCCGAGCTGGTCGCCGAGGTGCTGATCGAAGAGGAAACGCCCGCGGCCCCAAAGTCGCCAACGGTTAAACGTGAACCTGCGGAGGTGCACTGATGAGCGACATCATCCGCCGCGACCCACGCGCCGAGTGGATCGCCCGTAACCGTCTGCACCCGCTGCATGCAGCGATGCAGACACAACAAACGAGCTGGATGGGGCCCAACGGCATCATCCGCAAGAACCCGCATGCCATCGCTGCTGGCTTCATCGGTCCCAATGGCCTCAAGCGTATCGACCGCAGCGGCGCCCAGCAGGGCACCGGGGTCGGCGGGCGGCGTAGCGCGGCGGCCCAGGTGCAGTTGCCGCTGCACCAGGTGCCTGTTCCAGCGTTCTACATTGCCGTGGTGCCGGACCTGGTCGGTGGCCGCCTGAGCAGCCACGACCGCGACCTGCTCGGCCTGGCCCACAGCCTGGCCGGCAGCGACGGTGCGGTGTTGGCCGTGGTGTTCGGCGAACACAAGGAAAGCAACTTTTCCACAGCCGGCGTCGACCGCCTGCTGGTCATCGAAGGCGAGGCGTTCGAAGGTTATGCACCGGAGCAACGGGTGCAGGGTCTGCGAGCTGTGGATAACCAGTTCACCCCGCGCCATTGGCTGTTGCCCGATAGCCGCACCGGTGGCGGCGAACTGGGCCGCCGCCTCGGCGCGGCGCTGGGTGAGCGCCCGGCGACGCGGGTCTGGCAGGTCAAGGATGGCCAATGCATTGGTCGGGCCGGTGCCGGCCAGCAGGACCTGCAGCGTAGCGTACCGCGTTTGATTTTGGGCGCGGCGGAATGCGCGGAACCGGTCAGCGAAACCCGGCACGAAGCGCAGGCGGTGGAGTTGTCCACAGACGTTGCGCGCAGCCTGTCGCGGATCGAGGACCTCGGCTCGGTGGCCGTGGACCCGGCGACCATCGCCATGGCCGAGGCCGAGTTCATCGTCTCGGGTGGCAACGGGGTCAAGGACTGGGCGCTTTACCACAAGGCCACTGCGGCCCTGGGGGCTACCGAAGGCGCCTCGCGGGTAGCGGTGGACGACGGCTTCATGCCACGTAACCGCCAAGTGGGTGCGACCGGTACCTGGGTCACGGCGCGGGTGTACGTGGCTGTGGGTATCTCTGGCGCGATCCAGCACCTGCAAGGTATCGGCGCCTGCGACAAGGTAGTGGCGATCAACATGGACCCAGGCTGCGACATGATCAAACGGGCTGACCTGTCGGTGATTGGCGACAGTTCGGCGATTCTCCAGGCACTGATCGAGGCTGTGGACAACTTCCGCAGCGGCGGCCAGCGCGACGCGGCATAAGGGCACGAGCATGAGTACGAAAGTCATCAGCCTGGTTTCCATCGGTGCCCACCCCAGCTCCGGTCGCGCCCGTCGCGCCGAGCAGGATGCGCGGGCGGTGGAGCTGGGTTTGCAGCTGGCTGGGGATAACTTGCAAGTAGTGCATGCCGGTGACCCCCGGGAAGAAGCATTGCGCGCCTACCTGGGCATGGGCCTGGATCACCTGGATGTGCTGGAGCAGCCCGCCGGTGCTGATGTGCTGGGCGTGCTGGGGGATTACCTGCGCGATGCCGGGGCGCAGCTGGTGCTGACCGGCAGCCAGGCCGAGACGGGTGAAGGGTCGGGCATGTTGCCGTTCCTGCTGGCCGAAAAACTTGGCTGGCCGTTGATCGTGGGGTTGGCCGAGGTGGAGTCGATCGAGAACGGCACCGCCCAGGTATTGCAGGCCTTGCCGCGTGGTCAGCGGCGCCGGCTGAAAGTGCGCCTGCCGTTGCTGGCGACTGTGGATAACGCTGCGCCGAAACCGCGCCAGAGCGCATTCGGGCCGGCGCGCCGGGGTGTGCTGGCGGCGCGCAATGTGGCGATAGTCGAGGATGATCTGCTGGCCGAAGCCGAGTTGCAGCCTGCACGTCCACGGCCCAAGCGGCTCAAGGTGATCAAGGCCAAGAGCGGTGCGGACCGGATGAAGGCCGCCACGGCCAAGGCCAGTGGTGGCGGCGGCAAGGTGCTGAAGGATGTGTCTCCACAGGAAGGCGCCGAGGCCATCCTCAAGTTGCTGGTGGAAGAGGGCGTGCTGCGCTAAAGCCTTACGCACTCGCTGTGTGGGAGCGGGCTTGCCCCGCGAACACAGGCGCCGCAGTGCATGGCACCGGCTGCGCCGGTGTTCGCGGGGCAAGCCCGCTCCCACAATGACCCCCCTGCTGCATGCACATTCTGCCTGTGCATAAGTCCATCCTGTTGCCCACGGAATCTGTTCGCCAAGGTGTGGATAAAGTGTTGGTGCATGGCTGGAGGGCCTATCTAGCGTGGCTTTCAGGGTTTTGATCATAAATTAATCAGCTCTGACTCGGGTCATCAACTACCGATGGGCGTGGCTGTACCTGGTTTTGCCCACAATCGCTGTTAGCCGGTCTGTGGATAACATGTACGAAGTCCACTACAGCTCAAGAAACACGGGCCTTTGCCTGAGTTGATCATTTAATGATCAATAGCCACCTAGTATTTTTGTCAGGTGGCTTCTTGTTCATTTACCGCTAAGGTGTCCACACTTGTCCCTCCTGTGGATAGATCAATGGGTGAATTCCTGTCGGACACTGATAGGCTGGGCTGCGCCCCGCGTGCTTATCTACCTTATGGATTTACGCGAAACAGTTCGCGAACGAGATTGGCATTTTGCGGCCAGCCCCATGATTCGGTTACAGGCCTTTACCACCTGGGTAATGGGCGTAGGGCCTACAGCCCCGTACTCCACAGATTTCTCTCGCCTGATTCACTAAGCCCTTTTGGTAAGGGCGGAATCAATCCCTATGCCTACTGCGGTGATAACCCGGTGAACCGGGTCGACCTCAGCGGGCAGTTCTGGTTAAGCAACCTGATCAGTGGAGCCAGCATGGCCAGTAGTACGGTCACCGTGCTCGGAGCAGTTGCGCGAACATCCAGGGATGTGGTCAATCGTCTTCGTGGCGCTCCTACCGCTGGCGTGAGAACTCGGCTTTCCAATGTAGGTTATTTCTACTCAGGCTTAGCGGGGGTGGCGTCAACAGCCTTTCGAGGCGTAGAGGGG
>NZ_BQHW01000037.1 GCF_021602025.1 Pseudomonas ceruminis
CGGGTTCTGTGGCCTTTTTGTTAGGAGCAGAGCATGAATCAGGAAGTTCGAACGGTTTCCCGCGCAACCGGCCGCCTGGATACGAAAAAGCCGCCATCGCTGGCGGCTTGTTCTGGCCTGATTATCGACCGGGCGCCAGGGTCAACCGCTGGCTGCCATAGGCGCGGCCAAAGTTTTGCGGTTGCAGGGGCAGGCTCATGAACCGTCCCTTGAACCAGGCATCCAACCCATCGCTGAAGTGTGCACTTGCCGGGTTGCCGGATTGGCCGCTGCTGGTCAGCACTTGCAAGGGTTCGGCCTGGCCGAAGTCGACGATCATCCGCGCCGAGGCCGGCAGCCGGGTGTCGAAGTTGCTGCCCCAGGCATAAGGGGTCAAGGCAAGGGTGCTGAAGTCGCCACCTGCTGCCTGCGCGGAGCGGCTCAGGGTATCGCCCAGGCCGTGATAGGCCGGGGCAGGCCAGCGGTACTGGTGCAGTTTGCCCCATTGCCAGGCGCGGCGGTCGGCACCCAGTTGTGCAGTACCTGCGTCCACGGCTGCGGCGAGGCTGCGGGCCAGGATGGTGGGTTTGTCCTCTTTCTGCGGCGTACTGCGATCGTCCCAGAACGGGCTGTCTTCGCGGCCAAGCAGGTGGTCGGCCTGGGCCGAGTAGGACAACCGTGCGTTGCTGACGAACGCCTGCCAGGCCGGGCTAGACTCGGGCCCGAGCTCGTCGAGGAAGGTTTGCCGTGTCACTTCCTGGAGGAACAGTTCATACAGCGCTGCATCCGCCGACACCGGGCTCAAACGACCATCGAAGGCCTTGAGCCGGGCGAGGGCTTCGCGGGCCTTGTCACGCTGGGCGGCAGGCAGGTTGTCGATGGCCTGCTGAAGTGGCTGGGCCATGCCGGGGGCGTCGAACATCTGCTTGAGCTTGCCGGCCAGCAGCGTCACCTGGTCGTTCTGCAGGGCCATCAGGCTGCGGCTGTCGTGGCGGCCGTTGCCAGCCAGCTGGCCCAGGCGCTCGGCACGCTCCGGGTAGTACCAGGTATTGGACAGCTGCATGCCGTAGCCACGCGGCAGGCTGCGCTGGTTGGCATGGCCGATCCAGCCGGCAGGCGGGTCCTGGTCGTAAGGGTGAAGCATCGGGTCGGCATAACCGTCCCAATCATAGCGCCCGTCCCAGCCAGGCGACGGTAGCAGGCCCTGGCCTTCACGGCGGTTGGGGTAGCGGCCGCTGACCTGCCAGCCGATGTGCTGCGGTTCGGCAAAGACGAAGTTGAGCGCGGCGGCGCCGACTTCGCGGGTGTTGTCGAAAGCGCGCTCCACCGTCTGGGCACGGGTCAGGTCGAACAGTGCGTCGAGGCTGCGATCGCCCTTGAGCTGCGGCAGGTTCAGGGCCAGGCCGAGGCTGGCGTTGCCTGGCTGGGCGAGCAGGGTACCGTGGCGGGTGTCATACATCACCTCTCGCAGCGGGCGCTGGCCGCGCACGAAGAACGTCTCGCTGCGTGCCCGTGCCGGTAGCCACTTGCCATCGGCCAGGTAGCTGAGTTGGTTGCCCTGGTGACGCAGTTGCTCCAGGTACAGGTCCTGGTTGTCCGCCATCACTGCGCTGCTGCTCCAGGCCAGTTTGCC
Source organism: Pseudomonas ceruminis (assembly GCF_021602025.1). Classification (GTDB taxonomy): domain Bacteria; phylum Pseudomonadota; class Gammaproteobacteria; order Pseudomonadales; family Pseudomonadaceae; genus Aquipseudomonas; species Aquipseudomonas ceruminis. The sequence continues at coordinate 1,613 of NZ_BQHW01000037.1, forward strand.
GTTGTAGCCCGCCAGTACGATGGGCAGGCCCGGCAGTGACAGGCCGGCGACCTGATACTTGCTGGTGTGAATCTGCACCGGGCTCAAGGCCCAGGCCGCGCGGCTGTCGCTGGCCAGCAGGCTTTTGCCGCTGCGGCTGCGTTGTGGTGACAGGGCGAGGTTGGCCGAGCCCGGGCTGCCGAGCAGGTCGAGGTCGGCAAGTTTCTGGCTGGCCGCGGCCAGGGCCGGCAGGCCGGGCAACTGGCTGCTCAGGTTCAGCCCTTTGAGCTTTTCCACCTCGGCTTCTGCCAGCGGCTCATCCGGTGCGCCAGGCAGCAGCCAGGGCAGTTTGTCACTGCCGACCTTTTGCGCCAGGGCCAGGGCGCTGAGTTCTTCCTGCAGGTTCACCGACTGGCTGAAGGCGTACAGGCTGAAAATCAGCGCCGAGTCTTCGGGTTTCCAGTATTCCGGGCGGTAGCCGCTGCTGGCGAGGTTGGCCGGCAACTTGTCGCGGTAGCGGAACAGGTAAGCGTTGACCCCGCGGGCATAGACTTCGAAGAAGCGTTTGAGCCGTGGCGAGGCGTCGGCATACAGCTGGGCCGCATTTTGCTTGAGGTTGGCGGCGCGCATCAGGCGATCGATGTCCAACGCCTCGCTACCGGCAAGTTCTGCCATGCGGCCTTGGGCGAGCAGGCGCATGGCAACCATTTGCTCGATACGGTCACCGGCATGGACATACCCCAGGCTGAACAGGGCGTCGTGGAAGCTGCTGCTTTCAATCAATGGCGCGCCCATGGCGTTGCGCCGTACCGACACGTTCTGCGCCAGGCCCTTGAGTGGTTGCACGCCAGTGGTCGGGGGCACACTGTCCTGATAGCCACCCATCTGACAGCCAGCGAGCCCGAGCATGCCGAGCAGCGTGGCAGCGGTAGCGAACCGTGGGCGGAAGGGAGGAAGGACGGGGGCGGCCATGACAAGGGCTCCTGCAGGGCGTGGCGGGGGTTGAAAGGCGCTAAGGTAGTGAGCGCGCAGACGCCGTGCAAGGTGCGGCGAAGCTTTATTTACGAGCGGTACCTTCAGCTGCCTTCAGCAGCGGCCGTGCCGGCCTTGCACAGGGAGGTGACGGGCATGGATGCCCGTCAGGTGCTGTGGCCGTTCAGGGCAGAAAGCCGCTTACGCGCCGTGGCACTTCTTGAATTTCTTCTCGCTGCCACACGGGCACGGGTCGTTGCGGCCGACGTCCTTCAGGGCGTTGCGCACGGGCTCCTGATGGCCGTGGTTGCAGTGTGGGCCGTGTACATGGCCATGGTCGTGGTCGTGGTGATCATGGCCATGGTTGCAGTCCGGGCCATGAACATGGGGTTGTTGGGTCATTGCAGTGCTACTCCGGTATGAAATCGCCGGGGATTATCTCACCACTGCGCGACAAGTGCAGGTCCCGGTGGATGAACAGCCCGGTTTCCAGCTCTCCCTGCAACCGGTACTGCAACGTTTTTTCGCTTTTCAGCAGTTTGGCCAACGGCTTGAGGTGCTGCCAGAGATTGGTTCGGGCAGTGATCTTGAACGTGCGCCGGGCATGGCCCCCGACACTGCGCCAGATGCTGGCCTCATCCTCCACCAGCAACAGGTCGTTGAGCCAGATCGAATAGCCCAGGCTGCGGATGAACAGACGGCTGTCATTAGGGTTGTCGACCCGCAGGTGCAACACGAACTCCTGCTCCAGCAAACGTGCCTTTACCGTTTCGACCTTGACCAGGTGCACCTCAGGTTCGCGCCAGTCGCTGCCCCCCCACATCGCGCAACCCGCCAGCAGCGTCAGCAGGATGCTGAGCAGAAACAGGCGGGCCAGGGCGATCATGGTCAGTTACCCACGTAACTGGCGCAGCATTTCTTGAACTTCTGCCCGCTGGCGCAAGGGCATGGGTCATTGCGACCGGCCTTGAGCTCGACAGTCGGGTCGATGAAGTACCAGCGCCGGTCGTGTTGCACGAAAGCGGATCGCTCACGGTGCTGGTGATCGCCCTCTTGATCATGCCAACGTGCGGTGAAGGTGACGAACGCATGCTCAGGCTGGCCGCCGAGCACCTCGGCGCTCTCCACATCCAGCCCCAGCCAGGTGCTCTGGGCACTCCAGGCGGCCATTGCCGCACGGTCCAGCCCGGCCTGCTGGGCGGGCAAAGTGGTGGCCACCAGGTAATCGATCAGGCCCAGCACGTAAGCGCTGTAGCGCGAGCGCATCAGCGTCTGTGCGTCTGGTGCCGGGGTACCGCCGTGGTAGTGCCCGCAGCAGGCGTCGAGCAGGTTACCGCTGCCACACGGGCAAACCGAGACACTCATCATCACCACCAGTACTTGCCGAAATTTTCAGGGTTGGCCCAGAACTTGGCGTTCAGCCAGTCCGGGACCTGCTTGTAGTCATGTAGATCATAGGTGAACAAGCTCAATACCTGTTGGTCACGACGGAATTTCTCGCTGGCCGAGAGCGCCAGGGCGAAGAAGTCGGTGTCTTGCCAGCCACAGGCGGGCAGGTCAGCCAGCACGGCGACGCGGCTGGCGTTGAGGTTGCGAATCCCGCCGAGCAGTTCGAGCCCGGCGCGCTTGGGCAGGTGTTCCAGGCAGTCCACCAGTACCGCCAGGTCAAAGCGCTGCGCCGCGAGCGCGGCCGGCAGCGGGCCTGGCGAGCAGGTTTCGATCGCGACCTGAGGGTGAGCCTGGGCAAAGGCATCCAGGGCCGGGAAGCGTGTACCGACCAGCAGCAGCCGTTGCGGGGTAACGCGTTCGAGCAAGGCCGCGAGCGCCTGCTGGGGGGTACGTTGGGAAAAACCGTCGGTCATTGCCAATCCTCGTTCTGATCGTCCAAGACTAGCGGGCTGTCGCCCGTGGGCAAAGAGGCAGATGGCTGTGTCGTGGCTTATTGCTGGCAGGGATGAAAGGCAAGGTCTTTACTGCCAGAGATCGGCCTTATGCCGATTCCCCCTAGGAGAAGCTACGAAATGAGCATAGTACGCACAGCGATACCCCTGGTACTGCTCACCAGTGTGTTGACTGGTTGTGCAGGTTTGCAAAAAACCGACTGGCCGAAGTGTGCTGCCGTCGGGGGTGTGAGCGGCGCCGCCCTGGGTGCCTTCGAAAGTTCCAGCTGGGCCGGCTGGGGCGCGTTGCTGGGCGGCGGCCTGGCTGCAGGCTACTGCTGGGCCCATGGCGATGGTGACGAGGACGGTGATGGCGTGCCGGACAGCCGTGACAAGTGCCCGGGTACACCGCGCGGCGTGCAGGTCGATGCCAATGGCTGCCCGCCGGAGCCTGCCCCCGTGGTCGAGGAAGTCGTCGTACAGAAGGAAGAAGTCATCGTCATCCGCGACGTACACTTCGAGTTCGACTCAGCCCGCCTGACCGCCGCCGACAAGGAGCGCCTGAACACTATCGCTACCCGGTTGAAGCAGGAGGCACCGAGCGCTCGCCTGAGCGTTACCGGCCATACCGACAGTGTGGGCTCCGACACCTATAACCAGAAACTGTCCGAGCGCCGCGCCCATTCGGTGACCGACTACCTGGTGGAAAGCGGGGTGCCGCGCGCCAGCTTTGTTTCGGTAGTAGGTGCCGGTGAAACCCAGCCGGTGGCTGACAATGCCACGGCCGATGGCCGTTCGATGAACCGTCGCACCGAGATCAAGATCCAGCGCTGACGGCCTGCGCCCGCGTCTTGAGAAGTGGCGCGGGCGTGTCTTTACTGCTGAAGGCCAGTTGCGGCCTGCCTTGCCCAACACCTCATCCAGCCAAGGCCAGGCAGCGGCTCTGGCGCGGACCCAGGCATGCAGGTACTGTTGGCTACGCGGCTCGCTTGTGCGGGCGCGTTGGCATAACAATAAAGAGACAGAAAGGGGCGGGGTATGAAGTTCATCCTGGGCCTGGGCAAGGTCCTGACTGTCATTTTCTGGGGTGTGGCGCTGTTCAACGTAATGATGCCGCAGCCACTGCCGTTCAATTTGCTGATCAATGCCACAGGCATTGCATTGTTGTGCCTGCACGTTCTTGAAGTGCTGTTTTTCAATGGCAGCCTGCGAGGGCGCAGCCACCGCTGGTTCGACCGGCTGCAAATTCTGCTGACCGGTATCTTCCATGTCATGTCCATTCCCCGTCCTCAGGAGGCGCCTCGCCGTGCGTAAATTGATATTGCTGGTGGCGATGGCCGCGCCTTTTGCCCAGGCGCAGAGCCTGGACGTTGCATCACACTCCATGCTCCGCCTGCCTAACAAGTCGGCCAGCGTGCACCTTGAGCATCTGCGCGTGGCCGACTCGGCAACGTTGCTGCTGCCGGCCACGTTGACCGAGCTGAAGATCGACCAGTTGGAGTTGGGGCGTGACGCGCGGATTGCCATTGCTCCGTCGGACGACGCGTTGCACATCGAAGCGCGCAGCGCACGGTTAGGCGAGGGCAGCGAAATCAGCGCGCCGGGCGCACCCGGCACCTACCAGCGAGCGGCCCGCTCCGGTCGTAGCCTGGACCTGCGGCTGCATGCTGTGGATGCCGAGCGCCTGGCAATCGACGCCCGTGGCGGTGCTGGTGCTCCGGGTTACGTCGGGCTCGATGGCGCCAACGGTCAGGCGGGCGGCTGCACCTGGGGCCGTGCCGGTCGCGGCGCCAATGGCGACGATGGTGGCAACGGGCACGATGGCGCACCGGGTGGGCGAATCCGCCTGAGCGTGCCACAGGACTTCCCTGAAGACCGTATTCTAGTGCGCCTGGACGGCGGCGTAGCCGGCAAACCTGGTGCTGCTGGCAAGCCGGGCAAGGGTGGCGCGAGCAAGGGTTGCCTGGTCTATCGCACCGATGCCGGGGCCAGTGGCCGCCCAGGGCAGCCTGGCCAACCTGGGCTGGCGGGGGCCGCGGGTGAGCTGATTCTGCAGCGGTTGTGAGTGCTTCAGCGGGCCCCTGTTTCGGCCAGGGGCCGCTACCGCCAGGGTTTACATCATCAAGCGCGAACTGGCCACCGCCACCACCGCGAGGCCCAGCAGCAGGTTGACCCCGACCATTCGGCGAATACGCCCCAGCACTGCCGCCCCCGCTGGCCAGTCCTCGGCCTGCACCGCCGCCTTGAGTTCCGGCAACAGCAGCGCCTGAATGCGCATGAACAGGGCAAACATGGCGATGCCGCCGCCGATCATCACCTGAACATACCTGGGTGCTGTCTCAAGGCCGCTGAAGCGCATGTGCAACATGCCGATACCACTTATCGCCAGAACGGCCACAGCCAGCCAGACCCATCCGAAGAAACGTCGGAAAACTTCCACCCACAGGCGTAGCCGTGCAGGCCCTTCAAGGGCTGCAACCATTGCCGGGCGCAGCACCAACCAGGCGAAGAACATCCCGCCTACCCATACCAGGGCGGCCAGAACGTGCAGTGTATAGGGCAGGGCAAAGGCAAGCATCCGGATCTCCATGCGGCACAAAGGTCAATAGCGGGGTATGATAGCCGCCCCATGCGAAACACTGAAAATATATCCAGCCCTTCGGGCGCCTGCAGACCATGATCAGCAACGAACTCAAAGCCACCATCCAGGGCGCCTACTCGCGTTTTCTCGAAGCCAAGAGCCTCAAACCGCGCTATGGCCAACGCCTGATGATCGCCGAAGTGGCCAAGGTGCTCGGCGACATCGCCTGCGACGACGAAGGCCGCCGTGCCGGCGAGCCTGCCGTCGTGGCGGTGGAAGCCGGTACCGGTACCGGCAAGACGGTCGCCTATAGCCTGGCTGCGATTCCGGCTGCCAAGGCCGCCGGCAAGCGCCTGGTGATCGCCACCGCCACCGTGGCCCTGCAGGAGCAGATCGTCTTCAAAGACCTGCCTGACCTCATGCGCAACAGCGGCCTTAACTTCAGCTTCGCCCTGGCCAAGGGGCGTGGCCGCTACCTGTGCCTGTCCAAGCTCGACATCCTGCTGCAGGAGGGCCATGCGCAGTCGGCCACCGCCCAGCTGTTCGAGGAGGAGGGCTTTCATATCGAGGTCGACGAGCGCAGCCAGAAGCTGTTCAACAGCATGATCGAGAAGCTCGCCGGCAATCGTTGGGACGGTGACCGCGATAGCTGGCCCGAGGCCCTGGAAGATCAGGACTGGGCACGCCTTACCACCGACCATAGCCAATGCACCGGCCGTCATTGCCCGAACTTCCAGCAGTGTGTGTTCTACAAGGCCCGCGAAGGCATGGGCAAGGTCGATGTGATCGTCACCAACCACGACATGGTCCTGGCCGACCTGGCCCTGGGCGGCGGCGCGGTGCTGCCCGACCCGCGCGACACCGTGTACGTGTTCGACGAAGGCCACCACCTCCCAGACAAGGCCATCGGCCACTTCGCCCACTATTCGCGCTTGCGCTCCACCGCCGAATGGCTGGAACAGACCGCCAAGAACCTGACCAAGCTGCTGGCCCAGCACCCCTTGCCGGGCGACCTCGGCAAACTGATCGAACAGGTGCCGGAGCTGGCGCGGGAAATTCGCACCCAGCAACAGTTCATGTTCACCTTGTGCGAGCAGGTGGCCGATTTCCGCCCCAGCGAAGACACCGAAGGCCGCGAGCGCCCCCGCTACCGTTTCGAAGGGGGCGTGGTCCCCGAGCAGATCCGCGAAGTCGGCATCGAGTTGAAAAAGGGCTTTGCACGCCTGAACGATCTGTTCACCCGCCTGGCCGACTTGCTCAAAGAGGGCATGGACGGAGAGGTCAACATCGGTATCGCCAGCCACCAGGCCGAAGAGTGGTACCCCTTGTTCGGCAGCTTGGTAACCCGGGCACAGGGCAACTGGGAACTGTGGACGGCGTTCACCGCCGAAGACCCGCAAGACAGCCCGCCCATGGCCCGCTGGCTGACCCTGGCCGAAAGCGGTGCGCTGTTCGATATCGAGGTCAATGCCAGCCCCATCCTCGCGGCCGAGATGCTGCGTCGCAGCCTGTGGAGCGTTGCCCACGGTGCGTTGGTCACGTCGGCAACACTGACGGCGCTGGGTAAATTCGATCGGTTCCGCATGCGCTCGGGCTTGCCCCGTGATGCTATTACCTGCGTGGTGCCCAGCCCATTCGTGCACGGCGATGCTGGCCTGTTGCGCGTGCCCGATCTCAACGCCGACCCCCGCGACGCTGCGGCGCATACCGCCGCGATCATCCGCGAGCTTCCCGGCATCGTTGAGGATGCCCGTGGCGCGCTGGTGCTGTTTTCCTCGCGCAAACAGATGCAGGAGGTGTTCGACGGCCTGGACCGCGACTGGCGCAAGCTGGTATTGATCCAAGGCAACCTGTCGAAGCAGGAAACCCTCAACAAACACAAGGCCCGGGTCGATGACGGCCAGCATAGCGTGCTGTTTGGCCTGGCCAGTTTTGCCGAGGGTGTCGACTTGCCTGGGGCCTATTGCGAGCATGTGGTCATCGCCAAGATTCCCTTCGCCGTGCCTGACGACCCGGTCGAGGCGGCGCTGGCCGAGTGGATCGAAGCCCGGGGCGGCAACCCGTTCATGGAAATTGCCGTGCCCGACGCCTCGCTGCGCCTGATTCAGGCCTGCGGTCGATTGCTGCGTACCGAGCAGGACCGCGGCGTCATCACCTTGCTCGATCGGCGCCTGGTCACCCAGCGCTACGGCAAGGCTATCCTCAATGCGCTGCCGCCGTTCCGGCGGGAGATTTCCTGACGGCCGGCGCATGATGCGCCGGCCCGTTGTCCAATACTCGGTCAAGGGCTCACGAGGGCCCCGAAGGAGAGCCCCAGCCCTATGATTCGCCGCACCTTGCCTGTGGTACTCACCCTGCTGTTCAGCACGCCGCTGCTGGCGGGGCAACAGACGCTGTTCAGCTTTGTGCGCCCGGCTTCAGTCGTCAATGTGGCGACCGAGGGCACGGGCATGCCGCAATACAATGCGGAGCAGACCACCGAAGGTGAAGTATTGAGGCGGGTCGTATTCAACCCGGTCGAGCGTCCGACCCTGCGCCTCAGCCCGCAAACGGGTGTATGGGACTGGTCTGCCGGGCAGTTCCTCACGCTGCGCCTGCAAAGTGCCATGGACTGGGCGTTGACGGTCGATGTCACGGTATTGGGCAGCGATGGGCGCACCCTGACCAGTCGCATCGACCTGCCCGCAGGGCCTGCCCAGACCGTCATGGTGCCGCTGAAGGCCAGTTCGCCGTTGAGCCAAGGCATGCGCGCCGGCCCACCGATGCCCTGGGTGTATGAAGGGCAGCGCCTGCTGCTGACCAGTAGCGCCGGTGAGATCGACCTCAAGCAAGTGGTCTCGGTGAGCCTCAGCATTCCCAGCCCCAAGGTGGCGCAGAACCTGCTGATCGAAAAAGTCGCTGTCCAGGACGATGACCAGGCTTACCAGGCAGCCTACCGTGGCCTGATCGACGCCTACGGCCAGTCCACGCGGGGTCGTTGGCCGGAAAAGATCGTCAACGACGAGCAGTTCAAGGCCGCTGACACGCGCGAGCAGCAACAACTGAAGGGTTGGTTGGCCGAGCAGCAGAAGCAGCAGCTGGACACCTATGGTGGCGTACTGGCAGGCCCTGGGTTCGAGGCCAAGGGTTTTTTCCGTACAGAGAAACGTGAGGGCCGTTGGTACCTGGTAACACCAGATGGCCACGCATTCTTTTCGCTGGGCGTCAATGCCGTAGCTGCCGATGGCGGGCGTACCTATGTGGAGGGCCGCGAGGGCATGTTTGCCACCCTGCCAGGGGAAGGGGATGCACTGGCGGCTTTCTATGGCAAAGGCAATAACGACGATGGCAATGCCTCGTCGCAAGGGCGTGGTTTCAAACAGGGGCGCTGGTTCGATTTCTATGCGGCGAATATCCAGCGCACGTACGGTAAGGCCTGCCCGGCGAGTACGCAGGAGCCGGGCGCAGCACCCTGCCCGCCACTGGCCCTGGATGCCGCCCGTTGGCAGGCGCATACGCTTGATCGTCTGCAGGCCTGGGGGTTCAATACCCTAGGCAACTGGAGCGACCCTGCGTTGGCCCAGGCCAAGCGCCTGCCCTATACACTGCCGCTGTCGATCGTTGGCGACTACGCCAGCATCAGCACCGGGATGGACTGGTGGGGGCGGATGCCCGACCCGTTCGACCCGCGCTTTGCCATGGCCACCGAGCGCGCCGTGGCTATCGCCGCTCGTGACCACCGTGATGACCCCTGGCTGATTGGTTACTTCGCCGACAATGAACTAGCGTGGGCCGCCCCAGGTAACGACCCCCGGGCACGCTATGGCCTGGCCTATGGCACCCTGCGCCTGACCACCGATGTGCCGGCCAAGCGTGCGTTTCTCAAGCAACTGCGCGACAAGTACCGCAACCAGGAAGGCTTGTCCAAAGCCTGGGGTATCGACCTGCAGGCGTGGGAGTTGATGGAAGACCCAGGGTTCGAGGCACCGCTGCCCAGCCCGGAGCATCCCGAAATCGAGCGTGACTACCAGCATTTCCAGCAGGTGTTCGCGCAAACCTACTTCAAGACCATCTCCGATTCGCTGAAGTGGCATGCCCCCAACCACCTGCTGCTCGGCGGCCGCTATGCCGTCAGCACGCCGGAAGCGGTCAAGGCCTGCGCCGAGTTTTGCGATGTGCTGAGTTTCAATTTCTATACCCTCAAGCCTGAGGATGGTTACGACTTCGCCCGCCTGGCCGAACTGGACAAGCCGGTGCTGGTGTCTGAGTTCCAGTTCGGGTCCCGTGACCGTGGGCCGTTCTGGCCTGGGCCGCTGGAGGTGGCGCGCGAGGAAGACCGTGGGCCTGCTTATGGCAACTTCCTCAAGGCGGCGCTAGCGCAGCCCATGATTGTTGGCGCGCACTGGTTCCAGTACCTCGATCAGCCAGCCAGCGGGCGTTTGCTCGATGGTGAAAACGGGCACCTGGGGCTGGTGGCAATCACCGATGTGCCGTATCCAGGGTTTGTCGAGGCGGTGCGCAAGAGCAACCTCGCGGCCGTTGGTCAGTTGCGAAGCGAAGTCGAGAAAAAGGCACCCTGAATGCCGTGGGGCGCTGTGCGCCCCCTTTTCGCGATACGGCTGGGTACTCGCAGCGGTGACCATCCAGCCCTGCCCAGTAGGCAAAAGCGCCAAGTACTGAAACAATGCACGCCTTTGTCAGCAAGGTCGTACGGAGAACAGGCGGGTGCAGATTCAGGGTCACTATGAGCTGAAGTTCGAAGCAGTACGTGAAGCGTTCGCGGCACTGTTCGATGATCCCCAGGAGCGCGGTGCAGCGCTGTGCATCCAGGTCGGTGGAGAAACCGTGATTGACCTCTGGGCGGGTAGTGCCGACAAGGATGGCCAGCAGGCTTGGCACAGCGATACCATTGCCAACCTGTTTTCCTGCACCAAGACCTTCACAGCCGTCACTGCACTGCAGCTGGTGGGCGAGGGCAAGTTGGCCCTGGATGCCCCGGTGGCGCGCTATTGGCCCGAATTTGCCCAGGCAGGCAAAGAAACCGTCACCCTGCGCCAGTTGCTCAGCCACCGCGCCGGTTTACCGGCCATCCGCGAGCTACTCCCGGCACACGCCCTGTATGACTGGCAAACCATGGTCGATGCCTTGGCCGCCGAAACCCCTTGGTGGGTGCCCGGCACCGAACACGGCTATGCCGCAATTACTTATGGCTGGCTGATTGGCGAGTTGATCCGTCGCGCAGACGGCCGTGGCCCGGGTGAGTCGATCGTCGCCCGCACTGCGCGGCCACTGGCGCTGGACTTCCATGTCGGCCTGGCGGATGACGAGTTTCATCGCGTGGCACATATCGCCCGCGGCAAAGGCAACCCCGGTGATGCTGCGGCCCAGCGCTTGCTGCAGGTGACCCTGCGTGAGCCCGAGGCGCTGACGACCCGTGCGTTCACCAATCCGCCTGCGATCCTTACCAGCACCAACAAACCTGAATGGCGGCGTATGCAACAACCGGCCGCCAACGGCCACGGCAATGCCCGCAGTCTGGCTGGGTTCTACGCCGGACTGCTGGATGGCAGCCTGCTGGAGTCCGAACTGCTCGACGAGCTGACCCGCGAACATAGCCTCGGCCAGGACCGTACTTTGTTGACCCAGACTCGATTCGGGCTGGGCTGCATGCTCGACCAACCTGATGTGGCCAACGCCACCTTCGGCCTCGGCGCCCGCGCGTTTGGCCATCCTGGTGCGGGTGGTTCGGTCGGTTTCGCCGACCCTGAACACGATGTGGCCTTCGGTTTCGTGGTCAATACCCTCGGCCCTTACGTGCTCATGGATCCAAGAGCCCAGCAACTGGTGCGCGTTCTTGGCACGTGCCTTTGATCGGGTAACGCGGGTATTGCGCGCCCCCTTTGACTATCCTCAATGCCAACGCCTGAAGTGCGCGGGCAAAATTCCTTTCTATTTCATGGTGTATCGCTGATGTCTTCACATAAAACCTTAGCACTCGCCCTGTGCCTGACCGCTGTTACCGGCTGCGCCAGCCACTCCCAGGACGCTTCCAAGGGCGGTAGCAGTTGGTGGCCTTTCGGTTCGGACAAGGTTGCCGAGCAGGACGTGAAGCAAGCCGTTAATGAGAACGTCGCCAAGGCTGATGCCAAGTCGGAAAGCGCCAGCCGCTGGTGGTGGCCGTTTGGTGGTGACGATAAGCAGGCCAATGTGGCGGCGGTGCCGCAGATCGACCAGAAGGCGACCCAGGCCTGGCTGGACGCATACGAGCCTAAGCTGCGTGAAGCCATCAAGGACAGCAAGCTGGAGCTGGAGCGCCGCGACAACGTGCTGGCGGTAACCATCCCGGTCGATGGCTCGTATAACCCGGACCGGCCGAACATGCTGCTGCCCCTGAGCCTTGGCCCGATCACCCGCGTGGCCAAGACCGTCGAAGGTGACGCGAAGACTGCCGTGCTGGTCCTGGGCCATGCCGACAGCAGCGGTGCTGCTGCCGCCAACCAGAAACTCAGCCTGGAGCGCGCGGCTTCGGTGTCGGCCATCTTCCGCCTGAGTGGCCTGCAACGTGACCGCCTGACCCTCAAGGGCATGGGCTCGGTTATGCCACGGGCCGCCAACGACAGCGCCGAAGGCCGCGCGCTGAACCGTCGCGTGGAAATGCTGTTGACCCCACAGAACACCATGGTCGCCTTGCTCGCCAAATATCAGCAGGCCACCCCGGCTCCGACGCCGGCGTCGATGGTTGCCGTTCAGGATGCAAAAGCCCCGGCCGTCAAGGCTGCCCAGAGCAAGCCCGCCGCCAAGGCAGCTGCCAAGCCTGTGGCGAAGAAGGCGGCGGCCAAACCAGCGGCCAAGACCACTGCCAAGAAAAAAGCGGCGCCGGCCAAGCCTGCAGCCAAAAAAGCTGCCACCGACAAGAACGTAGCTGCCAACACCCCTGCGAAGACCAACTGATCGTCAAGGAAACGCAGCCATGACCCAATCCCTGGCCGATATGCGCCGCGACTACACCCGTGATGGCCTGGCTGAAGCCCAGGCCCCGGGTGAGCCGTTCGCCTTGTTCCACCGGTGGTTTGCCGACGCGGTAAAGACCGAGCAGCCGCCTGTTGAGGCCAACGCCATGACCATCGCCACTGTGGACGGTGAGGGCCGCCCCCATTGCCGCGTGTTGTTGCTCAAGGGCCTCGATGAACGTGGTTTCACCTTCTTCACCAACTACGAAAGTGCCAAGGGCCAGCAGCTGCAGGCCAATCCTTTCGCCGCGATGACCTTCTTCTGGCCGGCGCTGGAGCGTCAGGTGCGGATCGAGGGACGGGTAGAGAAAGTAACGGCCAAGGAATCGGACGATTACTACCAAGTGCGCCCGCTAGGGAGCCGCCTGGGGGCCTGGGCTTCGCCGCAGAGCCGGGTGATAGCCGGTCGCGAAGAACTGGAAGGTCTGGTGAAGGCTACCGAGGCGCGGTTCTCTGACGTCCAGCCGCATTGCCCTGAGCATTGGGGCGGCTATCGTCTGCTGCCAGAGCGCATCGAGTTCTGGCAGGGGCGGGCCAGCCGGTTGCATGACCGTTTGAACTACCGCCTCGTCGACGGGCAATGGCTTCGTGAGCGCTTGGCCCCGTGAGCTGACGACTGCGATTAAGCAATCGGTGGCTATTCTTGGTCTGAGTTCAAGGCCCCCAGTACAGCCCGTGCAGGCTGTACCTGAGCTGAATGAAAATAATTTTGTTACGTCTGCGCCGTGACAGTCATCACCGCGCAGCGTCTAATGGATACCTGACTTATGGAGATTTTACCCATGCGTAAATCCGCTTTGCTGGTGGCGACATTTACCACCATGTCGCTGTTGCTGGGGGGCTGTGCCTCGAGCCTGACCGGTGACAGTTACTCCCGTGATGAGGCCCGTCGCGTGCAGACCGTACGTATGGGTACTATCGAATCCCTGCGTCCAGTCAAGATCGAAGGCACCAAAACCCCGATCGGCGGTGGTGCTGGTGCCATCGTGGGTGGTGTTGCCGGCAGCGCTGTCGGGGGCGGCCGTGGCAGCATCGTTGCCGCCGTGATCGGTGCCGTAGCCGGTGGCCTGGCGGGCTCTGCCGCCGAGGAAGGCCTGACCCGCACCCAAGGTGTGGAAATCACCGTGCGTGAAGACGATGGCAGCATGCGTGCTTATGTACAGGCTGTGCAGCAGAACGAAATCTTCCGCGTGGGTGAGCGCGTGCGCATCATGACCGTAGACGGTACCAGCCGCGTAACGCACTGATCGCACTGCTCCCAGATAAAACCCCGAACCGGTTGCGCCGGTTCGGGGTTTTATTTTGTCTGTACCTTGGCAAGCCTTACAGGCCGAGGATGTCCCGCGCGACCGCTTCGGCAATGCGAATGCCATCAACACCGGCCGAAAGAATGCCGCCCGCGTAACCTGCGCCTTCGCCGGCAGGGAACAGCCCCTTGAGGTTCAGGCTCTGGTAATCCGCACCCCGGGTGATGCGCAGCGGCGAGGACGTACGTGTCTCAATGCCGGTCAGCACCGCGTCGTGCAGGTTATAACCCTTGATCTGGCGGTCAAATGCCGGCAACGCTTCCCGGATCGCTTCGATGGCGAAGTCCGGCAGGCTCGGCGCCAGGTCGCCCAAGGTCACCCCCGGTTTGTACGACGGCTCGACGCTACCCAGGGCCGTGGAAGGTTTGCCAGCCACGAAATCGCCCACCAGTTGCGCCGGTGCCTGGTAGTTGCTGCCCCCCATCACATAGGCGTGGGTCTCCAGGCGCTCCTGCAATTCGATGCCGGCCAGGGGGCCACCCGGGTAGTCACGCTCGGGGTCGATGCCGACAACGATGCCGGAGTTGGCATTGCGCTCGTTCCGTGAATACTGGCTCATGCCGTTGGTGACGACGCGGCCCGGCTCGCTGGTGGCGGCCACGACAGTTCCGCCGGGGCACATGCAGAAGCTGTACACCGAGCGGCCATTCTTGGCGTGATAGACCAGCTTGTAGTCGGCGGCGCCCAGTTTCGGATGGCCGGCATACTTGCCCAGGCGCGCCTTGTCGATCAGCGTTTGTGGATGTTCGATACGGAAGCCGATGGAGAAGGGCTTGGCTTCCATGAACACGCCCTTGGCATGGAGCATGCGGAAAGTGTCGCGTGCGCTGTGGCCCAGGGCCAGGACCACATGCCGCGATTGCAGCTGTTCTCCGCTCTCGAGCACGACGCCGGTGAGCTGTTCGTTGTCGACCAGCAGGTCGGTGACTTTTTCCTGGAAGCGCACCTCACCGCCCAGGGCGATGATGTCCTGGCGCATCTGCTCGACCATACCGGTCAGGCGGAAGGTACCGATATGCGGTTTGTTGATGTAGAGGATTTCGTCTGGCGCCCCGGCCTTGACGAATTCTTCCAGCACCTTGCGCCCATGGTGCTGCGGGTCCTTGATCTGGCTGTACAGCTTGCCGTCCGAGAAGGTGCCTGCGCCGCCTTCACCGAACTGCACGTTGGACTCGGGGTTGAGCACGCTCTTGCGCCACAGCCCCCAGGTGTCCTTGGTACGCTGGCGCACTTCCTTGCCACGCTCGAGGATGATCGGCTTGAAGCCCATCTGTGCCAGCAACAGGCCGGCGAAGATGCCACAAGGGCCGAAGCCGACCACGATCGGGCGCTGCTGCAAGTTGGCCGGGGCATGCCCGACGAATTTGTAGCTGACATCGGGGGCGACGCTGATGTTGCGATCGTCAGCGAACTTGGCGAGCAACTCGGCTTCGTTGCTGGCCTCCAGGTCGATGGTGTAGATGAACAGCAGCTCGCTGTTCTTCTTGCGCGCATCGTAGCTGCGCTTGAACAGGTTGAAGCTGAGCAGTTGCTCATCGCTGATGCCCAGGCGCTGAACAATGGCCTCGCGCAGCGCTTCGTCGGGGTGGTCCAGGGGCAGCTTCAGTTCGGTGATTCGTAGCATGGCAGGGTCCAGTATCCCGGCCATGGGCGGCCGGCGGCTTTACACAAACCGCCAAGTATAAGCGTTTCGCCGCCCCGACTGGCAGGATAAAAGTGCCCGACGATCAGTTGTCCCGCGCGCCGCCATAGTAGCCGCAGCCTTGCAGGGTCTGGCCATCGATGCGCAGTTCGGCGCGCAAGTGACGCACGGCGCCCGTGGCACCGTCGACACAACGCTGTGGCGCGACCCACAGTTCCACGTGCTCGCCGTTCGCTTCGCTGGACAGGGTCAGGCCGCCGCCGGGCACTTCCTCTTCGAGGAAGGGCAGTGGCAACGGCTCTTTGCCGACACGGTTGAGCACCATGCCTTTGCCGCTGGCCTTGATGTCCCACTCCGGCTCATGGCCGCTGGCGCGCAGGGTCAGCTGTTTGAAGTTGGGGTCGTCGCAAGCGCGGGTGGACGGCTCCAGGCGGTACAGGCGGCGGACCTCGAGCTGGCCATCGTTGTTGGCCTGCTTGCTGCCGGTGAGGCGGCCGCGCACGTCGGCGAAGAGCTTGTCGTTGGCGTTATGGGCCAGGTTCGCCGCTTCCTGCAGGATACCGGTACCGGCGACGTCGTTGATCACGAAGCGACGAGCCTCGCCGCAGGGCTTGAACAGCAACTGGCCGCCGCCGGCGCTCAGTTCACCCTGCATGCGCGAGGTACCGATGTTCGGGTCGCTTGGCTGGTCGGCCAGCATTTGGCAGCCGGCGAACAGGGGTAGCAGGGCAGTGAGCAGCAGGGAAGGGGTGAGGCGCATGGGGCGGGGCTCCGGGATGCTTGCATGAAGTGCAGGCCACGGTACGCATGCCGGGCGGCGATCACAAGAGGGCCGGCACCGGCAGTGCGCTTCCCTTGGGCAGAAAAAAGGGCCCGAAGGCCCTTTTTCAGTCAACCACCCAGGTACGCGTCACGCACCTTCGGATCGGTCAGCAAGGCCTCACCCGTTCCCTGCATCACTACCCGTCCATTTTCCAGCACGTAGGCACGGTCGGCGATCTTCAGCGCCTGGTTGGCGTTTTGCTCAACCAGGAACACGGTCACACCATCGCGGCGCAGCTGTTCGATGATATCGAAGATCTGCTGGATGATGATCGGCGCCAGGCCCAGCGAGGGCTCGTCGAGCAACAGTAGCTTGGGCTTGCTCATCAGCGCCCGGCCGATGGCCAGCATCTGCTGCTCGCCGCCGGACATGGTGCCCCCGCGCTGGTTGTAGCGCTCCTTGAGCCGCGGGAACAACTGCAGCACCTTGTCCAACTGCGCCTGATAGTCGCCTTTGTCGGTGAAGAAACCACCCATGGCGAGGTTTTCCTCGACCGTCAGGCGAGCGAATACGCGGCGGCCTTCCGGCACCACGGCAATGCTCTTGCGCATGATGTGCGAAGAAGGCTGGCCCACCAGTTCCTCGCCCAGGTACTTGATGCTGCCGCTGTGCGCCTGCGGTGAGCCGCACAAGGTCATCAGCAAGGTGGACTTGCCGGCACCGTTGGCGCCGATCAGGGTGACGATCTCGCCCTGGTTGATCTCCACATTGACGCTGTGCAGTGCCTGGATCTTGCCGTAGAAGGTGGAAACGTTCTCGAACTTCAGCATTTACGCTTCCCCCAGGTAGGCTTTGATCACGTCAGGGTTGTCGCGGATTTCCTCCGGTGTGCCGTGCGCCAGTGGCGTGCCCTGGTTGATCACCACGATATGGTCGGAAATGCTCATCACCAGCTTCATGTCGTGCTCGATCAGCAGCACGGTGACGTTGTGCGACTCGCGCAGGTAGGCGATCAATGCCTTGAGGTCTTCGGTTTCCTTCGGGTTCAGGCCGGCTGCCGGTTCGTCGAGCATGATGATCCGGGGTTGGGTCATCATGCAGCGGGCGATCTCCAGGCGGCGTTGCTGGCCGTAGGCGAGGGTGCCGGCGGTACGGTTGGCGAACTCGGTCAGGTTGACCTTTTCCAGCCAGTACTGCGCGCGCTCCATGGCCTCCTTCTCGCTGCGGCGAAAGCTCGGGGTCTTGAACAGGCCGGCGAAGAAGTTGGTGTTGAGGTGGCGGTGCTGTGCGATCAGCAGATTTTCCAGCGCGGTCATTTCCTTGAACAGGCGCACGTTCTGGAAGGTCCGCACCACACCCTTGCGGGCGATCTGGTGGCCGGCCAGGCCCTGGATCGGCTGGCCATCGAGCAGAATGGTGCCGCCGCTTGGCCTGTAGAAGCCGGTCAGGCAGTTGAACACGGTGGTCTTGCCAGCGCCGTTGGGGCCGATCAGCGCCACCACCTGTTTTTCCTTGACGGTCAGGGCCACGCCGTTGACCGCCAACAAGCCGCCGAAGCGCATGCTCAGGCCGCTGACTTGCAGAATTTCGCGGCTCATCGACGCAGCTCCATGTGTGGACGTTGCATAGGCAGCAGCCCCTGCGGACGCCAGATCATCATCAACACCATCAGCGCACCGAACATCAGCATTCGGTACTCGCTGAACTCACGCATCAGTTCCGGCAGCAGGATCATCACGATGGCCGCGAGAATCACGCCCAGTTGTGAGCCCATGCCGCCGAGCACAACGATGGCGAGGATGATCGCCGATTCGATGAACGTGAACGACTCCGGCGTTACCAGGCCTTGGCGCGCGGCGAAGAAGCTGCCGGCGAAACCGGCGAAGCAGGCGCCGAGGGTGAAGGCCGAGAGCTTGATCACAGTGGGGTTCAGGCCCAATGCACGGCAGGCAATCTCGTCTTCGCGCAAGGCTTCCCAGGCACGGCCAATCGGCATGCGCAGCAGGCGATTGATGACGAACAGCGCCAGCAAGGCCAACAGCAGGGCGACCAGGTAGAGGAAGATGACCTTGTTGATCGAGTTGTATTCCAGCCCGAAGAACTCATGGAAGGTCTGCATCCCCTCGGCGGCGCGGCGCTCGAAGGTCAGGCCGAAGAACTCCGGCTTGGGGATGTTGCTGATGCCGTTGGGGCCGCCGGTCCAGTCGGTAAGGTTACGCAGGAACAGGCGGATGATCTCGCCAAAACCCAGGGTCACGATCGCCAGGTAGTCGCCCCGCAGGCGCAGCACCGGGAAGCCGAGCAGAAAGCCGAAGGTGGCGGCCATCAGGCCGGCAATCGGCAGGCAGACCCAGAAGCTCCAGCCTAGGTAATGGGACAGCATCGCATAGCTGTAGGCGCCGACGGCATAGAAACCGACATAACCCAGGTCGAGCAGGCCCGCCAGGCCGACCACGATGTTCAGGCCCAGGCCCAGCAACACGTAGATCAGAATCAGCGTGGCGATGTCCACCGCACCGCGCGAGCCGAAGAACGGCCAGACCAGTGCTACCAGGATCAGCCCGATGATGATCCAGCGTTGTGTACGGGGCAGGGTCAGGTAATTGCTCACCGCCGGCGGGATCAGCTTGCGATCCGAGCGGCGGCCCATCACCGAGCTCCACTGTTTGTCGAACAACACGCGCAGGAACATCAGCACCGAGCACACGGCGATGACGCTGATGGTGAACGAGCCCTGGCTGTGGACCGACAGGCTGATGCCGTCGATGCTCAGCTTCAGGCCCAGTACCGGGAAGGCCACGGCCCACACCAGCAAGGCGCTGAAAAACGCCTGTTTGAGATTTCTGTTCATACTTTTTCAACCTCCGGGCGGCCCAGAATGCCGGTCGGCCGGAATAGCAGGACAAGAACCAACAGACCGAACGCCACCACGTCCTTGTACTGGTCACCGAAGATGTCGGCGCCAAAGGCTTCGGCCACGCCCAGCACCAGCCCGCCGAGCATCGCGCCCGGGATGCTGCCGATGCCGCCCAGCACGGCTGCGGTGAATGCCTTGAGGCCCACCAGGAAACCGGCGTTGGGGTTGATCACCCCGTACTGCATGCTCAGCAGTACGGCCGCCACCGCCGCCAGTGCGGCGCCGATGACGAAGGTCAGGGCGATGATGTTGTTGGTGTTGATGCCCAGCAGGTTGGCCATCTTGATGTCCTCGGCGCAGGCGCGGCAGGCGCGGCCCAGGCGGGAACGGGAGATGAACAGGGTGAGCAGGGTCATGGCCACCAGGGTGACCACGAACACCAGGATCTGCATGTAGGAAATCAGGACCTCTTCAGCACCACCCGGGCCGAAGGAGAAGCTCCCAGGGATCAGGTTGGGGATGGATTTGTCCTTGGAGTCCTGTGCCAGCAAGACAGTGTTCTGCAGGAAAATCGACATGCCGATGGCGGAAATCAGCGGGATCAGACGGTTACTGTTACGCAGGGGGCGGTAAGCGACCCGTTCGATACTGTAGCCATAGGCACTGGTGACGAAGATCGTCGCGACGAAGGCGACCGTCATCAGGATCGGCAGCGAATGGATACCCATCATGGCCAGGCCCGCCAGGGCGATGAAGGCCACGTAGGAACCGATCATGTACACCTCGCCGTGGGCGAAGTTGATCATGCCAATGATGCCGTACACCATCGTGTAGCCGATGGCGATCAAGGCATAGGTGCTGCCGATGGTCAATCCATTAACCAGTTGTTGGAAGAAATGGTAGATCTCAGGCATTACAGCGCTCCTAAAAACCTGATGTGCATTTCGCTGGCGGGGGTAGGCCAGGAAACCGCGAGTGACGGTTTTAAGATTTTCAGGTGAACCGGCCCCCGGATCGCGGGAATCAGGTCCATGAACCTCGTAAAACAAAGCCCACTGCTCGCACAGTGGGCTTCTACGGTCAGCTATTTAGTCACGCAGTTACTGAGGGGAGACTTCAGTCTTCGGTTTGCCGAAGTGCCATTCGTAGACAACGAACTTAAAGTCTTTCAGGTCGCCCTTCTCGTCGTACGACAGCTCGCCGGTCGGGGTCTTGAAGGTGCCGGCGTGGATGGCTTCGGCGACTTTGGTAGGGTCTTCGGACTTGGCTGCCTTGATACCTTGGGCGATCAGCTCGACAGCCGAGTAGGCCGGGAATACGAACGGACCGCTTGGGTCTTTGCCGTCAGCCTTGATGGCGTCGACGATGGCCTTGTTCTCCGGGTCAGCGTCGAACGACTTCGGCAGGGTAACCAGCAGGCCTTCGGAAGCGCCTTGGGCGATCTGCGAAATGGAGTCGTTACCCACGCCTTCTGGGCCCATGAACTTGGCCTTCAGGCCCTTTTCCTGAGCCTGGCGCAGGATCAGGCCGAGCTCTGGGTGGTAGCCACCGTAGTAGACGAAGTCGACGTTGTTCTGCTTGAGCTTCTGGATGATCGAGGAGAAGTCCTTGTCACCCGCGTTCAGGCCTTCGAAGACGGCGACCTTGGTGCCTTTTTTCTCCAGGGTCTGCTTGACCGCAGTGGCAATGCCTTCACCGTACTGCTGCTTGTCGTGCAATACCGCGACGACCTTTGGCTTGACGTGATCGGCGATGTAGTTGCCGGCAGCCGGGCCCTGGGCGCTGTCCAGGCCAATGGTGCGGAAGATCAGCTTGTAGCCACGCGCGGTGATTTCCGGGCTGGTGGCGGCGGGGGTGATCATGATCACGCCTTCGTCTTCGTAGATATCCGAAGCAGGCTGGGTGGAGCTGGAGCACAGGTGGCCGATGACGTACTTCACGCCGTCGTTCACCACCTTGTTGGCGACCGCCACGGCCTGTTTAGGGTCGCACGCGTCGTCGTATTCCTTGGCTTCAAGCATTTTGCCATCGACGCCGCCCTTGGCGTTGATGTCCTTGATGGCCTGTTTGGCGCCGATGAACTGCATGTCGCCGTACTGGGTCACAGGGCCCGTTTTAGGACCGGCGATGCCGATCTTGATGGTATCGGCGGCAAACGAATGGCTGGCTACCCCGGCCAGAACCATTGCGGCGAACAGCTTGGAAATCTTGATCATAGTGCTCCACTCATTCTGTTGTAATTCTTATAGACCTGGCGGCCAGGGCTACAGACCGGGCGGGATTTGCGGTATGGCCACGCCATACTGCATGCCCACCTTCCCCCGGAACATGTCCCGGAACTGTACCGGTACAGTGTAGAGCGCTGTTCGAGCGCTTGAAAAGCGGGCGAAAAGCGCCTATTTCAGGGGTTGTCGCATGATCGACACAAAGATACAGAAAAGCGCCATCAATTAGCCTGTATCTGCGGCCCCACCCCACACGTTCTGGGCCAATCGACCAAATTACATATTTGAAACCGGGTTTTTCTGCAAAAATGCCGGCCATTTTCATTGGCCGATTTATGCGGGTAAAAACCCATGACTGATCAAACAAGCACCCTCTATGCCAAATTGCTCGGCGAGACGGCAATTATCGAGTGGAAGGCGTTGGAGCGCTTCTGGGCCAAGGGTGACCTGATTTGGGTCGATCCAGCCCTCGACCTGATCGCCGTAGCCGAGGCAATGGCCGAGAATCGCAGTGAAATCTTCGCCAAGTGGCGCAGTGATGGCACTGTTGGACCGGTCACTGCCGAGCAAGCGTTAGACCTGCAAAGCCGCGATCCAGAGATCTGGGCGGTGGTGGTTTCGCCGTTTATCGTGATTCAAAGTAGAAGCGCGCAGTAAGCTTGCGCTGTTCTGGTGCGTAAAAATGCACAGTTGTCTCGTTTTGGTGCTTGAAGGCGTTCACGCACAGTGGCGTCGGGTAACAATTTGGCGTGGCGGTAACAGTTTACGGAATGCGTAATGGGGGCTGCCCTGCAGCCCAGATAAATATCGATTTGTCTGGAGTGGTTGATGAGCTCAGAACTACCTTCGCTTGGATTCGCCGGCATCGGCCTGATGGGCTTGCCGATGTGCCGCCGCCTGATGGCGGCGGGTTACCCACTGACCGTGTGGAACCGCAGCCCGGAAAAGTGTGCCGAGCTGGTCGCTGCTGGCGCGCGGCTGGCCGCGAGCCCTGCTCAGTTGTGCCAAGGCAGTGACATGGTGCTGTTATGCCTGGCGGATACGTCAGTGGTTCGCGAGGTGGTGTTCGGTGAGCAGGGTATCGCCCAGGGTGGGCACAGCGGGCAACTGTTGATCGACCTCTCCAGCCTGGAACCCACCGCGACCAGGGAAATGGCGGCTGAGCTGGCGGCGCTGTGTGGCATGGCCTGGCTGGATGCTCCGGTGTCCGGCGGTACGCCAGGAGCTGAGGCCGGTACCCTGGCGATCATGGTCGGCGGCGAGGCTGTGGACCTTCAGCGCGCGCGCCCTGTGTTGCTGACCCTCGGCCAGCGGGTGACGCACATGGGCGGCGTGGGGGCAGGGCAGGTGACCAAGGCTTGCAACCAGATGATCGTGGCGTGCAATGCCTTGGTCATTGCCGAAGTGGTGGCCCTGGCCGAGCAGTCTGGGGTCGATGCCACATTGCTCGCCGAAGCCTTGGCCGGCGGGTTTGCCGACTCGAAACCGTTGCAGATCCTGGCGCCGCAGATGGCCGTAAGCCGCTTCGAGCCGATCAAGTGGCATGTGCGCACGTTGCTCAAGGACCTGGACGGTGCGGTGAAATTCTCCCGCGAGCAGGGTTCGGCGACCCCGCTCAGTGGTCTCGCCGCACAATTGATGCGTCTGCACGGTAGCCAGGGCTATCTGCAAAAAGATCCGGCGACCCTGGTAACGCTGTATCGCAACAAGCGCTAAAGGCTTTTTCCTGCCGGTCGAGCCGGTCCAGGACCGGCCGCAGCTCAGCCAGCGGCACCGGACGGCCGAGCAGGTAGCCCTGAAGATAGTCGCAACCATTGGCTGCGAGGAACTCGTACTGCTCGACCGTTTCGACCCCTTCGCTGACCACCTGCAGGTGCAGGGTGTGGGCCATCGCGATGATTGCCTGGACGATCTCACGGTCCTTGAGGCTGGCTGGCACGTCGAGCAGGAAGCTGCGGTCGACCTTGAGGACGTCCAGGGGCAAGCGCTTGAGGTAGGCGAGGGACGAGTAGCCGGTGCCGAAATCATCGATCGACAGGCTGACACCCTGGCCACGAATGCGCTTGAGCAGGGCAACAGTACGCTGAACGTCCCCCATCAAGGCATTCTCAGTGATCTCCAGTTCCAGGTGCCGAGGCGCCAGGCCGGCGTGGAATAACGCCATTTCCACTTCGTTGGGCAGCCCTTCATGGCCCAGCGTCACCGCAGAGCAGTTGACGGTGAGCTTGAGGTTGGCGAAACCGTGGCGGTGCAATTGCGCCAGGTCTTCGCAGGCATGGCGCAGCACCCACAAGTCCAGGTCGATGATCAGGCCATTGGCTTCGGCAATGCCAATGAACCGTTCAGGGCTCAGCAGGCCATGCTGTGGGTGCTGCCAGCGTACCAGCGCTTCGAGCTTGGCCACCTGGCCATTGTGCAGGTCGAATATCGGCTGGTAATGCACACGCAGGCCGCGCTCTTCCAGCAGCGCGATGCGCAGTTCTTCTTCGAGCTGCAGTTCGAGGGTGGCCCGGCTTTTCAGGCTGCTGTTGAAAAAATGCAGGCTATTGCGACCACTGCCCTTGGATTGGTAAAGCGCCAGGTCTGCGTGTTTGAGCAATTCTTCTGCGGTCAGCCCGTCGTCGGGGTAAATACTGATGCCGATGCTGGTGGTCATGACCATGCGCCGCCCCCCAAGGTCAATGGGGTCTTTCATCCGCTGCATGATGCGTTGGGCCAGATGACGCGCCTCGTCGGGGCCGTTGAGGCTGGTGACTACGCAGAACTCGTCGCCGCCGAACCGCGCCACCAGGTCGTGGCTGCGGGTGGCGGCTTTGATATGGCTGGCGATCACCTTGAGCATCTGGTCCCCAGCATCGTGGCCGAGGCTGTCGTTGATGCGTTTGAAATGATCGATGTCGAGGAACATCACCGCCAGGCGATTTTCGCTGGGGTCCTGTTCTGCCAGGCGTTCGGCGAACACCTGGTTGAAGCCTCGGCGGTTGACCAGGCTGGTCAAGGCGTCGTAATGCGCCGCCTGCTGCAGCGAGGCGCGCGCCTGGTCCAACTGGCTGAGCAGCATGCTGACGCGGCGCAGGTCGTGTTCCTTGCTCTGCAGCTTCTTGTCGGAAAGGGCAGCGCTGATGCTGCTGCCGCTGATCAGCAGGGTGATGAACGCCACGGTCAGGCCCAGTTGCAGGCTGTTGTCAGCCGATGGCAGGCTCAGGGCGGTGTCGGCCGGGATCACCAGGCTCATTGCTGCCATGGCGGTGAAGTGCGTCGCGACGATGCCGCTGGCCATCAGCAGGCTTGCGCCATACTTCATGGCCTGGTGCAACGTGCCGCTGCCGTTGCGAAAGTACCGCGCCAGCAACAAGGCAGCGAGGCTGGTGAGCAGGGCGATGGCCGCGCTGGCCAGCAACATGCCGGTTTGATAGTACTGCTGCGCGCCGGTCTGTAAGGCGGCCATACCGACAAAATGCATGAGGATGATGCCCAGGCCAATCAGCAAGGCGCTTTGCAGGTAGTGGCGCGGGTGCATCTGGGGGCGGTCGAGGCTGGTCATCGCCAGCCAGGCCACAATCAGTGCGATCAGCAGCGAAAGGCCGGTGAGCGAGACGTCATAGTGAATCTCCACCGGGGCCTGGAACGCCAGCATGCTGATGAAGTGCATGGCCCATATGCCGCCAGCCAGGCAGCAGGCCCCCAGTATGCGCCATTGCCGCTGCGCCGCCGGCTGCTCACTGTGCGATTGGCGTTCAGCCATGTCGAGGGTGGCGAAGCAGGCTGCGCTGGCTACGGCGAAGGCGATCAGGATCAGCAGAGGTTCATGGCGGCAGTCGGTGACTATCCGTCCGGTGACCGGCAGTTCGGCGAACAGTTGCAATCCCAGCCATTCCATTGCTTGTCTCTGCGTCGAGTGGGCACCCAAGGCAGTATAGGAAGAGGTGTTTAACCCTTCCTGAATAATGGCGCTTTGATTGCAATGATTTGGTTATGGTGTTGATAGCGGCGGGGCATAAAAAAGGAGGCGCGGTGCGCCTCCTTGAGAGTTGCAACGGTGTCAGCCGGCAACCAGTACGCGAATTGCCTCCAGGCGCAACGCCGCCTTGTCGAGCATTGCCAGGCCGTCTTCACGCTGCTTGCGCAAAGCTTCGATCTCGCTGTCGCGCACGCTCGGGTTGACTGCCTTGAGGGCCGTCAGGCGTGCCAGTTCTTCATCGGCCTCGGCCGCCAGGCGGCGCTGCGCCTCGGCCACGCGTTCGACGTGGGTGGGCATGATCTTGGCCTCACCGCCGCTGATGCGTTTGGCGAGCACATCCCGCTGGGCCTGGACGAACTTGTTGGCGCTGGCGCGCGGCACGCTTTCGAGTTGGTCGTTGAGCGTTTCGAAGGCCACGCGCGAAGCCAGGTCGTTGCCGTTGGTGTCGAGCAGGCAGCGCAGCGCTGCGGGGGGCAGGTAGCGGCCCAGTTGCAGGCTGCGAGGTGCCACCACTTCGCTGACGAACAGCAGTTCGAGCAGCACCGTGCCTGGCTTGAGTGCCTTGTTCTTGATCAAGGCGACGGCAGTGTTGCCCATCGAACCGGACAGCACCAGGTCCATGCCACCCTGGACCATCGGGTGTTCCCAGGTGAGGAACTGCATGTCCTCGCGCGACAGCGCCTGGGCGCGGTCGTAGGTGATGGTCACGCCTTCATCGTCGCCCAGCGGGAAGCTGGCATCGAGCATCTTTTCGCTCGGCTTGAGGATCAGTGCATTTTCCGAGTGGTCTTCGCTGTCGATGCCAAAGGCGTCGAACAGGGTTTCCATGTAGATCGGCAAGGCGAACTGGTCATCTTGCTCGAGGATGTCCTCGACCAGCGCCTGGCCCTCGCCAGCCCCGCCAGAGTTGAGCTCCAGCAAACGGTCGCGGCCGCTGTGCAGCTCCGCTTCCAGGCGCTCGCGCTCGCCGCGGGCTTCGGCCACCAATGCATCCCAGGCCTTGGCTTCGCCACCTTCGAGCATCGGCAGCAGGCGTGGGCCGAACTGATGCTGCAGGGCATTGCCGGTGGGGCAGGTGTTGAGGAAGGCGTTGAGGCCCTGGTGGTACCACTGGAACAGGCGCTCCTGCGGGCCATCCTGCAGGTAGGGGATGTGCAACTGGATGGTGTGCTTCTGGCCAATCCGGTCAAGGCGCCCGATCCGCTGCTCGAGCAGGTCGGGGTGAGCCGGCAGATCGAACATCACCAGGTGATGGGCGAACTGGAAGTTGCGGCCCTCGCTGCCGATCTCCGAACAGATCAGCACCTGCGCGCCAAACTCCTCGTCGGCGAAATAGGCGGCGGCGCGGTCGCGCTCGAGGATGCTCATGCCCTCGTGGAAGACCGAAGCCGGAATGCCCGAACGTACGCGCAGGGCGTCTTCCAGGTCCATGGCGGTTTCAGCGTGCGCGCAGATAACCAGGACCTTGGTGCGCTTGAGCATTTTCAGCGTGTCGATCAGCCAGTCGACCCTTGGGTCAAAGCGCCACCAGCGCTCATCGTCGCTGACGTCGCCCTGGGCCTGGAAGGCCACTTCCGGGTACAGCTCGGCGTGCTCGCCGGGCGGCAGGTCGCGGTACTGCTCCGGTGTGGCCAGCGGGTAGGCATGCAACTCGCGCTCGGGGAAGCCTTGAATGGCGGCACGGGTGTTACGGAACAGCACGCGGCCGGTGCCATGGCGGTCGAGCAGTTCGCGGATCAGGCGTGCGCTGGCCTCGCTGTCGCCATCGCTGACCGCTGCCAGCAGGGCTTCGCCTTCGGCGCCCAGGAAGCCCTGGATGGTGGCGTGGGCCTTGGGCGACAGGCGGCCTTCATCGAGCAGTTCCTGCACCGCTTCGGCTACCGGCCGATAGTGCTCGCTCTCGGCGCGGAAGGCGGCAAGGTCGTGGAAACGGTTGGGGTCAAGCAGGCGCAGGCGGGCGAAGTGGCTGTCCTGCCCAAGCTGCTCCGGGGTAGCGGTGAGCAACAGTACGCCCGGGATAACCTGGGCCAATTGCTCGACCAGCCCGTATTCGACGCTGATCTGGTCTTCGTGCCATACCAGATGGTGCGCTTCGTCGACCACCATCAGGTCCCAGCCGGCAGCGAACAGTGCGTCCTGGGCTTTTTCGTCGTCGACCAGCCATTCAAGGGCGACCAGCGCCAACTGGGCATCTTCGAAGGGGTTGCTGGCATCGCTTTCGATGAAGCGCTCGGCGTCGAACAGGGCGACTTGCAAGTTGAAGCGCCGGCGCATTTCCACCAGCCACTGGTGCTGAAGGTTTTCTGGCACCAGGATCAGTACGCGGCTGGCGCGCCCGGTCAGCAGTTGGCGGTGGATGACCAGGCCGGCTTCGATAGTTTTGCCCAGGCCCACTTCGTCGGCCAGCAGAACACGTGGGGCACTGCGGTCAGCCACTTCGCGGGCGATGTGCAACTGGTGGGCGATCGGCTGCGCACGGCAACCGCCCAGGCCCCACAACGCCGACTGAACCTGCTTGCTGGTGTGCTGCAGAGTGTTGTAGCGCAGGCTGAACCACGACAGCGGGTCGATCTGCCCGGCAAACAGGCGGTCGCTGGCCAGGCGGAACTGGATGAAGTTCGACAGTTGGGTTTCCGGCAGGGTGCGCGGCTGGTTCTGCCCGTCGAGCCCGTGGTAGACCATCAGGCCGTCGATATCCTCGACCTCGCGTACGGTCAGTTTCCAGCCTTCGAAATGGGTGATCTGGTCACCTGGCGAGAAGCGCACGCGGGTCAGCGGCGCATTGCGCAGGGAATACTGGCGGGTGTCGCCAGTGGCCGGGTAGAGCACGGTGAGCAAGCGGCCATCCTGTGCCAGGATGGTCCCCAGGCCGAGCTCCGCTTCGCTGTCGCTGATCCAGCGTTGCCCCGGTTGATACTGCTGCGCCATACTGCCTGAACTCCCGCGATGAAAAGCCGGCTATGTTAACGGATAGGCCGGGCGGACCATAGACCAGAAGTCCATCAGTCTAGCTGTTTCATCGCCGAATACGGTCTTGCCGACGAGGGCTACGGAAGACATGCCGCTCAAGCACCCCTGGTTGAACGCTTCCCTGGCTGCGGGCAGCCTCTTGCTGCTGGCCGCCTGCGAACAGAAAAATTTCGAAACCTTGCCGCCGATTCCGGTCGAGCAGCTTGAGGTCCTGGGTGTGCAGACACCGATCAAGAGCGTGCATTTTCGCGACCGCGAAGGGGAAGGCCTGCTGGTGTTGAGTCGCACCGATGGCCAGGCCGTCGATGCCGAGTCCGAACAGGAAGTGGACAAGGTGGTGCTCAAGGCCACGCTGTACGGGCGCGCCGCTGAAAGCGACGGCTTCAAGCCACGCTGGCAGATCGAGCAGGAGACCACCTGTCCTGGGCTGGACCTGGATGTCGATTTCTATACTGATGTCAGCGACGTCAGCGACCTCAACAAGGACGGCGTCGCCGAGGTGACGGTGGCCAGTCACGCCTTTTGTGGCGGGGGCATCGACCCTCACGACATTGCTATTGAAATGCGCGAGGGCCAGGCCAGCTACACCATCACCGGGCAGTCGCTGATCACCCCGGCCGGCGAAGAGCCCATCGGTGGTGAGCGTGAAGACAGCGCTTCGCTGAAGAATGCCTCTGCGGTGCTTCGCGAGCACATGGATGCGGTCTGGCAGCAGGTCTACAAGCGGCCCTGGAGCGAAGCCAGCCCGCCCGCCGATGATGACCCGGAAGACGAAGCCCAATAGCGCTCTGTCTATACTGGCAAGACGCGGCTGTGACCGGCCGCACATCCTCATCCGCCGATATTCAAGGTGGCTGACAACTGGCCGACACAGTAGGCACAGGAGAACTTCCATGCTGCCGCCGATCATTCCGCTCAGTGCCGCCCCCGTGACCTCGCAACAAGACCCGGTCAAACCGACCCCGGACATCAAACCGGTGGTCCCCGTGCAGCCTTCTTCAGGCGAAAGCGCCATTGACCTCAAGCACCAGCGCGATCCGCAGGAGCAGGCTTTGTTGCTGCGCGATGAACAGCGCCGTCAGCAACGGCGCAACGGCAAAGGCGACGAAGAGCGCTACAGCGCCGTGCCCGGTGATGAAGTCAATGCCGACAACACCGTGCCGGTAGCTCCGCTGATGGGCGAGCAAACACGCCAGGGCTTGCTGGTGGACATTGAAGTCTGATTCGGGGCTGGCCATGGCCGCCGCCTGGCTTCATCATGCAGGTCTCTGTTGATCGTCGAGCCCACCCATGAGCCAAGACAACCTCATCGACTTCGATGCCGAACGTGCCAAGCGCGTCCATGACCTCAAGGAAAAGCGCCTGAACGAAGTGCGCCAAGCCTTCGAGCAGGCCATGCCATTGAGCACGGCCAAGAAGAAAAAGCCCAAAGGCAAGCCCAAGAAACGCTGAAACTTGACCCAGGTCAACCCTGCGTCCGCCTCGCGTGCCCGGCCCCGGGCACCATTGACCTCGGTCAATTCCCCTCGCCACCGTATTCGTTACCTTGCACCCATCGGACAACGGCAAACGAATCGGGAGGCCGACATGTTCTTCGACAATGTGGTTATCGCAGGCGTGGTAACGGTCGGGTTGATGTTCGCCTTCTTCGCTGGTCTGGGCATTTTCATCTGGAAGGACGCGAACAAGCGCAAGCCGCGCTGACCTTTCAGGTTCATGAGCACGCAAGGCATTTAGGGCGACTTCGGTCGCCCATTTTTTTGCCTGATGGTTTTATCTCCAGTGTCGGCGTTTGGGCGGAGCGCCCCAGGCAGAAGCCGGCGCTGGGAAATCTGCTGAATATAAAGATGATTAGCTAGCTAATTATTTGCCAGCGCATTATTCTTCCCTGCGTTGTCTATCGTTTATCAGACCATCCCCCGCAAGGTCCGCTCTGTGCCCATCACTTTCCAGGCCCTGTTCGCACCCAGCAGCGCCGCCATCAAGTTCGCCATCAAGACCCTGCTCGGTGGCGGGCTGGCATTATGGCTGGCGATGCGTTGGGGCCTGGAGCAACCGTCCTGGGCGTTGATGACCGCGTTCATCGTTGCCCAGCCGTTGTCAGGCATGGTCGTGCAGAAGGGCCTTGCGCGGCTCGCCGGGACCTTGGTCGGCACCTTCATGTCGGTGCTGTTCATTGGGCTGTTCGCCCAGACCCCCTGGCTTTTCCTCATCACCCTGGCCCTCTGGCTGGCCTTGTGCACGGCCGCCTCCACGCAGTTGCGCAGTGCCTGGGCCTATGCATTCGTGCTGGCGGGCTACACCGCTGCCATCATTGCACTGCCGGCAATCGATCACCCCCTTCAGGTGTTCGACCAGGCGGTGGCGCGCTGTACCGAAATTTCCCTGGGGATTTGCTGCGCGACTGCTACCAGCGCTTTGCTCTGGCCGATGCGCGTCGAACAGCAACTTGCCGGGCAGGCGCGTCAGGCCTGGCAGAACGGCTTGCAGGCGGCAAGTGCCATGCTCGGCGGCGAAGATGAAGCGCGCAAGGGCCTGCTTGAGAGCCTCGGGCGTATCGTGGCCATCGATACGCAGCGCGAGCATGCCTGGTTCGAGGGGCCGCGCGGGCGCCAACGGGCCCGGGCGATTCGGGGGTTGAGCCAGAAGCTGATGGTGCTGTTGCGCATTTCGCGCTCGGTCCGTCGCCAGTGACGCCAACTCGATGAGCAGCAGGCCACACAGCTTGCACCTTGGCTTGCTGAGGTGCGCGCACAGTTGGGCGCGCCCGACCGGGCAAGCTTGCTGTTGCTGCGCCAGCGTGTCTGGGATGCCGCCCATGACGAGCACATCAGTTCCTCTGAACATTTTTGCCTGGCCCGGATGGCCTTGCTGCTGGACTATGCGATGGCCGCCACCCAGGCACTGGACGATGTCGAAACAGGCAGGGCGCCTAAGGATGTCCCTCAGGGGCTGGCCGCGCACCATGACTGGTCGCTGGCCCTGCTGTTCGGCTCGCGCAGTGCACTGGCATTTCTGGCGATGAGTGGCTTCTGGCTGGCCACTGCCTGGCCGTCGGCCCCGGGTGGGCTGGTCCTGACCTGTGTGGTGTGCAGCCTGTTCGCCAGCCGGGAAAACGGTGCGCAGATCGGCCTTGGGTTCTTGCGTGGCATCTTGCTGGCGATTCCGGTCGCCTTGTTGGTCGGGCAGATCGTCCTGCCGCAATGGAGCAGTTTTGCCATGCTGTGCCTGGGCATGGGCGTTCCCCTGTTTTTTGGCGCCCTGGGCATGGCCCATCCGCGCACTGGGGCCACGGCCACCTCCTACTGCCTGCATTTCATCGTGCTGGTGGCGCCGCTCAATACCATGCAGTTCGGGGTGGCGACGATGCTCAACAGCGCATTGGCCATGCTGACGGGGGTAGGGGCGGCGGTCCTGGCGTTCCGTCTGCTGGTGTTCCGCCACCCGGCCTGGCTTGGCCGCCGCTTGCGTGCGGCCACTCAGAATGACCTGGTACGCCTGACCCGACGCGACCTGCGCGGCGCCGACAGCTGGTTTGGTGGGCGCATGGCTGACCGGCTGATGCAACTGGCCCGGCATGCCAGCGAACTGCCCGAAGCCGAGCGCAAGCGCTGGGACGATGGCCTGCACAGCCTGGATATAGGTGATGAACTGGTGCACCTGCGCCTGTGCCTGGCGGTTGCGCAGGCGCCGCTGGAGACTGCGCAGCGAGCGTATCTGAAGCGCGTGGAGGCAGTGCTTGCCGAGGGCCCGGCAGCCGGCCGCGGGCAGCGCCTGGACGCCGCCAGCCAGGCATTCATTGCGGCCCTCAAGCGCCAACCGGTCAGCGACCCGCTGCGGCTGGCCGAAGGTGCGGTCCTGCAACTGCAAAAAAGCTGGGGCAAGTGGTGCCGCTGGCAGGAGGAGACTCATGGGCTTGCGTGAGTGGGCGCTTGGCGGGGTATTGCTGAGCCCGTTTCTGATCTACGTGCTGATGGCGCTGGTGCTCACCGGCCTGCTGCGTCTGGTGGTGCAGGCCACGCCCCTGGGGCGCTGGATCTGGCATGAGGCGCTGTTCGACACCGCGCTGTTCGTGTGTGTGCTTTACCTGGTAGTCCGTCTGCTCGGGCCTTTGTAAGGAGTGAATGAATGCGTGCTGTCGTCCGTACCCTGGTAACCCTCTGTGTGGTCGCCATTGCCGTTCTGGCCGGCTACAAGCTCTGGCAGTACTACATGCTTACCCCGTGGACGCGTGATGCACGGGTGCGGGCCGATGTGGTGGTGATCGCCCCTGATGTGTCGGGTTGGGTACGCGAGCTCAAGGTGCAGGACAACCAGCCGGTCAAGGCCGGTGACTTGCTGATGAGCATCGATCGCGAACGCTTCCAGGCGGCGTTCGACCAGGCCAGCGCAGTGGCCGAGACGCGCAAGCAGCAGCTTCACCTGCGCGAGCGCGAAGCGGCACGGCGTACCGCGTTGGGGCCTGAGGCGATCAGCGCCGAGCTGCGCGAGAATGCCCAGATCAACGCGGCCATTGCCCGCGGCGAGCTGCAAGAAGCGCAAGCCCAGTTGCAGGTGGCGAAAATCAACTTGGCGCGCAGTGAAGTACGCGCTCCGCGCAACGGCCACATCACCAACTTGCGCCTGGCCCAGGGCAACTATGTGAATGCAGGGGAGCCGGTGATGGCGCTGGTGGATGACGCGACGTTCTACATCCAGGCTTATTTCGAGGAGACCAAGCTGCCGCGCATTCGCGTGGGCGACTCGGTGAAGGTCTGGCTGATGGGCGCGGGCGAGGCGATGCAAGGGCACGTGCAAAGCATCAGCCGCGGCATCACCGACCGGAACAGCAACCCTGACAGCCAGCTGCTGCCGGAGGTCGAACCCACGTTCAACTGGGTCCGGCTGGCCCAGCGGATACCGGTGCGGATCCGCCTGGACCAAGTCCCCGAGGGGATGAACTTGAGCGCCGGGATGACGGCGAGTGTGCAGGTGCATGAAGACGCACCCGCCCCGTGAAAGCCCCTCTTCGACACTCAGAGGAACATCCCACCCGAGACCTCCAGCCGCTGCCCGGTGATCCAGCCATTGCCGTCCTCAAGCAGTAAGGCAATCGCCGCCCCGATATCATCCGGCAGCCCCACGCGTCCCAACGCCGTGTTGCCGGCAATGAATTCATTGACGTGCGGGTTGTCCCTCACCACGCCGCCGCCAAAATCGGTCTCGATTGCCCCAGGCGCCAGAATGTTCACCCGGATGCCGCGTGCACCCAGTTCTTTTGCCTGATAGCGGGTCAGTACCTCCATCGCCCCTTTCATGGCGGCATAAGCGGCATAACCTGGCAATGCGAAACGCGCCAGCCCGGATGAGATATTGACGATACGTCCGCCATCGACCAGCAGCGGCAGCAAGCGCTGGGTAAGGAAGAACGGCCCCTTGAGCTGGATGTTCATCAACTGGTCGAACTGCGCCTCGCTGGTTTCGCTAAAAGGCGCGTTGATGCCAATACCCGCATTGTTCACCAAAAAATCGAAACGCTCACGTGCAAAATGCTGGCGCAGGGTATCGCTTAGGCGCTCGGCGAAGCCTTCGAAACAGCGGCTGTCGCTGACGTCAAGCTGAAGCATGGCGGCCTTTATCCCAGCCTGCTCGAGCGTATTTACTACTGCCTTTGCCTCTTCTGCCTTGCTGTTGTAGGTCCCGATGATGTCGATGCCGCGGGCAGCCAGGTGTTCGGCGGTATTGCGGCCCAGGCCGCGGCTGGCGCCAGTGATCAGTGCGATTTTGCGAGTCATGGTCGAATCCCTCAGGGTGGTGGGTGGGGACAGGTTATTGATCACGCAGGGGCTGTTAAAATCCACGGAAAATGGAAATACTGTTCGCTTTATCCGAACAGTCACAGGGCGGGCCATGAACAAACTGGAACTGCTGCGCACCTTCGTCCGCGTCAGTGAGGTAAGCAGCTTCACCTTGGCAGCTCAGAGCCTCGACCTGCCGCGTTCAACCGTGTCCGAGCAGGTGAGGGCGCTGGAGCAACTGCTCGGTACGCGCCTGTTCAACCGCACCACGCGTCGCGTCCAGGCAACTCAGGACGGCGCGTTGCTGTATGAGCGTAGTAAAGACCTGCTATCGGGCATGGACGAGATCGAAAGCCTGTTCCGGGCCGACGATGCAGCGCTGGCCGGCCGTCTGCGCGTCGACATGCCGACCATGATGGCGCGACGGGTCATCATTCCTGCAATGCCGCAGTTTCTAGCGCGCTTTCCCCGGCTGGAGCTGGAGATAAGTTGCACCGACCGCCAGGTTGATCTGCTGCGCGAAGGTTTCGACTGCGTGATGCGCATCGGTGCGCTGAGCGACTTGGACGTGGTCGCGAGGCCTATCGGGCAGTTGAGCATGCGCAATTGTGCCAGCCCTGCTTACCTTGCCCGTTACGGCGTGCCGCACAACCTCGAGGCGCTGGCCGAGCACCGGCTGGTTCACTATGTGCGCAACCTGGGCGCGCGCAGTGCCGGCTTCGAATATGAGCGTGATGGCAAGGTGCACTTCCACGCCATGGCAGGGGCGGTCACGGTCAACAATGCCGAGGCTTATTCGGCCGCGTGCCTGGCAGGGCTGGGGCTGATCCAAGTGCCGGCCGTGGGGGTGGCCGAGCACCTGGCGCGCGGCGAGCTGGTGGCGGTGCTGGAAGGCTGGCAGGCACAGGCCATGCCGGTGTCATTGCTGTATGCCCGGCAGCGCCATGTGCCGCGCCGGGTCCAGGCATTCATGAACTGGCTGGCGGCGTTGCTGGCGGCCCAGGTCGATCCACCGGCAGGTGAAAGCTGAACAGCGTGCCCTGCTGTTCGTCGGACACCACCTGCATGCGCCCACCATGGGAAAGGGCAATCTGGCTGGCGATATACAGGCCAAGGCCCAGGCCTTGTTGCGGTGCCGCCGACAGCGGCCGAGTGAACGGCTTGAACAACTGGCCCAGGGTCTGCGCGGCGATGGGCCGCCCATGGTTGTGAACGCTGAGCACGAATTCGCCGTTGGCGATCACCGCCGTGACCGTTACCGGGCTGTGCGGGTCGCCGTGGTCCAGGGCATTGGCGATGAGGTTGGAGAGCAGTTGCGTTACCCGCTCACGGTCGCACAGCAGGCCGCCAATGTCGCCGATGTCCAGCACGACCTGGCGCAGCGGATGCACGCGCTGGAGTTCCGAGGCGACATGCCTGAGGCCCTCGGCCAGGTCCGCGCAGGGTTGCTGGTTCAAGGGAATGCCGGAACCGAGGCGACCGCGGGCGAAGTCCAGTACGTCACCCACCAGTTGCGAGGCGCGTCGACCACAGGTGTGGATGTGGCGAGCGATTGCACGGTTCTTGTCATCATCCAGTCGCTGGGTCAGCAATTCGGCACCCGCAGTAATGGCGAACAGCGGGTTGCGCAGGTCATGACCCAGCACGGCAATGAACTGTTCGCGCACTTCTGCCATGGCCCGCTCCTTGCGCAGGGCGCGCTCGGTGCGCTGGGCGTTTTCCTCGCTCTCGATCTGGATGGCCAGCAAGCGGGCGAACGACTCCATCATTGGCTGGATCGCGCTGCCCCTGAGTGTTGCCGGGGCGGGATCGAGCGCACAGATGGTGCCAAAAAAGCGGCCATCGGTACGGAACACTGGTACTGAAATGTAACTCTCGAAGCGATAGAGCTGTGGTGTGTGGTGCTGGCAGTACAGCTCGTCCTCGCTGGCCTTGTCGATCACGATCGTCTCGTGGGTGCTGCGAATCTCGTGGCACAGCGTGCTGGCCACGTCGAGCTGGCTGCCCACTGTCAGGCCGAAACCCAGCGTGTCGAGAACGGCGCAGGCAGTCCAGTTGTTTTCACTGACCCGGGCCACCGCGGCAAACCGCAGACCGGTGGTTTCGCAGATGACCTGCAGGATGGCAGGCACAGCGTTGATGCGGCCGATGGTGGCGATATCGGCGTTGATGGCGTCGGTCATGGACGGTCCCAGTGTTGGCGACGAAGTGGCGAGCAGTCATTCTAGCGGGGGCTGTTGCGCAATGGCGAAAAACCTTGGCGAAACGTCTGGCACTTGCGCTAGGCTGAGCCAACGCGTTGCCCGGCAGAGGCGACCGACATTCGCCTGGCGTGCGTCACTTCCGTTAATTGCGAGGTTACGTATGGCCATCACTTCCCAGGATATCTGCAGCGCCGCCGACCAGCTCAT
The DNA here is from genome assembly GCF_021602025.1 of Pseudomonas ceruminis. Classification (GTDB taxonomy): domain Bacteria; phylum Pseudomonadota; class Gammaproteobacteria; order Pseudomonadales; family Pseudomonadaceae; genus Aquipseudomonas; species Aquipseudomonas ceruminis. The sequence goes on from NZ_BQHW01000037.1 coordinate 37,927, forward strand.
GGGGTTTGTCGGTTTTCATGGCAAGCGTGGTGTCCACATCGTGCGGTTTTCCGAAGACGCGTTCGGCATGGACGTGGCGGATGACAGCATTACACCTTGCAGCGAATTCGTCTGGCGGCCTGAACACGGGGCCCGCATGGCATTGTGCCGCAAACGGCTGGCGCTGTTGCTGGAACAGCATGTAGATGATCGGCTCAACATTGCAGAGCCGCTGCGCATCTACCTGCGCCGCAGCGACTTGCCAGAAATTGTGGCAGAGCGTTCATTGCGCTGAGCCCTGCGTGCCGCAGTTGCCACGAGCAAGCCTTTCAATCGGGATAGGCCAGCCTCAGCGTCGTGGCTTCGCCTTGGGCAAAATTGACCTGGTCGCGGCCGCGGCGCTTGGCGCCATAGAGCGCCGTGTCGGCTTGTTCCAGCCATTGCTCGGGGCTCTCGAGTGTTGCCTGGAATGCCGACAAGCCGATGCTCAGGCTGATCCTCAGGTGTGGCAGTTGGGGGTTGCGGTAGGCCGCGACGCGTTCGCGCAAGCGCTCCATCGCTTGGCAGGCCTGGGCTTCGCGGGTGCCAGGCAGAATGATGCAGAATTCATCGCCACCATAGCGACCGGCCAGATCGACATCGCGCAAGTTACGCTTGAGCTCCTCACTGAGTTGGCGCAGTACGCAGTCGCCGACCACATGGCCGAAGGTGTCGTTGATGGTCTTGAAGTGGTCGATATCGATCAAGGCGATTACCGCCGGCACCTGTTGCTGCTGGCACGCCTGGAACTTCAGCAGCAACAAGTCTTTCCAGGCTCCGTGGTTAAGCAGGCCGGTCAGGCTATCGGTCAGGCTCAGGGCGCTGAGGCGGCGTTTATGCTCCGCAAGCTTGATCGCCAGGCGGTAGCACACCCAGCCCAGGGCCAGCGGATAGAGGGTCAGCATCGGCAGGCAGGCATAAACCTGCAGCGGCGTGGCGTGCAATTGCAAACCAGGGCCCAGCAGCAGTGAAGCCAACAGCATGCCGGTGAGTTGTACCAACAGCCCATGCCCGACCAGGCGCTTGCCGCCTGCGGCAACATTGTTCATGGTCACCATTGACAGTACGGTGACGCTGGGCAGCGGGTTGAATTGCATGGCAGCGGCCCAGAAACCGCCCATCAACGAATCGAGCAACAGGTTACGTTGCTCTGCGCGGTACGGCGCCGCCGACTGCAGGGCCCACCGGTAGGCGACATGGGGCCAGAGCAGGCCGTTGCCCAGCAACAGCAGCCACAGCCAGGTGGGCGGCGACGTGGGCGCAACGCCCGCGGCCACGCTGACCAGGCCAATGCTCGTGCCGATGATGCGCGGCAGGTAGATGCGTTTGACGAAAGAAAGACCCTTGCCGCTACGGTTGTCCATCATGGTTATCGTTCTTCTGCTGGTACGCCGTTTATCGCATAAGTCACGTGAATATTGTTCAACAGTGTTTCATCGGTGAAAAATGACCTTACAAGCCATTTCACGGTTGATGCGATCACTGTGAGGTAACATGAAGGCTTTCCTCTTGCTTGGAGTGCTGCTACTCATGATTCCCATGGCTAACCCCGCCGGCGAGTCGGCGCCACAGCGGGACGGACGGTTTCACAATCAGGCCATCCTGCCTCAGGATGGCGTGCTGAAAAAACTGCGCATCGGCTTCAAGTACCTCTTGCTGCGTAAACCGCCGGAAACGCGACCGGCTGCGCCCATCAGCGTCCAGCCGATGAGCCGCCAGCAAGTGCTCGATGCACCTGACCATAGCCTCTGGCGCTTGGGCCATTCCACGGTATTGTTCAAGCTGCGTGGGCGCTTCTTCATTACCGACCCGGTATTCGCCGAGCGCGCCTCGCCGGTGCAATGGGCCGGCCCGCTACGGTTCCACGCGCCACCGCTGGGGCTCGACGAGTTGCCGCCGCTTGCGGCGGTGGTGCTTTCCCATGATCACTTCGATCACCTGGACGAACAGGCGATTCGTCGGCTCGCCCCGCGAGTCGAGCGGTTTTTGGCGCCGCTTGGGGTGGGTGACCGGCTGGTGGAATGGGGGGTGCCTGCGGCAAAGGTCACGCAGCTGGACTGGTGGCAGGAGACGGAGGTCGATGGCGTGCGGTTCGTGGCGACCCCGGCGCAGCATTTTTCCGGGCGAGGTTTGTTCGACAGCAACCGCACCTTATGGGCTTCCTGGGTGGTGATTGATGAGCAGGTGCGTCTCTTCTTCAGTGGCGACACCGGCTATTTCGAAGGTTTTCGCCAGATTGGCGAACGTTTCGGGCCATTCGATCTGACCTTGATAGAGACCGGGGCGTACAACGTGGCCTGGCCCAACGTGCACATGCAGCCCGAAGAGAGCTTGCAGGCGCACCTCGATTTGCGCGGCCGCTGGATGCTGCCGATCCATAACGGCACCTTCGACCTGTCGATCCACGGCTGGACGGAGCCATTCGAGCGTATCGTCACCTTGGCCGCGGCAGCACAGGTACGCTTGAGCACGCCGCAGATGGGGGAGCGAGTGAGCATCGATTCACCCCATGAGGGGCAGAACTGGTGGCAACCCCGGCCGGCGCGCGAGCGGGGCAGGGGCACCGAGCGTGCTGTGGCGGCACGCTGAGCGAAGGTCAGCGCTTGCCGCGTTGTTGTTCAGGAGTGCGAGGTGCCTCGTCCTTTAATAGTTGTGAAGGGGGTTTGCCGCTATCGCTGCGTACCTGGGCGTGGCTGATCAGGGCGAAGATGAAGCTGCCACCGATAATGTTGCCGGCCAGGGTCGGCAGGGCGAACTCCAGCCAGAAGCTGCGCCAGGTTTCGTCGCCGGCCCACACCAGGTAGGACACTTCTACCGAGCCGACCACAATGTGGGTGAAATCGCCGAGGGCCATCAGGTAGGTGATCATCATGATGATCCAGATCTTGGCGTGTTCCATGGACGGGATCATCCACACCATGGTAGCGATCATCCAGCCCGAGACGATGCCTTTGGCGAACATCTGGCTGATGTCGTTCTTCATGACCTTGCGGCCGACCTCAAGGAAGGCCACATCGGTCTTGCCGTCGAAGATCGGCAACTCGAGCATGACCCAGGCGACCAGCAAGGTGCCCGCCAGGTTGCCCAGCAGTACAACGCTCCACAGCCGTAGCAGGCGCCCGAGGTTGGCAAAGGTCGGCGTGGTCATGACCGGCAGCACGGCAGTGAGTGTGTTTTCGGTAAACAGTTGTTGGCGTGCCAGGATTACCGCAAGAAAGCCAGCGCTGTAACCGAGGCTGGCGATGACCTGGGCGCCTTCGCCATCAGGCAGCCGGGCATAGAGCAGCCCCATTCCCATTAATGAGAGGCCCATGGTCAAGCCAGCCGCCAATGCGGACCACCATAGGGCAGCAAGCGTGCGCTCCAGTTCCTGATCACCCTGATAGCGGATGATCTCGTGCAGCACTGCTGCCCTTGGGGGCTGGTTATGGCTGACTTCCTCTTGTTCATCTGGCGACAGGCCTGGGGTCTTTTCGTTTTGGGCATCGCTCATGACCGTTACCTTCCGAGGGGGTTTCTCTACAGATCGGTGGTGCATGCATTTAGTTGCCAAAGGGCAGCGAGATGAACATTGAAAGTTTTTTCAGATCAAGGTGTTGACTCAAATTTCAAAGCGCGTATTATTCGCCTCCTCGCAGCGTTGAACGCAACGAGGCAAGCGGTAAGTTGTTGAAGTTGAACGCTTTTGAAAGAAAGCAGCTTTGCAAAAACTTCAAAATAAACGCTTGACAGCAAATGAGGAAAGCGTAGAATGCGCGCCTCGGTTGAGATGAAACGCTCTTAACCAAACGCTCTTTAACAAATTGAATCAAGCAATTCGTGTGGGTGCTTGTGAGTACGGACTGATAGTCACAAAGATTATCAGCATCACAAGTGGCCATGCGAGAAATCACATAGTCATT
>NZ_BQHW01000038.1 GCF_021602025.1 Pseudomonas ceruminis
CAGCACGACGATGCAGGCGAACAGGAAGCCATAGGGGTTTTCAGCCCCCGGAATACCGCCGACGTTGATGCCCAGCAGCCCGGTAATGAAGCTCATGGGCAGGAAAATACAGGTGATGATGCCAAACCGGTACATGGTCCGGTTCATCCGCTCGCTACGCCGCCGGTCTTCGCTTTCCAGCACCAGCGCGGCCCGTTCGCGGGTCAGCTCCAATTCTTCGAGGTAGCGGATCAGGCTGTTGTTGAGTTCGTTCCAGTAGTCGGCGTCGACATCGGCGAACCAGCTCCACTTGCTGCGCGAGAGCTGTGCGTAGATCTCCCGCTGCGGCGCCAGAAAACGCCGAAGGCCAGCAGCCCGACGGCGGATCTGCTGCAAGCTGCCTTGCTCCGGAGTATACCGTTCGTCGGATTCGACCTTTTCCTCTTCCAGGTCGACCAGTTCCGACAGGTCGCTGACCAGCCCTTGCACCTTTTCGGTCAGTAATTCACCCATGAGCAGCAAAAGCGCGGAGGCCGATTTCGGCCCCCTGCCCTCATCCAGTTGCTGAAGAATTTCGTCGCTGGCGCGCAACGGCCGCAAGCGCAGCGAAATGACCCGCCGCGCCTGGGCGAAGATACGCACCGAAACCATGTCTTCGGGCTCAGCACCCGGGTTGAGGTTGACCCCGCGCAAAAACAGCAGCAGCTGTTCCTCGGCCAGCGGCAGCAGGCGCGGACGGGTGTTCTCTTCCAGCAACAAATCACAAGCGAATTCAGTCAGGCCGCTGTGGCGCAGCAGCCAGGTTCGGGTTTGCGGATGACTGCGGTCCCAGTGCAGCCACAGGCTTTCCTGTGGCTGCAACTGCAGGTCGTCCAGCTCAGTCCGGGCGATCGAGCGTGCGCCGCCTTTACCATCGAGCACCAGGGCATGCACCAGCCCCCACTGCGCGTTGTCTTCCTCGAACATCAAAGCTCCATCAGCGCGCGCGGCGCGTCACTCCGGCATCTTCAGCGGGCTTGGCGAGACGATCACGCCGTTGTTGTCGGCATACACGTACTCACCCGGGCGGAAAGTCACCCCGGCGAAGGTCACGACCACGTTCAGGTCACCGATACCACGCTTGTCGGTCTTCATCGGATGGCTGGCCAGTGCCTGCACCCCCACGTTGGTCTGGATCAGCACATCGACGTCACGTACACAGCCATAGATCACCAGGCCTTCCCAGCCATTGCTGGCGGCCTTCTCCGCCAGCATGTCGCCCAGCAGCGCGCGGCGCAGCGAACCGCCACCATCGACCACCAGGACCTTGCCCTTGCCGTCGAGCTCGACCTGCTCCTTGACCAGCGAGTTGTCTTCGAAGCATTTGATGGTGACGATCTGGCCGCCGAATGAATCACGGCCACCGAAGTTGCTGAACATCGGCTCCAGCACCTGGACCAGGTCTGGATAGGCGTCGCACAAGTCGGGCGTTACGTAATGCTGCATGGGAAGCTCCTGTCAGTCACAACGAAAAGCGGGTATCGGCCAAGGCTACACCGGGGAGGCTGTTGCAGTCATCCGGGACTGATCGGTCATAGCTATTTCGTCTGCTCCGAAGACAGGGCCCGCACAGGCAGTAGAACATCAACCGACTGGCACAGGCTCCACCCTCACAATCGATGCATGCACCGGTGCCAGAGGCGCGCGCAACCAGCGCTCTACCAACGGCCACACCTGTACCTGCGCCGCCTTGCTCACCAGCATGTCGACATGCCCGAACGCCTCGAAGCCTTCCTCGCGGCCCAACCTGAGGAACTGCTTGCGTTCCCCGCCCAGTTGCTCGAACAGCTTGCGACAGGCCCACACGGGGTCCTGGAAATCGCCCGCGCCCGCGACTGCCAGCACGGGCACGTCGACGTCCGCCAGGCCAGCCCACCAATCGCTGTCCTTGTCACCAAAGCGGCCAAACAGACCATGCCAGCGCATGCTCTCCAGAGCCAGGCCAATCGGTTCATCTTCAGGCCCGCGCTTGAAGCGTGGCCCGGAAATCTGTCCCCAGCGCTTGAGCAGCAGCTTCGCGCCCCAGGCCACTGGCGGCACCTTCAACGGCCAATACACCCGGCTGACCTGCGTGCCGAAAAACGCGGCACTGGCGACCTGCTCGGCACGCAGAAAACCACCGCCCAGGGCCGCCGCCAGGGTGGTCCCGCCCAACGAATGGCCGACCCAGTGCGGCGCTCGGCCTGACTGCTCTTCAACGAAGGCTGCGATCAACGGCAGGTCATGGCGGGCATAATCGGCAACCCGGTTGTGCCGCCAATTGCGGTTACGCGGTGACAGACCATGGCCGCGCATCTCCGGGATCCACACATCGAAACCCGCCCGTGCCAGGTAGGCGCCCAGGCCAATGCCCTTGGGCGAATACCAAAAGCGCCGGTTGGAGAAACTGCCATGCAGGAGTATGACCGGCACGCCCTGGGCCCGGCCCTGGTCGGCCACACCCAGGCGGGTAACGGCCAGCTCAACGCTAGGGTCAGGGCTGTTGCCAGCCTTGATCCGGTACACGTCTTCGCTGAGGTCGCCGCGGCGCTCGGCACTGAGCAAGGCCACGGGAAATAGATTGCTGCTGCTTTGCATAAGGTTTGGTGCACAAAAAAGGGCGGGATCCATTGCTGGAACTCGCCCTGGAAAAAACCAGGCGCAGGCGCGTCAGGCACGCCTGCGCATTCACTCCATCAGGCCGCGCCCTGACCTTCGGCCAGGAAGAACCAGGTTTCAAGTACCGAGTCCGGGTTCAACGACACGCTCTCGATACCCTGCTCCATCAGCCATTTGGCCAGGTCCGGGTGGTCCGACGGGCCTTGGCCACAGATACCGATGTACTTACCAGCCTTGTTGCACGCCTGAATGGCGTTGGCCAGCAGCTTCTTCACCGCCGGGTTACGCTCATCGAACAGGTGGGCGATGATGCCGGAGTCGCGGTCCAGGCCCAGGGTCAACTGGGTCAGGTCGTTGGAGCCGATGGAGAAGCCGTCGAAGTACTCGAGGAACTCTTCGGCCAGGATGGCGTTGGACGGCAGTTCGCACATCATGATCACGCGCAAGCCGTTGTCGCCACGGGCCAGGCCGTTCTCGGCGAGCAGGTCGATCACCTGGCTGGCTTCGCCCAGGGTGCGCACGAATGGCACCATGATCTCGACGTTGGTCAGGCCCATCTCGTTGCGCACGCGCTTGAGGGCGCGGCACTCAAGCTCGAAGCAGTCGCGGAACGACTCGCTGATGTAGCGCGAGGCACCCCGGAAGCCCAGCATCGGGTTTTCTTCTTCCGGCTCGTACAGCTTGCCGCCGATCAGGTTGGCGTATTCGTTGGACTTGAAGTCCGACAGGCGCACGATGACCTTTTTCGGGTAGAAGGCCGCCGCCAAGGTGCTGATACCCTCGACCAGCTTCTCGACGTAGAACCCAACCGGGTCGTTGTAGCCGGCGATGCGCTTGTCGACGCTTTCTTTCAACTCCGGCGGCAGGCCGGCATAGTTCAGCAGCGCCTTGGGGTGCACGCCGATCATGCGGTTGATGATGAATTCCAGACGCGCCAGGCCGACACCGGCATTGGGCAACTGGGCGAAATCGAAGGCGCGGTCCGGGTTGCCGACGTTCATCATGATCTTGAACGGCAGCTCGGGCATGGCGTCCACCGAGTTCTGGCGGATGTCGAAGCCCAGTTCGCCTTCGAAGATGAAGCCGGTGTCGCCTTCGGCGCACGATACGGTCACACCCTGGCCGTCCTTGAGCAGCTGGGTGGCGTTGCCGCAACCGACCACTGCCGGAATACCCAGCTCACGGGCGATGATCGCCGCGTGGCAGGTACGCCCACCGCGGTTGGTAACGATCGCGCTGGCGCGCTTCATCACCGGTTCCCAGTCCGGGTCGGTCATGTCGGACACCAGCACATCGCCTGGCTGCACCTTGTCCATCTCGGACACGTCGTTGATCACGCGGACCTTGCCAGCACCGATGCGTTGCCCGATGGCACGGCCTTCGACCAGCACGGTACCCTTCTCTTTGAGCAGGTAGCGTTCCATGACGTTGGCGCTGGCACGGCTCTTCACGGTCTCAGGACGAGCCTGAACGATGTACAGCTTGCCGTCGTCACCGTCCTTGGCCCATTCAATGTCCATCGGGCGCTGGTAGTGCTGCTCGATGATCATCGCCTGCTTGGCCAGCTCATTGACTTCGTCATCGCTCAGGCAGAAACGCGCACGCTCGGCACGCTCGACTTCGACGGTCTTGACCGAGCGCCCGGCCTTGGCTTCGTCGCCGTAGACCATCTTGATCGCCTTGCTGCCCAGGTTGCGGCGCAGAATCGCCGGACGACCGGCCTGCAGGGTGCTCTTGTGAACGTAGAATTCGTCAGGGTTGACGGCGCCCTGCACCACGGTTTCGCCCAGGCCGTAGGCGCCGGTGATGAACACTACATCACGGAAGCCCGACTCGGTGTCGAGGGTGAACATCACACCGGCTGTGCCAGTTTCCGAACGGACCATGCGCTGCACGCCCGCCGACAGGGCTACCAGCTTGTGGTCGAAGCCCTGGTGTACGCGGTAGGCGATGGCGCGGTCGTTGAACAGCGAGGCGAACACTTCCTTGGCCGCGCGGATCACGTTGTCGACGCCACGGATGTTGAGGAAGGTTTCCTGCTGGCCGGCGAACGAGGCATCCGGCAGGTCTTCGGCAGTGGCCGAAGACCGCACGGCGACGGCCATGTTCAGGTTGCCCTTGGACATTTCGGCGAACGCCGTACGGATTTCCGAATCCAGACGGGCCGGGAATTCGGCTTCCATGACCCACTGACGGATCTGTGCGCCCGTCTTGGCCAAGGCATTGACGTCATCCACGTTCAGCGCATCGAGTGCGGCGTGGATGCGGTCGTTCAGGCCACTCTGGTCGAGAAAGTCGCGGTACGCCTGAGCCGTAGTGGCAAAGCCGCCCGGTACCGACACACCGGCACCTGCGAGGTTACTGATCATCTCGCCCAGGGATGCGTTCTTGCCCCCCACATGCTCTACATCATGGACGCCGAGCTTATCGAGGGAAACTACGTACTCTACCAAGGTGATCTCTCCACTAACTGTATTGGAAAAGCTCAAGGGCACCCGCCTGCCTTCATTGACTGGGCCGGGCGCTTGTGGCCTGTACCTGGAAAATAAGTGAGAATGCCGACAGCCGCATTCGGCAAACCGAACTTATCATATCCAAGAAACGTCATCAGCTTAAGGCCCAGATCGCAAATGAAACGAACCGCGTTCTTCATCTCCGATGGCACCGGTATCACTGCCGAAACCCTGGGCCAAAGCCTGCTCGCTCAATTCGAAAGCATTCCGTTCAACAAATTCACCCGTCCGTACATCGACACGCCGGACAAGGCGCGGGCCATGGTGCAGCAGATCAATGCCGCCGCCGAACGCGACGGCATGCGTCCGATCATCTTCGACACCATCGTCAATCAGGACATCCGCGAGATCCTGGCGACGTCGAATGGCTTCATGATCGACATCTTTTCGACGTTTTTATCCCCGCTCGAGCAGGAATTGACAGCCCATTCGTCGTATTCCGTCGGCAAATCGCACTCGATCGGCGGCAACTCCAACTACATGGAGCGCATCGAGGCGGTCAACTTCGCCCTGGACAACGACGATGGGGCGCGTACGCACTACTACGACAAGGCCGACCTGATCCTGGTGGGCGTATCGCGCTGCGGCAAGACCCCGACCTGCCTGTACATGGCCATGCAGTTCGGCATCCGCGCCGCCAACTACCCGCTGACCGAAGACGACATGGAGCGCCTGCAACTGCCGGCTGTGCTCAAAAAGCACCACAACAAGCTGTTTGGCCTGACCATCGACCCGGACCGCCTGACCGCCATCCGCCATGAGCGCAAGCCCAACAGCCGCTATTCGAGCTTTGCCCAGTGCGAGTTCGAGGTTCGCGAGGTCGAGAGCCTGTTCCGCCGCGAGAACATCCCCAACATCAATTCGACGCATTTCTCGGTGGAAGAGATCTCAGCGAAGATCCTGGTGGAAAAAGGCGTGGAGCGCAGGTTCAAGTAAACCTGCACTGGCCCTGTCGCCGGCCGGCTGGCTTCCACAGGTACCTTGCCGACGGTAGGCCAGAACAGACATGAACAAGCCCCGGCATCACTGCCGGGGCTTGTTCATTTCACCGAGCGATCAGGAGGGTACCACCGCCGCCTGCCCGCTCATCGCCAGGTCGACCAGCTCGCGGTTGGCCACCGCATACATCGCATAGTCGTTGCCGGTGGCATTGCGCAGGTCGTCGAGCATCGCGCGCCAGCGCTCGACCATCACCCGGTGCTGCTCGGCCCACAGCGCGACGCGCGCGTCCATGTCCTGCGGGGCATCGGCCATCTGCAGGACCGAAATGGTGATTGCCCGCTGCTGCAGGTCGATATCGTCGCGGAACGCCTCGCGGGCCAGGGCCTGCCAGTTGTTCTCCACCGGCAGGTTGCTGATCTCTTGCAGGTACCAGGTTAGGTCCAGCGCGCTGCCCACGGCGAAGAACGCCTTGGCCACCTGAGCCGGTTCGTGCCCGGTCACGTCGGCGGCCTCGATGATCGGCAACAGCGTGTACAGGTGGCTGGTGCCCGCCACCATGCGCGCCAACAACTCCGGCACACCGGCATCGACGAAGCGCTGGTAACGCACCATCCAGCGCTCGCGGGTCGGCCCCTCCAGCAGTTCATCGAGCTTGAGGCCCAACTGCGCGATTTTCGGCCCGAAGTGCGCGGTGTCACGCCCAGCGTCCTGTTCGTTGCGCCGGCTGCGCAGGAACCAGCGGGTGGCGCGGCGGCCCAGGCGCATCAGCTCGTCCATCAGGGTCAACTGCACCTCCGCCGGCACCTGATAGTCCAGTGCCTCGATCTGGCGGAACCAGTGCGGCAGGTGGAAGATGTCGCGCACGATCACATAGGCACCGGCAACATTGGCCGGGCTCATCCCGGTGGACTCCTTCAGGCGCTGGACGAAGGTAATGCCCATGTTGTTGACCAGGTCGTTGGCGATCTGCGTGCTGACAATCTCGCGCTTGAGGCGGTGGCGGCGCATGGCGTCGGCAAACTTGCTGACCAGCGACGGCGGGAAGGCGGTTTCCATGTCCCGGGTCAGGTAGTCGTCATCCGGCACCAGCGATTTGAGCAACTGCTCCTTGAGGTCGATCTTGCTGTAGGAGATCAACACCGACAACTCGGCGCGGGTCAGGCCGTGGCCTGCGGCCAGGCGTTCGGCCAGTTGCTCCTCGGTAGGCAGGAACTCGATAGCGCGGTCGAGTTTGCCGCGGCTCTCGAGGTCGGCCATCAGGCGCTTGTATTCGGCAATCCGCTCGCGGGCGCGGCGAGCCGCCAGCGACAGCGCCTGGGTCTGCTTGTAGTTGTTGCCCAGCACCAGGCCGGCCACTTCATCGGTCATGCTGCCCAGCAGTTGGTTGCGCTGCTTCTCGGTCATGTCACCGCCCTGCACCACTTCGTTCAGCAGGATCTTGATGTTGACCTCGTGGTCGGAGCAGTCCACGCCCCCGGCGTTGTCGATGAAGTCGGTGTTGGTAGCGCCACCGTGCAGGCCGAATTCGACCCGGCCGAGCTGGGTCATGCCCAGGTTGCCACCCTCGCCTACCACCTTGCAGCGCAATTCATTGCCGTTGACCCGCAGCGCGTCGTTGGCCTTGTCACCGACATCGCCGTGGCTTTCGCTGCTGGCTTTGACGTAGGTACCGATACCGCCGTTCCACAGCAGGTCCACCGGTGCCTTGAGCAGCGCATGCAGCAACTCGGTCGGGGTCAGGCGGTCGGCCTCGATGGCGAAACGTTCCTTCATCTGCGGGCTGATGGCGATGCTTTTGGCACTGCGCGGGAAGATCCCGCCGCCTTCGGACATGATGCTGCTGTCGTAGTCGCTCCAGGCTGAACGCGGCAAGTCGAACAGGCGCTTGCGCTCGGCAAAGCTGGTGGCCGGGTCCGGGTTGGGGTCGATGAAGATGTGCAGGTGGTTGAACGCCGCGACCAGTTGCAGCTTGTCAGACATCAACAGGCCGTTACCGAACACGTCACCGGCCATGTCACCGACACCGATCACAGTGATCGGGTCTTGCTGCACATTGATGCCGCGCTCACGGAAGTGGCGCTGCACGCCCACCCAGGCGCCACGGGCCGTGATACCCATCTTCTTGTGGTCATAGCCGGCCGAGCCGCCCGAGGCGAACGCATCGCCCAACCAGAAGCCGTAGTCGATGGCAATACCGTTGGCAATGTCGGAGAACGTGGCGGTGCCCTTGTCGGCGGCCACTACCAGGTACGGGTCATCGTCATCATGGCGTACCACGTTGGCCGGTGGCACCACGCCGCCGTCCTTGAGGTTGTCGGTGATGTCGAGCAGGCCTGAGATGAAGATGCGGTAGCAAGCCACGCCCTCGGCGGCGATCTCGTCGCGGGTGCCACCCAACGGTAGACGCCGGGGCAGGAAGCCGCCTTTGGCGCCGACTGGCACGATCACCGAGTTTTTCACCTGTTGGGCTTTCACCAGGCCGAGCACTTCGGTACGGAAGTCTTCTTCACGGTCTGACCAGCGCAGGCCACCACGGGCGACATTGCCAAAGCGCAGGTGTACACCCTCGACCCGCGGCGAATACACGAATATCTCGAACTTCGGCACCGGCTTGGGCAGCTCGGGGATCAGCTTAGGGTTGAACTTGAAGCTGAAGTACGACTTGTTCTGCCCGTTAGCGTCAGGCTGGTAGAAGTTGGTGCGCAAGGTGGCCTTGATCAGGTCCAGATAGCGGCGCAGGATGCGGTCTTCGTTGAGTACCTGAACATCGTCGAGGGCCGTGAGGATTGCCTGTTCAAGGCGCTGCTGCTTGTCTTCCAGGTCATCGGCGGTGAGCTTGCGCGCCAGGTAGAAGCGGGTCTTGAACAGCCGGGTCAGCTCGCGGGCGATATCGGTGTGGTTGTTCAGGGTGCTGGCGATGTAGCCCAGGTCGAAGCCCAGGCGGATCTGCTTGAGGTAGCGGGCATAGGCGCGCAGCAGCGCCACATCACGCCAGGGCAGGCCGGCGGTAAGCACCAGGCGGTTGAACGCGTCATTCTCAGCGTCGCCCTGGACGATGTGCACGAAGGCATCCTGCAGTACGTCGTTGAGCTGCTGGATATCCAGGCTCAAGCCTTCGCTGTAGGTGAAGGCGAAGTCGTGGATCCAGTACTCACGACCGCTGGCGTGACGCAGGCGATAAGGGAACTCGCCCAGCACGCGCAGGCCGAGGTTTTCCAGAATCGGCAGCACGTCCGACAGCGCCAGCGGGGTGTCGGCATGGTACAGCTTGCAGTGCAGCAGGCGTTCGCCCAGGCGGGTCAGCGGCTGGTAGAAACTCATGGCCAGCGGCTTGCTTTCGGACAACGCCAGCACGTGTTGCAGGTCGACCACCGCCGAGTGTGCGGCAAAACGCTCGCGGTAACCGGCCGGGAAGCCTTTGGGGAAATCGGCGAGGATGTTGGTGCCTTGGGCCTCGCCGAAGTTTTCCACCACCAGGGCCGAGTAATCGTCCTGCCAGGAGCGGCAGGCCTGGATCACTTCGTTTTCCAGTTGTTGCGGGTCGATGTCGATGCGGTTTTTCGGGTCGACCCGCAAAATCAGCTGCACCCGCGCCAGCACCGACTCGGAGAAGAAGGTCCAGAACTCGCAGTCGCTGGCCTTCAGGCGCTCCATCAGCACCTGCTGGATCTTCTGCCGTACCTCGGTGGAGTAGATCTCCCGCGGCACATAGGCCAGGCAGTAGCAGAAGCGCCCGTAGGGGTCCTTGCGCAGGAACACGCGGATCTTGTTGCGTTCCTGAATCTGCACGATCGACATCACCGTGCTGAACAGCTCGTCGATCGGGGTCTGGAACAGGTCATCGCGTGGCAGCACTTCAAGCACCTGCGCCAGCTCCTTGCCCAGGTGCGCCTTGGGGTCGAAGCCCGAGCGACGCTCGACTTCTGCGACCTTGATACGGATGTAAGGGATGGCATGCACGCTTTCGCCATACACCGACGAGGTGTACAGGCCCATGAAACGGTGTTCCTTGACCACCTTGCCGTCGGCGTCCAGCTGGCGGATAGACACATAGTCCGGGTAGGCCGGGCGATGCACGCGGCTGGGCAGCGCCGCCTTGGCGAACGACAGCAGCAGCGGTTCGGCCAAGTAGGCCACGGCATAATCTTCGATGCGCAGTTCTTCAGGCGTCAGCCCTACCCGCAGGCGGCGCGGCAGGCCAAGGAAGGACTGTTCGTCGTAAACCATCTGGCCGCCGTCACTGTCGCCCTGAACGGTGAACTCTTCATAGCCGAGGAAGGTGAAATGGTTGTCCAGCAGCCACTCGAGGAAGGCCTTGACCTCGCCCTTTTCGTGCTGAACCGGAGCAAACGGGGTCTGTTCCACCTGCGCCACGACTTCACGCAGCTTGGCTTTCATCGGCTCGAAATCAGCCACCGCCACGCGGACTTCGGCCAGCACCTGTTCGATCTCGCGGGTGAGCACCGACAGTTCGGCGGCATTGGCACAACGGTCGATTTCCAGGTACATCAGCGACTCATGGCGCACCCCTTCGCCCTGGGTACCCTTGGGCAGCAGCTCGAGCAACTCGCCTTTGGCGCCACGGCGCACGCTCAGCACCGTGGTCTGCAAGGTGTGGATGCTGTAGCCACGGCGGTTGAGTTCGGTACGTACCGAGTCGACCAGAAACGGCAGGTCATGGTGCAGCACCTCGACAACCGTGTGGGTCGACTGCCAGCCATTGCGTTCGTAATCGGGGTTGTACACCCGCACTTGCGGTTGCTCGGGGTCGAAGCGCTCGATGATGCGCCAGGCCGATAGCGTGCAGCCAGCCAGGTCAGAAAGCCTGCGCTGAGTGAGTTCGTCCAGAGAAATGATGCCGAAGAACTGCTCGGCGAACAGTGCCACTTGTGGCAGTGACTGTTCGCTGATGTGCTGCGCCAGGGCCGCTTGCAGTTGGTGCTGGAAGTCGGCTTTGCTGGCTGCGGTGAAAAACGCCATCTGTGGTACTCCGCTTGGGCTTTGTAATAGTTGAAGCGTCGTGTACGCCCGACGATTACGGATCAACGATAGCCAACCCGTGGCAAGCCGGACGGTTAAAACCAGGCGTTGAACGTGAAGGCACGTTCAGGGCTCGCCGAAGCTTAACGACTGATCGGTCATTGCCGCTTGCAGCGCTGCGACAATTTCGGTCAAGGGGCGGTAACTTTACGTTTATGGATGCCCACAACACTGTCAGAATTCCCTTTCATTTCCTTGACCCGAGCCCGCCATGCAAATCCACACCGCCCTGCTCTTCGCCACCCCTTGCGATGACGAGGAAGACAACATGGCGACCCTGTGCTGCCACAGTGACAAGGGGCAGATGTTCCTGCTGACCCGTTACCCGGACGAGGACACTGTCGATTTGACCCTGGACGATGAGCCTTCGACGCTGGATGGCTTGAAAGTGACCTTGAGTGCCCAGCGCTTGCTGATCGAGGTGGCGGCTGGAGACCATGATGCGTTGAAGGGGGACGAGGCGCTGGAGATCGTACTGACGTCGGCGGGCACAGACCTGGACGAGGTCGAGCAGACCTTGCGCAATATTCTGAAAGACACCGGCACCTTCGTCAGCGAGCTTTGAGGCCACGCGAACCCACAACCCCCCTTGAAAATATTGACAGCCCAGCCCCACCACAGGCATTGTCTGACAACCTGACTACTAGGCAACCGCTTCCATGCTAGAGCTCCAGCGCCCCGACACCTTGGTCGAACGGGTTGTCAGCGCCATTCGCGCAGAGATCGATTCCGGCCGCCTGGCCGCCGAATCGCGCCTGCCCACCGAACAGCAACTGGCTGAACAGCTGCATGTCAGCCGCTCGGTGGTGCGCGAAGCGGTAGCGCAGCTCAAGGCCGATGGCGTGCTGATTGCGCGCCGGGGGCTGGGTTCCTATATCTCGCAAACCCCCAGCGGCACGGTATTCCGCTTCCCCGGCAGCAACGGACGCAAGCCGGACCTGACGCAGATGTTCGAGATGCGCCTGTGGATCGAAACCCAGGCCGCGGCCATCGCCGCGCGCCGCCGCGACGCGGCTGACCTGGCAAACATGGCCAAGGCCCTGCAGGAAATGCTCGACAAGCGCAGCGACTTCGCCACCGCCTCGGCTGCCGACGTGGCCTTTCACCGGGCCATCGCCGAAGCCAGCAAAAACGATTACTTCGTGGCGTTCCACGACTTCCTCGGCGGCCAGCTGGCCAGCGCACGGCGCACCGCCTGGGAAAACTCCGCCGCCCACTCGGTGGGCGGTTCGGCCGACGCCAGCCGCGAGCACCAGGCGCTGTACCAGGCCATTGCCGACGGTGATCGCCAGGCCGCCGCAGCCTGTGCTGAAGCCCATCTGCGCGCCTCGGCCAAGCGCCTGAAGATCGACCTCCCCGCCCTCGACTGATCCGGAGCCCTTATGACGCCCGTGAGGGCTTTTTTCACGCGTTACTTAGTCTGACAACCTGATAAGCAGATCCACCGACAAGAACACCAAGGTACCCCTGCATGACCTACGACTACTGCATCATCGGCGGCGGCATCGTCGGCCTCGCCACCGCGATGGCCCTGCTCCAGCAGCGCCCGGGCGCGTCATTGCTGATCCTGGAAAAGGAAGCCAGCCTCGGCCGCCACCAGACCGGCCACAACAGCGGCGTGATCCATGCGGGCATCTATTACGCCCCCGGCAGCCTCAAGGCCGACCTGTGCAAACGCGGCGCCCAGGCAACCAAGGATTTCTGCAGCGAACACGGCATTGCCTTCGATGTCTGCGGCAAACTGCTGGTGGCCTCCAACCCGCTGGAGATGCAGCGCATGCAGGCGCTGTACGCTCGCTCGCAGCAGAACGGCCTGAAAGTCGAGCAGCTCGATGCCCATGAGCTCAAGCGCCGCGAACCGAACATCGCCGGCCTCGGTGCCCTGTTCGTCGACGCCACCGGCATCGTCGATTACAAACAGGTGTGCGACGCCATGGCCAAGGTCATCGAACAGGCTGGCGGCGAAGTGCGCCTGTCCACTACTGTGCGGGCCATTCGCGAGCTTGGCGAGCACGTTGAAGTGCGCGACGACAGCCAGACCTGGCGCGCCCGCCAACTGGTCGCCTGCGCCGGCCTGCAGTCCGACCGCCTGGCGCGCCTGGCCGGGGTCAAGATCGACCACCAGATCATCCCTTTCCGCGGTGAGTACTACCGCCTGCCAGCCAGCAAGAACCAGATCGTCAACCACCTGATTTACCCGATCCCCGACCCGGAGCTGCCGTTCCTCGGTGTGCACCTGACGCGGATGATCGACGGCAGCGTTACCGTCGGCCCCAACGCGGTGCTGGGCCTCGGTCGGGAGAATTACCGCAAGTTTGCGGTGAACTGGCGCGATGTCGCTGAATACGCACGCTTCCCCGGCTTCTGGAAAACCATCTGGAACAACCTGGGCTCCGGTACCGCCGAGATGAAGAACTCGCTGTTCAAGCGCGGCTACCTGGAACAGTGCCGCAAGTATTGCCCGTCGCTGCAAGTCGAAGACCTGCTGCCCTATGAAGCAGGCATCCGCGCCCAGGCCGTGATGCGCGACGGCACCCTGGTCCACGATTTCCTGTTCGCCGAGACCCCGCGCATGGTGCATGTCTGCAATGCCCCGTCACCGGCTGCCACCTCGGCCATCCCCATCGGCCAGATGATCGCCGAAAAGATCCTCAAGGCCCGCTGAACCCTGCTGCACACCCAACTACAAAGACAATAAGGAACATCAGATGTCGGTACACGAGGCGGCCCTGGCCGCGAGCGAAACCCCGCAACAGCAACGCAAGCGCCTGCGCAAGGTGGCGGCGGCGACCATCTTCGGCTCGATGCTGGAGTGGTATGACTTCTACCTCTACGCGACCATGGCAGCGATCGTGTTCTCGAAGATCTTCTTCGATGCCAGCAACCCGGCAGTCGCCTCGCTGCTGGCGTTCTCCACGTTCGCCATCGGCTTCATCGCACGCCCGTTCGGCGGCATCCTGTTCGGCTACCTGGGCGACCGCTTCGGGCGCAAGCATGTCCTGGTGATCACGTTCTGCATGATGGGTGTGTGCACCGCGCTGATCGGCCTGATCCCGAGTTATGCCTCGATCGGCATCTGGGCACCGATCCTGCTGGTGGCGATCCGCATCATCCAGGGGCTCGGTGCAGGTGCAGAGCTGTCCGGCGCAGCCGTCACCTCCTACGAACACGCGAGCGAAGGCAAACGCGGCAGCCAGGGGGCCTGGCCGGCACTGGGGCTCAACCTGGGCTTGCTGCTGTCGTCGCTGACCGTGTACCTGCTGACCATGAACGGCAATGAATTCCTGCTGGCCGGTGGCTGGCGCATTCCGTTCATCGCCAGTATCGCCCTGGTGGCCATCGGTTTGTGGGTGCGCAAGAGCATTCCCGAAACCCCTGATTTCAAGGAACTGGACAAGGCCGACGACAAGCCACAGGTGTCGCCGCTGAAACTGCTGTTCAAGAATGACCTCAAGGGCTTGGCCGTGGTGTTCTTCGTGGCCATTGGCTACAACGCCCTGAGCTATATCTTCAAAACCTTCTCGCTGGCCTACCTGACCCAGTTCAAGGGTGTCGAGGCGCATGTCACCTCGCTGTCGGTGACCATTGCCAGTCTGGTAGCGATCTTTGCCGTACCCTTCTTCGGCTGGCTGTGCGACCGCTGGAGCAGCAAGACCGTGCTGGTGTGCGGTGGGGTGCTCTCGGCCTTGTTCGCCTACCCGTTCCTGCTGTTGCTGAGCAGCGGTGAGCCAACCCTGATCTATGTGGCCATTGCTATCGGCACCGGCATCCTCGCACCGATGATGTTCGCGCCGCAGGGCTCGTTCCTCAGCCGCCAGTTCCCAACCCAGACGCGCTCTTCGGGCTTTGGTACCGGCCGTGAGATTGGCACGGCGGTGGCCGGTGGCCTGGCGCCGCTGGGCGGCCTGGCCCTGGTGGCCAACTCGGCGACCCACTCCACCGATGGTGTGGCGTTGATCCTGGCGATCGCCGGGGTTTTGGTGGTGGTGTTTGCCCTGTGTGACCAGGGGCGCAAGCATTCAAGCTCGAAAAACTGACCGACTGAGGCCTTACCACCCTGTCTTCGTGGGCCACGCCTGCGAAAAGGGTGGTAAGACGCCATCCATCCTGCTCAGCCAGCCGGGTTCTGATGCATCACCCTGCCCCCCACCGCCGGCCGGTCGATGTACATCATGTCCAGCGCACTGTTGTGCAACCCCTTGACGGCATTCCAGTGCGCGGAAGTATGCACATACTTGGCCAGCAACAATGCCTGCTCCTCTGTCGTCAGCCCCGCTTGAGCGCTGCGCCCCAGGGCAAAGTCATGGAGTTTGTTGCTGATTGCCTGCAACTCATCCGGCACGTGATGGGCCTCATCGCCGCCCAGCGCCGCGAAGGACACCCCGCCGCGCACGGCCAGCTCACGCATCACGCTCAGGTACACCCGCGACAGATGCCCGCTCACCTCACGTTCACGGTAGACCGCGGCAAACACTTGCTTCTCGGGGGTGTCCCGCCTGGCCCTGCTGCCTGCGATCGGCACCTCCCACGTCATCAGCCGCGCTCGAGGCCCCACCAGGCTGGCAAACGCCGAGCCCAGCAGGCCATTGGCCAAGGCGTAGGCGCGAGTGCGCTCGACCGGGGTCGTCTGCGCCACGCGGCTGGCGTGCGGCTTGCACAGCAGCACCTTCTCTTGCATGCGCTCCAGGTAGCCGCCGCCGATGTTCGAATGCACACCCGGCACGACAATGTCATTGTCACTGCGTAGCAAGGGGAAGTTGTGCCGCAGCTCATCGCCCGCCACCAACTGCACGACCTGCCGGGCAAGGCCTTTGCGCAGACCAAGGCGCAAACCATGGTATTGACTGTTGGCGGGGCTGAAATCGCCCTTCAGGGGCGCAACCAAGGCCGCGACCGTGTCGAACAGACCAATGAAATTGATCTGCCTGTCACCCTGCAATGCCACCGGCAAACCTGATGCCCCCTTAGCCAGGCGGTTAGCCAGGTGCCTGGCGGCGGCAGCGCCCCGACTGAAGCCGAACAGGTCAAACTCGATGCAAGCCGGTTCAACGTCCGGGTACCGGTGCAATTGTTCATCCAGCCTCATCAACGCCTGTTCCACCCGGGCTTCGATACCGGTTTCACCACAGCCGGTCGCCTTCCCGTAGGTAGAATCCGCCGCACCCTCAGTGGTCCCGATACCTTGTATATAGTGTTTCAGGTACAGGTGGCCGTCCACCGGCCCGCTGGGGTAGAGGGCATGCAACAGGGCAACATTGCTCCGTGCATTGCCGTAGCTGCCGCCTTCGCAGCCGCTGCCCAAGGGGCTGAAAGAAGCGTTGCCTTGATTGTTGCCGGTGCCGTCGAAAAAGACGCCCATGCGCACAATGACCGGACGGGGTGAAGCGGGTGTAGCGTGCTGCTGGCTCATCGTCATGCTCCTTCATGCTTCGAAGGGCACAAGCAGGCGCCAGATCAATGCCACGAAAAATCAGCGAACGCCTAAACCGCAGGCGCCGATTTCGACGCGACACAGCGCATAAAAATCCGGGCCCGCATTGGTCGGCGCACCCCCGGATAGATTAAAGTATCCCCCCTGCCAGGTCCGACGCCCCCCCCGCGAACGCCCTGGCCCAATTCCAGGAACCGTCGCCGATGGAACACCGTGAAGCGCTGATCGCGCTACGCACCTTTCTTTCTACCCAGATCCTAGGCCAGGAGAAACTGGTCGAGCGGCTGTTGATCGTGCTCCTGGCTGACGGCCACATGCTGGTCGAAGGCGCGCCTGGGTTGGCCAAGACCAAGGCGATCAAAGAGCTGGCCGAAGGCATCGAGGCGCAGTTCCATCGCATCCAGTTCACCCCCGACCTGCTCCCGGCCGACATCACCGGTACGGAAATCTATCGCCCGGAGACCGGCAGCTTCGTGTTCCAGCAAGGGCCGATCTTCCACAACCTGGTGCTGGCAGACGAAATCAACCGTGCGCCTGCCAAGGTGCAATCGGCGTTACTCGAAGCCATGGCCGAGCGCCAGGTCAGCGTCGGCCGCAGCACGTATGACCTGTCTCCGCTATTTCTGGTCATGGCCACGCAGAACCCGATCGAGCAGGAAGGCACCTACCCCCTGCCCGAGGCGCAGCTCGACCGCTTCCTGATGCATGTGAAGATCGGCTTCCCCGATGCTGCGGTGGAGCGGCGCATTCTGGCTCAGGCGCGCGGCGAAGCGCTGGGTGGGGAGGTCAAGCCCGAGCGGCGGGTCAGCCAGCAGGCGATCTTTGCCGCCCGCAAGGAAATTCTCGGCCTGTACATGGCCGACGCCGTGGAGGAATACCTGGTTCAACTGGTCATGGCCACCCGTACCCCGGCCAAGTTCGATGCCGAGCTGGCCGACTGGATCGCCTACGGCGCCAGCCCCCGGGGCTCCATCGCCCTGGACCGTTGCGCACGGGCCCACGCCTGGCTGGCCGGGCGCGACTTCGTCAGCCCCGAGGATATCCAGGCGGTGCTGTTCGATGTGCTGCGCCACCGTATCATTCTGTCCTTCGAGGCCGAAGCGGCGGGGATCGACCAGGACCGCGTGGTCCAGCGCATCCTCGACGTCGTCGCCGTTGCCTGAACCCATGCCCAACGCGCAGCAGGCCGAACCCGGCATTCGCATCGGTCTCTCCGAGCTGATCGACATGCGCCACCGCGTGCGCGAGATCCAGCTGTTTTCCCGGCCCGGCCAGCGCAGCCCGCTGGTGGGCCTGCACCATTCCAAACTGCGTGGCCGCGGGGTGGACTTCGACCAGGTACGCGTCTACCAGGCTGGCGACGACGTGCGCAACATCGACTGGCGCGTCACTGCCCGTACCCAGGAGCCGCACACCAAACTGTTCCACGAGGAGCGTGAACGGCCGATCTTCATCCTTGTCGAGCAGAGCCAGCGCTTGTTCTTCGGCTCAGGGCTGATGTTCAAGTCGGTACTTGCGGCCCAAGCCGCAGCGCTGTTCGGCTGGGCCGCACTGGGCCACAACGACCGCATCGGCGGGTTGGTGTTCGGCGACAACGAGCACCACGAAATCAAGCCCCGGCGCAGCAAACAAAGCCTTCTGCAGTTGCTCAACCGCCTGGCGAAGGTCAACCAGGCGCTGCACACCGAAGCGGTGCCCCAAGCCGACAGCCTGGGCCTGGCCCTGCGCCGCGCACGGGAAGTGCTGCGCCCTGGCAGCCTGGCCATTCTCATTTGCGACGAGCGCTCGCTCAGCGCCCAGGCCGAGCAGCACCTGGCCATGCTCTCGCGTCATTGTGACCTGCTGTTGATGCCGGTTTCCGACCCGCTCGACCATGCTCTGCCCGCCGCCGGCCTGTTGCGTTTCGCCCAGCGCGGCGCGCAGCTCGAGCTCGACACCTTGGACGCCAACCTGCGCCAGGCCTACCGTCAGCAAGGCGAGGCGCGCATCGAGCGCTGGGAGTTGATGGCGCAAAAACTGCGTGTGCTGCTGATGCCCCTGAGCACCCAGAGCGAGATGATCGAACAGTTGCGCGAATACCTGAACGCCCAGCGCCCCGGGAGCAGCACATGAACCCGCTGGATCAACTGCAACCGCTGATCGCGCCCGCGGCGATCGGCCTGTGGCCGCCGGCACCAGGCTGGTGGCTGCTGCTCGCCGGGTTGCCCGCACTGGCTTGGGGCCTGTGGCGGCTGCGCCGCTGGCGGCCGGGCAAACGCCCGGTGGTGCGGGCCGAGCAACCGCTCGACCCGGTACGTCTGGAAGCCCTGGCCGAACTCGCCCGCCTGCCGCGCCCCTATGACGGAGCGCCGGCCGGCGCCTGGTTGCAGCAGATCAACGCGTTGCTCAAGCGCTTGTGCCGCAACCACTACCCTGGGGCCAACAGCCATACCCTCAACGGCCGGCAATGGCTGGCCTTCCTCGACAACCGCTGCCCGGCCGCTGGCCTGACCCGCTGGATGGTGCTGGTCGAAGGCGCGTACAAGCCTGAATGCAAGCTCGACGACAAAGCCATCGCCGGGCTGAGCCAGGCCGTCGAAACCTGGATTCGCAAACATGTTTGAACTGGCCTGGCCGTGGATCTTCCTGCTGCTGCCGTTGCCGTGGCTGATGCGCTTGCTGCTGCCCGCCGCCGACAGCGGCGAACCCGTGCTCAAGGTCGGCTTCCTGCAAGAGCTGGAGCACCTGGCCGGGCGCCGGGCGCGGCTGAACCTGCCCACCTGGCGCCAGCAGGCGCCGTTCGTACTGATCTGGCTGTTGCTGCTGTTTGCCGCCGCCCGCCCGCAATGGCTCGGCGACCCGGTACCGGTGGCCGCCAGTGGCCGCGACCTGCTGGTGGCAGTGGATGTATCGGGCTCCATGGACTTCCCCGACATGCAGTGGAAGGGCGAGGAAGTCAGCCGTCTCGATCTGGTCAAGGCGCTGATGGGCGATTTCCTCCAGGACCGTGAGGGCGACCGGGTCGGCCTGATTCTGTTCGGCAGCCAGGCTTACCTGCAGGCACCGCTGACCTTCGACCGGCGCACGGTCCGCACCTTCCTCGACGAGGCGCAGATCGGCATCGCCGGCAAGAACACCGCCATCGGCGATGCCATCGGCCTGGCCGTCAAACGCCTGCGCCAGCGCCCGGCCCAGAGCCGCGTGCTGGTTTTGATTACCGACGGTGCCAACAATGGCGGGCAAATTCACCCCCTGACCGCCGCGCGCCTGGCCGCCCAGGAGGGGGTGCGTATCTACACCATCGGCATCGGGGCCAACCCCGAGGCCAGCGGCACACCCGGCCTGCTCGGCCTGAATCCCAGCCTCGACCTCGACGAAGCGTCCCTCAAGGAGATCGCCGAGCTGACCCACGGTGCCTACTTCCGCGCCCATGACGGCGCCGAGCTGGATACCATCGGCGACACCCTCGACCAGCTGGAGCCCGTCGCCCAGCAACCGACCCAGGCACGCACGGCCAAGGCCCTGTATGCCTGGCCACTGGCCCTGGCCCTGCTGCTCAGCGTGCTGCTGGTGGTGGCGGTGCTATGGCCAGACAACCGACTGCAGCGCCTGCTGCGCAAGCCACGCTTCCTGCAACCCCACCCGCAGTGGCGTGAGCGCCTTAGACGGCTGCGCCTAAGGAGGCGCCGATGATCGACCTGTGGCCACAATGGTTGCGTCCTCTCTGGCTGCTGGCGGTGCCGCTGCTGGCCTGGCTGCTGTCCAAGCTCTGGCATCGGCGCAAACGCGCCGGGCGCTGGCAGATGATTCTGCCCACAGCCTTCCACCCGGTGCTGCTCGGTGGTGGCAGCGGCAGCAACAGCAAGCTGCCCTGGGTCGCCCTGGGCATGGCCTGGTTGCTGTTGCTGCTGGCCCTGCTTGGCCCGAGTTGGCAGCGCCTGGAAGAAACCCGCCAGCGCCCGGCCGACCCGCTGGTGATCCTGCTCGAGCTGACACCCCAGATGCTCGCCGAGGATGCCCCACCCAATCGCCTGGAACAGGCGCGGCGCAAGATCCTCGACTTGCTCGAGCACCGCCGCGACAGCCAGACCGCACTGATCGTCTATGCTGGCAGCGCCCACACCCTGGTGCCGCTGTCCGATGACCTGGGCACTACGCGCAACCTGCTGGAGGCGATCGACCCGTCGATCATGCCGCAACCCGGTCAGCGCGCCGACCTGGCCGTGCAAAAAGGCCTGGCCCTGCTGGCCCAGAGCGGCCTGGGCCAGGGCCGGCTGCTGCTGATCGGTTCGGCACTGAGCGCACCGGAACGCCAGGGCATCGTCCAGGCCCTCGGCCGCCAGGGCCCGAGCCTGCTGATGCTGGGCATTGGTACCAGCGACGGGGCGCCGGTGCGTCAGGCCAACGGCGAATTCCTCAAGGACGAACACGGCGGCATCCTCGTACCACGCCTGGACACCCCCGGCCTCAAGGCCTTTATCGGCGGCACCGGTGGGCGTTACCGCCATGCCCGCGTCGATGACCTCGACCTGCGCGGCCTGGGCCTGTTCGACAACCCGCGCATCCTGCGCAACGACGGCCAGAACATGCAGCTCGACAGCTGGGCCGACCAAGGCTACTGGCTGCTGATTCCGCTGTTGCTGCTGGCTGCCTGTGCCGGCCGTCGTGGCTGGCTGTTCTGCCTGCCGCTGCTGCTGGCCGTGCCGCAACCGAGCCAGGCTTTTGAACTCAATGACCTGTGGCTACGCCCCGACCAGCAAGGCCAGCGACTGCTCGAACATAACCGCCCCGCAGAAGCTGCCAGCCACTTCCAGGACCCACAATGGCGTGGGATGGCCCTGTACCAGGCAGGTGACTTTGCCGGAGCCGCCAAAGCATTCGCCCAAGGCAATACCGCCGCAGCGCACTACAATCGTGGCAACGCCCTTGCCCGCAGCGGCGAGCTGGAAGCCGCGCTGGATGCCTACGAGCAGGCGCTGGAACGCCAACCTGACCTGCAGCCGGCACTGGACAACCAGGCGTTGGTGCAGCAAATGTTGCAGCAACGCCAGGCCCAGGCTGAAGAACAGCCGGCCAGCAACAATGCCCAAGGCACGCCTGGCAGCGAAACCGAGGGCAACAGCAGCTCGGCCAGCAGCCCCACCCAAGGCACCCCCGGCAACGATGAGCAGGCCAATGCCGAACAACCCGGCGAGGGCAGCAACACTAACAGCCAGGCCACCCCCGGCAATCAGCCAGGCGATGACGACGGCACCACCCAGCCGCCCCAGCGCCCGGTCGCCTCCAGCCTTGACGCCGAACAGCGCCAGGCCCTGGAACAATGGCTGCGAGAGATTCCCGACAACCCGGCGCAGCTGTTGCGCCGCAAATTCTGGTATGAACAGCAATTGCATCAGGAAAACCCACGATGAGTCGCCTCGGCGTCTTTCTCCTCTGCCTTTTGTGGGCCATGCTCGTCCAGGCCGATCCGACCCTGCAAGCCAGTGTCGACCGCACCCGCCTGGAAGCCGGTGAAACCCTGGAACTGACCCTCGAAAGCCAGGACGTGACCCAGTTCGGCAAGCCCGACCTGCGCGCCCTGGATGGCGACTTCGACGTGCGCGGGACGCGGCAGTTGAACAGCCTGCACACCCTCGATGGTGAAACCCGCGCCAGCACCCGCTGGATCATCACCCTGCTGCCAAGGCGCAGTGGCAGCCTGCGCATCCCTGAACTGCAACTGGGCCAGTCACGCAGCCAGGCCATCGATCTGCAGGTGTTGCAAGCCGACGCCAACCGCCCGGACAGCGCTTCACAAGTCTTCGTCGAAGCCACCCTCGACAGCACCGAGGTGTATGTTCAGGCCCAGGCCGTGCTGACCCTGCGTATCTACCATTCAGTATCGCTATACGACGACAGCAGCCTGAGCCCGCTGCAACTGGAAAACGCCAAGGTCGAGCCACTGGGCGAATCGCGTACCTATGAAAAAGAAATCAACGGC
Organism: Pseudomonas ceruminis; assembly: GCF_021602025.1. GTDB lineage: Bacteria > Pseudomonadota > Gammaproteobacteria > Pseudomonadales > Pseudomonadaceae > Aquipseudomonas > Aquipseudomonas ceruminis. The sequence continues at coordinate 22,502 of NZ_BQHW01000038.1, forward strand.
GTTCGTCACGGGGTGATTGAGACACGCTACGCGATCTACCCACAGCAAAGCGGAAACCTGAGCATTGCGCCGCTCACCTTTACCGCCACGGCGGCCGATAATACCCAGCAACCGACCGGCACGACGCGGGCCGGGCGCCAGGTGCAGGTGAGCTCGCTGCCCCTGCGCCTCACCGTACGCCCGATTCCCGCCGCCTGGCCTGCAGGTGCGCCGTGGTTGCCGGCACGCAGCCTGACCCTCGATGAGCACTGGAACCCTGACCCCGCTAGCCAGCCGACGCAAATTGGCGATTCGCTGACCCGCAGCATCACCCTACGCGCCGAAGGGCTGTCCAGTACCCAACTGCCGCAACTGCCAGCCACCGAGATTGTCGGCCTGCGCCGCTACCCGGACCAGCCGCTGCTGCGCAACGAGATCAACGAACGCGGCATGACCGCCAACCGCGAGGAGCGCGAAGCGCTGGTCCCGACCCACAGTGGTGCGCTGGCCCTGCCGGCGCTGGAAATCAGCTGGTGGAACACCCGCGAAGACCACCTGGAGCACACCAGCCTGCCCGCCCGCACCTTGAACGTGCAGGACAACCCGGCACTGAGTGCCGACAACCCGGCCGGTGACAACAACACCGCTGCCAGCCTGTTGTGGCCCTGGCAGCTGGCCACCCTGGTATTCACCCTTACCACCGTGCTCGGGTTTGCCCTGTGGTGGCGCGCCCGCTCGCAACCGGCGGTGCTGCGCGCCGCACAGAACGGCCCGAGCCCACGGACGTTGCTGGACGACCTCAAGCGCGCCTGCCAGGCCAACGACCCCCAGGCCACCCGCCAGGCGCTGGATGCCTGGGCGCGTCAGCAGCCGGAAACCCTGGCGGAAATGGCGGCGCGATTCGTGCCGTTGTCGGATGCGCTGGACGGCTTGAACGGGGCGTTGTACAGCGAGAGTGGGCAGTACTGGCAGGGTGAGGATTTGTGGCGGGCAATTGGCACCATACCGCCGGCTGAACAGGTGCTGCTACCGGCGGGTGAGAACGGTAGCCTGCCGCCGCTCTATCCCAAGTAATGCGCTGCCTGGGCTTGCCGCGAACACCGCCGCCGTCGGCGCTGCCCAGGGGCATCAGACAGTGCGCTGCACCACCGACTCAGCTCTTTTCCATGTACACCGAACATCTTGGGCCGAGCACCTGCTGGCCCTATGCTTGGGTTACCATACCCCCTTGCGCAACGCCCATCCTCCAAGCCAAGCCCCGCTTGCTCGACTCGACACCACAGGTCATCCATGCGTCTGTTTCACACCTCCGACTGGCACCTTGGCCAAAGCCTGCACGGCCAGGAACGCGACTTCGAACACGCCTGCTTCCTCCACTGGCTGCTCGGCCAACTGCACCTGCGCCAGCCCGACGCACTGCTGATCGCCGGCGATATCTTTGACACGGTCAACCCTCCGGTCAAAGCCCAGGAGCGGCTCTACGACTTCATCGTCCAAGCCCACGAGCAACAGCCGAAGCTGGACATCGTGATGATCGCCGGCAACCACGACTCGGGCTCGCGCATCGAACTGCCCGCAGCGCTCATGCGCCGTCTGCGCACACACGCACTGGGCCGGGTGCACTGGCTCGATGAGGGCCAACTGGATGCCGAACGCCTGTTGATCCCGCTGACCAATGGCCGCGGCAAGGTCGCTGCCTGGTGTCTGGCCCTGCCCTTCCTGCGCCCGGCCGAAGTCACCGGCCCGCAACTGGGCGACGACTACCTGCAAGGCATTACCCAGGTACATCAGCAACTGATTGCCGCTGCGCAGAAAAAGCGCAAGAAAGACCAGGCCCTGATTGCCATCAGCCACGCGCACATGGCCGGTGGTGCGGTGTCCGAGGACTCCGAGCGCAGCCTGATCATCGGCAACGCCCAGGCGCTGCCGGCCAAGCTGTTCGACAAAGGCATCAGCTACGTGGCCCTGGGCCATTTGCACAAGCCGCAAAAGGTCAACCGCGAAAACCGCATCCGCTACAGCGGCTCGCCGATCCCGTTGTCGTTCGCCGAAATCAACTACCCGCACCAGGTGCTGGAAGTCGAGTTGAACGGCAGCGAACTGGTCAGCGTCGAACCACGCCCAGTCCCCCGCGCTGTTGCGCTGCAGCGCATCGGCCCGGCGCCGCTGGGCGAGCTGCTCGAGCAACTGGCGGAGCTGCCTGTGATCGACCTGCTCGAAGACCCCAACCGCCAGCCTTGGCTTGAGGTGCGCGTGCGCCTGGATGAGCCGCAACCCGACCTGCGCCAGCAGATCGAGGGCGCCCTGCACGGCAAGGCGGTGCGGCTGATCCGCATCAGCGCTGAATACGCCGGCCGAAGCAGCGAGGAGGATGACGAGCTAGCGTTCGTCGAGCTGGCCCAGCTGACCCCACAGGACTTGTTCAGCCGCGCTTGGGAACAGGCCTATGGCAACCCCGCCGACGAGCAGGCCCTGGCTGACTTCGCCTTGCTGTTGCAGGACGTCCAGCTCGAGGAGGTGCAGCCATGAAGATTCTTGCCATTCGCCTGAAGAACCTGGCATCGCTGGCCGGCCCGATCGACATCGACTTCACCGCCGAGCCCCTGGCCAGTGCTGGCCTGTTCGCCATCACCGGGCCGACCGGCGCCGGCAAAAGCACCTTGCTCGATGCCCTGTGCCTGGCCCTGTTCGGCACCGTACCGCGGCTCAACGCTATTGGCCGTGAAGCCAAGGTACCGGACGCCGACGGCGAAATTCCCACTTCCGACCCACGCAACCTGTTGCGCCGGGGCACCGGCAGTGGCTTTGCCGAGGTCGACTTCATCGGCATCGACGGGCACCGCTACCGGGCGCGCTGGGAGGCCAACCGCGCCCGCGACAAGGCCAACGGCAAATTGCAGCACAGCCGCCAGAGCCTGTACGACCTGGACAGCGAACAGCTACTGGGCAGCGGCAAGAACGAGTACAAGCAACTGGTCGAGGCACGCCTGGGCTTGAACTTCGAGCAGTTCACCCGCGCGGTGATGCTGGCCCAGAGCGAGTTCAGCGCGTTTCTCAAGGCCGACGACAGAGAGCGCAGCGAGCTGCTGGAAAAGCTCACTAACACGGCCATCTACACACGCCTCGGCCAACGCGCCTTCAGCAAGGCCCGCGAAACCGGCGACGCGCACAATGCCCTGAAAGAGCGCGCCAGCCACCTGTTGCCGATGGCCACCGAAGCCCGTGCCGCACTCGACCAACAGTTGGAGCAGGCGCAGCAGCAGTTGAAGGCCGATCAGGCCGCTGAGCGCCACCTGGAGCTGCAACGCAACTGGCTCAATGAGCAGCACCAGTTGCAAACCCAGCACGTCGAGGCCAGTGATGCGCTGCAAGCAGCCGAACTGGCCTGGCAACAGCTGGCCGAACAGCGCCTCGACCTGCAACGCCTGGAGCGCCTGGCGCCACAGCGCCACCAATTCCATCGCCAGCAGATGTTGAGCGCGCAGCGCGCACCGCTGGCGGCGCACATCGCCGAGCAGCAACGCCAGCAAACCGAATTGCAGGCTCGCACCAGCGAACTGGAACAGGCGCTGGCCGCCGCTCGCCAGGCACTGGTCGACGCCCAGACCCAACACAGCGCAAACGCCCCCCGCCTGCGCCAGGCCTTTGCCGGCCAGGACAGCCTGGCACGCCTGGACGCAGAACTGGCGACCCAACGTACGGCCAGCCAGCAAGCGGACCAGGACGTCGCCGAGGGCCAGCAGCAACTGCAGCAATTGGATGAGCACCAGCAACGCAGCCAACAACAACTGGCACAGATCGATACTGCCCTGGAGCAGAGCCAACACCTGGCTGGCCTGGCCAGCGCCTGGCAGGCCTATCTGCCCCAATTGAAGCAAGTGATGCTGATCGGCGGGCGCCTGGCCAAGGGGCGTGACGAGCTGCCGGGCCTGCAAGCCCGGGCCAGCCAGGCCAATGCCCAGTGGCAGGCCGAGCGCGACGCTTTCGAACTGCTGTTCCACGAGGCCAAGGCCGAACCACACGCGCTGGCCGAACAAATCGACCTGCTCGGCGGCATGCTGCAGGACAATCGCAAACAGCAGCGTGCCGTCGAAGAACTGTCGCGTCTGCATGGGCGTGAACTGGAACTGCGCCAACAGCTCGATGCCGTGCATGAGCGGCAACAGCAGGCCCTGCAGCAACGCCAACACCTGATTGGCGAAGGGACCGCGGCCAAGGCCGAGCTGGAAGCGGCCGAGCAGGCGCTCAACATCACCCGCCAGTTGCTCGAACGCCAGCGCCTGGCGCGCAACACCAGTGTCGAGGAACTGCGCGGCCAACTGCGTCAGGGCGAACCCTGCCCGGTCTGCGGCAGCGCCGAACACCCGTTCCACCAACCCGAAGCACTGTTGCAGAGCCTGGGCCGCCACGACCAGGCTGAAGAGCAAGCGGCCCAGAAGCAGGTCGAAGACCTCAATGGCAAGCTGGTGGAATTGCGCACCCGGCTGGGTGTGGTCAATGCCCAGCTCAAGGAGCTCCAGCAGCAACAGGTACAACTGGGCGAGCAGTTGCAACCGCTGGTGGCGCAGGTGCAGGCACACAGCCTCTGGCCGGCACTGGCGCCGCAGGACGACAAGGCCCGCAGCGCCTGGCTCGACGGCCAGCTGCGGCGCCTGGACGGCGAGATCAGCCAGGACGAGAAACGCCAGAGTGCCCTGCTCGCCCTGCAAAAGGATGCAGCCCGCCTGAACCAGCAGTTGCAGGCGGCGCAGCAGGCCCAGCAGCAAGCCCAGCACCACCTGGACCAGCAGCATCAAGCCCTGGCCAACGATGAGCAGCAGTTGCAACAAGGGCTGAACGACCTGGCCGGGGTAATGCCCGAGGACGTGCTCAAGGCCCTGAGCGACGACCCGGCCAATGCCTTCCTCGCCCTCGACCAGCAGATCGCCCTGCGCTTGCAACAGCTGGAGCAACGCAAGGACGAGCAGGAAGAACAACAAGCACGCCAAGTACAGTTGGACAAGCTGCGCGACCAACAACAGGCGCGCCTGCTCAATCAGCAGCAATTGCAGCAAAAACTCGGTGCATTGGCTGAGCAGCGTCAGCAAGCCCTGACGTCGCTCGGCGAGCTGCTCGGCGAACATGCCAGCGCCGAAGCCTGGCAACAATACAGTGATGCCCAGCTGGAACAGGCTCGGGCGCTCGACGTCGATACCGCCCAACGCCTGCAGGACCTGCGAACCCAGGGCGTGCAGTTGGCCAGTGAGCTCAAGGCCAACACGCAGCAGCAACAGGCGCTGGACACTGAATGCCAACAGCTGCAAGGTGACATCGCCCGGTGGCGTGCCGAGCACCCGGAACTGGACGACGCCGGCCTCGATCGGCTGCTGGCCATGGACGATGCTCAACTGAGCGGGTTGCGTCAACGCTTGCAAACTGCCGAAAAAGCCATCGAACAAACCCGCGTAGTGCTTCAGGAACGTGAGCAGCGCCTCGCTCAGCACACCGCCAGCATGACCGTGCACGCCTCAGCCGAAGACTTGGAACACGCCCTCGGCGAACTGCAAGAGCGCCTGGCCAGCCATGAGCAGCACTGCGCCGAACTGCGTGCCCAGCAGGCCGACGACCAGCGCCGGCAGCAGGCCCACCAGAGCCTGGCGGCGGAAATCGAGCAGGCGCACCAACAGTGGCAGCGCTGGGCGCGGCTCAGCGCGCTGATCGGTTCGGCCTCGGGTGACGTGTTCCGCAAGATCGCCCAGGGCTACAACCTCGACCTGTTGTTGCACCACGCCAACGCCCAACTGCGCCAGCTGGCGCGCCGCTACCGCCTCAAGCGCGGCGGCAGCGCACTGGGCCTGTTGGTGATGGACACCGAAATGGGCGATGAACTGCGCTCGGTGCACTCGCTGTCCGGCGGCGAAACCTTCCTGGTTTCGCTGGCCCTGGCCCTGGGCCTGGCATCGATGGCCTCGAGCACCTTGCGCATCGAGTCGCTGTTCATTGACGAAGGCTTCGGCAGCCTCGACCCTGAATCGCTGCAACTGGCCATGGACGCCCTCGATGGCCTGCAGGCACAAGGCCGCAAGGTCGCGGTGATTTCCCACGTGCAGGAGATGCACGAGCGCATCCCGGTACAGATCCAGGTACGTCGCCAGGGCAATGGGCTGAGTGATGTAGAGGTGTGCGGGTGATCCTCTACTCGTTCCGCCGTTGCCCCTGGGCCATGCGCGCACGCCTGGCCCTGCGCTATGCCGGGTGTGAGGTGCAGGTGCGCGAAGTGGCGATGAAGAACAAGCCGGCCGAGTTGCTGGCGGTGTCGCCCAAGGGCACGGTCCCGGTGCTCGACACCGGTGGCCGGGTGCTGGAGGAAAGCCTGGATATCATGCGCTGGGCCCTGGAACAGCACGACCCGCAGGACTGGCGCCTGCAAGCGGACCCTGCAGCGGCACAGCAGGCCGAGGCGCTGATTGCGCGCAATGACACTGAGTTCAAGACTCAGGTGAACCTGTACAAGTATGCCGAGCGTTACCCCGAGCACCCACGCACGCATTACCGCCAGCAGGCCGAAACATGGCTGGCGGCGCTTGAACGCTTGCTCGAAGGCCGGCCCTACCTGCTGGCCGATCATCCAAGCCTGGCCGACGCTGCCCTGTTGCCCCTGATGCGCCAGTTCGCCGGGGTCGAACCGCAGTGGTTCGCCGAGGCGGCTTATCCGCAAGTGCGGAGCTGGCTGGAGGGGTGGTTGGCGTCACCACTGTTCAAGGCGGTGATGGCCAAATAGCTATCCACCCGCTCCCACAGGTTCAGTGCTCAGCGCTGGGTCAGTGGCTGTGCTTGCCACTCAAGGCCGCGTGGAAATGCGCGCTTTGGCGCAGGTACTGCTCGGTGTAACTGTGGGTGGCGGATGCCTTGCTGCTGGTGTCGGCATGGGCGTGCGTCGGCAGCACGACCGAAGCGGAAATGGCGGAGGCGGCGATGACCGGGAAGAGATTGAAGTTCATGGGGGCTGACCTCGACTGCGGTGGTTTGACGGTGGCCCGCTTGGGCCTTGGGTCAAACTTACGCCGCTGAAGTCAGCCACAGAAATTCATTACGCTGCTAGGGATTATCACGCGTATCGATATTCACTCGATAAACTTCAAATCCGAAGGCGCCTCCTGAGGCAAGGTCTGCACCGTCTCACCCAGCATGCCAGTGCGCGGATCGCGGCGCATGACCACGATCTGGTTGCTCTTCTGGTTGGCCACCAGCAGGAAGTTTTCACTTGGGTCCAGGGCAAACTCCCGCGGGTGATCGCCCTCCACCGTGCGACGTTGCAGCAACGCCAGCTGGCCGTCGTCCTTGCTCACCCTGAACACCACGATCTCATTGGCTGTGCCGCGGTTGCTGACATACAGGAAACGCCCGTCCGCCGACAGGTGCACGCCGCCGGCCGCCCTGGCCGCCGCCTCCTTGTGCTCGGTCAGTGGCAGGCGCTGGCGCTCGAGCAAGGCATCGTTCTGCACGTCGAACATCACGACTTCTGCGCTCATCTCCAGCGTCAGGTAGGCATGCTGCCCCTTGGCATCGAACAGCAGGTGACGCGGGCCGCTGCCCGGCGGCAGCTCGACCGATGCCGGGATCGCAGGGGTCAGCGGGCGATCGCTGCTGGCACCGTCATAGCGATAGATAAACACCCTGTCGGCCCCCAGGTCGCACGCATACAGGTGGCTGCCATCGGGCGAGAGCACCAGCGAATGCACATGGGCGCCCGCCTGGCGCTCGGGGTCGACACCACTGGGCTTGTGCCGCGCCTGTTGCACCACCGCCTTGAGCTTGCCATCCTTGGCCACCGGGACCACCACCAGGCTGCCGCCCGGATCGGGGGCGACGGCGTAGTTGGCGACGAACAGGTAGCGTTGGTCGCGGCTGAGGCTGGCGTGGGTGGGTTCGTCGCCACGGGTGGCCACCTGGTTGAGCGGCGTGATCTCACCTTTGCCGCTGATACTGAAACTGCTGACATGGCCCTGCGGCGTTTCGTTGACCGCAAACAGCTGCCGTTGGTCAGCCGAAAGCACCAGCCACGACGGGCTGACGCTCTTGACCACCTGCAGCGGCGCGGGGTCGATATGGCCAGTCTTGCTGTCGAAGGCGTAGCGGTAGATACCCTGGCTGGCGCCATCGGTGTAGCTGCCGACCAGCAGGGTGGCGGCATGGGCGGTCATCGTCAGGCTCATCAGGCTAGCGGTCAGCAGGTTCGTCCAGATTCGGTTCATCGTCTTCATCCGGCGCGCGAAAGGCACTCATACAGACTAGTCGATGCTCACCCTGGGCATCGTGCAATTGCCAGTCATCCCCCACCGCGGTGGCCGCGGCGACCTGGTCGGCGGTGAAGGTCCAACGGCGCAGTTGGCGGCCATCCATGCATTCGACCGTGAGGCCAGTTTCGTCGAAGGTGAAATCGAAGGCGTGCAGGCCGTCGATCAACAGCATGTCGCAGGTAGCGAGGGCGGTGGCGAGGGAGGACATGGGGTTACCGGTAAAAAAGTGAACCGGCATTATAGCCCTGGGCTGCTTTGCAGCCCAATCGCCGGTAGCAACCACTTGCCGGCGATCGGGCCGCAGAGCGGCCCCAGCCCCTTCAATGGGCGAAGATCGAGCCGCCCGCCTTGCCCACCATCTTTTCAGGCTTGATCAGGAACCGTGCCAGCGCCGGCAGCAGCCACAGCGCGCCGAACATGTTCCACAGCAACATGAAGGTCAGCATCAGGCCCATGTCGGCCTGGAACTTGATGGCCGAGAAGATCCAGGTGCACACGCCAATGGCCAGGCACAGGCCGGTGAACAGCACGGCCTTGCCGGTCGAACGCAGGGTTTGGTAATAGGCCTCCTGCAACGGCAGGCCCGCGCGCAGGAAGCTTTCCAGGCGGCTGTAGATGTAGATGCCGTAGTCCACGCCAATGCCAACGCCCAGCGCCACCACCGGCAAGGTGGCGACCTTCACGCCAATGCCCATGAATGCCATCAGCGCATTGCCCAGCACCGAGGTCAGCACCAGGGGCAGCACGATGCACAGGGTGGCGGCAAAGGAGCGGAAGGTGATCAGGCACATCACGGCCACGCAGAGGTACACCAGCACCAGGATCGTCAACTCGGCCGAGCGGATCACATCGTTGGTGGCCGCCTCGATGCCGGCGTTGCCAGCCGCCAGCAGGAACTGCAGCCCGTCCTTGTTGTGGCTGTCGGCAAATGCCTTGGCCACGGCGGTGACGCGCTCCAGGGTTTCTGCCTTGTGGTCGTTGAGAAACACCAGCACCGGCGCCAGCGAGCAGTCGGCGTTGTACAGGCCGTCGGCGCGGGCGATGGAGTTGTTGAGGATGTCTGGGTTGCGCGACAGAGTCTCCCACTTCAGGCTGCCCTCGTTCATGCCCTTGATCACCTGCTTGGACACGGTGACCAGGGAGATCGCCGACTGCACGCCTGGGGTGTTCTCCATGGTCCACATCAATTCGTCGATCGGTGCCATCGTCGAGTGGATCGAGCAGCTCTCTGCCGGGGTCTTGACCATGATCACCAGCACATCCGAGCTGGTCGAGTAGTTGCTGATGATGAAGTTGTTGTCCTGGTTGTAGCGTGAGTCCGGGCGCAGCTCCGGCGCGCCCTGGTCGAGGTCGCCGATCTTCAGGTTCTGGCTGTACCAGAGGCCGCCGGCAAAGGCCACCAGGGCCAGGGCCACGGACACCGGCGCCACCTTGGCACTGGCGAAGTTCGACAACAGGCGCCAGAACGGGTGCTCACGGGTAGCATCTTTCTTACTGCGCTCGATGGCCTTCTTGCTGATGCCCACGTAGGAGATCGCAACCGGCAGCAGAATCAGGTTGGTGAAGACGATCACCGCCACACCGATCGAGGCGCCGATGGCCAGTTCGTGAATCACCCCAATGTCGATGATCAACAGGGTGATGAAGCCCACCGCATCGGCCAGGATGGCGATCATCCCCGGCAGGAACAATTGGCGGAAGGTACGCCGGGCCGCGGTCAGTGCGTTGTCGGCGTCACTGGACTGCAGCGCGATGCCGTTGATCTTCTGCACCCCGTGGGAAATGCCGATGGCGAAGATCAGGAATGGCACCAGCATCGAGTACGGGTCCAGGCCAAAGCCTACCGCGTGCATCAAACCCAACTGCCAGACCACCGCCACCAGGGTGGTGATGAGCACGGCGATGGTGCTGCGGATGCACCAGGTGAACCAGTACAACAGCACCCAGGTGATGACCAGCGCCACCCCGAAGAACATCGCCACCATCACCAGGCCGTCGATCAGGTCACCGACCTTCTTCGCGAAACCGACGATGTGAATCTTCACATTGGGGTTCTGCGCCTGGAACTTGTCGCGGATTTGCGCTTCCAGTTGATGGGAGAAACGCTGGTAGTCGAGCTTGACCAGCTTGCCCGGGTCCTGTGGGTCGGGGAAGCTTTCCAGCAAGGGGATGTCGATGATGCTGGATTTGAAATTGTTGCCCACCAGGCGGCCGACCTGGCCGGACTTGAGCACGTTGTCGCGCAGGGTGTCGAGGCTCTCCTGCGAGCCATTGTAAGTATTGGGGATTACCTCGCCGCCGGAGAAGCCCTCCTCGGTGACCTCGCTCCAGCGCACGCTGGGGCTCCATAGCGACTTCAGCCCGGCCCGGTCGACGCCAGGCAGGTAGAACACCTCGTCATGGATCTGCCGCAGGGTCTCCATGTAGTCCTTGTCGAAGATGTCGCCGTTGACCGCCTCGACCGAAATGCGCACGGTGTTACCCAGGTTGGCCAGGTCGTTGCGGTGCTCCATCATCTGTTCGATGAACGGATGCTCAAGCGGGATCATCTTCTCGAAACTGGTCGAGGGGCGGATCTGCGTGGCCTGCCAGAACAGGAAGACGCTCACCAGCGCGCAGAGGGCGATGACCACGGGGCGGTTGTTGAAGATCAGGCGTTCGAGCAGTGTGGGCTTGTCCTGGTGGTGCGGGTGCATGGTGATGCTCTCTCGGCTGGTCATGGACGCACCTCCTCTGCACCATCGGCGGTGGCCAGGTGCACACCCCCCTGCCCTACCAGTACCAGGCCGCCATTGGCCAGGCCGCTGACACCGGCCAGGGCAATGCGGTCGGCGCGGTTGTACACGCTGAAGCTCTGCCCGTCATCGATGCTGCGCAACACGCTGCCACCGTTGCCCACCAGCACCAGGCTGCCATCATCGAGAAGCGTAGCGCTTGCCAGGCCGAATTCGAGGTTACCGCGGGCTGCCTTGAGTACGATCGGTTGCCAACTGTCGCCGAAATCGGTGGAGCGGAACAGGTTGCCGCGCAGGCCGTAGGCGAGCAATGTGCTGGGCTTGGCGGTCCCGATCACGCCGAACAGCGAGCCCTCGTAGGGGCTATCGACGTTGACCCAGGTCTGGCCATCGTCGGTGGAGCGGAACATGCCGCCCTGTTCGCCGACGATGAATAACCCGGCGTCCTTGACCACGGCAATGCCGTTGAGGTGCAACTGGTCGGGGTTGTCCAGGCGCTCGGCGACATCCTGCCAGTGCTGCCCGCCATCGCGGGTTTCCAGCAAGGCACCATAGGCGCCCACGCTAAAGCCATGCTGGGCATCGAGGAAGGTGACATCAAGCAACGGTGCTTCACGGGACAGGTCTTCGAACTGTTTGCTCCAGGTCGCGCCGCCATCGTTGCTGGCGAGGATCTGCGCATCATGGCCGACCGCCCAGCCACGCTTGTCGTCGAGAAAGAACACGGCGGTAAGCAGTTGTCGGGTAGGTACCCTGGCCTGAGTCCAGGTGTTGCCCTGGTCGTCGGAGAACAGAATATGGCCGCGATCGCCGACCGCCACCAGGCGCTTGCCGGCATGGGTGACATCGATCAGCAGGCTCTGGCTGGCCTTGGCCGACTCGGTGGAGTACTCGTCGGCGGCTGCGGCCTGGGCGCTTTCGGCCCACATCCCCAATGCCAGCGCCAGCATCGCGCCAGCTGCCAGCGGCCAGGCACCACGCCTGACCTGCGTCATCACCCGCTCCCTCATGACCGTCCCCTGTTTGTTCTTCTTTGGTGGGTCTGTGCCTTGCAGGTACTGCGAAAACCCTGTGTTAGAGGCCTGCAATAGCTTCGGGCCATCGTAGCGGGGATGTTTGCGGGAACACAACGAGCGGGACGTTATGTTTTGTTAACCAGAAAACGCTGGGCCGGCAAGCCGACGCCCACAGGGCGCACACCGTCTTGCGAGCGGTGCAGCACCTGCGGGCGCCGGTTTGCCGGGGATGGGCTGCCTGGCAGCCCCACGCGTCGCCTGAATCAGGCCAGGCTTTTGCTCACCACCTCATACACATCGCTGGACAACTCACCGGACGCCAGAATCCGCTCCAGTTCGCCCTTCATCAGCACCTGGCGCGCGTCGTCATACTTGCGCCAGCGGGTCAGCGGCGCCAGTTGACGCGAGGCAATCTGCGGGTTCAGTGCATTCAGCTCGATCACCAGGTCAGCCAGGAAGCGGTAGCCCGAGCCATCCGCCGCGTGGAAGTTGACCAGATTCTGCCCGGCAAAGGCGCCGATCAGTGCCCGCACCTTGTTCGGGTTCTTCAGGGTGAACGCCGGGTGCTGCATCAGCGCCTTGACCCGCGCCAGCCCACCGGGCAGGGTGCTGGCGGCCTGCACACTGAACCACTGGTCCATGACCAGCGGGTTGTCCTTGAAGTGCTCGGCGAAGCTTTCCAGCGCCTTGGCGCGCTCAGCCTCGAACGGCGAGTTGACCAGCACGGCCAGCGCGGTCAGGCGCTCAGTCATGTTGTCGCAGTGCTCGAACTGCTCCAGGGTCGCCTCCAGCACCTGCGGCTTGCCGCTCTGCATCAAGTACGACAGGGCGATGTTCTGCAGGCTGCGGCGGGCAAAATGTTCGGCAGCGGCCACGTAGGCGGTGTTGCGCGACACTTCGCGGTTGGCCTGGTAGCGCGCCCACAGCGCGTCGAACAGCTGCTCGGCGATCTGCTGGCGGGCGAACTCGCGGGCGGTGTGGATGGCATCCACGTCGGCCACCTGGCTGATCTCGGTCAGGTAGGCTTCGCCTGGCAGCGAGAGCATCTCGGCGACCATGGCCGGGTCCAGCGATACGTTGCCCAGCACGGTGCCGAGCGCGGTGATCAGCCGCTGGTCGAGCCTCAGCGCTTCGCCGCGCTGGTATTGGCCGATCAGCGCCTGCAGCACCTGTACCGACAGCTGCTGGCCCGCTTCCCAGCGGTTGAAGCCATCGCTATCGTGCTGCATGAGGAACATCAGCTGGTCACGGTCGTACGGGAAGCTCAGCTTGACCGGCGCACTGAAACCGCGCAGCAGCGACGGCAGCGGCTTGGCGGCGATGTCCTGGAAAGTGAAGGTCTGCTCGGCTTCGGTCACCGACAGCACACGGGTGGTGCCAGTCGCCTGGGCTTCACCGGCCAGTTGCAGTGGCAGGTCGTTGCCAGTGGCGTCCAGCAGGCCCAGCTCTACCGGGATCACGAACGGCAGCTTCTCGGCCTTGTCCGGGGTCGGCGGGCAGCTCTGGCGGAAGGTCAGGCTGTAGGTTTGCGCGGTGGCGTCATAGGCCTCGCTGACGTCCAGGCGCGGGGTGCCGGCCTGGTTGTACCAGCGTTTGAACTGGGTAAGGTCGACGCCGTTGGCGTCTTCCATGGCCTTGATGAAGTCGTCAGTGGTCACTGCCTGGCCATCATGGCGTTCGAAGTAAAGGTCGCTGCCCTTGCGGAAACCCTCGGCGCCCAGCAGGGTGCGGACCATGCGCACCACTTCAGCGCCCTTCTCGTAAACGGTCAGGGTGTAGAAGTTGGAAATCTCGATGAAGCTGTCCGGGCGCACCGGGTGGGCCATGGGTCCTGCATCTTCGGCGAACTGGTGGGTGCGCAGGTAGGCGACGTCCTCGATGCGCTTGACCGTGCGCGAGTTCATGTCAGCGCTGAATTCGGCGTCGCGGAACACCGTGAAGCCTTCTTTGAGCGACAACTGGAACCAGTCGCGGCAGGTCACGCGGTTGCCCGACCAGTTGTGGAAATATTCGTGGGCAACCACGCCTTCGACACGCTGGTGGGCAGCATCGGTGGCGGTTTCGGCGCGGGCCAGCACGCAGCTGGAGTTGAAGATGTTCAGGCCCTTGTTTTCCATGGCGCCCATGTTGAAGTCGTTGACCGCGACGATCATGAAGATGTCCAGGTCGTACTCGCGGCCGTAGACTTCTTCATCCCAGCGCATGGACTTCTTCAGGCTGACCATGGCGTGGTCGCACTTGTCGATGTTCTCGGGCTCGACGTAGATGCGCAGGGTCACGTCGCGGCCAGACTGGCGCACGAAGGTGTCCTCGACACACCAGAGGTCACCGGCGACCAGGGCGAACAGGTAGGCCGGCTTCATGAACGGGTCTTCCCAGGTCGCCCAGTGGCGGCCGTCTTCAGCCGGGCCGCTGCCAACAGGGTTACCGTTGGACAGCAACACCGGGTAGCGGTGCTGCTCGGCGATCACCGTGGTGGTGAAGGTGCTCATGACGTCAGGGCGGTCGAGGTAGTAGGTGATCTTGCGGAAACCCTCGGCCTCGCACTGGGTGCAGAACATCTTGCCGGACTTGTACAGGCCTTCGAGCGCGGTGTTGCGCTCGGGGTGGATCTTGACGCTGGTGTCCAGGGTGAAGCGCTCGGCCTTGGGGTGCACGGTCAGGCTGTCGGCTTCGAGCTGGTAGTCGCTGACTTGCAGTTCCTGGTCGTCCAGGGAGGCGCGCAACAGTTCCAGCTGCTGGCCGTCGAGCACCAGCGGCGGCAGCCCGGCACCGCGTGCCGGGTTACGGCGCATGACCAGTTGCGCATGGACCAGCGTGTGGTCCTCGAACAGCTCGAAGGTCAGGTGCGTCTCATCGATCAGGTACTCGGGCGCCTGGTAGTCCTTGAGGTAGATCACTTGCGGTTGTTCGGTACGCATGTGCAGGTCCTTTTTACTGGAGCACGGCCAACTGGTAGGCCGTGTACTTGCGAATATTGATCACGCCGGTGTCGAAGATCAGGTACTGGCCCTTGATGCCCAGCAGCGTGCCTTCCACCACCGGGTCCTTGTCGAGGTTGAAGCTGACGATCTTTTTCGGATACGCCTCGACCGGGTATTTCATCTGCACCACTTCGGCGTCGGGCAGTGGCTGGATCGCCTGCAGGCCGAAGCGCTCCTGCAGCGCGCGCAGGCCGTCGGCACAGGCGTCGAAGATCTGTTCACGGGTGGCCACCAGGTTGAGCACCTCGGCATCACCCTTGAGCAGCGTGCGCCAGTTGGTACGGTCCGGTACCTGGCTGCGCAGCAGGTCTTCGACCAGGCCGGATTGCTGGCGGGTGGCCACGCGCATGATCGGCAACGCCTGGCTGGCACCCTGGTCGAGCCAGCGGGTGGGCAACTGGGTGGCCCGGGTGATACCGACCTTGATCCCTGAGGAGTTGGCCAGGTAGACCACGTGGTCGGTCATGCAGAACTGTTCGCCCCAAGACGGTTCACGGCAGGTACCGGCGTCATAGTGGCAACGTTCGGGGGCCATGATGCACACGTCACACTGCGCCAGTTTGGTCATGCACGGGTAACAGTACCCCTGGCTGAAGCTGGTCTTGGTGCGCTTGCCGCAATGGCTGCAGTGAATAGCGCCCAGGTACTCCAGGCGCAGGCGCTGGCCGATCAGCGGGTTGACCGGCACCTGCGTGTCATCCAGGCGCAAGCTGTACTGCACCACGGGGGCGTCCAGGCTTACCGCCATCTTGCTCAAAGAGCCACGAGCGAGTTCGATCAATGTACCGAGTCCGATTTGAACAGAATGTTGGGAATCGGTGCGGACTTCGATGCGCACTCCTGCGGGCCCATGTAGCCGGTGCGCTGCTCTTCGGGCAGGTTCTTCATCTCCCAGGCGATCACGGCCTGCAGCGACAACTCTTTCTGCTCGGGGGTGAGCCTGCGGCCGTCGGACCACTTGCCGATCTCTACGGCCGTTTTCAGGCTTTCGTAGATTTCCGGGGTAATGTTTTCGATCATTTGCGCGAACGTGGACATAGCGTCTCCTAAATCAAGCGGACAGTTTACGCCGGGCCAGCGCCCCGCCCAAGAGGCCCGTCAGGCATCCGATGAGCAACCCGCCGACGTGGGCGGCGTTGGCGATCTGCCCGAAACCGAGCTGGCCGACCACGCCCGTCAGGCAGATGACCAGCCAGATGAGCATCATCACCAGCACGCCCTTGGGCAGGCTGAAGTAGCGGTTGGGTGCCAGCCACTGGTACAGCCAGACGTGCCCAAGCAGCCCGTACAGTACGCCGGACAGCCCACCGAACAGGCTCGGGCCGCTGGTGTAGTGCTGGGCCAGGTTGGACACCAGGCTGAACAACAGGGTCAGGCCGAGCAGCAGCCAGGAGCCCTGGCGCAGTTCGATACGCTTGCCCAGCTCCCAGTACCACAGGCCATTCATGGCCAGGTGCAGCACGCCGAAGTGCAGCAGCATCGGCGACACCAAGCGCCACCACTGGCCCTCGGCCAGGCCTTGGGCCAGCGGCGTGAAGTGCAGGTATTCGCCCTGGACGCGGAAGTCGAGGAACGTGAACCAGCTGATGGTGGCAAGGTTGTCGCCCAGGCCAGTAAGGCCGGCAACGATCAGACAGAGGAACAGCACGCTGGCCGTAACCTTGCAGGCGCGGGCCTGTTCAGCCAGTGTCGGCCCTTTCGCCGGCAAGCTGGCTCCCATAGGGTCGGTAGCAGGCTCGATGTCGGCGTTCCCGTCGGGGAAGCGCTGGTACAGCTGGAGGACATCGGCGGCCATGGTTTCCGGGGCCCAGAGGACCTGGACCTCACCCTCCTCGCTGACCCGATGGGGGATCTGCAGGCGTTGCAACAGCTTGACGAAGCCGCTGAGGTCGACCGACAGCGGCAGGCGCATCACTTCGACGATATTCATTGATTGGCCTGCGGTCGGTCGACGTCCACCCACACGAACTTGTGCGGGTCGATACGGGTTTCATCATCGAGCCGATAGGCCACCAGCTTGCCGTACAGCACCGCGCTGTAGTCCAGGCACGCCAGGTTGGCGCGGATCGGCGCCGGGCGGCCGCTGCGCCAGTAATGGCCGACGAACAGCAACGGTTCATCCTCGGCATAGCGTAGCAAGGCATTTTTGTCGGTGTGGCTGAGCGGCGTGCGGGCCACTTCATCGGGCAGCGCGTCGGGCTGGAAGACGATGTCGCCGTAGGTCTGCGGGTCTTCTTCCCAGAACTTGGTGCGGAAGAAGGCGCGGGTCAGGCCATCGCCACCGGTCAGCGTCAGGCCATCCGGCAGGCGCATGTCGGTGCCGCGCAGCAGGCGGTTGCACACGGTGGCGGCGAAGCTGCCGGACACTGCCGAAGCCTGGATGAAATGGGGGTCGATGCGCCCGTCAGGGTATTGCTGGCGCAGGGGCTCGATCAGCCGTGGGTCCCAGCAGGCATGCACCAGGCGGAAACGCCCGGCGTCGACGAACAGCGGCATGTCGTAAAACCACTGGAGGAAGTCGTGCCAGTCGCCGGGGTGCTGGGCAAACTGGGCGAGCGTTTCGTCGATCAACCTGGCATGGCGAGGCGTGTGCTCGCGCACGAAGGCCTTGCCGCTGCCAGGCAGCGCCGGGGTAACCCAGCCCAGGGCGTTGTACTCATGGTTGCCCATGATGCAGAACGCCTGGCCGGCCTCGACCATGTCGTGGACGATGTGCAGCGCTTCGCGTATGCGCGGGCCGCGGTCGACGATGTCGCCAAGGAACAGCGCCTGGCGCCGCGGGTGGCGCCACACGCCGCCGACACGCTTGTAGCCCAGGGCGTCGAGCAGGCGTTCGAGGGTCAGCGCACAGCCGTGCACGTCGCCGATGATGTCGAAACTTCGCGCCGGATCGAGCATCAGTCGTCCCTGCCTCCCAGGCGGCTGCCCCAGCCGAGCTTGGTGCGGCAAACCTCGTAGTAGTTGTGGTCGAGCGGGTGGATCAGGCGCAGTTTCTGCGGTTTCTTGCTGACCGTGATGGTGTCGCCGGGGGCGCAGGTGAAATGGTTCTGGCCGTCACACGAGACCTGCGGGTAGATCTGCAGGTCCTTGGACACCACAATCTTCAGCTCGCTGTTGCCATCGACCACGATGGGCCGGCCTGACAGGGTGTGCGGGTACATCGGCACGATGACGATGGCATCGAGCTTGGGGTGCATGATCGGGCCACCGGCCGACAAGGCATAGGCCGTCGAGCCGGTCGGGGTGGCGACGATCAGGCCGTCGGCCTTCTGGCTGCAGACGAACTGGCCGTCGATGTAGATCTCGAACTCGATCATCCGTGTCGACTTGCCCGGGTGCAGGACCACGTCGTTGAGCGCGTCACCCTGGCCGATGGCCTCGTGGTGGCGGCGCACCTCGGCCTGCAGCAGGAAGCGGTTCTCGACCAGGTAATGGCCGTCGAGCACTTCAGCGACCTTTTCTTCCAGCTCGTCGGGGCGGATATCGGTGAGAAAACCCAGGTTGCCACGGTTGATGCCCAGCACCGGGATGTTATGCCGGGCCAGGGCGCGGGCGGCGCCAAGCAGGCTGCCGTCGCCACCGACCACGATGACCAGGTCACAGACTTCGCCCAGCAGCTTGCGCGTTGAGGTTTGCAAGCCATGGCCTGGCAGCACTTCGGCGATGGTGTCCTCGAGAATCACGTGCAGATGGCGCTCGAGGAGGAATTTTTTCAGTCGGCGAATGGTGTCCAGCACCTGCGAGCTGCCAAGGCGGCCGATGATACCGATATTGCGAAATTGCTCCATGGGGCTCCTGCGAGGCTCTGCGGCGGGGTGACTATGCCGCGATTATGGGCGAAACGACCGGGCAGCGGCAAACCGGCTATGCTCGCAGCATGATGCCATTCACCCAACTTCACGACTTGCCCCGCCAGTTGCGCCGCCCGGCCGTGCGTGACCTGGCCTGGGCCCTGCTGTCGCCCCCGCTGCTG
>NZ_BQHW01000039.1 GCF_021602025.1 Pseudomonas ceruminis
AGGGCCAGTGGTGTGGGGGAGGGGCGCAGGCTGGCAGGTGTGGGAGAACATTACCGGCCGCTTCGCAGGGTTGCCCACGAAACGGCCAGTATGGGTGCTATCAGGCTTGCTGTACCGCCAGCTGGTCGGCCAGGCGCACGAATGCTGCCAGGTCCAGTTGCTCGGGACGCAGGCTGCCATCGACACCGGCGGCCTCAATGGCCTGGCTGTCGAGCAGGCCTTTGAGGGTGTTGCGCAACGTTTTGCGTCGCTGGTTGAAGGCTTCGCGAACCACGCGTTCGAGCAGCAGAGGGTCCTTGGCCGGGAACGGCAGCACTTCATGCGGCACCAGGCGCACGATGGCCGAGTCCACCTTCGGCGGCGGGTTGAACGCGCCGGGGCCGACGTTGAACAGGTGCTCGACCCGGCAGTGGTACTGGACCATGATCGACAAGCGCCCCCAGTCACCGCCGCCTGGCCCTGCAGCCATGCGCTCGACCACTTCCTTCTGCAGCATGAAGTGCATGTCGCGGATCAGCCCAGCATGGCTGAGTAGGTGGAAGATCAGTGGGGTGGAAATGTTGTAAGGCAGGTTGCCGACCACCTTGAGGCTGCGCGGTGGCACGCCCAACTGGTTGAAGTCGAACTTCAGGGCATCACCCTGGTGCAGGCGGAAGTTGTCGCGGCCGGCGAACTTGTGCTGCAGGATCGGCACCAGGTCCTTGTCCAGCTCGACGACGTCCAGTTGTGCGCCGCTGCCCAGCAGGCCCTCGGTGAGGGCGCCCTGGCCTGGGCCGATTTCCAGCAGGTGTTCCCCGGCCTTGGCGTTGATGGCGCGCAGGATGCGGTCGATGATGCCCGCGTCGTGCAGGAAGTTCTGCCCGAAGCGCTTGCGCGCCCGGTGTTGGTATTGCTCGTTCATGGTCGGTTCTCGGCCATCTGGTAGGCGGTTTCCAGGGCGACGCGCAGGCTGCCGGTATCGACCTTGCCGGTGCCGGCCAGGTCCAGGGCGGTGCCATGATCGACCGACGTGCGGATGATCGGCAGGCCCAGGGTCACATTGACTGCGGCGCCAAAGCCTTTGTACTTGAGCACGGGCAGGCCTTGGTCGTGGTACATCGCCAGCACCGCGTCGCAGTGCTCCAGATATTTGGGGGTAAACAGGGTATCGGCCGGCAGCGGGCCGCGCAGGTCCATGCCTTCGGTGCGCAGGCGGGCCAGTGTCGGCTCGATGATGTCGATTTCTTCGCGGCCAAGGTGGCCGCCTTCCCCGGCATGCGGGTTGAGCCCGCAGACCAGGATGCGCGGGTTGGCAATGCCGAACTTGTCACGCATGTCGGCGTGCAGGATGCGGGTAACCCGTTCCACGCGCTCTGCGGTGATGGCGTCGGCGATGTCCCGCAAGGGCAGGTGCGTGGTCACCAGCGCCACGCGCAGGCCATGGGTGGCCAGCATCATCACCACCTGGGTGGTGTGGGTCAGGTCAGCCAGGAACTCGGTATGGCCGGAAAAGGCGATGCCGCTTTCGTTGATCACGCCCTTGTGCACGGGGGCGGTGATCATCCCGTCGAAGTGGCCGTCGAGGCAGCCCTGGCCGGCGCGGGTCAGGGTTTGCAGGACGAACGCCGCGTTGGCTTTATCCAGTTGGCCTGGCACCACCGCTGCGGCCAATGGCGTATCCCAGACATACAGGCTGCCAGCAGGCGCAGGCTGGTCGGGCCATTGGCCTGGGCTTACGGGTAGCAGGCTGACAGCCAGCCCCAGCTGCGTGGCCCGCTCGGCGAGCAGGTCACGGCTGGTGATGGCGATCAGAGGGTGGGGCTGGGCGTCGGCGGCGAGCAGCAGGCACAGGTCGGGGCCTATGCCGGCTGGTTCACCGGGGGTGACAGCGAAGCGCAGCGGCTTCACTGTACGGCCTGGTCAGCGCCAGGCAGCTTGATTTCAACGTAGGCTTCGTCGCGGATCTGGCGCAGCCAGGTCTGCAGCTCTTCGTCGTACTTGCGGTTGCGCAGGACGTTCAGGGCCTGTTGCTCACGGGCCTGTTCGGTGCTGTCGGTGGCGCGGCGGCCCAGCACTTCCAGAACATGCCAGCCGTACTGGGTCTTGAACGGTTTGGTCACCACGCCTTGCTGGGCGTTGGCCATCTGCTCGCGGAACTCAGGTACCAGGCTGTTCGGGTCGACCCAGTTGAGGTCGCCGCCGTTGAGCGCCGAACCCGGGTCTTCCGAGAAGCTTTTCGCCAGGGTGGCGAAGTCTTCGCCGTCATTGATCCGCTCGTAGAGTTTCTCGGCGAGCTGCTTGGTGGCCGCTTCGCTGCGAACTTCGCTTGGCTTGATCAGAATGTGGCGCACATGCACTTCATCACGCAGCACGTTCTCGCTGCCACCGCGCTTCTCTTCCAGCTTGAGGATGATGAAGCCGTTGGGGATGCGGATTGGCTGGGTGATATCACCGATGGCCATGCTGCTGAGCAGCTTGGCGAAGTCCGGTGGCAGCTGGCCGGCCTTACGCCAGCCCATCTCGCCGCCTTCCAGGGCGTTTTCGCTGGCCGAGCGAGCGATGGCCATCTGGCCAAAATCCGCGCCCTGCTTGAGCTGCTGGTAAACGTCGCCGACCTGACGTGCTGCGGCCTGGATGGCGTCCGAATTGGCGCCTTCCGGGGTCGGGATCAGGATGTTGGCCAGGCGGTACTCTTCCGACATCTGCATCTTGCCCAGGTCGGAGTTGAGGAAGTTCTTCACTTCCTGCTCGGACACCTGGATGCGCTCGGCCACGCGGCGCTGGCGCACGCGGCTGATGATCATTTCACGCTTGACCTGCTCGCGGGCATCGTCGAACGACAGGCCGTCGTGGGCCAGGGCGGCGCGGAACTGGTCCAGGGTCATGCCGTTGCGCTGGGCAATGGTGCCAATGGCCTGGTTCAGTTCTTCATCGGTGATGCGGATGCCCGAACGTTCGCCAATCTGCAATTGCAGGTTCTCGACGATCAGGCGCTCCAGAACCTGCTGCTCCAGCGCGCCGGCTGGCGGTACACCGCCGCCGCGCTTGGCGATGGTTTGCTGCACCTCGTGGACGCGCTGGTCCAGTTGGCTTTGCATGACCACATCGTTGTCGACGATGGCCACCACTCGGTCCAGGGGTTGCACCGCGGCATGCACCGCGCCGCTCAGCAAAACAGCGCCCAGCAACACTGGGCGCAGACGATCAATAAGCTTGGTCTTCACGTTCACGGTAACCTTGAATGCCTTGGTCGAGGAAAGATTCGACCTTGTTGCCTACCACGCCACCGAGGCCTTTCAGCACGATCTGCAGGAAGATGCCATGGTCGCCTTTTTCGTTCTGCGGAGTGGCCTGGCTGAAGTCGTCGTAGTCCATCCAGTAACGGTTGATCAGACGCAGCTTCCAGCAGCAGTTGTCGTACTCGAAACCGCCCATGGCTTCCAGGGTGCGGTTGCGGTTGTAGTCATGCTGCCAGCGGGCGATAACGCTCCATTGCGGGACGATCGGCCAGATGACCGAGAAATCGTGCTGCTGGATCTTGTAGTAGTCCTTGATGTAGTTCGGATCGCCTGGCGTGCCATAGTCGCCGCCGCCCACCTTCCAGGTACCGGTGGTGGAGTCGTAGGCGATGGTGTCGTTGCGGTAGCGATAACCGAGGTTGACCACCTTGTTCGGGTTGTCTTCAGGCTGGTAGTGGAACATCGCGCTGCCCGAGCGGGTGCTGCGGCTGTCCGGGTCCCAGTTGAAGTCCGAATTGAAGCGCCAGTCGCGGTTGAAGTAGTAGTTGTACATCAGGGCGTACGGCGATACGTCGGATTGCGAGTCCTTGCGGTCACGGTAATCGAGACCTGGCAGTTGGACTTTGCGGTCTTTGAAGTAATACGCCTGGCCGATGCTGACGTTCTGGCGTTCGAAGCCGTTGTCTTCGATCCAGCGGCTGGTCACGCCGAGCGACAGCTTGTTCTCGTCGCCGATGCGGTCGGTGCCGCTGAAGCGGTTGTCGCGGAACAGCGAATCGAAGTTGAACAGCGTTTCGCCGGAGTCGAAGAGCGGGATGTCCTTCTGATCCTTGTAAGGAACATAGAGGTAGAACAGGCGCGGTTCGAGGGTCTGGCGATAATTGGAGCCGAACAACTGGGTCTGGCGGTCGAAATACAGCCCGCTGTCGACGCTGAAGACTGGTACGTCGCGGTTCAAGGAACTGTTGTAACTGCCGTAACCTGGCAAGCTTGACTGGGCGGCCGCCTCAGCCTTGCCTTGGCCATCCAGATCAAGATCGTACTGGGTATAAACGTACTTCAGCTTAGGTGTGATGTAGCCGTAGGAGGCCTGCATCGGGAGGCTGATTGCGGGTGCGATATTAAGGCGATTGCCGTTTGCCCGAGCAATGCCGCTGACGTTCTGGTCAAGACGGCGGCCAGCGGCGCCAGCACTGAAGTCGGGGTTGCCATCCTTGTCAGTAACGAAGTCGTCCTTCAGGTTCCGGTCAAAGCGTACAGCCTCGGTCTGGTAGCTGAAGTCGAAGCCGCCCGGATGGTACGGCAGCATGCCGTCGATGGTGATCTGCGGCAGTTTGTTGTACGGGGTGATCTGCGACAGGGTCGCCATCTCGTACGCCTGGGCATTCAGCCGAGCGGTGTAGGTGTCGCCACGCCAGGTCAGTGCACCTTGCTGGTTCACTACGTCATGGCTTTCAACGCCAATCTGGTCGCTTTCCAGGTCCTGGAAGTAGAACGGGTCGCTGATATCGGTGTAATCGACTTCAGTCATCAGGCGCTCGTCCAGGCCACCTTTGTGCTGCCAGTTGATCATCCAGCGCTGTTCTTTGTAATCAGTCTGGTCTTTACGATCGTCGTTCTTGTCGTTCAGGTACGCGCCGCCGAACTGGCCTTCGCTGGACTTGGTCAGGTAGCGGAACTCGCCTTCCATCAACAAGCCGCGTTTGGTCATGTAGCGCGGGTACAAGGTGGCGTCGTAGTTCGGCGCCAGGTTGAAGTAGTACGGCGTGACCAGCATGAAGCCGGTGTCGCTGGTGCTGCTGAACGAAGGTGGCAGGAAGCCGGACTGGCGACGGTCGTCGATCGGGAAGTAGATGTACGGTGTGTAGAACACCGGGAAATCCTTGACCCGCAGGGTGACGTTGGTCGCGGTACCGAAGCCGGTCGCCGGGTTCAGGGTGATGTTGTTGCCCTTGAGCTGCCAGGCGTTGCTGCCCGGTTCGCAGGTGGTGTACGTGCCGTCCTTGAGACGGATGATGGCGTTTTCGCCACGCTTGGCGTACAGGGCGTTGCCGCGAATGTGCGACTTGTGCATCACGTATTCGGCGTTGTCGACCTGGGCTTCACCCGTGTCGAGCTGGATCTGTGCCTGGTCACCGACCACCAGCGAGCCGTTGTCGCGGATTTTGACGTTGCCCTTGAGCTCGCCGCGATTCTCGGTCTGGTACAGGTTGGCTTCGTCGGCCTCGGCCTGCATGCTGCCTTGGCGCATGACCACGTCACCGGCGAGGGTCGCGATCTGCTGCTCCTGCTGGTACTTGGAAACCTTGGCGTTGATGTAGGTCGGCGACTCGTCCTTGGGCGTGGTGTCAGCCATGCCAGGGCGGGTTGGCTCGATGTACGCACCACCACAGTACGGGCCGGTCTCGGCCAGCTGGGCTGCGGTGAGTTTTTCGCGCGGGACCCAATCGAGATGGCTGTAGTCTTCGCTACGCGACTTCAGGCCGCGGCCCTTGCTCTGGGTAACCAGCACGGGCTTGTCGGCGCTTTCGGCCTCGGCAGACGGGGCCTCGGTACCTGACGTGAGCGCAGCACCCTCATGCACCGGGCGCGGTGGGAGGTTGTTGACTGGGGCCTTGGGCTTGCAGTCCCAACCACCGGAGGCGGACACTTGGCAGTCGAACTGCTCGGCTGCCACCACGTACGAGGTGGCCAGAGGTTGCAGGGCCAGCAGACCGCCGGTCACCAGCAACGGAAACTTTCTACGAAACGCGGGGGATTTCAATGCCATCTTATTAGTCCGGGCTTCCTGCGTGCCATCTGCCCGCGTGTGGGGCCGCACGCCTCTCGATGGTCTGAAAAAGATGCTGGATAATAAAGCATGACCCGCTTGACGGCTAGGGCCGTCGGAGACCCTTGTAATGCCTGAACACGATGTACGCCTGCAACAGCTGACAGTCTGGCTCGCTGAGCAGCTCGATGATCTTTTCCGCAACAACGCCTGGGGCGAGGTGCCCGAGGGCAGCCTGACCGCCGCCAGCAGCGATGCCAGCTTCCGCCGTTACTTCCGCTGGGAGGGCGCAGGCCACAGTTTCGTGATCATGGATGCACCGCCGCCCCAGGAGAACTGCCGACCATTCGTCGCCATCGATCACCTGCTCGCCAGCGCGGGGGTGCATGTGCCGGTTATTCACGCCGAGGATCTGGAGCGCGGCTTCCTGTTACTGGGGGACCTGGGGCATCAGACATATCTGGACATCATTACTGGCGACAATGCCGATGCACTGTTTGCCGACGCCATCGAGGCGCTGCTGGCGTTCCAGCGCCTGCCGATGGAGGCGCCGTTGCCAAGCTACGACGACGCCCTGCTGCGCCGCGAAGTCGAACTGTTCCCCGAATGGTATGCAGGGCGCGAGCTTGGTCTGGCCTTCAGCCAGGCGCAGGCCGCTGCCTGGCAGCGCGTCAGCCATTTGCTGATCGACAGCGCCCTGGCCCAGCCCAAGGTGCTGGTGCACCGCGACTACATGCCGCGCAACCTGATGCACAGCGAGCCCAACCCGGGTGTGCTGGATTTCCAGGACGCGGTCTACGGCCCGGTCACCTATGACATCACCTGCCTGTTCAAGGACGCCTTCCTCAGCTGGCCGCAGGCCCGTGTCGAAGGCTGGCTGCGCAATTACTGGGAGAAGGCGCAAGCCGCCGGTATTCCGGTGCAGGCTTCATTCGAGGATTTCCACCGCGCCAGTGACCTGATGGGCGTGCAGCGCCACCTCAAGGTGATCGGTATCTTCGCACGCATCTGCCACCGGGACGGCAAGCCGCGTTACCTCGCCGATGTGCCACGCTTCTTCGCTTATATAGAAGAAGTGATCAGCCGACGCCCCGAGCTCGACGAGCTGGGTCTGCTGCTGGCAGCGCTCAAGGCGGGAGCACAGGCATGAAAGCGATGATCCTGGCGGCAGGCAAAGGCGAGCGCATGCGCCCGCTGACCCTGCACACCCCCAAGCCTCTGGTGCCGGTCGCCGGCCAACCCTTGATCGAGTATCACCTGCGCGCCCTGGCGGCCTCAGGCTTTACCGAGGTGGTGATCAACCACGCCTGGCTCGGCCAGCAGATCGAGGCGCACTTGGGCGATGGCAGCCAGTTCGGCCTGAGCATCCGCTACTCGCCCGAAGGCGAGCCGCTGGAGACGGGGGGCGGGATCTTCAAGGCACTCCCTTTGCTGGGAGACGCGCCGTTTGCGTTAATCAACGGCGATGTCTGGACCGACTACGACTTTTCGCGCCTGCAGGTACCGCTGCGGGGCCTGGCGCACCTGGTGCTGGTCGACAACCCGGGGCATCACGGCCGTGGGGACTTCCGGCTGGAAGGCGAGCGGGTGGTGGACGGCGACGAGGCGCCTGGCACCCTGACCTTCAGTGGGCTGTCGATCCTTCACCCAGCGCTGTTCGACGGTTGCCAGGCGGGCGCCTTCAAGCTGGCGCCGCTGCTGCGCCAGGCCATGGCCGCAGGCCAGGTCAGTGGCGAGCACTTTCGCGGCCACTGGGTGGATGTCGGCACCCTGGAGCGCCTGGCCGAGGTCGAGCGCTTGATCGGCGAGCGCGCCTGATATGTGGTGGCCAGGCACGGTGATCGGGCTGGGCGCAGGCTTTGCGGTCGCCAGCATCCCCGGCGCGCTGCTCGGCGCGCTGCTGGGACAGGCCATGGACCGGCGCCTGCGTGTGCAAGGCTGGGACGACATGCGCGAGCGACTGGGTGGCCGGCCGGCATTACGCGACGAAGAATTGCTGTTCGTTCTGCTCGGGCGCCTGGCCAAAAGCGATGGGCGGGTGGTGGAGCAGCATATCCAGCAGGCTCGCCAGGAAATGGTGCGCCTGGACCTGGCCGAAGCGGCACGGCTGCGTGCCATCGCCGCATTCAACCGCGGCAAAGCGGGCAAGGATCGCCTTACCGGCCACCTGCGCCGTATCCGCCTGCAACCCCATGCGGCCGAGGGTACCCTGCGTGCGTGCTGGCGCATGGCCTGGGCCGATGGCAAGGCGGGGCAGCAGGAGCGCGAACTGCTGCTGGACTGGGGGCAGAAGCTTGGGCTCAGCCGCCGTCAGGTGCAGGCCCTGTCGCTGGAGTATGAGCCGCGCAAGACGAATGCAGCCAGCTCTGGCATGACCTACGCGGCCGCGCTGCGGTTGCTGGGTGTCGAGGCCGACAGCGAAGGTGATCGGGTCAAGCAGGCCTATCGGCGGCTGGTCAGCCGGCATCACCCGGACAAGCTGGCAGGGAGCGGGGCCAGCGACGCGCAGGTGCGCGAAGCGACCGAGCGAACCCGAGAGCTGCACCAGGCCTACGCATTGATCCGCAAGCGGCGCGGGTTTTGAGGCTGCCCACGCAGACCCTTGTAAGGTTGTCGTGGGCGCCGTTTATTCCTGCGGCGCCATCCAGCCGCGTACCCGACGGAACAACTGTTCCTGCTCGGCCTCCTTGTTCGCTGGCATGGCAATCAGCGAAAGCTGCTTGTATTGGCTGTCCTTCTGCCGTTTGCTGGCTTGCAGGCGCTGCGCCGCGGCGTTGCGGTCAGCGGTGCGGGTGGCGTAGTAGAGGTCGGCAGTCGGCACCTTGAGGGTCGGCGTCAGGCTTTCCAAGTCATGCTCGACCCGTGCCGGGGTCTGCGCGGCGATCATCACCAGTTTCTGCACCTGCGGCGGCTGCTGCTCGCTGAGGTAGCGCGCTGCCCAATAGGCACCGCTGCCATGGCCGATCAGCACGATACTGCGGGCGTTGTGCTGCTGGGCATAGGCCACGGCCGCATCCAGGCGAGCGAAGATGCGTTCGGCGTCGGCCTGGTCGTTCTGTTCGCTGGCCTGTTCGGCGTCGGTGCTTTCTGCGGTGTCAGCATCGGCGGCGGTGGCCTGGGCGACGTTGGCGTTGGCATCGGCGGGCGTGTCTTTTACCGGTGCGGTCTCGCCCGTGCCTTTTGTCGGCTCGGCAGCGGGCGTGGCTTCTACCCGCGCCTGCGGGCTGTCGGCAAGCAGGTCGGGAAGGCTCAGGCTCAGGCTGTGCCAGCCGATATCGGGGAACTTGCGTCGCAGTGGGCCGACCGTGTTTGGCCAGTCGGCGTTCTCACCGGCACCCGGAACGATGATCACCGCGCCTTTCGGGTCGCTGTCGTTGGCGGGTTTCCACAGGGCCAGGAAGCTATCGGCACCGGCCTGCAGCGTCTGCTGCTCAGCCTTGGGTACCAGGCGCTCGAGGGCCTGTGCTTCTTCCTGGCTACGCTCCAGCAGAGGCGGCCTGGGAGTGGGCGCGGCAGTCGCTTCGGCAGCAGCTGCAGGTTTTTCAGCGTCGGCGGCCAGCGCGCCGATAGGTAGAAGTGAGGCGAGGCAGCACATTGCCAGCGTCGTGCGATAAAGTGTGAACATGAATCAACCCAAGGCCAGAATGATACCGGCAGCCTAATAGTATTTGCCCGCGACGGCCATGCTGCATGGCCGCCCTTGCCAAGACGAGCGTGTAGATGAAGCGATTGCGTCGCCTGTTGGTTATCGGCGGGTTGTGGTTACCCTTGATCGCCCTGGCAAACCCGCACGTACCACCGACGGTGTCGCTCGAGCCTGCGCAGCAACAGTGGCTGGATGCGCACCGCAGCCTGCGGGTGGGCGTGGTGTTGCATGCCCCCTACGCTCAGTTCGATCGCCGCCTGCAGCAACTGTACGGCGCCAATGTCGAGCTGGTGAACTGGCTGGCGCAAGCGCTCAGGCTGGACCTCACTTGGCGCAACTTCCCCGACCAGGCCAGCCTCGAGCATGCCTTGCAGGCAGGCGAGGTCGACTTTGCCCCAGGCCTGATGCAAACACCCGCGAGCTTGCGCCTGTGGTTGTTCAGCGACCCGTACATGCGCGTTCCGCAACTGGTGGTCGGGCCGCGTACGGGCGCGATGGCCGTGGAGCTGGAAAAACTCCAGGCCGGCGACCGCGTGGCGGTGCGCATGCCCAGCGTGCTGGCTGACTATCTGCGGGGCAACTACGTCAACCTCAGCCTGCAGGGGGTGCCCAACGAGCGCCAGGCCTTGCAACGGGTGATCGGCGGTCAGGCCAGCTATGCGGTACTGGATGAAGCTCAGCTCAGCCGGTTATCCCGTGAGAGCGAGTTCGGCGAGTTGGCGATTGTCGGCGATATCGGCCTGCCACAATTGCTGCGGGTGGGTTCGCGGCCTGACTGGCCGCTATTGGCCGATGTGCTTGAGCGTGGCCTGCAAGCCATGCCGGCCAAGGACCTGGAGCAACTTCACCAGCGTTGGTTGCAGCCTAAGTACCCGCGCCTGAGCGAATCGGCCGGCTTCTGGCAGAACCTGGCCTTGCTGTTCGGCCTGCTGTTGCTCTGTGCCCTGGCGACGCTGGTATGGCAACGCCGGCAGCAGCGCCAGCTGGAGCGCAGCTTGCTGGCAACGCGGGAAAGCCTGGCTGAACGGCAGGTGCGCGAAGAGGCGCTGCGCCTCAGCCAATTCGCCATCGACCAAAGCACGGTGGGTATCCTCTGGGTCAATTGGGACAGTCATGTGCGCTACGCCAACCACGCTGCCGAACGCATGCTGGGCTATGACGAGGCCGCATTGCTGGAGCGCCCACTGATCGACTTCGAACCGAACCTGAGCATGGACCGCTGGCTGCAGCTATGGAAGGGCGCACGCGCCGGGGAGACGGGGGCACGGCAGTTCGAAACGCACTGCCTGCGCGCCGATGGCAGCCTGTTGCCCGTGGAATTGTCGCTGAGTTTTCTGCGCTTTCGCGATGCCGAGTACCTGGTGGTCTATCTGGCTGATGTCACCGAGCGCCACCGCGCCCTGGCGGCGCTGCGCGAAAGCGAGGCGCGACTCAAGGGCATTGCTGGCAACGTGCCGGGGTTGGTGTTCCGCCTGGAACCCACGCCAGCGGAGGGTGACCTTGAGTTTCCTTATATCAGCGAGGGCAGCGAGGCACTGGTGGGCTACACGCCCGCGCAAATCCAGCACCCGCAGATGGGCTTGCGCAATCTGGTCCACCCAGAGGACAGGGCGGATTATCACCAGGTCCAGGACTTGGCCATAGCCAGCGATCGGGACTGGTCCTGGCAGGGCCGCATCCTGACCCGCGACGGCGAAGAGCGCTGGGCCGATATCAAGGCCAGCACCCGGCGCCTGGCCAATGGCCGTGTGGTCTGGGACGGCATCGTCTGGGACATCACCCAGGGCAAGCGGGCAGAGTTGGCGCTGGCCAGGTCTCAAGAGCAGTTGCGCGAGCTGTCAGCGCACCTGGAGAGTGTGCGTGAGGAAGAAAAGGCGCGCATTGCCCGTGAGGTGCACGATGAACTGGGGCAGATGCTCACGGTGCTCAAGCTGGAAGTATCAATGTGCGAGCTGGCCTTTGCCGAGCTCGACCCCGGGCTGAACGAACGGCTGGCCAGCATGAAGCGCCTGATAGCCCAGCTGTTTCAACTGGTACGAGATGTGGCCACGGCGCTGCGCCCGCCGATCCTCGATGCTGGCATCGCCTCGGCCATCGAATGGCAGGCACGGCGTTTCGAGGCGCGCACGCAGATTCCCTGCCTGGTGCAGGTGCCGGATAATCTGCCAGCATTGAGCGATGCCAAGGCCACTGGGCTGTTTCGCATACTGCAAGAGGCCCTGACCAATGTCATGCGCCATGCCCAGGCGCACAGCGTTGAGATCGAGCTGGTGCACGAGCAGGGGCTGCTGCGCATGACGGTCAGCGATGATGGCATCGGTTTTTGCCATGATCAGCCCCGCCCCTCCTCGTTCGGCTTGGTCGGGGTGCGTGAGCGGGTGCTGATGCTCGGCGGCAGCGTGCAGTTGCACAGCGAGCCAGGCGAGGGCACCAGCCTGAGCGTGACCATTGCGTTGGACTAGGAGAGCGATTGTGATTCGAGTGTTGGTGGCAGAAGACCACACCATTGTCCGCGAAGGCATCAAGCAGTTGATCGGCCTGGCCAAGGACCTGCAAGTGGCGGGGGAAGCCGGGAACGGCGAGCAACTGCTCGAGGCGCTGCGCCATACGCCCTGCGAAGTGGTGCTGCTGGATATCTCCATGCCAGGGGTGAATGGGCTGGAAGCGATTGCGCGCATCCGTGCGTTGCACAACCCGCCGGCGATCCTGATGCTGTCGATGCACGATGAGGCGCAGATGGCCGCTCGCGCGCTCAAGGCAGGTGCGGCGGGGTATGCGACCAAGGACAGTGACCCAGCGCTGTTGCTCACGGCCATCCGGCGGGTGGCTGGAGGTGGGCGCTACATCGACCCGGCGCTGGCCGACCGCATGGTGTTCGAGGTGGGCCTGACCGAGAACCGGCCGTTGCATACCCTGCTCTCGGAGCGCGAGTTCTCGGTGTTCGAGCGCTTGGCTCAGGGCGCCAACGTCAACGACATTGCCCAGCAGCTGGCGCTGTCGAGCAAGACCATCAGTACCCACAAGGCGCGGTTGATGCAGAAGCTCAAGGTCAGTTCGCTGGCCGAGCTGGTGAAGTACGCCATGGAGCATAAGCTGGTGTGACTGTTCTGGTTGCGACACCGGCCTCCCGGGCAACTGCTGTGCCCTGGGAAGCGGATTTGCCCGTGAAGAGGCCAGACCAGACACGGTGCAGCATTCCAATCCCGCCATCTTTGTAGGGCGATCCCTACAGCAAGTCTTCTCTCAGGATGATGGCATTCTCTCTGCAGCCCCGATTTCCGGGCCTTTGCGCCTTCTCTAGTCTTTGCCTACGCAGTCATTCCAACAAGAAGGTGCAGGCATGAGCGAGGCGAATTCGAACGCGGCTACCAGCGAGACGCTGGTCAGCTTCCGTGGTGTGCAGAAGAGCTACGACGGCGAGTCGTTGATCGTCAAAGACCTCAACCTGGACATTCGCAAAGGTGAATTCCTCACCTTGCTTGGCCCGTCCGGCTCGGGCAAAACCACGAGTTTGATGATGCTCGCCGGCTTCGAGACCCCCACCGCCGGTGAAATCCAACTGGCAGGCCGCTCGATCAACAACGTACCGCCCCACAAGCGCGACATCGGCATGGTGTTCCAGAACTATGCGCTGTTCCCGCACATGACCGTGGCCGAGAACCTGGCCTTTCCGCTGAGCGTGCGCAACCTGAGCAAGACCGATATCAGTGAGCGGGTCAAGCGGGTGCTCAACATGGTCCAGCTCGATGCCTTCGCCAAACGTTACCCTGGCCAATTGTCCGGCGGCCAGCAGCAGCGGGTGGCCCTGGCCCGCGCATTGGTGTTCGAGCCACAGCTGGTGTTGATGGACGAACCCCTCGGTGCCTTGGACAAGCAGCTGCGCGAGCACATGCAGATGGAGATCAAGCACATTCACCAACGCCTGGGCGTGACCGTGGTGTACGTCACCCACGACCAGGGCGAAGCGCTGACCATGTCCGACCGTGTGGCGGTGTTCCACCAGGGCGAGATCCAGCAGATCGCCGACCCGCGCACCCTCTATGAAGAACCGCGCAATACCTTTGTCGCCAACTTCATTGGTGAGAACAACCGCATCAACGGCACGCTGCTGGCCAGCGACGGCCACCGCTGCCAGGTGCAACTGGCCCGCGGCGAACGGGTCGAGGCCCTGGCGGTGAACGTTGGCCAGGCCGGCGACCCGGTCACCCTTTCGGTGCGCCCGGAGCGTGTGCGCCTCAACGGCCACAGCGAACATTGCGTAAACCGCTTCTCTGGCCGTGTGGCTGAATTCATCTACCTGGGCGACCACGTGCGGGTGCGCCTGGAAGTCTGCGGCAAGGCCGACTTCTTCGTGAAGCAGCCGATCGCCGAGCTCGACCCGGCTCTGGCCGTGGGCGATGTGGTACCGCTGGGCTGGGAGGTGGAGCACGCTCGCGCGCTCGATCCGATTGCCGAAGCCCACTGATGGAATGCTTCACCAACCCTGTACTGTGGAGAGAATAATAATGCGCAAGCAGTTGAAACTGACCGCCCTGGCCCTCGGCCTGTTCGCCGCCGGCCAGGCCATGGCGGCTGACCTGACCGTGGTGTCCTTCGGCGGTGCCAACAAGGCGGCCCAGGTCAAGGCGTTCTACGAGCCGTGGGAGAAAGCCGGCAACGGCAAGATCGTCGCAGGCGAGTACAACGGTGAGATGGCCAAGGTCAAAGCCATGGTCGACACCAAGAGCGTGTCCTGGAACCTGGTGGAGGTGGAGTCGCCAGAGCTGGCGCGTGGTTGTGACGAGGGTATGTTCGAGGAGCTCGATCCGGCCCTGTTTGGCAACGAAAGCGATTACGTGAAGGGGGCCATCCAGCCGTGCGGCGTCGGTTTCTTCGTCTGGTCCACGGTGCTGGCCTACAACGCCGACAAGCTCAAGACCGCGCCTACCAGTTGGGCGGATTTCTGGGACACGAAGAAATTCCCGGGCAAGCGCGGCCTGCGTAAGGGCGCCAAGTACACCCTCGAGTTCGCCCTGATGGCCGATGGCGTGGCGCCGAAGGATGTGTACCAGGTGCTTGGTACCAAGGAAGGCGTGGACCGCGCGTTCAAGAAGCTCGATGAGCTCAAGCCCAGCATCCAGTGGTGGGAAGCTGGCGCCCAGCCACCGCAGTATCTGGCCTCGGGTGATGTGGTCATGAGCTCGGCCTACAACGGCCGCATTGCCGCCGTGCAGAAAGAGAGCAACCTCAAGGTGGTCTGGAACGGCGGCATCTACGACTTCGACGCTTGGGCCATTCCCAAAGGTGCCAAGGATGTCGAGCAGGCAAAGAAATTCATTGCCTATACCGTGCAGCCGGAACAGCAGAAGACGTACTCCGAGAATATCGCCTACGGCCCGGCCAATTCCAAAGCCGTACCGCTGTTGGCCGATGAGGTGAAGAAGGACATGCCGACCACGCCTGAGAACATCGCCAACCAGGTGCAGATCGACGTGGCTTTCTGGGCTGACAACAGCGAGCAGCTGGAGCAACGCTTCAACGCCTGGGCGGCGAAGAAGTAAACGACCCGGAGCCGCTGTGCGGCCCATCACCGGCAAGCCGGCTCCCGCAGTGAGCTCAGCACTGTACCAGTGGGAGTCGGCCTGCCGGCGATGGCTGCGCAGCAGCCCTGATTTCAGCCGTTTTGTGCGGAGTTCGCCATGGCCATTGCAGTGCCCCTCAACGAAGGCGCAGGTCCAAGCCTGAAGCAGCGCCTAAAGCGCGCCGAGCGCGTCAACCGCTGGAAGGCGCAGGCGCTGATCGCGCCGCTGGCGCTGTTTCTCCTGCTGGTGTTCCTGGTGCCGATCGCTGCGCTGTTGTACAAGAGCGTCGGCAACCCTGAAGTGGTCGCCGGCTTGCCGCGCACTGTCGAAGCCGTGTCCCGCTGGGACGGCAAGGGCCTGCCTGGCGAGGAGGCCTACCTGGCCCTGAGCCAGGACCTGGCTGAGTCACGCAAGAACCAGACCCTGGGTGATCTGTCCAAACGCTTGAACATGGAGCTGGCCGGCTACCGCAGCCTGTTGGCCAAGACCGCACGAGCATTACCGTTCAAGGCCGAGCCTGGTTCCTATAAAGATGCCTTGCAGGCCCTCGACGAGCGTTGGGGCGACCCGGCTTACTGGCAGGCGATCCGGCGCAACACCAGCTCGGTCACCTCGTTCTACCTGCTGGCGGCGCTCGACCACCGTATCGATGACCTCGGCGAGCTGGCCAAGGCCACCCCCGACCAGGCCATCTACCTGGATATCTTTGCCCGCACCCTGTGGATGGGGGTGGTGATCACGGCCATCTGCCTGTTGCTGGCCTACCCATTGGCCTACCTGCTGGCCAACCTGCCGACCCGGCAGAGCAACCTGCTGATGATCCTAGTGCTGCTGCCGTTCTGGACTTCGATCCTGGTGCGGGTCGCCGCGTGGATCGTGCTGTTGCAATCGGGAGGTCTGATCAACAGTGCGCTGATGGCCATGGGGATCATCGACCAGCCACTGGAGCTGGTGTTCAATCGCACCGGTGTGTACATCTCGATGGTGCATATCCTTCTGCCGTTCATGATCCTGCCGCTGTACAGCGTGATGAAAGGCATCTCGCCAAGTTACATGCGCGCAGCGATCTCGCTGGGTTGTCACCCGTTCGCCAGCTTCTGGCGGGTGTACTTCCCGCAAACCTATGCGGGCGTGGGCGCCGGATGCCTGTTGGTGTTCATTCTGGCCATCGGCTACTACATCACCCCGGCACTGCTTGGCAGCCCGAACGACCAGATGGTCAGCTACTTCGTCGCCTTCTATACCAACACCAGCATCAACTGGGGCATGGCCACCGCGCTGGGTGGGCTGTTGCTGCTGGCGACCGTGCTGCTGTACCTGATCTATAGCTGGCTGGTCGGCGCCAGCCGACTGCGCCTGAGCTGAGGAGCCTAGAGATGCTGAGCCCATACATGTCGCCCGTGGAGCGGGTGTGGTTCTACAGCCTGCGCATTCTGTGCGGCCTGATCCTGTTGTTCCTGGTGTTGCCGGTGCTGGTGATCGTGCCGCTGTCGTTCAACAGCGGCAGCTTTCTGGTGTACCCGTTGCAGGGTTTTTCGTTGCAGTGGTACCAGGATTTCTTCGCCTCGGCCGAGTGGATGCGGGCGCTGAAGAACAGCATCATCGTCGCCCCGGCGGCCACGGTATTGGCCATGGTGTTCGGCACCCTGGCCTCGATTGGCCTGACCCGCAGCAATTTCCCCGGCAAATCGCTGGTGATGGCGCTGGTGATTTCGCCGATGGTAGTGCCGGTGGTGATCATTGGTGTGGCCAGTTACCTGTTTTTCGCCCCACTGGGCATGGGTAACAGCTTCATTTCGCTGATCCTGGTGCACGCGGTGCTGGGTGTGCCGTTCGTCATCATCACGGTGTCAGCGACCTTGCAGGGCTTCAACTACAACCTGGTGCGAGCGGCGGCCAGCCTGGGGGCCTCGCCTTTGCTGGCGTTTCGCAAGGTCACCTTGCCGCTGATCGCGCCTGGCGTCATCTCCGGTGCGCTGTTTGCCTTCGCCACTTCGTTCGATGAGGTGGTGGTAACGCTGTTCCTCGCCGGGCCGGAACAGGCCACTCTGCCGCGGCAGATGTTCAGCGGCATCCGCGAGAACCTGAGCCCGACGATTGCGGCGGCGGCGACCTTGCTGATCGCGTTTTCGGTGGTGTTGCTGCTGACCCTGGAGTGGTTGCGTGGGCGCAGCGAAAAGCTGCGCACTCAACAGCCGGCTTGACCCGTAAGCACAGGGTGGTACCGGCGAGGCGGGCGGGGCAGGCAATACCAAACAGGCCCCCGTCCACCCAGATTGATACCAATCAGCCCGTATCCTTTTCCCTGGGTTACAATGCGCGCCACCGTGATTCTGCCAACAGGTGCGCCATGCAGCCCTACGCTATTGCCCCCTCCATTCTCTCCGCCGATTTCGCCCGACTGGGTGAGGACGTCGACAAGGTGTTGGCCGCGGGTGCCGACATCGTCCACTTCGATGTGATGGACAACCACTACGTGCCCAACCTGACCATTGGCCCGATGGTTTGCAGCGCTCTGCGCAAATATGGCGTGACGGCGCCGATCGATGTGCACCTGATGGTCAGCCCGGTCGATCGCATCATCGGCGACTTCATCGAAGCCGGTGCAACCTATATCACCTTCCACCCGGAAGCCTCGCAACACATCGATCGCTCGTTGCAGCTGATCCGCGACGGCGGCTGCAAGGCTGGCCTGGTGTTCAACCCGGCCACCAGCCTGGAAGCGTTGAAGTACGTGATGGACAAGGTCGACATGGTGCTGCTGATGAGCGTCAACCCAGGCTTTGGCGGGCAGAAGTTCATCCCCGGTACCCTCGACAAGCTGCGCGAAGCCCGTGCGCTGATCGATGCCAGTGGCCGTGATATCCGTCTGGAGATCGATGGCGGCGTCAACGTCAACAACATCCGCGAGATCGCCGCGGCGGGCGCCGATACCTTTGTCGCCGGCTCGGCGATCTTCAACACGCCGGATTATCAGGAAGTCATCGCCAAAATGCGCGCCGAACTGGCCCAGGCCCGCCCATGAGCGGCTTCGAGCAGCTGTTCCCGGGGACGCTGCCCAAGCTGGTGATGTTCGATCTGGACGGTACCCTGATCGACTCGGTGCCAGACCTGGCCGCCGCCGTGGACCGCATGCTGCTCGAACTTGGGCGCCCGCCTGCAGGCCTGGAGGCCGTGCGCCATTGGGTGGGCAACGGCGCCCAGGTGTTGGTGCGCCGTGCGCTGGCGGGCGGCATCGATCATGCGTCGGTCGATGATGCCCTGGCCGATCAGGCGCTGGCACTGTTCATGGAAGCTTATGCGCAAAGCCATGAACTGACCGTTATCTACCCCGGCGTGCAGGACACGCTGCGCTGGCTGCGCAAGCAGGGCGTAGAGATGGCGCTGATCACCAACAAGCCCGAACGTTTCGTCGGGCCGTTGTTGGACCAGATGAAGATCGGCCGTTACTTTCGCTGGATCATCGGTGGCGACACGCTACCTCAGAAAAAACCCGACCCGGCCGCGCTGTTGTTCGTCATGAAAATGGCCGGCGTCAGTGCCGAGCAGTCGCTGTTTGTCGGCGACTCGCGCAGCGATGTGCTGGCGGCCAAGGCGGCGGGGGTGAAGTGCGTCGGCCTTACCTACGGCTACAACCATGGCCGGCCCATCGTTGAAGAAACCCCGAGCCTGGTGATCGACGATCTGCGTGCGCTGCTGCCCGGTTGCGTAGACTCGGCCACTGGGATAACGTTGGCGGACCTTCAAGCCTCACAAGACAGAGAGTCCACCGTGGCGGTCACTGGCAAATTCTGGATGAAAGTCATCAAGGCCCTGGCCCGTTGGCGCTGGCGCGCCTGACTTCTGCCCGCCGGCGCTTGCCGGCCCGTCCGCTTGCCCGACCCTATTGCTGCTTGCCACGAGGCTACTCATGACCCGCGAAGAATTCCTGCGCCTGGCCGCTGCCGGCTACAACCGCATCCCCCTGGCCTGCGAAACCCTGGCCGACTTC
This sequence comes from Pseudomonas ceruminis, assembly GCF_021602025.1. Classification (GTDB taxonomy): domain Bacteria; phylum Pseudomonadota; class Gammaproteobacteria; order Pseudomonadales; family Pseudomonadaceae; genus Aquipseudomonas; species Aquipseudomonas ceruminis. The sequence continues at coordinate 19,187 of NZ_BQHW01000039.1, forward strand.
GACACGCCGCTGTCGATCTACCTCAAACTGGCCGACGAAGCCAATTCCTACCTGCTCGAGTCCGTTCAGGGCGGTGAGAAGTGGGGCCGTTACTCGATGATCGGCTTGCCGTCGCGCACGGTGATGCGTGTACATGGCTACCATGTGAGCATCCTGCAGGATGGCGTCGAGGTGGAAAGCCACGACGTCGAAGACCCGCTGGCCTTCGTCGAGGCGTTCAAGGACCGTTACAAGGTCGCCGACATCCCCGGGCTGCCACGCTTCAACGGTGGCCTGGTCGGCTATTTCGGCTATGACTGCGTGCGCTACGTGGAGAAACGTCTGGGTGCCAGCCCGAACCCAGATCCGCTGGGGGTGCCGGACATTCTGCTGATGGTGTCCGACGCGGTGGTGGTATTCGACAACCTTGCAGGCAAGATGCACGCGATCGTGTTGGTCGACCCGGCCGGGGAGGACGCGTTCGAGCAAGGTCAGGCGCGGCTGCAAGGCTTGCTGGAAAAACTGCGCCAGCCGATTACGCCACGGCGCGGCCTGGACCTGAGCGGCCCGATGGCCGCCGAGCCGGCGTTCCGTTCCAGCTATACCCGTGACGACTACGAGAATGCGGTAGGGCGTATCAAGGAATACATCCTGGCCGGCGACTGCATGCAGGTGGTGCCTTCCCAGCGCATGTCCATCGACTTCAAGGCGGCGCCGATCGACCTGTACCGCGCGCTGCGCTGCTTCAACCCGACGCCGTACATGTACTTCTTCAACTTCGGCGACTTCCACGTGGTCGGCAGTTCGCCGGAAGTGCTGGTGCGGGTGGAAGACAACCTGGTCACTGTGCGCCCCATTGCGGGTACCCGCCCACGTGGCGCGACCGAAGAAGCTGACCGTGCGCTGGAAGACGACCTGCTGTCGGACGAGAAAGAGATTGCCGAGCACCTGATGCTCATCGACCTGGGGCGTAACGACGTGGGTCGTGTGTCCTCCACCGGCAGCGTGCGCCTGACCGAAAAGATGGTGATCGAGCGTTACTCGAACGTGATGCACATCGTTTCCAACGTCACCGGCCATCTGCGCGAAGGGTTGACAGCAATGGATGCCCTGCGGGCGATTCTGCCAGCCGGTACCTTGTCGGGTGCGCCGAAGATCCGTGCGATGGAGATCATCGACGAGCTGGAGCCGGTCAAGCGCGGTGTCTATGGTGGCGCGGTAGGTTACTTTGCCTGGAACGGCAATATGGACACTGCCATTGCCATCCGTACGGCGGTGATCAAGGACGGCGAGCTGCATGTGCAGGCCGGCGGCGGTATCGTTGCCGACTCGGTGCCAGCACTGGAGTGGGAAGAAACCATCAACAAGCGCCGGGCGATGTTCCGCGCGGTGGCGTTGGCTGAGCAGACTGCCAGCTGACGTTGCTGATGGGGCCGCACTGCGGCCCCATCCGCTTAGAAGTCGAAGCTGACCCCCAGGCTAACCCCCTGCTGTGTCAACTCATCACTCTTGCGCCAGTTGTAGTTCCCGCGCAAATGCACCCCGGCCACCAGCTCATGGCTCAGCCCAAGGCTGGCGCGCGTCAGATTGCTATGGGGCGTATACCCAGTCAGGGTGAAGTCATTGGCCGGCAACGTCGTCAGGTGCATCGTCACATCCTGCTGGTCATCCTCGAATTCGTGCTCCCGCGCCACCTCAGCGAACACCCGGGTACTCGGCATAACTTGCACGCTGCCTAACAGCCCCGCGCCCAGGCGCCGCGACGTGCGCTTCTGATCGTCGAAGCCCAGTGCCGTCGAGCGCCCGCTCTTCTCGTCGTAACCATCAACGGTGACCCGTGCATAATCGGCGCTGATGAACGGCGCTAACTGCCAGGCACTGCTATCAGCCGCGAGGTTGTAACCCAGCCGGCCGGATACAGCCCAGGCTTGGCCATCGGTGTCGCCCTTTTCGCTGCGCGTGTTCACGCCCAGGGCAAAGGTCCGCTTGAGGTCGCTGTAGTCCAGGTGGCCCGCGATCAAAGCGGCATCGGCCCACCAGCGGTCCTGACGGTACTGGGCGAAGGCGCTGGCCAGGTAGCTGTCGAGTTTGTAATCCGAGTCTTGCTCACCTGCTTCCAGTTTTTGCCGATAAACGCCCCCGGCAAGCCCCAGTCGCCAGGCATCGTTCAACCGATAGCTGCCACCGAGGGTCAGGTTGTAGCCGCGTCCGTCAGCGCTGGCGGCACTGCGCTGATCGTTGAAGTCCAGGTCCTGAGCGCCCGTGGCCACGAATGCTTGCCATTGGCCGATGGCCTGCCAGGGCGTCTGCCACTGGTTGCGCAATTCGTCCTGATGCGCACGCAGGCTGGCGTGGGCCATTTCGGGGAGGAGGGTCAACTCCCATGGGGCGGAAATGATCGAGTAGGCGTAGTCGGCGATCAGTTGCTGGCCGGCGATGGTCGGGTGCACCGAGTCGTTGAACAACAGCTTGGTCGGGTCGGGAGTGAGTGCTGCCGTTGAGGCCATACACCGGGTTTTCCGCACAGCTGTCGCCGCTGTAGCAGGTACCGACCAGGTTCTGGCCGCTGGCCAGGCCGAACTGAGTCGGGCTGGCGATTGCCTCGTTGAGCAGTACGGGAATGTTCAGCGGGATGATCTCGGCGTCAATCTTGCTCAGCTGGCTGACCAGGGATTGGTTGAACACTCCCGACAATTGCGACAAGGGGTTTTGCTGCGGCGTGCCGCTGAAGTTCGGCGTTTGCCCAAGGTCGGGCAGCAGCCAGACCATGATGTAGCGGGCACCGCCTTGCTGCAGGGCCTGGGCGCTGGCGGCGAGACGCGAACCTGCGGCTGCGGCGTCGGCCGGGCTGTTGACCAGGCCTTGCAGAAAGTCGTTACCGCCACCGGTCAGGTAGTAGAGGGCGTTGGGGTCGGCGCGCAGGCCGTTGGCCAGGTAGCCGGGCCGCTCGCGGAATACGAAACCAGGCAATGGCCCGTTGGGGGGCACGATCGCTTTGGACGTGTCGGTGATCGAGTCGAGAATCTGCTGCGTCGTGTAACCGCCCACTGCCCAGTTGTTGCCGTCTGGGCGACCGCTTGCAAGGTTGCCTAAAGATGTCGAGGGCCCAAGTTCAGTCGCACCGACGCCTAGCCTGTTGCCTAGGATCATCGGCGAGACAGGTGCGAAGTTGCCGTTCTCATCCCTGTTGGTGAAGCGCATGCCCGCAGTACCGCCAGTCAGGTCGGGAAACTGCCCGGCATCGCTCAAGCTGTCGCCGAATACGACCAATGTGGAATAGGGGGAGGGTGCGGCGAACGCCTGGCTGCAGGCCACCGCCAAGGTGGCCAAGGTAAAGCGCAGTAATGGTGCTTTTCGCATCGGTGAACATCCTTTTCATTGTTTTTATGAGCACAACCGGTTCGAACATAGCAAATCCCCGGGTATGCCTCCCAAGTCCATTCGTTTCCCCGTGTTTACGGGCATATTGCGCCCGCCGCCCCGGTAGGCTACTGTGCCTGCAAGTATGAGCGAGACCTATCCTGTGTTGATCGTCAGCAAACTCTTGATGCGCGTAATCAAGGCCCACGCCCGTTGGCGTTGGCGCGCCTGACTTTATCTCTCGCCGGCCCGTCCGGCCCGCCCCCGTTTGCCTTCCTGTTTGTGTACGAGCGCCCTTAGTGGCAACGCCGTGTCTGTTTTCGGTGTAGGAAGGTTCGACTTTTAAAGTCAGTAGATTCTAGAGGTTCCGCCTGATGTTACTGATGATCGACAATTACGACTCATTCACTTACAACGTTGTTCAGTACCTTGGCGAGTTGGGCGCCGAGGTCAAGGTCATTCGCAACGACGAAATGACCATTGCCCAGATCGAAGCCCTCAGCCCCGAGCGTATCGTGGTCTCCCCCGGGCCATGCACGCCAAGCGAGGCCGGTGTATCCATCGAAGCCATCCTGCATTTCGCCGGCAAACTGCCCATTCTTGGCGTATGCCTGGGCCACCAGTCCATCGGCCAGGCCTTTGGCGGCGATGTGGTGCGTGCCCGCCAGGTCATGCATGGCAAGACCAGCCCGGTGCATCACCGTGACCTGGGTGTATTCGCCGGCCTCAACAACCCGCTGACCGTCACCCGCTACCACTCCTTGGTAGTCAAGCGCGAAACCCTGCCAGATTGCCTGGAAGTGACCGCCTGGACCGCCCATGACGATGGTTCGGTCGACGAGATCATGGGTGTGCGCCACAAGACGCTGAACATCGAAGGGGTGCAGTTCCACCCCGAGTCCATCCTGACCGAGCAGGGCCACGAGCTGTTCGCCAACTTCCTCAAACAGACCGGCGGCCGCCGCTAAGGATTGCACATGGATATCAAGAGCGCGTTGAGCCGTATCGTCGGCCAGCTGGACCTTTCGACCGAAGAAATGCGCGACGTCATGCGCCAGATCATGACCGGCCAGTGCAGCGAGGCGCAGATCGGTGCCTTCCTGATGGGGATGCGCATGAAAAGCGAGAGCATCGACGAGATTGTTGGCGCGGTGTCGGTGATGCGTGAGCTGGCCGACAAGGTCGAACTGAAAAGCCTTGATGGCGTGGTCGATATCGTCGGTACCGGCGGTGATGGCGCCAACATCTTCAATGTGTCCACCGCGTCGTCGTTCGTTCTGGCGGCGGCGGGTTGCACCGTGGCCAAGCACGGTAACCGCGCGGTCTCGGGCAAGAGCGGCAGTGCCGACTTGCTGGAAGCCGCCGGCATCTACCTGAACCTGACCCCGATCCAGGTAGCGCGCTGCATCGACAGCCTCGGCATCGGTTTCATGTTCGCCCAGAGCCATCACTCCGCCATGAAGCATGCCGCCGGCCCGCGTCGCGATCTGGGGCTGCGCACGCTGTTCAACATGCTCGGCCCGCTTACGAATCCGGCCGGCGTGAAACACCAGGTGGTCGGTGTGTTCAGCCAGGCCCTGTGCCGTCCCCTGGCCGAGGTGTTGCAGCGCCTGGGCAGCAAGCATGTGCTGGTGGTGCACTCCAAGGACGGGCTGGACGAGTTCAGCCTGGCGGCGCCAACCTTCGTAGCCGAACTGAAAAACGGCGAGATCCGTGAATACTGGGTCGAGCCGGAAGACCTCGGGATGAAAAGCCAAAGCCTGCACGGCCTTGCTGTCGAGAGCCCGCAGGCTTCGCTTGAGCTGATTCGCGATGCACTGGGCCGGCGCAAGACTGAAAACGGTCAGAAGGCCGCCGAGATGATCGTGCTCAACGCCGGCGCAGCACTGTATGCCGCTGACCACGCCATGAGCCTGAAGAGCGGTGTGGAACTGGCCCACGATGTGCTGCACACCGGGCTGGCTTGGGAAAAGCTGCAGGAACTGGGTGCCTTTACAGCGGTATTCAAGGTGGAGAACGAAGCATGAGTGTGCCGACGGTGCTGGAAAGGATCATTGCTCGCAAGTTCCAGGAAGTGGCCGAGCGCAGCGCGCGCGTCAGCCTTGCTGAACTGGAGCGCTTGGCCAAGCTTGCCGAAGCGCCGCGGGGTTTTGCCAATGCCCTTATCGATCAGGCAAAACGCAAGCAGCCAGCGGTGATCGCTGAAATCAAGAAGGCCTCGCCGAGCAAAGGCGTGATTCGCGAGCACTTCGTACCGGCGGACATCGCCGTCAGCTACGAGAAGGGCGGGGCGACCTGCCTGTCGGTGCTCACCGACGTGGACTACTTCCAAGGTGCCGATGAGTACCTGCAGCAGGCGCGTGCTGCGGTTTCGCTGCCGGTGATCCGCAAGGACTTCATGGTCGACCCGTACCAGATCGTCGAGGCGCGCGCCTTGGGTGCCGACTGTGTATTGTTGATTGTGTCGGCGCTGGATGACGTGAAGATGGCCGAGCTGGCCGCCACCGCCAAGGATGTCGGCCTTGATGTGCTGGTCGAAGTGCACGATGGCGATGAGCTGGAACGTGCATTGAACACACTCGATACGCCGCTGGTGGGGGTGAACAACCGCAACCTGCACACCTTCGAGGTCAGCCTGGAGACCACGCTCGATCTGCTGCCGCGCATCCCGCGGGATCGCCTGGCCATCACCGAGAGCGGCATTCTCAACCGCGCCGATGTCGAGCTGATGGCGATCAACGATGTCTACTCGTTCCTGGTAGGTGAGGCATTCATGCGTGCCGAGCAGCCAGGGCTTGAACTGCAGCGGTTGTTTTTCCCCGATCAGGTGAAGAAGACTGTTCAGCAACTGGACTGATCGAACGAAGCCGGCTTATGCCGGCTTTTTTTGTGCCTGCTCCGGTCTTTCCCAGGTGATGCACACGCCTTGAGGGCAGCGGCATAACCTGTGGTAGCGGGTTGACCCGCGAAGGGGCCAGAGAAACCAACACTAAAAGGTGGATCAATGACCGATCAACCCCTGGCCCTGACCGTCGAACAAGGCCTGCATGCCGAACAGGACCTGCTGGCAGCGGTGTGCCGCGGTGAACGTGAATCTGGCGTGCTGTTTTGGCGCCCCACCGATCACGCCTTGGTCATGCCGCGCCGCATGAGCCGACTGGACAATTTCGAAGCTGCCTGCTCGGAACTGGCGATTGCCGGCTGGCCGGTGCTGTTGCGTGAAACTGGCGGCGAGCCCGTACCGCAGTCGCATGCAACGGTGAACGTGGCGCTGGTGTATGTGGCACCGCGCAGCGAAGGCGACCACGGGCGTATCGAAAACGCCTATGAGCGCCTGTGCCTGCCTCTGTGCGATGTGTTGCGCGAATGGGGCGGTGTGGCGTCGGTAGGCGAAATTGACGGTGCCTTCTGCGATGGCCGCTATAACGTCAACCTCAACGGGCGTAAGCTGGTCGGCACGGCCCAGCGTTGGCGCCAGGGGCTAGGCGGCAAGCGCCCAGTGGTGCTGGTGCATGGCGCGCTATTGCTGGACAACGAACGCGAATCGATGGTTGCGGCGGTCAATCGCTTCAATGAGTGTTGCGAACTGGAGCAGCGTTGCCGCGCCGATAGCCATATCGCTTTGCACGAGGTGGCGCCCGAAGCGCCCTGGTTCGAACGGTTGTCGCAGGCCTACAGGCAGGTACTGGCAGCCCTGCCCAAGGATTAACGGGTACCGTAGACCACCATGGTCTTGCCTTTGACTTGCACCAGGCTGCGTTCTTCAAGGTCTTTGAGAACGCGGCCGACCATTTCCCGTGAGCATCCGACGATACGTCCTATTTCTTGGCGGGTGATCTTGATCTGCATGCCGTCTGGGTGGGTCATGGCGTCCGGCTGCTTGCACAGGTCAAGCAGGCAGCGGGCAACTCGGCCGGTGACGTCGAAGAATGCCAGGTCGCCCACCTTGCGCGTGGTATTGCGCAGGCGTTGGGCCATTTGGCTGCCGAGGGCGTAGAGAATGTCCGGGTCTTGGCGGGCCAGGTCGCGAAACTTGTCGTAGCTGATCTCCGCCACTTCGCACTCGGTCTTGGCGCGGACCCAGGCGCTGCGTTGCTGATCGCTGCCGGCAGGTTCGAACAAGCCCAATTCGCCGAAGAAGTCGCCGCTGTTGAGGTAGGCGATGATCATCTCATGGCCTTCGTCGTCTTCGATGATGATGGTGACTGAACCCTTGACGATGAACGACAGCGTTTCGGCCCGGTCACCGGCGCAGATGATGTTGCTCTTGGCGGTGTAGCGGCGGCGCTGGCAGTGCACCAGCAGCTTGTCGATGTTCTTGATCTTGGCGGGTAGGGCTGAGACAACCATCACGAAATCCTGTTCGATGCGACGCATAGGCTCTTGTTAGCGTTGGCTGACGTGGGGCGCCAGTCAATTGGCGCCAGCTTATCAGACACTGCAGGATGTTTCGGCACAAATGCGCCTCGCATTGAGCTTTTCCGACAGCCATTCAAGGCTTAAGCTGACAACCTTTTGCGAATTCCAGGAGTACGGACAGATGAAGGCACGCATCCAGTGGGCCGGTGAAGCGATGTTTCTCGGCGAATCGGGGAGTGGCCACGTGGTTGTCATGGATGGCCCGCCCGAGGCCGGTGGCCGCAACCTGGGCGTGCGCCCGATGGAAATGCTCCTGCTCGGCCTCGGTGGCTGCAGCAGTTTTGATGTGGTGAGCATCCTGAAGAAATCGCGCCAGGCGGTGGAAAGCTGTGAAGCCTTCCTGGAGGCCGAGCGCGCCAGTGAAGACCCGAAAGTGTTCACCAAGATCCACATGAATTTCGTGGTCAAAGGCCGTGGGCTGAAAGAGGCGCAGGTCAAGCGGGCGGTCGAGCTGTCGGCCGAGAAGTATTGCTCGGCGTCGATCATGCTGGAGCGTGCCGGAGTCGAAATCACTCACGGCTACGAGATCATAGAGCTGGGTTGAACCCCAGAGCATGGGCTGCTGCGCAGCCCATCGGCTAGCCGGCGCTGGGGGGCAAAGCGGTCTGCGCGGTCTTCAGTTGCGCAGTGCCGGGAGAGCGACCACCAACCAGCGTGGGACGCAACGTCGCAATGACTGGCTCAAATGCTCCCGGCGCTTCTGATACCCCAGCCCCAGGCCGATTACCCCCAGCCCGATCAGCGTCACCACCACCGGGAACAGCAGCGAATCGGCAAACACCTCGTAGGACAGGTACCCCAGGTAAGCCGCCACCCCCAGTGCCCCAAACACCATGAATACCGGCCGGCGCAGCAGCACCGCCAGTGCCATCAGCCCAAGGTTGATCAGGCAATACAGCGCCTTGCCCAGCTCACTGTCGCTTTCCATCATCGTCAGCCCGCCCCAGAACGCTGCCAACCCAGCCAGGTAGCCCCAGTAAGCGTAATCCTCACGGGTACGGCCATCCACCAGCAGAAACACCAGCAGCAGGCCGAGGCCGAACCACAGCGAAACGGTACGTCGCTGCTCCCAACTGAACGGCGAGCCATATACCCATTCGCTGAGGTCCATGGACATGAACCACAGCGCTACAGCAATTGGCATGACGATGAACGGGTAGGGGATCAAGCGCAGCATCAGCAGCCCGGCCAGCACCGTTGCGGCTTCCATCACCAGCCAGCCGCCCTGCACATAGGTGTAGTACTGGTGATAGTCCGTTTGCACATCGTCAAGCGGCCACCAACCGGACAGGCGTTCGATGGCGAACACCGCCAACGGTACGATGCTCACTGCAACCGCTGCCAGCACGCCAGCGGCGACAGGTTGCCGACGCTTTTGCAGGGTGAGGGCGAACAGCGTCAGCAGGCCGATGTACAGCAGCGCGATGAACAGTAGTGCGCCGTCCCCGATGCGCATCCAGGCCTCGGTCAGCAACCAGCCCATCGCCGCCATGATCAACAGGGCGCCGAAGTAGAATGCGACGTGTGCCAGCTGGAAGTTGCCACGTGCTGGCGGCTGCTTGTGCAGGAACGCCAGCAAGGCCTGGTCCTGGCCCGGCTGGAGAATGCCGGCTTGCACGGCGCGCGCCAGGTCCTTGGCGTCGATACGGTCCGTCATGGGCGTGCCCTTAGATGCGGTAAGTGCTCTTGGTCATGACCTTGGCCAGCAAGCTCATGCCGAAACGTACTGGTGCAGGGAAGCGATAGCCGCCAGCCTCGAGTGCAGATTCGGCGTGCTGCTCTTCATCCACGCGCATTTGCTCGAGAATGGCGCGAGACTTCTCGTCTTCGTGGGGGATTTGTTCCAGGTGCTCGTCCAGGTGCTTGCACACCTGATGCTCGGTCGCGGCGACGAAGCCCAGGCTGACTTTGTCGCTGACCAGCCCGGCAAGGGCGCCGATGCCGAACGACATGCCGTAGAACAATGGGTTGAGCACGCTCGGGTGGCTACCCAGTTGGCGGATACGCTGTTCGCACCAGGCGAGGTGGTCGACTTCTTCTTCGGCGGCGTGTTCCATGGCTTTGCGCACCTGGGGCAACTTGGCGGTCAGTGCCTGGCCCTGGTACAGCGCCTGGGCGCAGACTTCGCCGGTATGGTTGATGCGCATGAGCCCGGCAACGTGACGCGTCTGGTGGTCATCGAGTTCGGCGTCCGGCTGGATGATGGCCGGGGACGGGCGGGACGGTTGGCCGCTGAAGGGCAGCAAGGTGCGCATGGCGGTATCGGCCTGCAGCAACAAGCGGTCGAGCGGCGAGTAGTGACGTTCGGTAGCCATCGGGCACCTCCGCTGAGTGATGCCCGACAGTTTACCTCAATCGCCCGGAAGGGGCTTGCCTTGGGTCAGCCCGGTGGCCAGTTCATCTGGCGCTGGCCGAGCACATGCATGTGGATGTGGTAGACGGTCTGGCCGCCTTTCGGGTTGCAGTTCATGACCACGCGGAAACCTTCTTCGCAGCCTTGCTCGACCGCCAGGCGCTGAGCGGTGAACAGGATATGGCCAGCCAGGGCCTTGTCTTCTTCGGTCAGGTCGTTGAGGGTGCGAATGTGTTTTTTCGGGATGACCAGAAAATGCACTGGCGCCGCTGGGGCGATATCCTTGAAGGCCAGGATCTGGTCATCTTCGTAGATGATATCCGCCGGTATTTCCCGGTTGATGATTTTGAGGAATAGATCGTCCACAGCACTTGCTCCATGGTGAGGGTCGAGCCGAGTGTACTCAGCCAGGCGCCACTCGCCCAGTGGCTATTCCATGCCGACCGGGCAGTATCGGCGGTGAATGAAACCTGCAAGTTTGCGCACCAGCCAGCGTGGCAGCACACGAGGGGCAAAAGCCAACCAACGGTTACGGCGCACCGGCATGATCAGCGCGCGGTTCTTGGCCAGGGCACGCACGGTGTACAGCGCCACTTCCTCGGGGCTCAGGCAGTGGCTATTGCCTTCGAGCCGTGGGATAGGCCGGCGCGCTGAACGCACAGGGCCGGGGCACAGTACCGAGACCTTGATACCGGTGGGTCTGAGTTCTTCGCGCAGGGCTTCGGTGAAGCTCATCACATAGGCTTTGCTGGCGGCGTAGGTGGCCATCCACGGGCCGGGTGCCACGGCGGCCAGCCCGGCGACATTGAGGATCTGCCCGCCACCCTGCACCGCCATCAGGTTGCCGATGGCATGGCACAGGCGGCTCATCGCCAGGATGTTGACCTCTAGCAGGTCCTGCTCGTCTGCCCATTCGTGGGCGAGGAACGGGCCATAGGTGCGCTGGCCGGCGCAATTGACCAGCAGGTCGATGCGCCGCTCGCCTTCTTCCAGTTCAAGCACGAACCCGGACAAGCGTAGCGGCTGGCTGAGGTCACAGGCACGCAACAGCACCTCGACACCGAAACGCTGGGTCAGCTCGATGGCCACAGGCTCCAGGGTTTCGCGGTGGCGAGCCACCAGAATCAAATTGCGCCCGCGCCGCGCCAGGGCTTCCGCCAGGGCCAGGCCCAGGCCACTGGAAGCACCGGTGATCATGGCGTAACGGGTCATGCAAGGCTCCTGGGGGCTGAAGAGGGCGCCTAGTGTACAGTTTGGCCAGGCAAGGTGTTGCCTTTTGCTACCGGGCCTTGTCGCCCAATACCTGGGTGTGTTGCAGCGCTGCATGGTACTCATTGTGCAAGCGTTCGATCAGCTGTGCGGCGCCGGGCAGGTCATGGATGTCGCCCACCCCTTGGCCTGCGGACCAAACGGTTTTCCAGGCTTTGGCCTCATCATCGATGGGTTTGAGCTTGCCTTGTTCGTGGCCGGTTTTCAGTGCGTTCATGTCATAACCGGCTTGCTCCAGGCTGGCGCGCAAAAAGCTCGCAGGAATACCGGAAACCGCAGGCGTGTGGATGATGTCGGCGGCCTGGGCGTCAAGCAGCATTTGCTTGTACGCCTCCTGCGCATGGCTTTCGCCGGTCGCGATGAAGCGCGTACCCATGTAGGCCAGGTCGGCTCCCAGCACCTGGGCGGCAAGAATTTCATGGCCATGGTTGATGCAACCTGCCAGCAGCAGCGTCTTGTCGAAGAACTGACGGATTTCGGCCGCCAGAGCGAACGGGCTCCAGGTGCCGGCGTGGCCGCCAGCGCCCGCCGCCACGGCGATCAAGCCATCGACGCCCGCCTGCGCGGCTTTTTCGGCATGCCGCCGGGTGGTCACGTCATGGAACACCAGCCCGCCATAGCTGTGCACAGCATCCACGACCTCCTTCACCGCGCCCAGGCTGGTGATGACGATCGGCACGCGGTGTTCGACGCACAGCGCCAGGTCAGCCTGCAAGCGCGGGTTGGTAGGATGGACGATCAGGTTGACGGCATAGGGGGCCGGCGCCTGTAACTGCGCCAGGCCCGCTTCGATCTCTTCGAGCCAGGCCTTGAAACCTGCGCTGTCACGTTGGTTCAGCGCAGGAAAGCTGCCGACCACGCCGCTGCCACAGCAGGCCAGGACCAGCTGGGGATTGGAGATCAGGAACATCGGTGCGGCCACCACGGGCAGGCGCAGGCGTTGTTCGAGCGAAGCGGGCAGCGTCATGGGCGAGGCTCCAGTGCAGAATGGTTAACGTCAGAACGGTTTGACCACCACCAGAATTACGATGCCCAGCAGGAACAGCACCGGCACTTCGTTGAACCAGCGGTAGTACACGTGGCTACGAGTGTTGGCGCCGTTGGCGAAGCGTTTGCGTTGGGCACTGCACATGTGATGGTAGCCGGTGAGCAGGATCACCAGCGTGAGCTTGGCGTGCAGCCACCCCTGGCTCAACCAGCCCGGAGTGAGGTAGAGCATCCAGGCGCCGAACACATAGGTGGCGATCATCGCTGGGTTCATGATGCCGCGATACAACTTGCGCTCCATTGTCACGAAGCGCTCCTGGCTCAGGCTGTCCTGGCTTTGGGCGTGGTAGACGAAAAGCCGGGGAAGGTAGAACAGGCCGGCGAACCAGCAGACCACGCTGACGATGTGCAGCGCTTTGATCCATAGGTAAAGCATCTAGAGAGTCCTTCAGGTATTCACGGTCGTCAGATAGTAGTGGCCAAGTACCCAAAGGGTCACCCGGAGAGTTGTTACAGGCGCCCTGCGCCCCTATCATCGTGCGCTTTCCAGACGGCTCGTTGATAAGGGGCAAGCGTTATGATCAAGGTCGGTATCGTCGGCGGCACGGGTTACACCGGCGTCGAACTGTTGCGTCTGCTGGCACAGCATCCACAGGCCGAAGTGGCAGTCATCACTTCGCGTTCCGAGGCGGGCGTTGCGGTCGCCGACATGTACCCGAACCTGCGCGGCCACTATGACGGCCTGGCTTTCAGCGTGCCAGACAGCAAGGCCCTGGCGGCCTGCGACGTCGTGTTCTTCGCCACGCCGCACGGTGTCGCCCACGCCCTGGCCGGCGAACTGCTGGCTGCAGGCACCAAGGTCATCGACCTGTCCGCGGACTTCCGCCTGCAGGACGCTGCCGAATGGGGCAAATGGTACGGACAACCGCACGGTGCCCCTGAGCTGCTCAAGGATGCGGTCTACGGCCTGCCTGAGGTCAACCGCGAAAAAATCCGCCAGGCGCGCCTGATTGCGGTGCCGGGCTGCTACCCGACTGCCGCGCAGCTGGGCTTCCTGCCACTGCTCGAAGCGGGCCTGGCCGACCCGTCGCGGCTGATCGCCGACTGCAAGTCGGGGGTCAGTGGTGCTGGCCGCGGAGCCGCAGTGGGTTCGCTGTTCTGCGAGGCTGGCGAGAGCATGAAGGCTTATGCAGTCAAGGGCCACCGCCACCTGCCTGAAATCAGCCAAGGCCTGCGTCTGGCTGCTGGCAAAGACATCGGCCTGACCTTCGTGCCGCACCTGACGCCGATGATCCGTGGCATCCACGCCACGCTGTACGCGAATGTTGTCGATACCTCGGTCGACTTGCAGGCGCTGTTCGAGAAGCGCTACGCCGACGAACCGTTCGTCGATGTGATGCCCGCTGGCAGCCACCCGGAAACCCGAAGTGTGCGCGGCGCCAACGTCTGCCGCATTGCCGTTCATCGCCCGCAGGGGGGCGACCTCGTGGTGGTGCTGTCGGTGATCGACAACCTGGTGAAGGGTGCCTCTGGCCAGGCGGTACAGAACCTGAACATCCTGTTCGGCCTGGACGAGCGTATGGGCCTGTCCCACGCGGGCTTGCTGCCGTAAGCGAGCTGCGATCGAAATGGCCCGCCTTGCGCGGGCCATTTTGTCAGTCGCGACTAAAGCCGCACAATTCTTGACCAATTTTCTCGGGAAAGCGGATAATGCGCGTCATCGAGTTTTAAGGCGGCAACTGCGCCGGGAGAGTCAACATGAGCGTCGAAACCTTCACCCCTACCGGTCTGGAATTCACCCATGGGGCAGCCCAGAAAGTGAAGAACCTGGTCAATGAGGAAGGCAATGAACGTCTGAAACTGCGGGTGTTCGTGACCGGTGGCGGCTGCTCGGGCTTCCAGTACGGCTTCACTTTCGATGAGGATGTGGCCGAAGACGACACCATCGTCGAGCGCGAAGGCGTGTCGCTGGTGGTCGACCCGATGAGCTTCCAGTATCTGGCTGGCGCCGAGGTGGACTATCAGGAAGGCCTGGAGGGCTCGCGCTTTGTGATCAAGAACCCAAACGCTGCCACTACGTGCGGTTGCGGGTCCTCGTTCTCGATCTGAGGCCTGGCCATACGAAAACGCCGCGCAATTGCGCGGCGTTTTGCTTTGCGGTGTAGCGGTTATGCCGGGTAGATTGCACCCAGTACCCGCAGGCCCTTGGCCGCCGTCACGCTTGGGCGGTTGGCGCTGATGCCTTCGAGGCAGCAATGCGCCAGCCAGGCAAAGGCCATGGCCTCGACCCAGTCAGGGTCTACGCCATGGGCGCCGGTGCTGGCGACACGGGCCTTGGGTAGCAGTTGGCCAAGGCGGGCCATAAGGGCGCCGTTACGTGCGCCACCGCCGCACACCAGCAACGCTTCTGTGCCCTGCTGGGCATTGCTCAGCGAGTCGATGATGCTGCGCGCGGTAAGCTCCAGCAATGTCGCCTGTACATCCTCGTCCCGGTAAGCGGGCTGGCCCGCCAGGTGACCGTCCAGCCAAGCCAGGTTGAACACCTCGCGGCCCGTACTCTTTGGGCCGCTGCCAGCAAAGAACGGGTCGGCCAGCAATGCACTGAGCAAGCCCGGCTGCACCACGCCCGAAGCCGCCCAGGCACCATCGGCATCGTAGGCCTGGCCGCGCTTGCGCTCTATCCAGGCATCCAGCAGCACGTTACCTGGGCCGCAGTCGAAGCCGTGGACCGGCTTGTCCTGCTCGATCAGGCTGAGGTTGCTGAAGCCGCCCACATTCAGGATTGCCAGGCGCTGGCCCAAGTGTCCGAACAAGGTTTCGTGGAAAGCCGGTACCAGCGGTGCGCCTTGGCCTCCTGCAGCCACGTCGCGCCGGCGGAAGTCGGCAACCACGCTGATGCCGGTAAGCTCGGCGAGCAGCGCCGGGTTGCCGATCTGTACGGTAAAACCGCGTGCGGGTTCGTGGCGAATGGTCTGGCCGTGGCTGCCGATGGCGCGGATGGCATCGGCCTGCAGCCCCTGACGGGCCAGCAGTTGGCGGATACCTTCGGCTGCCAGGCTGGCCCAGCGGTTTTCTGCCAGCGCCGCACGCGCGATCTCGTCAGGGCCGCTGCTGCACAGGGCAAGCAGTTGCTGACGCAGGTCGCTGGGCATGGGCAGGTAATGGGTGGCGAGCAGTTCAAGCTGCTCGCCTTGTTCGATCAAGGCAATATCCAGGCCGTCGAGGCTGGTCCCGGACATCACCCCCAGGTAGAGCGCCATGGGCTTAGCGCTTGTTCGCTGCGAGCATGGTGGCCTTTTCCTGATCCATGCGGGCGATCAGTGGCTGGCTCTGCTGCAGGAACCGCTGGCGTTCTGCCTTGGCGATCGGGTCTGCCATCGGCACCTTCTGGCTCAGGGGGTCGACATGCACGCCGTTGACCTGGAACTCATAGTGCAGGTGCGGCCCAGTGGACAGCCCGGTCGTACCGATGTAGCCGATGATCTGGCCCTGCTTCACGCTGCCGCCGGTCTTGATGCCCTTGGCAAAGCCCTGCATGTGCCCGTAAAGGGTCTTGTAGCTGTTGCCATGGGCGATGATGACGGTATTGCCGTAGCCACCACGGCGCCCGGCCAGCTCGATGCGTCCATCGCCGGCCGCCTTGATGGGGGTGCCCCGTGGGGCGGCGTAGTCGACACCCTTGTGTGCACGGATCTTGTTCAGAATCGGGTGCTTGCGGCCAGCGGAAAAGCGCGAGCTGATACGGGCGAAATCTACGGGGGTACGGATGAATGCCTTGCGCAGGCTGTTGCCATCAGCCGTGTAGTAACTGGTATTGCCCTGCTTGTTGGTGTAGCGCACGGCCGTGTAGGTTTTGCCACGGTTGGTGAAGCGGGCGGACAGGATGTTGCCGGTGCCGACCACCTTGCCGTCCATGACCTTCTGCTCGTACACCACGTCGAATTCATCGCCCGGGCGAATGTCCTGAGCGAAGTCGATGTCATAGCCAAGCACCTTAGCCATGTCCATGGTCATGCTGTGGGACAGGCCCGCGCGCTGCGCTGAAGCCGACAGCGAACTCTTGATGACCCCGTGTGCATAAGCGGTGCGCACCAGCGGCTTGCTGATTTCGCGATCGAAGGTGTAGCCCTTGGCGGACTTGGTCAGGCGGATGGTCTCAAGGTTGCTGACCTTGCTGTGCAGGCTCGCCAGTTGGCCATCCTTGTCCAGTTCGAACTGCAGTACCTGGCCGTGCTTGAGCTGGCTGAACTGTTTGGCCTGCTTGTTGCTGGCCAGCAGGTCATGCACTACGTTGGCCGGCAGCCCCACTTTGGCGAACAGCGTCGACAAGGTATCGCCGCGTGCGACGACGACTTCGCGATGGCCAGGTTCCTTGGCTTGTGGCTGCTGCTCCGGCGCTGGTGCTTGCTGAGCGGTTTGTTCGGTGGGTGATTCGGCGCCTTCGATCTGCGCGAAGGGAGAACCCTGGTCGGCTTCGCTCTGTACCAGCGGCGCTGCCTTGGATTCGTCCTTCAACTGCTCGGCAGGGCTCTCGAGTTCCAGGCTGAGAGTGGTTTTCTTGGCTTCGACTTCGCTGGACGGAAATACCAGCAGGGCCAGGCTGAGCAGCGCGGCAATGCCGCTGGCGGCCAACAGATGGCTTTTCGGATAAAGCGGGGGCGCTTTAGGCGTTTCGTTGGTCATAGGTAAGGGGACTTTGAAGAAAAGTGAATATGGAAAAGATGAATGACATGATGAAGATGAAATAACTGTATAAAATATAACCAAATCCATTTTCACGCAAGGGCGCGTAGACGCCGCAAACCTGTGGTCAGGTCACATTCCTTTGCAAAACTTGTATTTGATGGCCGATCTTGTATGGTTGGCTCCCCTTGAATCTGAGCCTTGCGGGTCTGTCTATGAAGTCGGTTGAAGAGCAGCTGGCGCTTATCAAGCGCGGTGCGGAAGAAGTGTTGGTCGAGTCGGAACTGGTTGAGAAGCTCAAGCGCGGCCAGCCTCTGCGTATCAAGGCAGGTTTCGATCCGACCGCGCCCGACCTGCACCTGGGGCACACGGTGCTGATCAACAAGCTGCGTCAGTTCCAGGATCTGGGCCATCAGGTCATTTTCCTGATTGGTGACTTCACCGGGATGATTGGCGATCCGAGCGGCAAGAGCGCCACGCGTCCGCCGCTGACCCGTGAGCAGGTCCTGGATAACGCCGAGACCTATAAGCAGCAGGTGTTCAAGATTCTCGACCCGGCCAAGACCGAAGTCGCCTTCAACTCAACCTGGATGGATACGCTGACCCCGGCGGACTTTATCCGCCTGGCGTCGCAGTACACCGTGGCGCGCATGCTCGAGCGTGATGACTTCGACAAGCGTTACACCACCAATCAGCCGATCGCCATCCACGAGTTCCTGTACCCGTTGGTGCAGGGGTACGACTCGGTGGCGCTGAAAGCTGACGTGGAGCTGGGGGGGACCGACCAGAAGTTCAACCTGTTGATGGGGCGTGAGCTGCAGCGTGCTTACGGCCAGGAAGCGCAGAATATCGTGACCATGCCGTTGCTTGAAGGGCTCGACGGCGTGAAGAAGATGTCCAAGTCGCTGGGCAACTATGTGGGTATCCAGGAAGCCCCGGGTGTGATGTACAGCAAGCTGGTATCGATTCCGGACACGCTGATGTGGCGCTACTTCGAGCTGCTGAGCTTCCGTTCGATGGACGAGATCGACCAGTTCCGTGCCGATGTCGCCAATGGCGCGAACCCGCGTGATATCAAGATCAAGCTGGCAGAAGAGATCGTTGCGCGCTTCCATGGGGAAGAGGCTGCTGCCAATGCCCACCGTGCGGCGGGTAACCGCATGAAGGAGGGCGAGTTGCCGGAAGACCTGCCCGAGATCGAAGTGGCTGCAGCCGAAGCCTTGCCGATCGCTGCTGTACTGAACCGTGCAGGCCTGGTGAAGAACTCGGCGATGGCGCGGGACCTGCTCAATGGTGGTGCGGTGAAGGTCGACGGCGTGGTGGTTGGGCGCGACTTCATGTTTGCACTCGGCGCCACCCACGTGTGCCAGGCGGGGAAGAAGGCGTTTGCCCGAGTCACCCTCAAGGCTGAGTGATCGCTTGGCGCTGTAGCTATATATAGAAGCGGGGAGGCCGAAAGGCCTCCCCGCTTTGTTTTGCAGCATTATTAAGGTTTATTGAAATTAAAGGTTGACGGGGTTTCGAATCCCCTTATAATGCGCCCCACTTCCAGCGTAGTCGGAACGAGAAACTCCTTGAGATTCAACGAGTTAATCGATTCAGGTAGTGCTGAAAGTGCTTCGGTCGTCTGATCGATAGCGGTTGAAACGGTGGTTGACAGCGCTTCTAAACGCTGTATGATTCGCCTCCCGCTACTAGAGATCGCAGCGAGTCAAGTGTTTGAAGCTAAACGAGTTTCTCGGTAAAAACTTCAAAATAAACACTTGACAGCAAATGAGGAAAGCGTAGAATGCGCGCCTCGGTTGAGACGAAACGCTCTTAGCCAAACGCTCTTTAACAAATTGAATCAAGCAATTCGTGTGGGTGCTTG
>NZ_BQHW01000040.1 GCF_021602025.1 Pseudomonas ceruminis
CTCCTTGCGGGTTTGCTTGCGCTTGCCAGCGTACTCGGCGTCGGCGAAGGTCATCTGCTTCATCGGGAAACTCGGTGGGTGGGGTCGCGGTATTTTGCCAAATCAGAAAGTCTTTTTCAGAGTTTCCTTAAGCAACATCTCTCCGATGCACTTTCGCACTGCAACCCTAAAAAAATGGAGTCACTCATTTATGGAAATGCCGCACGAGCTTAATTTTTTGAACCCTTTCTTTGTGGATTCCAAGTGCAAGCTACAAAGAGCAGACTGGCTTAAGAGTAGCTTTCACGACAACGTATGGCACTACAACTTCGACTATAAGCGCGACAAAACACTCAACTGGAGCGTAGATCTTGATGACGGAAGTATTCTTACAGACAGAAAGAATAACGATCTGCTTGCTGGCCTAAAATACATGCTCACCTCAGCTACAGAGAAGGTTGCTGGTGGCGGCGCAGATTCCAACTCAATTAAATCTCAAGCAATCAATTTTGCAAGAGCAGTACATGTAATTGATTATTTGCTTCTGCATTCGGCCGAGTATGAGTTTTCCACTTATGGGCTGGCTGGACTTTCCTCGAACAACCTTAAGTCAATATTAACCACGCTCACCTATCACCCGGACACATCTGAGTCAGTGTATGGGTGGCGCAAACGGATGTCATCCTACTGTTTGGAACTTCTTGAATCCACAGATCAAAACCTGATCAGTAAAACTTTAGATGCCATACCAGAAATGCAGATAGTGACCCCAGACCAAGAGGACGAAAATGAACTGGATGTAGAACTTTACCTAATTCCAAATATCCGCGCAGCTCTTTATCTTAAAGGCTATTACAGGAAAGGGAACCAAAGGTGGAACTCACCCAACTCAGCCATGCTATCAGAGGTGATATATAAAAAAACACTCAAGGGAAAATCAGAAACAAAATCAGTTATAAACATTTTAACTTATTACAAGTCCGCCTCCGACTTCAGACGTGAGTACCCACCTGTCCGAGTAACGACGGGAGAAAGGAAAACTATTACACCGACTGCCTTTAATGGATATAAAGCATCTATTTATAGCATGGGAAGACTGCATGAGCTTGGAATCCCTGCCCCGCCAGTAAGCGATTTAATAGAGGTCTTAAAATTCCAGGCTAATCTATCGAGCCCAGGCAGTTTTAGGACGCTTCCATCTGCCGTGGTGTTTGGTGCATTTAAAGACTCCGTAGAGTTCCACCTTAAGCATGGCAAGACAATTGTGAACGGCTTTTGCAAACTCATACTTTACTGCAAGATCCACAAGATTAAAGTTGGAGAACTATCCGACAAAGAACTTCAACATGTAGTAGGCCCGGAGCTTGCAGCCTTGGGCGTGAGACAATTTGGACTCTCATTCCGCAATGAAGATTCATTACTTGGGCGAATCAGAATAGAAAGCAAGGAGAGTTATTTTAATAAACTTCGCACCAACTGCGCCGTACTTGAGCTCATCGGAGTTTACATTGGAGCCGTACAATTAGTTGTCGGTGCTATTACTGCACGTCGAGTTGGCGAGCTACTAGATTTGCATTGCACAAATTGCTTGGACTCCACTGAGCAATGGTTGAATTTTTACAACCGCAAAAGCACCTACCGTCTTTATGGACTCAGAAACCTGGAAGCACGACCAATTGAGCCTATAGCTGTCCAGATGATTAAAAACCTGATCCGAATGCAAAAAATTCTTGTTCGTCTGGGTTACATTGAAGAGATGTGTCACTTGTTTGCAACACCTTCAATTCGCGGTGACGTTGGGTTTTCTCAGCCCACCTCTTATAGCTACAACCGTAACCTGGATTTTCTTTGCGACTACATCCAAACCCCAATTAACAATAAGGGTGAACGTTACTATATTCGCCAGCACCAGCTACGTCGTTTTTTTGCAATGCTGTTCTTTCACTCCGCCAGCTTCGGTGGTTTAGAGACCCTGCAATGGATGCTTGGCCATACTGATATTGAGCACCTGTGGAACTACATAACCGAGACCTTGGACGGAACGATTCTGCGCGGGGCTAAAGCTCAATTTGTTGCCGAGAGTCTTCATCAGGGAGGGACTGAAAGTTACGCCCAGCTCGCTCACCTACTTCGAGCGCGCTATGGTACCGACGACTTTGCGCTAGTCGACACTGAAGAGCTTGAAGAACATATCCTGGATCTTATCCAGGAAGGTGAGGTTTGCATTGAGCCAGAGTTTTTCGTCGATAACGCCGGGAAGCATATGCGCGTTATCGTAAAAATTAAAGATTGAGTTAACCATGAAGACTGACGCACGGGTATTAAATAGCAGAAGCGCTGTAAGCGCCCTGCGAGACTTTCTAAGGCAGGTTGCTGCAAGACCTCATATATTCGCTGAAAATGTAGAACTAATCTCGGCACTTAAAAGCCAGGCCGGGATCGCCGCATTGGAAGTCGAATTCGAAGACGATGAAGGTATCAAGCAGACGAAGGCTGTCAGTTTAAATACACTTAAGACGTACGCCAACGAACTATTTGAACGCGGATTTGAAGAGATAAATTATCTTCGATTATCTGCCAAAGACAGCATCGACACTTTCAATAATAGAGGTCAAAAAAGCAACAAACGTACGAAAAGCGGTCTAACGAAGCGTGTAGATGAGATGGAGCGCGACCTTGAGCAACATCAAAAGATAAACTTCATATTACTACAGGGTTTATCGTACGCTATAGGCGAGTTGAAAATTATCAGGGATACGCCTAGCGAGAAGCTTCGCAAGAAGCGTGTGCAAGATGCTTTAACGACGCTGACGATGATTGCCTCTATGAACCCGCCACCTTTCGATTATTTTCCGCCAATTGAGCATGATCGAAAAGTCACCAAAATCGACAAGTACCGTAAATGAGTACGTCATCTATAAAGCAGCTTTTCAGGCCAGTCAGCGACCTAAAGCTCTTTGACCATCACGCCTTGGGCTCTCTTGTTACGAAAGATGGATCAAACATGCCATTTATTGTATGGCCTGACGGACGACCTTGCTTGCTTGCGAACCTTTATATGCTGGCCTTGCGAGACAGACCAGGGAGAGGCGGTCAATCCGGGCTATCCAGAAAAGGCAGCAAAGGCGGCACAATGGGGGACTATGCGGCGAAAATCAGCCAGCTCATACGTTACTGTTTCCGCCATGATATAGATTTCATCGAGTTGACTGACAATGGATTTAGCAGCTTCATCAGCTCAATTCGAACAGAAGCGCTTAGGCCTGGCTCCACACATAAGAGGAAGTCAGAGACTACGGTATTGAACGTTGGCCGGGTTTGCTTGGACTTTTTGAGCCACGTTGGCCATTTCTACGGCGACAATGCCTTTGTTTCGCCTAACGGCAGAATTCGCACGATTCATAAGACAGCCACAATCAAAACCCGCTCAGGAAAAGTTATAAAAAGGGACTATGTCCACCATCACTCGCTTTCACTATCCGGCGGACGTCCACGCACGCGTGATCCGATTACGGCGCAGAACATTGACCGTTTAAGGGAGGCCATCAACAGCCTCGGTAAAACAAGACATCTGCAGATGCGCCGCCACGTCATGATTTCCCTGCTGGAGCATACAGGTGCTCGGCGTAGTGAAATCGCAAACATTTTAGTCAGCGACGTCTTGGCTGCGCTAGCAATGGAGTTTCCGATGTTGCGTCTTGAGACTCTTAAGCGAGGGGTGGGTGTAGAGCGTATGATTCCCATCACGAAGATGCTGCTGAACGAGTTGAAAAAGTACATAGACTTTCCTCGAAAGAGGCTCATCAGCAAATTCAGAAAATCCAATGATCATGGCTTCCTGTTTGTCTCCGACCAGAATGGCTCCAGGCTTAACGCTGACTCGATTTCAAATGAAGTTTTCGTACTGAAGAATCATGCTGGGATCAAAGAGCCAATTTGTGCACACATGTTCCGTCACGCGTTCATAACTAACTTGTTTGTTTTGCTCATCCACAGGCATGAACTTGAAAGCGTAGATGACTTCAGGCGTGCATTACTCGACAGCAAAAAATTCGTTGCAGAGGTGATGCAGTGGACTGGCCACCAGAGTCCTGATTCTGTAGAGCGCTACATTCACCTAGCCTTCGAGAAGGTATCGAACTACCAAACCACGGTTTCCTCGGTTTACATGATCAAGGCGATTGAAGTCTTTGACCAAAGCCAAGAGAAACTTCTGAACGACTTACAAGCAGGAATGCCTGTTGCCGAGTACGCAACAGAGCTTGAAAAGCTCAAGAAGTTGCGTAATGAAGATTTTGAAATTGCCAAGGCACGCGCCACGTAAACTCGGTCGCTTCTTATCTCGATCTCTAGGTTTTTCTTGGCTTCGCTCGGGCGGCAGTCATTGCTTTCTAGGCTTACTCCTAGCGGTTGGCTCTGCCTCCATAGGGTTATCAGGCCACCAGTGCTTGGGGTATCGACCCTTTAGATCTTTCTTTACTTCAATGTAGGTATTGGCCCAAAAGCTGGCGAGATCTTGAGTAACCTGTACGGGTCTGCGAGCTGGAGAAAGTAGATGCAGTAGCACCCCCTGTCGGCCCCCTGCTACACGAGGAGTGTCAGCCATGCCAAACAGCTCCTGTAGCCTAACGGCAAGCACGGGAGGATGTTCTGAGTAATCAATGGCAATGCGCGAGCCAGATGGCACCTGCAGCGCTTTGGGGGCTAGTTCATCGAGGCGTGCAGGTAACGGCCAAGGCAGCAACCCAAGGAGGATGCTGGAGAGATCCAAGTTATCGAAATGACTGAGTCGGCTAACTTTGCCCAGGTATGGCCCCAGCCACACTTCAAGTGAGCTCAGGAGTGCGCTATCTGACAGATCAGGCCACTCACTTTCACCCTTTTGCTCGAGATCCAGATCACGAAGAAGAGACACTCGTGCCTGCCACTGACGAAGTTCCGGTGTCCACGGTAGCAGCGCCATGCCCTTGCGACGTACGAGCCCGACCAATGCCTGAGAACGAGCCTCTTCATCAAGCCTAGGAATGGCAGCTCGACTCAATACCAACTCGCCCACACGCTGCTGACGCTCGGCTTTCAATACACCCTCGCGTTCGTCCCACTCGAGTTCATCACGCTGGCTTACCTGCTCGGCAAGCAGAGTGTCGAATAGCTGGGGATCAAGTGCTGCGGCAATGTAGATGCGCTCCTCTCTCTGACCTTGTCTGCTCCCAAGGTCTGCAATGACTAGCCAAGGCTCTTTCATCAGTGCGTCAGGCTCGCCAAACTGTGCGGCACGACCATTTGCCAATCGGTATTCGGCTCCACCATCGCGTCGCTGACGTGCCACTCGATCTGGATAAGCGAAGGCCAGGAGCCCCCCTTGCCACCGTGGATGATCAGGGTCTGCCACAGGTTCAGATACCGGACCGCGTAGGTATCCCCTGAACTGCCTCGCTAGCTTACGGGCTCGTTGAACAGCCCCTCGACTGGCGCGTGAGGACGCTTCATTACCCAATACGCTAAGACGATCATGAAGGTCAGCGCCGTTACCGCGGAGGATATCTTTTTCTCCAAGCAGCGCCGCTATGTTACAGGCGAGGTTACCGAGCCCGAATGCCTGGCCACGGAGTAACAGATGCGCGATTCGAGGATGTGCAGGTAACTCAGCCATCGCTTGGCCATGGGCAGTAATAACACCACGCTCATCTAATGCTCCTAGCCGGGTGAGTAGATCACGAGCTTGCGCATAAGCTGCTACAGGAGGCGAATCTAACCAAGCCAAATCGTCAGGCTGCACACCCCATCGTGCTAGCTGCAGCGCGAGTCCAGATAGATCTGCCTGCAAAATTTCGGCAGCGTCGTATGCTGCAAGCTGGTCATGTTGCGATTCCGACCAGAGTCGATAGCAAACACCTGGTTCTAGGCGTCCTGCGCGGCCAGCACGTTGCGTAGCTGCCGCTCGAGAAACACGTTGCGTATCCAGGCGAGTCATACCACTGACAGGGTCAAAACGCGGCACGCGTGCTAGTCCAGCGTCCACTACGACGCGAACGCCGTCGATGGTTAAGCTCGTTTCGGCTATGTTGGTGGCAAGCACTACTTTGCGTTTGCCTTGTGGCGCGGGTTCGATAGCTGCTCGCTGGGACGACAGGTCAAGTTCGCCATGGAGCGGACAAAGCATAATGTTATCTTGGTCCTTCAGTTGAGTTTTCAACTGCTCGTTAACCCGGCGTATTTCAGCCTGACCGGGAAGGAACACAAGGATGCTCCCGCTTTGTTCAGATAGGGCCTGCAGACAGACCTGAATCACGCGCTGCTCGACGAACTCACCGAATTGATGAGGTCTCCCCCAATACGTGGTGACCGGAAACATACGGCCGTCACTCTTCACAATTGGAGCGTCGTTCAGGAGCTTAGAAAGACGATTCCCCTCAAGCGTTGCAGACATCAGAAGGATCTTAAGTGGTTGGCTTTCGTCCCTAAGAAGCTCACGGCCGTTTAGACAAAGTGCCAAGGCTAAATCTGCGTCAAGCGTACGAAGATGGTATTCATCGAAGATGACAATCCCAACGCCGTCGAGGGCGGGGTCCTCTTGTAAACGACGGGACAGGATGCCCTCGGTGACGACTTCAACTCGGGTTTTCGGACCGACTTTGCTTTCCAAGCGAATCCGGTACCCGATGGTTTCACCTACTCTCTCACCCAATTCGCTAGCTAGACGCTCAGCCGCAGCTCGAGCAGCAAGACGCCTCGGCTCGAGCATCAAGATGGTTTGGGTTCCAAGCCATGTCTCATTCAATAGCGCGAGGGGAACTCGGGTTGTCTTACCCGCTCCTGGAGGAGCT
Source organism: Pseudomonas ceruminis (assembly GCF_021602025.1). GTDB lineage: Bacteria > Pseudomonadota > Gammaproteobacteria > Pseudomonadales > Pseudomonadaceae > Aquipseudomonas > Aquipseudomonas ceruminis. The sequence goes on from NZ_BQHW01000040.1 coordinate 6,807, forward strand.
TCAAGAACAGCTTCATTTCGCTCTGCCAATGCTGAGCGAAGGGCAGGCAGAGCAACGTCGATAGAGAGAAAGCTCATACTAATTCTACAGTGCACAAGGAGGACTGACAGAGATGATCACGCATATCAGAGCGAATGGCTCCTCTCTTGTGAAATGCTGGGGGGGGCTGATTGAATCGCCACATCACCACCATCGAGGCCAAAGTGATCCAGTACGCAAGACGCATCCACGTACGCTCACACAAGGCTCAATGACGATCGCATCCATCTCGGCATCTTGCAGGCCCTTAGCTTCATCAGCTCTTCGCCGCTCAGCGCACTAACAATCTTGGCAACCACATTAGCGGACAGCCCTTCTTTCCCGATGTAGTAGAGAGCAGTAAGCGCCACACCTACCGTCGTGCCGGCGTGCTGCAAGCGGTCCTTGGATACGTGACGGAGGCGAACCACCGCATTGCCAACCTTGATCTCGCGAGTAGATCCGCTGGTGTAAAAGGTCGGCAACACCTGCATCTGTGTGCTGAGGCCCAACCGCCGAACAGCCTCCGCGCCGTGTATCTGGATCGTCTCGCCGTTCGCCTTCGTGATGACCTCCATGACAGCCAGCGGACTCGGGCGCACCACCCTACCGGTGTACTTGCTCGTTTTAGGGCGCATGTAGACACCGCGAGCCACTCGCTCCAGCGTGCCTGATTGCACCAGTCTAGAAAGCGCTTTATTAATCGACGCACGGGAACCAACCTGCGCGAACACCGCGCCGACAAAGGGCCTCCCCTTTGGCATGTGCTTGACTCGATTCAAAATTGCTTGCGCGACGGACATATGACCCCCAATTTTCCATCAGCGCCAACAACACAGAGGGACAGCAAGGTCAACACTCACTGTGCGGTCACGGAACCGCCTCCTCACACAGCCCCGCTGAGCAATCAGTCAGGTTCGACTAGATCTCTCAATTCCTCACCAACCTTCTCCAAGAGCTGCTCAAAACTTTCAGGAGCTTCGGATCCAAGCAAGTAGGTCAGGGCCAAGAGGGTGACCGGATGAATGTCGAGCACCGTGCAGAGGCTATCGAGCTTTTCGAGAGTCGGGCTCGTTGCCCCGCGCTCCAGCATGCTTACGAAGGTACGACTGCTAACGAGTGAGAAATCTTCCTGTGTCAGCCCCCTACGCTGTCGCACGAACCTCAACGCCTTCCCGAACGAATCCCGGACTTCCATTTTGCTGCTCCGCAAAATGGGACGATGAAGCGCGATTGAACAATATATGACTACAAAATATATTGTTCATCAATCAAGCAAAATTCTCATTAGGAAATTGCCTCGTGTTCAAAACCAGTCGGAATGCGGAACTGCTTCCTGGGCTCTCAACAGCGCCAGATGGCGTGCAGTTCTGGTCATATGTCGAGCTAGAGATGACCTGGCCCTGGTTCTACTTGCAGATCGTTGAGGACGATGGAAACCAGGCCTTTCGAAGCATGCTAATGGTTCCCTCGGTTCCATTGCTGGAACAGGTCATAGCTGCGCAGACTGAGCACGCCTGGCTGGAGCAGGCGTATCTTGTGAGTCCTGGGCATACGAACGAGGTTGGTCGCTGGTTGATGGAGCCGTTACTGGAGGTTCTTTCAATTCGTGATGCACAAGGTAGCGAGCTTGGGCACCAGTACCGAGTGGAGGGAGATCGCACGTACTCAACCTCAGCGAGTCAGTCTCTCGGCAGTCGAATTAGTAACCACGTGATCTTCTCTGCTGCATCACATCTGCGAGGCTAACGCCCCATATCCTGCCCGTATCCATAGTCCCATCTGAACCGAGCTCAGTTGTCTTTCCAGAACTCGCTCCGCTGCACAAGGCCGAACTCATCGTCAGCCCTATCGGGATTCTCATCGAACATGGTGTTGACCATGCGCTCGCGGCGGAGACCACTCAGCGCGCGGAAAAAGCAGGCCTCACAGAGATGCACCTCATAACGCTCGCCATCATGCTTGGAGCCATACCCCCAATGAGCCTGAAGGGTTCCAAACTGGAAACCATGACCTTCAACGTGAGTACTCTGACAACACACATCACAGGTAATGTCTGCGACCGTTTCACTCGGCAAAACAACAATATGCTTCACGAGCAGCACCTCCAGCGGCGACAAAGCCCTTGCCTAGCGGCCGTTTCAATTTACCTGCAGACCGTCATCACCACTGATCCCAGGAGAGGCGGCCCCTGTACGCCATAGCCTTGATAGCAGCCTCATCGTTACTTGGTACAAATCTGAAGCTCGAAGCTCAATCCACACCTAAAGCCTTGATCACCGCATCGACGGGATCCGCGTAAAAACTCGTCTGGAACTTGGTAAACAGTTCTGGGGGAATTGTTGGCAGATCCACCGCGCTGCTCATAGGCAACGCGACCCGCTTGCCGCCTGCATCGAAAGCCACCTGCAGACACTCCGCGATACTTTCCACTGGAGTGATGTTGCCACCCAGACTCATATCGCCAAGTACAACCATCTGCCCCTGGGCAGGACGCCCCAGCAAGCCTGAGGCGAAAGCCACCAAGCTAGCGAGCGCCATGTGGGTCAGCGGACCAGTGTTTTGCAATTCCACCACATGCAGGTGGAAATCATGTTCTAGAACCCTGGCCGAGGCACTGATGCGCGAAGCATTTGCCTTGAAGTAGTCAAAGGCAATCTTCACCTGCTCCTTGGCAATGCTGGAATTCCAGAGACCAGAGGTGGCGAGCTTTCCAGAGCCTTTGGTGACCTGTAGCTCAAGGCGGTACAGCCCTGGCATACCTTTTCCGCTCAAGCCGATAGTGTGAATGAAACCAGGCTTGCTCTGGCCTTCAGGGATCAGCGTCCCGCCCCCCTGCTCCTTTACCGTTACGAAGTGCTCCTCCAGCGTGTCATTGTCGATGTAGCTGAAGTGGACATCGTAAAACTCCATGCCACCGATTTTCTTCAGCTGCTCCTTGACCCGACGGCGGACCTGCAAGGCGTACTCCAGGCACTGCCGCACGTCTTCCTTGGTGAACTGGTCATGGGGATAAAGCAGCTTGAGTAGCCCGGAAACGGTCTTGCGTACCGCGATCACGTCGCGCTGGTTGAGATTGTTGCCAAGCTTGAAGAACTTATCGATGGCATCGGCGAAGCTGCGCTTGCGCATTTCGCGGAAAAACTCTGCCAGGTAGTCGACGATCAGGCCGTACCTATTGGTGAAGTACTCCGGGCGCATCTTGGGAATCTCCCAGCCAGGGATGTAGGCATGGAAGCGGTCGAAGAAGGCCGAGTCGATCATCTGCTCCGGGAAGGGAGCCAGCAGATGGCTAGTCTTTACCAGAGACTCTACGCTCTGGTTGATGTTGCCAACGAAAACCATCGAGGCCGAGGCCTCCATCTGCTCACGCCCCCGGCCAAAGGATCCGGAGGCCATGAAGTCCTTCATGATCTGGACGCCATCCTTGTCCTTGAAGTTGATACCAGCCACTTCGTCGAAGGCAACAACATCCCACAGACCGACCAAGCCGATGCGCCGGCTGCTCATGTTGTAGAACAGGTTAGCCACCGTAGTCTGCCCACCGGACACCAGCATGCTGTTGGGCGAACACTCCTTGTAAATATGGCTCTTGCCCGTGCCACGCGGCCCCAACTCGCAGACGTTGTAGTTGTTCTCGACGAAGGGAACCATGCGAGCCAGCAAGTGCCATTGCACGGACTCATCCAAGGTCGAGGGCTCCATGCCGATGGAGCGAATCAGAGCCTCACGCCACTGCTCAGTGGTCAGTGCCGCCCGGCCTGAGAAAAGCTCCTGCATGTTCATGTTCGGCATCTGGATCGGCTTGAGCAGCGTCACTCCGAAGGGAGAGCCGTTCTGGCCCTCCTCGTGGTAGTAGCTCAAGGTGGCAATTACCCAGATCCCGCCGACCAGCAGCTTCTCGTATTCCTTGACGATGCCGGCAGAAATCTCAGCATCCTTGATGCCCAAGTTGCTGAAAGAGGCCTCGTAACGGTCCTTACGCTCATTGAGCCGCACGGTTACCCGGTCGATCACCTTGTAGGTACCGCGCTCGCGCACAAGAGATTTAACCTTCTCGGCCTCGTCAGGACGCACATAGTTTTCGGCCAGCACGGTCTTGACGTTCTTCAGGCCCTGCTCGATGACCTCGGCGTCATCCGATGCGCAATACATACCCAGCAGATATTCGAGCACATAGACGGGGACGTTAGCGCCTTCCTTGATCAGCTTGGTCAGGTCTTTGCGCACCACGCGGCCGGCAAAGTGCTCATTGAGAAGCTGGTCCAGGTCTTTGTCCTGATAGGTGTCCATTGCGTGTCATGCTCTCAAAAAAAGTCGTCGGTGAAGGCCAAATCGATGGTGACCCTGTAGCGCTCCAACTCCGTATGGAGGTCTTTGTCACGGATGACCAGGAAGTAGTCCTTCTTGCGGTCGAAGTCACTGCCGAGCAGAGACAGGCGCACCTGCTTCATGCGTTCGTTCATCGAGTCAGTGGAACAATCGAAGGTCACGACCTCCTCACTCGATATCGGCTGCTCACCCTCGTAAATGGCGACCGCCACGGTGACTGGGAGTACCTGTTCGCTTACCGACTCGGTCTGGATCAGGTCGAAGCGCTGGATATTGGTCACCATCTTCAGCACTGACTTCGGTGAAATCACCCCCACCTTGCGCTTGGTGCGCTTCTCGGCCTTCTCGCCGCGCAGCTGGTTGACCGTCAGCACCGGCACAACAATCTCCTGGGGCATGGCACCGCCATGTACAAAACGCGCACCGCCAACGAAGTGGAAGCGGTTCGCGCCTTTTGGAATCCAGAATTGGGTATCCGAGGTTGTACCTGCTGTCTGCCTGGTGGAGCCCTGCCACACATCTTTTGCTGCGGGCAAGGTGTGCCCGATGACGTAGCGTTTTTTGCTCTTGATAGTGTTCTCGGGCTTCTCAGCAAGCGATGTGCGGTCAGCGACCTCCAGCTTGCTCTGCTGGAACAGAAAACCATGGTCGGCGGTAATCAGCACCGTGCTGGTGTTGAAGTGCATGAGGATCTTGCGAGTCAGCTCAGTCAGTTCCTCAATGGCCACCTCCACATGGTGGAATGTGTCCGACTCGGACGGGCCGCCATTGTCGCTACGGTCATCGATGACGTTGTGATAGACGTAGACCAGTTGCTGATCTTTCATTGCTTCTCGGCCTTCATCTCGTGACCAGGCTTTGACCTGGTCGGCCGTCACGGCCATGCCATTGTGCTGAGCAAGGATCTTGTCGCGCTGCACTGTGCCGGCGGTGGATTGCCCATCTGCGAACACCGTATCGACGGCCCCTTCCCGATACTCCAGGGTGTTGTGTGGCAGTAGCGAGGCCATGCCCAATGTGGTGTAGCTGGGTAGCACGCCAAGCTGACTGGCGAGGTTTGCCTCGCTGTAGCGTTTTTCGTTGATGCGGTCACGCAGTTCAACCGCAGCCTCATAGCGGAAGGCGTCGCTGATGATCACCACCAGGCGCTTACTGCGGTTCTTCCCAAATTGTGGCTGCACCGAATGATCGAAGAAGTTCTGCTGGCTGGGTACTCCGGCGATCCTCCAGTGCTCCAGCCGTTGCTCGGCCTCTACCTTGTCGCCCCAGCTTCGGCCCAGTTGGTCGAGGTACCAGTAGGCGTAACATTGCTCGACGGCTTCATCGAGCTTCTTCAGCAGCTCTACATGAGCGCGCTGGGAGGCCGCAAAATAGTGGCGATAAGCCCTATCAAAGCGATACAGCTCGCTTTCATAGGCCTTGTAGATTGCTTCGGTACTGGCAAAGTGGAATCCAGCGGCATACTGCTGACGCAGGCTGAACAGATCAATCGCCGCTGACAGCGCGGAGTAGAGCAGGCGGTACTTGCGGCGGATCTCGTCGTCCTTGTGACGCGAGGCCCAGTAGTTATCCAAGCGCTCGGAAATGATCTTCGAGAATAGGCCTAGGTCGCGCGGATCCGACTCCGGAATGGCCTTACTCAGATCGACGATGATCTGCCGCTCGACGGCCTCGAAGGTGGCGACATTGGCCAGCGTTTCCAACGGAATCTCACCGATCTTCTGCCCGATATGCAGAGCCTCGGCGACCCAGCTGGATATTTCATCGTAAGCCTTGTAGTAACGCGAGCTATCCCTCCAACGCGAAAGCAGCGCCCGAGAAGTCGCCCGAGCATTGGCAGACGGGATGGCAATAGCAGACGCCCAGCTTGGGATGTCGCCGATACTTTCGCAGAAACCAGTGGCCAGCAGACGAATCAGGAAATGTCCGAAGCTGAACGGCTTTTCGCCATTGATTTCCTCAACACTGGCCGGGTAGCCAACTTCATCCCGCAGAGCCAGGAGCAACGCCGGCATCAGGCCGAATTTGTACAGCTCATCGATAACCGGGGGACTCTGCTCCAGGCCCAGGTCATCACTTACCACTGCCCCTGCCAGGGTGCAGAGCAGCGCCATGATGTCACTAGCGTTAGCCCCCAACACCACGGCTATCATCGCCAGATCCAGCGCCTGTTCAGTGTCGCTTGGCTGGATCAATCTTTTCAGGCTGGCCAAGCGATTCTTGTTGCTGAGGAAGCGATCACGAGCAGCAAGGTGCTCACGCAAACTCTGCTGTTGCAGACCCAGGTCGTTGAAGATCAGCGAGACCTTGTCCGCATAAAAACTGCGCGAGTACAGTTTGATATCCAGCAGCCAATCATCATTGGCATCCGGCTCGGCACAGGGGAAGTACAGTAGATACTTGCCCTCGGCATCCTCAAGCTCCAGCTTGAGTTTGATGCCGAAGGTGGACTCGCCCTGCATGTTCAGCACCTGAACATCGGGCAGATCGAGCTGCCCCAGCTCGCTCACAAAACTCTGCTCAGGGTCGTACCAGAAGACGATGCGGTGGTTTTCCGCGAAAAAAGCCTGCCGCAGGCCTTGGGTTAGTTGTTGCGTATCCATCAAATTAATCCCTAGTCGGCAGCGTCATAAGAGGCGCATATTCGCTGCGGATCCAGCAGGAGCTTGATTTTTTCTTCCTGCGCTGAAATTTCTTGTGAAAGCGTTTCTGGACAAATGAAAGAGTATTCAGGCCTGAAGTGGTATAGCCGGAGCAATGCGAGGATATCGTTTCGACTAAGGGGAGTTTCACACCACGGATTCAAAAACATGACGTTGCCATCCACACAGGAAATGACGGCAGCAGACATGTAAGGGCGCTCTCTAAAAAGTCCGTCTTTGTCTTTCTGTAGGTATGTGTCTTGATCTAGGCAACCATCATATTTGAGGCTGTAGCGTTCTTTTGGAAAAATGCTCTCCCCGATCTTTCCATAGAAGGCATGCCAAAGACCAAAGCAGCCAATGTACGCATTTTCTCCATGGGTGACCGACTGGATAGGAGCCGTGTCGCAGGTCATGAGTTGGAGCTTGTGCTTCACATCAAGCCAAAGAATGTTTTTACACCCAAGGACAGTCTGGTCATTATCCCTTTTAGCACCAACAACGCGCGCAATGGTTTGGTTAGTGGCATATTTCTTCGCCAAAGATGCCGATCCGGTCACCGGGCGAGAGATCACCATCTTCACACATCCATGCTGAGCGTCGAGCTCGTTCTCTACTCGATCTCTTTCTGGATTGTGTTCATCAGGGCAATAAACCTCAATATAGATATCATTTCCGATCTTAAAATCCGGCGTCTTACCGCCACGGCCTCCGCGCTCACGAATGTGAATAACTGAGCATCCGTGAAAAGCATTTGCCAAATGGCCAAAGGCTTCAACTTCAACGATCTTCGAGGCTTGGCTTGCCAACCTTTTGCTTCGCTCTGGATGGCCGAAGGTAAGCTCGGGATGAGCTTCGCAGGCTGCTCTTAGCTCGGAACCGCTCCATGCATCCAGACTATCGCCCCGAACCAGTGAGCTCAGTGCGTTATTGATCGACCGAATGATTCTCGAAGAAGTTGAGTTAATGCAAGGCTCTACTCTGCAATCTTCAAGCACATTAGCCAGGTAGCCATGCACTTGCTCAACTCCTTGCTGTTCAAATGCAGAAAAAAGCGAGACACCGAGTCCTTTGCAGCCGACTTGTTCCCTGAGCGCCGGAGTGATCTCAATCATCTGCAGCGCCCCCCGTTACCGCCTTCACTTCAGCCAACAAATCGCCAAACTTGCCGTAGTTCACCTTCACACCGTCATCCAGATCCAGGCTGATGCGTTGGTCAGCGTGGTGGCGGAGTTTTTCATCGAAAGTGGCGAGTTCGGCTTGTTGGTTGTGCAGGGTTGAAAGCTGCTTTTCCAGGGCTTTCTTTTCGGCGGTGCTGTTGCTGGCTTCGATGTCATTTTCCAGTTTGGCGGCGTAGCTGCTCAGCTTGGCACTGAGGGGGATGACGTATTCGGTGCGCATTCGCGCCAGGGTGCCGTCGTTGTAGCGGTGCAGGTAAACCAGGCACTCGAAGGCCTTGTGCTTGCCGGAGCTGAACAGCCAGTAGATGGGGCGTTTCTTGTAGGTACGCAGGTGGTCCTTGAAGAACTGGGTGCTCAGGTAGCGGCGGATGGTGTCTAGGCTGGCCTCGCCCTTCTTCGGTTTGATGGCGTGCAGGCACAGGCTTTCGGCGACGAAATCGAGGTTCTGCTGCAGCTGCTCATCGCCCCAGACCACGCGGATAAGTTCGCGGAAGCGGTTGGTGGCGTCGTCGGCGAACCACTCCTGGTCGGTGAGCGGCAGGATGGCGTCGTCGTCCGGAGCGAAGCGTGGCGTAGGGATCTGGCGCAGGTAGTCCTGCAAGGTTTCGTCCTGGCTGGCGAGGATCAGGCCCGGCTTGTCCAGCGAGTAGCGGCCCATCATGCAGCCGATGGCATAGGACACCAACTCCTCCATGGTGTCGCACTGAAACATGGTTTCCAGTTCTTCCTCGCTTTTGTTGCCCCCATAGCGATAGTGAGGGTTGCAGGTGAGGGTGATTTCTTCCAGCGGGACTCCGGATGTCAGTTCATCCTGCAGGCCATAGGCGTCGATAAAGAGGCAGTTGTTTTCTTCTTCCAGGCGCAGCATTTCCTGCGTCATCTCGCGCTGGTGAGTGCGAAGGTTTTGGTAAGTTGTCTCAAGCGCCTGCTGGCGGGCATCTATATTTAGTAAGGGGGGGGCGGTGAAATCCCAAGATGTTTCGAAGAAGTCCCAGTCGGATTGCGACAATGCAATATTTCTTGCGGCAATTTCACGCACCCTTGAAGTGGGGCGCTTGTAAAATGGTAAATTAAGGGCGTGCCCAGGCTGAAAGCGAACGGCCGGGGAAAGCACCTTCATATACTCCGTAGCCACCACGCTATTCAAATAGGCAGCCACTTCAAGTTGATCAATGTCCGCACTTACAAAGCCCATTGACCCTGTAGTATCGAACATATAGCCGCCATAAACATTTCTAACTGAAAAACTCTCCCCCGACACGCTAGACCAAGTTATTCCCGGCTTAAGTGCCCATTCCCCATTGTAATTATGCGACCTTATTCTTTTCGTTAGCGGGTCAATGAAATTAAGAATTCTCTCACCTTCATTTTCCCAATCAATGAGATATTCGTTGTTACCCGCCCAGCGTCGATATTCCCCGCCTTTTAAGTAGGCGAGCCATCTCGCAGCGTCTTTTGTATTCCCCGGAAATGATGATTTTGACAGAGAGACCTCAAACCACTGGCGTAAGAAAGTCGCATTGCTCCCAGTCGTAAGTCCCTCCCTAGTTGAGAAAAATCTTCCTAGACGAGGCAGCTTTTCAAAGTTTGTTAGAAACTGAGGGGTAAGCCAATACGCCACTGGATTCCCCGGAATCTTCATAAAATCCGCAGCTGAAGCCCGGTAGAGGCACTGGCTCATATCCTTGTTCTGTTCCTGGCTCATGCCTGTTCCCCTATGGGTAATGCTGCGCGTGCGTGCGCCATATCCTGGTTGAACCCGTCCGGTACGGGTTTGAAGTCTTTGGCCGGCGAGCGGTGACTAAACTGGAACTGGCGCAGGGCCAGAGCCTCGATCTCGCCGGTGATGCAGTAGTCGTGGTTGCCGTCCTTGACGCGCAACAGGTCGCGTTTCCAGCGGTCCTTGTAGGGGGCGCGGATGCGGCTGTCGCCGTAGTTGGGGCTAAAGCCCATCAGGATCTGCCTCCGGCTCACTATTTTCGGCGCTGTCTGTCAAAGAAGAGACCTGCTGCCAGTCATCAGCGATCTTCTGCCAGTCGACGGTTCTTTCCTCCAAGCCGCCGAAGATAAGGTCTTCTTTTAGGCCTTCTCCTGACCATACCGCCCAGAAATCCGGATCGTCCGATTTCGGTCGGTGATGCTCGGGCAGCGCATTCATCTGCACCAATACCGGCAGCTCAGATGCCCAGCCGAGCAGAATGGCGTGGCGGGAGGGGAGCGAGGGCAAATCGCGCAGCAGGCCACGCAGGTTGTCGGGCACAAGCTTGTGCACCAGTTCCTGGTCGCGGTCGTTGCTAATACGGTGCAGCAGGTAGCTGTTGCACTGGGAAAGCACGGTGGGCGACAACTCACTAGGGCGCTGAGAGGACAGCACCAGGCCCAGCCCGAACTTGCGCCCTTCGCGGGCGATCTTTTCAAATACCTGGCAGCAGATGGCGGCCGAGCTTTGGTTTTCCGTGTCGTCTTTGTAGCGTTTGATGAAGGTGTGCGCCTCTTCCATCACCAGCACGGTGGGTAGGGTTTTGCCATGGTGCAGCTTGCGATAGCGCTGTAGGGCTTCCAGCGTCATGCGCGCGATCACTGCCGTGATGATATGCACGACTTCGGCAGGCACCAGCGAGAGGTCGATAACGGTGACGGAGCCATTGGAGGCCTGGCTGTCGCCGATATAGTTCCGTAACCACTCATCCAGCGTCATGTCCTTGGCATCACCTGAAACGACCTTCATGCGATTGTCCGACAGGATGGTGCGGATGCGCATCTGCATGGTCTCGACGTACTCGGACACTCCGAGTAGCTCCGCCGTGGCTTCGAGGCTTCTCAACAGTTGATCGCCCGTGAATTGACGCGGCACATCGGCATCGATAGGCAGGATATCGGTGTCGCTACCCCCGAAGATGGCGTGCGCTGCCTGAAGCAGCGACAGAAGCTCGTCAATCTCGCCGCGCGTGAATTCATAAGTGGGGTATTGACCGCCACGAGCGTTGATTAAAACCGCGAGTTTGTCCCTAACGGCACCCAGTACCGTCTTTTCGTCGTCAGTAAAGGAGTCCTGATCGCCTAACCCCTCCTGCCATTTCTTGAGCTTCTCTAGGAAGTTCTTGGGATGAGGAAACTTCGCCCATGGGCTACCCGCATTGCGCTCCAACTGCAGAATGCTGACCAGAGTGCGCAGATAGCGGCGCATCTCATGGCTGGGTGTGACCGCTGCAGTGAACACTCCATCGCGAACGGATCTCAGCGCCTGTACCAAAGTTGGTCGTTGGGCCTTGGCACTGGCCTGGGTGAACGCACTCCACTCCGCGCTGTTCCAGAACCACAGGGGTACTTGCAGTTGTTCGACGCCTTCGCTGGGCTCAACGGCATAGACCCGTACCTTGCTCATGTCGCGGAAGGTATTGGCATACTCGCCGTTGGGGTCGAGCACGATAAAGCGGGCATTTGGATCCGCTCCGCAGCGGGCTTTTCGAGCTTCCTCCATCGACCAGCGGATCAGTCCAGCGACCGAGCAGGATTTGCCGCTGCCGGTGTTGCCCAGCACGGCCAGATGGCGACCAAAAAGCCGGTCGGGATCGACCATCACCTTGGCATTGGCAGCCAGGGGACTGGTGCCGATCAGCACGCGGCGGTTGTCTCCCGACTCCACGATGGCGCGCAGCTGGTTTTGCGTGGGTAGCAGCACCGCATCGCCGACGGTAGGGTAGCTCTCGACTCCGCGCCGGAAGCGGTAGATTTCCTTGCCGTCTGCACCGCTGCCTTCATACACCAGGCAACCCAGCGGATTCAGGCTCATCTTGCGCAGGGGGTATGGCAAGTCCACCAGGCCAAAGTCCTGCATCCCCTTGCGCTTGGGGTATTGCGAGCGCTCGATGGTGATCCATTCGACCTGGGCGACCAGGTGACCATCGTCGCTGGGAATCAGCACATAACCGTTGATGCGCGGGAACGGGCGCGGCGTGCCGGTATTGAGCGCCACGCCGTCAGGGGCCTCGATGTCTATCAGGACCTTGATTTCGTCGGGGGAGACGAAGTCAATGGTGCCGATGCGCAGGGAGTCGGCATAAGCCAGCGGTGACAGGCTCATTCCAGATCGCTCCCATCGAAGGCGCCTGCTTCAGTGGCGGGACGCTTGGCTGGGGCTTGCTCGGTGCCCATGCGCTGCTTGAGCAGTTCGCTCATGCGGAAGGTTGTCTTGTCTATGGCGGCCTTGGGCAGGTAGTTCTCGGTCAGTGTGGGCAGATCGGCCAAGGCGGGGCCGATCAGCAAGCTGATCTGCGACGGTCTGCCCATCTCCCGGTAGGTCTGCATGATGCGGCCGAGCGGATCGTCATACGAGATCACGACCAGATGCGTTGAGGGGATAGTGAGCATGTCACGAATCACGCGATTGATATGCTCGTCGCCAAAGCTGTAGCCGTAGGTCACCAGCGTGCTGTTTGGGCGGCATACGGCCGCCGCGAGATCACGAAACAGCTCCACGTAGGGGTAGTCGGCGGTTTCCCTGTCCTTGGCGGCGTTGGGGTAGATCATCAGCTGATGGGCTGTGGCCCTGCCAAGGCTCGGCGCCTGCAAATAGGGTTCGACGCTTTCAGCCCCAAACGGCAGGCCGATGCGGCGGATGTCCTTGCCTGCCTGCACCCAGTCCACCGAACCATGCAGCTTGGTATAGCGCGCCACGCCCTCCAGGTAACGTGGCTCGCCACGTATGCCGGGCGGGTTGTAGTGCATGTCTAGGTCCAGCCGCGAAGAGCGGAAGATCGGCATCAGGTTGCCCAAGAATCGATCCAGCAGGTGCAGCCCGGCGAGTTCCGCCCCGGCCTCGATCAGCCGGTCGTAGTTGGTGGTAAAGATGTTCAGTCGGTCGCGCACCCCGGTGCGGCTGGCAAAGCTCATGAGGAAAGTGACCAGGGTATTGAACGCTTGCTCTCGCTTGCCTTCTTCCGCCGTGGCAATTCCCGCTTCGCTGCTCAGAATTGACTGCGCGAAGGCCTGCATGCCGGTTTGAAGTTCTTCGCGCAAGTCTTCGACCTCGGAGCCCTTCTGCAGAATCTCCAGGCCGCGTAGCAGTTCGTTGGCAACGCGCAGCTGATCTTCCAGATTGCCCTTCTTGCGTCCAGCCGCTTCCGCAGCTTTCTCTGCAGCTTGATCGATTTCGGACTGATGGTTGCTCAGCGTCAGGGAGCCCATGCCGGCGGCGCTTTTCTCGGCGGCCATGTAATGCACCGCGTGGGTCAAGCCCGAGCCGGCCAGCAGCGAAAGGTGCTCCGACTGGAACAGTGACGTCAGCCAGGGTTCGATGCGGCTACGCAACTCCTTGTGGCCAAACTCTTCGGTGTTCAGCCAGGAGGATTCCATACCTGCCTGCAGCTTGAACTTGTCACCGTCAACGGTGAACTCAATAGGCCTATGATCATCTCTAGTTTTGAGCGTATTGAGCTGCTTGGTTTCTTTGCTAGGCATCTTTGGTCCCCCTGACTAACTGAGTTTCATCCGCTGACGTATCTGATTGGGTATAGGCAATGCGCCACGCGAGGCCGGGGGCCATAGCGTGGCCATCAGTGAATGGCCTCAAGCAGCATCCTGCTCTTCTCCGCCTCCGACTTGCCATCCACCAGTCGGATGTAGGCGCCGGCATAATTGAGGTAGGCAGCATTCTTGATGACGAAGGCGGTCGTCGAGACCACTTCGCCGCTGATGCTATCGAAGGCCCGCGCGCCCAGGTGGGCCATGGTGATGATGGTGGTGTGCTTCAGCAGCCACTCGCGCAGTTGTTCGTAGCTGGATAGGAACATCCACGATTGCATGTTGATCTGGGCGTTGAAGCCCTGTGGCTTGAGCAAGGCGAAGGCGCGCTCCATGAAGATCGCAAAGAGGTCCGACTTGCTATTGGGATAGGCCTTCTTGGCGAAGTCCTTGAGGTCGGTATTCATGCCCTTGCTGCCCATATAGGGCGGGTTGGCGACCACCGCATCGTAGCGCTGGGCGAGTATCCAGGCCTGCTGTACGTAGGGCAGCAGCGCTTCGGCGGCCGGCTTTTGCATGGAGTCGCCGGCACTGGTCAGTTCGCGCAGTTGTGCCAGCAGCTCGGCGAGGGGGGCTGCGTCCTCTGCGGGGACCTCGATCAGCGAGCCGAAAGTCTTGGCCTGGGTAAAGCGCTGCAGCGTGCTCCTGAGCAACTGGTAGCGGTTGTCGGCCTGGGCGGCGGCAAGGTTGCTCTGTTCGCTTTCGAACAGGCCCTGTGACTGACCGCGCTGCCAGTCGCTGGTCAGGTTCAGCGCCTGCCAGAGGCTGACGAGATCGAGGTGGCGGCTTTCCTGCAGGGCCAGCACGTTGAGCTTGAGCTCGCGGCTGAATATCCGCCGGTCGTCCTCGCGGGCGAGCATCATCAGGGCGAAGCCGGCGAGCTGGCCGGCACGGTCGTCGATGTCGAGGCCGAACAGGTTGTTTTCCAGAATCAGCTGCGGGATGTCGCGGCTGCGGAAGCCGCGCTCGGTGTAGATCTCCTTGAGCAGCTTGTAGGCCTCGACCAGGATATGGCCGGAGCCGCAGGCGGGGTCGAGTACCTTGATGGTTTGCGGGTCGATGCTCTCCGGCGTGCTGGCGGCCAGTTGTGCCTGTACCTCGGGCGGCTGTTCGCCGGGGGCGACGTAGTAGGGCATCCTCTCTTTGCTGTTCAGCGGCGAGTCCGGGTAGGTCTGCAGCCACTGACGGCCAAGACTGTTCTGCACCAGGTACTGGACAATCCAGTTGGGGGTGAACAGCTGGGTGGCAGCGGGGATGTCTTCGCTTTTGACCACCTTGCCGATGACCTGGTCTTTCTTCTCGCTGATGTAGAACTGATAAAGCCAACCGATGATCTCGACGTTGTGCCAATCCTCTTCGGGAATGGCGGCGACCAGCTCGCGGATCAGTGAGTCGGTTTTGGTCAGGTTGTCGGGCAGCAGCAGCTCCAGGGCATCGTCCACCGCCTCGAACAGGAAGGGCATGGCCTGGTGCAGGGCGTGGCACTGTGCGAGGAGCAGTTCGCGGTAGAGCTCTTCATCCTTGTTGCCGTCGAGCTTGAGCTCGGTGATACGGGCGTTGTCGAGTCCTTCGAGTTCGATGTCCAGGCAGTCTTCGAGGATCTGCGGCATGCCGGCACTGCCATCGGCGGAGCTGAGCACGCGGCGGCCGTGGTCGAGGTAGCCTTTGACTTCCATGAAGCGCAGCGCGCAGAGGCGGTTGAACCAGCTGTAGGCTGCCTGCTCCATGGCCTGAGCAAAACCCATTTGCTCGACTTTTTTCACCAAGGCCGCACGCGGGCGGATGATGCTGGCCGGGAAAGGCCGGTCGCCAATCAAGGCCAGATCGCCCTTCTGCTCCACTGGCACGATACCCATGCTGGGGATACTAGACTCGCGGATGCCAAACAGCGCAGCGCGCTTGGTCATCGCGGCGATAAAGGCGGTGCGTGCCTTGGGGGCGTAGCGTTTGACGTTGCTGGTGTTCATGCTGGCTTTCCCTAATTCTTCTTGAGCTTGTCTTGGCGCAGAGCTGCAGCCTGGAGGTGGCCTCCCCCTCCAGGCTGCGCCGAGTCAGCGGATACGAATTCGCTTGTCTTGCTTGATGGCGCTTTCCAGCTCGGCCTTGAGGGCGTCAATAAAGCGGTCGATATCGCTCTGGCTTTCCAGATACAGGCCATTGCTGAGCTTGTTGAATACGCTGGTGGCGGCGACCTCGACCACCGGTTTGGGCGGTGCTACCGGTTTAGGTGTGGGCGTCAGGGAAGGCGCTCTGTCTTCCTTGACGCCGCCGGCCGCGTTGGCGACCTGTGCGGCCTTGGCCTGCTCCTGTTGGAGTTTTTGCTGGCGTTCAGCTTCGGTCTGGATGGCGCGTTCCAGTTCGAACACTCCGTCGTGCAGGCGTTCGTCGGCAGTCTGGGTTTGCAGCAGGTAGATATTGGCGATGCTGGTTTCGGTCTCCAGATCCGCCTTGACCAACTGCAGCGGGCGCAGCAGACGGTTGCTCAAATCCGCAGTTTCGATACCGCTCTTGGCGATTTCAGCCTGCAGCTGGGCAATCTTCTCGTCGACACGGGCCAGGGCATGCTCGCGCTTCTCGGTGAGGATCGCAGCATTGATCGCCTCCACCGCTTCCACCAGGCCGGCCACCTTGTGCAGCTGGTTGTAGGGTGCGGCGTTCTGCTCGATGGCTTGCAGCTCAAGGAGGGCCGTGCGGGCCTTGTCGTCCTTTTCCAAGGCGGGCTTGTTCTTATCGAAGCGACGCAGGGCTTGCTGTAGCTGCTGCCAGGTATGCAGCTGATTGGTGAAGAACTCATGGAGGTCGCGGTAGTCCTCCTCCAGATCCAGGAAGTCGTCCTTGTTGTCGACCACGGACTTGAAGAAGTCGACGCTGTCGGTGTTGCTCAAGAGGCGCTGCAAACTGAGCAGAGCCTTCTCGATCACCTCTTTGCCGGGAAAGCGACCAACATCGGTCTTGCTCTTGTAGCTCTTGAGGTTGCCCAGCCAGGTCTCGAAATGGCCACGGTAATACTCGAACAACTCCTTCTCGCCGGCAGGGCCGAGGGCGTTAAACAAGTCCTGACTGAGATTGCGCACCTGCTTGAGCAGCACTTCATCGGTCTGGCGCTTTTTCTGCACCGAGATTTCCCGGCGCTTGCGGCTGTTGCTCAGGTAGTCGAAGGCATCCGGCAGCGGCAGGCTGGGGCCGGCAGCATGAAAGGAGATACGACTGGTCGCGGCCAAGCGACCGAGGATCAGCAGGATCTCGCCATCCGGCCAGCCATAGGGCCGCTTGCTGAAACGCTCGATGATGTCCGCCACCAGCAAGCGGTCATTGCCGGAGGCGCGCAGGGTGATGAACTGCTCGACTTCCTTGATCGCCTGCGGATTACCTTCCTCGCCGTCGAGGGTCAGGCCCAGTTGACCAATGTCGTCGGTGTTCAGAATGGCATGGAGCTCGCGCTCGGGCTCCTGCTGCAGCACCTTCAGGTAACCCAGCTTGGTGTAGGTGTTCTCCAGCAGGTATTGGCTGGCCTCGTCGAACTTGCTCAGGATGTTGTTGCCGGACAGTTTGAGGTGCTGGCCCAGTGCGTAGACTTCGGCACGCTCGATCAGCTCTTCGAGCATCAGGCGCAGGCGCTTCTTGCGCTCCTGGTTCTCCCGGCCACGGTCGGCGAGGATTTTACTCAGCTCGGGCTGGCTGCCATCGTCATTGAGACGGATGAACTTGTTGGTCTTCAGCCAGGTGCGCAGTTCGGTAAAGAACTCCTTGTTGTCCGGCAGCTTGAACAGAGCCATGCCAGTGGGCGCGTCGTTGCTCTTGTTGATGCAGCCAGCTTCACCGTGAAGGGCGTAATCTAGATCCAGCGGCGAGATCACCTCGACGCGCAGGTCATGCTCATAACGGCCTTCCAAGCTGTGGCCATCGAGATAGCGGCCAATGCTGTAGTCGGTCTTGTTGACGCTATAGCGGAACTTGTTCTTGTCCTTGAGCAGGTCCTTGTAGATCAGGTCGGCGAGAGCCTTGTTCTCATCGGACGAGGCAATCTCGGTGGCCTTGATCTTGCGGGTGATATCGCGCTCCTCGTTGGTGAGGAAGACAAACTCTTCGCCGTTGCGGGTGATCAGGCTCTCTTTCTCCAGGCGCTGCAGGGTTTCTTCGATGCGGCGACGCAGGGCGAGCTTGTCTTCGTCGACCTGCTCGATGGACAGGGTGACAAGGTTGTCCAGCGTGCCCTTGATCAGATCGACATAGCGAATCATGAACAGGGTGCGCAGGATCTGTACATCGAAGGTATCGAGCACGGCGTTTTCGCCGGCCTGGTCGATGGTGCGCTTGACGGCTGTGTCGAGGAAGCCTTCCACCGCACGGTAGAAGCTGTGCAGGGGTACCAAGGCGCCAATGTCTTTGTTGGCAATCGACTGGGCGGCCATCTGGAAGGCATCGAGCATGGAGCGCTCACCGTAGGCCAGATGCGCGCCAGTGGCGCCGACCTTGCGGATTTCTTCGAAGACCTTCTGCACCAGTTGGAAGTGGTACGGCGCAAAGGGATAGTTGGCGATGAAGCTCTCCGGGCCGTCGTAATTACGCAGCGTCGGACCGGAGCGGTCGAATGTGATCTGGTTGCGCAGAATGTCGCCCTTCTGCCCCCATACAGCGCGCAGCTCGGTTTCGGCCTCCGCTGTTTTGCGCAGCAGGCGCTTCTGGATCACTTCGTCGGTGTTGGAGCTGGACAGCGACAGGCGTGTTTTGAAGCGTCCGGCAATCTTGGAGAAATCGTTGGCCTTGGAGGCCGAGAGCTCACCGAGCACCGCATCCATGTCGGCCTGGGAGGTGACAATGATCCAGGCGCGGCCCTTGCAGATGGTGCCGAGGTTTTCGGTGATAGTCTGCAGCGTCAGCATCAGGCGGGTATCGCTGCCGATGAACTGGCCGACTTCGTCCACCAGGAACAGGACACGGTGCTTGGCCGGCTTGGCATCGAGGTACTCGCGCACCCAGTGGCAGAAGTTCTCGACTGAGACACTGAAAGTCTGCTCGGACTCCTCGAACCACTTGTGCGCTGCCTCGGCAGACAGAGCCAATACCTGTGCCAGGGCTTGCTCAATATCGTCCTGATAGAACTGATAGCCGTCGCGCTCCTCGGCCCAGACCAGACCGGTAGATTCGTTGAAGGCCTCAACAAAGCGTTCATAGACGCCACGCTGGGTCAGGTGGCGCTCCATGTGAGCGATGTGTGGATGGTCGCCGCTGAATCCCTGGTGTTCGTTGAACACGCGCAGGAAGACATTGAGGATCGGGTTGCCGGCGTCGTTGGAGCTCGCCTTGCTATCGATGTTGAACAAGATGACATCAGCGCTATTGGCGACGGCCTTGTCGATATCTGCGCGAATCATCGCATCGCGCACCTTGCTGGCATCGAAGAAGGAAACGGCGTTACGGGTATTACCCTGGGGGTCCCGAGCCTGGATGTTGGCCAGCAGGTAGGACAGGGTTTTCAGGAAGTGCGACTTACCCGACCCGAAGAAGCCGCTGATCCAGACGCCTACGCGGTTGGCAATGGAGGGGTCGCTCAGGTCGGTGCCATAGGACTCAAAGAAGCTGCGGAAGTGTTTTTCCAGCTCGTTGGTAACCACATACTCGTCGAGCTCTTGGAACACGGTGGCGTCGTCAGACTGGTCCGCTTTGACCACGCCATTGATAGGGCGGTCGAGTTCCTTGAAGAAGATGTCTTTAATGCTCACGGCAATCGTCCTTATTGATCAGGGCACCAGCTTGAACGCACGGTAGTAGTTGTTGCTGGGGATACGGTTGAACAGGGACAGCGACTGCCCTGAGTAATGGCCGGGGTAGAACAGCACCAAAGGCTTGTGACCGAGCAACGCGTGCAACTTGTTGAGCAGGTTGTGGGCTCGCAGGACGGGCCAAACAGAGCCCACGCCTGAAATCAGGACGACATCGCGCTCGGCAGCGCCGCTGTGCTCCATCAGGAAAGGAGCAAACTTATCCATGTGCAGAGGCCCGGAAAGCGCCTTGAGCAACGCATGGTCGCCCTTGGTCTGCTGCATCAGGATGGCCTTGTCGGTGAAGCTGCGCTGATCCAGATATTCGCGCATGGCCTGCAGCAGGTTGATGTGGGCAACCTTGAGATGACTGTGCTTCTTGGCCAGGAGCCCCTCTAGGAAGCACAGGTACTCACGCACCTGTAGCTCATCCTCGGGGGCATAGTCGAAGATCCAGAAGCCGATCTCGTTGCCAAGGCCTTGGCTCTTGACGAACTCCTCGGTGAGGATTTTTTCCGGGATCTGATTCAGCCGATCCTGTAGCTGCTGATTCATCACTGACTCCTTGATTCCGCGCCTACTGCGCAGCGGCGCTGGATACTTCCAGGCAGGCTTTGATTCGTTGTCGGTAGCTGTCGTCCAGCAACGCGCGGGCCTCTGGCCGGATCTTTAGGTTTTGCAATCTCATGCTGCGCGTACTTTCCAGCAGACCGACTTCAGCCAGCATGCGGTAGACGACTTGAGCCATCTTCTTGCGACTCGATTCAGTCCAGGTCGCGATGGCTGGATCTCGATGACTGCGCTCATCTAGGAATTCGCTCCAGTGGTAGGGCTCAAGCACCCCAGCGCGGGTAACAAAAGCATCCCGGACGACGGTTTCAATGAATTCGACGAGGAGAAGATTGCGCTCCAGGGCTGAACAGAACACCACTTGAGTGGCGAGCTCATCGTCGCCATCGCGAATGGCACGCCAAAAGGCGGCGTCCAACCGCTCCAAACGCTTGCGCAGGGCCTGAGCAACACGCTTGGCCGAAGCGGGGGTGCGTTTTTGAAGCCGGTTCTCTTGCTGGATGACCTCGTACCAGTGCTCGGCGCTGGCGTTCTGCAACAGCAGGTCGGCCACAATGCGAGACTCTCGAACCTGCAGCGAGCCGCCGATCAGGTCGGAGTCATAACTGAAAGTCTGCAAGCTCACCCCTGGCCTCCACCAAAGAGGAGAGGTTCAAGCCTTCTGCGATCCGTTGGTAACAGTTGCAGCGGATGCTCCCTCACGCGAGAAGCGTCGTCCTCGGTGATTGCTGCCTGAAAGCGCTGCAGGGTGTAGTGGGCCAGAGCCTTACGCACGGTCAACTGTAAGCGCCCTTCCGGCATGGCGAAGTCGCGCTCGACCAAGGTTTTCTGGGAGTCGCTGAGCAGCAGATTGGGGATCAGCGTTAGAGAAATCTTCTCTTGCCAAAGGCAGTCGTTCTCCGCCTCGGGCGCCTCTTCATCACAAGGCTTTGGCGTGCGATCAATGCGTGACAGAAGAAAATCACGGAAGTCATTCTGCTTGTGGCACCAAGCCCGTACATGCCAACGAAAGCCGGTGTACACCAAGGTATGGGGAGAAATGACTCGCTCGTGTGGCGCCGGGTTGCTCATTGAGGCATAGAGAATTCTAAGGCTGGTTCCCGCCCGGCAAGCTCGGACTACCTCACGCACAACCTCCGGTCGAATTGCACGGTCGGGCAACTGGACAGTGGCAACCCCAGGATGGGATTCCAGCACCTGAGCCATCGGCTGCCCGCCCTGACTCACGAGCATTTCCAGATACTCATTGACGTGCCCAGCCGTGAGCACCGGCTGAAAGCCTGCAGCTGGGACATAGCCTTTGACTGCGGGGTTATGAATGAGCGCCCCTTCGTTGAACTCCGTGTTGTACCGATTGATGTCCGAGGAAGCCTGCTGCCGAGTAATGCCAAACCACTCGACTAGCTGAGTAGTGATCAGACGCCCCTCCCAGAAAGCAATCAGCTCAATGGCGCGCAGACGGAGAAGGACTTCGTGTTTGAGATTGAGCATCCGCAAGGCCTGATCAGGATTCTAATCCGATACTGCCCGAGCGGAAGGGTGCTGTAAATAGACTTACTGTAAGATTTTTTACCAAAATTAATAAGAAGACTCCCAGCGCGCGGCTCAGCATTGAATGCCGGTTGCAGGATCTTCCTACGCGAAGTCGAAACGGCTCTGAATTTGACATCCGGCGCAGCATCAGGCGTGCCATACCACTTGCTTAAATCCTGCGATCAGACCGAAGAGCCGCAGATCTCTATGAAGCCCTGTACGGGCTGAGCTACTTCGACTTGAGCTATGGGCTGACGCTCGGCAGTGTAGAGTTGGAGCGCCTGCATCCAGGTCTGCGCGGTGCATTGCTGCTGATTTTCTACTTACTGGTCGACAGGGAACGTGCTCCCATCATTCTTGACCAGCCCGAAGAGTGGATCGTCGCGCCTGTCATAAGACAGTCTCTCGGATGCAAAGATATTCTTGATTACACAGCAAATTTTTAGGCTAAGGATAGATGAGGCATTGATGAAGGAATACGCTGAGTTTGAGATCCAACAAGCGTTGCACTACGTATGTTCCGCAGATAATCCGAAGGAGGCACTGGAACGCTTTCAGGATCATGTTGAGCTGCTAGGTGAATGGCGCATCATGTACGCGGCGGCTGAAGTCGGTGGGCCCTTTGGCTTGGTTCGGGAGCAGTTTTCCAAAAAAGGTTTCGTTTCGACCATGTTGCGCGGTAGGTCCGTTTGGATTCTGGACAAAACCTTCGCCTTGTCCAAAACACAGGTGAAATACGTGCTGGGTGGCTCGCTTTTTCTGGATTCGAATGCGGCCAGCTATATTCGCAAATTGTCGTATGCGGAGCGGATTTCTCCTGAACTCGACGCTGTGCGCGCGGACCTGCAACAGACGTTCTCTGTGGATGATCTCGCGAGGCTGAATTCATACATATACCTGTGTGAAGCACAGAAATCGTGGACACCCGAAACCCGTCAGTTTTGCAAAGAAACGGTTGCTGCTGTGCACGCACTATCCTTCGATAAAGCCCCATTGGGTGAGGGTTGGGGAGAGCGGTTTCGCACGCTTTACCAAGAACGTGCCGAGGCGTTCGCCGAGGAGTTTATCGACGGTTTTTCGCGCAATCTGGAGGCCGGGTTGAGCGTCGCCATTGCCCAGCAAGCTGCGGCCGCCGAATGCATGATTCTTCGTGCCAAAATTATCGAGTGCACCTCTTCTGCGTCACCGGAGGCGAAAATGGAGGCGCTACTTAGCTTCATGCACGATGAGCTGCGTATCTTCATGCTGCGTGAGCTAATTGTATGTGCCGATATTCTCTTTCATACCAAGAAAACAAAGCTTTCCGAGAAGCTGAACTCTGTACTGGACAAGAAAGACCCACTCCGCATCATCAATAACTGCGCCTGGGACCTATACATACTAAGGCTCATCGAGTCGCTGTCTAATCCACAGCACTTAGATGGCGTAGATTTCTGCCTGGATCATTTGATCACTTTTGATGAGGATTTGCTGGATGTTATTTGCCTGACTGAATTGCGCGCAGTGGCGGTTCATCTCGCCTCACATCGAGCGTATCCATTCTTTGATAATGAGTTGACTGGCTGGCTGACTGGCTTGATCGGGCACAAGCGTATGGCGAATTTCTCAGGGAACTTGCAGGAATTAGCCTTTAACCAGCGAGCGGATCTTAGAAGCTTGGAGAACGTGCAGAAAATTCTGGCGGAGGACCGTCTTCGGTTACTGCAGTTGGCAAAAAAGTAGGTGATGGTTTGTCTGACGGCGGCATTCTGAGGATGATCTGAAGTTGTCACTGGCAGCTGAGGGTTGTGGCAGCCTGTCACGAGCGACTGGAGCCGATCCGAAGCTGACGGTGGCCACAGCCAGAAATGGCCAAAAGCGGGAACTATCCCACCCCTATGAAGTTTTGGCACCTACCAGATACTTGAAGACAGAGCGCTTCCAACGTCAACGCTGTGGCATCTATTCCGTTGCACGGAGACTTCAGAGCACCTGACGCCTAGCTGAAGGAGTGCCATGCCTCTCGAAAAGGCGGGGGCTGTTCAGCTCAGATTTATGCTAGCCTGCAAGCGCTTCGGGTGTAGACCCGAAGGTGCATCACAAGCTGTCAAGCCCCAAGGCGGCATCCCAGGTGTAACAACCCAGGTTGACCAGCAATGCGGCCAGCAGCCCTCGGATACTTATCTTCATAGGTACTCCAAATGTGACGCTGACACTATACGTCGATCCTAGCAATCGCGGCGAAATCGGAACTGGGTGACTGAGACCGATTGGATAATGTGAGGAACATTTGGGTTTATCCGGCCAGGCGGCTTGAGGATTGCCGCCATCCTAAGCCTGGCCGGTTGGCTCGATACAAGGATGTACGCTGATGCCAGAAAATTGGTACAAGTCTCGGGGCTATCTGCACTTTGATCGTCCGATAAACCAGGCAGCAGCGCTGGAGATCGTCTCAAATCCTAAGACTGTTGCTAAGCATGCCTTTTACCCGTTCATTCGCTATGTCGCGCAAACACAGAAAGTGTTCTTCGACAAAAGCATTGGGAAAGTGGTCAAAAAAGCCCCTAAGCAGCGGCCTATTTCCTACGCCGCACACGTCGACAGCCATATTTATTCGTACTACTGCGACCTGCTGAACCAGGCCTACGAGGGACATCTGGCTAAGGTGCGGTGGGCCTCGGCAATCTTGGCATTCAGAGCCCTTGGCAAAAGCAATATCGATTTTGCTCGGGATGCGTTCCTGGATATCGCGGCGCGAAAGTCCTGCTGTGTCATAGCCATCGACATCAAAGGCTTCTTTGACAACCTAGACCATACGCACCTGAAAAATGCCTGGCAGGCGATTCTCGACACCAGCCATTTGCCCGACGACCACTACGCGGTTTTTCGATCCCTCACAAAGTATTCGTTCGTCTACAGGGATCAAGTCTACGAAGCGCTGGGCCTCTCCAAGAACAACCCCAAGCAAGGCCGCAAGCGAATTTGCGAGCCCCATGAATTCAGAACTAAGGTTCGTGATGGCGGCCTGATCGAAACCAACAGGGACAAAAAAGGTATCCCCCAAGGCTCCCCTATCAGTGCCCTGCTGTCCAACGTGTACATGATGGGCTTCGATGAGCAGATCCACGCGTATGTCCAATCCTGCGGTGGTTCCTACTACCGATACTGCGATGACGTACTGCTAATTGTGCCACTGGAGAAAGAGGCAGAGGCCAAAGCCCTAGTCGACCTACGCGTCAATGAGATAGGCCTGGAGATCCAGACTGCCAAGACGGAGACCTGCAAATTCACTCGATCAGTCAAGGGGTTGAGATCCGACCGACCGCTGCAATATCTGGGCTTTATCTTTGATGGGGCCAACATTTACCTGCGTTCATCGTCACTAGCTCGCTATCAGGACCGTGTAAACAGAGGCATCTGGCTGGCAGGAAAATGCATGGACAAGGTCAACGCCAAGCGAATTGCCAGAGGGCAGTTGCCTCGCTCGATGTTCCTGAAGAAGCTGTATAAGCGGTACTCCTACCTGGGCCGAAGGAACTTCATTTCTTATGGCTACCGGGCAGCCAGAGCCATGAACGCCCCCTCGATCAAGAAGCAGCTCAAGCCACACTGGAACAGGCTCCGCGAGCGCATTTCTGATGCGCAAGGCGAATGACATTGATAGGCCACGCTTCCAAGGCTGTGCAATTACCCAGGGAAATCAAGCTTGATACCGTAAGTGTTCCCCTGGGGCGTGGAATATGTTGACGGGAAGCCGTCTCCCCCCCTGCGGACATTTCAGGAGCAATACCATGACGATGGCCCATGAACGCACCCGTAGCGTTGTTCAAACACGGGACTTCCTACAGGAGCTGGCTAGGGACACGAGCCTTCCTGAAAGCGTACGGTACCAAGCAAAAAATCTACTACGGCATTACCCGACAGCAGAAGCCGTCTGGTTGGCTGGTCGAGTGGAAGAGCGATCCAAGCAGGAGCTTTCCCTATTGGCCGACAAGCATGGACCTCTACATCCGGTGTTAGTCAGCTGGCTGTTAAATGATCCGATGTTTTCTGATAAAGGAACTAGCTGAGTCAGACCAAATGGGGGCACGGGTACATTGCTTTACGTTGACCATGGTGAGCTTGTGAGGGCAAGCGGCGATCACCAGCCCATCAAACGTGATGAAGATCCCTTTTTTTGACAAGAATTAAGATTTTTCGTGCATTTAGTAATTGGTGGTACTCGTCAAAGATGACAAGGCCTACGCCATCCAGGGCAGGATCATCTTGGAGCCGACGAGCCAGGATACCTTCCGTGACGACTTCGATCCGGGTGCGCGGGCCGACCTTGCTTTCAAGGCGGATGCGGTAGCCGACCGTCTGACCAACCTGCTCACCCAGTTCGCTTGCCAACCGCTCGGCCGCCGCACGGGCGGCCAACCGCCGGGGTTCGAGCATGAGAATGGTCTGCCCCGCCAGCCAGGGCTCGTTCAGCAGCGCCAGCGGCACGCGGGTAGTCTTGCCGGCGCCGGGGGGGGCTTCGAGCACGGCTTCGTCGCGGTTTTCCAGGGCCTGGCGCAGGGCGGGCAACACGGCATCGATTGGTAATGAAATCATGGTGGTCCTCGAACAGTCGCGCGAGTATAACGGCGAACCCAGCCTGCTCTATCATGGTCTTAGCTTCAGGTACTGGCGCTTCGCTTGCCCTGCTGAACACCTTTTCGGAGATTTACATGCGTATCCCATCCCGCGTCATCGGTGGCGCACTCATCGTCACCCTGCTGACCCAGCTGACGGCCTGCGGCACGCTGTTCTACCCAGATCGCCGCGGCCAGATCGATGGCAAGATCGACCCCGTGGTCGCCGCGATGGATGCCATCGGCATCCTGTTCTACGTGATCCCGGGCCTGATCGCATTTGGCATCGACTTCGCCACCGGCGCGATCTACTACCCTGGCGGCCGCACGGCGCAGGTCGCCCCGGAAAAACTGCGTGAAGCGGTAAGCCCGGATGGCAAGGTCGACAACCTCAAGCTCCAGGCCATTCTCGAAAGCGAGCTGGGCCGGCGCCTGCCGCTGAACGATCCGCGGCTGATCCAGCACCGTGGCAGCGTCGAGCAACTGGCCAGCTTTGGCCTGGTACCGGCGGCCTGAACCGCCCAAGGACAGCACTGAGGCATGACCACCCCAGCTGAACACCAGCGCCTACTGCGCCTGGCAACCCGCGCCTCGCTGGCGGTTGCCAGCATCCTGGTCCTGAGCAAGGCCGTCGCCTGGTGGCTGAGCGGCTCGGTCAGCCTGCTGGCGGGGCTGACCGACTCGGCACTGGATGCCGTGGCTTCGTTCCTCAACCTGCTGGCCGTGCACTATGCGCTGCGCCCGGCCGATGACGACCATCGCTTCGGCCATGGCAAGGCAGAAGCCTTGGCAGGCATGGCCCAAGCCTTGTTCATCGGGGTGAGTGCGGTACTGATCGGCTTCCAGGCATTCGAGCGCCTGCAAACACCGCAGCCACTGGGTGATACCGGCATCGGCATCGGTGTCATGCTGCTGTCGCTGGGGTTGACCATTGCCTTGCTGACCTTGCAGCGCCGGGTCATCCGCCTGACCGGCTCAACGGCGGTGCGCGCCGATTCGCTGCACTATCGCTCTGATTTGCTGCTCAATGGCAGCATTCTCCTGGCCCTGTTGCTGGCGCGCTTCGGCTGGCCGCAGCTGGATGCACTGTTCGGCCTGGGCATTGCCCTTTACATCCTCTGGAGTGCCCTGCAGATCGCCCGTGAGAGCACGGGCATCTTGATGGACCAGGAACTGCCCGGCGACATCGGCGAGGGCATGACCGACCTGGTGCTGGGCATCCCCGGCGTGAAAGGGGTGCATGACCTGCGTACGCGAGTGTCCGGCAACCAGTGGTTCGTGCAATTGCACCTGGAGCTGCCCGGGCAGTTACCGCTGCACGAGGCACATGCCCTGTGTGTAGAAGCCTCGCAGGTAATCCGCGCACGTTACCCCAAGGCCGATGTGATGGTGCACGCCGACCCTGTCTGAGCCTCTCACCTCAGTTGATACTGTAGCCCCGCCCACTGAAGCAGGCGCCCAACGCACGCCGGTAGGTGTCTGCCACGTTGCCCGGCGGCGCATAGGTCGCCGTCGCGGGATCGAACCCGGACTGGCTCACCGCCCAACGATGGCATTGGTAGCGGTCCTGGTCCTGCTGCTGCTGCCCTTGCCCGGACATCGGGTAGGCCACCACATCGTACGCATTACCTGCAGGCGCCACGGGCGCCGGCGCCGGAGCCAAGGCAGGTGGGCTGACCACCACGTATTGCTGGGAGTCGGCCAGGTACTGGTAATAGGTATCGGCAACCAGGAAGAACAGCGCGTTCCCCACCCAGACTTCACGCGCATAGGGCGGCAGGTAAGCCACCCGCACGCCATAGGGCGGTGTCACCACGATGTAGCTACCGGCGTGCGGGCGGTACCAATAGCCACCTGAGTAGAAGTAATCCTGCCCACGGTACGGCACTTTCCAGTAACGGTCGGGGAAATGATCGACGGTGTGCCCCGGGCGGTACTGTGGCCCAGGCCCCCAACCATTGCCGTGCCCGTCCGGGCGCCCCTGCCATTCACCGCCAGGCCGTTGCCCGGGGCCACCCGCTTCCCACTGGCGGTAGTCGCCATTGCGCCGGGGAATGTCCTGGTAATAGCCTTGGCGCGCCGGCTGAGTCTGGCGCACCTCGTCACGCGAGTTGAGCGATGAGCGGCCTTCGGCACCGCCATAGGCGTCCTGTCGGCCATTGCCGCCGCGCCCATCTTCCGGGCCTTGAGCCAAGGCCCCCAGGCTGATGCTCATGCCAAGCAAACCTACACCGGCCAACTGCCAGATGCGCGACTTCATGGTGTTCCTCTCGGTAAAAACGGCACGCTGACAGTTTACCGCGCCCGTACCCCGGGCAGATGAAATCACGGTGTCTAGTCCTGAAATAGGTTTACACCTGTTCAGGTAGGCCGATAGGCCTCAAAACGCCCGATGCACCGCATCGGGCGTTTTGTTTTTCAGGGCCATATGGGGCCGTTCTGTGTTGTAGATCTGCAC
>NZ_BQHW01000041.1 GCF_021602025.1 Pseudomonas ceruminis
GGGTCCCCGCCCGCAACGCCATGAACCCCAGAAACGCCAGCCATAGCCCCTGGTTGCCAAACCCTCGCAGGGCCCACGCCAGCGGCAATGCGATCAGCACCGACACCAGCATCGCATTGCGCATCTCCCGTGCCCGGGTCGCACCGATGAACAGCCCGTCGAGCAGGTAACTCCACACCGCCACCAATGGCAGTACCGCCAGGTAAGGCAGGTAGGGGTAGGCCGCTGCCCGTACGCTGTCGATATCGGTCTGCAGGTCGATGAACAGATGCCCGCCCAACAGGAACAGCCCGGCAAAGGCCAGGCTGGTGATCAGCGACCAGCCACACGCTACCACCAGCGAGCGGCGCAAGGTGTCGCGATCGCGGGCGCCGATGGCATGGCCACACAACGCCTCCACGGCGTGGGCCAGGCCGTCCAGGGCGTAGGCGGTGAGCAGCAGGCCGTTGAGCAACAGCGCGTTGGCCGCCACCGTTGCTTCGCCCAGGCGTGCCCCCTGCACGGTGATCAGCAGAAACACCAACTGCAGGGCCAGGCTGCGCAGGAAGATGTCGCGGTTGACGGCCAGCAATGGCTGCCAGGCTTGCCAGCGCTTCAGCGCGGCCCAGGCAATATGCCCCGGATAGGCCCGCAGGGCAGGGCGGGTCAGGGCCAGCCCTAACAGGGCGGCGCCCCACTCGGCAATCACTGACGCCCGTGCCGAGCCCAGTACCCCCCACTCCAGGCCCAGCACGAACCATAGGTTCAGGGCGATGTTCAGCAGGTTGGTGGTCAGCAGGATAGCCAGGGGCGCACGTGCATTCTGGGTGCCGAGGAACCAGCCAACCAGCGCATAGCTGGCCAGCGCTGCCGGCAACCCCAGCAGCCGCGTGTAAAAGAAGGCCTCAGTCGAGTCCTGCAACGCCTCGCTCGGCTGCATAGCCTGCAGCGCCAACTGGCTGAAGGGCACGGCAAGCACGCCGATCAGCAGGGCGAAACCCAGTGCCAGCAACAGGCCCTGCACCAACACCTGGCGCAGCGCGGCGCCGTCGGCCCGGCCCGCAGCCTGGGCGGCGAAGCCGGTGGAGCCCATGCGCAGGAAGCCCATCAAGCCCACCATGAAGGTGAACAGCGTGGCGCCCACGGCCACCGCGCCCAGCTGGTGGGCATGCGGCAGGTGGCCGATCACCGTGCTGTCGACCAGGGCCACCAGGGGCACCGAGATGTTGGAGAGGATCATCGGCGCGGCCAGGGCCCAGACCTTGCGGTGGGTAAGGCGGTGGCGCCAGTCGATGGCAAGTGGGGACATTGGCGTTCCAGAGGGCTCGGGTGGGCGCATTGTAACGGCCAGGCAACCAAATGGTGCGAACACGGTCTCAACTGACGCTCCAGCGCAGGTACCACCCTTGCCATTGCGCTATAGTTGCTGCCCTCTCGTATACGCTGCCAAGAGTTACCATTCCATGTTCAACAAAGGATTGTTGCTGGCCTGCGCGCTGGCCCTGCTCAGTGCCTGTGATTCCTCGACGCCGGACAAGCCCGCCCCCGCCCAGGAGCCGGCAGCCAGCACCCCTGCCCAGGCACCGGCACCCAAGCGGGAGGACCCTGCAGCCCTTGCCAAACGCTACGAGGGCCGCGAACTCAGCGTACTGGATGTTTCGGAAGTGCAGCTCGATGGCGCCAGCACCCTGTCCATCAGCTTCTCGGTGCCGCTGGACGCCAAGCAGGACTGGGCCAGCAAAGTGCACCTGGTCGACACCGTCAAGGGCAAGGTCGACGGTGCCTGGGAACTCTCCGACAACCAGATGGAACTGCGCCTGCGTCACCTGGAGCCTCAGCGCAAGTTGGTGCTGACGGTCGACAAGGGCCTGCTGGCCGTCAACGGCAAGCCACTGGACAGCGAATCGGTGACCCGGCTGGAAACCCGTGACATGCAGCCGACCGTGGGCTTCGCCAGCCGTGGCTCGTTGCTGCCCACGCGCCTGGCCGAAGGCCTGCCGGTGATCGCCCTGAATGTGGAAAAGGTCGATGTGGAGTTCTTCCGGGTAAAACCCGAAATGCTCTCGACCTTCCTGGTCAATTGGGGCCGCAACAGCAGCCTTTATTACTACCAGTCCCAAGAAACCCTGGCCTTGGCCGACCTGGTCTACAGCGGCCGTTTCGACCTCAACCCAGCCCGCAACACCCGCGAGACCGTGCTGCTGCCGATCGCCGGCATCAAGCCGTTGCAGGAGCCTGGCGTCTACCTGGCAGTGATGCGTGCCTCCGGCACCTACGACTACTCGCAACCGGCGACGCTGCTCACCCTGAGCGACATTGGCGTGTCTGCCCACCGCTACCGCGACCGCCTGGATGTGTTCGCCCAGGCCCTGGAGGGCGGCAAGGCACTCAAGGACGTCAACCTCGAGCTGCATGACGACAAGGGCAAGCTGCTGGCCCAGGCCAGGACCGATGGCCAAGGCCATGCCCAACTGCCGATCACGGCCAAGGCCGACACCCTGATCGCTACCCAGGGGGTGCATACCACCCTGTTGCGCCTGAACACCGCTGCGCTGGACCTGGCCGAATTCGACATCACCGGCCCCCAGGCCAACCCGTTGCAGTTCTTCATTTTCGGCCCGCGCGACCTCTACCGCCCCGGCGAAACGGTGCTGCTCAACGGCCTGCTGCGTGACCAGGACGGCAAGCCGGTCAAGGCTCAGCCGGTCAGCGTCGAAGTGCGCCGCCCAGATGAACAGGTCAGCCGTAAGTTCGTCTGGGAGGCCGACGCCGATGGCCTTTATCAATACCAGCTGCAGCTCGCCACCGAGGCCCCGACTGGCCGCTGGCAGCTGCTGCTCGACCTGGGCGGCGGGCGCAAGCAGGTCTATGAGTTCCTCGTCGAGGACTTCCTGCCTGAGCGCCTGGCGCTGGAGCTCAAGGGCAGCAAGACACCGCTCGCCCCTGAGGAGGACGCGCGCATCCAGGTCAATGGTCGTTACCTGTACGGCGCGCCCGCGGCAGGCAACCGCCTGAGCGGCCAGGCCTACGTGCGGCCATTGCGTGAAGCCGTGCCAGCGCTGCCGGGCTATCAGTTCGGCTCGGTCACAGAGACCGAACTGAACCAGGACCTGGAGCTGGACGAGGTGACCCTGGACCAGGCCGGCAAGGCAGTGGTCGATATCGAAAGCCGTTGGGCCGAGGCCCGTTCGCCGCTGCAACTGACTGTGCAGGCCAGCCTGCAGGAGTCTGGCGGCCGACCGATCACTCGCCGCCTGGAACAGCCGATCTGGCCCGCAGAACGCCTGCCGGGCTTGCGCGGCGTGTTCGATGGCGAAGAAACCGATAGCGATGGCCCGGTGGAATTCGAGTTCCTGGTTGCCGACCGCGACGGAAGGAAGCTGGCCGCCAACGACCTCAAGGTGCGCTTGATCCGTGAGCGCCGGGACTACTACTGGAACTACTCGCAGAGCGACGGTTGGAGCTACAACTACAACGAGAAATTCCTGACCCAGAGCGAAGAAACCGTCAGCGTCAAAGCTGGCTCCACGGCCAAGCTTACCTTCCAGGTGGAGTGGGGGCCGTACCGCGTGGAGGTGGAAGACCCGCAGACCGGTCTGGTTTCCAGCGAGCGCTTCTGGGCGGGTTACCGTGCCCAGGACAACGCCGAAGGCGGCGCGGTGCGCCCGGACCAGGTAAAGCTGGCCCTGGACAAACCAGCCTATGCCGATGGCGCTACCGCCAAGGTCACCGTGACCCCGCCCGCAGCCGGTACAGGCTACCTGATGATCGAGTCCAGCGATGGCCCGCTGTGGTGGCAGGAGATCGATGTGCCGGTGGAAGGCAAGACCTTCGAGGTGCAACTGGACAAGCAATGGGCACGCCACGACCTGTACATCAGCGCCTTGGTCATTCGCCCAGGTGAGCGCAAGGCCAACGCCACGCCAAAACGCGCCGTGGGTGTTCTGCACCTACCGTTGGGGCGCGCCGAGCGCAAGCTTGCAGTGAGCCTGCAGGCGCCGGAAAAAATGCGCCCCAAGCAACCGCTGACGGTCAGGTTCAAGGCGGCCAATGCCGATGGCAGTATTCCCAAGCAGGTGCATGTGCTGTTGTCCGCGGTGGATGTGGGCATCCTCAACATCACCGATTTCAAAACCCCTGACCCCTTCGCCAGCCTGTTTGGCCGCAAGGCCTACGGTGCCGATCAGTTGGACATCTACGGCCAGTTGATCGAAGCCGGGCAGGGCCGTTTGGCCAGCCTGGCGTTCGGTGGTGATGCGGCCATGGCCAAGGGCGGCAAGCGCCCCAACACCACGGTCACCATCGTCGCCCAGCAGAGCGTTCCGGTTACCCTGAACGAACAGGGCGAGGGTCAGGCGACGGTCGACATCCCGGACTTCAATGGAGAACTGCGCCTGATGGCCCAGGCCTGGACCGAGGACCACTTCGGCATGGCCGAAGGCAAGACCGTGGTGGCCGCACCGCTGATTGCCGAGCTGTCTGCCCCGCGCTTCCTCGCCGGCGGCGACCGCACCAGCCTGGCGCTGGACCTGGCCAACCTGTCCGGCCGTGCCCAGCAACTGAGTGTCGACATCAGCACCGAGGGCCAGTTGAGCTTGGCGGCCAGCGCCCAGCAGACGATCGCTCTGGCCGAGGGCCAGCGCACTACGCTGAAGATTCCGGTGCTGGCCCAGGGCGGCCTGGGCCAGGGCAAGGTGCGCGTGCGGGTCACTGGTTTGCAGTTGCCGGGTGAACCGGTAAACACCTTCGAGCGTGAATGGTCGCTGGGTATTCGCCCAGCCTATCCGGCGATGCTCAAGCACTATCGCGTGGCGCTCAAGGAGCAGCCCTGGGCCTTGCCAGAGAGTGACCTGGCCGCCTTCGAACCTGCGGGCCTGCAGGCCAGCCTGGCGCTGTCGAGCCGCCCGCCATTGAACCTGGGCGAGCAGATCCGCGCCCTGGAAGCTTACCCCTACGGCTGCCTGGAGCAGACCACCAGTGGCCTGTACCCCTCGTTGTACGCCGATGCCGAGAGCCTCAAGCGCCTGGGTATCAAAGGCGAGCCGGCCGAGGTGCGCAAACGCAAGATCGAGATGGGCATCGAGCACTTGCTGGGCATGCAGCGCTACAACGGCAGCTTTGGCCTGTGGAGCTCGGACAGTGAAGAGGAATACTGGCTGACCGCCTATGTCACCGACTTCTTGCTGCGCGCCCGCGACCAGGGTTATGGCGTGCCGGCCGAAGCGCTGAAAAAAGCCAATGAGCGCCTGCTGCGTTATTTGCAGGAGCGCAACCTGATCGAGGTCGACTACAGCGAGAACGCTGAGCACACCCGCTTTGCCGTCCAGGCCTATGCCGCGTTGGTACTGTCACGCAGTCAGCAGGCCCCGCTGGGCGCATTGCGTAGTCTGTTCGAACGCCGCGCCGATGCGCGTTCAGGCCTGCCGTTGGTACAACTGGCGGTGGCGCTGGACAAGATGGGCGACAAACCGCGCTCGCAACAGGCCCTGCAAGCTGGCCTCGGGATTAGCCGCAGCAAAGGCTGGATGGCCGACTACGGCAGCAGCCTGCGGGATCAAGCACTGATCCTGGCGCTGTTGCAGGAGAGCAACCTGGCCAGCAATCAGGTCGATCAACGCCTGTTCGCATTGTCCGATGAGCTGGCGGCCAACCGCTGGTTGTCGACGCAGGAGCGTAACGCCTTGTACCTGGCTGGCCGTGGCCTACTCGGCAAGCCTGAAGCGCCATGGAAGGCGCGCCTGGACAGCGCGGGCGAAGTGCGTGAGTTCAACAATGCCGACGCCGGGATGAAGCTCGAAGGCCCGTTGCTGGCATCGCCGCTGACCGTTCAGAACCAAGGCAGTGAAACCGTCTACCAGCAACTGACCCTCTCGGGCTACCCGCGCCAGGCACCAGCTGCCGGGGGGAACGGTATGGAAATCCGTCGTGAATACCTAGGCATGAATGGCCAGGCGCTGGACCTGCAAAACCTGCGCAGCGGTGAACTGGTGCTGGTGCACCTGGCACTCAAGGCCACCGACCGCGTGCCGGATGCGCTGGTGGTCGACCTGCTGCCGGCGGGCCTGGAGCTGGAGAACCAGAACCTGGCGCAGAGCGCCGCCAGCCTGGATAACGCTAGCAGCGCAGTGAAGCAGTGGCGCGAGTCGATGCAGAACGCCAGTGTGGTGCACCAGGAGTACCGCGACGACCGCTATGTGGCAGCGCTGAAACTGGACGGTTATGGCACTACCCACCTGCTGTACCTGGCGCGTGCGGTGACCCCCGGCACGTACCGCGTGCCGCCGCCACAGGTGGAGTCGATGTACCGGCCGAACCTGCAGGCGGTGGGTGATGGGCAGGGTGAAATGACGGTAAAGGCCCGCTAGTGCTGTAGGGGTTCTACCAGCCGCATCGTCGGCCAGCCGGTCCCGTGGGCGCCGGCTTGGCTGCGATGGGTTACCGTTGCAGCCCCGACGTCAGTGGATCACCCAGCTCATCACCCATAACCCCAGCACCAGCCAGATGATCCCGAGGATGATCGAGGCGCGCATGAAGGCGCGGATTGCCGAGTAGAGCAGCATCAGGCCGATGATCAGGGCAAGAATGCTGACCAGCGAAGTGTCCATGCCCAGGGTGCGCGCCAGGCCGTCGATGAAGTTGCCCCCGGCATTGGCCAGCAGGTTGAACAGGCCGCTCAATGCGTCGACGATGAAGCGGATCAACGAACCCAGTGCCTGGCCAAGCCACTCGAAAAAACCTTCTACATGCATAGTTGCTTCCTGATGAACGAATCGGCGAGTTTGCCGTTCCCAAGCCTTTGGCCATTACCTGCCCAGGTCGGTTCCCGATGCCAAGCTTAGCCCGGCCGCGCACGCGCGCGGGAAGGATCCTGCGGGCCAGTGTGATCGCCGCCCTGGCGATGGTCGCGCTGCTGTACTTGGCTGATCGCCTGTGGCCATTGCCCATGCCGGCTGACGACCTGGCGCGGGTGGTGCTGGCCGAGGACGGTACGCCCCTGTGGCGCTTTGCCGATGCCGATGGAGTGTGGCGCTACCCCGTCAGCCCCGAAGAGGTGTCGCCCTTGTATCTGCAGGCACTGCTGACCTACGAGGACCGCTGGTTCTACCGTCATCCCGGGGTCAACCCGCTGGCGCTGGCGCGCGCGGCCTGGCTGAACCTGCGCGGCGGGCGTGTGGTTTCCGGGGGCAGCACACTGTCGATGCAGGTGGCGCGGTTGCTCGACCCGCACGACCGCACGCTGGCGGGCAAAATGCGCCAACTGTGGCGTACAGCGCAACTGGAATGGCACCTGTCCAAGCGCGATATCCTGCAGCTGTACCTGAATCGTGCGCCTTTCGGCGGCACCTTGCAGGGCGTGGCGGCCGCCAGTTGGGCGTATCTGGGCAAGTCGCCGAAGCACCTTACGCCCGCCGAGGCGGCGCTGCTGGCGGTACTGCCCCAGGCCCCCAGCCGCTTGCGCCCGGACCGTCACCCCGAACGTGCCCAGCGTGCCCGTGACAAGGTGCTGCAGCGCTTGGACGAGTATCAGGTGTGGCCTGCCCAGCAGATCCTGGAAGCGGCCGAAGAGCCTTTGCTGCTGGCGCCACGCCAGGAACCGGCCCTGGCGCCCTTGCTGGCCCGCCGCCTGAACACGCCCAATAGCCCACCATTGATACGCACCACCCTTGATGCTTCGTTGCAGCGGCGCCTGGAAGACCTGCTGCTGGGCTGGCGTGCCCGCCTGCCCGAGCGCACTTCGGCGGCGGTGCTGGTGGTGGACGCGCAGAGCATGGCAGTGCGCGCTTACTTGGGGTCAATCGACATCAGCGATGACCGCCGCTTTGGCCATGTCGACATGGTCCGTTCCCTGCGTTCACCTGGTTCGACCCTCAAGCCGTTCCTGTATGGCATGGCCTTGGACGATGGGCTGATCCACTCCGAATCGCTGTTGCAGGATGTGCCGCGCCGCTATGGCGACTATCGCCCCGGTAACTTCTCGATGGGCTTCAGCGGCCCGGTGTCGGCCAGTTCGGCGCTGGCGTTGTCGCTCAACCTGCCGGCGGTGCAGTTGCTCGAGGCCTATGGGCCAAAGCGCTTCGCCGCGCAACTGCGCATGGCCGGCATGCCGCTGGTGCTACCGCCCCTGGCCGAGCCCAACCTGTCGCTGATCCTGGGCGGGGCAGGCAGCCGCCTGGAGGAACTGGTCGGCGGCTATGCGGCGTTGGCCCGGGCGGGCAACAGTGCAAAGGTGCGCCTGCAACCTCAGGACCCGTTGTTGGAGCGGCGCTTGCTGTCGCCGGGGGCGGCCTGGATCATTCGACGCATCCTCAGCGGCCAGGCGCGGCCAGACCGTGACCCCCATGCCGACCTGGTGCAGCGCCCGCAACTGGCCTGGAAGACCGGTACCAGCTATGGCTTTCGCGATGCCTGGTCGATTGGCGTCGGGCCGCGTTACCTGATTGGGGTGTGGATCGGCCGGCCTGACGGTACCCCGGTGGCCGGGCAGTTCGGCTTGGCCTCGGCGGCGCCGCTGATGTTGCAGATTCACGACGTGCTGAGCAACCGCGACAGCCAGCGGGGGCTTACCGTACCGGTGCAACGGGTCCCCGACAGCGTGGGTGTCGCTGCGATTTGCTGGCCGTTGGGCCAGCCGATGAACCGGCAGGACCCCAACTGCAGGCGCCAACGCTTTGCCTGGACGCTCGACGGCACCACGCCACCGACATTGCAGGCCGCCGATCAACCGTTGGGGCTTGGCTTGCGTGAAAGCGTGTGGGTCAACACGCAGGGCCTGCGTGTCGATGGCAGTTGCCCAGGTGCCAAAGCGCAGGAAATTGCCCTCTGGCCAGCCCCGCTGGAACCCTGGCTGCCCCGTGTCGAACGGCGTGCCGCGCGTCTACCTGCGGTGGACCGCAGTTGCCCACCGCAGGTGCCCGCCAGCGCGCCACCGCTGTCCATTGTCGGCGTGCGCCCGGGCGATACCCTGCGCCGCCCGGTCGGCAGCAGCGAACCGTTGCAACTGCACGTCTCGGCCCTGGGGGGCGCCGGCCGCCGCTGGTGGTTCCTCAACGGCCAGCCCTTGGGCGAAACCACTGGCCAGGCGACTTTGCTGGTGCGTTTCGAGCGGGCAGGGCAGAGCGAACTGAGCGCACTGGACGAGAGCGGTGAAACGGCGCGGGTGACGTTCCAGGTCAGCGAATAGTCGTTCGACGTTTGCCGGCGCAACACCTACGCTTGCTAGTGACGGGTGTGACCGGCTGACGCCCCGGTACCCAAGGGATTCTGGAGCACCCTATGCGTCCTCTGGCCGTGCCCCTGATCGTATTGCTCTGGGCCAGCCTGGCTCATGCAGAGCCATTGCCAGGTTACCTCGACAGCCATGAATACGAGCGCCGCCTGCCCACCGATAACCTGCCAGTAGAGGCCTATCGCCCGGTTGTGACGGACGTGCGGTGGTCGGCACCCCGCACGACCGCCCCGTTGTCGAACGCAACGCAACTGGTCTTGCACAAGGTGCGCTTCGAGGGCGGTACGGTCTTTCCCTTGAGTGAGCTGCGCGAGCACTACCAGCCGCTGATCGGCCGTGAGATCACCGTAGGCGAGCTGCAGCAGTTCACCGAACGCCTGACCCAACGCTACCAGCGTGACGGCTATCCGCTGTCGTATGCCTACCTGCCACCTCAGGACCTTGCTGAGGGCCGCGTGCACGTGGTGCTGGTGGAGGGCTATATCCACGACTATGAGCTGTTAGGTGATATCGGCCCGGCAGCAGCCTACCTCGAGCAGATGATGGCGCGGTTGCAGGCTGAGCGGCCCCTGACCCAGGCGGCGCTCGAGCGGTTCACCGGCTTGGCGCAACGCATGCCTGGCCTGAGCGTGTACGCCGAAGTTGCGGCGGCGCAGGTCCCTGGCGATGCAGCACGGCTCAGGCTTCACGTGTGGCGCAAGCCGTACGCTGCAGGTGTAACACTGACCGCTGGCAGCCGCGAGAACCCACAGGCGCTGGCCAAGGTTTCCAGTAACGCCCAGACACGCTTCGCCGAGCAGTTGACGGCGAGCTTTCTGCTGCCCCCGGGCGATGACCGAACGCATTACCAGCGGCTCGACTACAGCCAGTACCTGGACGCGCAAGGCAGCCAGTTGCTGTTATCGGCCAAGCGTTATCGCAGCGAACCGGGCACACGGGTGCGCCTGCAGGACGGCACCGACCTCACTCAGCGCCGGCAGGTCGAACAGTATGCGATCGGCCTCGGCCAGGCGCTGATGGTTGAGCGCAATGAATGGATCAACCTGTCCGGGCGGCTTTATTCAAGCAGTGAGCACCTCGAACAACGGATCTGCTGTCAGCGTGAATACGACACTGCTGTACGCGGGTTGTCATTCGAAGGCGACTGGCGCAAGGGCGATGAGCGCCGACTGCGCATCGTCAGTGCCGGCGTCTACCAAGGCCTGGATTACCTGGGGGCGCGCAGCGATGCCGACTACGACATGGACTTTCTACGCTTTCAGGTCTCGGGTTTGCAGAGCGATCAGTTGTTCGACAACTGGCAGGGCGTGGTGTCCGCTGCGCTCTACTGGAGCGATGACAGGTTGCCCGACAGTGAGCGCGCGGTATTTGGCGGGCAGCATTTCGCACGGGGTTACCCCAGCGACCAGGCCGCCGGCGACAAGGGCTGGGGTGTCGCTTATGAGCTGAACTACCGGTTAACGCCTGGCGCTGGCTGGCTGAAGGTTGTGCAGCCCTATGCAGTGCTCGATGCTGCCCAGGCCTGGTACAACGGCGGGCCTTACGAGGATGCGCACATGGGCTCAGTGGCGCTTGGTGTGCGCCTGGGCGATGGGCACCATGGCAACGTGGCGCTGGAAGTCGCCAGACCGCTGGCGGATGAGGCACTTGATAGCGCCAGCCGCACGGTCCGACTGATGTTGAACATCAGCTATCAACTGGAATGAACGTGCTGTAGGCGCGACACGCGGCCGCTCCTACAGACGCAGCCTTGCTAGTGGGTAATGAAGCGCTGATGCACGGGCGATGAACTTGGCGTCAACGCCAGCGCCAGCTGCGTGCGGTTGTGCATATGAGTCAAACGCAGCACCTGGGAGACGTAAAGCTTCACGGTGTTCTCGGTGATGCCCAACTCGCAGGCGATCTGGTAATTGGTCTTGCCCTTGCTCACCAGCCGTGCCACTTCTAGCTGGCGCGGGGACAGCTTCTCGAACGCTGCGGGCAGCTCGCCTTCGGGCTCCTCAGGGTCGGTGGAGCGACGGTGAACACCCTGGCCGCGGGCCTTCTCCAGGTCCTGGTAAAGCTCATCGATGGAGCCTGCCAGGTCCTGTAGCCGCTGGTTGAGACTGCCTAGGTCCTGGAAGTTCGCTTTGCGCTCCTGCAGTACCTGCTCCTGGCGGCGCACCCCTTCGAGCAGTTCGTCGAGGTTCATGGGCTTCTGGTAATAGTCGGCGAAGCCCTCGCGCAGGGCCCGGATCACGTCCTGCTTGTCGGCACGGCCGGTGAGCATGATCGCTTCGAACATGCGCTGGCGCCCGGCAATGTCCTTCAACGCCCGGCCCAGCTCGATGCCATCGCGTTCCGGCATGTGCAGGTCACACAACACCAGGCCGATGGCCTCGTCGGCAACGTAACGCTCAATGGCTTCGTCTGTGGAGTGTGCCGCTACACAGTGATGGCCCTGGCTTTCGAGAAATTCACATAGCTGTTCGACGATCGTTGCCTGATCATCAACCACCAGGACCTTCACCTCACTGAATGACTTGTTCACGATCAACTCCCTGTTCGTATACGGCCCAGCTCCCGGGCCAGACGCTCTGGCAGCTTAAAAGTAGACGCTGCCGGCGGTTCTGTACAAGACATGTACAGCATCGGACCGCAGGGATGGTCATTGGATCCATACCGCTGTCAGCAGAAAACCGGCCAGCACATAAGGCACGAAGGCCTGCTTGTCACCCATCTCTTCGGTCAGGGCCTGCAGGCGCTTTTTCACCTTGGGGTTGAGCAAGGTCCACAAGCGCCTGCGCGTCAGCAACCACAGCAGTACGCTGACACCGGCACCGATGAAAGTGCCGAGCACGTACTGCGGGCTGGTCGCCAAGGCCAGGGCGCCCATCAATTTGACGTCGTCGGCGCCGAAGCGGCCAAGCATGTAGCCAGGCAAGGTCAGCAGCATGACGATGGCCAATGCCCAGCCTGCGTCGCTGGCATCGGCGCCGATCCAGGTATGACCAGTGACGAACAACCAGGCAAGGGCGCAGGCCGCCACCCCCAGGGTCAGTATGTTGGCGATCTGGCGTTCGCGGATATCTTGTTCAGTGCACAAGGCAAGCCACATCAGGAGAACAATGCTTTGCATTGGCAGGTCGCCATCCCTATTCGTTGAACACGTCTTCCCGGGCACCTCAGGGTTTCTATAGAGGGTAGACGTGTTCCGACGAGTGGGCATGGCACAATCATGAAATGCTGCCCGCACCTTCGACTTTGTCACTTTCGAAGGCGGGGTCAGTGGCGTTATTTGGCTCGGCCGGGCGGGTAGTTGCCCAGCACTTCGCCCACGGTTTTCTGGATGGCGCTGTTGCGCTCCTCAGGGCTTGGCGGGTAGTTGTTCATGATTTGCTCGGCACTGCCGCGCCAGACCAGCTTGCCATCCCGGCCATCGAACATATCGACCTGAATGGTCGCCACCTTGTAGTCGACGCTGCGGGTCTCGTTGTACATCGGCCCGCCCCAGTAGCCTCCCCAGTACCCACCCCAGCCGCCACCATAGTTGGTGGTGATCTGCTGCTGGCGCTCCTCGACAATCAGGTAGGCCCGCACTTTGACATCCGCCCGGGCGTTGCCCTGAACCGGACGCAGGCCGCGTTGGTCGAGTTGCTCGGCAACCGCCTGGCGGATGCGCTGCTCGGTCAGGTCGCTCTTGATGCGTGGATCATCCGGGCGGTATTGCAAGCCCGGTTCCTGCCAGGCCCAGCTGCGGTAGGCCGCGAAATCGCGGCTGGCATCGAAATCCTGTTGGACGTTGTTGCTGGAGCAGGCTGCGAGCAGCAGCGCAAGTGACAGTAGAACGAGGCGGCGCAACATGATGGTTCTCCGTTAGACGTTAACTGGGAGGATAGCCGCTGAGCGCCTTGTGTACCGATTCGCGCAAGGCGGTTTCGCGATCGCGTGGCGAACTTTTGTCGCTGCCGCTTTCAGCGCTTGCGCTCCATACGGGCTGGCCGTTGCGGGCATCGAACAGGTCGATGCGCACCACCATCACTTCCACTTCGTAGGTGCGCACGATCGGCACGCTGCCATAAGCGCCATAGCCATTGCGGTAGCCGCCGAAGCCGACACTGCTGTAGGGGTACGGGCCGTAATAGGGGTCGTAGTCGTAATCACGCACCTGGCGCAAGCGCCGCTCCAGGCGCATGTCGGCGCTGACCAGCAGGTCGCCGGTGGCGCCTCTGGCCGGGCGCAGGCCTTGCTGGTCGAGCGCACTGCTGACGGCATCGGCCAGTTGCCCGGGGTTGGCGTCGGCGCTGCCGGTTGGCAACTGACCGCCACGCCAGCTCCAGCTACGGTAGCGCCCATAGTCGCGCGTAGGTGCCGGGTAGGCACTGGCGTCGAAGGTGGCGGCCGCCTGCACGGGGGCCGGTGGCAGCGGGCGGCTGCTGGCCACATAGGGGTTGCTGCCTTGGCAGGCGGTCAAGGCCAAGGGCAGCAAGGCCAGCCACAACAGTCGGTACGGCATGTATTCCTCCCGGCAGGCGGATCAACGGGGGCGGCATATCCAGTGCAGATAGCGGCCAAGCCCGGCGAAGCTTGGGTGACGGCGGTGGGCCAGTTCCATTTCCAGCAAGTCGAGCAGCTCGGCCTTGGCCTGGAATTCCTTGGGCATATAGTCGTGAAACACCCTCACGCCACTCTCGCTTTCCACGTGCCACATGGGTTCAAGTTGCGCCTTGAGTTCACGCGGATCAAGCGGTTTCTGCGGGGTAAGGCTCTGCTTTTCACCTTCCAGGCGGTTGCTGCGCAACTTGCGGAAATGGCTTTTGAGCAGGTTGCGATAGACCAGCGCGTCACGGTTGTAGAATGCCAACGACAACCACCCACCGGGGGCAGTCAGCTGGTGCAGCACCGGCAGAATGCTTTCTGGTTCGGCCAGCCATTCGAGCACCGCATGGCACAGCACCAGGTCATAGGGTTCGGTGAGTTGGCCGAGCAGGTCCTGCCAGGGTGCCTGAATGAACGTTGCCGGCTGGCCTGCCTCGGCAAAGCGTTCCCGGGCGCCATCGAGCATCGGCGCGGCGGGTTCGGCGAGGGTCAGGTGATGGCCGCGCTCGGCCAACCACAGGGCCATGTGACCAAGCCCGGCGCCGATGTCCAGCACCCGCAGCGGCCGGTCCGGCAGGGCTTCGGCCAGGTCGGCCTGGAGCACGGCCAGGCGGATCGCGCCCTTGGCACCTCCGTAGATCTTCTCGGCAAAACGGGTGGCC
The DNA here is from genome assembly GCF_021602025.1 of Pseudomonas ceruminis. GTDB lineage: Bacteria > Pseudomonadota > Gammaproteobacteria > Pseudomonadales > Pseudomonadaceae > Aquipseudomonas > Aquipseudomonas ceruminis. The sequence continues at coordinate 14,446 of NZ_BQHW01000041.1, forward strand.
AGCTCATCGAAGTGACGGTCGTTCATCGGGCGAAGCGCCTCTCGCTGTCGGCCAGCTTGGCCCGAACTACCTGCTCCATGTCCAGGCCCAGTTCGCTGCACAGCAGCAACAGGTAGAGCACCACATCCCCCACTTCCTGGCCGGCATGGGCGAGTTCATCTGCAGGAAGCTGGCGCGATTGGTCTTCGCTCAGCCATTGGAAGATTTCCACCAGCTCGGCCATTTCCACGCTGGCGGCCATGGCCAGGTTCTTCGGGCTGTGGAAGCCGCGCCAGTCGTTGTTGTCGCGGATCCGGTGCAGGCGTTCGGTAAGTTCTTGCAGGTTCATCGGGGTCTCCTCGTGCTGCATAGCTTCGATGGAGGCCCGATGCAAAGCAAGTGGATTTGGCGCCGTGCCTGCAGCCCCGGCCCTCTAGAGCGCACCCCAGCGCCCGACCATGTGCAGCAACTGGCCATGCCCATCCAGGCGCAGTGCGCCTGTTGGCCCTGGCGCACTGGCGCTCAGTACCACTTCCGACGGCAAGCGCACCGGCTTGCGGAAGTCCACCTCGAAGCTGTAGCCACTGTTCGGCAGGTGCGTATGCAGCGCCGCCAGTGCCATGGCCTTGCTCCACATGCCATGGGCGATGGCCTTGGGGAACCCGAACAACCGTGCGCTGGCACTGCTCAGGTGAATCGGGTTGTAGTCGCCGCAGACCTTGGCGTAGCGCCGGCCGATATCGCTGTCGGCGTACCAGCGCGTTGCTTCTGGCAACGGTTGCGGCTCGCTGTCCTCGCTGTGTTCAGGCTGGCCCTGCAGCTTCAAACCACGCACCAGCATGCGGCTGGTTTCGCGCCACAGCAGGCCCAGGCCATCCTCGGTTTCGGTGATCAGGTCGAACGTGCCGCCCTTGGGATGGGCCTGCAAGTTGTCGGCGTAGACCGAAAACCGCAGCCCGTCGATGCCACCCAAGGGGCGCAGCACCTCGATGCGGTTATGCAGGTGCACCAGGCCGAGCAATGGGAAGGGGAATTCGTGTGCGGTCAGCAGTTGCAGTTGCAAGGTGAAGGCCATCACGTGTGGGTAGGTGCCTGGCAGGCGGCCGTCATCGGTGAAGTGGCACAGCCGACGGTAGGCCTCCAGGTTGCCAGGCTGCACGCGGATGACACAGCGCAGGCCATCGGCCGGCAGCGTATCGCCGCTGATCTTGCGCTTGCTGGCGGCGCGCAGGTAAAGGCTAGCGCGCGAAGCGGGGTGGGTCAGTTGGTGCCATTGGCGGTTCATGTTCACGCCCCCATCAGTGCCTGGCCGCAGACCCGCAGCACCTGCCCATTGACCGCGCCGGAACCCGGCTGGCTGAGCCAGGCGATGGCTTCGGCGACATCCTGCGGCCGCCCGCCCTGGCCCAGTGAGCTCAAGCGCCGCCCGGCCTCGCGCAGCCCGATAGGCATGGCGGCGGTCATGTGTGTCTCGATGAAACCGGGCGCCACGGCGTTGATGCTGGCACCGCGCGCGGCGAGCCTGGGCGCCCAGGCCTGGGCGAAGCCGATCAGCCCGGCCTTGCTCGCCGCATAGTTGGCCTGGCCGCGGTTGCCGGCAATACCGCTGACGGACGCCAGCAAGGTAATGCGTGCATCCTCGCCAAGCGCGCCGCCGTCGTAGAGTGCCTGGGTCAATACCTGCGGGGCCTTGAGGTTTACGGCCAGTACCGCGTCCCAGTACTCCGGGGTCATGTTGGCCAAGGTCTTGTCACGGGTGATGCCAGCATTGTGCACGACGATGTCGATGCCCCCTGGCAGGGCTGCAAGCAATTGCGCGGCCGCGTCGCCGGCGCAGATGTCCAGGCCAAGCGCCTTGCCCCCCAGTCGGGCGGCGAGGGCATCAAGGTCCTGCTGTGCTTGTGGGACATCCAGCAGCAGCACGTCGGCACCGTCGCGGGCCAGGGTCTCGGCGATGGCGGCACCGATGCCCCGCGCCGCGCCGGTGACCAAGGCACGGCGGCCAGCGAGGGGGCGGGTCCAGTCGGCGACCTGGCTGGCGCAGGGTTCCAGGCGCAGCACCTGGCCGGATATGAACGCACTTTTGGGCGACAGGAAAAAGCGCAGCGCCCCTTCGAGCTGCGCCTCGGCGCCTGCCGCCACGTACAGCAGTTGCGCCGTGGCGCCGTTGCGCAGCTCCTTGGCCAGCGAACGGCTGAAGCCTTCCAGGGCCCGTTGGGCGACGCTGGCAAGCGGGTCTTCGATTGCCTCCGGCGCGCGTCCGAGTATCACCACATGGGCGCAAGGGGCCAGGCTGCGTACCAGCGGCTGGAAGAATTCGCGCAACTGCTTGAGCGCATCGCTGTCGGACAGATGGCTGGCATCGAACACCACCGCCTTGAGCTTCGGCCCCAGGCCAGCCACCCAGGCGGGTGCCTGCAAGCCTTGGCCGTTGAAGCTGTAAAGCTCGTCGGTCAGGCGCGGGGCGATGGCTTCGACCTCGTTTGCCAATGGCCCGCCACCGACCACCAGGGCGCCCTCTACCGGGCGCAGGCGGCCAGCCTGCCAGCGCTCCAGAGGGGCCGGCTTGGGCAGGCCAAGGGCATCGACGAGGCGGCTGCCGAGATTGGAGTTGGCAAAGCCAAGATAGCGGTCGCTCATGTGCGGGTCTCCCTTGAGGCAAGCTTGCAAGTGTGGACCAACTTTATGGCAAGGTCGTTCGAATGCGGCAAAAACACCTAGGCTGTTCGGATCGAATTGTGTCAGGAGGAATCTACGCATGCGTTCACTTCGTCGGGTCGCGATCCTGGGTGGCAACCGGATCCCTTTTGCCCGCTCCAATGGGGCCTACGCCACTGCCAGTAACCAGGCGATGCTCACTGTCACCCTGGAGGGCTTGATCGAACGTTATCGTCTGCACGGCCTGCGCCTGGGTGAAGTGGTGGCCGGTGCGGTGCTCAAGCACTCGCGTGACATGAGCCTGACCCGCGAATGCGTGCTCGGCTCGCGCTTGTCACCGCAAACACCGGCCTACGACATTCAGCAGGCCTGCGGCACGGGGCTGGAGGCCGCGCTGCTGGTGGCCAACAAGATCGCCCTGGGGCAAATCGATAGCGGCATCGCCGGTGGTGTCGATACCACGTCCGATGCGCCGATCGCGGTCAATGAGGGCCTGCGGCGCATCTTGTTACAGGCCAACCGTGGCAAGACCCTCGGCGAGCGGCTCCAGCCGTTCCTGCAGCTGCGCCCGGGGCACCTGAAACCCGAACTGCCGCGCAATGGCGAGCCCCGTACCGGGTTGTCCATGGGCGAACATTGCGAGCGCATGGCGCAGACGTGGCACATTGGCCGCCCTGAGCAGGACGCCTTGGCGCTGCTCAGCCATCAGCAACTGGCGGCATCCTATGCCGACGGTTGGCAGGATGACCTGCTTACACCGTTCCTGGGCCTGACCCGGGATAACAACCTGCGCCCAGACCTGACCCTGGCGCAACTGAGCGCGCTCAAGCCGGCGTTTGACCGCAGCGGCCAGGGCACACTTACCGCGGGCAACTCCACGCCGCTGACCGACGGCGCGTCGCTGGTGCTGCTTGGTACGCCGGAATGGGCCGAAGCACAGGGGCTGCCGGTGTTGGCCTATCTGGTCGATGGCGAAACCGCTGCGGTGGACTTCGTCAAAGGCCAGGAAGGGCTGCTGATGGCTCCGGTGTACGCCGTGCCTCGGCTGCTGGCGCGCAACGGCCTGACCCTGCAGGATTTTGACTACTACGAAATTCACGAAGCCTTTGCCGCCCAGGTGCTGTGCACCCTCAAGGCCTGGGAAGACGCCGACTACTGCCGTGAGCGGCTGGGGCTGGAAGCCCCGCTGGGCTCGATTGACCGCAGCAAGCTCAACGTCAAAGGCAGTTCGTTGGCGGCAGGGCACCCGTTCGCAGCGACCGGAGGACGGATCCTGGCGAACCTGGCCAAGCTGTTGGCGACGGCAGGGAAGGGGCGTGGGCTGATCTCGATCTGCGCGGCGGGTGGGCAAGGGGTGACGGTGATCGTCGAGCGCTGATTACCTGTAAGGGTGCGCTTGGCGCTTGCTACAGGTGTTAGGCTTGTCTGGTCAGAACTACAAGAAACCACCATGCCGAGTATCGGACATCCCCGTGCCATCCCCGCCCTGGACCAGTTACCCAGGCCCGTTTATGCCCGTGCCGAAACCTTGGGTGCGGGCTCCTGGACCACGTGCCACAGCCACGACTGGGTGCAGTTCTCGTACGCGATTTCGGGGGTGCTGGGGGTGTATACCCGGGAGGGCAGCTACTTTGCGCCGCCCCAGTGGGGTGTCTGGATTCCCGCCGATGCCGAACACGAGGTGGTCACGTCGGGGCAGGCGGAAATGCGCAGCCTGTACATTCGCCGCGATGCCTGCCCCTGGGCCTCGGCGCGATGCCGGGTGCTGGAGGTGACGCCCCTGGCGCGCGAGCTGATCAAGCAGTTCTGCCTGTTACCTGCGCATTATCCCGATGGCGACAGTGCCGAAGGGCGCCTGGTCGCGGTGCTGCTCGACCAACTGAGGACACTGCCTGAGGTGGGGTTTTCCCTGCCGCTGCCACGCCACCCTGGGTTGCTGGCACTGTGCAATAGCCTGATCGCCGCGCCGGACCAGGTGCAGACGCTGCAGCAGTGGGCGCTGCAACTGGGGTGTTCGGAGAAAACCCTGATGCGGCTGTTCCAGCGCGAAACTGGGTTGAGTTTCCGCAACTGGCGCCAGCGCATGCGGCTGTTGTCGTCGCTGGCGTTGCTGGAGGCGGGGGAGAGTGTGACCGAGGCGGCACTGGGGTGCGGCTATGACTCGACATCAGCCTATATCGCCGCTTTCAAGCAGCTGTTCGGGTCCACGCCCGGGGAGCTGAGGTTGTAGGTTGGCCTGTACGGGCCCTTACAGGAACATCACAGGCCGGTGGCTTGCGCTGTTCCTGCAGGGCTGGTAGCGGTGGTAGATCAGGTGCGGAAACGCCGCACCAGCGAGTCCAGTTCATTGGACAACCCGGCCAGGCTCTCGGAGTCCTGGCGCGCCGCCTGGGCCAGTTCGGCCACCAGTTGCGCATCGCCGTGAATCTGGCTGATATGGCGGTTGATGTCCTCGGCCACCTGGTGCTGTTCTTCGGCCGCCGTGGCGATCTGCGTGTTCATGTCGCGGATGATGTCCACCGATTCGCGGATCTGGCCGAAGCTGTCGCGCGCCAGGCCGATGCGGCTGACCGACTGTTGCGACACTTCCAGACTGGCATGCATCTGCTCGGCGACTTCGGCAGTACGGCTGGCCAGGTTGCCCAGCAGGCCGTCGATTTCGGCGGTAGAGTCAGCGGTACGTTTGGCCAAGGCCCGCACTTCGTCGGCGACCACGGCAAAACCGCGGCCCTGTTCGCCCGCCCGCGCAGCCTCGATCGCTGCGTTCAAGGCCAGCAGGTTGGTCTGCTCGGCAATCGAACGGATAGTGCCAAGGATCGACTGAATGGCGTTGCTGTCGCGCTCCAGTTGCTGGATCGACTGCGCCGATTGTTCGATTTCCTGGCTCAGCCGGTCGACACTGTTCACCGCTGCGTCGATCTGTTGCTGGCCTTCACGGGCCTGCTGCTGGCCGCTGTCAGCCGATTGCGCGGCTTGGCTGCAGGAGCGGGCAACTTCGTTGGCGGTGGCGACCATTTCATGGAATGCGGTGGAGACCATGTCCACTGCTTCGCGCTGGCGCCCGGCGGCCTCGGCCATGTCACTGGACACCCGCGTCGAGCTGCTGGAGGTGCTGAGGATCTTGCTGGCGGCCGAGCCGATGTGCTGGATCAGGCTGCGGATAGCGCCGAGGAACTGGTTGAACCAACTGGCCAGTTGCGCGGTTTCGTCGCGGCCGCGTACCTCCAGGTTGCGGGTCAGGTCACCTTCGCCCTGGGCGATGTCTTCCAGGCCGTTGGTCACGCTGTTGATCGGGCGAACGATAAGCTTGGCGAAGGTCGCGCCGACGACCGCGAACAAGGCGGCGAGGGCCAGTGCGATGGTGCCGATCAACCAGGTCAGGCGCGTGGTGGTCTGCATCACTTCGCCTTGCTGAATCAGACCGATGAAGGTCCAGCCGAGCTTCTCGTCAGGGTAAATGTTTGCCATGTAGCGCACGCCACCCAGGTCGACCTCGACCAGGCCTTTGCCTGCCTTGGCCAACGCGGCGTAACCGTCACCGAAGCTGGCCAGCTGTTTGAAGTTGTGGCTGGCGTCACGTGGGTCGACCATCACGTTGCCGTTGTTTTCCATGAGGATCAGGTAGCCGCTTTCGCCCAGTTTTATCTGTTGGACGATTTCGGTCAGGCCCTTGAGCGACACGTCGATGTTGACCACGCCACCCGGGTTGCCGAGCTGGTTGGCCACGGCGCGTACGGTGCTGACCAGCACGGCATCGTCGCCTGCCCAGTAGTAAGGTGCGGTGCGCAGGGTCTTGCCAGGGTTGGCCATGGCCGCCTGGTACCAGGGGCGGGTACGTGGGTCGTAGTTGCTCATGTTCGGGTCGCCTGGCCAGAAGGCGTAGCCGCCGTCCTTCAGGCCGTAGGACACATAGGCGTAATCGGGGTGGCTGTTGGCCAGCCGCGTGAACAGTTCGAACAGCGCCTTGTCCTGGTCGCCTGGAGCGATTTGCGCAGCATCGGCGCTGATGTGTTTCTTGATCTTGTCGTCAGCACCGGTGACTTGCGGCAGGCTGGCCAGGTAGTCGACGTTCTGCGTGATGCCCTGGAAGAACAGGTTCATGGCATTGCTGACCTGGCGAATTTCCCGGCTGCTGCTGTCGAGGAATTCGTCGCGGGCTTCGCCGCGCAGGTTGATGACCACCAGGGTGGCCACGAGGACGATGGGCAAGGCGGCAATCACCGCGAATGCCCAGGTCAGTTTCTGTTTGATGTTCATCGACGCTCCCGGAATTTATTTTTTTACACACGCGAGGCAGGCAGTGACTGCATCGGCAGCGTCCGGGATTTTTTGAGCGCAAATGCCCGTATTTATTGGGCGAAGGCGCATTGGGCGACTATTCGGTCGGCGTTAGGCTAATATGGCATACCAATTAGCTGTCGGGTTGGCCAACTCCGTCAATGGCAGCAGTCCCCGCCATTTGCCAGGTCCTTGAGAATGGGGCAGTCCGGGCGGTCATTGCCCTGGCAGTGGGCAACCAGCTCACTTAAGGTGTCACGCAGGCTGACCAACTCGTCGATGCGCTGGTTCAGCGCATCGATGTGTTGCGTGGCCAGGGCCTTGACGTCGGCACTGGCGCGTTGCCGGTCCTGCCACAGGGTCAAAAGCTTGCCCACTTCTTCCAGGGAAAAGCCCAGGTCGCGCGAGCGCTTGATGAACGCCAGGCTGTGCAGGTCTTGCGGCTGGTACAGGCGGTAGCCGCTGTCGCTGCGGGTGGCCGGCTTGAGCAGGCCGATGGACTCGTAATAGCGGATCATCTTGGTGCTGAGCCCGCTGCGGCGGGCGGCCTGACCGATGTTCATTGGGCCTCCTCAGGGGTGCTGCCGGGTTTCCAGGTTTTCAGCCACAGGGCATTGCTCACCACGCTGACGCTGGACAACGCCATGGCGGCGCCGGCCAGGACGGGGTTGAGGTAGCCCAGCGCGGCAAGGGGGATGCCGATCAGGTTGTAGATGAAGGCCCAGAACAGGTTCTGGCGGATCTTCGCATAGGTCTTGCGGCTGATTTCCAGGGCGGCCGGTACGAGCCGCGGGTCGCCACGCATGAGCGTGATGCCGGCCGCTTGCATGGCCACATCCGTACCGCCGCCCATGGCGATGCCGATATCGGCGGCGGCCAGCGCTGGCGCATCGTTGATGCCGTCACCGACCATCGCCACCACGCCGTTCTTCTTCAGTGCCGCGACGGTGGCTGCCTTGTCGGCCGGCAGCACTTCGGCATGCACATCGTCGATGCCCAGGGCAGTGGCAACGACGTTGGCGCTGCCCCGGTTATCGCCGGTCAGCAGGTGGCAGCTGATGTGCTGCCCGTGCAAGGCGGTGATGGCCTGCTCAGCCCCGGGCTTGAGGCTGTCGCCGAAAGCGAACAGGCCAAGCACCTGGGGCTGCGGGCCACGCTCGATGAGCCACGACAGGGTGCGGCCTTCGGCTTCCCAGGCCTGTGCCTGGGTGGCCAAACCACCCGGTTGCAGATTGCTTTCTTCGAGCAGGCGGCGGTTGCCCAGTGCCAGCTCACGGCCTTCTACCCGCCCGGCGATGCCACGGCCGGTAAGGGACTGGCTGTCGACCACGGTGGGGACATCCAGGCCTTGCTCGGCGCAAGCATCCAGCACCGCCTTGGCCAAGGGATGCTCACTGCCCCGTTGCAATGCGCCGGCCAGGCGATGCAGCTCGGCAGTGTCACCCACCAAGGTGTCGCTGTGGACCACCCGAGGGCTCCCGGAGGTGAGCGTACCGGTCTTGTCGAACACCACGCGGTTGACCGCATGGGCTCGTTCCAGGGCCTCGGCGTCCTTGATCAGGATGCCATGGCGGGCAGCGACGCCGGTACCGGCCATGATCGCTGCTGGCGTGGCCAGGCCTAAGGCGCAGGGGCAGGCGATCACCAGCACGGCGACGGCGTTGATCAGCGCTGTCTCCAGCGGTGCCCCAGCCAGCCACCAACCCACCAGGGTGAGCAAGGCCAGCACCAGCACGGCAGGCACGAACACCTGGCTGACCCGGTCGACCAGTTTCTGGATGGGGGCCTTGGCCGCCTGGGCGTCTTCGACAAGGCGGATGATACGGGCCAGCACGGTTTCAGTGCCCAGTGCCTGGGTGCGTACCAGCAGTCGGCCTTCGCCGTTGATGGCGCCACCGGTGACACTGTCACCGGGCTGTTTGGGGACGGGCAGGCTCTCGCCGCTGATCAGGGCTTCGTCGGCGTGGCTGCTGCCTTCTTCTACTTCGCCGTCGACCGGGAAGCGTTCGCCGGGCTTTACCAGTACCCGATCACCGAGGCGCAGTTGGGCGATCGCAACCTCTTCCTCGCGCCCCTCGACCACCCTCACCGCACGCTCAGGGCGCAGTGCTTCAAGGGCGCGGATGGCGCTGGCGGTTTGGCGCTTGGCCCGGCTTTCCAGGTATTTGCCCAACAGCACCAGGGCGATGACCACTGCCGAGGCCTCGAAGTACAGGTGTGGCGCCATGCCCGCCGGCGCCTGCGCCCACTGGTACAGGCTCAGGCCATAGCCGGCACTGGTGCCGAGCGCTACCAGCAGGTCCATGTTGCCAGTGCCGGCGCGCACGGCTTTGTAGGCCGCCACGTAGAAGCGTGCGCCCAAGATGAACTGCACCGGCGTGGCCAGCAGGAACTGTGCCCAGGCCGGCAGCATCCAGTGCACGCCGAACGGTTGCACCAGCATCGGCAATACCAGGGGCAAGGCCAGCAGCAGGGCGGCGCCGACGGCCAGGCGTTCGTTGCGCAGTCGGCGCTGGGCGGCCTGCTGATCGTCCTTGGCCGACTGCGGCAGGCTGGCGCTGTAACCGGCCCGCTCGACTGCGTCGATCAGCACGTTGTCATCTAGGGCCAGGAGCACCTCGAGGTGGGCGCGTTCGCTGGCCAAGTTGACGCTGATCTGCTCGACCCCGGGCAATTTACCCAAGGCACGTTCGATGCGACCTGCGCAGCTGGCGCAAGTCATGCCACCGATCTGCAGCTCCACGGTGCGGGTCGGCACGCCATACCCGGCGCCGCGCACGGCGTCGACCAACGCGGGCAGGCTGTCGGCCGGGGCCTGGACCCGGGCCTGTTCGGTGGCCAGGTTGACGCTGACCTGTTCAGCGCCGGTGACCTTGCGCAGGGCGCGCTCGACCCGGCCAGCACAGCTGGCGCAGGTCATGCCGGAAATCGGCAGGTCGAAAGTGGTAGATGCGGGCATGGCGCTCCTCCTTGGACTGGCCTCCAGCATCAACCTTGCCACGAAGGCAAGGTCAATAGCCCAGGCCGGCTCGCTTCAACTCAAGCCCATTGTGGCCCATGGCAATGCGGTATTTGTTGATCTGGCCCGCCTGCAAGGTCAAGCGCGTGCTGCGTTGGTCCTCGATGCCGGCGGCACAGCCGGGCATCTGCCCCGGCAGCAAGCGCAGGCGAACGTCTACCGGGCCGGGTGGCAGGTTGAAGGAGGTCGACTGTTCCTGGAACACGCGCCCGGAAAGCTGGTCGTTGAGGTAGACGCCGATTTCACAGCTGGTGGCCACTTCCAGGCGTTCACGTGAAATGATCAGCACGCTGTAGTCCGAGTTGCCCTCGGCGCTGGCCGGTGGCACTGCGGCCAGTGTGCCCAACAGCCCGACAACGCTCACTGCTGCCCTGAACATGAAGAATCTCCTGCTTGCACAAATCGTCAAAGGCGCAGCTTGGCCGAGGTCCGCGCGGATTTCCACCCCGGCCGTTTCAGACAGAACTTGACCTTGCCCCGATGGCAAGCTTGAAACTGCGCAAAACCCCAAAGGAGGCAATAGCGATGCAAGTGTTCAACGTACAGGGCATGACCTGTGGCCATTGCGTGAAGGCTGTAACCCGCGCGTTGCAGGAGCAGGATGCGCAGGCGCAGGTGGACGTCGACCTGGCTGCCAGGCAGGTGCGCGTACAGAGCAGCCTGGCGGTGGAGCAGGTACTGGCTGCCCTCCGTGAGGAAGGTTACCAGGCCGAGGTTGCCTGACGCAGGCACGGGCCGCCCTTGCGGCCCACTCGCGCAGCCATGATGCGGCTGTTTTGTTGCAAAGGTTTTCATGCTGATGGCGTCCACTGCAGGTAGACTTACGCACTTGCTTAGCCTGCTATGGATTCCTGATGAACCTGCGAATGGTGCTGATCCTGGGCGCATTGAGTGCGTTCGGGCCGCTGGCGATTGACTTTTACCTGCCTGCCTTCCCGGCCATGGCGCAGGCATTCGCCACCGATGAAAAACATGTCCAGGCCACCTTGGCCGCCTACTTTCTGGGCCTCTCGCTGGGGCAGTTGGCATACGGGCCAATGGCGGACCGCTTCGGCCGGCGTAAACCGCTGCTGTTCGGGGTGGCGCTGTTCACCCTGGCGTCATTGGCATGCGCCTATGCGCCTAACCTCGACACGCTGATCCTGGCGCGCTTTGTTCAGGCATTGGGCGGCTGTGCGGGCATGGTGCTGTCGCGGGCCATCGTCAGCGATAAATGCGACCCGGTGGCGTCGGCCAAAGTGTTCTCGCAACTGATGCTGGTGATGGGGTTGGCGCCGATCCTCGCGCCAATGCTCGGCGGTGTGCTGGTGAACCTGGCCGGGTGGCAGTCGATTTTCCTCGCGCTGAGCCTGTTCAGTGCGGCGTGCCTGCTGGCTGTTGGCCTGGGGTTGCCCGAGAGCCTGCCCGCGCACATGCCACGGCCACCGTTGTCGGGGGCTCTGCGCCAATACCTGCGGCTGTTTGCCGATCGGGTATTCATCGGCCATGCGCTGACAGGCGGCATCGCTATCGCGGGGATGTTTGCCTACATCGCCGGTTCGCCTTTCGTGTTTATCAAGCTCTATGGCGTACCTGCGGAACACTATGGCTGGCTGTTCGGTACCAATGCGGCGGGCTTCATTCTGGTGGCGCAGATCAATGCGCGGCTGCTGGCCAAGCGCGGCCCGGCGTTCCTGCTGGTGCGGGCGGTCTGGCTCTACCTGGCGGCGGGGTTGGTATTGCTGGGGGTCGCGGCACTACGGCCGACGCAGTTGTGGCCACTGCTGGTACCGCTGTTCGTCTGCATCGCCAGCCTGGGTTGCATCATCCCCAATGCTGCGGCCTGCGCCATGAGTGGCCAGGGCGCACGGGCGGGCAGTGCATCGGCATTGATGGGCTGCCTGCAGTTCAGCGTCGCCGCCGGTGCGGCAGCCTTGGTCGGCTTGCTGCACGATGGCAGCGCGGTGCCCATGACGCTGGTGATCAGCCTGTGCGGCACACTGGTCGTCAGTGTCGCACTGCTGACCCGGCGTCTGCAGGCCACGCGTCCGGCATGAGCGGGTGAGGGGCTTGCAGGCGAGTTTCCAGGGTGGCGACGAAGGCACGCGCTTCGGCCTCGCTGCGGAAACTCACCACATGCTGATCGAGCCTTACCTGCCAGGGGCAGTTAGGGTTGCGGTCGGACGTACTGACGACAATCTTCATCGCGGCATGCCTCCGATTACGGGTGAGAGCGGATCAAGTGTAGCGCTATAGCCACCCAACGCCATGGTCCGTATGAGTCGCCTGACTGGCGGTCAGGACAACGCCGTGCGACCGGTCGGAAGTTTCCAGATGCACACGCCACGCATGTCGAAGCTTCGCTTTAGTTTGCGCTATTTGGGGAACGTGTCTGTCAGCAGAGTCTCTCGCCTTGTCGGGCCATCTTTCCTCCTGCGCTGTTGCTTCCCCTCTGGGCTGCGGCCTTGTGTAAATCCCGCCAGGCAGAGTGCGCGTTACCGACCCGAATAATTCGCGCAAGGGTCACCCTACCCAGCCCCTTGGCCTTTTTATGCGGTGAGCAGAGGTACCGAACAGCGCGCGTGCGCGGCTTATACTGGCCCAGGTGTCAGCGGTTCCAAGGCGGTTGCTTGTCGCGGGCCGGCAGCGGCTGGGTGGTGATCGGTGTTGCCAAGGTTGGCTATTGGAAATCAGATGTGATCTTGCAGGGAGTTAGAGGGACATGAATGCAGTCAGCAGTATCAGTCAGATTGCCGGCCTGATGGCCGACCCCAAGCGCAGTGCGATGTTGTGGGCCCTGATCGATGGCACGCCGCGGCCTACCGATGAATTGGCGATGATAACCGGCTTGACCTCATCTTCTGCCTGCGCCCACTTGTCACTGCTGTCCTCGGCAGGCCTGCTCAGGCTCGAGGCACGCGGGCGCAAGCGCTACTTCAGGTTGGCCACCCCCCAAGTCGGTGCGGCCGTCGAAGCCCTGGCCAGCGTGCAGCTTGGCAGTGATGCAATACAGCGGCCGGCGCCATTACAGATGCCGATGTCCATGCGCAGGGCCCGTCGTTGTGGCGAACACCTGGGCGGCGAGCTGGCCAGTGAGCTTTATCATCGCCTGGTGGCGGCGGGGTGGCTCGAGGGCTACGAGGGCCGGTTGATGGTCACTGAACAGGGCCGTAGACAGTTGGCGAGCATAGGCGTCTACATCGATGCGTTGGCACCACAGCAACAGCGGGGCTGCGTGATCTGCCATTGCAGCGAGTGGAGTGATCAAGGGCCGCACCTTGGCGGTAGCCTCGGGCAGGCATTGCTCAAACTGTTCCTGCAGTCGGGGTGGATACGCGAGTCGCAAGGGACGCGAGCGCTGCAGATATCGGCCGAAGGCGTTCAGCAGATCAACCGCATCGCCCGCGTCGAAGCGTTGCAGGTCGGGTGACTGCAACGCTGTGTAACGGTCAGACCAAGCGTGCGTCCAGGCTGTTCTGTGCCAGCCGGCGAGCCTGGTCTTCGGTCATGCCCAGGTGGGTGTGCAAGGCATGGAAGTTCTCTGTGACGTAACCGCCGAAGTAGGCCGGGTCGTCCGAGTTCACCGTCACCTTCACGCCGCGCTCGAGCATCTCGAGAATGTTGTGCTGGCTCATGTGATCGAACACACACAGCTTGGTGTTCGACAGCGGGCAGACCGTGAGGGGGATCTGCTCGTCGATGATGCGCTGCATCAGGCGTTCGTCTTCGATGGCGCGTACCCCATGGTCGATGCGCTTGATCTTCAACAGGTCGAGCGCTTCCCAGATGTACTCGGGCGGGCCTTCTTCACCGGCATGGGCCACCGCTACGAAGCCTTCGCTGCGGGCGCGGTCGAAGACGCGCTGGAACTTGCTCGGCGGGTGGCCTTGCTCGGAGCTGTCCAGGCCCACGGCAATGAACGCTTCACGGAATGGCAGGGCCTGGTCGAGGGTTTTATGCGCTTCGTCTTCGCTCAGGTGACGCAGGAAGCTCAGGATCAGGCCGCTGCTGATACCCAGTTGCTCGCGACCATCCTTGAGCGCCTGGTCGATACCGTTGAGCACCACTTCGAACGGGATGCCGCGATCGGTGTGGGTCTGCGGATCGAAGAACGGTTCGGTATGAATCACATTCTGGGCCTTGCAGCGTTGCAGATAGGCCCAGGTCAGGTCGTAGAAGTCCTGCTCGGTGCGCAGCACGTCCGCGCCCTGGTAATAGAGGTCGAGGAACTCTTGAAGGTTGTTGAAGGCATAGGCGCTGCGCAGGGTTTCCACGTCGTTCCAGGGCAGGGCGATCTTGTTGCGCTCGGCCAGGGCGAACAACAGCTCGGGCTCAAGCGAGCCTTCGAGGTGCAGGTGCAGTTCAGCCTTGGGCAGGGCGTTCAACCATTCATACATAGGGGATGTTCTCAGATCAGGTACGGTTGGCGGCATTCTACAGGGCATGACCTGGCATTGCGTCCGGCCTGGCCCTGCATTGCCCCCACCAGTGATCGGATTCACTCACCAAATCAGAGCGTCGCCTTTGTAGTTGATGAAGCGCAGGCCGCCTTTGCCGCTCTGTGCCTTGATCTGCTCGAGCATGCCATGGGTGCTGGTGGCTACATCGATTTCTGCATTTTCACCGCCCATGTCGGTCTTCACCCAGCCAGGGTGCAGTGCCAGTACGCACAGGTCAGGGCGTTGCAGGTCGACCACGAAGCTGTTGATCATCGAGTTCAAGGCTGCTTTGCTGGCTTTGTACAGGCAGATTTCGCCACCGTCGGGAATGGTTACGCTGCCTAGGATCGAGCTCATGAATGCCAGCACGCCGCTGCCCTCACGTACTTGGCCGACCAGGCGGCGAGCGACGCGGATGGGCGCTACGGCGTTGGTCATGAACAGGTCAGCCACTTCGCTGGGCTTTACGCTTTCCAGGTCCTGCGGCAGGGGGCCCATGACACCGGCATTGATGAACACCAGGTCGAATACCTCGCCGTGCAGGCGCTGTTTCAAGCCATCGAGCTGGGCGGTGTCGTTCATCTCCAGCTGTTCGATGCGTACGCCGGGCACAGCGTGGAGTGCCCCGGGTTTGCTGGGGTCGCGTACGGTGGCGGTGACGTTCCAGCCGTCTTCGTGCAGACGCTCCACCAAGCCCAGGCCCAAGCCGCGGGAGGCACCGATGATGAGGGCAGTTCTCGAAGTAGCCATAGCCACATTCCTTTAACGCGACAGGGAAGAGGAAGTGAGCATACTGCAGAGTCGCTTTGTACGCCCGTGTTAAGGGTGGTTAAAAAATGATCACCTGCTCAAGGCCTTGTGCGGCCGGGCGCTTCGGCTGTTGGCTAACGGGTTATCCACAGGCTGTTCCACAGTAAATGTGCGCAAGCAGCGCTGAAACAGGGCAGGAACGCACGGTGGTTGGGGATAACTGTCAGGGGCTTCGCTGCTCGGGGCTGTCACCCAATAGTGATCAAAATATGTTCAATGGTCTGCGGGCCTTGATGCCTATGGGCTGCAGCAGAGTGCCCCAAGCTTATCCACAGGCAGGCCCACAGTTGTTGTGAGCAAAGATCAGCATGTTTCGAGGAAGATCCGCCCGCGGCTAAGGTCTGCCAGCTGCTGTTGCAGCATGGGCACCTGCGCATCGCCCACTGCGAGTTGCAGGTCGACACCGTTGGCGGTGAACTGCTCGTCCAGCACCAGACCATCGGCCTCGGCCAGGCGCAACTTCACCAAGGCCAGCTCGCTGAATGTACAACTGCAGGTGAATTGGCTGCGTTGTACCAACAGCCTTTTCGGCGCCTGTTGCAGGCATTTGTTGGCGCCGCCGCCATAGGCGCGGGCCAGGCCACCGGTGCCCAACTGAATACCACCATACCAGCGGATCACCAGTACCACGACCTGGTCGCAGTCCTGGGCCTCGATGGCCGCCAGGATCGGCCGACCGGCCGTGCCTCCGGGTTCGCCGTCATCGCTGCTGCGGTACTGGGCACCGAGCTTCCAGGCCCAGCAGTTGTGGGTGGCGGCCAGGTCGCTGTGGCGCTCGATGAAACTCATCGCCTCGGCGGCGCTGGAAATCGGGCCCGCGAGGGTGATGAAACGGCTCTTGCGGATTTCCTCGCGAAACTCGCAGAGGTCGAGCAGGGTAGATGGCATATAGAAAAGTCAGGCGCTCGGCGTGATGCCGCAGCCCTTGAGAATGATGTGGATAAGGTTGCTGCTGGCGTCTTCCATGTCTTGCTTGGTCAGGCGGCTGCGGCCTGTGACCTGGCAGATCTGGGTGGCGAAGTCGGCATAGTGCTGGGTGCTGCCCCACAGCAGGAAGATCAGGTGTACCGGGTCGACCGGGTCCATCTTCCCCGCCTCGATCCAGGCTTGGAACACCGCAGCCCGGCCGCGGAACCACTCGCGATAGTCGGCACTGAAGTATTCGGTCAGGCAATTGCCGCCGCTGATCACCTCCATCGCGAAGATCCGTGAAGCCTGTGGGTTGCGGCGGGAGAACTCCATTTTGGTGCGGATGTACTGGCTCAGCGCCGCCGCCGGGTCGTCCTCGACGCTCAAGGCGTTGAAGGTGCTATCCCACAGCTCGATGATGTTGCTCAGTACAGCGATATACAGGCCGAGTTTGTTGGTGAAGTAATAATGCAGGTTGGCCTTGGGCAAGCCGGCCTTCAGCGCGATGGTGTTCATGCTGGTGCCCTTGAACCCATGGCGGGCGAATTCGTCCTCGGCGGCCTGGATGATGGCCTGTTCGTTCTTCTGGCGGATGCGGCCGGCGGGCTTGCCCGAGGCGGAAAGGCGATGCGCAGGGACTTCTAGGGTCATGGACGATTCCGAACAGGTCTGTGGCAACGGATGTCGGACAAGATTACCTTCCTGTGCACAAGTGACAAGCATTAGCGTCAGAAGCAGGCATCAGCGTGTCGCTGCCAGGCTTTCGAGAAAACTTTCCAGCACCAGGTTCGGCCGCCGTCCTTTACGTGTTACCCAGCTCAGGCTCAGGTCATAGAAGCGCTGCGCAGGTTTGAGCGCGCGCAGGCGGCCCTGCTGGACCCAGAAGGTTGCGTAGTGGTCGGGCAGGTAGCCGATGTAGCGGCCGGTCAGGATCAAGAACGCCATGCCTTCACGGTCGGAGGCGCTGGCGGTGCAGTTCAGCGCCTGGTAATGGGCCTGGATATCGGCAGGCAAGCGGAAGGTCGGGGCGATCGCTTCCTGGCCGTTGAGGCGCACATCGTCGATCTGCTGGTCGTCTGCGTAGAACAGTGGGTGGCCGACGGCGCAGTACAGCAGCGAACGTTCACTGTACAACGGCTGGTATTCAAGGCCGGAGAGCGGGCTGGTCTGGGGCACCACGCCGACATGCAGGCTACCGTCGAGCACGCCCTGCTCAACCTGGCTTGGCGCGATCATGCGGATCTGGATGCGCACATCCGGCCCGCGGTCCTTGAGCTCGGCCAGGGCATGGGTGATGCGCATGTGCGGCAGGGTCACCAGGTTATCGGTAAGGCCGATGTTCAGCTCGCCACGAAGGTGCTGGTGCAGGCCGTTGACTTCGGTACGGAAGGTTTCCAATGCACTGAGCAGCTGCAGCGCCGAATGGTAGACCTCGCGCCCTTCCTCTGTGAGCGAGAAACCTGCGCGGCCCCGCTGGCACAGGCGCAGGCCGAGGCGTTGCTCAAGGTCGTTCATTTGCTGGCTGATGGCCGAGCGGCCAATACCCAGCACGTTCTCAGCGGCGGAGAAGCCACCGCATTCGACTACGCTGCGGTAAATTTTCAGCAGGCGAATGTCGAAATCGCTGACTTGTGCGAGGGGGTCGGGGCGTCGGCTCATATGTTTAGTCTTGCGCTAACTGAAGATTAGAAATGTAGGCTTTTTCAGACTTTATCCCCGTGCGAATTTAGCTGCAACAACATCCATCGTTGCCTAATCGTCTTCCGAGGAACCGCCGATGAACATGCCCGAAACCGCTCCCTCCGGTATTGCCAGCCAGCTCAAGCTGGATGCCCACTGGATGCCTTATACCGCCAACCGCAACTTCCACCGCGACCCGCGCCTGATCGTGGCGGCGCAAGGCAACTACCTGGTGGATGACAAGGGCCGCAAGATCTTCGACGCCCTGTCTGGCCTGTGGACCTGCGGCGCCGGGCATACCCGCAAGGAAATCACCGAGGCGGTCGCCCGCCAGGTCGGTACCCTGGACTACTCCCCGGCGTTCCAGTTCGGCCATCCACTGTCGTTCCAGCTGGCCGAGAAAATTGCCGAGCTGACCCCTGGTGACCTGAACCATGTCTTCTATACCAACTCCGGTTCCGAGTGCGCCGACACCGCGCTGAAGATGGTCCGCGCTTACTGGCGCCTGAAAGGGCAGGCCACCAAGACCAAGATCATCGGCCGCGCCCGTGGCTACCACGGGGTGAACATCGCCGGTACCAGCCTGGGGGGCGTAAACGGCAACCGCAAGATGTTTGGCCAGTTGCTGGATGTCGACCACCTGCCTCACACCGTGCTGCCGGTCAACGCCTACTCCAAGGGCATGCCGGAGGAGGGCGGTATCGCCCTGGCCGACGAAATGCTCAAGCTGATCGAGCTGCATGATGCCTCGAACATCGCTGCGGTAATCGTCGAGCCGCTGGCGGGCTCGGCAGGTGTACTGCCTCCGCCCAAGGGCTACCTCAAGCGCCTGCGCGAGATTTGCACCCAGCACAACATCCTGCTGATCTTCGATGAAGTGATCACTGGTTTCGGCCGCATGGGCGCCATGACCGGTGCCGAGGCCTTCGGCGTGACCCCGGACCTGATGTGCATCGCCAAGCAGGTTACCAACGGGGCCATCCCGATGGGCGCGGTGATCGCCAGCAGCGAGATCTACCAGACCTTCATGAACCAGCCGACGCCTGAGTACGCCGTGGAATTCCCACATGGCTATACCTATTCGGCTCACCCGGTCGCCTGCGCTGCCGGTATCGCGGCCCTGGACCTGCTGCAGAAAGAAAACCTGGTGCAGTCGGCTGCCGAACTGGCGCCGCACTTCGAGAAGTTGCTGCACGGTGTGAAAGGCACCAAGAACATTGTCGATATCCGCAACTACGGCCTGGCTGGCGCGATCCAGATCGCTGCCCGTGATGGTGATGCCATCGTTCGCCCGTATGAGGCGGCGATGAAGTTGTGGCAAGCCGGCTTCTATGTGCGCTTTGGTGGCGACACCCTGCAGTTCGGCCCAACGTTCAATACCACGCCGCAGGAACTGGACCGACTGTTCGACGCGGTGGGTGAGGCGCTGAACAAGATCGACTGATCTTTGCGATTTTGACGTAAGGCGCGTGACCTGATCACGCGTCTGCATCTACCTTCTTTATCTGGAGTTTTGCATGAGCATTGTTCAGCACCTGATTCACGGTGAGCTGGTTACCAAGGGCGAGCGCACCGCCGATGTCTTCAACCCGTCCACTGGCCAGGCGGTACGCAAGGTCGAGCTGGCCAGCCGCGCCACCGTGCAGGAAGCGATCGATTCCGCCAAGGCTGCATTCCCGGCCTGGCGCAACACCCCACCGGCCAAGCGCGCCCAGGTGATGTTCCGTTTCAAGCAGCTGCTGGAACAGAACGAAGCGCGTATCTCGCAGATGATCAGCGAGGAGCACGGCAAGACCCTGGAAGACGCCGCGGGTGAACTGAAGCGTGGCATCGAGAACGTCGAGTTCGCGTGTGCCGCGCCTGAAGTGCTCAAAGGTGAGTACAGCCGCAACGTTGGCCCGAACATCGATGCCTGGTCCGATTTCCAGCCGCTGGGCGTGGTGGCCGGTATCACTCCGTTCAACTTCCCGGCCATGGTCCCTCTGTGGATGTACCCGCTGGCCATTGCCTGTGGTAACGCCTTTATCCTGAAACCGTCCGAGCGCGACCCTAGCTCGACATTGTTCATCGCCCAGCTGTTGCTCGAAGCCGGCCTGCCGAAGGGCATCCTCAATGTGGTGCACGGCGACAAGGAAGCCGTGGACGCGCTGATCGAGGCGCCGGAGGTGAAGGCGTTGAGCTTCGTCGGCTCGACGCCGATTGCCGAGTACATCTATGCCGAGGGCACCAAGCGCGGCAAGCGTGTGCAGGCCCTGGGCGGCGCGAAGAACCATGCGGTGCTGATGCCTGACGCCGACCTGGACAATGCCGTGAGTGCACTGATGGGCGCGGCCTACGGTTCGTGCGGTGAGCGTTGCATGGCCATTTCGGTGGCGGTGTGTGTGGGTGACCAGGTCGCCGATGCACTGATCGCCAAGCTGGAGCCGCAGATCAAGGCGCTGAAAATTGGTGCCGGGACCTCTTGTGGCCTGGACATGGGGCCGCTGGTCACTGCCGCTGCGCGGGACAAGGTCGTCGGTTATATCGACGACGGTGTTGCTGCGGGCGCGAAGCTGGTGGTGGATGGGCGCGGCTTCCGTGTCGCGGGTAATGAAGATGGTTACTTCGTGGGCGGCACCTTGTTCGACAAGGTGACCCCTGAGATGCGCATCTATAAAGAAGAAATCTTCGGCCCTGTTCTGTGCATTGTGCGCGTGAATAGCCTGGAGCAGGCCATGCAACTGATCAACGATCACGAGTATGGCAACGGCACTTGTATCTTCACCCGCGATGGCGAGGCCGCCCGCCTGTTCTGTGACGAAATCGAAGTGGGCATGGTAGGCGTCAACGTACCGCTGCCGGTACCGGTGGCGTACCACAGCTTTGGTGGTTGGAAGCGCTCGCTGTTTGGTGACCTGCATGCGTATGGCCCGGATGGGGTGCGGTTCTATACCCGTCGCAAGGCGATCACGCAGCGCTGGCCGCAGCGTGCGAGCCATGAGGCATCGCAGTTTGCATTCCCTAGCCTTTAAGGCGTGAGGCGAAAGCGGGGAGGCCGGTAGGCCTCCCCGCTTTGTTTTGCAGCAATATTAAGGTTTATTGAAATTAAAGGTTGACGGGGTTTCGAATCCCCTTATAATGCGCCCCACTTCCAGCGTAGTCGGAACGAGAAACTCCTTGAGATTCAACGAGTTAATCGATTCAGGTAGTGCTG
>NZ_BQHW01000042.1 GCF_021602025.1 Pseudomonas ceruminis
TGCGCCCGTGAGGGCAGAAAACCAAGGCTGTGCCTTGGTTATCCAATAATCAGCGGGTGAAAATCGGGCTTTTCGGCATGCCCAAGCCGTCCATTTCCGGCTGATGGGCAACTTGTTCGGAGTTTCCTTAACCCCGCGCGAGTCGCACTCAGCATTGCGTTCTGCGCATAGATGACTCTAGCGCGAGGGCGCCATTATGGCGCCCCAACGCAGGCTACTTGATTACGATCGGATTGACCGGTGCGCCAGTCCCCCCTACTACCTTCAGCGGCGCAGCGGTGTACAAGAAAGTCCATTGCCCATCTTCGGCACAGTCGGCGGCAAGCGGATCCAACTGCGCAATCTCTGTCAGGGTAATACCAAGATTACGCATCAATGCGTTATGCAGTGGCAACGCGACGCCGGAAACCGGGTCGACGGTTACTTCGTTGGCAATGGTGTCAGTCACGATGTTGGGAATTTCCATGTCCTGGAACCATTGCACAAGCTCCGGGCTATAGGTCAGTCCCGGTTCGATGAAGTCTTTGTAGAACTCTTCGCTGTCGCGATAGTAGAACGAACCGATCCATCCTGTACGAATGAGCAGAATGTCGCGTTTCTGGATCTTGACGCCTTGAGCGGCAGCGGCGTTCATCAAATCCTCGTGATTGAAGGTTTCCCCTGGTGCCAACACCTGCTTGTCGCGAAAGCGCGCCATGTCGATGAGAATCCCACGCCCCACGACGCCCTTTTCCCCAATCGGTGCGACGCTGGCCTTCGCCAGCCCGCCGATGGTGGTGTCTGCATCGTAGCCGTTCCAGATCTGATCGTCGTACCACACGTGGCCAAGGGCGTCATATTGCGTTGAGCCCTGCAGATGGAAAAACATCACATCGTCAGCATACTCGTAGCAACCTGGGAAATGCGGTCCTTTTCCACAGTTGTAGTGCCCGCGATCCATGATGTTCATACGCCGCGCCGGAGTACGTCCTGGCCAAACCGGATCGCCCTTCTCATCGCCAATACGAACCTGCAGGGTAAAGGTCTTCCCCTGCCGGACTTGGCTGACACCCTCCAAGGCTTCCTTGGCAGTGAGGTAGTTCAGACAGCCGACTTCATCGTCAGCGCCCCACTTACCCCAATTGCGCGGAGCGTCTTTAAGCAGTTCACGTACGTGAGGTACTTTTTTATCGGACATGATTGTTCTCGTTTGTTGTTGTGACCATCAATCAGAATAGGGAGCGTCTCAACTCATGTTGCACGCGCTGCGGCTGACCAGCGACCGGTCATAACGCTTGAACCAACCCGCCGTTTCCCGGGTGAACAGTGCCGTCAACAGTGCCGCCACGAACATCAGCGCTGAGATGAACACCAGGGCAAGGTGATAACCTGCGGACTGCTCGAAACCGCCTCCGGCCCCAATGAACAAACCAATCAGCAGCGGGCCGAAACCACCCGCGTAAATGCCTGCGTTAACCACCGAGCCTGCCAAGCCAGTCGTGCCGGGTTTGGCTGAGTCGAATGCGATCGCATACAGCAAGGTGTAGGGCGCATTCATGGCGAAACCGGCAAACAACTGCACGCCGATCAGCCACCCGAGGCTGACCGAGGTATAGCGGAACAGATACATGCCCACGCCCAGCCAGAGAAAGACGATCACCAGGCTCAACTTTCGACCGATTCGATCCGATAGCCATCCCCACAGGATCTGGCCGATCCCACCCGTGATAGTGAAGAGCACAGAGTACGCTGCGGCTTGGGCAAAGTTGTAATGCGCAACGAACGCGAGGTATTGCGGCAACCAGAAGCTGATGCCGAAGTAGCCGACTATTGCGAACATCGAGATCAGGGCAATGACGCTGATATTGGGGTTTCGCAGGACGTCCTTAAGCACACCTTTTTGCGGGATTGCAGGTGTATCGCTCAGACTCGGTGCGGTTTCACCAACGGCGGCGACATGCGCCGTAAATTTTCGATAGCGCGCTGCCGTGCTGAACTTCCAGTACAAGGTGAATACGATGATCATGGGAATCGGGAACAGCAAGAACGCATAGCGCCAGTTTTCCGGGCCGTAGGCGTTCAATAGCGCACTGATCGCCACACCACCAATCAACGTGCCCCACGGGTAACCCGTGTGGTGAAGACCGAGCGCGAAGCCGCGACGCTCCTTGGACCACCACTCGGCCAGGGAGGTGACCTCCACGGCCTCGCCCACCCCGCCAAAAGCATGGGAAAGGATCTGCAAGCACACCAGCACGCCCAATGAAGCGGTGAGGAAGTTGAAGCCCGTCAGGAACGTGAACAGCGTATAGGCGAATACGATAGGCAAATGCCGATATTTGCGCCGCCAGCCATGACCACCTTTATCCACCCATACCATCAGTGGCACAGCGAGCAACGATGTCGAGATGGTGATGACCGCCGCCAGTAACCCGGCCATTTCAGCGCTGGTTTTGAACTCGCTGGTGATTGAAGGCAACACCATGAAAAACAGGTGCCGTGAATTGGCGTCCAGCGCATACACCAGCCAGAGCAGCAGCATCGCGCCCCAGGAGACAGCGCCGGCGCCCTGTATTTTTTTTGTAGAAAGGCCAACAGCGGATTGAGGGTCGCTGCGAAGTTCCATTAGAAAGCTCCGATATTTGATTATTGTTATTTATTGGCTTCCTGGCCCGCTCATGCACGAGGGTGCATGAACCTCTCACTCAGCACGCCTGGTGCGTGGAAACGAGTGTGTTCAAGCTTATGCCGACAGGCATGCACAGAGCATCGCTGCCCAGAGCAAACCCGCTTTGCCTGTGCGGCACGGCAACTTGGCAGGCTCCTTGCGTTACGCCTGCCATTTGGCACGGGAACTAGGGCAGATAGTCCTCAAGGATCAGATCCGCCGCCCGCTCCGCCACAGCCATTACCGCGCCCTGGATATTCCCTGAAACCATGGAAGGCATCACCGAGGCGTCGACCACTCGCAGCCCCTGCAAGCCATGCACCCTAAGTCGCGAGTCGACGACTGCGCTTGCGTCTTCGCCCATCCGACAGGTGCCCAGAGGGTGGTAGATGGTCTGCCCTGTCTTGCGGGCAAACTCCAGCCATTGTTCATCTGACTGCGCCTGCAGCCCAGGGCTGGTTTCCTCCTCGACGAAGCGGGCCATGGCTGGCTGCATGACGATCCGACGCGCGATCTTCATGCCCTCGACAATACAGCGCTGGTCTTCGTCTGCAGCCAGCATGTTGGGACGAATGGCCGGCATCGCGTTTCGGTCACTGCTTTCAATATGCACCGAACCAATCGACTTGGGCCGCAGTTGGCTGACCCCGATGGTCATGCCAGGATGCTTGTCCAATATCCGATTCGCAGCATTGGCATAGCTGGCGTGCACGAAGAAATACTGGATATCCGGCGTAGGCAAGCCTGGGTCGGTCTTGATGAACCCATGCACCAGGCCGGTTCCCAGCGTCAGGATGCCGGTTCGCCGGGTAAAGTATTCGGTCACTGCCAGCCCCAGCCGCCAGCCACGTGCCAGCTCATTCAAGGTCACGACGTTCTTCATGCGCCAGTTCATGCGGGTAGCAAAGTGGTCGATGTAGTTCTCCCCGACCCCGCGTAGCTCGTGCTTGAGTGGTACACCAGCGGCGAGCAGCACCTGCGGCTGGCCAATGCCGGACAATTCCAGCAACTGCGGAGACTGGATGGCACCGGCGCAAAGAATGACTTCAGCATTGGCTTTGATGCTGACTTGCTCACCATTGTGTACATAGGTTACGCCCGTGCAGCGTTTCCCCTGCACGTCGACCCGCAGTACATGCGCATGGAGGACGATGTGCAGATTTGCCCGTGACCTGGCCGGTTTGAGGTAGCCGTCGACTACACTCCAGCGCCGCCCATCTTTTTGCGCCACTTGGTAGTAGCCAAAACCGGTCTGATCCCGGCCGTTGTAGTCAGCATTGTGAGGATGACCATCCTGCGCAGCTGCTTCCAGGAAAGCGGTGGACAGCGTGAAACGCTCGCTGACCTGGTGGATGTGCATGGGGCCCTGGTGCCCACGCGTCTCATCCCCCGATGCATAATTCTCGATCTTTCTGAAGTAAGGTTTGAGTGTTTCGAAGTTCCAACCCTTGGCGCCTGATTCTGCCCATGCGTCATAGTCGCCTGGTTGGCCGCGCACGTAGATCATGCCATTGATCAACGTCGAACCACCCAGGCCTCGCCCGCGGGGCACAGCGATTTCACGATTGTAGGTGCCGGCTTCAGGTTTGGTCTTGAAGTCCCAGTTGAAACGTTTGTCCACCATCAGTTTGCTGAACCCAGCCGGAATCGGGATCCAACGGCCATTGGGCTCCCCGCCTGCTTCCAGCACCAGCACACTGTGTTTGCCTGATGCAGTCAGGCGGTTGGCCAGGATGCAACCGGCGGTGCCGCCACCGACGATGACATAGTCGTAGTTATTCATGGGTTGCTCCCATCGCCGCGGCCATGAGCGCGATCTGGGACTGCAGCATTGGCCGCCCCGGATGGACCCGACAGCCGCGCTCGGCAGCCGCAACCAGCAAGGGGGTATGTTCAGGCTGCATGATGATTTCCGCCACGGTTTGCTCCGGGGTCAGGCGCTGAACCTCGCACGGATAATCATCGCTATCGCGCAGTCCCATCGAGGTAGCGTTCACCACCAGGTCGTGCCCAGAAGGGTCCCTGCCCCCCAGCTTGAAAGATACATCTGGGAAAAATCCCGCGAGGCGGGTCACCAGTTGCTGTGCTTTGGCCTCGGTGCGGTTGGCAATTGTCAGCAGTGCCACGCCGGCCTCAGCCAGGGCAAAGGCGATCGCTTGCGCGGCGCCACCGGCCCCAGCGAGATAAACCGTCTTGCCGGCAGGCTCGATCGCCGCGTTGCGCAGGCCGGCGACAAACCCGACTCCGTCGAGGATGTCACCATGCAGCCGCCCTTCGGCATCCCGACGTACGACATTTACCGCGCCCACTTGGCGAGCCGCCGGTGACAAGCTGTCGCACAACGGCACGATGGCGCTCTTGTGTGGGACCGTGACCACAAACCCGTCCAGATTCTGCAGGGCCCGCAGGCCATCGACCGCGGTAGCAAGCTGAGTCTCGTCGACATGAATGGGCACCATCACCCTGTCATGCCCCCAGGACCGCATGAGTGCGTTCATGTCTTCTGGTGTTTTCACATGCACAATGGGGTCGGCGACGATGGCAAAGAGCCGTGTATTTCCGGTGATTTTTTGAGTATTCGATGGTTCGCGCATGGAGCTCAGGCCTGTGTATAGGTGGTCTTGATGGCGGTATAGAACTCACGGGCGAACGGGCCTTGCTCCCGTGCACCATAGCTGGAGCCTTTGCGCCCGCCGAAAGGAGCGTTGTAATCGACCCCCGCCGTTGGCACATTGACCATCACCATGCCGGCCGTGGAGCGTGCCTTGAAGTCGCTGGCGTGCTTGAGCGAAGTGGTGCAAATGCCGGACGACAAGCCGAACTCGGTATCGTTGGCCAGGCGCAGGGCATCATCGTAATCCCGGGCGCGAACCACACTGGCGACTGGCCCGAACACTTCCTCGCGGTTGATCCGCATATGATTTTCGGTGTCGACGATCAGTGCCGGGTTCAGGTAGTAGCCCTGAGTTGCTCGCACTACACGTTCGCCACCGAAAACCAGACGCCCGCCCTCGCGGGTGGCAATATCGATGTAATCGCAGTCCTGCTGCAGTTGGCTTTCGCAGACGACGGGACCAATGTCCGTACCTGCTTTGGTGGCGTTGTCGATATTCAGCATCGCCAGCCGCTCGACGACAGCAGCTACGAAACGATCATGAATGGCGTCTTCGACGATGAAGCGACTTGAGGCAGTACAACGCTGGCCTGTCGAGAAAAACGCGCCTTGCACCGCCACTTCGACAGCCTGCTCGAGGCTGGCATCGTTGAGCACTACCAGTGGATTCTTACCGCCCATCTCAAGCTGAACCTTGGCACCCCGCGCCATACATTCGAGGCCGATGGAACGCCCAGTCTGGGTTGACCCGGTGAACGACAACGCCCTGACCTTGGGATGCTTGGCGAACACATTGCCAACCTGGGAGCCTGGGCCCATGACCAGGTTGAAAACACCTGCCGGGAGCTGACCTGCGCGGCTTATGATCTCCGCAAGGGCCCAGGCGCTAGCGGGTACCAGGTCTGCCGGTTTGAACACCACCGCATTGCCATATGCCAATGCCGGCGCAATTTTCCAGGCGGGGATGGCAATGGGGAAATTCCAAGGAGTGATGATGCCCACTACGCCTTCAGGCTCGCGCCGTACTTCGGCTTCGACATCCGGACGAATATTTGCGAGGCGTTCGCCCGACAGACGCAGAGCTTCGCCCGCGAAAAACTTGAACACCCTGCCGGCGCGGACCACCTCGCCGACGCCCTCTACTAGCGTCTTGCCCTCCTCCCGTGAAAGCAGCAAGCCGAGTTCTTCTTTGCGTGCGAGTATCTCGGAGCCGATCCGGTCTAAGGCATCGCCACGCTGTTCAGCGCTCATCCGGGCCCAGGTGGGTTGCGCATCATGCGCAGCCTCTACGGCCAGCTCAGCCTGGCGGGTATCGGCCCTAGCGTATTCGCCGACGATATCGGTGATATCCGATGGGTTGATATTGCGATTGATACTCGCACCCTCGACCCACTGGCCAGCAATGTAGTTCTTGTTCATAGCCTATTCCGATTGACAGAGTGTCTGGACAGTCGCGTCCGGCAGCTACGAAATGCTATCCGGGGCACTGACGACACCTTAATCGAACAGGTCGCAGGCGAGTTGTGACTCCACGGCAAAGGGGGTTTTCCCTGAGTTCACAGGACCGCAAGTATGACAGGCAGGGTTCTCCCCCTTTTTTGTTAACGCTTCGCCTTTGCTGGAGGCTGGATCGTCCAGGGATTCAGCGCGATATGCTGCTCCATCGCCTTGATAAAGGCCCTGATACGGGGACTGACATTCTTGCGGTTTGGGTAGATCAGATAAATCGGCTGCGCGATGCGGCTTTGATAAGACTCCAGCACCGGCAGCAATCGCCCGGCTCTCAGGTCCTTACCGATATGGAAATCGGCGAGTCGAACAATGCCGCCACCATTCAACGCGAGCGAGCGCAGCAAGTCCCCTTGTGTGAATGTCGAACGGGGCTTGATGGGAACGATCGTTGTCTCGCCAGCGTGCTCGTAGCTCCAGATGTTCCAGGGGCTGTTGAACGCGAAGTGGAAGCAATCGTGTTCGAGCAGGTCGGCAGGCGTTTGCGGCCGACTACGCTTCTCCAGGTAGGAAGGAGCAGCGCAGGTAATCCATTGGGCCTCACCAATACGTCTGGCAACGCGCGATGAATCAGGCAATACACCACTGTGAATGGCAACATCCAGGCCGTGATCGAACTGATCAACATACTGCGCGCCCACCTCGATGGTCACCGAGAGATCCGGATGATCAGCCAGGAAGTCTGGCAGCCAAGGTATGATCTGATGCTTGGCGAACGTCGCCATCGTATGGATGCGCAAACTTCCGCTTAGCCGGCCAGGAAAAAGCTCGGCGAGGGAGTCGGCTTCCGCCATGGCGTCCATGACCGCACGGGCACTGGTCAGGTAGACCGCCCCCTCCTCGGTTAGCGTCAAGGCTCGGCTCCCGCGCTGAAACAGGCGTACTGAAAGGCGATCTTCCAAGCGAGTGACAAGTTTGCTGATCGCTGATGGCGACAGGTCATTGGCCCGAGCAGCGGCCGAGAAGCTCCGATGCTCATAGGCCCACAAAAAAGCAAGCATCTGCGCGTAGTTTTCTTTGTCCAAGGTGAGTGCCTCAGTTCAAGCGCTATTTACGGTTTGGCAGATCAACACTTGGACTCGCGCTGCTTTCGCGCGTGACCAGTGAAATGTCCAGTTCGACAACCCGCTCAATCTGGATACCTTCGACCTGCGCAATCATCATGTCGGCGCTGAGTTGCCCGATTTCGAAAATCGGGATCCTGATCGAGGTCAATGAGGGCGATGCAATCGCGCTGAAACTGATGTCGTCGAAGCCGGTGATGGTCATCTGCGTCGGCACGCAGACTCCCCGACGTTTAGCTTGCTCGCAGGCCCCCAGCGCCAGCAGGTCTGTGGTGCAAACCAGCGCAGTCGGTCGCGGTTGCATGGCAAACACCTGCTCGAAACCGGCGCGTCCGCCGTCAAGGCTGAATGGCTGTTCGATGATCCGGTTTTCAGGAATATCGAGCCCCATCTGCGCAAAGCGTTTACGCACCCCTTCGATTCGATACCTGGCACGCTCGTTGTACTGGCGCTGTCCGGTGAGAATTGCAACGTCCCGGTGGCCTAGCGCAAGCACATGGTCCGCGATCAACTCGCCTCCCCGCACATTGCTGAAGCCCACCGCGCAGTGTTCACGGCAATCATCCACCGACCACATCAGGACGTAGGGGCGCTGTGATCGCTGCAACAGTTCGAACACCGCAGGATCATGGTCTGTGCCCACCAGGAAAATCCCTTCCACACCTCTTTCGATAAAGTTACGCACACTGGAAAGCTCTCGCTCACGATCGTACTCGTGCGAGGCAATGATCAGTTGGTAGCCACTTGTATTGAGCCGCTGCTGCAGCGCCTGGATCGAGTCAGCGTAGATCGGGTTGTTCAATGTGGGGAAGATCGCAGCGACACTGAAGGTACGCCGTAATGCGAGGGCTCGCGCAGCGCCGTCCATCACATACTGCAGCTGCCGTACAGCCGCATCGACCTTGGCAAGCGTGCTTGGTTTGACCTGGTCCGGGTTGGACAAGGCACGAGAAGCACTGCCCAGTGAAACGCCGGCCAGACGTGCCACGTCGCGCAGTTTTGGTTTGTCGTTTTTTGTCATGGTGGTGGTAACTCCTGCTTGACAGCAGTGTATCACCAGACTTAAAAATGAACCGGTTCATTTATGAACAAAGTCGTCCTGAATCAACAATAAGACCACAGCCACGCAGCCCACGCCTTGCCAGGCGTTTTTTTTGACCCTGTAATTGAACCGGTTCAAATCCATGCGGCATGGCTGATACACCAGGAGGCAACACAATGAAAATCATGCCCTGGGCCATCAATGGCCTTGCTGCCCTTACCCTGTCAGTCTCGCTCACCGCACATGCCGATGTGCCAATAGGTGCCCTCTACCCACTCAGCGGAGCCCTCGCACTGCTGGGCGATGAGAGTTTTCGCGGGGTCGAATTGGCCGTGGAGCAGCGCAATGCCGCTGGCGGCCTCAACGGTGAGCGAATCAAGCTGATCAAGGCCGATGCAGTGGATGCCGCGCAAGCGGTCAGCGCCGCTCGCCGGCTTACCTCCAGCGACAACGTCGCTGCGGTGTTCGGCAGTTACTCCTCGGCATTGTCTTTCGCCGCCACGCAAGTGACCGAGCTGGCCGGCATTCCTTATTTCGAGCTCGGAGCCGTGGCCGACAACATCACCGATCGTGGGCTTCAAAACGTTTATCGCAGCAACCCCACCGCTCGTAATTTCGCCGAAGGCACCATCACCGCCATCACCCAACTGGTCGCTCCTCAACTGAAGGTTGATGCCAAGAGCCTGAAGATTGCGATCATTCATGAAGACGCGCTGTACGGCACGACCATCGCCAACTTCCAGAAAGAGTTGGCGGCCAAGGAAGGCTTGCAAGTGGTGGAGGTGCTGCCCTACTCCGCCAAAGCCGTCGACCTTTCGTCACTTATCCTGCGCCTCAAAGGCGCTGGCGCCGATGTTGTGTTGCAAACCTCCTACCAGAACGACACCACCCTGTTCTTCCGACAGATCCGTGAAGCCGGCTTTGCGCCTAAGGCCATCATCGGTGCCGGTGGAGGCTATTCCATGCAGGACACCGTCAAGGTGGTCGGCGCGCAGAACATCGAAGGCGTACTGGACGTCGATTTCCCGCAGTTCCAGACCAACGAGGCCGGTGCACCGGGCATCGCTGCCTTCGCCGAAGCCTATCGCGCACGCTACGGCAGCGAGCCGCGCTCAGGCCACAGCCTGATCAACTATGTCGGCGCCAAGGTATTCCTCGATGCCATGGCCAGCGCCAAATCGCTCGATGCCGAAGACATCCGCGAAGCGGTAAAGACGATCGACATTCCGATCGGTCAGACCGCCGCGAACATCGGTGCGAAGTTCGCTGCCAATGGCCAGAACGAGCGCGCACAAACCACCATCATGCAGTGGCAGCAGGGCGTGCTTAAAACCGTCTATCCCCAAGCCGCCGCCGTTGCCCAGGCCACTCTGGCCAGCCAGCCCTGACCCACACGCTGTACGCAGGCCCGCGTCGTGCTTGTGGCGCGCCGCCTGCGCATGAGGACCTTTCATGGATATCTTCCTGCAACTTCTGCTGAACGGTGTGTTGCTGGGTGGCACGCTCGCCATCATCAGCATCGGTCTGACGCTGATTTTTGGCATCGTCCGGGTGGTCAACTTCGCCCATGGCGAGTTCCTGATGATCGGCATGTACGCGGTGTACCTGATGAACGTGCATTTCGGCCTGCACCCCTACGCCACGGTCATTCCTGCAGTGGCGCTGCTGTTTGTGCTGGGCGCGGGCATGCAGCGCTTCATCATCCAACCCCTATTGGCCGCCGAAGGGCACATTCAGATCTTCGCCACGGTTGGGGTGTCGATCGCCCTGATGAACGCTGCGCTGATGGTATTCGGTGCCGATGTGCTCACCGTGAGCAATCCGAGCGGTGTGGGGGCCGGCAGTTTGGCCGTCGGCCCGCTGCGGGCTAACACCGGCCAGTTACTGACGTTCATGGTTTCGCTGGCACTGGTCGGCGGCCTGCACTGGTTCCTGCACAACACCTTCCTGGGGCGCGCCGTGCGCGCCACGGCACAGCACCGCAATGCCGCGTTGCTCATGGGGGTGAACGTAAACCGCATCTACATCTTCGCCTTTGGCCTGGGCTGCGCCTGCCTGGGGCTGGCGGCGGCGATGATCGCGCCGCAGTACCCGGTGTTTCCGACCTTCGGCACCTTCTTCGTCCTCACCGCGTTCGTCATCGTGGTGCTAGGTGGACTTGGCAGCCTCTCCGGTGCCTTGGTTGGTTCGTTGCTGATCGGCGTCGTCGACAGCCTGGCTGGCTATTACATCGCCCCTGACCTCAAGGAAGTCGTGTACTTCCTGATTTTCCTGGCGATTCTCATTTTCCGCCCCACCGGTCTGTTCGGTGCCGGGCGTGGCTCAGAATAGGAGCTAACCGATGAACTTTCTTCATCCGCGCATCTACCTCAGCTTTGCAGCGCTGTCGCTGTTGCTGATCATCCCGTTCTCGGCGGGCTCGAACTTTGTCTTCCACCTGTTCATCCTGATCTGCAGCTATGCAGCACTGGCCAGTGCCTGGAACATCGTCGGCGGCTTCGCAGGCCAGCTGTCCCTGGGCCATGCGGTGTTCTATGGCACCGGCGCCTACGTCAGCACCCTCCTGCTGCTGCACCTCGGCATGAGCCCGTGGCTCGGCATGCTTGTGGGCGCGGTCGTGTCCACCGTGCTGGCCGTAGTTATCAGCTGGCCCTGCTTCCGACTGCGTGGGCCTTTCTTCGCCTTAGCGACCATTGCTGTACTGGAGGTAGTGCGCCTGCTGGTCATCAATCAGCATGATCTCACCGGCGGCGCTGCGGGCCTGGCCGTGCCTCTGAAGCTGGGGGCGGAGTGGATGCTGTTCCGCGCACGTTGGCCTTACCTGTTGATCGCATTCGGTTTCCTTGCAATCACCTTGCTGGTTTCGTGGAAAATCAAGCATTCGCGCCTGGGCTATTACCTGATCGCTGTACGCGAGCGCGAGGACGCAGCCCAGGCCGTGGGCGTCAACGCAGTCAAGGTCAAACTGATCGCCGTGGCGTTGTCCGCGGCGCTGACCAGCCTGATCGGAAGCTTCCACGCCATGTACCTGACCTTCATCGAGCCTGGTGCCATGTTCTCGCTGGAGCTGTCCATCCAGATCGCCATGTTCGCCCTGATTGGAGGCCTTGGGACCTTGTCGGGGCCTCTGATCGGTACCCTGATCGTGTTGCCGCTGGCAGAGCTTGCACGTGGCTGGCTAGGCGACGCCGGCAGCGGCGTACACGGGCTTGTCTATGGACTGGTGCTGGTAGCCTTTGTCCTGACAATTCCACAAGGCCTGGTAGGGCGCTTCGGGCAGAGGGTCAGTGCGTGGGTGGACCGGCTACCTGGCGGCAAGCCCAACACCGTGCCGCCAGCCGCAGCACGCCCGGTATCCCAGCCGTCGAAGCATACGGGCCAACCGATTCTGGTCGCGGAAAACCTGCACAAGTTTTTCGGCGGGTTGCACGCGACCAACGACGTGTCGCTGACCCTCAACGAGGGTGAGATCGTGGGTGTGATCGGCCCCAACGGTGCCGGCAAGACCACCGTGTTCAACCAACTCTCGGGATTTATCCAGCCCTCCTCGGGCCAGGTGAAGGTACGCACGGCAGCCGGTCAGTGGGTAACGCCGTCCAGCCCTGCGCAGTTCGCCGTGGCCGGCATTGGCCGTACGTTCCAGATCGTGCAGCCGTTCGCTGACCTGAGCGTGTGCGAGAACATCATGCTCGGCGCATTCATGCACACCCGCGACCCCGTCGAAGCCCGGCAGATCGCCACCAAGGTTGCCGCCCTCACCGACCTTGGCCCACTGCTCGACACCCGCGCACGCAACCTCACGGTCGGTGGCATGAAACGCCTGGAAATGGCCCGTGCGTTGGCCACGCGCCCGCGCGTCCTACTGCTGGATGAAGTCATGGCGGGCCTGAACCCCACCGATGTCGGCAAGGCCATCGAGATCATCCGCCGTGTGCGTGACACGGGGGTCAGTGTGCTGATGATCGAGCACATCATGCAGGCAACCATGACCTTGTCCGACCGCATCGTGGTGATCAGTACCGGCGCGGTACTGATGGATGGCGAACCACAAGCTGTGGTGACCAATCCGCAAGTCATCGAAGCTTATCTGGGCAAGGAGTACGACCATGCTGCGGCTTGAAAACATCCATGCTGGCTATGGCAATACGGAGGTCCTGCGAGGCGTCTCTCTCGAGGTCAAGGCGGGTGAAGTGGTGACCTTGGTAGGCGCGAATGGAGCCGGCAAGACCACAACACTTCGCAGCCTCTGCGGCCTGATCCGCCCCTCTCTCGGCACGGTCGAATTCGAAGGCCGCCGCCTCGACGGGTGTGCCCCTGACGAGATTGTCGCTGCCGGCGTCACGCTGATTCCCGAAGGGCGCCAGTTGTTCCCGTTCATCAGCGTACGCGACAACCTGCTGATGGGAGCCTATAAAAAGGCCGCTCGGCCTGCGGTCAAGCAACGCCTGGAACAAGTGCTGGAGCTGTTCCCGCGGGTACGTGAGCGATTGGAGCAACATGCCGGTTCACTATCGGGTGGTGAGCAACAGATGGTCGCCATCGCACGCGGGCTGATGTCTGATCCCAAATTGCTGATTTTCGACGAGCCGTCTCTGGGATTGTCGCCGCTGCTGGTTTCCCAAGTGTTCGGCATCATCGACAAGATCCTCGCGCTGGGTACCACGGTACTGATCGTCGAGCAGAACATCGTCCATACCCTGCGTGTCGCTCATCGCGGCTACGTGCTGGAGAACGGCAGCATCACCCTGACAGGCACAGGGCAAGAACTGCTGGAGAATCCCCATGTCAAGCGGGCGTACCTGGGGCTATGAAGGAGCGGCAGACTATGGAGCAGAAGATGCTGTTGATTGAACACCGCCCAGGAGGCAGTGCTGCTTGCCTGCATCTGACCGAGGCTGACATCCCGACCCCGGCCGCTGACGAAGTGCTGATCCGGGTTGCGTATGCCGGCGTGAATCGCCCGGACATTTTGCAACGCTCCGGCAGCTATCCGCCCCCTGTTGATGCTTCACCTTACCTGGGCCTGGAAGTCTCCGGTGAAGTCGTGGCTGTCGGCGCTGGCGTACAGAACGTGCAGGTTGGCACGCACGTCTGTGCACTCACGCCGGGGGGCGGTTATGCCGAGTACTGTTGTGCACCGGCCGCGCATTGCCTGCGGGTTCCCGTTGGTTACAGGCCTGTCGTAGCGCAGGCGCCAGCAGGGTCATCAACTACCACGAAGAAGACTTCGTCGAGGTGATCGACGCCGAAACCGCAGGCAAGGGGGTCAACCTGATCCTCGATATGGTCGGGGGTAGCTACCTGCAACGAAATATCGATGCGCTGGCCGTGGAAGGCCGGCTTGTGCAAATCGCCTTCCTCGAAGGCAGCCAGGTGGACCTGAACGTCATGCCGATCATGCTCAAGCGCCTGACGTTTACCGGCTCGACACTTCGCGCCCGACCCAAAGCAGAGAAGGAGGCGATCGCCGACGCTTTGCAGGTCCACGTCTGGCCTCTGCTCGATTCCGGTCTCTGCCTGCCGGTTATTCACTCTACTTTCCCTCTGTATCAGGCCGCACAAGCTCATGCGCTGATGGAGACCAGTCGTCACATCGGCAAGATAATGTTGGAGATAAACCCATGATTGCAGGACGTCACAGCGGTAGAAATGTTCTGGTTTCAGGCGCGGCAAGCGGTATCGGCGCGGCTATCGCACAACGCTATTGCGAAGAAGGTGCCCGCGTTGCGCTACTCGACCTCAACCCGCAAGCCGTGCAAGCACAAGGTGAAGCACTGCGCGCCCAGGGCTTCCACGTTGCCTGGCAAGCTGCAGATGTTGGCGACTTTGAACAATGCCAGCATGCCTGTGCGCTGCTGGCTGAGGAAATCGGTCGCGTGGATACGCTCATCAACAATGCGGGAATTTCCCCAAAGCATGAGGGCAAGCCTGCCCCGATCTGGCAGATGAGCCCAACGGAATGGCAGCAGGTGGTTGCGGTAAATCTGAACGGCGCGTTCAACCTGTCACGTTTGCTTTCGCCCTCGATGGTCGAGCAACGCTTCGGCCGCATCATCAACATGTCCTCGGTGGCAGGCAGTGCGTACCTACCTTTGGTCGCAGCACACTACAGCGCTACCAAGGCGGCCATCATTGGCTTTACCCGACACCTGGCCGGAGAACTCGGTGCCTATGGCATCACGGCCAATGCTCTGGCACCTGGGCGCATCGAAACCCCTCTGTTGAAGACGGTTGCCTCCGCAGCCAATGAAGCAGTGATCGCCGATACGCCGTTGCTCAGGCTGGGGCAGCCGTGTGAGGTCGCCGACGCGGCGTGCTATCTGAGTGCGCCAGATAGCGCATTTATCACTGGCCAGGTGCTGGATGTGGCAGGTGGCTGGCTTATGCGTTAATTACTTTCCAACGCGTTATCAAATAACGCGGGCTGCCGGCTTCGGTGGCTCGCGGACCTTGTCGGCATCGGCTCAAAACGCCCGCAATAAAATCGAGGCCACAACTTACACCGGCAGTTCGGTAGTGAGCTTGATCTTTTCCATTGGAACCTCGGTTTTGACATTTTGCACCACGTCCAGGCTTGTCAAATGAGCGATCTGGAAGCGTCGATAAGCCTCCAGGTCTGCTGCCACTACTCTAAGCATGAGATCACAATCGCCTGCCATCACGTGGCACTCCACCACTTGCGGTAACTGGCGGACGGCGTTGATGAACTCATCGGTGGTGGCCTGGTCCTGGCGCTTGAGCCAAACCCGGACGAACAAAGTCAGCCCTAGCGCCACTTTCGCCGGGTCCACCAGCGCCACGTAGCGTTCAATCACGCCAGATTCCTCCAGCAGGCGGACCCTACGCAGGCATGGCGATGGGGAAAGCCCGACCTGCTTGGCAAGCTCCTGATTTTGCAGGCGACCATCTCTCTGCAGGGCGCTCAAGATGCGGCGATCGATAGCATCTAGCTTGATTGGCATTGGATTCTCGCTATAGGAAAATTCTGAAACTGGATGCTAAATGCTCATGCTGATCATGCAATTACGCAAGCAAATTTCAGCGACAAATTGAAATAATTTGCCTCCAACGGAGGTGCGTATGAATGTCATTGAACCTGCTCTGAGTGATCCCCCAGCCACAACACCCAACGACGATTTGCGCCGCGGAGCAATAGCTGCCGTACCCGTTCTGCTGGGCTTCATTCCCTTTGCCTTGGTGCTCGGCGCCCAGGCATCGCAACGCAGTCTTGCTGCAGGCGAGGTCGCGCTGATGACCGGCTTGAACTTTGGCGGCGGCTCGGAATTCGCCGCTATCGAGCTCTGGACATCACCTCCGGCAATCCTGGTGATCGTAGCCATGACCTTGCTGGTCAATAGCCGACACCTGCTGATGGGCGCGACTTTGGCACCCTACCTGCGGGATTTGCCGCTGAGGCAGGCGCTCGGCGCGTTGTTCTTCATGTGCGATGAGAGCTGGGCCATGGGCCTGGCCGATGCGCGCCGACGCGCAGGCTTCAGCTTGCGCTATTACATGGGCGTTTCGTTGTGCCTCTGGGGCACTTGGGTCTGCTTTACCACCCTCGGCGCATTGGTAGGGCCGCTGCTGGGCGACCTGCATGGCTACGGCTTCGACATGGCCTTCGCGGCAGTCTTTCTGGTACTGCTCAAGGGCATGTGGAAAGGTGTGCATGCCGCCCTGCCCTGGCTCTTCAGTCTAATCACTGCAGCACTCTTTTATCTGTTGATCCCCGGTGGCTGGTATGTGCTGGCTGGCACCGTTGCAGGACTGGTCAGCGCCTACCTGTGGGCCAAACCATGATGGATATCACCACCTTGGTCACCATCCTTGGGATGGCCGTCGTCACTTACCTGACTCGCATCATGGGTTTTCTGCTGTTGCGTAAACGGGTCATCGGCCCACAGCTCACCCAGGTGCTCGAGGCAGCCCCCGGTTGTGTGCTGATTGCAGTGATCGCGCCAAAATTCGTCAGTGGACAGCCGTCTGACCTGATTGCCTTGGGCCTCACCCTAGTTGCGGCCACCCGTTACTCCTTCTTCCCGGTGGTGGTATTCGCCATCGTTGTCACTGCTGCTCTGCGAACGGCCTTGCCGAGCTGAACGTTCACCTTTCTGAAGAAAATCCCAATGGTTAATCTTTCCAAGCGAGACTTGCTAGCTCTCGGTTTCATGACCTTTGCGCTTTTTGTCGGCGCCGGTAACATCATCTTTCCGCCTATGATCGGCCTGAGCGCGGGTGACCAGGTATGGACCGCCGCCGCAGGCTATTTCATCACTGCCGTAGGCATGCCGGTACTCGCGATTGTCGTTCTGGCTCGATTTGAAGGCTCCATGGACAAGCTGTGCGCGCCACTGGGGAAACTGGCTGCGCGCACATTGGCAATCGTTTGTTTTCTGTGTATTGGCCCCCTGTTTGCTACTCCGCGCACCGCTACCGTGTCATTCGAGGTTGGTGTAGCACCGTGGCTCGGCAACAGCCCTGCGCACTTGTTCGCTTACAGCGCCCTCTATTTTGCCTTGGTCCTGGCGGTATCCCTGTATCCCGGCCGGCTGTTGGACTCGGTGGGCCGCTGCCTTGCGCCGATCAAGGTAGCTGCTTTGGCGATCCTCGGTGTTGGAGCATTCATCTGGACTGCGGGTCCACAAGGTCCTGCTGAGCCACCGTTCGATACCCAGGCCTTCAGTAAAGGGCTTACGGAAGGCTACCTGACCATGGATACATTGGCCTCACTGGTATTCGGTGCAGTGGTAGTGAACGCCTTGAAACATCGCGGCATCCATGCGCCGCGGCAGCTGTTCAAATACAGCGTCATCGCAGCGTTGATTGCCGGTGTGGGTCTAAGCCTGGTCTACGCCAGCCTTTTCGAACTGGGGGCTCATGCAGGCGGGCTCGTCGATCATGCCGACAATGGTGCTCAGGTGCTCAATGCCTATGTACTGCATACCTACGGCGCAGTCGGCTACTGGCTCCTGGCATTCCTGATCACCATCGCCTGCCTGGTAACGGCGATTGGACTGACCTGCGCATGCGCAGAAGCATTCAGCAAATTCTTGCCGCTCGGTTACCGCACACTGGCAGCGCTGCTCGCTGGATTTTCCTTCGCTGTCTCCAACGTGGGACTTACCCAACTGATCGCGGTGTCTGTACCGGTGCTGACCGCAATCTACCTGCCTTGCATCGCAATCATTCTGCTCAGCCTGATTAGCTCTCGCCTCAACAGCCCTGCGCGGGTATTGATACCGGTAACCGCTTGCGCACTGGGTTTCGGCCTTATCGACGCATGCATGGCAGCGGGTTTACTGCCACCGAGTGTTCTGCTCTGGGTCAGTCAACTCCCCTTGGCTAACGCCAGCCTTGCTTGGTTACTGCCCTCCTTGGCCATATTTTTCGTCGCAACTGTTTACGACCTGTACAAAGGAGCGAAAACCCGCTCATCTTCTCTGTCGCCGGAGTCGGCCTGACCAAGTGATTTACCTTTTGAACGGAGCACGGGTATGACCGACATTGCCAAGCAGTCACACAGGATCGAGACGCCACGAGGTCATTTGTATGCAGAGTGTTGGAGTCCGCGGAAATCACGCGGGGTTCCAATCGTGCTTCTGCACGATTCACTAGGGTGTGTGGAACTGTGGCGCGATTTTCCGCTGCGGTTGGCCCAGTCTTGTGGGCGCGAGGTGATCGCCTACGACCGGCTTGGTTTTGGGCGCTCTAGCGCTTGCTTGGTCAATCTGACACCGAGCTTCATCGAGGATGAAGCTCACGGTGATTTTCAAGCAGTGCGTGAATACTTCCAACTAAGCCAATTCGTGGTTTTCGGCCATAGCGTAGGCGGCGGCATGGCGGTTGGCTGCGCGGCCGCCCATCCGCAAGCATGCCACGGACTGATTACCGAGTCCGCCCAAGCTGCAGTCGACAACGCGATCCTTGACGGTATCCGTTCCGCAGCGCGGCGGTTTGCCCTGCCTGGCCAGATGGAACGACTTCAGCAGTACCATGGAAAGAAAGCTGAGTGGGTTTTGCGCAGTTGGGTCGATACTTGGCTCTCGGAGGAATTTCGGCAGTGGAACCTTGATAGGCAACTGGCCCAGGTACAGTGCTCAGCGCTGGTTCTACATGGAGACCGCGACGAGTATGGGACTCGGCATCATCCCGAGCGTTTGTGTGCTGGGATAAGCCGAGCGCCTACTTTGCACATGCTGGAAAACTGTGGGCACCTGCCGCATAGGGAGTACCCAGACCAAGTACTCGCGGCTACGAGCGTGTTCCTTGCTAAGTCAGCCGGACACCTGTACTAGCGCCGTGCACGCTTGCTATCCGGTGGTTCCACAACTCTCACCGAACGCATTGGCAGCTGCGCTGGAACCCTTACAGCGAAAGGGTTCCAGCGGGCCTTTAGCGAACTGGGTGAACATTCCCGAGTTGTTGATCTGCATGGTAGGAAGATCGCACCAACGGACCAGAAGCTACATGCCTGAAGCCCATCCTCGCCCCCTCCTCGGCAAACCAGGCAAACACGTCGGGATGCACGAATCGCTGCACTGGCAAGTGACTGCGCGACGGCTGCAGATACTGCCCCAGCGTCAGCATATCCACCCCGTGCTCACGCATCCGCGTCATCACCTTAATCACCTCCTCGTCCGTCTCCCCTAGCCCGAGCATCAGGCCTGATTTGGTCGGCACCTCCGGGACCAACTGCTTGAACCGCTCCAGCAAATCCAGAGACCACTCGAAGTCCGACCCCGGCCGCGCTGCTTTGTACAAGCGAGGTACCGTCTCCAGGTTGTGGTTGAACACATCCGGCGGCGCTTCGGCGGTGATTGCCAACGCCGCCTCCATTCGCCCACGATAATCCGGCACTAGCGTCTCCAGCTGGATCCCAGGGCACTTCGCACGAATCTGGCGAATGCATTCGGCAAAATGCCCCGCACCGCCATCGCGCAGGTCGTCGCGGTCCACCGACGTAATCACCACGTATTTCAGGCGCAAATCGGCAATCGCGGTGGCCAGGTTACGCGGCTCGTCCACATCCAGCGGCCTGGGCCGACCGTGCCCGACATCGCAGAACGGACAGCGCCGCGTACAGATATCGCCCATGATCATGAAGGTCGCCGTGCCCCCGGAGAAACACTCCCCCAGGTTTGGACACGAGGCTTCCTCGCAGACGCTGTGCAGCTTGTGCTTACGCAGCAACGCCTTGATTCGTGCCACCTCGGGCGAGGCGGCGATCTCCACGCGGATCCAGTCCGGTTTGCGTGGCACATCCTCGGTGGGCAGGATCTTCACCGGAATCCGCGCCACCTTGTCGGCGCCACGCAGCTTCACCCCTGTCTGCACAGCCATGACCTCAGCCACGGTAGTAACGCTGCGCAACGAACGGCGTCCGCACTACCTGCATCGGCACCAGCTTGCCGCGCACCTGGGCGAAGACTTCGCTGTCCAGCGCCGCCTGCTCGCTCTGCACGTAACCCATGGCCAGTGGCCCGCCCAGGCTCGGGCCAAAACCGCCGCTGGTAACGCGGCCGATCACCTCCTCGCGGGCATTGACGGTCAGCGTGCCCTCGCGCACCGGCACCCGCTCCTTCGGCAGCAGGCCGACGCGCTTGCTGGCCACGCCATCGCGCTGCTGGGCGAAGATCTGCTCGGCACCGGGGAAGCCGCCGGCACGTTCGCCATCGGCACGTCGTACCTTGGAAATCGCCCAAGCTAGGCTGGCCTCGATCGGCGTGGTGCGGGTTTCCATATCGTGGCCATACAGGCACAGCCCCGCCTCCAGGCGCAGCGAGTCGCGCGCACCGAGGCCGATGGCCGCCACCTCGGGCTCGGCCAGCAGCGAGCGGGCCAGCATCAGCGCCGCCTCGACCGGCACCGAGATTTCATAGCCGTCCTCGCCGGTATACCCCGAGCGGCTGACATAGCAATCGACACCCAGCAGGCGTAGCGGCGCGAACTGCATGAAGGTCATGCCGGTCACTTCCGGCGCCAGGCGCGCCAGCACCCGCGCCGCCGCCGGCCCCTGCAGGGCGAGCAAGGCTCGGCTGTCGAACAGCGATTCCACTTCGCAAAGGCCTTCCAGGTGCTGCTGCAGATGACGCAAGTCCTGTTCCTTGCAGGCGGCGTTGACCACCAGGAACAGCTCGTCATCCGCCAGCCGCGCGACCATCAGGTCGTCGAGGATGCCCCCGTCGGCGCTGGTGAACAGCGCGTAACGCTGCATACCCACCGGCAGGTCGACGATATCCACCGGCACCAGGCGCTCCAGCGCCTTGCCGGCATCCACGCCGCGCAGGCAGATCTGGCCCATATGGGAGACGTCGAACAGGCCGGCCTGCTCGCGGGTGTGCAGGTGTTCCTTGAGTACGCCCAGCGGATACTGGACCGGCATCGCGTAGCCGGCAAACGGCACCATGCGCGCACCCAATTCCAGGTGCAGAGCGTGCAACGGTGTCTTTTGTAGTGTTTCAGTGGACATGGGGTGACTCCAGGCATTCGGTAGAGACGACGGCCAGCGTGCTGCTGGCCGTCTCGATGGATCAGGCTGGGTAGACCGGGAACATCGCGCACAGCCCCGCGACTTGCTTCGCCACGTGGGCCTCGATCTGGGCATTGCCGAGGTGGTCGAGGATGTCGCACACCCACGTCGCCAGTGCACGGCATTCCGCCTCCCGGAAGCCGCGGGTGGTGACCGCCGGGGTGCCAATACGCAGGCCCGAGGTCACGAACGGTGACTGCGGGTCGTTGGGTACCGCATTTTTGTTCACGGTGATATGGGCACGGCTGAGGGCAGCATCGGCGTCCTTGCCGGTGATGCCCTGACGGATCAGGCTGACCAGGAACAAGTGGTTGTTGGTGCCACCGGAGTCCACGTCATAGCCACGCTGGATGAAGATCTGTGCCATGGCCTGGGCGTTCATGATCACCTGGGCCTGATAGTCCTTGAAGCTGGGGTCGAGGGCTTCCTTGAAGCACACTGCTTGGCCGCGATCACATGCATCAGCGGGCCGCCCTGGCCGCCGGGGAATACCGCCGAGTTGAGCTTCTTCTCCAGCTCTGGCTCGCCCTTGGTCAGGATCAGGCCGCCACGGGGGCCGCGCAGGGTCTTGTGGGTGGTGGTGGTGACCACGTCGGCGTATGGCAGCGGGTTTGGATACAGGCCTGCGGCGACCAAGCCGGCGACATGGGCCATGTCGACGAATAGCCAGCCGCCGACCTTGTCGGCGATCTGGCGAAAACGTGGGAAGTCCAGTGTTCGCGAATAAGCGGAGAAGCCGGCGACGATCATCTTTGGCTGGTGCTCGACAGCCAGGCGCTCGACTTCGTCGTAGTCGATCAGGCCATTGGCGTCGATGCCGTATTGCACGGCGTTGTAAAGCTTGCCGGAGGACGAGACCTTGGCGCCGTGGGTCAGGTGACCGCCGTGGGCCAGGCTCATGCCGAGGATAGTGTCGCCAGGTTGCAGCAAGGCCAGGTACACGGCGGCATTGGCCTGAGAGCCGGAGTGTGGCTGAACGTTGGCGTAGCCGGCGCCGAACAATTGCTTGGCACGGTCGATGGCCAGTTGCTCGATCACATCGACGTGCTCGCAGCCTCCATAGTAACGCTTGCCCGGGTAGCCTTCGGCGTACTTGTTGGTCAGTTCGGTCCCCTGGGCCTGCATCACTTGGGGGCTGGTGTAGTTTTCCGAGGCGATCAGCTCGATATGGTCTTTCTGGCGCTGCGTCTCGCGACGGATGGCGTCAAACAGTGCAGGGTCGAAATCAGACAGGGTGAGGCTTTTGTGGAACATGGGAAATTCCTTGTTGTTCGGGTTTTATAGCCAGGTTTTCGCCCCCCTATCGCTGGCAAGTCAGCGACAGGGGGCGAAAGATCACTCAGGCATCCTGATAGTTCGACACCGGCGGACAGGCACACGCCAGATTGCGGTCGCCGTAGACGTTGTCCACGCGCCCCACCGGCGGCCAGTACTTGCTCTCGCGCAGGCTCGACAATGGGTACACCGCCAGCTCGCGACTATAGGTATGCGTCCATTCACCAGTCAGCTCAG
The DNA here is from genome assembly GCF_021602025.1 of Pseudomonas ceruminis. Classification (GTDB taxonomy): domain Bacteria; phylum Pseudomonadota; class Gammaproteobacteria; order Pseudomonadales; family Pseudomonadaceae; genus Aquipseudomonas; species Aquipseudomonas ceruminis. The sequence continues at coordinate 22,918 of NZ_BQHW01000042.1, forward strand.
CCGCTGTATGCGGGGCGTTGCGCAACGGGTTGTCCTGCTTGTCGAGCCCACCGGTCTCCACCGCACAGATTTCCTCGCGGATTGCGATCATGGCCTCGCAGAAGCGGTCCAGCTCTTCCTTTGACTCACTCTCGGTCGGCTCTACCATCAAAGTCCCGGCCACCGGGAATGACATGGTCGGCGCATGGAAGCCATAGTCGATCAGGCGCTTGGCCACGTCCTCGACACCGATTCCGCTGCTCTCCTTGAGCGGACGCAGATCGAGGATGCACTCATGGGCCACCAGGCCGTTCTCGCCCGTGTAGAGCACCGGGTAATGCTCCTCCAGGCGCCGGGCCACGTAGTTGGCGCTGAGGATCGCCACCTGCGAGGCGCGTTTGAGGCCCGCTCCGCCCATCATGCGGATGTACATCCAGGTGATCGGCAGAATGCTCGCGCTACCAAACGGCGCCGCACTCACTGCCCCGGTCTTGCCAGCACCCGGCAGGAAAGGCGCCAGGTGCGCCTTGACCCCGATCGGCCCGACGCCCGGGCCGCCACCACCATGGGGAATGCAGAACGTCTTGTGCAGGTTCAGGTGGGAAACATCGCCACCGAACTTACCTGGCGCACATAGGCCGACCATGGCATTCATGTTGGCGCCGTCGATGTACACCTGACCGCCATGTTCATGGACGATCTCGCAGATCCGCGTGATACCGTCTTCGAACACACCGTGGGTCGAGGGATAGGTGATCATCAACGCGGCCAGGCGTTCACGATGCTGTTCGGCCTTGGCCTGCAGGTCGGCGACATCGACGTTGCCGCGGGCATCGCAGGCGACGACCACCACCCGCAGCCCGGCCATCTGCCCCGTGGCCGGGTTGGTGCCGTGGGCCGACGACGGGATCAGGCATACATCGCGCCCGCCCTCGCCTCGGCTGGCGTGATAGGCACGGATCGCCAGCAGGCCGGCGTACTCGCCCTGGGAGCCGGCGTTGGGCTGCAGCGACACGGCGTCGTAACCGGTGGCGGCACAGAGCATGGCTTCCAGCTCGTCAGTCAGTTGCCGGTAACCCCTCGCCTGTTCCGCCGGGGCGAACGGGTGCAGGGCGCCGAATTCCGGCCAGGTGACCGGGATCATCTCGCTGGCGGCGTTGAGCTTCATGGTGCAGGAGCCCAGCGGGATCATGGTGCGGTCCAGGGCCAGGTCCTTGTCGGCCAGGCGGCGCAGGTAGCGCATCAGCTCGGTTTCCGAGTGATAGCGGTTGAACACCTCATGCTGAAGGAAAGGGCTTTCCCGCAGCAGCGCGGCCGGCAGGCAATCCTCGACATCCAGTGCCAGCGCGGCGAACTCCGGCAGGGCCTGGCCGGGCACGGCGAACACCTGCCACAGCGCCTCGACGCTGGCCTGCTCGCAGGTTTCATCCAGGGACACGCCGAGCCGCGTGTCGTCGATGAGGCGCAGACTGTTAGCACGCTTCACCGGACGCGCCATGCTGGCCCTACCCACACCAGGCTGTATGCCGCAGCGACCGCTATCTTCGCCGCGATAAGTGCAATGATAGCTCGGAAGAGGCGATGCAGGACTGTGCGCCGCCGATGGAGCTTGAAGTCATACCACCAACCCACGAATCTGGTGCGGTCCCCGTGTTGAAGCCAGCGATGTTCAGCCCGTTCCCCACACTGCAGGCGTGGGCAGGCGTGGCGGCTGCGCTCTATGGACGCCATTCAGACGGGGCTTTCAGGGGCGGGTTTAGCGGCATGACCGACTGGCCTCAGGCGACACTCCCCCGCAACTCGATAAACTCAGGGTATGTTGACATAGCAGTCCGCAGTCGCTGCGCTTACCTACAAGATCGGTGGCGTGCAACCCCCGCCTGAGGTCATAGTGTCATCAAAGTCTCTCGACATTTGCCTTTGGAACACTTGTCATGAACAGTATCACGATCCACGGAATTAGCGACCAGCCCTCAATCAGCTGCTGGACCTCTGCTCATGGGGCTTTTTTAACAAGGAAGGCGCAAATTTTTCGAAAAGCAATGGAGGTGCTCGGCAAAGGAGAACTGGCACAGCGTTGGATGATCAGCCCTGCGCTTGGTCTTGGCAACCACACCCCATGCACCTTGCTTTGGAGTCATGAAAGCTATATGGAGGTATGGGCCTTCCTCTACCGTCTTGAGTACGGCGTTTACACGTGAGCATCAGAATGCTGCTGATCGGGCTACGGGCTAGCCCGGGTTTTGGTATGCATCTCTCTGGTAGTGATACTCCTGTGGTGAAAGGCGACCAGCCGGGCCGAATAACAAGTGGGTAACACACGCTTCCAAGAACGCAATCGCCTCGGCTTGAGCGTACTGCGCATAAAAGCTGCGGTACGCGAGCGGGAGCGTACCGCGGCTCTGGAGGCAAAGCTTGACCATCTGAGCCAAAACGTAACCGCGTATATCGTATCGTGCGTCCACCTTTCTGAGCACAGTGTCGTAGCAGGAGTGGAAAACGACTGCTTTCGAATGGACACTAGGGGGGCTTTTTTGATCGTTCATGGACAGCCTACTGTAAAAGCGTTGAACCGCAGGGACAGTGTCGAAGCCACTGGAACGTGGCTTGGAATACGTCGCGTTGGTTCACGCGAATGAAGAAAAAGTGTAGGAAAACCTCAAAAATGAAGTTTTTTTTGCCAAGTGAAGAAAATCATTTCGGTGGCGGTGATCGTAACAAAAAAACACGAATCCCACATGCACCTAGAGCTCTCGACCTTGGCCTTCAATGCCACCTTAGGCGGCACAGTGTCTCGCAAAGCAAATCCACATTTGAAACCACGATCAGCCTTGGAATCTATCTCTGCGCCACTCCTAATCTAGCCTCGAGCAGCGCCGGCTCTCCCGTTCAGACTTAAAATATAGTGGTAGTTCGTTTGAGTACGGACCAACTTAGAATTGAGCTTATAGGATGGAGACTAAGTATGAGAGCGCACCTTCTTTTTGCACAGCTTTTGCTGGCGGAAATTAGGACATCAATTCTCCCACCACACTACTATTCCATTAGCTTGGAATAGTAGTTTGGCAAAACTTACCCGCTACCTCAATGTGATCCAGTGCGGGAAATCATCTAATGATCGATTGCAGCGACTAAGTGCTTGGTTTAATAAAGCATTTAGAGTAGCGACCTCAATAGACATCGTTGCTGCTTGTGCCATGAAAATATCGGAAAAGGCTTCGTAAATATGGTGCATCAACAAAGATGCCAACATCGTCTCAGAAATCAATGTCAAATTCCGCGATCTACGTATCTTTGATATCATCACTGGCTTATCAACATCACAAAAAACGTCAGCTAGAGAACCAACAAAACTAGGACCGCGAATTCGCAACAATTCACACGAATGAGAGGTGTGAGCGGAGTCAGAGGAATGAGTCAACTGTTCCGCGCGCACGCCCAGCATTGCTCTACCATAGAGATTGATCGTGGGCTTACCGACCGAAAAAGCATGGCCTACTATTTTGCAGCTGCGCGCGTCAACTACATAACATAAAAACGGATGTTGCCTCTTGAACTGACCCGACACCTTGACGTAAAAACCCAGGGTAACGTAAATCGGAACTATATAAGTGTACATGAAATACTTATGCGAACTGTGGAGTGCAAATACTTAGGGCGCTTGTCTGGAATCTGATCAAGCTATTTCTAAGCCAATAATAAAGCTCTTTATCAAATTTATACACGCTCCCCCATATTTTTTCCGGCGTATCTGATTCCCAAGGATCGCCACGAAGTGACTTAAAGGCCTCCTTTTGACTAACCCACCCTAGCAATATTCCAATAAAAAAAAGCGCGCGCGCGCGACAAGCTGCAGAAGCCCTAAACGGCTGCAAGTAGCAGCTAAGGTATAGCGTCTCACCTTCACTGGACACAATATCTAGCAGTCTGTTACTACCGGAATGACGATACAAATCCATGCCTGGTGTAAGAAGAGCCCGCATAAGGCTCATTATTGTGTTATCAAAGAGATAAATGCAACGATCCTGCTGAAGATTACGTAATTTTACGAGTTTCTTCTGAACACGACATGCGGTTTTAAGCAAATCGGCCCAGTTGTTAACATATTCTGCATGTCCGAGATTCTTACTCTCAATACTATGATTCCATTTAAATATGGCCCGAGGCGCATCCAACGCGGCACCTATCTGTCGCGGGACATCCTTAAGCAACACATCATGCAATTCACAAAATGGTTTTGATACGTATCGCCAGGCAATCTTGAGCATCAAAGAACAATTAGATCGAAGATTTTCACGCATGCAATCTTCGCAATAAGATCGCCGAAATCCCCAAGGTATCATCGGCGCGACATTAACAGGCTTGACGAATCTTTCTAAATCTGACCCCATAATCAATGGCAGAACCTTCCATTTATGGTCCGGGCTTATAAAATCTAAGTCGCAGTGAGCTTCACGCTTTTCAAATTCGAAAAGTGACAAAAATAATCGTGGACCACGTCCATAACCCCCAGCATTGTGCAGTATATACTGCTGCACTTCTGGGATTTGACATAGCCGATAACTCCAAGATGAAAGAGATTCACCGGCTATCATTTTAGCATTCGAGCATAGCCCGGACTTCAACATACTGACTTCCTTGAATTGAAAGCTCTTCTTCAGCACCTGAAAATTTGAGTAGGCTATCATTTCTTAAAGTCGCATATGCGTAAGCCACCTCTAAGGTCTTTACAAACTCATCGAGCCGGCATGCTTGCTGCTCGATGTGTTCAAGTGCACATTCAGAAAACTTAATACTTTGTCTAGTTTCACCATTCGCAGCGATTAAAAACTTAAATGCGACATTGGAAAGATCAGATGACTCGAGCGACATTCTAACTCTAAATAAATTCACCCTTCCTTTCATAATTTTTTCTATCTTTCTTGCCAGCGGCCGATAGTGCGTTGTATATAGAACAACTAGACCATTTCCGACTTCCGATATAGCGACCAAGCATTCAGCCAATGAGTTATCATGTGTGATTTCGAAGCGCTCCAAGTCATCAATTACTACTAGCTTTAACCCTACCTCATTTATGTACTGATCCATATATAAGGGAGCTTTTTTCAGGTGCTCGTAGGGGGATCTTATTGCCAAAGAAATAGCGAAATTATCCAATAAAGATAGCTTGCCGAAGCTAAAATTATAATTGACCTTAGTTGCCTCTACACCAAATTTATTTACCACATGTTCAAGACTGGCGGACAAGCCACAACCAGGTTCGCCCTCTAGGTGAACGACTACACCCTTAGCAGTGATGTTTGTATTTCGTATTAGCTCTGCTATGGTATTCGTCAATTCAGGGAACGAATATTCAATCTTGCATTGTCCTTGGAGAACTTTAATTGCCTTGGAAATACGGGAGCTACTATTCATGCGAAACCGCCCTCACGCTCAAGCTGGTCGACGTCGCGCAGCGCAATACATAGGTCATCCATAATATACTCAATATTGTCAAGATGCTTGTGAGCAATATGTTCAGAGCCATCAGTGATTGCGGCCATGGCTGCCGCCTGTAAAATTTTCACAATGTTATCGGTCAGCCCCTGGCCCGTCTCCATTATCTTTAGAAACAACTTCTGGTCTTTGAAGTTTGTCGGCTTCCGTAAAGGGAGGCGAAAAATGTACGATGCTACAAAGCTTCTGAACTCACTATCATTCCCCCATTGTTTTAGGGACCTCACAGCATACCGGCGGGCCAACTGAGCGTCACGCCTCAATACCCGCGCGGCATCTGGGATACCGAATGCAAAGACACAGAGACCATAGTTAGAGCCAGCTAAATTCTTCAACAATGACAAGTTAATTCGCTGCTGGAAGTCTGTTAATGTCAATGCATCATGAATCTCATCGATAACGATGGCCCGAATATTTTGACTTTTAATCAAGTATTGCAATTCCGGCGAGATATTTTCATTCAGACGCGCACGACGCGACACACCTACTCCAATTTCTTGCAGTATCAACTCCTTCAATGAATAGCCATTAGGGCTTTGATGCATTGTTACAAATACCATTTTCTCCGCCCAAACACGATGTCGCTTCTTCAATTCCTCAATCATGCTAGTTTTACCTGAGCCACCAGGCCCTATTACTAGCATACTGGGGGCATTGATTTTATTTGTCATCTGCATCATCACATGCATACGTGCAATTAGGTTTTCAACTGAGGGATGAGGCACCCAAATATCCTGACAGCACACCAATGTTCGCTCATGATCCGTTAACGAAAAATAGCTATGGCTATCGGGATGCACGTGGGAAAAATCGGACATAATAGTCTCGCAAAAACAATTGGATTAAGGCAAAAATCAAAATACTTAATCGTTCATTAATGAACGATCAATACAAAGTCGGCTCATCTTCGTAATCTACACTATTGTTTGAGCGCAGGTTCGAGACTATCCCAGGCATCGAATGGTCAATCAGCCCTCTACGCCCTCCAACCTGGCTAGCACTTACATGGGCAACGTTCGAATAATTTTCAGCGCTTTCATTATTTTTTTTGCTCGCGCCTTCTAAAATGATGGAGTAAGCATTATGCTGCTCTAGACCTTTTTCCTTCTTCAGACGCCTAGCCTTAGTCGTAGCTTTTACTTCATTTACCACGAGTTGATTTGCACTATATACTGCCTCACTGCCACGCCTAGTCATAGTGCCATTTGGTATGGACTTAATGCGCCTCTGATGCCGATAATATTCATAATGCGAATGTCTGCCAGAAGAGTTTCGTACACAAGGAACCACGAACCATTCTGTATTCACTTTAACCCTTATTACATCAAGGTTGTAAGGGTCATACTTAACCAGCACCTTCTCTCTAATATGATTTTTTAGTGCAGGAGCATAATAAAACCGTCGGAATAACTCTATCCCTTGCGGAACTACTTGTTTTGCGGCAAACTCTGGATAAAAGCTAAAGCGAAAACCATCATGGTCTTTTTCTGGAATGCTTTTTGGTTCCACCCCATCTCGATAATAATCATTCCAAGCTTCAATAGGGCTTTTCCCGATGCCAGAATGCTTGGTCTCATGATATGCGCACACTTGATAAATCATGAACTTGCGTAGCGCACTAAACGTCATTGATGCGCGTTTTTCACTGCTATATGACTTCCGGTCGATTACGTTTGAACCCGTTGTTCCTGGCAAAAAATGCACTTTGGTTGTCATGAACTTCCCAATCAAACTCTCGATATGTCCTCCTTGATGTTTTTTTCCTACATTGCGATGCCTTACGTCAATTCCATAGTGCTTGCAGTTTAGTACCAGCACATCAGATATGAATTCCTTAGCATTATCAGTATGGATAGTTTCCATCAAGCCGTGAACTGGCCAAAGGTTTTCCTCCATCCCTAAAGCTAATAAGATCTTATTCTTTGGCAGCACGCAATTTTCGATTAACATTGCCACGCTTACAGCGCTCGGTGGCAATAAAGACAAATAGAACCCAAGAACCACCCTTGTATGGATACAAATTGCCAAACTGATCCAAGGCCTGCCAATAATGACTTGGCGGTCATTTTCGTCGACCAACAATATGTCCATGACGGTGTGATCGAATTGAACCCATTGGAGTGGGCGGTCGGTTTTCTTATGTCCAGGCCTCGCTCCGTATCTTTGTTCCGCTGCGTCTTTTCCGTATTTCCTTTCGTACAATAATCTTGGAGGCTTAGATTTAATCCTTCGCCTGACCGTATAGTAAGAGGGACGCACAACTTTTTGAGCATCAGCTTCTGACTGACATACCGACCACACCTTCGCATAGCTAGCAGAAATACCATAATAGTAATCATCAAAAGCTTTATCAATAATTGCTTCCACGCGAGCATCAAGTTTATCGCTCCCGCTTTTACGACCCCGCTTACCTGGCACTAATTTATTGTAATTTCGTGCCCCTCGAGACCTTGCTACCAACTTATAAAAATACTGCTTCCCTATGCCTAGTAAATTTATGCCTTCAGCGGCTGATATTTTTCCATCAATGAAGAGGCTAATTACCGTAAAGCGCTCACTTCCGACCTTATGCCGCCCTATCTCCTCTAGCGGCGTAAAGCTATTTAACGCCCCCCACAAATCTTCTGAAGTATCGGTCATAGCTTTGAACCAAGGATTATGAAATTGACAAGTACACCTGTAGAGCCCCGATGGACATGCTTTAAACCATCAGGTGATACCCATCTACCTGAGCGCGAAGTTGAATGCTTTTTCATTTTTAACTTCCATTTTGGCTTTGTGTCAACCCTGTGAATGCAACTTTTTTGATAGGCGAAGGTGAATCTTGATCAAAACCCACAAAACAATAGACGTATAAAACGCAACCCAAAACGCCATACCGAAATTCAAAGCTCAAGCATTAAAAAGTACAAGGTTGACGCACAAATCACTGAGTAAATCGAGGCAGAAGCCTCCAATTGAAACGGGAACGACGGAATTTCATCAAGGCTTCATCTCGGTACATGCTCAATCCAAAATGCATTTACTAAATTCATCTTGTCAGAGGGTCGTTCGTCCTTAGTTTCAAACGAAAAGTAGCCCTAGGGCCCTGCATCGCAGAAGGCGAAGCCACCAGGGGGAGCCCTAGGCTCTGTACGAAATCCCGAGAAACCTAATCGTCGCTCCTTTAGCGCTGAGATTTTGTAGAGTTACGCGCCATTAACGGAAAGGAATTCTGTGATGGCAAGGCGCTACGAACTCACGGACGAGGCCTGGGATGTGGTCTCCGATCTCTTCATCGAAACCCATGGCCGAGGCCGGCCCCGACTGAGCGACCGGCTGATGCTCGATGGCGTGCTGTGGGTGCTCTGCTCAGGTGCTGCATGGCGAGATATGCCAGAGCGCTTCGGCCCATGGTCAACGGTGTATCAACGGTTTCGGGGCTGGCGAAACCAAGGGACTTTAGAGCAGATGCTCAAACGTCTGCACCTGCGATTGAATGAGCAGGGCTTGATCGATCTGCAAACCTGGATGATCGACTCAACCGCAGTACGCGCAACCCGAGCCTCATCAGGCGCCGGGAAAAAAGGGGGCCTGACGAGCCTGCCGATCATGCTCTAGGCCGCAGTCGCGGTGGCCTGACAACCAAAATCCACATGCTATGCGACGCCAACGGAACACCGCTGCGTTTTCTCCTCTCTGGCGGTCAAGCCAGTGACATCAGCTACGCACAACCACTGTTGGACGAGGTCAGCATTCCATCGAGCCAACGTGGCCGCCCGCGCAAGCGCTGCAAATGGCTGCTTGCCGACAAGGGCTACGACGCAGAAGCGCTACGCCGCTACTGCGACCAATATCGAATGCAACCCGTCATCCCGCTGCGCTCGATGAAGCGCAAGCCCAAGCCTGGCTTACCAAGACTGTTTGACCGGCCCAAATACCGACAGCGCAACATCATCGAGCGCATGTTCGGCTGGCTGAAAGAGAACCGTCGGATCGTGACTCGCTTCGACAAGCTCGCGAAAAGTTATGCCGCCATGGTCTCACTGGCTTGCTCCATGCGGTGTTTGCGACATCTCTTTTCGTACAGAGCCTAGAGAAATCTGGACGAAACGGATCACTTATTGGTGGGTACAACAGATGCAGCCACCAACACAACACTCTGCGCAAAAAGGCTTCCACCGAGCCAGATTGCCCAGCAAGGAGGGATGGAGATTGCGGTTTGTTATGTGCGGAGACCGGAGAATTCTGTTTTGGCCGCAGCGCGAGTGTCCGGCTACGCCGTCTTTGCCTGTCTAGGTAGGCGCATGCCACGGCCTCCGGGGTTAGCGACCACAACTGGGTAGACCGCCCATCGGGGGCGGAGATAGGGCCAATAAATCTACTGATCTAACTTTGGACTAATTTCATGACAGCCGAACTACCTTCGTATGGGAGATATCCTCGACAAAATGGTATTCGTTGTTGTTGATGCTTAATAAGGCGACAATCCACAAAAATAATGTTTAATCTAGCGACTATCCCAAGAAAAGTCGCTTAAATTGGCAGGGCATCGGCTAGAGCCCTTGTGAAACAACGCTTAGGGCTAGTCGCCTCATTTCGCGACAGCCTCATTTCCTATGAGACTCGCAAGCACTTGGAGTTTTTTAGCGAAAATTTAGAACAGCCTCGCCCGAAAGTGCCCAATTTCGAAATTCTTTCTCCACATGATCAACCTTCAGCACTCGATCCTTGCGCTTTCAATCCAACTACAATGGACCTACACCCATTCCACCACTAACGTGACCAGTGAACCCTATGGTTTCTCCTCGTGCCCAGATGCCCATTTCACCTCCCGGGTTTCGGAATCCAACGGATTGCCTGACTCAGATCAAAACCGAGCATTTGAGCCAGCTCAACATTTTCTTGTTGGTAAAAGATGGTTTCGCGCTGCAAGACGTACGTGCCATGGTCTCCATTTCCAAGCTCTACGCCTCTTCAAAGGTAATTGATCGAATTTTGGGCAAGTCGAAGCCACACAAGACTGATGACGGCAGCTTAAGACTCAACGCTTCACAGAGCGCAATAGCCTTTCAATTCGCCAAGGTTCTTGAGCAGGCAGCCAAGGTTTTCGGCAGTCTGCCGCTTGCCGAAGAATGGCTTCAAAAACCCTGCAGACACTTGGCAGGTCTGGTTCCTCTCACTCTGGTGGATAACCCACTTGGATATAGAGCAATTGAAGACTACCTAGGGATGCTCCGATCAACTTGTCGTGCAGCCGCGGCAAGTTGCAATTTTCCAGGCACCTACAGCGTCATTGGACGAAAAGTGACCGAAAAATCATGTACGGAGAGCTTTTTCGACCGGTTCTCCGTGT
>NZ_BQHW01000043.1 GCF_021602025.1 Pseudomonas ceruminis
TTTCTCGGTCACTTGCTTGACCGCTTCGATCTTGAACTCTTCGGGGTAACGCTGACGACTCATGGCACCTCCTATTTGGGCCTCATTATGAGGCTTGGAGGTGTCTACGAAACCAGGGGCGATTCAAAGGCAATAAAGTTGCGAAGTTTGATGCTATCAATCTGCTGGGCGGACAAGGCAAATCTTCCCCTCGACTGCGTAAGCTGATCACATCCGATAGTCTAGGAAGAAGAAAAGGATAATTTTTGGGATAGCCTAGCGATTAGCCAAATGATTAATCCATTATTATCATAAGCTTAGGCTCTTTTCGATTCTTGGTACCGACAATACGCTGCATCAAGAAAGGCTCACCGAAAGATGGGCCTTTTCTGTTTGTGTGCCCCGTGCATTCCAAAATCACTAACAGGCGCCCTCTTTCAGGTAGCTCTCCCAGCCCGCGCAAGCCACCGTCAATGTACGCGATACTGCTTCGCGCCCACTATCGGCTGACACTCCACGCACTCGCCCCAGCGCCGCGGCAGCCTGTTCAAACGCAAGCGAATAAACTTTCGAATATTTTCATCAGGCGCCGTTTGAGTCAGCGCGTCCAGGAGGAGGGTGACAGCACCGATCTGGATATCCAGCTCCGGCCCTTCCAAGCGTGTCGCTCATATTCAGGATGAATTGCTGATCATTGGTGAAGGTCAACTCGAAGCACACACCTAATCGAAGCCGAGCACGCTCACAGACGAGGGCGTTCCATCAACCCTCCCAGTCGCTTATCAGAACGCCGTACTAACCGTCAGCGACACGTTCCGCGGGTCTCCATAAATCGCCCCCGCATAGAACCCATACTGGGTGTAGTAGTGCTTATCAAACAGGTTATCGACGTTCAGGCTGACCGACGTATCGTCCGTTACCTGATACTTGGCCATCGCATTCCATATCGCATACCCAGACCAGTTCACATCGGTCGACCCCGCACTCACCCCGTTCACAGGCTGCCCCGCCGGGCTGGAGATGGCGCGGATGTTGGTCTGTGCCTTGACGCCAGCGCCCAAGGTCAGGCGATCAAGCGGGCCGGACAAACGATAGGTAGTGGAAGCCTTGAACAAGTGCGAGGGGTCGCTACGCCCGTCACTGTCCACACGGCGGAAGTGCAGGTAGGTGTAGCCCGCATAGACGTTCCAGTTCGGGGTCAGGGCGCCGGCGATTTCCAGGTCGATGCCGTCGGTTTCCTGGCCGGTACCGGCCTTGTAGGCATCGCCACCGGTCGGGGTGGTCAGGCCGTCGTCGAGCACAGCCTTGTTTTCCTGCTTGGTGCGGAAGTACGCCGCCGATGCATTCAGGCGACCCTCCAGCCACTCGCCTTTGATGCCGGTTTCGTAGCTCTGGCCGCGAATGGGCTCGACCTTGGTGCCGCTCTCGGTTTCTGCCGTTTGCGGGTTGAAGATGTCGGTGTAACTGGCGTACAGCGAATAGGTGTCGTTGAGGTCGTACACGGCGCCCAGGTAGGGGGTGACGATGCCGTTGTTCTGCTGGGTGCTGCGCACGCCGCCAACGTTGCGGGTGGTGGCTGAATAGTCGGTGGTGCGCACGCCGGCGATCACCGACAGCGGGTCGGTGATGCTCAGGCGGGTGGCGGCGTACATGCCCTGCAAGCGGGTGGTGGTCTTGCTGTGGCGGCCGGTGCGGGAGGCGAGTATGTCGTAGTCGCTGTCCACACCGTTGTGCCAGTCAGTCAGCGGGAAGCCATTGTTGGCGCGGAACTGGCAACCGAGTGCAGGCGCGCTGATGCGGTTGTCGCTGGTCATGGTGCAGCTGTACTCCGGCGACCAAGCCACGGTGCGGCTGTCGTTGTAGCCGACCATCGCCTGGTGGGTGCGGCCAAACAGCTGGAACGGGCCAGACAGGTCGATCTGCGCCGACTGCTGGGTGGTGTCGCTTGAGCTGTGCAGGCCGTTGAGCACGGCGCCGCTGCCGTCCTGGTCCCAGTAACCGCCAAAACTGCCGCGCCCGGCGGAGTTGACCTTGGCCAGGCCGCGATGGTTGAGCACCTCAGCGGTGCTCTGGGCGCCTTTCAGGTCGAGGGTCCAGTCGTTGTCGAAGCGGTGCTGCAGCGAGCCGAAGGCGGTGCGGGTGGTGTACTCGCCGAAGCTCCAGCTGGGTACCAGGTTGGTGCTGCGGGGCAGGTCGGTCTTGCTGCCGTCGCGGTACCAGATGGGGATGTTGGCGCCCCAGCCACCGCCGACCACCTTGTTGTACTCGTACTGATAACCGGCGCCCAAGGTGGTGGCGTCGTCCAGGTCGAATTCGAAGTTGGCCAGCGCCGCGCGGGAGCGTTCGGACTGGTTGTCGCGGAACGAGTTGGCGTCCTGCTGGGTCATGACGAAGCGCGAACGCAGGCGGCCGTCTTCGGACAGTGGCAGGTTGAGGTCGGCGCCCAGGCGGCGCCGGTCCCAACTGCCGTAGGTGGCGTAGGCGCTGCCGCCAAAGGTTTTGGTCGGGGCCTTGCGGATCAGGTTGACGGTGGCCGAAGGGTCGCCCGTGCCGCCCAGCAGGCCATTGGCCCCGCGGACGATATCGATGCGGTCGTACAGGTCCATGTTCAACGCGTTGCCGCCCCCGTTGAAGTCGGAGCCACCCTGGAACTGCAGGCCATCGATCTTCCAATTGCTGATCGAGTAGCCACGGGCACGGAAGTCGGTACGCCCGCCCACCTCGGACTGGTTGGTGCTCACGCCCGGGGTAGTGTCCAATGCCTGTTGGATGGTATGGATATCGCGGTCATCCATCTGCTGGCGGGTAATGCTGGTAACCGACTGTGGGGTCTGCCGGGGGGTCAGCTTGAGGCCGGTCGAGCTGCGGGTGCTCTGTACCGTGTAGCCAAGCTGGCCGGCCGCGTCGGCAGGCAGCAGGGCGCTGTCTTCGACCTGCGTGGCGTCCAGCTCCAGGGGGGCGCTGGCGGCCATGGCGGTGCCGCTGGCAGCCAATGCAACAAAGAAGGCAAGCGGGTGAATCGTCATGCGCTGAGGTTTCATTTGGGAAGGCTTCGTATTTGCAGATGATTTTTTGTTACGATTCTAGGGATCCGCCCTCTGGGCTCCATGCCCGGCTTGTACGGGGATGTAATCGAACGTAATGAGCGCTGCCGGCCCTCCCTTGACAGGTGTTTTCCCGATGAGCACAACCTTGCTAGTTGTCGATGATGACGACGAGATCCGCGAACTTCTCTGCGATTACCTTACCGATGCCGGCTATACCGTCCTGGCGGCGGCCGATGGTGACGGCATGCGCGAGCAGTTGGCCGCGCACAAGGTCGAGCTGGTGGTACTGGACTTGATGCTGCCCGGCGAGGATGGCTTGAGCCTGTGCCGGCAGTTACAGGCCACGCCAGGCCTGGCGGTGATCATGCTGTCGGCCAAGGGCAGTACGCTGGACCGGATCATCGGCCTGGAGGTGGGTGCCGATGACTACCTGGCCAAGCCGTTCGAGCCACGCGAACTGATCGCCCGCATCAAGGCGGTGTTGCGCCGCCCACAGCGTCAGGGCCCAGCGGCCGAGGAAGCTGAGGCCGAAGCCCACCACTTCGCCGGTTTCAGCCTCGACCACGTCAAGCGCCTGCTGACCCGCCCCGATGGCGAGGCGCTTACCCTGCCCCGCTCCGATTACCGGGTGCTGCGTGAGTTGCTGGAGGCCAACAACCGTGTGGTTTCACGCGATCAGTTGACGCGCAGTGCGTTCGGCCGCGACCACCATCCCGATGACCGTTCAGTGGACATGTGCATCAGCCGGCTGCGCCAGCAGCTGCGCCGTGCGCCGGGCAGCGCTGCGCAAATCCTCACTATCCGCAACGAAGGCTACCTGCTGAGCATCGCCCGCGCCGAGGCGGCCAGCTAAGGTGCGTTGGCTTCGCCGGCTGTGGCCGCGCACGCTGTTCGGTCAGTTGCTGCTGATCATGGTCAGCGGCACGCTGGTGATTCAGCTGGTATCGAGCAGCATCTGGTTCGATGTGCGCTTCGCCCAGGTGCTGGAAGCGCCGGTCAGGTTGATTGCCGCACGCACGGCCGGGTTAATTGCCCAGGCCGATTGCCAAGCCGGCAGCCTGCAGGTGCCGGCGCATTACCAACTGCGCTGTGTCGCCAGCGCCCCCGCCGCCGTGCAGGACCAACGCCGCGGCCGACACCGCGTCGAGCTGTTGCTGCAGCAGGCGCTCACGTATGAACTTGGCCATCCTCAGCCGGTGCGCCTGCTCAAGGTGCAACTGACCGATGAGCTGGGCCAGCCGATTGTGTGGCGCAGCCTGTTCGGGCTGCGCACGGCGCAGGCGCATATCCAGTTCGCCGTGCCCTTGGCCAACGGCCAGTGGCTGGCCATCGACGGCGTGGAGCTGCAAGGCTGGAGCGGCGAATCGGCCTGGGTGTTGATCAGCGATTATCTATTGCGGGTGTATGCCCTGCGCATCGTCGCTGTGCTGCTGGTCTGCCTGCTTGCCGTGCGCCTGTGCCTGCGCCCGCTGCGGCGCCTGGCCGACGCGGCACGTGGCCTGGGCAGCAACCTGGAACAGCCGCCACTGGCACTGGACGGCCCAGAAGAGGTGCGCCAGGCCGCCCAGGCGTTCAACGCCATGCAGCAGCGCTTGATTGCCATGGTCAATGACAAGGCCTACTTCCTTGCCGCCGTGTCCCACGACCTGCGCACGCCGTTGACGCGCATGCGCCTGCGGCTTGAGCGGCTGCCCGATGATGAGCACCGCGAGCGGCTGCGGCAGAACATTACACAGATGGATGACATGATCGGCCAGGTGCTGGATTACCTGCGCGCAGGTGAACAGCAGAACCTGCAGCAGGTGGATGTGGACCGCCTGGTAGCACGGCTGTGCGCCGACCTGGCCAGTGCCGACGAGCCCCTGCCGGTGCAGGGCAAGGGCGGTAGCTTGCGGGTCGATGCCTTGTTGCTGCAGCGTTGCCTGCAGAACTTGCTGGTCAATGCCCTGCGCTATGCCAGGGAGGTTTCCGTTACGCTGGAGCGCGCTGGCACGGGTGTGCACATCCATGTAGACGACCGTGGGCCGGGGGTGTCACCGGGGCTGCTGGCGACCATCACTGATCCGTTTGTGCGCGGTGAAGGGTCCCGCAACCATGGGTCGGGTGGTTACGGGTTGGGGTTGAGCATCGCCCAGCGGATTGCCGCCAGCCATGGGGGTGAGTTGATGCTGACGAACCGTGAGGGTGGCGGGTTGCGTGTCAGCATTCTTTTGCCTGGTTAGGGGGCTTGTAATGCGAAACAGGTTACGGCACCGGCTGCGCCGGTGTTCGCGGGGCAAGCCCGCTCCCACAGGGAGTGTGTTGATTTCTAGGGGGTGAGCGACAATACAACCTATCATCAGGTAATAGTGTTTTACCGATTCGCCTGGTTTTCCGCACGGCCAGTTTGCCTATGCTTGCCCCGGTCATCCTGCCTGCGATGGACCCATGAAACACTCTCTACCCAGCCGCTACGCCTGCCTGGCGATCTGCCTGATATTCACCTTCGCCAGCCTCCCCTTGCTCGCCACGCACACCTGGCTCTGGCCGCTGACAGTGGTCACCGCCCTGCTCAGCCTGGTCGGCCTGAACGACCTGCGCCAGAGCCACCATGCAGTACGGCGCAATTATCCGATCCTGGGCAACATCCGCTACCTGATCGAAACCATCCGCCCGGAAATCCGCCAGTACCTGATCGAAGGCGACGACGACAAACTGCCCTTCTCCCGCTCCCAACGCTCGCTGGTCTACGCCCGGGCCAAGAACGAGAGCGCCGAGAAAGCCTTCGGCACGCTCAACGATGCCTACAAGCCAGGCTTCGAATTCATCAGCCATTCGATGCTGCCGGTGGCCACCCCGGACCCTGCTTCATTCCGCATCGCCATCGGCGGGCCGCAGTGCCGCCAGCCCTACTCGGCGTCGATCTTCAACATCTCGGCCATGAGCTTCGGCGCACTCAGCGCCAACGCCATCGCGGCGCTGAACCAGGGTGCGCGCCTGGGCCGCTTCGCCCACGACACGGGCGAAGGCAGCATCAGCCCCTATCACCGCGAGCACGGCGGCGACCTGATCTGGGAAATCGGCAGCGGTTATTTCGGCTGCCGTAACGAGCAAGGCCGCTTCGACCCGCAGCGCTTCGCCGACCAGGCGCGCGACCCACAGGTGAAGATGATCGAGATCAAGCTCAGCCAGGGCGCCAAACCCGGCCACGGTGGCATCCTGCCGGGGCACAAGGTCAGCGCGGAAATTGCCGCCACCCGTGGCGTGCGCGTGGGCGAAGACTGCATTTCCCCTGCGGCCCACAGCGCCTTCCGCACGCCGCTGGAGCTGCTGCACTTTGTCGCCAGCCTGCGTGAGTTGTCAGGTGGCAAACCGGTGGGTTTCAAGTTCTGCCTGGGCCACCCGTGGGAGTTCATGGGCATCGCCAAAGCCATGCTGGCCACCGGCATCACCCCCGACTTCATCGTCGTCGATGGCAAGGAAGGCGGCACCGGCGCGGCGCCGCGCGAGTTCAGCGATAACATGGGCGTCCCCATGCGTGAGGGGTTGATGTTCGTGCACAACACCCTGGTGGGCCTGAACCTGCGCTCGAGTATCCGCATCGGCGCGGCGGGCAAGATCGTCAGTGCCTTCGATATCGCCAGCGTGCTGGCGATCGGTGCCGACTGGGTCAATTCGGCGCGCGGCTTCATGTTCGCCATCGGCTGCATCCAGTCGCAGAGCTGCCACACCAACAAGTGCCCGACCGGCGTGGCCACCCAGGACCCGTTGCGCCAGCGTGCGCTGGTAGTACCCGACAAAGCCCAGCGGGTGGCCAGCTTCCACCGCAACACCTTGCACGCCCTGGCCGAAATGCTTGCGGCCGCAGGCCTCGAGCACCCGTCGGAGCTCAAGCCCAAGCACCTGGCGCGGCGCATCAGCACCAGCGAGATCAGCCTGTTCTCCGACCTGCACCAATTCCTCAAGCCGGGCGAATTGCTCAGTGGCGCGATCGAAAGCGAGTTCTATGCGCGGATGTGGCGGATGGCGCGCAGTGACAGCTTTGCGCCGCAGACGGGGGACATGGCTGTGGTGCCAGCGGCACCGGCACGCAGAAAAGAAACAGCCCCGGCATAGGCCGGGGCTGCTCGGTACAACCAATCAGTATCAGAAGATGCTGATCGGGTACTCGACGAATACGCGGACTTCGTTGCCGTCGTCGTTGTAGCCGTTCTGGCGTACAGCGTTGTTGGTGCGAACGAACGAGCTGCGCAGCTTGATCGACAGGTCCTTGGCCGGGCCGTCTTGAACGACGTAACGGATCTGGTTGAAGATTTCGCGCTCTTTACCTTCGCCGAAGCCTTGTGGGTTGGCGATGTTGCGGGTGTTGATGTTGTCACCCACCACGTAGGCCAGCTTGTAGGTCAGGCCCGGGATACCGTAGGCACCGAAGTCCAGACCGTAGCCCAGCTGCCAGGAGCGCTCGTCTTCGGCGTTGAAGTCGGACCAGTAGGAGTTGGCCAGGTAGATGGTCGAACCACCGTCACCCACGCCGCCCTGGTTCTGGTACCAGCCGTAGTTGTAGCCGGTGCTGCCGGTGCTGCGCTGGTGCGCGATGGTGAACGAGTGCGCACCGTAGGCGTAGGTCGCGGCCAGGCTCCAGATGGTGTTGGAGTCGCCGTTGAGGCCAGCTTCCTGAACGTACTTCTTGTCGATGTCCGACTTGTAGCCGTTGAAGTCCAGGGTCAGGGACTGGTCGCTGGCAATCGGGAAGACGTAGTTCAAGCCCAGGTAGTGCTTCTTCATCACGTCTTCGTTGTCGGCGGTGTACAGCGAAGCGGTGAAGTTGTCGGTGAACTTGTAGCTACCACCGAAGACGTTGATCGACTTCAGGCCGCCACCGTCACGGCGCTCGGCACTCTTGCGCGCTTCCTGAGTGAAGCGGCCGGCGTTCAGTTCCAGGCCCTGGATCTCTTTGGAGGTGATCAGGGTACCGGTGAAGCTTTCTGGCAGCAGACGGGCGTCGTCGTACTGCAGCACTGGCAGTGCTGGCATCTGGTCACCGTACTTGAGCACGGTGTTGGAGATGCGGAATTTCACGGCTGCGCCGCCACGGGCCAGGTTATGCGGCGAGCTAGCGTTGCCGTCGGCATTGGTGGTTTCGTGTGGCTTGAAGAAGTCGACGCCGCCGCCACCGTTGTGGCCCTTGCCGCCGTCCAGACGCAGGGCGTACAGGCCGAATGCGTCGACACCGACACCGACGGTGCCCTGGGTGAAACCGGAGGAGAAGTTGGCGATGACGCCTTGGCCCCATTCGATCTGGTCATCGGTACCGTGTTTCTTGTCACGGTTGATGTAAGCGTTGCGCAGGAGGACGTTTGCGTGGCTGTCCTCGATGAAGCCCTTGCTGTCGGCCTGCTCGTTGGCCTGGGCCTGGGTCGCGGCGATCATCGCCAAGGCGACCAGGCTGATCCTGGTTTTCAACATGTTGTTTTCCTTATTTCTTAATCAAAAACGCTCTGCAATATGACGCCAGGAACCAACGCCCCTTCGTAGGTTCGACGCTATGCGGATCCAAACTGAAAAGCCCGCCGAGGGTCGCGTGGCGGGCCTTGTGCAGCAGCATGGCCAAGTCATGGCCAGCAGGCGTTGGCCGAATCCTAGCCGTGTGCGATTACAAATGTCAAAAACTCGTGAAATGCAGGTTGATATAACCAAAATCACGGTCGGGAATAGTGCATTTCCATACAGGTTCGCGCCATCGGCGGGCAATTTGTCTCCTGTCGGATAAAGCGGTTTAAGTCAGCCGATTTTTCGCCCCGGGCAGCACCAAAGCACTAGTTACAAAGTGATACATATGTAAAGACAAGGCTTTACAAATACCCAAGCAGCAGTAAATGGCAAGCATTACCATTCGCACCTTTTTATCATCTGCCTCCGGTCCGGATACCCATGCTTGCCCCTTGCCGCCTTTCGCCCCTGACGCTTGGCCTGTCGCTGCTGTTCAGCGCCAGCCTGGCCAGCGCCGCTACCACGACCCTGCCCGAACTGGCGGTTACCGCCGACAGTGAGCGCGAAGAAGACAACCCGCGTGTGAAGGACGTCAGCACTGCCACACGCACCTCCACCCCCGTGCGCTATGTGCCGCAGGCCATCGACACGGTGAAGACGGCCAACGTGCTGGACTACGGCAGCAGCTCGCTGGGCAAGGCGCTCGAAGGCATCCCCAACGTCAGCAGCGGCGCCGATACCCGCTTCGATAGCGTGCGTATTCGCGGCTTCGAGGCGAGCAACGACTTCTACCTGGACGGTATTCGCGACGACAGCCAGTACATTCGGGACCTGCACAACATCGAGCGGGTCGAAGTGCTCAAGGGGCCGGCAGCAGTACTGTATGGCCGTGGCAGCCAGGGCGGTATCGTCAACCGGGTCAGCAAGGCGCCGGAGCATGGCCGCCGCTCCTCCATCGAGGCCCAGGGCGGCAGCCAGGACCTGCGCAGCCTGTACGCAGACCTGAGCGCCGACCCCAGCGACACGCTTAGCCTGCGCCTGAACATGGGCAACGAGGACAGCAACAGTTTCCGCGATGGCATCGATGGCAGCCGCCAGCTGTTCGCCCCGTCCATGAGCTGGCAGCTCTCGCCCGACCTGAACTGGCTGGTGCAGTACGAGTACAGCCGCTACAACCGCACACCCGACCGTGGCATCCCTGGCGTCAACGGCCGCCCGGCAGATGTCAGCCGTAGCACCACCTACGGCGATACCCAGCGCGACTACATCGATGACCGTGCGCAATCCTTGCGCTCGCGGCTCAACTACCAGCTCAACGACAGCTGGCAACTGCGCCACACCCTTGGCCTGTTCAAACTCGACAGCGAGTTCGATAACACCTATGCCACGGGCTACAACGCAAGCAACAACACGGTTACGCGGCAGCGCTGGCAGCAAGACCTGAACACCCGCAACCTGTTCAACAACCTCGAAGCCGAAGGCGACCTGGCCACCTGGGGCGTGGAGCACAAGGTGCTGCTGGGCCTTGAGTTCGGCAACCAGCGCCGCGACCCCACGCTGTCTACCGCTGCCGCCGTGTCGGCCGGAGGCCAGCCGGTGCCCAGCCTGAGCCTGAACCACCCCGACCGCCACCTGCAGCACAACGGGCGCATGGTGGTCTCCAGCGACAACCACACGGTGGTCGACAGCCGAGGCCTGTACCTGCAAGACCAGATCCGCCTCAATGATCAGTGGCAGATCCTGGCCGGCGTGCGCTTCGACCAGTTCGAAGT
The DNA here is from genome assembly GCF_021602025.1 of Pseudomonas ceruminis. Lineage (GTDB taxonomy): Bacteria > Pseudomonadota > Gammaproteobacteria > Pseudomonadales > Pseudomonadaceae > Aquipseudomonas > Aquipseudomonas ceruminis. Next base: position 10,268 of record NZ_BQHW01000043.1, read on the forward strand.
ACAAACCACCAACAACGTGCGCAACCTGACCGAAAAACAGGACAGCAACACCACCAGCCCACGCCTGGGCGTGGTCTATACGCCATGGCGCGATCACTCGTTCTATGCGTCATGGAGCAAAACCTTCTCGCCTGTGGGCGGTGGCCTGATAGGCATCACCCCGGGCGCCCCCGGCAACACCAACGACACCGGCCCGGAACTGACCCGGCAGAAGGAGATCGGGGTCAAAAGCGACTGGTTCGACGAGCGCCTGAGCACCACCTTGGCCCTCTACGAGCTGGAGCTGTACAACCGCCGCACGCGTGACCCGAACAACCCGGAAATCACCCTGCTCAGCGGCCTGCAGCGCTCGCGTGGCATCGAGCTGACCGCCACCGGCAACATCGTCGGCAACTGGTATGTACGGGGCGGCATCGGTGTGCAGGATGCCACCGTGGTCAAGGACAACAACGGCCTGGAAGGCAACCGCATCAACGACGTCGCCAAACGCAACGCCAGCCTGTTCGTCACCTGGAAGCCGGAACTTGGCTGGTACGCCGAAACCGGGCTGACCCTGGTCGGTGAGCGTTATGCCGACAACCAGAACACCACGGTCATGCCCGGTTATGGCCGTTGGGATGCGCTGGCAGGATTGCGTACCCATGACTGGGATGTGCGGGCAGCGTTGAGCAACATTGCCGACAAGACCTACTACAGCTCGGCGACCAGTGCGGCGCAGATCCAGCCGGGCGACCCGCGCAGCCTGGTGGTGACGGGCACATACCGCTTCTAAGCGTGAAAGCCTGCGCCGGCCTTGGCGGGTAATGCCGCCCGCACAAACGAAAACGCCACCGCAATCGCGGTGGCGTTGTTCATGGTGCGGGCTCCTGCCCTGTTCAGTGCCATACACCCATCAGTGCTTCCAGCTCCGCATCGCTTAGCAGGCCTTGGGGGTAGCGGCCATCAAGCAAACGCCGTGGGTCGGTCGTCCTGACCTGACTGCTTCCCCGTTGTTTCAACCAGTGCGCCAGTGTTCTGAGCGCTTGGTGATTCAGTACCGATGGGCGCAAAGCCGACTCACTTGCTGTGTTCATGTCTACACGTACTCCCTAGGCCCGTGAGCGGCTAATCTACGTAGTGATTGTTACAGAATGGAGCGTCCGCCTGCCTGGCTTAACTCCATGAAAGGCAATACAAAACGTATGCCACTCGCACCTGCCGGGTGTCGCAAAAAAAAAGCCCGTCCTGGGACGGGCTTCTTCCGGCAACCTTGCTTCAGCGCTTGAACGGCGCCGGCTGCTGCTGGGTCAGGCAGTGGATGTTGCCGCCGCCGAGCAACAGTTCACGGCCAGGGATCATCACCACTTCATGGTCCGGGAACACCTTGGCCAGAATCGCTCTGGCCTGGGCATCTGCCGGGTCATCGAAGCTCGGCGCGATGATGCCGCCGTTGACGATCAGGAAGTTCACGTAGGACCCGGCCAGGCGTACCGACGGGTCACGTTCCTGGCTACCGGCCACCTGGTCGACACCCGCACATTCTTCTTCAGTGGCGAACAGCGGGCCCGGGATTGGCATCTTGTGCACCACGAACTCGCGACCTTTGGCATCACGGCTGTTTTTCAGCACGTCATACGCTGCATGGCAGCGTGCGTAGTTGGGGTCGTTGGAATCATCGGTCCAGGCCAGTAACACTTCACCAGGGCTGACGTAACAGCAGAAGTTGTCGACGTGGCCGTCGGTTTCATCGTTGTACAGGCCATCCGGCAGCCAGACGATGGTTTCCACGGCCAGGTGCTCACGCAGGATGTCTTCGATCTGCTCGCGGTTCAGGTGCGGGTTGCGGTTATGGTTGAGCAGGCATTCTTCGGTGGTGATCAGGGTGCCTTCCCCGTCCACATGGATCGAACCGCCTTCCAGCACGAAGCCTTCGGTGTAATAGCGCTGGCAGCGCTCCATCTCCAGCACCTTGGCGGCCAGCTCCTCGTCACGGTTCCACGGCGCGTACAGGCCACCCTCGAAGCCACCCCAGGCGTTGAAGCCCCAGTCCACGCCACGCACTTCGCCAGCGTCGTTGATCACGAAGGTTGGGCCGGTGTCGCGCACCCAGGCGTCGTCATTGCTGATTTCCACCACGCGGATATTGGGCAGGTCGAGCTGGCGACGGGCGTTTTCGTATTGGCCAGCGGAAACCGCCACGGTGACCGGCTCGAAACGGGCGATGGCCTTGGCCAAGGTCACGTGGGCGGCCTGGGCAGGCTTGCCACCCAGGCGCCAGTTGTCAGAGCGCTCCGGCCAGACCATCCAGACCTGGCTCTGCGGCGCCCATTCGGCGGGCATGTGGAAACCGTCGGCGCGGGGGGTGGAGTTGAGGGTTTTCATGGTTAACCTCTGCATGGGCCCTGGGCCGATGGTCTATGGGGAGATGCCGAATTTATAACCGATATATATCGGCATTAAAAGCGGAAAAATTCTGAATGGTTAGCAAAAATGCCGCTCAACCCGATATCAATCGACCTGAGCGGCATTCCGTAGCTTACAGGTCTTCGGACAGAATCCGGTCTACGCTGTCCACAAAATAGTCAACGCTGGCGCGTGTGGTGCACATTGGAGGCTTGATCTTGAGGATGTTCAAGTAGTCCCCGGTGGGCTGCATGAAGATCCCCAAGTCACGCAGGCGGTTGCACAACACTGTGGTTTCTTCAGTGGCGGGCTCCAGCGTCTGGCGGTCACGCACCAACTCCAGCCCCAGGTAGAAGCCCGAACCATGCGCTGCGCCAGCCAGTGGATGTTTATCGACCAACGCCTGCAGCCGCGCCTTGAAGTAACGCCCGGTTTCGCGGGTGTTCTGCCACAGCCCTTCCTTTTCCATCACATCCAGCACGGCCATGCCGATGCGGCAACTGACCGGGCTGCCACCGGCGGAGGAGAAGAAGTAGCCCTCCGCCTCCAGCGCCTCAGCAATCTCGCGCCGGGTGATCACGGCCCCCAACGGCTGGCCATTGCCCATGCCCTTGGCCATGGTGATGATGTCGGGCACAACGCCCTGCTCCTCGAAGCCCCAGAAGTACTCGCCCAGGCGGCCGTAACCCACCTGCACCTCGTCGGCGATACACACGCCGCCACGGGCACGTACCTTGGCATAGGCATCCTGCAGGTAGCCAGCCGGCAACGAGATACCGCCGGCATTGCCATATACCGGCTCACAGATCATCCCGGCCAGCTGGCGGCCGCGGGCATCGATGTCGACAAGTTTGGCATCCACGTCGCGCAGGTAATCGGCAGCACTGTCCTCCCCGCGAAAGCGACCGCGGAAGGTATTTGGCGCTTCGACCGGGTGTACCCAGTCTGGCCGGGTTTCCAGGGCCTGCGGGTTATCGGCGATCGAGGTGGAGATGGCATCGGTGGCCACCGACCAGCCATGGTAGGCCTCCAGTACGCTGAGCAAGTCGCGCCCGCCGCTATAGGCCCAGGCCAGGCGAATCGCCAGGTCGTTGGCCTCAGTGCCACTGTTGACCAGGAACACCCGATCGAAGCCGGCAGGTGCCAGCGCGAGCAGGCGCTCGGAGAATTCGGCGATGGCGGCGTAATGGAAGCGCGAGTTGGTATTGACCAGTGACCACTGGCGCGCCGACTCGGCAGCCATCCGCGGGTGGCCATGGCCGAGCACTGCGACGTTGTTGAGCATGTCCAGGTAGGACCGGCCCTGCATGTCGATCAGGTAGTTGCGCCAGCCGCGCTCGATGTGCGGCGGCTGTGCATAGTAGTGCTTCTGCGAGCGAGCGAAGCTGGCGTCGCGGCGGGCCAGCAACGCCTGTGGGTCTGCCAGGGGCTCGGCGTCACAGTCAAAGCCCAGCAGCCCTGCGGGAGACGGGCACAGGGCCAGCCAGGCTGGCGCGTGTGACGGGGTGGCGAAGAACGGCGGCTGGGTCGCGCTGTCCAGGCACAGTTGCACGCTCAGCAAGCCACCGCTGCGGCCCAGCGCCTGGCCCTGCTCCAGGGCCTGCCCATCGGCCGGGGCATCTTCAAGGCCGCCCAGCCACAAGGCCCAATGCGCCGTGCGCAAACAGCCGCGGCCCTCGCCGTGGCGTTGCCAGGTGCCGGCTTGTGGCGCCTGTACCACGCTGCCACTGGGCACCTGCAGTTCGACACCCAGTGCACAGGTCGCCGGTTCTTCAGGGCGGTCGATATGGGTTTGCGACAGGCGATACTGCCCATACAGGCTGCACGCAGGCGCGGGCTGGGCTGCCAACAGGCGCTGGTCGAAGCCTGGCTGTTCCCAGTTGCCCGCCTCGCAGTGCGGGCTCAGCACACCCAGGTCGACCCTGGTGACCGCCTGCCCGGCCAGGCCCGGCAGCAACGGTACACCACCGGCCAACTCCGGCGCGGCCGGGGTGATGCCAGCGGCCTGCAGGATGGCCGCTTCCATCAGAGAGAACGGCACGGCGGTGGCCGTGTTGAAAATGTCCCACTCATGGCCGATGTTGTCGCGGGTGTACTGGTTGCCCGGGTCGACGGCCAGTTGCTGCTCGCTGCTCAGCACCAGCACCGCGGCACGGTTCAGCACCAGCGGCCAGAGGGCACGCAGTTCGGCTTCTTCCAATGGGTTGATAGCCTGGTAAGCCCGTACTGCCGGCAGGATGCGCAGCGGGTCACCTTGAGCGTGGTGCAACAAGGCGGCACAGGTGACCGACAGGTCGGCGACCCGCCAGGTATGCAACAGGTCACCGAAATCGATGACGCCTTGCAGTTGCCACTGGCGCTCGCTGTCACGGGCCCAAACGGCATTGTCGTCGGTGATGTCCAGGTGTACGGCCTGGCTCGGCAGTTGCCCGGCGAGCGGTGCCAGGTGTGCGGCGGCCAGGCGCGTAGCCTGCTCGATACGCGCGCGTTGCTCCGGCGCCTGCAGCACGGGCAACAGGTGTTCGATCAAGGGTTGGGCATGCTGCGGGTCCCATTGCAGGGTGCGCACCAGGCCTGGGTGGTCAAAGCCGGCCAGGGCCTTGTCGACCCGCGCGCACAGCGCACCCAGTTCAGCCATCAGGCGCGGTTGCATGTGCTTCAGGCGCGTCAGCGGCTGGCCTTCGATGTAATCGAGCAGGCGCGCACGCAGCGGCTGCCCGTCCACCTCCAGCGCCAGCAGCGCCTGCCCGTCACGTGCCGGGCGCACCCCCGGCACCGGCACCCCTTGCCCGCGCAGGTAGGCCAGCGCCGCATGCTGCGCCTCGAGCTCCACCTGGGCATAACTGCCGTGGCACACCTTGAGCACATAACGCCCCTGCCCCGTGTCCAGCCGGAAGTTCAGGTCCTGCTGGCTGCCCAACTCGGCCAGGCTGCCGGCAAGGTCGTAGTGCGCCTGCAGCAGGGCGTGCGCCTGGGCTTCGCTGAGCGACGGGCTGGGCAGACTGGAGCGCTGGATCAGGGTACTGAGGGGCATGAAGATGAAACCTCTTTTACTTTTCGCTTATCTCGCCACTGCCAAGGCCGATAAACAAGAGGCAAAGATGAAATGATGATCGTGCGTCCATGCGCAGACCCGTCGACAATCTAGGCTCCAAGGGGCCAAGGCGGCAAAACTGAAAATGACCGGTAAGGTCGAAATCTGAGCACACTGGTCAAAGAATCGACATGAATATACTCATCACCGATATACCTGACTTGCTGATCATCGAACCCAAGGTCTTTGGCGATAGCCGCGGCTTCTTCCTTGAAAGCTTCAATGCCCGCGAGTTCGCCAGCCAGACCGGCGTCGAGGCCCGTTTCGTCCAGGACAACCACTCACGTTCGCAACTCGGGGTGCTACGCGGGCTGCACTACCAGATCGACAACCCCCAGGGGAAACTGGTCCGCGTGACCCACGGTGAAGTGCTCGACGTTGCTGTGGACATCCGCCGCAGCTCGCCGACGTTCGGCCGCTGGGTGGCGACCCGGCTCGATGCCGTGGAGCACCGTCAGTTCTGGATTCCACCAGGGTTTGCCCATGGCTTTCTGGTGCTGAGTGAGTCGGCCGACTTCCTGTACAAGACCACCGAGTACTACAACCCGGCCGCCGAGCGCTGCATCCGCTGGGATGACCCGCAACTGGGCATCGACTGGGGCCTGGAGCAGCCGCCGCTGCTGTCAGCCAAGGACCAGGCCGGTGCGCTGCTGGGGCAGGCGGACCTGTTCCCATGAAGCTGCTCGTCTGCGGCCACAACGGCCAGGTCGCCCAGGCGCTGCAAACGCACTTGGCGGGGCTTGGCGAGCTGCACCTGTGGGGCCGCGAGCAGTTGAACATGGCCCACCCCGCGTCCCTGCGCGAACCGCTGCGCCGGCTCGCGCCCGACCTGATCATCAACGCCGCGGCCTACACCGCCGTGGACCAGGCTGAAAGCGAGCCGGATACGGCCTATGCCATCAACGCCGAAAGCCCCTGCGTGCTGGCTGAAGAAGCCCTGCGGCTAGGTGCCCCGCTGATCCATTACTCCACCGATTATGTTTTCGACGGTGAAAAGGCCACCCCCTACAACGAAAAAGACCAACCCCACCCGCTGGGGGTGTATGGGCGCAGCAAGCTGGCCGCAGAACGGGCCATTGCCGCAGTGGATGGCCAGTACCTGATCCTGCGTACCAGCTGGGTCTACTCGCTGCATGGCCGTAACTTCCTGCTGACCATGCAACGCCTGCTGCAGGAAAAACCCCAGCTGCGCGTCGTGGACGATCAAATTGGCGCGCCTACCTGGGCAGGCAGCATCGCCGCCAGCACCCTTGAACTGATCGAGCGTTGGCACGCCGGGCGCGCAGGCGCCTGGGGCACCTACCACCTGACGGCCCAAGGGGAAACCTCGTGGTTCGGTTTTGCCCAGGCCATCGCTGAACAGCTCAAGGCCCAAGGCCTGCCCTGCGCCGAGCTGCTACCGATCCCGTCCAGCGAGTACCCCACACCCGCGCGCCGCCCGCTCAATTCGCGCCTGGACTGCTCACGCCTGGCCCGCGAATGGGACGTGCACCTGCCGCATTGGCAGCAGGCGCTGATCGACTGCCTCAAGTAGCGCATAATTGCGCCAGACTCCTCTGGCGCATTTACGCGATGATTGCAAAACCCACGCACCCACGCCGTCCCCGCTGGCGCAGCCTGGCCTTGTTGGCGCTGTGCCTGGCCCCCTTGCTGTGGCCGCTGCACCACCTTGCCGAACGCTATTACCAGGATGAACTGGCCTCGCAGAACCGCCAGACCCTGGACCTGTATGTCGCCAACTTGCTGGGCACCCTGCACCGCTATGAAACCCTGCCGCAGATCCTCGGCGACCTGCCGGCGCTGCGCGGGGTGCTGGCCGACCCGTTCAAGCTGGAAACGGTGACCAACGCCAACCGCCTGCTCAAGGACATCGTTCACCAGACCGGTGCCGAGGTGATGTACCTGATGGACGTCAGCGGCAACACCCTGGCCGCCTCCAACTGGGACAAGCACGACAGCTTCGTCGGCCGTAATTTCGCCTTCCGCCCCTACTTCAACGAGGCCATGGCCGGGCACCTGGGGCGCTTCTTCGGCCAGGGCACCACCTCGGCCAAACGCGGCTACTTCTTCGCCGCGGCCGTGCGCGACCGTGAACGTATCGTCGGCGTGCTGGTGGTCAAGGTCGACCTCGACCATACCGAAACCCTCTGGGGCCGCACCCCGGAGCAACTGCTGCTGACCGACCATAACGGCGTGGTGATCCTCACCTCTCGCCCAGACTGGCGCTTCCGTGCCACACGGGTGCTGACCGAGGCCGAACGCCAGGCGATCATCGCCATCCAGCCCTACCCGACCCAGGCGCCACAGCCGCTGGTGCTCAACCAGGATGCCTGGCTGACGCAGACCCGCGACATCAAGGAAACCGGCTGGCAGGTCAGCATCCTTGCCCCGCGCATGCTGGTCGACCGCTCGGTGCAGACGGTGATGGCCATTGGTGCGGGCGCGTTGCTGGTGTTGATGTTGCTGGCCGGCCTGGTGATGCAACGGCGCCGGCATTACATCGACCGCATCGACTTCGAAGCGCGGGGCCGCCAGGAGCTGGAAAACCGCGTGGTGGAGCGTACAGCCGACCTCGAAGGGCTCAATACCCGGCTGAAAAACGCGGTGCTGGAACGCGAGAACGCCCAGCAGGAGCTGGTCCGCGCCCAGGACGAATTGGTGCAGGCCGGCAAGCTGTCAGTGCTTGGCACCATGTCGGCGAGCATCAGCCATGAACTCAACCAGCCGTTGGCGGCCATCCGCAGCTACGCGGAAAACGCCGAGGTCCTGCTCGATCATCAGCGCACCGAGGAGGCCCGCGGCAACCTCAAGCTGATCGGCGAGCTGACCGGGCGCATGGCTTCGATCATCGCCCACCTGCGGGCCTTCGCCCGCCGCGATCGCCACGCCCCTGAAAGCGTGGCCCTGCAGCCAGCGCTGGACGATGCCCTGGCCCTGCTGGCCAAGCGGCGCCGGGCGATGGCCGTGGAGCTGATCCGCGACCTGCCAGATGCCACGCTGTGGGTACAGGCGGGTGAAACGCGCCTGCGCCAGGTGCTGGGCAACCTGCTGGCCAATGCCCTCGATGCCCTGACCGAAAAGGCCAACCCCCGTCGGCTCTGGCTGAGTGCCGAAAAGCGCGATGAGTACGTCTACCTGTTCATCCGCGACAACGGCCCAGGCTTCAGCCGCCAGGCCCTGGAGCACGCCAAGGAACCGTTCTTCACCACCAAGACCCGCACCCAGGGGCTGGGCCTGGGCCTGGCCATCTGCGAAAGCCTGATGCGCGCACTGGGCGGCGAACTGCTGTTGGCCAACCACCCGGAAGGCGGTGCCTTGCTTACCCTGCAGTTACGCATGGCAACGCCCGGCGCCAACCTGCAACCTTCGGAGGACCCCTCGGCATGACGACCGAGACACAAATCGATAGCCAGGCCCAGGTGCTGCTGGTCGACGACGACCCGCACCTGCGCCAGGCCCTGAGCCAGACCCTGGACCTGGCCGGGCTCAAGGTGGTCGCCCTGGCCGATGCCCAGGGCCTGGCCGAACGTATCGCGCCAGACTGGCCCGGCGTGGTCGTCAGCGACATCCGCATGCCGGGCATCGATGGCCTGCAACTGCTGGAACAACTGCATGGCCGCGACAGCGAACTGCCGGTGCTGCTGATTACCGGCCACGGCGATGTACCGCTGGCCGTGCAGGCCATGCGCGCCGGGGCCTACGACTTCCTGGAAAAACCCTTTGCCAGTGACGCCCTGCTCGACAGCGTGCGCCGCGCCCTGGCCCTGCGCCGACTGGTGCTGGACAACCGCAGCCTGCGCCTGGCCCTGAGCGACCGCCAGCAACTGGCCACCCGCCTGGTCGGCCATTCGTCCTCGATGCAGCGTTTGCGCGAGCAGATTGGCGCCCTGGCCGGCACCCGTGCCGATGTACTGATCCTCGGCGAAACCGGGGCGGGTAAAGAGGTGGTCGCACGCGCATTGCATGACCTGTCCAGCCGCCGCGAAGGCCCGTTTGTGGCGATCAATGCCGGTGCGCTGGCCGAGTCGGTGGTCGAAAGCGAACTGTTCGGCCATGAGCCCGGCGCCTTCACAGGCGCGCAGAAGCGTCGCATCGGCAAATTCGAGTTCGCCAATGGCGGCACGCTGTTCCTCGACGAAATCGAGAGCATGAGCCTGGATGTACAGGTGAAGCTGCTGCGCCTGCTGCAGGAGCGCGTGGTCGAGCGCCTGGGTGGCAACCAGCTGATCCCGCTGGATATCCGCATCATTGCCGCAACCAAGGAAGACCTGCGCCAGTCCGCCGACCAGGGCCGCTTCCGCGCCGACCTGTATTACCGGCTGAATGTGGCACCGCTGCGCATCCCGCCCCTGCGCGAGCGTGGTGATGACATTCTGGTGCTGTTCCAGCATTTTGCCGATACCGCCAGCCAGCGCCATGGTTTGCCGCCGCACAGCCTGCAACCTGCACAACGGGCCATGCTGCTGCGCCATGACTGGCCAGGCAACGTACGCGAGCTGCAGAACGCCGCCGAGCGTTTCGCCCTGGGCCTGGAGCTGGCCCTGGATGGCCAGCCAGCCGCTACGGCCGCGCCCGCCGCCCCGATACTGCTGGGCAACCTCAGTGAACAGGTTGAGCAGTTCGAACGCTCCCTGATCGCTGCCGAACTGGCCCAGCCGCACAGCTCCATGCGCAGCCTGGCAGAAGCCCTGGGCATCCCGCGTAAAACCCTGCACGACAAGCTGCGCAAGCACGGCCTGAGTTTTGAAGGCGGCAGCAGCGGCCCCGAAGACCATGAGGACACCCGCCCATGAGCAGCGATAGCCAGTACCTGCAAGCCGTACTGCACAGCGACATCCCCCTGACCCGTGAAATGGGCCTGGAAGTGCTCGATTGGCAAAGCCAGACCCTGCGTCTGCAACTGCCGCTGGCTGCCAACGTCAACCACAAGAGCACCATGTTCGGCGGCAGCCTGTATTGCGCGGCAGTACTGGTGGGTTGGGGCTGGCTGCACCTGCGCTTGCGCGAACTGGGCATCGATGACGGGCATATCGTCATCCATGAAGGCCAGATCAGCTACCCGCTGCCGGTCACCGGTGCAGCGGTGGCGCGCTGCGCCGCACCCGAAGAAAACACCTGGGCGCGTTTTTTAACGCTGTACCAGCGCCGTGGCCGTGCGCGGCTGACGCTGGAAACCACAGTGAGCAACCTCGGCAGCGACGCGCCCGCCGTCCGCTTCAGCGGGCAATACGTGCTGCATCGCTAATGGGTGAGCGCCGCAGCTACAAGGCCGTCGCCAGCGTCAAGAGTGCCTGGCGCCAGCGCGCTGCAGCGGGCAGGGCCAGGAAGAACGGGTTGAGCAAAGACGCGCGGGGCGGGTAGCAGAACGGCTGCCCGTCCAGGCCGATCACCTCGCCAGCGGCACCTTCCAGCACGCCCTGGGCGGCAGCCGTGTCCCACTGTGAGGTGGGTGCCAGACGCGGGTAACAGTCGGCGCTGCCTTCAGCGAGCAGGCAGAATTTCAGCGAACTGCCGATATTGGCCAGCTCGAGCTCTCCCACTGCGCTGCTCAGGCCAGCCAACAAGGCTTCCTGTTGCGGGCTGGAGTGGCGGCGGCTAGCCACGACGGTGAAACGGCCGTCGGCAGGCGGCGCATTGCGTACCTGTATCGGCAAGGCATCACAACCGGCCTCGGCACGCCAGGCCCCCAGGCGCCGGCCACCGAAATAGCAGCGCCCGCTGGTCGGCATCGACACCACACCAAACACCACTTCGCCGTTTTCGATCAGTGCAATGTTGACGGTGAATTCTTCGCTGCCCGCGATGAACTCCTTGGTGCCGTCCAGGGGGTCGACCAGCCACCAGCGCTGCCAGCCCTGGCGCTCGGCCAGCGGGATATTGCAGTCTTCCTCGGACAGTACCGGGATGTGCGGCGCCAGCGCCTGCAGGCCGTCGGCGATGACCCGGTGCGCGGCCAGGTCGGCAGCGGTCACCGGCGAGTCATCGGCCTTGTTGGTCACCGCCACATCGGCGCGCCAGAACGGCAGGATGGCCTCACCCGCCAGGCCGGCAAGCTTCACCACTTCCCGCATCAGTTGTTGATCGTTCATGCGTCGAGCAGCCCACGCTGGATCAGCAGGTCACGCGCCAGGTACAGCGCCGCCAGCGCCCGGCCCTCGGTGAACTGCGGGTGCATGGCCAGCGCCGAGAGTTCGCGCAGGTTGACCTTGTCGACCCGCATCGGCTCCGGCTCGTCGCCTTCCAGGCGTTCCTCGTAGAGGTCGCTGGCCAGCACCACCTGGATTTTCTGGCTCATGTAGCCAGGCGAAAGCGACAACTCGGTCAGGTGCTCCAGCTGACGTGCGCCAAAGCCCGCCTCTTCCTTGAGCTCGCGGTCGGCTGCTGCCAGCACGTCTTCACCCGGCTCTATCAGGCCTTTGGGCAGCGACAGTTCGTACTCATCGGTACCGCCGCAGTATTCCTCGACCAGCACCGCGTGCTCGGCGTCGAGCATCGCCACGATCATGACCGCGCCATAGCCATTGCCACGGCCGACCAGGCGCTCGTAGGTGCGCTCGGTGCCATTGCTGAAGCGCAACTGCACGGCTTCGACGCGGAACAGGCGGCTGCTGGCGACAATCTCGCGACTGAGGACGGTGGGTTTCTGGCGCATGGGGCGGCTCCTTGGCGTGAACGGGTTACTATACCGTGGCTTGCCGACTGATCGAGAGTTTCCCATGCCTGTTCTTCCCTGGTCTGCCATCGATACCGTCCTGCTGGACATGGACGGCACCCTGCTCGACCTGCACTACGACAACCGCTTCTGGCTCGAACACCTGCCGCAACGCTATGCCGAGCTGCATGGGGTGAGCCGTGCCATGGCGCAAATGGAGCTGCAGCCGCTGTTCGAGCGCAATGCTGGCACACTCAACTGGTACTGCCTGGATTTCTGGAGCAGGGAGCTGAAGCTGCCCATCCGCGAGCTCAAGCGCGAGATCGCCGACCTGATTGCCCTGCGGCCTGATGCCGATACCTTTCTTGCCGCGATCCGCCAGGCTGGCAAGCGGGTGGTGATGATCACCAACGCCCACCGCGATTCACTGTCACTCAAGCTGGAGCGTGTGGAACTGGCGCCGTATTTCGAGCGGCTGATCAGTTCGCACGACTATGGCTATCCGAAGGAAAGCCCGCAGTTCTGGGATGCGTTGCAGGCGGATATCGGCTTTGTGCCTGAACGCAGCCTGTTCATCGACGACACGCTGGCGATCTTGCGCAGTGCACGGCGATTTGGCGTAGGGCATTTGCTGGCGGTGCGCCAGCCGGACAGCCAGGCGGCGCCGCGCGATACCCAAGAGTTTGAGGCGGTCGAGGATTACCGGGCGTTGCTGCAGGGGCTGTAAAGCCTCATCGCCGGCAGGCCGCCGATGAGGTCGGTACAGCCTATGAAACGCTATTAATCCGGAATACGCAGCACCTGCCCCGGATAGATCTTGTCTGGGTGCGACAACAATGGCTTGTTGGCCTCGAAGATCTTGTTGTACTTGTTCGGGTCGCCATAAACCCGCTTGGAAATGGCGCTGAGGGTATCGCCCTTCTCCACCGTCACGAACTTCGCCGCCTGGGCCACCGGCCCGGTCACGGTGATCTGGTCATCGACGCTGGCCACACCATTGATGTTGCCGGCCGCGAGGATGATCTTCTCCTTCTCCTCCTGACTGGACACCTCGCCCTTGAGGATGATCTTGTCACCCTCTACAGTGGCGGTGATGTTGGGGTTGCCCAGGCCGACACTCTCCACGTGCTTCTTGAGCTGCTCCTCGGCATTGGCGTTGCCAGGGGTCAGCAGGTCGATCAACTTCTCGCCGGCTTCCTTCACGAAACTGAATAGGCTCATTGCGCTCTCCTTGTTGATAAAACCTTGGAGACAGCAGTGTAGGCCAGGATTTCCCCCCACGCCCCGCTGCTGCTCATCGACGTGGTCTATCAAGGCATAGACCCTAGCGATTAGACGTGCCCGGCCCACAGGCCTAGGCTGGTGCTATCAAAAAGCCGCTGGTAATCAGCCCCGATGAACAGCAAACCCCCGGTCTGCGCGGCCTCCACGCCCTTGGCACTGCCCGCTGCCAGCAATACTTACGGTTACGTCCAGCTCAGCGACGCCGAACCTGCCAGCACCCCGCTGGCCGAGGAAGTCGCCCTGGCCATCGTCTACAACGGCCTCAACCAAGCCGTGATGCTGGTCAGCCCCACCGACCTCGAAGACTTCGCCGTCGGCTTCAGCGTGGGCAGCGGCATTGTCGAAGGCACCGCTGAAATCTACGACCTCAAACTCTCCGGCAGCGGCTCAGCCCTGTACGCCGACCTGGAAATCTCCAGCCGCGCATTCTGGAACCTGAAAAACCAGCGCCGCCAGTTGGCCGGCACCAGCGGCTGTGGCTTGTGTGGGGTCGAAGCCCTGGAGCAGGCACTGCCAGAGCTGGCCGAGCTGCCTGGGGCGCCGCTGCCGCCAGCGCAGTGGCTGGCCGGCCTGCGTGAGCGCATCGATGCCTTCCAGCCCTTGGGCCAGCATTGCGGTGCTGTGCACGCGGCGCTGTTCATGAACGACCAGGGCGAACTGCTGCTCGGGCGCGAAGACATCGGCCGGCACAACGCGCTGGACAAGCTGATCGGAGCTCTGTTGCGCCAGGGCATCAGTACCGAAGGTGGCCTGGCCATCGTCACCAGCCGCTGCAGCCTGGAGCTGATCCAGAAAGTCCTGCGCGCTGGCATCCAGACCCTGGTCAGCCTCTCGGCCCCCACCGGCCTTGCCCTGCAATGGGCGCGCAAGCACAACCTCAACCTCATTCACTTGCCCAAACACAGTGCACCGCGGGTCTACAGCCCAGCGGCGGAGTCATAACAACCGTGACCTCGTACCAGAACCTTCCGGACAACGCCCCAGCCTCCTCCCCTCGCTACAAGCCCTACCACGGCCCCGCTGGCGGTTGGGGTGCGCTGCGCAGCGTGGCCAAGGCCTGGGTGGGTAGCGACAATGCGCTGAAGAACATCCGCGCCCTGCTCAAGACCAACCAGAACGGCGGCTTCGACTGCCCCGGCTGCGCCTGGGGCGACTCGCCCGAGAGCGGCATGGTCAAGTTCTGCGAGAACGGCGCCAAGGCGGTCAACTGGGAAGCCACCAAGCGCCGCGTCGACGCGGCGTTCTTCGCCCGCTACAGCGTGAGCGCACTGCGCGAACAGAGCGATTACTGGCTTGAATACCAGGGCCGCCTGACCGAGCCGATGGTCTATGACCCTGCCAGCGACCGCTACCGGCCAATTGCCTGGGATGCCGCGTTCGCCCTGATCGCCCGTCACCTGAACAACCTGTCGACCCCTGACCAGGCCGAGTTCTACACCTCGGGGCGGGCCAGCAACGAAGCGGCGTATCTCTACCAGCTGTTCGTACGCGCCTATGGCACCAACAACTTCCCCGACTGTTCGAACATGTGCCACGAGGCCAGCGGTGTGGCCTTGGGGCAAAGCGTCGGGGTCGGCAAAGGCACCGTCACCTTCGACGATTTCGAGCACGCCGATGCGATCTTCGTCTGGGGCCAGAACCCTGGCACCAACCATCCTCGCATGCTCGACCCGCTGCGCGATGCGGTGAAACGCGGGGCGCAGGTGGTGTGCGTCAACCCGCTCAAGGAGCGTGGGCTGGAGCGCTTCCAGCACCCACAGAACCCGCTGGAGATGCTGACCAACAGCGACCGGCCCACCAACACGGCGTTTTTCCGCCCGGCACTGGGCGGCGACATGGCGATGCTGCGGGGCATGGCCAAGTTCGTCCTGCAGTGGGAGCGTGAAGCCCAGGCCAAAGGTGAGCCTGCGGTCTTCGATCACACCTTCATCGCCGAGCATGGCCACGGCGTCGAGGAGTACCTGGCAGTGGTGGACGCCACCCCATGGGCGCACATTCAGGCGCAATCGGGCCTTACCCTGGCCGACATCGAGCTGGCCGCGCGCATGTACTGCCGGGGCAAGCGAGTGATCATGTGCTGGGCGATGGGCATCACTCAGCACCGCCATTCGGTGCCGACCATCCAGGAAATAGTCAACCTACAGATGCTGCGCGGCAACATCGGCGCTCCCGGCGCCGGCCTGTGCCCGGTGCGTGGCCACAGTAATGTGCAGGGTGACCGCACCATGGGCATCAACGAACGCCCGCCCGTGGCCCTGCTCGATGCCCTCGAAAAACGCTTCAACTTCCCAGTGCCGCGGCATAACGGCCACAACACCGTCGAAGCCATCCATGCCATGCTCGATGGCCGCGCCAGGGTGTTCATCGGGCTGGGCGGCAACTTCGCCCAGGCAACACCGGATACCCAACGTACCGCGCAGGCCCTGCGCAACTGCGACCTGACGGTACACATCAGCACCAAGCTCAACCGCAGCCATCTGATCCATGGCAAGCAGGCGCTGATACTGCCCTGCCTGGGCCGCACCGACATCGACCTGCAGGCCGAAGGGCCACAGGCGGTGACCGTGGAAGATTCGTTCAGTATGGTTCATGCCTCCAACGGCCAGTTGAAGCCGCTGTCGGCCCAGATGCGCTCGGAGCCCGCCGTCATTGCCGGCATTGCTGCCGCCACCCTGGGCAAGCAGCCGGTCGATTGGCATTGGCTGGTGGCCGACTACGACCGTATCCGCGACCTGATCGGCGACACCATCGCCGGCTTCGCTGACTTCAACCAGCGCCTGCGTCACCCAGGCGGCTTCTATCTGGGTAACAGCGCCGGCAGCCGTGAGTGGAAGACCGCCACAGGCCGCGCCAACTTCAAAGCCAACCTGCTGCCCGATACCCTGCTCGACGAGCGCGTGCGCGCCAGCGGGCAGTTGCCCGACCTGATCATGCAGTCGATGCGCTCGCACGATCAGTACAACACCACCATCTACGGCCTGGACGACCGCTATCGCGGCGTGCGTGGCCAGCGGGACGTGCTGTTCGCCAACGAGGCCGACATCATCCGCCTGGGCTTCCAGCCAGGGCAGAAAGTCGACATCGTGTCGCTGTGGGGCGATGAACATGTACGCCGTGTGCACGGTTTCACGTTGCTGGCCTTCGATATCCCAGCGGGGCAAGCGGCGGCGTACTATCCGGAAGTGAACCCGCTGATTCCGCTGGAGAGCATTGGCGAGGGCAGCCATACACCGACCTCGAAGTTCGTCGCCATCAAGCTGGAACGGGCCCGCGACGACGGGCGTATCGTTTAAACGCCACTGCGCCTGCAGAGGGTGTGGTCAACAACGGCCAAGAACAAAAAAAGCCCTGTCCGCAACGGATCAGGGCTTTGTCATAAATACCTCAGACACGCAAAAAACGATAAAGTTTCACAGTTAAAACAGCAACTTAGAGAATTGTGTACAACTCGTGCTACTCGTCGGATTTTCGTTGCCAGGCGCAGCGCCGAGCCTCAAATTCGCCCTCGTCATCCCTATGAGGCTCTCTTGATGAAGAAGTACTCCTCGATTCTGTTGTTGTCTTTCAGCTTGCTCAGCGGCGTTGCCATGGCAGGCGGCACCACCGAAGCCGGCATTGGCGGCGCATTGGGTGGGGTACTGGGCTCCGTTGTGGGCCAGTCCATCGGCGGTAGCACGGGCGGCGCGATTGGTGCCGGCCTGGGCGGTGCTGCCGGCAGTGCGGTAGGCGCCAACAAACACCAGCGTGGTGAGGCCGCCATCGGTGGCGCACTGGGTGCCGCAGGCGGCAACGTGGTCGGCCGCTCGATGGGCGGCACCACCGGTAGCTATATCGGCGCAGCCGCAGGCGGCGGTGCCGGTGGCGCGCTGGGTAACTACATGGGCAACAAAGCCGATGAAGACGAGCGCCACGACGATCGCCGCTACCGTCGCGGCTACGACGACCGCCGTCACTACGACCGTGGCCACCACTATGGCCACCGCAAGCACAAGCGCCACTGGCGCGACTGATACCGGCGGCTAACGCCTCGGTAGCAAAAGCCCCGCCCGCATGGCGGGGCTTTTTTATACGTTGTGGCCCAGCTGCAGGCCGCCGAGGATGAGCTGCAGCGGCTCTGGCAACGGTACAGGCCGGCCATTTTCACGCTCGATGAACACTTGCACTACGGTGCCCGCTGCGCACGCATCCTCTTCCCCCGGCCGATACAGCGCCAGCCGGTACTCCACCGTACTGCCTGCCAGGCGCGTCACGCCCAGGCCCACCTCCAGCACATCCGGGAAGCCTGGCAGCGCGTAGAAATCCGCCGCGGAACTGACGACAAAGGCCGCCAACGGCCCCTCACGCAGGTCGAATTCGGCTTGCTCCACCAGAAAGGCCTGGATGGCAGTTTCGAAGAAGCCATGCACGGTGGCGCCGGCGATGTGGCCGTTGTGGTCGTTGTCCTGGGGGCGAGTGAGGATGGGGTGGAAGTGGGAGAAGGCACTGCGGTCGGGGGATTCGATCATCTGGCTAGCTCGTTTGGTCGCAATGAGTCCTGACAGTGAAACAGAATTTGCAGGTTTGTGGTGCCTGATCACAGGCACAAAAAAGCCGCCTCTACAGGCGGCTTTCTCGTTGCAACGGGCTTGAGCTTACAGCTGTGGGCCAGCCGCCTTGATGGCGTCGGACACGTCGAACTTCTTGAAGTTCTCGGTGAACAGCTGGGCCAGGCCCTTGGCCGCTTCGTCGTAGGCAGCTTTGTCAGCCCAGGTGTTGCGTGGGTTGAGCAGCTCGGTCTCGACGCCCGGAACGGCCTTCGGCACGTCCAGGTTGATGATGTCCAGGTGCTCGGTTTCGGCACCGACCAGAGCGCCGCTCTGGATTGCAGCGATCACGCCACGGGTGGTCGGGATGCTGAAGCGCTTACCCACACCATAGCCACCACCGGTCCAACCGGTGTTGACCAGGTACACCTTGGAGCCGAACGCGTTGATACGCTTGATCAGCAGCTCGGCGTACTCGCCAGCCGGGCGTGGGAAGAACGGTGCACCGAAGCAGGTAGAGAAGGTCGACTTGATGCCGCCGCCCGAGCCCATTTCGGTGGAGCCGACCAGCGCGGTGTAACCCGACAGGAAGTGGTAGGCCGCCTGCTCGTTGTTCAGGATCGAAACCGGAGGCAGAACGCCGGTCAGGTCGCAGGTCAGGAAGATGACCGCGTTCGGCTCGCCACCCAGGTTCGCTTCGGAACGCTTGGCAACGTGCTCCAGCGGGTAGGCCGCACGGCTGTTCTGGGTCAGGCTGACATCGGCATAGTCAGCGTGCTGGTTGCCGTCGAGGACGACGTTTTCCAGTACTGCACCGTGCTTGATGGCTTTCCAGATGACCGGCTCGTTCTTCTCGGACAGGTCGATGCACTTGGCGTAGCAGCCGCCTTCCATGTTGAAGACAACGCCTTCGCCCCAGCCGTGCTCGTCGTCACCGATCAGGTAACGGCTTTCGTCAGCCGACAGGGTGGTCTTGCCGGTGCCCGACAGGCCGAAGAACAGGGTTACGTCACCCTCTTCGCCGATGTTGGCAGCGCAGTGCATCGGCAGCACGTCGGCAGCCGGCAGCAGGAAGTTCTGCACCGAGAACATGGCTTTCTTCATTTCGCCGGCGTAACGCATGCCAGCGATCAGCACCTTCTTCTGGGCGAAGTTGATGATCACGCAACCGTCGGAGTTGGTGCCGTCACGCTCAGGCTCGCAAACGAAGTTGGCGACGTTGAGGATCTGCCACTGGTCGCGACCAGCCGGGTTGAACTGCTCAGGGTTGATGAACAGGCAACGGCCGAACAGGTTCTGCCAGGCAGTCTGGGTGGTCATCTTGACTGGCAGGTAGTGCTCGGCAGCAGCGCCAACATGCACGTAGGAAACGAAGTGGTCCTGAGCGTTGTTGAACGCCTCGACGCGAGCCCACAGGGCGTCGAACTTGTCGGCCGGGAACTTGCGGTTGATCGGGCCCCAGGCGATGGCGTCCTGGGTGGAAGGTTCTTCGACGATGAAACGGTCAGCCGGCGAACGGCCAGTACGGTGCCCAGTCTCGACGACCAGTGCGCCGGTATCGGCTAGCACGCCTTCACCGCGTTGCAGCGCTTCTTTTACCAGCTCATCGACGCTCAGGTCGGTGTACACGGTGTTGTTGGCTTGCGTCATGAGATACCCCATCCGGCCCGAGGCCGAGTGCTCCAAACGTTTTGTAGTTGTCTGTAAAAAACTACTACAGCGAAAAAAGTGGCCGGATTATGCCAGAAACGCCCAAAAAAAGTAGGCCCCTCCTGTCAGAACCGCTCATTTGCGCAATTCGACAGGAGAATATCCTGTAGTTAAACGTTTCAGTGGCGAGTTTCTGACGCCGTGTCTGTGCCACCACCGGCAAACAGTTGCGCAACATCGCTGGCATCGAAGAAATAGCGCTCGTTGCAGAACTGGCAATCGATCTCGACCTTGCCGCCACACTCTTCCACCAGTTGCTTGGCATCGTGTTCGCCCAGGCTGACCAGGGCATTGCCAGAGCGCTCGCGCGAGCAGCTGCAATTGAAGCGCAGCGGCTGGATATCGAACAGGCGCACAGCGTCTTCGTGGTAGAGGCGGTGCAGCAGGGTTTCGTTGTCCTCGGCCCACTCCTCGGTCTTGAGGGTCTTGGCCAGGGCGATCACATGCTGCCAGCTGTCTTCGCGCTCTTCTTCGTCACGCTCGCGATCGACCGGCAGCTGTTGCAGCAACAGGCCGCGGGCCTTGCCAGCCGACGCGTTGAGCCAGAAGCGAGTGTTGGTCTGCTGGGACTGAACGAAGTAGTTGGTGAAGCACTCCGACAGGTTGGCGCCGTCGAGTTCGACAGTGCCTTGATAACGCTGGCCCTTGACGGGGTCGAGGGTCAGGGTGAGGTGGCCGTCGGGCATCAGCTGCGCCAGGGTAGCGTCGGCGGGGATCTGATCCTCTTCGTAACGGGCCATGCCACGGATGTCGCGCTCGCTCGAGCACTCCACCATCAACAGGGGGATCGGGCCTTGCGAACGCGCCTGCAGGATCAGCAGGCCGTCGAACTTCATGGCGCCAACCAGCAAGGCCGTGGCCGCCATCAGTTCGCCGAGCAGAGCGGCGACGGGCTGTGGGTACGGGTGACGGGCCAACACCGCAGCGTAGCTGTCATCGAGTGCCACCCACTCGCCGCGCACATCGCGGTCGTCGAAGATGAAACGTTGGGTGAAATCGGTATCTGGCAAATCGCTCATAGGTTTTGGCTATCTGAAAAATGATGACAAAATGGTTACATAGGGTTTCGGAAATGTTCGGAAACCCTTGGTAGAGTGCTAAAAACGCGCTCCAATTCCTGTTTGCAATAGAGGTATTTTATGGACAATCGGCCACTGTTCCAAGCAAGGTGGTCCTGGGGGCCTTTGGCAGCCTGTACGCTGCTCCCCATTGCTCTACTGTGTTTCTGGTTATGGCCTTTTGGCCAGATCCTGTGCCTGACTTTCGACGAGTGGCTGTTCCACAGCCTCAATGCGCCCCTGGCCGACAACACCGCCTGGCGCTACATCTGGACCGTCGGCAGCCTACGCCCCTTCGATATCGTCGTCGGGCTGATCCTTCTCGCCGCGCTGATCCGTGGCAACTGGGTGTTCAAGGCGAGCCAGGTGCGTGAAGCCTTTTTTGGCTTTCTTGTCACCCTGCTCCTCTTAGTGGTGATTCGCGCGCTGTTTTCCAAGTGGGTGGATGCCGCCGGGTGGCAACATGTCAGCCCGTCGATGATTTTCGACAGCGCGGTACACCTCAGTGACTACTACCCGAACCTGGAAAAGGCCTGGGAACTGAAGGACCGCTCGAGCAAGAGCTTCCCCGGTGACCATGCGTCGGTGCTGTTGATCTGGGCACTGTTCATGAGCGTATTCAGCCGTCGCCTGGGCCAGTACCTGGTGATCTGGGGGCTGGCGGTCCTGTTCATGCTGCCGCGGCTGGTCGCTGGCGCCCACTGGGGCCAGGACGACTACATCGGTGGCTTGCTGATGGCGATACTGGCGTTGGGCTGGAGCTACTACACGCCGCTGGCGGCCAAGGGTAGCGCGCTGCTGCTGCGCTGGACGGCCCCGCTGTTCGCGATCGCGGCCAAGATACCGTTGGTCGGGCGCTTGGCGGTGATCCGCTAAGGCGCCGGGGCCGCCCAGCGGCCCCAATCACTCGTAACTGCCGTGCAACTGGTAAATCTGCCGCCGCTGCTTCTTGTTCGGACGGCCATCGGTCGTTACACCGGTTGCCCCCGCCTTGCGCATCGCTGCGGCCTGCTCACGGCGCCGTACACTCTCCTCGGTTTCTTCGTACAGCGTCTGCGCTTCAGGCGCGCCCCGGCGCACCACCGACAGCGCCTTGACCACCACCGTGCGTTCATCGAACCCCATGCGCAACACAAACTCATCGCCTACCCGCGGTTCCTTGCCCGGCTTGCAGCGTTCGCCCCGGCAATGCACCTTGCCACTTTCGATCGCCGCCTTGGCCAGGGCACGAGTCTTGTAGAAGCGCGCTGCCCATAACCATTTGTCCAGGCGGACCTTGTCGTCTTCTTCCGGTTTTTGTGCCATCCCGCTACCTCGAATTCTGTCTTTCATCGAACTGTACTACCGTAACTGACGGATGCAAAAAGTCCCCGCCGTGCTTACAGTTCACCACCTTATCCGCAGGGTGCGCTTCGTGAAGACATTTGACCATCTGACTGTGATCGGCCTGCGCGAGTGGGTCGCGCTGCCCGACCTTGGCGTGGCCGGCCTGCGCGCCAAGATCGACACCGGTGCCAGCACCTCCAGCCTGCATGCCACCGAGGTGGAACCGTTCGAACGCAACGGCCAACCCTGGGTGCGTTTCACCGCCCATCTGGGGTCGCTGGTGCAGTTGCGTCACCGCCGCTGTGAAGCACCACTGGTTACCATGAAGACCATCAAGAGCTCCAACGGCCATGCGCAAACCCGTTATGTGATTCGTACACCGCTGGCGCTGGGCGATCGCGTCTGGGAGGTCGAGTTCACGCTGGCCTGCCGCAAGAGCATGCGCTATCGCCTGCTGCTCGGCTCAAAGGCGCTTATCCACGGCCAGTTGGTGGTCAACCCGGGGCTCAAGTACGTGCAAGACAAACCGGCCTTCCCGGCCACCCTTTCTCCTGTCACAGGTGCTGCATGAAGATCGCTGTGCTGTCGCGCAACCCGCGTCTGTATTCCACCCGCCGCCTGGTCGAAGCCGGTACCCAACGTGGCCACGAAATGGTGGTGATCGACACCCTGCGGGCCTATATGAATATCGCCAGCCACAAACCGCAGATCCACTACCGTGGCAAGCCGCTGGAAGGCTTCGATGCAGTGATTCCGCGCATTGGCGCCTCGGTCACCTTCTATGGCTGCGCGGTGCTGCGCCAATTCGAGATGATGGGCGTGTACCCGCTCAACGAGTCGGTGGCCATCGCCCGCTCGCGTGACAAGCTGCGCTCACTGCAATTGCTGTCCCGGCGCGGCATCGGCCTGCCGATCACGGGGTTCGCCCACTCGCCGGACGACATCCCCGACCTGATCCAGATGGTCAATGGCGCGCCGCTGGTGATCAAGGTCCTTGAAGGCACACAGGGCATCGGCGTGGTGCTATGCGAGACAACCCAGGCGGCCGAATCAGTGATCGAAGCGTTCATGGGCCTGAAGCAGAACATCATGGTGCAGGAGTACATCAAAGAGGCGGGCGGTGCCGACATTCGCTGCTTCGTGGTGGGGGACAAGGTGATCGCTTCGATGAAGCGTCAGGCCAAACCAGGCGAGTTCCGTTCCAACCTGCATCGCGGTGGTGTCGCCAGCCTGATCAAGATCACCCCTGAAGAGCGGATCACGGCCATTCGGGCGGCCAAGGTGATGGGCTTGAGCGTGGCGGGTGTGGATATCCTGCGCTCCAACCACGGGCCGTTGGTGATGGAGGTCAACTCTTCACCGGGCCTGGAAGGTATCGAAGTGACCACCGGCAAGAACGTGGCCGGGATGATCATCGAGCACCTGGAGA
>NZ_BQHW01000044.1 GCF_021602025.1 Pseudomonas ceruminis
CACGGAGAACCGGTCGAAAAAGCTCTCCGTACATGATTTTTCGGTCACTTTTCGTCCAATGACGCTGTAGGTGCCTGGAAAATTGCAACTTGCCGCGGCTGCACGACAAGTTGATCGGAGCATCCTTAGGCGAAGCGACGATGTTGGTCATGCAACCCTGGAAGCATCACCGCCCAATCGCGGAGATAAATCGAATTGAACCAACTTACTTATGTGCTGCTCGCAGCCGCTGCATTGTTTTTTTTCTTTGCAACCCTCCTGAAATCAGCCAGCGCTTTGTCATCAGCAAATTTTAGGATTGGCGGCACGAAGGTGCCTGTGTTACCTGGTATTCTAGTTTTCTGGCTAATTGCCCTTGTCGTTTGGGGGCTTTTTGATGCCTTCGGTGTGAGGGTGATTGCCTTTACGGCGCTAGTAGCAATTGAAGCCCTTGCGTTCTTCTCGTTGGAGAGGGGAGAGGCCGCCAGTGATAATGCGTTTCTTTGGCTTCTCAAAGCATTCATGCTTGGCGGTCTGTTCATAGTGGCGCTGACGATGTTCGCGGCGTAACGCTGCCATCAATCACCCCAAATAACGGACAATTCCACTATGCGCCAATCCACGACAGACCCCATTGAAGGCGAAGTATGCGCCGCACTGGCAGCTTACAAATGGGCTTTGGTTCAGACGAGCTACAGAAGCCTCTGGCATCGCCTGTTGTGTAGCGCGGGTGACAAGGCTGCTATCAGCCATTCTGCCGCCCTTGATCGAGCAGAAAAACACGCTCAGCAGGTTGTCAACAAAACGCCTGAGCATCGTTCGGCATTGGAGCGAATCGTTAAGCAGCAGCCAGAAGACGTTGCCAAGAAGGATCGCTTTTTCGACCTGCTCAACCTAACGTTCGAACCATAGGGAAGCCATGAAATTGCCGCCAATGCAATTTCGGGGCTCTCGGGCATAAGATAGGCAGCTTACACCCCTATTTAACCCATTTCGGAGAGGTAGCAGGATGCGGGCGTTAGAAGAGATCGTTATCGAGTTTTTTCAAGGCTGGGACGGCAAACATATCAGCGAGCCAGCTTTTGGAGCTCTAGGCGAGCTGGCGAAAGATGGGCGCTTTGATGAAATGACTGCCCTGCTGGAGGCTTGCGTTAAGCGGCACGGGCGCTTTGCGATGGGCTATGTGTTGAAACATGTACCAGGGGTCCTTCTCAATAATTACGTCTACGGGCAGGTTGAAGCATCTGCGACGATTGTTGAGAACTATTGGCGCGACGAAGATGTTGCCACCACGATCAGAGACGCTGCACTGAAGCCTGGCAAATTATCTGTGGTCGTTCCGAGGATTCTCAGTGACCTTCGTGAAATGGCCGAGTCGAGCCGCTAACCTCACTAGACCCGCTGCTCCTGCCTTGCTCGGCCTTTGGCAGGTCAAGCAGTGTGTAAAGGCGCGGTTATCGCGCTTCAACATTTGACCGCGACAGGAGGCATGCCATGACAATATCCCCGCAATCTGATTCTTCGGAGCGCTCGCCAACCGCCGACGAGGCGGCGGGTATGGCATGGTGGAACTGCATGCCCGACGGTGAACGTAGCCAATGGCTTGCTGCTTCTGGTACCGGTACGGTTGCGGACGCCTGGGTAGCGCGAAAGGCTGCCCAAGCGCATGAAACCGCCGACGCTGCGGTCTACCACAACCATCTGTTTTGGTTCGATGAGCTCGCCCAGCGACGCCTGGCTGTCGACGCAGCCCCTGATAATGCGGAAGCCACTGCAGCGCTGCAGAGCGTTGAAGAACTGCTGCGGTTGGAAGAGTTGGAGCGCCACTTGCCTCTTCGCGCTTGGTGCATCGGCGACGACTATGTGGTCGTCGCCCGCTCAGTTGAGCAGGCGTTGGCGGTGGTCGAGGCCGAAGGGGGCGAGTTCCCAGGCGGATGGGCCGACCCCAGGCTAGTGGAAGAACACATTCCCGACCCTGCGAGCTCGCGGCGCACAAGCTTTGAGGATGCGCCGGACGTCAAGTTGACGTTCGCTGAAATGCTTCCGCGATTTCGGTTCCCGAGGATTATTTGGGTATGCCCCTTTGGCAACGAATGAACCTATCCCGAGTACGATGAATGAGCGGTACCGCACACGGTGAAAACTCCCGAATCACAGAGGCAGGCGTGGCCGCCGAGACATGAAGGTGAGGCATGAAGCTGGATCGCATCACAGGAAATACTGAGAACTACGGGCATCACCTGCAAGGGTTCTGTACCAATCCGGCGTGTGAACCCGGTGCGCTTGGCCGGCAGGTAGCTGAGCACCCAGAAGGTAGCCAGCAGCTGCCAGACGGTGTGCACCTGTTTGAGTGCTGCAGTTGTAAGCATCGCTTTGAGGTTCAAGAACAGTCATCAGCGCCGACAGAAGTAGCACCTGTGATTACGTCTGGGCTTTCGACCCTTACCGTGCCATGTCCATGGTGTGGTCACCGCAACGAATACAAAGCTGAGGTGTGGCCCTGGCTGAATAGCGGCGGCGTATTCGCTATTACACCCATCACAGCGTATGCGGTGGATTGCAGCGAGTGCCATGCCGCCTACACGCTTCGGCCGCAAGCCGAGTAGCGACGGATAACGCCATGTTGAATCTTGTAACTGACCAGCGCCCAGGTGAGCCAGACGTGCTTTCTGCGGTGAAGCATGCAGTTTTTGAAATCCGTTCTCTCGCCGGCGATGTGCTCCTAGCCATTGCCGCACCCCCAACGGGCTGGACGCATCAGCAGCTGATAACCGTTGCGTACGAGCATGTGGCAATAACCCGCGACGGGGCCGATGGCTACCTCGGCGGCGAGTGGATTGGCAGTAGCGAAATCTGACCAGAGTCGTTCAATTGAGCAGGAGATCACCATGCAGTCCAATAACCACCCCGCGGCGCCTGACAGCTTTGAGCGTTCCCGTTTGACGGATCTGGTAGCGCTGCATCAAGCAATCGCAGCGCTTGGCCAGGCGCCTGACTTTATGGCGGTAATTGAGCAGTGTTCGGCGCTGTATGACCGTGTACGCGCTCTTCACCCTACTCTGGTAAGTGCTGAGGAGGTTTCTGCCCTGAACTTGCTAATTGGATCAATGGCCGAAACGCGCAAGGAAACGCTCGGACTCTAAATTTGCGCGGGCGCAAGGGCTCGGGCCTACGCCCGACCACCTTGGATGACCCGCCCACCTGGTTACGCCGCCCCGGCCCATAGACTGACCCGACCCCCCATCCATTTTTGATATCGAGGATCCCGCCGTCGCTTTCGCGGCTGCGCACGACAGGAGAAACGCAACATGTCCAACCTGACCACGCCACAGATTCACGCCATCGGCGATTGGTGCGCCGAGCGCGGAATTTTGCCGCAGCGGATTGATGCCGCTGATATCAAGGCCGCGTGTGCCAGTCTGGGCATTTTCTTGGTCGGAGCGCTGAGCCAGTACGAGGTTGAGGCGATCAGTGACGTATGCGAGGACGCCGCCGCCCGAGGGCATGAGCCACTCACCGTGCGCGCACGAAATTTTCTGTTGAATCGAGGGGAAGCATGGCCACAGAAACGAATGTGAGCGAGCGGATCATTCGGGCTGAAAAGCACGTCAATGAGCAGTTGAGCTACGGCGGGATCCACCCTAGCACCGGCCCTTTCGGAGGCACGCTTGAATACCGCTATCAGGATGGCGATTTGGCAGACGAAATTGGCCAGCTGCGGCGCCTTGCGGATGCGTTCAGGCAGCTCGCTGATGCGCTTGAGTCAGACTCCGAATAGAATCCGTAGAAGCCATTAACTTCGCGTCTGCCACAACTGTCACATCCACCAGTGCTGGAATGGAAAATACCGATGCCCACGAATGAAATGCGCAGGCGTGAATGGATTGCAGCTGGCTACAATTCAGACATGGGCAGTTCAATTGCATGTAGTCCTCCCGCGGACAGCACCGCTATCCGCCTGTACAATCTCACGAGCGCCAAACACGCTCTAAGCAACATCGAGAAGCGTCGACTCAAGGTTTCCCGTTTCGCGGATTTGAATGACCCATTTGAGCTGCTCGCTGCGAATTTCAAAGAACACAAGACGCGAAAGGTTGTGCGGGATTGGAAAGACAAAAGCCATTCACAGCATGGTTTACTGTGCTTCGCCGGGGACTGGTCAGAACCCGTAATGTGGAGCCACTACGCAGAGAAGCACACCGGTATCTGCTTAGGGTTTGACGTCTGCCGTAGCCTCGTACAGCAGGTCAACTACCAGGACGATCGCATCCTTGCCGCTCTCAGCCCAGCCGGCACCCCAGATGAGTTGAGTGAGGAGCTCCAACAACAGTTGCTGCGCACCAAATCGGCGGGTTGGCGCTATGAGCAGGAGTACCGTAGCTTTGTGAGGTTGGACACTGCGCTTGCAGACGGTCCGCTTCATTTCTGGCCAGTTGCGGATGAAATTCAACTGACAGAAGTCATCCTAGGGCCATTATGCGAGGTGCCGATCGAATCGGTACGACGCAGGGTTGAACAGCACTTCCCCGATGCCGTTGTCTTCAAAGCCAGGCTAGCCTTTCAGTCCTTCAAGATTGTCCCCGATGCGCGTACGGTCCTTTAGCCCGCATGAACGCCATAGTGTTATTTAGGTGATAACCCGGGCGAGCGAGTGCTGATACCAGTCGTGCGGTTGGGACCGTTGTTAGAATGTGGCAGTTGGCTGGCGGTCGATGACGTCATTCATGCTTGGTGTTGAGCATCTCCAGGATACGAAGCCTACTTCCTCCTGGAGATGCCAACATGAATCAGATGCTTGTACCCGAACTGATCGCCCTAACCGACTACACCCACGCAGTTCCTGCCCAGGGCAGTGCTGGTCGCTTTGCCCGGATCGCTGCGCGGGCGGAAGCCTGCATTGCACGCATCGACCAGATCATCGATCAAGGCTTCACATGTAGCTCGGCGACCTCGTTCGGTAAGGACAGTACGGTTGTGCTGGTACTGATGCTGGAGGCCATCCGGCGCCGTGTCGAAGCCGGGTTGTACGTGCCGGCGGCATTCGTGACGAATGCTAATACCGGCACCGAAAACCCAAGCATGGACATCTATGCCGAGGCGATGATCACTGAGTTGGAGATGTATTGCACCAGGCACGGATTGCCGATCACGGTGGTCAAAGTGCAGCCCTCGATGACCTCGACATTCGCTTATGCCACCCTGGGTCGCGGCAAACTGCCGGTTTTCGCTGGCGCCTCTCGAAGCTGCTCGGTCGATTGGAAGCTGCGCCCGCAGCAGAAAGCGCTCAAGCAACTGCTCTCCACCCTGCAGTCTCCTGGTGAGCTGGTGACCTTCGTGGGCACTCGTTTGTCAGAGTCGGCAACCCGTGCCGCCAACATGCGCGAACGGGGTGAGGAGGAGGCCGGGCGGCTGGTGCTCAATGAGCATGGCTCGTACAACTGCTCGATCATCGCAGACTGGGAGATGGAGGAGGTGTGGGAGTTCCTCATGGCGTGCGAGGCGAAGCGCGGTGGTCCTTATCGAACCTTCGTCGACAGTTTCGACTGGTGCCTGGAGCTCTACAAGGAAGCCAATGAAGGCACGTGCGCAATCATCACCGGCGATGGTGGTAACAAGGCGGCGTGCGGCTCTCGCTTTGGCTGTGCCTGGTGCACGGTCACCGGAGAGCGTGACAAATCCATGGAAGCAATGATTGCGTCTGCGCCTGACAAGCATGGACACATGTCGGGAATTAACCGCTTCCGGAGCCATCTCATCAACACCCGCTGGGACATGGAGCGTCGAGACTGGATCGGGCGCACAACCTCGGACGCCGGCTACATCAACGTCACAGGAACAGCCTACAACGCAGAGATGCGCCGTGAGCTGTTGCGGTACCTGCTGACTTTAGATGTGCTGGAGGAAGAGCGGGCTGATGAGCACGATGCGCGGATGTTCCGCGGCGAGCTGGAAAGGACGGAGTCCAACGAAATCCTTCGTGGGAGCACCTTCCAATTCATCACGCCGAAAAACCTGCTTGCGATCGACTTCGCCTGGTCACTGAGCTACGGCTTCGACCATGCCTTCCCCGCTTTGTCGGAGTGGTACGAGATCCGTGTCCTAGGGAAGCGCTACCTGATCGATGACGTCACTCCCGCTGAGAAGGGCATCATTCCAGAGCAGCGCTGGTTCAAGTTTGATGACTGGCAAAGCCCGGCGCAGGAGATGGGCTTGCAGGACGCCTACCTCGAAGCCACCAACAAAGAACGCTACCCTGGCCGGCCAGCGATGCGAATGATCCGTGACCGCTTTGAAGGCAAGGATCGCAACATTGTCTACTACGAAGAAACCGACGAGATGGAGATCGATCCGGGAGATGCAATGTGCTTTGTAGACGAGTTCGACGAGGCGTTCTATACGTTGGCGAAAAGCCTGGCTCCGACTGACAGCGCCAAGTTCTACTTGAACAATGGTATGGTCAAACTGGCCAAGGGCAAGGCTGCTGATTACGATGCGATGGCCCGCCGAGCGCAATTCTGGCAACGCATGGAGCGCGATCTAGCTGGTACCGATCTGCGTTCCTACATACGCCACCATTCGATCAGCAACGCCGAGCACGAACAGGTCCTGGACTTGATGAAGGTTGAGGCCGCCAGTCAAAATTCGGCGATCTCCGATCTTTTTGCTTAACTCATCAAAGGCTACCTCTTGCGAGGTGGCCTTTTTTTTCGACATCGCTGACGTAGCTTGTGTACAGCCTCTCAACAGTGTAGTGGTCGAAAGGGAGCCAGAGCTGATGTTCTTGGAAGCTGCGATGGGTACTGAAAGGCTGTGCTATCGAGCCAGTTTACCGACCTGACCAATCTGACCCTCGAATAACAAGGTAAGCCCCGTCATGACACAATTCATCGCAACTGAACACAAATTGGCTCGGCTATGGGTTGAGGCCTGCGGCAAGAGCTTGGGCATCGAGCGCGCAGAGGCCGCAGGCATGTATGCGAACCTGTGCGGTTTCCGAACTTGGGATGCAGTTACCAGCGCGATAGGGAACAGGCGACCCAGTGTTCCAGACGAGCAACTAGACGTAGCCGAGTTGATGGCTCGACGGGATAGCTACATTGCTGTGATGGTTGATGTTTTTGCCATCAACCCATCGATGGCTATCCATTTGGCCGCGAACCTCAGTCCTTCCAGCGCCAAGCTGCCCAAGGCTATATCCATCGATCGGAGTACCTTGCATTCTCCGTCCGAAGAAGAGGATCTGAACCTCTATATGCCGGGCTTTGATGATCCTCGGGTGACAGACGCAATGCTCAAGGATTTGCTAGGGGGGGCGCCAGGCCTCGAAGGCGTCAACTTGGATAACTTAACCGACCGCTTGCGCATTTCTCATACGGTTGAGCCGTGGGTTTTCTGGGACTACTACAGTGATCAGGGCTTCGACCTGATTGAGGATACCTATGTCGAAGATTATGAATACGGTACTCCATCGTTCTTCATGCCGTGTAGCCCTGAGATATCAGAGACTGAAATGGTGCCGGTCTTCCTGACCAGCCTCACTTACACGCCGCTAGATCATCATGACCAGATGGCAGATGAGGTCCGTCGAGTGATGCTGGAGAGCGCCAAAGCGATCACTGGTGCAGAGACCCTGCTTCTCTGCTGGGGGCATTTGCAGCAAAAGGAAATTGGGGGCAAGCGGTTCACCTACGCTGGCCAGATTCATCACAATGGGACTTGGCGCGATCTGCTGCTGAACAGATCGCTGGACTCCTTCGACAAGTTGCTTCACGCAGCGACTGCTCTACAGGACATTAATGAGCCAGGGCCGGAGTTTCAGGACAAAAGCTCGGAATGCACGATTCGCTTCTTTATGGTGCAGACCCAGTGCGAGTCCAGCACGGAGTTCTTCCAGAAATACACGGTGAGCGGCTTCGGCAACCCCAGCGGATGGTCACTTGGGATGATTGGTAGCAAGTCCGAGTAGGTATCGAAGGGCCCGATGCGAAGGGGGCCAGGCTGGATACGCTGCGCAATGCCTTTGTAGAGTCGCTGGAAGAGTTGGCGCAGTTGGTCTCTAGCCTGGCAGAGCGGGAGCTTGGTGACCTGAAAAGACGGCGAATTCTGAACGCCATCAGCATGCAGCGGACAGTTAGAGGGCTAGGCAGCCCTTACTTTCCGCTATAAATTATGCATACGCGTTATGAATTAATTTACAAGGTGACGGTATGGGTTTGAACAGAATGTCCGATGGCACATCACCCACAAGCTTAACCGTGGAGCGTTCCACGGTGACCAAGTTAGTGATCTCTGGGGGGGTGAACCTCGACCCCATCACCGTTTTTCTGGAGGACCTTGGAAGCCGGGCGTCTCCACGTAGTGAGGCCCCAGATCACGTTTCCAGTCAGGGTAACCTTACCATCCGATGTGCTGGCGAGAGCTGGACTTCCTACTGGGGCGGTATGGGTTCAAGGACGGTGACTGAGTTTGTTGCCAAGTGCAGTGATGAGTACATCCTGAATTGCCTAAGCCGCGGCCTGAGCAGTACCCGATTCAGCGCAAAGGCTCTCAAGCAGCTCTCAGCAAGGTGCATCATCGATCGCCGGCGGGAGCGGAGCGGTACCGATTGGGAGCTGGGGTATCTCGACGCAGATGATGCTCGTTCGCTGTACAGGCGGCTCGATGAGTTTCGCGATGTTGAGTCGTTGCGGGACTGCTGGAGTCATTCCGAGCTCCTATCCCTTTTGTTCGGGGATGAATGGCATTACCCCGTCGATCAAGCTACCGAACCAAACCCGGACTACACCTACCTGCTGCGGATCGTTCAAGCAGTCCAACAAGCGCTCACACAACCGGTCGAGGCGGCGGCAGCATGAACAGTTCTGGACAGCTGGTAGGCCTGCCGCCCTTCGCTAACCTTGTCATCCGAAAACTGCAGCGCTTCGACGAATGCGCCGGCGATGGCCAGGGCGCTGACATCGGGACCCAGTGGTTTGATGTTCTCACCCAGCTTGGGTTGCTCAAGCGAGTTCAGCGAAGCCCGGCCCAATGGCAGGTCACAGAACAAGGCGAGCAACTCTTGGAGCTTCGGCCAGGCGCACAGCACAGCGAGGATGCTGTGCGGGTAGAAGCCGTCGCTGTGACACGGGCTGATGTGGATGGTCTGCGGCTTGAGTGGCTGCTTGAGGGCGGCATCGCAGCGCTGGAGCATGCGGACCAGGTCTTACTGATTGCTCATGGCTCGATCACTGACGAGGAGGGCGGTGGCGAGGTCTTTCTGAAGGCTCCTGCTGTGCCGTCCGCAGAGCAGCGCGACATGGCTCGTGTATACGACGTCATTGGTCTGCACCATGGACACCCTGTGGGCGTGCTGCTGACGAACCTGGGTAACATCAAGCGCTTCTCGGACTACCTGGGAGCAGTGGAGCGCGCATTCTTCATGGTTCCAGGTGAGCCGTCGGATGAAGCCGAAGATGCAGGCGCACCCATCGACGAAGAGTGCCTGTTGAATAAATTCCCGGCGACCAGTACGGAGCATTACGTTGATCAGTTCCGTGAGGCCTTGATCACGATAGGGGCCTTACCGCGTAATGAGTCTGGTACCTCGGAAGTCGACGAGCTCAGGTCCCAATGCAGCCTGTTGAGAGCCCAGCTGGCTGAGTTGCCGGCGTACATTGCAGCGCTTGAAAAATTCCGAGCCGAGGATGGCGATTTTGTCCGTCTTGCCGATGTGCTTGCAGCACTTTCCGCCTGTGCCGATCGGACCCAGGCTACTGAATTTCGCCTGTTGGTGCACGGCGAGAAGATGCTTGCTGATGACCAATTTTTGGCGGATGACGCGACTACCTGGCGCCAGCTTGTAGAAAACCCTGTGTTTATCGGCATGCCCTATTCACGCGGCTTGGTCCCGGTGCGCCGGGTAGCTTCTTCGGCATAAGCAACACTTACCTTCAACCCGGCCTGGCCGGGTTTTTTTATGGGTCGGATCCGGCGCGCAAGCGCGTGCGGTCGATTTTCACTCTCCCGGCACCAGGGCGGGCAGATCTTCATGCTCGGTGTGGCTCATCTCATTGGCACTAGGACAACGTCGAGGTATGCCATGATCTGTTTCATCGCGGTTAAAACCAGCTGCACCATTCCTGAGAAAATGCATGTTCACTCTGTGCTGAATGAGCAAGGCCTTATCGGTAATCGTTACCCCAGGACTATGGAGCAAGTACCTCGCGCAGTTCGCGAGTACTTCGAGCAGCTTCCGCTCGGTTCCGAAGCAACGAGTATCTTTTCGAACGAGGTGGAAACTTTGTCTGATCGTAAGGCAGCTGCTGACTCTCTCGGATAGGCGCTTGAAGCATTGCCGGATTCGAAAGTACGAGGCCCCGTTAGGACTGCGCGCATTAAATGTAAATTGGCGGCGCAATACGGTAAGTCGCATGTGGACTTGACTGACCGTTACTGCGAAGTGAGCGATCTGCTCCATAAGGGCGGTGTGACAGTCCACTTAAACAAAGGCATGTAAGCGCGCAGCGCTTGATAGGGATCAAACATGAAAGCAGATATCAGCAGTTTCGTTAAGCACGCCCGCCGTGTAAATCGGGTATTAATCCTATTGAAGAAACAGGGTGAATACGACAAAGCAATTGACTGCAAAAGCATTCGTAACCTTTGGATGTCTGAGGCTCGGCGTTCCGCAGTCTGAACAGCTGATTTTCATCAGCGATCGGTCTAACCAATAGGTAACACCATGACCAACTACAATACGGTTAATACTCACATCAACACAATCCGTGCTGGCGATACAGTCCTACACAACGGCGAACTACGCACCGTCTGCAATTCGGACATTAAACGTGGTGGTTTCATGGGTACGTCATTGTTTGGAGACAGCTACCGCTTGGGCACTTTGCCTGTGCAGCTTGTACGCTTCAGCTGTGCCGTATAAACAGGAACTCCAATATGCAATACAAAGTGAACTACCAGCTTGGTGATAAAAAACGTGAAGCCATTATGGCGCAGATAGAACTGGATGAATGCCGAAATCATTGTGAAGTGATTGAGGCGGTAGATCGCAGCTGTCAACAGACGTCTGCCTCGGTTTCTCCCTCAGAGATTCAGGAGGACGATGGTTGGACTGAATTCTCCTATGGCGGTAAGCGCTGGTCGTTCGATTCCGATCAATTGGCACAATGGGATGAGGAGTTAAAGTATTTTGATTTCCTTGATTACCATTTGCTGATTAATCCCACTATTGAGTCAGTCACTGCCTTCATTCAACGTCAAGGTTATTAATACCTTCACCCTACCTCGCGAGCGCTTTGTTGCGTGGCGGGATTCCATATCAACGCAATACCCACCCGGCCACAAGGCCGGGTTTTTTGTCCGCGCAATAAAAAGGTACGGTATGACGATATTGACCGAGTGTGCTTGCTAGCGGGTCCAAGCATTAGTAATTTTACTTATCGGCATTGTACTTTCCATAGCTGTTCCCAACTGGTCATGTAGCTGGGACTAAGGAGTGCTCGGCGCATACCCCAATCTGGTGTCAGTGGCACAGCAGCAGTCCGCAAGCAATCATGCCCCCAGCGCCGGTTGATTTTGTCCATGGTAGCCATCAATGCATCTGTGCGCTCCGGTTGGCTGGGGGTGAACAGATCCTGCGTATACTCCCCTCGCTTGCGCAAATCCATTAGAAGGACTTCTGCCTTGCTGTATGCATAGCCCGGCCGGTAGATCCCCTCCAGGGCACGCAGCGCGTAGCGGGTGAGCTGACGGACATCATCTGTTGGGTAGGCTGGGATGATAGTTGCAGCATTGGCGTACTTCGGTCCGTCGCCATGGAATGACGTCTGAATACCGATGCGTAAGGCACCGCAGAGAGAGCGTTGCTTCCGCAGCTTTTCAGCGGCACGGTGAATGTAGGTCGCTAGGGCTTCCTGCAGGCCCTTGCGGGTATGCACGCGTTGACCAAACATCTTGCTGGTGCAGATTGATTGCTTGGGTGGGGCAGATTGCTCCAGGTCCATGCATGATTCGCCCTGCAGCTCTCGGATGGTCCTTTCCAGCACGATGCTGTACTTACGGCCCATTGACCGCGCATCAGCTTGAGAAAGCTCCCACGCGGTGCTGATGCCATCACGAGCAAGGTTGTCGCGCATACGACGACCTATCCCCCATACCTCATCAACCGGCATTCGTCGAAGTAGCCATTCGATTGCCTCAGGCTTGCGCAGGTCTACCACGCCGCCTGTTTTCTCCCTCCACACTTTTGAGGCGTGCTGCGCCGCCTTTGCCAGGGTTTTGGTATGCCCAATGCCGACGCCCACTGGCAGCGCAGTCCATTGCAGGACGCGGGCTTGGATGGCCCGGCCTACCTCAATGATCGGCTCAGGTAGGCCATCGAGCCTGCAGAAGAGCTCATCGATGTAAAGGAAAG
Organism: Pseudomonas ceruminis; assembly: GCF_021602025.1. Classification (GTDB taxonomy): domain Bacteria; phylum Pseudomonadota; class Gammaproteobacteria; order Pseudomonadales; family Pseudomonadaceae; genus Aquipseudomonas; species Aquipseudomonas ceruminis. The sequence goes on from NZ_BQHW01000044.1 coordinate 12,389, forward strand.
ATGTCAACCCATGGACATGAGTGAAGCCCACGCCAACTCTAGTTTCCCGCTGAATACACCATGACCATGGATATCCACCTACGAAGCGCTTTCAGAGCCTAATCTGTCCATACCGAAAGCCGCTGTTGACTGCGAGCAGCAGGAGCTGACATCAGGTTAGGGTATAGCCCAGCCTGACACCGCAGCTTGTCAACATAATATTATTAGTTATGATTACTTTGAATCATTTTTTTTGGACGCTGGCGTAGAATGAGAGGCTCAATCACATGTCATTCCACCGGCTGCTGATGACATTCCTCACTCGAACCCCACCGTACCAATTCGAGAGAAGTGACGCTTCATGAAAAATCATCCTGACACAGTTGAGCTGTTACAGAAAATTGATAAGCTGCTGACGGCAGTGGAGTCGTTGCATAATTGCCTCCAAACCCTCGAAGCTGTACCCAATGACAGTTACGATATTGCCCGTACCCAATTGCGTAATGCGGCCCGCGAGGCCTCGCACGTGATCGAGCGCCATCGAAGCACGCAAGAACTGAATCAAAAATCAGAGCAAAACGTGCCGCACTCTTTGGCGTTGCTTGCTTCTGCCGAAGCGGCGGAATGGCGCGCCAATGAACTCAGAAAAAATGGCGATTATGCCGAAGCACGCCAAGCCAGCGAACGTGCCATTACGTTACGCCAAGCGGCATCGGAAGCTGCTGTGATTGAACGCCGGCAAGGCATGCACCTTGTGCAGCCAATTGGTTAGAAGTAGCAGTCTTCATGGCAACTACCGCAAAAACTCGATCCGTCACCGCTCATGTACCTATGCAGTTAGCCGAAAAGGTAGATTTAATGGCTGAGCGGCTGGAGCGCTCCAAGAATTGGATCGTCAAGCAGACTCTGGCTGCTTGGATAGACCAAGAAGGGGGGCGCAGTCGCCTGACACGCGAAGCGTTGGCCGATGTAGACGCTGGTCATGTGATTGACCACTAAGCTGTCCAAGCCTGGGCCGACAGCCCCAACACCGAATCGCCATTAGCAATCCCGAATTGATGGAGTTGAATTGCACCAGCAAAGCGCTTTCTGACCTTGCTCGCCTATATGAATTTCTGGCGACGGTGGTGGATCAGCCTGCCGCTGCTCGTACTGTACAGCAACTAACAGTTGCCCCGACAACGTTGCTGGCAAATCCACGCATCGGTGAGCGGCTAGATGAGTTCGAACCTAGCGATGTGCGCCGAATCCTGATTGGCCACTACGAGATGCGTTACGAAATTACGGGATCTATCGTCTACCTGTTGCGCGTGTGGCATAAACGCGAGAACCGATAGATAAATTTTTAACACAAATCGCATTCTCCGCGACGATTCCAGGGAGAGGATCAGTTCTCCTCAGAGTTGACAGCCAGAGTCTCGTTTCCTCGATATTGAATTTCAGACCCTGTATTTCCATAAGAACGAGAAAGTTTCTTGAGATTCGGTAATGCCCGCAGGTAGCACAGTGACGCTCCTCCCAATCGCCAATTGACCGTTGCAAACCAGTCTTTTGAGCGCATATCAAGCAGCCCATTTACCCCTCCATGGAGCAGCCGTGACTCTTGCGAGGCAGGGACAAAGCACAGTTAGATTTTATTGGCAACTTTACGGTAGCTGCTTATCGTGAGAAAGCCATATTCGTAGCGAATATTTTCCTTAAATTTTGGCACTCAACTTAATGAACAAAATCTCCGAACGTACGTTGGCTGGCTGGAATTTTACGTTGAGCACCACGAAGCGGGATCGCTGCCAGCGCCCTTGAAGGGCTCATGGGTGGCGATTTTTTAAATGCACACAGTCTCTACGCTGGCTTCAGATTCGTACCTGGTGGAATTGGTGGAAGCCGTTGAGCTGGCTCGCATTGCTTGGCGGGATACGGTTAATCACCTGCAACACGTTTCAGATGACGTTTGGCTGGGTCAGATGGAAGCAGTGGTGTGTCTTGAAATCCAATACAGAACCCAGCAAGAGCAGCTCTGTCGTTACCTCTACAAAACAGTAATGAGCAGTGGCGGATAATTGCTGCTCTTGGATAGCGCCAATCATTCAAGCCTACGCTGGGCGGGCTTTTTGAGCATCCGAGGGATACGATATCTGACAATCCATTGCCCGACACGGGTTTCAGATTAACCTTACACAGAGCGCTCGCCGAGATGAAGTTGCAGACCGTTTCCATTAAAGTCCTTGTACGTTACGGTCTCCCTGCTCATCTCAGAAGACCATCAGGAACCAGCCTTGCGGGGAGGCGAGTCTTGAACACAGGAGAAAAAATTATCTGAAACGCGGTGCCTCCAAGGTCTGCGTTGGGCTCATGACTTAGCGAACCATCTAGGTTCTTTACCAGTTCAGTGATCACCTTCATTCCCAGCCCCGACATTTTATGTACATCAAAGTCAGTCGGGAGGCCTCTGCCATTGTCGCTCACAGTCAAGCAGCATTGGTGCTGATATGGTGTTAAATGAACGTTGATTTTAGAGGCTCCATATTTCAATGCATTGGTCACCAATTCGTTAACAATCAGACCGATTCGGCTGAGTTGTTCACTATCCAACGCCAGTGGGACGGCGTCGACTGAGATTACCATCTGGCTTTCAGATCCCAGCATCGTAGATAAGCCAGCGCACAATTGGACGAGATAGTCAGCACTATCCAGCGTAGAGGCTGCCTTGCCGACATTAATATGTTTATGCACATTGGCTACAGCAAATATCTTGGTTGCCGCTCTGGAAATCTCCTTAGCCGCTTCAGAGCTGCCCAGCTGAGCACTTTGAATGCTCAACATCGACACAATCAGATGAAGGCTATTCATCACACGATGGTCGATTTCTTCGGCCATTAAGTGGGAATGATTCAGCGCCGCTTCCTTTTCCGCGATGGATCGCATAGCAGACAGGCGCAGCTCCAGTTGATCCATCACAACGCTTGCAAGATCCGTCAATGTGTCTAGCTGGTCTTGGGTGACCGTACGCGGCTGCGTGTCCAAAACACATAGCGTGCCAAGATTGAAACCGTCGTGGGTATGAAGCGGTACTCCCAAATAAAACTGTAACCCGAATTCGCCTGCGACGAGGGGATTAACGAGCGTACGAGGGTCGTGTCTAGCGTCCGTTACTAACCAAGGTTCTGCCTGGAGGATCGCGGAAGAACAAAGGCCTGAATTGCGGGGAATTTGTTTTACGTCGAGTCCGTGATGAGATTTGAACCAGATTCGGTCTGTATCGACGATGCTCACGATTGCTATCGGAGTTCCAAGAAGACGAGCTGCTATCGCGGTCACACGATCAAATGCGCCATCCGGAGGCGTGTCTAGGATGGCGTACCTGCGAACAGCGTTCATCCTGAGCGCTTCCTCTTGAGCGGACTTACTAGAACTGACGGGATGAGTCACGGTGTTCATAGTGTGCACTCACAGGAATAAGGCCAGTAGCTGTGCTCTCGGGTTCGATGGAATGCCCCAAAAAAATTGGAACTTTTCTATGGCCTCGCGCACAGGGAGCAAATTGGATGATAGCAGAGTGTGCATTGCTACACTATTACGTGCGGAACAGCTGGACATCCTACGCTGCGCTCAGTGCGCCGGTATCTTGTGGTTAGAAGAAACCAAAAGGTTAGCGTACGTTTTTTCCGGGTTCTCTCGGCCGCCTTCCGGAACACCCCGGATGGCAGAAGTCCGCATCCGACACTAGGTTCACGCCAGCATGACGATAAGCCTGGACGATCAAACGCGAGCAGAACTGCCTCCGGTCGGCCACGAAGGCAGCTAACAGTAACCGTCTGGCCAACTCACCGCTCAGCACACAGACCAGCTCGAACAGGAATGAATGGAAAGCAAAGTCTTGCCCGCAGGTATACCGATTGACTAAGCCTATATCTGACGTAGCTCATGCAGAGCTTGGCAACGGGTCGCAATCGGCGACGGCTTCATTGTATACTTCGGTTCCGCATACCCCTTGAGCACAGGAACATCAGCATGACTGTACTCCAAACGATCTACTGGCAGCCTACGCCGCCTTAGCGCTACGCCCCCCTCGCAACACCTGCTTCCGCTAGTCTCGCTCGCGGGCGCACACTGCTGTACGCCTGGTTTTTGCACCTCAAGCACACAGCAAAAAATCCTCAAAATTTGAACTTGTATCGATTCGTTCGCCATTCCTTTGGCGTGCGCGATGCTTTGCCTTGGATATTCTGATGCTGCAATCGCTCAAACAAACGTGGTTTTCCAACGTCCGTGGAGACGTGCTAGCAGGTCTCGTAGTCGCCCTGGCATTGATCCCGGAGGCCATTGCCTTCTCGATCATTGCCGGCGTCGACCCCAAGGTTGGTCTCTACGCCTCCTTCTGTATCTGTGCTGTTATTGCCTTCGTCGGCGGTCGTCCCGGCATGATCTCGGCGGCTACCGGCGCCATGGCACTGCTCATGGTTACTTTGGTTAAAGAGCACGGACTTCAGTATCTGCTGGCAGCCACGTTGCTCTGTGGGGTACTTCAAATCCTCGCGGGTTACCTGAAGCTAGGTTCGCTGATGCGCTTCGTCTCTCGCTCTGTGATCACGGGTTTTGTAAACGCATTAGCGATTCTGATTTTTATGGCGCAGTTACCTGAATTGACCAACGTGACCTGGCACGTCTACGCCATGACCGCAGCGGGCCTAGGGATAATCTACCTGTTTCCGTATGTACCTGTGATTGGCAAGCTGATTCCTTCGCCATTAGTGTGCATCCTGACACTGACTGCACTTGCCTTTTACCTCGGGCTGGACATCCGTACCGTGGGTGACATGGGCCAATTGCCGGACACACTGCCGATTTTTCTGTGGCCTGAAGTGCCGCTGAACTTTGAAACCCTGCGCATCATCTTTCCTTACTCCGCAGCGCTGGCAGTTGTAGGCCTATTGGAGTCGATGATGACCGCGACCATCGTCGACGGTCTGACGGATACCACCAGCAACAAAAACCGCGAGTGCAAAGGTCAGGGTGTGGCCAACATCGCCGCTGGCATGCTCGGCGGGATGGCAGGTTGCGCGATGATCGGCCAGTCAGTCATCAACGTGAAATCTGGTGGCCGCACCCGCCTCTCGACATTGTGTGCCGGCGTTTTCCTGCTGCTGATGGTGGTATTTCTTGGCGAATGGCTCTCTAAAATCCCGATGGCGGCACTCGTGGCAGTGATGATTATGGTGTCCATCGGTACCTTTAGCTGGGATTCCTTGCGCAATATGAAAGAGCATCCGCTGTCGACCAACCTCGTCATGGTGGCGACCGTCGTGGTCGTCGTGGCCACTCACAACCTGGCCTACGGCGTATTGGTCGGTGTGCTGCTGGCGTCCCTGTTCTTTGCCAACAAGGTCGGACACTATCTGGACATCAAGAGCACTCTGCAAGAGGCGCAATCGCATCGGACTTATTACGTTGTGGGCCAGGTGTTCTTCAGCTCTGCAGACAAGTTCACTGAGGGTTTTGACTTCAAGCAAGCGCTGAAAAAGGTCACCGTCGATCTCACACAGGCGCATTTCTGGGATATTACCGCCGTCGCAGCGCTGGATAAGGTCGTGATCAAGTTCCGCCGTGAGGGCGCTGAGGTTGAAGTGCTCGGTCTCAATGAAGCCAGCGCAACAATCGTTGACCGCTTCGGTATGCATGACAAACCCGGTGCCATCGACAAGCTCATGAGCCACTAAGGAGGACGACAATGACCCACGTAATGGCATGCAGATAACTCACAATCCGCATTGGCGGTCTGTGATTACGCAGCATGGGCTTCGCAACGTCTCAGCGCTCCCCCTGACCTTGCTTCATGTGCTGGATAAGGAGAAATATCCTGCATCCGCTGACCTCAGCGGCAATATCGGTCTCGGCAGCAGTGAACATCTACTGGAAGATCTGGCCACGCTGGATGCGCAGCGTGCAAAACTGGCCTTGGAGCATGGCCAACACATGCTGGAAAAGGCCAGGGAGCGAACGGCCATTTCCGGCGCTGCGTTTCCTGAGCTGAAGCAGCGCCACGGACACTTGGTAGAAATCTGAGCGACCTTCAGGAGGATTCGACTGTTGGTGATAGGAAGAGTGGGTGAAGACAACTCACGCAACGCGCACAGCCTTGGCAGCCAGATAGAAGCTGTGGTGCGAACAATTCACCGGCCTATCCTGATCACAGCTAGCAGCTATAAAAAGCCCGAAAAGGTGATGCTCGCATTTGACGGCAGCTCCACTGCCGTATCCGTCCGGCGAACACGCCTTGCTTCCCGATAGATAATGCTGCGCCCTCGATTCTCGACTGTTCAAAGTTTCAAGCTACGCTTAGGGATCCGGAGCATATGCAAAACAAAGCTTATTCCCCTCTGGATCCCGACAATATGCTGCATAGAAATCTGAAGCATATTCTCGAAAGCCCGGCTTACCCTCATTGGTTCCTCCCATCTCAATAGCAAGCGCCCAGACCTCACGAACCTGGGCCTCCGAAGCTGCCAGAAAACTCACTTGAACACCGTTCCCCCAAGTGGCTGCAAGACCATTTATAGGGTGCTGGACGTAGAACTGGGGCCATCGCCTATTGGGGTATCGCCAGCCTACGCCGCGAGCAGCCCCACCGTTCCCTTCAGGCATCTGGATAAGGCCTAGTTTCGCCAGCAAGGCGTCGTAAAAGACTACCAAACACTCAAGATCCCTAGCTCCGACGTGCACGTGACTGAACATAGGTATACTCCGCGAAAGGGGGACGTGTCGCTTTGTGATAATGCGCAAGCACCGGGCATCACACATTGTAATGTCGCCCCGGTGCACACGGGTGTCTAGCCATCTTTGCTGGACTTGACCGCAGCCATTGTGCTGTGGAACACGGTGTTTCTCGAGCGGGCAGCCCAAAGGTCAGCCGACGCCGGAAAGCCGGTGAATACAGATCTGTATCAGTACCTGTCGCCGTTGGGCTGGTAGCACATCAACCTGACAGGCGATTACGTGTGGCGGCAGAGCCACAAACTGGAAGATGGAAAATTCAGGCCGCTACGGCAGGTCGGAAAACCTTAGTATACGATTTTCCCGGTTCCTGCTCACTAGCGGTCGACGGCCAGTTCGTGGAATGCGCACTGACGTATGCGTCCTGTCAGCGGTGTCCAGCCAACACATCTTCCAAGCTCCGGCATTAAGCGCCACGGTGTCTCCGGTTTTAAAATGAACACCATCGCGCTTATAGCTGGGTTTGTGTAGGTGACTCCAAACGACGCTTACCAAAGAACTTTCTCCGATGGGCTTTCAGAGCAAATCACGCCTGTACACTCGAACCTGCGCGGTAACTTGGCGTCATGACCTTTATTGCGATTGTGGCACCTGTTAACAGGGCTATTACTCCCAGCATCTCAAGACCGGTAGGTAGACGGTTTTCGGCGATAAGGCCGAACGCAGCGGCGAAGATCGTTTCTACAGAAATGAGCTGCCCAGACAGGGCCATGGGTAACCGCTGGCTTGCAATGTTCCAAGCCCATGCCCCTCCAACGGAGGCAAAACATGCCAGCGCTGATGCTGCGGCGAAAACCGGTAGAGTATTGTCCAAACGTAGGTCAATGTGCGGGTAGCTATATACCCCAAACACAAGCCCGAAAGGTAAGAAAAGCAGGACGCTGACACCTGCTCCACTCATCATTAGTCCAGTCCAAAGACCTGAATGTACTTGGGGAATTTTTGCCAATATCTTTTGGTTTAATATGCTGAACATTAACCAAGCCAATACTGCGCCTAACGCATAACCTACTGCCACAAGGTACGAGGGCGCGCCTCCATCTAAAACGCTGACCAAAATTCCATAATTCGTTGCAACCAAACCAAAAACTGCCAGAATTATGGGTGCACAGAAGCTGCTCCAGGAAACTGTTCGGTTGATCAAATTGCCTGTGATGGCAACTATAACCGGCGTAGCGCTCAAAAATGCGGGTGCGATTATAGCCCCACCGTGAAGTACACTTCCCATAATGCATCCTATGTAAAGAGCATATCCTAGGACGCCAAGCAGCCCGGCCATCATAGTTGAACGCCAGCTTAAAACTGGATCGCCAGGCCAATAAACACGAATAACAACAAGACCAATGCAGCCAGAGATGATGAATCTCAATGTAATAAAATCAACCGGTCCAAAATCTCCCATCATGTAAGGAGACAGAAAATTAAGCGCCCAGCTGAACGTAGCGAAAATTGCAGCTGCAATCCCAATCACATAGGATTTTGACATCGCCTCTCCTGTGACGGGCTTACACGCCCGATTTTAGATAATAGGATCGCAATATTTCGAGGAGCGAATCTCCTTACCGTCCTTTATACCAATAAATTGTGACCCATAGGCCGTCTGAGTTGGTTTACCCAAGTTAACGCCCATCCCTACGTCGCCACCACTTTCAGACTTGCCTTCGAACATGGATTTTGTCTAGTCGTGAGCGCCAGTCTAGAAAGCGCATTGTCACAGCAAGTCGGGTCTTACACGGCCGCAGCGCTGTCGCGCTACCTTGATGACGGTGCCGTACCCATAGACAACAAATGGGCCGAAAACCAAATCAGGCCATGGGCTCTTGGGCCGAAGAACTGGCTCTTTGCAGGGTCGCTGCGCAGCGGTAAACGTGCGGCAGCGATCGTGAGCCTGATCCAGTCTGCACGGCTGAATGGTCATGATCCGTATGCTTATCTGAAAGACGTTCTCAGACGCCTGCCGACGCAGCGGGTGAGTGAAATCAAGCAGTTGCTTCCGCATAAGTGGGAGCCCGTTTAATCATGTAAGGGTGACGCTCGGACGTACACACTTAAGTTCGTCTGGCTGTAGCCAATAAGGCGGCTGCGCCGAGCATCATTGCACCCGTTATGCGATTGATGATCGACAATTTCCGCTTCGAAGGGTGCAGAGATCGAATGATGCTGCCAGCAAGGGCCCAGCCTATAGCGGCGATAAACTCGACCGCAATGTAGATTGCACTTAAAACGACGAACTGGGCAGTGAAGGAGGCGCCAGTACCAGCAACAATGAATTGGGGAACAAAAGCAGTGAAGAGCAAGATTGCTTTGGGGTTGGTCATGGCAGTCATGAACTCCCTGCGTGCCAAGGAGTAGGCATCGACAGGCTGGAATACCGAAGCCCCATCTTCGTGACAATCACGGCCTATCATCATTCTTACGCCGAGATAGGCGAGGTAAAGGACACCTACCCACTTAATAATCTGGAAAGCGGGTTCAGACGCCTCTAGCAATGCGCCTAAACCGACAATCACCATTGCGATCATCAATGCAAAGGCCGTACACCGACCTGACAGACCGACCACTGTAGGCAGCAAACCCTGCCTGCTGCCATTTGCGAATGCAAGCAGGTTGTTGGCGCCCGGTGAGACGGCAACGATTGCTGCTGCGGGGAGAAATAGGAGGAGTTGGGCTAGGGTCATGGTTGGAACCTCGGCATCGACAATAATTGATTCTAGCCAGAGCTTGAATAGTCTCTACGAGGATCGGGCATATTTCGCAGCGCCTATCCTTTGGAGAAGCGGTGTTCAGGTGTTTGTTGGTAGCTTCGGAGTATGCTTTGGGGTCAGTAAGGTGTGTTGGCTAGACGCTTACTACGCTTCCGCAAATCACCTTTGTTTACGTTCACCCCCGCTGAACCCTGGATGATAGCAGCATCTCATGCTCACTGGATTGTTTGCGACGTCAAAGGGCCCGTGCCGTACTCACTGGGCTTGTGTCTCGTAACCAAAACGATCTAAAACGTTAGCGCACGACCACAAGCATAAGTACATCCTGCGATGGTCCCCGCTAAATTCAGAGAATTAAAACTGTCGCAGGGTATAAAAATCTGTCGCAGGCTGGTCGCCGTTGTGACGGGTCGCTGCCAAATAAGTATTCTCCAGGCGTCGTACCTGACAGACGTTTCAGATTACTAAAGATCAAATACTGACTCTGTTGTGAATCTGAACTGCGTCTTTGGAAAAGGAGGTTGCCTTGGCTTGCGTGGGTTTAGTGAACGGCTGTCGTACTGTGGCCTCAGTGCTTAGCGATGAAGATTGGAAGAAAGTAGTGAAAATATCGAAAGGCCGCCAGGTGCTCATGCCGGATACGAAACTTCCGGCACAGGCCAAAACCCTCAGACGGGATGGAGGCATCACCAGGTACTTTTCCCATTTTCCTGGAGAGAGCCCTGAGGGCTACTCCAGCACTGAAAGCCCAGACCATATCGCCATGAAGGTGGCCATTTACAAGAAGCTGGTTGCTCTAGGCATTCAAGCCGAGCTTGAAGACGGCGTAGACGATTGGCGGGCTGACATTCTGGTTGGCGACTCGGCCTTTGCTCCGCGCCTAGCAATAGAAGTGCAGATTTCGCCTCAGTCTGCGCAGCGGACATATGAGCGCACTGAACAACGCAATCGCTCTGGTGTTCCGACTCTTTGGATATTCGGCAGTATCGGCCTGACGGGCGTTATCAACGAGGATCTAGCACGAACAAACCCCGTGTTCGTCGCAAAAACACCACTGGATGCAGCCGATATAGCGAGTGCAGTGTGTCGTGGCCAAGCATTCTACGATGACTTGTCGCACTACCAGCAAACGCCAGCAAGACCAGTTGCGCTGCTCATAAACTGTGCATGCGGAGACAGATGGCTCTACCCGTTCGGCTGTGTTTTGCTTCTCAACAGAATCTCCGGTGAAACTGCCCCAATGTTCATTAGTTGCTTTAGGACAAGCAGGGTGGGAAAGGGGCTTCTACCTACAGCTAGAATGAGGGCGGTGGAAAGATATTTTGACCTGGGCATGTCTGCCGTGAAAGTTAGCGCCGAAAAATATGGCGTTGGGTTTGGACGGCCATCTGAGGTCTGGCATCGTTACGGGCGCTTTGGAAACTCAAAATCAGGCATTCGGGTATGGGAGCGAAGCTATAGCTGCCCGACCTGCACCAGCACGCCTGAACCGCTGACGCGGGGCTTACCAAAGAATGTAGCCCTGTCGATGTGCCCGGTCCCCGTCGCCACTACCGTCGATGCGCGTTCTGTTCTTAGCGTCACACCGAGTTGGAGAATGAGCAGAAAGGACGGCTGGGTTGAGTCTGTAATGTGTGAACGTAGATGGAAGGATGAATTCATCTACCCGCTCAGGTCGGCAATTGCGCAGGCGTGACTCGCTGAACAGTTGCAACATGCCTAATCGGGTGGTCGCGACAGTTTTAATTCTCTAGGCCTCCGCTCCACAGCAGAGACTTGAGGGTTTGCGACAGTTTTGCGTTTCCTCCAGAGTTGGCTTGAAGCCCCAGAAAGCCGGGCTTCGCAGCGACAGTTTTAATTCTCTAAATCCACCGCGACTGTCGTGATGATCCGCCTCGACGATACTCCAGGTGTCGTCTCGTCCCCCTGGTCAGTCAGCAAGGTCAGCCAAAGCGGACGCTCGTTGAGCATAGCCTCACAACACGCTCATTGAGTATCGCCCCTAGCCTTGCGGCTAGTTGCGGATCGTGTACCCCCACGACTGCCATCTCAAAGCTTTCTGGGCCCGCGTGGATCCAACGATAGTATGTTGGACGCAGGTAACTGTCGTTCAAGCTCAGCAATACGGTCATACAGCTCTATGATTTTCGCATCCGCCTCGCTCAATAAACTTGCTAGCTGGTCGCGCTGTCGGGCAACCTGCTCAATCCGATCTCGCAAGGCGCGGCTTTTCTGACGGGCAAGATGATTTATCTGGTTCAACGAACGAGGTCGCTCCTCCGCATGTTGTTCGATGTAGGTTTTTATCTCTGCGATGAGACTCGGGAAACGTGATTTCTTAAGTGCCGACGGATCGCTCCCGGCCTCTTTGGCCACGTTGTTTTGAGTAACCGGTGTCCCCTTCGTTAGAAGCTGCGGCTTATTGAGTTTCAAGCGCTCAAAAGCCTCGCGATATTGATCGGCCGCGCTGCGACGCGCCGTGAGTTCAACGTCCATTTGCTCCCCCTATGACTCGCCGGAAGCTCTCTACGCTTCGTTGTTGAGCGATTAAGGACTCCATTAGCGGACTTCCGTACTGAGCATTAACAAGCCGCTCTTTGAGGACATGTTCAAGATCATCGACTGCGTCCAATCGTTCTGAGTCATACAGCACATCAGGGCAAGGTTTTTCATCCTCCGAATCACCGCCCCCGCAATGAGCAATGTTGTCGACTCCTCCGTACGGACAAGGCTTGCGACTCGAGCAAACGCCAAGAAGGATTTGGCGACATGCTGCGGCACCCTTCTTCGCCAAACCGATCATCTTCTTTGCATCCTCTGGCGTGATCAGCCGAACGATCTCAGCCTTACGTTTATCTCCATGGGGACTTACAAAACGCTCACTCGTAAGCTGCTGTAACTCTCTACCAAGCGTCTCGTACATCGTGCGAACGTACAGCGTGTGAGCCTTATCCTCTAGACGCATCTGCGAGTGATTTTGTCCGTAGTAAAGGCTCATCGCTCGGGTGACGTGCTTGAGTTGGTACTGAAGCGAGGCATCGCTTACGAGCCCGGAAGCTTGCATGTTTACTGCACCAGTTCTACGCAACTGATGCCATGCTAACGGCCATACCGCGCCCACTTGATAGTCCTCCGGCAATGTAGGAGTAGCTAGCCGGGCCAATTTCAAATCCTCACTCGTGATACGCAAACGCTCCAAGTCAAACACCTTGCCGTAGTGGCTCAAAAGGTCGGAATATGACGGAATACTTGGTCTCAGTGAGTGATCATTTTTCTTGCTCGATGGGGCCCACGGTTCGTAAGAAAACGAGGTTAAAAAACGCCCCGTGAGCCCGCTCGCAGCTACATGAGGTGCGTATAATGACCGAAACAGAGAAATGACCTCCATCGCCCTCACTGCGACCTTTACAGATGGGGATGTGACCCACAGGGCGTCGCTATCGGCCTGCGTTTTCGTCGTCTGTCCACGTAACAAAAAAATGTCGCCGAAATTCTTGTCGTGCTCGACCTCAAGGCATCCCGCTCGAAGATTCCAAGCTTCCTCGACTCGCATGAGGCTGAAGTTAAGGATGTAAGCTAAACCTGCGCTATTGACCAGTTTCAGATAGCTAGTCAGCGTTCTTACTTGCAATTCACCACTGCGCCCCACCCAACGTTCAAGTAGCTCAAAAATGCCGAAGCGTTTCGCGGTATCTGCAAACGCTCCGAGAAAACGAAGCCCCGTTTTAGCGCCTGATAAATGCATCTTATGGCCGCAAAAAGGTTGTGCGTTTGCGCACGCCACTCTTTTTGAAACTCTATGATTATGTTCGTAAGCCTCAATGCTGAACCGGTAACAAGCTTCAACTTGTTGTTGATGGGATAGGAAGTCATCAAGACACTCTCGCAGCCTGGTGACTTGGTAGTGCCAAATACGTGGAGGAATGTACGGTGTTTGAGCTGTTTGGTGGGGTGGAAACAGCGCAGCCAGACGGGTTAGCGAGCCCGAATCCAGCAAAGTAAACCCTACGGCGCTGCGAGACGCGTATAGCTCATGCATTAACGACAGAAACTCAGTCTTTCTTGAGGCATGAAGAAAGGCAGGGATTTCCTCGCATACGCGTGGAAAGCGGCTCAATTCGCTGGCCAGTATTCCTGCCTCTTCACACAAAACAAACAACCGCCGCATCTGATCGAACCGCGTCTTTAGAGATCGATAGCCGCGAGCGCCGTACGGCCCGTATAGCCACCAGCCTGTGATGATACGAAGCAGATCAGCGTTCGCCGAGCTAATGGGCGCCGCGACTTTTGTGGCGGGGCCATCCCCGAAATTTAGCGTTAACGCCTTCTTGGCCCATGGGTCAAGCCTCCAAACTGGGTCGCCCCAACGGCTTACTACTTTGCCCTGTGCATCAATTACGACAGGCCAATCAGGTGGCGGAGGCCAGCTCTCAGGACGGTAATTTGGCGCTCCGGGAACGGCGAGAGGCGACTCAATAGAAAGCCCTAACGTCGTGAGGATATTCATAAGGAAGGTCCCGCTGTAACTTCCGCCAGCCGAATAAATCCGTCCCAAGCTGGGTGATAACTCTCCTCAGCTATGCGAGCCAGTGCCTCCTCAACCCAAAGCCGACGCACCTCGCTACTTTCTTGAAAGAACCGCAGCTTCGCACTCAGACGCTCAATCGCAAGCATTGCAGGATGGTCAGCCTCCTCAGATCTATCCGTGGAAGCTGGACGATATCTAGTTAGCTCCAAGCTCTTGAGCACGCGCAAACTACTTAGCGACCAGACGTGATCTTCGCTTTCAATATCCCGATGATTGACGCAGAAGAGGCAACCAGCAGCGTTGATACAATCGGGATCAGGTGCATTCGTCGGAGCATCTACGACCGATTCTGGCAAGGACGTCGCACAAGCACCTGGAGCAGGTGAGCAAATGACGGGATCTGATTGCCGGTGAAATCGAGTAATTTCAATCATCGCAATTTGCGGATTGGGCTCAGCGTACACACGGATCAACGTTTCAGCTGTGTGCTGTGCGATTTCCGCGACCAGTTCAGGGCGTTGCGATTCACGTAACAACCAGTTAATACGAGCACCCCGTAGCTTACGTGGTCGAACGAATCGAATATTGGAATCGGTACAGAGGCGCACTAGAGCTGTGAACTGAGGAGCTTCTACAACGAGACGTCCCCCAAGACGGACGAGAGGAAAAAGAAGCCCCTCTAGGTCGTCCGGAAACCACGTGTTTCGCCACTCAATGTAGCGTTCAAACCACTCCTTGTAGCTTGAGAAAACTTCAAATAGCACTTCGCCCTGACGACGCTTTTTGTAAGACCTGACTTGGTAACCATCAAGGTGACTCGTATAGTGGTATTGGTCGATCCGAAGTTGATGCGCCTGCGACAAATTCATGCCGGTTTGCGCGATGAACATAAGCATCTCGGCTTCGATTCTCAGATTTACTGCCGGGTATCGAGTCTCGATTGAAACGTCAGAGTCCCGGAATTCTCGGTGTCGAAGGATGGCCGCAATCTGGAATTTGGTTTGAGGTCGAACCCGTCGTGACGCTTCTTTCTCTGTATCGCGAAGGCCGCACCAGATAGGTAGCGTTGTACCCGATCTCAATGCCACTTGGATGGGGAGTGGTCCCGCCACAGCCTCATAAGTGAGTGACGTACAGAGGTCGGCAATTAACTGCCCGAAAGAAAAGCTCTCTTCCACACTTTGCTTATCAGCGCTCCCATTTCTAACCCGTCCGTTGCCTCTGGGTTTGCGAATTCGTGTGCTGTACAAAAGTGTCGAGCTTCGGCCTAGCACTCGATCAAGCATCGTCGCTGTCAAACTTGCAGTGTCGTATAACGATCCGGCAGTTAAATATCCTTCCACACGGTGACGGTGTAAAAGATGCTCTGCCCACCCCAGGTAAGCTTGCGCAACCTTGTCAATGCTCAACTGGCGTCCGGATTGATCCGCCCACCGAAAAAACTGCCGCAACGAACCGATCTTGTTATTCGCCGAAAAGCGGCTCCCCCCGCCTACAAGGTCGTCGGCCAAACACTCGTGGAGCTCCTTTACAAGCTCTACCCGTTCCAGCAAAGGATCCCCTAAAACACCTGATGTGATTTCATTGCGTACAGTCTTCACTTTTGCCTTTGCACCACCGCTGTATAAAAATGGGGTCAGATCCCAAGGCGTCTCGTTCTTCGCGTACTCAAGCATTGGAAACGTTAGGTCTGAAGACGTCCGATTATTCATTGCTCGCTCCGTGCCTGGAAGAAATCCCTGTAAACGCAGCCATGAAGCTGTTCGCAATGGCCTGCTTAGCGGGTGTGGCTTGCACAAACTTGATGTATTTGAAGGTAGTAGCCTCCGAATTTCGACCGTGAAGCAATGCATTGCTAACAGTCGCAATCACTATCGCCACATCATCGCAATTTGCTAAAGCCAGCTTGGCTAGCTCAGTTCCAAAGGTGCACCGGGACTGATGGAAGCGAAATGTCCTGAGTACCTTAACGCCAGCTGTGATGCCTGCTTTTCTAAGCGATGACATCTCAACGTTTATGGCCGAAGACTGATCGCTGCTGCGCCGTCCGAAGGTATTACCGAAACGAGTCAAGAAAACTAGGTCTCGATTCTCATCGGCAGCAGATGCCTCGCGACTTAACCTGCGGAGCCCCTTGGAATATTCCAAAACTTCTGAACACAAAGCTTCGGGAATCCATACCTGGCCAGTTACTCCAAATTTGGTATGCACGGGCGGGGACGCACCTGGCCCCACAAATATCCTAAGCAGGCCTTTAGCGGACGGATCAGGTATCGCACGTTCCAACGCGCCGATACGAAGGTCACAGATTGTTCCCAGTCGCATACCCGTGAAAAAGCCTAGAGCTAGCATCAGGTACAGCTCAGGCGAGGCATTACGTTTTGCAAAATCGAGAATGACGTCGCGGTCAGATGAGGTGACAGGAAGCAACCCGCCTTCCAAAGTGATCCCGATGCGTTTCCGGTTGGGAATCCCCAGATCGGTAGTAGTGCCAGCGAAGGTTCGTTCAAAACCAACCTGGTCAAAGTATTTGATGAAAAAGCGCTTGTCTTTCCATAGTGGCAACAGCGGAGATAGAAGCCCACGCTTCCTGACCCACCTATAGAAACTGATGCAGTTGCGCATGTACTCGGAGGCCGTTGCTGGGCTGATATGACCAGCATCTCGCGCCTTAATAAGCGCCCCACGGTACTGAACGAGACACCGATCAGCTTTTCGAGACGGGAACTCAAACCACTCAAGTCTGCGGCTCTCCAAAAACTTCGCGTAGTTCAGCAGTCCATTAACGTTGCTGGAAACGGTCTTTAGGATTGCTTCCCCATTGGTGACACGCTCCATAGCCCAGAGGTTCGCCTCTCTCCAGGGCAAGCCGTTTACCCAGAAAATTTGTGGTAGCCCTTCGATTACTACCCGGGAGCTATTCGACGAGTAGGTAATCAGGCGGTCTTTGACAGAAAGGTCATGCGGACTGAAGTGGATGTGCTCAACGGTAGCCAAGGGATATCTCTGTAAGAAAAAGCGCCAATGTCCATGGGAACCCTATCTAACTTTGGGCGTCCACAGTATGCAACTTATTCTTATCGATTGAATAACGCTCCCACTCGGGGACCAGGGAGGCGATGGCTACGCCAACGCGGTGACTCAATTCGCCATAGAGCGTGTAATTGGAGCTGAAAACCGCGACACCGTTCTGTTCGAGGAACCCGAGCACCTTGAAATAGGGATCGCCCATCTTCAGACCGAGGGCTTTAGCCTCGTTCGTACGGGCCACAATGCAGCCGTCCGAGTTACTCAAAACGACGACCGGGCGCTGTCGTAGCTCGGGTCTAAAAATGCGCTCGCAGCTGCAGTAGAACGAGTTGACGTCCACCAGAGCGAAGATAGGACGGGAGCTGTCAGCGCACATGCTTGGTCAGGTCCCAGGTTACGACCCCAAACACATCAATCGAGCCGTACTGATCAGGGGTTATGGTCTTATAGTCTGGGTGGGCCGATTCCAGCAGCCAACGATCATCGGGGGCCTTAGCCAGCCGTTTAACCAGCGGTTGGTTATCCACGTAGGCCAGAACGATCTGACCGGTTCGCGCCGTGATCGATCGGTCGACGATCAAGACCCCGCCGTCGTAGATTCCTGCATCACGCATGCTTTCGCCCTGGACACGCACAATCCACACATGCGGCGCCCGAATGTTCAGCAACTCATCAAGAGAAATCGGTGGCTCATAGTAATCAGCTGCAGGGCTTGGAAAACCGCCTGCAGCCGTTCCGGCGAGAACCGAAATGAGCTCGCTTGAGTCTCGAAGGGGCTGAATAGATACAACGTTCATGGGGCACCGAGTTCATACTGTTTGCATATACAGTAATGCAGGCAGTACGGCGCGGCTAGAGTCACTGCGACAAAAGGCCTTTCGACAAGGCGTAGATTCGACCCAACGGCGGTCGGATTGATAGGACTCGCAGCTGCTGCAAGTCTCGATACCGCCACGCTAAATCCAAATGCTCACAGGAGAGGCTAGGTATGTGTAGCCATTACGAGGCGCCGACGCCAAACCAACTCGCAGCGGCCTTCGGCATCGAGGACGATCAGCAGGGGAAACTCGACCTATGGCCAGGCTACATCGGCCCGTTTCTACGCAGAGCTGGCGAGGCGGTTGAACAGGATGGCGCACCGCCGCAGCTGGATCTGCTCACTGGGTCGTTCGGCTTAATACCCTGCTGGAGTAAGGACATTAAGATAGCCAGGCGCACCTATAACGCCAGGTCGGAAACCGTGGCGGAGAAACCGTCTTTTCGCAATGCATGGCGGCGTGCTCAGCACTGCATCATTCCCGCTGCTGCGATCTATGAGCCTGACTGGCGATCGGGGCGTGCAGTGCCCACCCGGATCGCCCGGGCTGACGGCGAGGTTATGGGGATAGCAGGGCTTTGGGAGGAATGGCGCGACCCTGAAACGCGTCAGGTGCTTCATTCATACACAATGTTGACGGTTAACGCTGATACGCACGCGTTCATGCGCAACTACCATCGGCCGGATGATGAAAAGCAGACAGAGGTGCCGCTGTAAGCGGCGGGAACTCCTGCAGCCAGCTGGCCCCAAAACTGTATCACCTCACGCTCAAGGAGATCCCGATGGACAACTATCACGTGGTAGCCGAGGGTTCTGGCTGGAAACTGCATCTGCAGGGCGATAGCCGGGCGCTGCTGAACGCCCCAACCAAGGCTCAGCTGCTGGAGCAGCTGCCCGGGTACATGGAGGGTCGTACTGGCTCGGTAAAGATCCATACGGCCACTGGGCAGATCGAGGATGAGCGCACCTATCCGCGCAGTGCTGACCCGCGCCGTAGCAAAGGGTAGGGCGCGGTCAGGCTTCTATCGGTAGTCGCCCTCGGGCCAGTCTGGCGGGGCGCTTTTCTTGCGATACCTCCGCTTGAGGGCGATTGCGCCTAAGAAAGCCAATGCCAGCACACCTGCAGCTACTAAAAACACCCAGTTATCAGTCATCGTCAACATCGTCATCACGTTGCCCCTGTCGTTGCCGACTCGTTTGGTCAGCTCTACTTTCAGCGTGCGGGTGGAGCACGGGGTGGCGCAACTGATTTTCCATGACCTTTGGGCTTGTAGTTCTGCGAGGCGTCCACGGCCGCACTAGACTTGAACTCCGCCCTTCAAGATCGAGGATGCTGCCATGACCATGATCGATGCCGACAAGCTGAAACCTGCCTTGGAGGCTTGGCAAATCGCCGCTGCATTTGTGGTCCTGTCTTCGCAATCGGCCGACGCCGCATTCCTCCGCGGCGAGCATAAGGACGCCGACCAGATGGCCGAGCGCACCCAGCAGGCCCTGCGCACCCTTGAAGAAAAGGCCCACAACCTGGCGAAGCTGGTGGAGGCGCTGATCTACCAGGCGGAGCATCCCACCGGTTGACCCAGGGCCGGCGCCGACCAGCAAATTTTCCGTGAACACTGCGAAATCATTGGTGATAGGCTTCCTAGGAGGCCTATTGCCGACTCTCTAAGGATCGATCCCGGTCCGCGTTCAATCCCAACAGAGAGTCCTGCCATGAATCCCCGTCGTGCTGCATCCCTTCGCCCTGGACAGTTCAAACATTTGGTACGAGTAGCGTCCGTATCTGGCCGTATGCCAGAGCGTGACGTGTTGCTGGTCTGGATCACCCACACCACAGGCGTGAGGGTCACCGAGCTGGCCCAGTTGGAGGTCGCCGACGTGCTCTTTCCAAGCGGGGCTGTCCGGCCCGAACTGTACTTGCGACCCTCGATCACGAAGGGCTGCCGTGCGCGCAATGTGTACCTGACGCATCCCCGGTGCCTGGCCGCTCTGGAGCAGTGGCTTGCGCTGCGCCAAAGGCGCCGCTGGGGGCTTTCGGGTGCCGCCGAATATCGAGGGTTACGCCCTGATTCGAAACTGATTCTGACCCACAAGGGCCAGGCATTTGAAATGGCGTTCAAACATCGGATGTTGGAAGGCGGGCCGGAGGTGTACCGGGCCTGTGACGCTTGGTAGCAGCTTGCAGTTCCTAAGATTGACACCCACATACCGCCCGTAACACTTGATCTTCCGATAATTTCATCGTTCAACGATTGACAGTCAATCTTGCTAACTCGGATTGACAGAAATCAAGGTCGTATAGGACAGGATTGACAGTTATCGGACCTATGATTGACTTTCCGGTGCAGCGAAAAACCGTTAAGTTTGACAAGCACCAGGAGCAATCATGGCGTGAGACCACCTACTTAGGCTTAGCACCTGATGACACCAGCGCACAGACAAAGCTCTCTGTCATGTGCGCAGCCGCGTTAACAAATTTTGGCTTAGCTCTTACCTTCCTCAACTGATGATCTCGACACGTATTTGCACGGCCTTAATCGCACGGATACCTCGCATTGATCCGAAGGCAGCGGCCTAGTCGATCCAACGAGTCGTAACGGTCTCGATTCGTCTCACGGAGCGGTTTCCTTGCGTGCTTGCTTTTCAGCTCTTTCAGCCTTCCGAGCGTCTAGGATTGCTTGCTTTTCAGCTCTTTCGGCTTCTTCGCCTTCTGCGATGATGTTTCTGTACATCTCTGCGCAGGAATTTGGATCAGATCGGCCCTTTTTAACCATTTGCTCGCATAGATCGCGCGCTTCACGGGCAGTGTTCCGGTATTCAGGGATAGTTGATCCGTAAATCAACATGCCAATGAAAAGTGCGACGGGGATTCCAATGACCCAAGGCCATATTGCAGGTTTCCTTGGTTTCGGCACCGAAGCGCCACACTTAGGACAGGCAAAAGCAGTTGTGCTGATTTCGTAATGACACTCTCTGCATCCCACTAAGGATGGTCTGAAGTAGCCATGTATTTCCCCGGCATACCACCTAGCGCAACTTTTAAACTCGCCAAATGATCAAAAAACAATCAATTCGACGAGTATTTCTTACGTTTTCGCCACCCGGACCCCA
>NZ_BQHW01000045.1 GCF_021602025.1 Pseudomonas ceruminis
AATCTGATCAACCACCGCCAATTTAAAAGACAGTGAGTAATCTCGCTGTGTGCGCTTTACACCTTGCTCCATCTGACTCTCCGGAAATTCGGGATGGGAGGTGTAAACCTTATTCAGGACGGGACAGGTCGATCAAAAAAGGAATGACACACTCACTTTTTTTCGCTTGTGGGCAATGTGCATTCCCAGCTTTCATGTAAGCGTCCGAACCCAACCAGGAAGCTAGCGATGCCCGCCCACGATTTCGTCAGCCCAGACAGCATCCGCGCGCAGTTCTCTGCCGCCATGTCGCTCATGTACAAACAGGAAGTGCCGCTATACGGCACGCTGCTGGAGCTGGTGAGCGAAATCAACCAGCAGGTCATGGCCGAGCAGCCGCAAGTGGCCGAGGCCCTGCGCTGGACCGGCGAAATCGAACGCCTCGACCAGGAGCGCCATGGCGCCATCCGCGTGGGCACGGCCGAAGAACTGGCGACCATCGCCCGGCTGTTCGCCGTCATGGGCATGGCGCCGGTCGGCTACTACGACCTGAGCTCTGCCGGCGTGCCGGTGCACTCCACTGCGTTCCGCGCAGTGCACGAGCAATCGCTGCACGTCAGCCCGTTCCGCGTCTTCACTTCGCTGCTGCGCCTGGAACTGATCGACAACCCACAACTGCGTGAAATGGCCCAGGCCATCCTGGCCAAGCGCCAGATCTTCACCGCCCGCGCCCTCGAGCTGATTGCCCAGTGCGAGCGTGACGGCGGCCTGAACGCCGCCGATGCCGAAGCGTTCGTGCAGCAAGCCTTGCACACCTTCCGCTGGCACCAGGACGCTACCGTCACCGCTGAGCAGTACCAGCAGTTGCACGACCAGCATCGCCTGATCGCTGACGTGGTGGCCTTCAAGGGCCCGCACATCAACCACCTGACCCCGCGCACACTGGACATTGATGCGATTCAGCTCGGCATGCCTGCCAAGGGCATCCCGCCCAAGGCCGTGGTCGAAGGGCCGCCCACTCGGCGTCACCCGATTCTGCTGCGTCAGACCAGCTTCAAGGCCCTGCAGGAGCGGGTGGCCTTCCGCGACCAGCAAGGCAGCGAAGGCAGCCACACCGCGCGCTTTGGCGAGATCGAGCAACGGGGCGCCGCGCTTACGCCCAAAGGCCGGCAACTGTACGACAAGCTGCTCGATGCCACCCGCGCAGCCTTGGGTGGCGCGCCGGCCGAAGCCAATGCCGAGCGCTACAGGGCACTGCTGAAAGAGAACTTTGCCGCGTTTCCAGATGACCTTGCGCAGATGCGTGAGCAGGGCCTGGCGTACTTCCGCTACTTCGCTACCGAGAAGGGGCTGGCCGCACGGGAGCAGAAAGATCGCCCGACCACCCTGGAAGGTCTGATCGACGCTGGCCACGTGCATTTCGAGGCCTTGGTGTACGAAGACTTCCTGCCCGTGAGCGCGGCGGGGATCTTCCAGTCCAACCTGGGTGACAATGCCCAGACCGAATATGGCAGCAATGCCAATCGGGATGCTTTCGAAGCTGCGCTGGGGTTGCAGGTGCAGGACGAACTGGCGTTGTACGCACAGAGCGAGCGCCGCTCGTTGCAGGCGTGCGCCCAGGCGTTGAACCTGGGGTCGATGTAAGGCCCAGGCGGGCCGGGGGCGCGTGGCGCTCCCGGCCACACACGGCCTCCGATTGCATGGCGCAGTCAGGCCGGCAGAATCTGCACAGCCGGTAAATCCATGGCCGCCGCCTCTTCCTGCAAGAACACGCTCAAGCGCCGCAAGCGCTCACCACCCGGCCGGGTCCGCGGCCACACCAGGTAGTAATCCATCCCGCTAGGCACCGCCGTGGGCCAAGGCAGGCTCAAACGCCCGTGGGCCACATCCTCGGCAACCATCAGCAGGTCGCCCATGGATATGCCATAACCCCGGGCCGCAGCGATCATGCCCAGCTCAAGGGTATCGAACACCTGGCCGCCTTTGAGCGACACCTTGTCGGCCAGGCCCATGCGTTCAAGCCATTCTCGCCAGTCACGCTTGTCGGGGGTGGGGTGCAGCAGCTCGATGCCGGCCAGCCGACGCTCATCCCAAGGGCCTTGCTTGAGCAGGTCCGGCGCGCCCACCGGGATCAACAGTTCGGCAAACAACCGGCGCACCTCCCAGTCCGGCGGAAACACCCCGTCGCTGAGCAAGACGGCGCAATCGAAAGGCTCCTGGTTGAAGTCCACGTGATCGACGTCCATCCAGGCGCTGGTCAATTGCACTTCATTGCCCGGCTGCAAGTGCCTGAACTGGCTCAAGCGCGCCAACAGCCAGCGCATGGTCAGTGTCGAGGGTGCTTTCATGCGCAGGATGTCATCTTCGCCGCGCAATGTGTCGCACGCGCGCTCCAACGCGGCGAAGCCTTCACGCACGCCCGGCAGCAGCACCCGCGCGGCCTCCGTCAATTGCAGGCTGCGGCCGCTGCGCACGAACAGGCGGCAGGCAAAATGCTCCTCGAGCGTGCGGATGTGCCGGCTGACCGCGCTCTGGGTGATCGACAAGGCTTCACCGGCGCGGGTGAAAGAGCCCAGTCGCGCAGCGGCTTCGAATGCGCGCAACGCATACAATGGGGGTAGCTGGCGGGACATGACGCACCTGTGATTCGGGGGCAGGAGAGTGTGTCCAGAATCATACTGGCATGAGTTCGACTCATGCCAACCATCGCATTTATCCTTTTGTACAAAATTGACCAAAGCCTCAGAATCCTCCCTCGCTCACAGAGTCAGGCACAAGGATCACCTCCATGCACGTCGCGCCCACTACCGAACTCAAGGCTTTGCTGCGCCTGGCCGGGCCGCTGATCGCCTCGCAGTTGGCGCACATGCTGATGGTGCTTACCGACACCTTGATGATGGCCCGCATCAGCCCGCAGGCTTTGGCCGGCGGTGGCCTGGGCGCGGCCAGCTATTCGTTCGTGTCGATCTTCTGCCTGGGCGTGATTGCGGCAGTCGGCACCCTGGTGGCCATCCGCAAGGGCGCCAATGACATCGAAGGCGCCACCCGCCTGGCCCAGAACGGCCTGTGGCTGGCCTGGGGCTTGGCCCTGGTCGCAGCCCTGGTGCTGTGGAACCTCAAACCCGTACTGCTGTTGTTCGGCCAGCAGCCAGAGAACGTCGCCTCGGCGGCGGAGTTCCTTACCCTGCTGCCGCTGGCCCTGCCGGGCTACCTGACCTTCATGGCCTTGCGCGGTTTCACCAGCGCGCTGGGCCGTTCGACGCCGGTCATGGTCATCAGCCTGGTGGGCACGGTGCTCAATTACCTGTTCAACGTCGCCCTGCTTGAAGGCATGTTCGGCCTGCCCAAGCTTGGCCTGATGGGTATCGGCCTGGTCACCGCCGTGGTGTCGATGGGCATGGCCGTTGCCCTGGCGCTGTACATCCGCTGGCACCCGGCGTACGACGCCTACCCGCTGCGCAAGGGCCTGTCGCGCCCTTCCCTGCCGGCGTTGCGCGAGCTGTGGCGCCTGGGCTTGCCGATTGGCGGCACCTACATGGTGGAGGTGGGCCTGTTCGCCTTTGCCGCGCTGTGCATGGGCGTGCTGGGCAGCACCGAGCTTGCCGCCCACCAGATTGCCCTGCAGATCGTTTCCACTGCGTTCATGGTGCCGACCGGGTTGTCGTATGCCGTGACCATGCGCGTGGGGCTTTACTACGGCGCCGGCAATTTGCTGGCCGCTCGCAGCGCCGGCCGGGTGGGGATCAGCTTCGGGGCGATGATCATGTTCGCCTTTGCCGCGCTGTTCTGGCTACGCCCGGAAATGCTCGTGGGCCTGTTCATCGACGGCAACGACCCGGCCTTTGCCGCCATTTACCACCTGGCGGTGAGCTTGCTGATGGTTGCGGCCTGGTTCGAACTGTTCGATGGCGTGCAGACCATCGCCATGGGCTCGATCCGGGGGCTGAAGGATGCCAAGACCACCTTCCTGATTGGCCTGTGCTGCTACTGGCTGGTCGGGGCGCCGAGTGCCTGGCTGCTCACCTTCAACCTGGGTGGCGGCGCGGTCGGGGTGTGGTGGGGGCTGGCGCTGGGGCTGGCCTGTGCTTCGGTGGCGCTGACCATCGCCTTTGAGTGGCGGATGAAGCGGATGCTGGGGAAGGCGGGCATGACGGGGAAAGCCGCCGTGTCTGCATGACGGTCGCGACAGGAGGGCTAAGCCCTCCCACGCGGTGTTACACGCTCACCAGGAACGGTTTGGTGCTTTCCTGCAGATACACCATCAACTCCGCCACCGGCAGCGGCTTGCTGACCAGGAACCCCTGCACCTGGTCACAGCCAAAGCCACGTAGCAGCGCCAGTTGCGCAGGGCTCTCCACGCCCTCGGCCACCACCTCCAGGTTGAGGTTGTGCGCCAGGTTGATCATCGCGTGTACCAGCTTGCGATTCTCCTCGCGCATTTCCATCCCGGCGACGAAGCTGCGGTCCACCTTGAGCAGCGTGATGGGCAGGCTGTTCAAGTGCACGAACGACGAGAACCCGGTGCCAAAGTCGTCGAGCGAAAACCGCACACCCAGGCGCCCGAGGGCGTCCATGGTCTGGCGCACCCGTTCGTTACGGCGCATGACCGCGGTCTCGGTCAGCTCGAACTCCAGCCAGCGCGCATCGACACCGTGCTCGATGATCAAGCGGCTCAAGGTCGCCAGCAGCTGGCTGTCCTGGAACTGGCGAAAGCTCAGGTTCACCGCCATGTGCAGCGGCGTCAGGCCGCTCTCGCGCAGCGCCTGCATGTCGCGCAAGGCGCGGGAAATCACCCAATAGCCCAGTGGCACGATCAAGCCACTCTGTTCCGCCAGCGGCACGAATTCGCTCGGCGGCAGCAGGCCGCGCTCGGCATGGCGCCAGCGCACCAGCGCCTCCAGGCCGACGATGCGCCGGTCCGCCAGGTCAAGCCGCGGTTGATAATGCAGCTCCAGTTCGTCGCGGCGCAGGGCCCGGCGCAGTTCGCCCTCCAGGTCGGCAAGGCTGCGCGCGTTGCGGTTGATCCGCTCGTTGAACACATGGAAGGTGCAGCCCTGGACGCTCTTGGCCTGGCGCATGGCAATGTGCGCATGCCACATCAGCGGGTCGGCCCCACCTTGAGCGCGCGCGTGCGCCAGGCCGAGGCTGCAACCGATCAGCAGGCTTTCACCGTCGATCCAGTAAGGCTCGGCCAAGGCTTCGACGATACCTTCGGCTATCGCCTCGGCACGGCTGGGATCGCGGCGGGTATCGATCAGCAGGGCGAACTCATCGCTGCCCAGGCGGGCCAGCTGGTCGCCAGCCTCCAGCTGCTGTTTCAGACGCGACACCACCTGCAGGATCAGGCGGTCACCGCCCTGATGCCCCAGGGCGTCGTTGACATGACGAAAGTTGTCCAGGTCCAGGTGCCCAAGCGCCAGGCCGCGTCCTTCGTTTTCTGCCAGGCGTGCGGTCAGCAGGGCCTGGAAACCCTGACGGTTGGCGATACCGGTCAGCGGGTCCTGTTCGGCCAGGCGCTGCAGGGTGGCAACCAGCACGCCCCGCTCACGCACATGGCGCAGCGAGCGACGCAGTGCATCGGTGTTGAGCTGCCCCCGCACCAACCAGTCGCTGACCCCGGTAGGTGGCGCTTCTGGCTCATGCTCAAGCAGCACAATGGTCGGCAAATCGCAGCGCCCTGGCGCCGGCTGCAGGGCCGGGGTCGCCAATATCACAGCCTGGCGATCATGGCTGAACAGGCTGTCGACGGCTGACCAGTTTGGCGCGGTCAGCAGGACTGCCGTGCCCTCCAGCGGCAGCAGGCATTCGCGCAGCAAGGCGGCCCATTCCGGCTCATCGGCCAACAACAGCAACCGCAAAGGTTCGGCAGGCGTGGACAAGCGGGCTCCTTAAAGCTTGGACGGTGACGCGTGGGAAGCGAAGTATGCTACTGCATAAGTGAAAATGATTTTCACTTTTAGACATATCCTTGCCCACAGTGCGTCCCGACGCAATTTGACGTGCATCCTGCGCGAAAGTCGGTCAACCGGCAAATACGATTTTTTCCGGTAATAGCATTAGCCGGACTAATAATGGGCACAGACAAAACTCTGACTCAGACGTCAGACGGTCGCGCCACAACCGCCCCATGCCTGTTAGAATGCGCGGCTATTTTCTGGCGACCCCCGGTTTCTAGCATGTCCCGACTCAATCCCAGGCAACAGGAAGCCCGTGACTACGTCGGCGGCCCTCTTTTGGTGCTCGCCGGTGCAGGCTCCGGCAAGACCAGCGTGATCACACGCAAGATTGCCCACCTGATCCAGAACTGCGGCATCCGTGCCCAGTACATCGTCGCGATGACCTTCACCAACAAGGCCGCGCGCGAGATGAAGGAGCGGGTCGCCACCCTGCTGCGCCCGGGGGAAGGCCGTGGCCTGACGGTATGCACCTTTCACAACCTGGGCCTGAACATCATCCGCAAGGAGCATGACCGGCTGGGCTACAAGCCAGGCTTCTCGATCTTCGATGAGTCCGACATCAAGGCACTGCTGTCGGACATCATGCAGAAGGAATACTCCGGCGACGACGGCATCGACGAGATCAAGAACATGATCGGTGCCTGGAAGAACGACCTGATCCTTCCTGCCCAAGCCCTGGAAAAGGCGCGCAACCCGCGCGAGCAGACCGCCGCCATCGTCTACACCCACTACCAGCGCACGCTCAAGGCGTTCAACGCGGTGGACTTCGACGACCTGATCCTGCTGCCGGTCAAGCTGTTCCAGGAGCACCCCGATGTGCTCGAACGCTGGCAGAACCGCGTGCGCTACCTGCTGGTGGACGAATACCAGGACACCAACGCCAGCCAGTACCTGTTGGTGAAGATGCTGATCGGCATGCGCAACCAGTTCACCGTGGTCGGCGATGATGACCAGTCGATCTACGCCTGGCGTGGTGCCCGCCCAGAAAACCTGATGCTGCTCAAGGAGGACTATCCCTCCCTGAAAATCGTCATGCTCGAGCAGAACTACCGCTCCACCAGCCGCATCCTGCGCTGTGCCAACGTACTGATCGCCAACAACCCCCATGCGTTTGAAAAGCAGCTGTGGAGCGAAATGGGCGTGGGCGACGAAATCCGGGTGATTCGCTGCAAGAACGAGGAAGCCGAGGCCGAACGCGTGGCCATGGAAATCCTCACCCTGCACCTGCGCACCAACCGCCCGTACAGCGACTTTGCCATCCTCTACCGCGGCAACTACCAGGCCAAGCTGATCGAGCTGAAGCTGCAGCACCACCAGGTGCCGTATCGCCTGTCCGGCGGCAACAGCTTCTTTGGCCGCCAAGAGGTCAAGGACCTCATGGCCTACCTGCGCCTGCTGGTGAACCCGGACGACGACAACGCCTACCTGCGGGTGATCAACGTGCCGCGCCGCGAGATCGGCTCGACCACCCTGGAAAAGCTCGGCAACTACGCCACCGAGCGCGGTATCTCGATGTACGCCGCCAGCGAGGAGCTGGGCCTGGGCGAGCACCTGGATGCCCGCTATACCGAGCGCCTGCAGCGCTTCAAGCACTGGCTGGACGGGGTACGCCACAAGGTTGCCCTGGAAGACCCGATCGCCGCGCTGCACGAAATGATCCGCGACATCGATTACGAGAACTGGATCCGCCAGCAGACTGCCAGCGACAAGGCTGCGGAGTTTCGCATCAGCAACGTCTGGTTCCTGGTCGAAGCGCTGAAGAACACCCTCGAGAAGGACGAAGAGGGTGACATGACGATCGAGGACGCCATCGGCAAGCTGGTGCTGCGCGACATGCTCGAGCGCCAGCAGGAAGAGGAAGAGAACGCCGAAGGTGTGCAGATGATGACCCTGCACGCCTCCAAGGGCCTGGAGTTTCCCTACGTGTTCATCATGGGCATGGAGGAGGAAATCCTCCCTCACCGCTCGAGCATCGAGGCCGACACCATCGAAGAGGAACGCCGCCTGGCCTACGTGGGCATCACCCGCGCGCGCCAGACCCTGGCGTTCACCTTCGCTGCCAAGCGCAAGCAATACGGCGAAATCATCGACTGCACGCCCAGCCGGTTCCTCGACGAACTGCCGCCGGACGACCTGGCCTGGGAAGGCCTGGACGATGCGCCTGTGGAAGTAAAAGCCGCGCGTGGCAACAACGCATTGGCCGATATCCGGGCAATGCTCAAACGCTGATCAACCATTACTCTTTAACTTTGCCGCTTCTCGCGGCCACCTTTGCTACATCGAGGAAACAACAGTGGAAGCACTGCAGCAGAAGATTCGCGAAGAAGGCATCGTGCTTTCCGATCAGGTTCTCAAAGTCGATGCGTTTCTCAACCACCAGATCGACCCTGCGCTGATGCAGCTGATCGGTGACGAGTTCGCCCGTCTGTTCGCCGACGCCGGCGTGACCAAAATCGTCACCATCGAAGCGTCGGGCATTGCACCGGCGGTGATGACTGGCCTGAAGCTGGGCGTGCCGGTGATCTTCGCGCGCAAGCACCAGTCGCTGACCCTGACCGAGAACCTGCTGACCGCCTCGGTGTACTCCTTCACCAAGCAGACCGAGAACACCGTGGCCATCTCGCCACGCCACCTCAACAGCAGCGACCGCGTGCTGGTGATCGACGACTTCCTGGCCAACGGCAAGGCGTCGCAGGCGCTGATCTCGATCATCAAGCAGGCCGGTGCCACCGTTGCCGGCCTCGGTATCGTCATCGAAAAATCGTTCCAGGGCGGCCGTGCCGAGCTGGACAGCCAGGGCTACCGCGTTGAATCGCTGGCCCGCGTGAAATCGCTGGAAGGCGGTGTGGTCAGCTTCATCGAGTAAGCCTGGCTGGCCTCAAGCCGGCTTTTACAGGTACTGCACAACGCCCAAGCGCTGTGCACGCCTGAGAAGCTGGCTTGCAGGCGATCGGCTGCACCGCAGCCTCAGCCAGTCGCAGCCAAACCCGCCAACAACAGCCGCTGATACAACTCTTCCTTGAGCCCTTGGGGATGATCCAGGCCCATGCGCGCCAACTGCGCCGCATATCCCTCAGGCCCCGGTGCATCCAACGCCGCCTTGCCCAGCTGCAGCACCTCGCTCAACTTGAACTTGCTCTTCAGCCAGTTCAGCGCCCGCAGCAAGTCCCGCTCCTCGGCCGTGAAGTCAGTCCCTAGTGGATACTCCGGGAACAGCCGTGCATGCCGTGCGCGGATCGCCTCGAGCCGCTCAGGCGTGTTGTCGGTAAAACGCACATCCAGCTGGAAATCCTTGGCCAGCTTGCCCGCACCCTTGGCCTGCTCGATGAGCTCGCCCTGGAACCTTGAATCACTGATCGCCAGCAACCGCGCGATCACGTCAGCGTCAGTCTGGCCTCGCAGGTCGGCGATACCATACTCGGTCACCACGATATCGCGCAGGTGCCGTGGAATGGTGCAGTGGCCATAGGCCCAGAGCAGATTGGAGCTGACTTCACCCCCGGCTTCGCGCCAGCTGCGCAACAGCAGGATCGACCGCCCGCCCTCCAGCGCGTGCCCCTGGGCGACGAAGTTGTACTGCCCGCCCACGCCGCTGAGCACACGGCCATCTTCCAACTGGTCGGCCACCCCTGCGCCAAGCAGGGTCATGGTGAACACTGTGTTGATGAAGCGTGCATCACGGCGCTGGCGGCGCTTGAGTTCTTCCTGGCCATACAGCTCGTTGATGAAGCTGATGCGCGTCATGGCGAAAAGCGCCCGCTGTTGCAGCGGCATTTCCCGCAAGCGCTGGTAGAACGCTCGCGGGCCCAGAAAGAACCCCCCATGTACAAGCACACCCTGCTCGTCCGCCGGGCGCCTTACCACCCCCGCTTCGGCCAGCGCCAGCAAGCCGTTGACGAACATTTCGCTGCAGCCGTAAAGGCCTTGGGCGAAGGTATCCAGGCCGCCTTCTCGTGCGATCAATGCCTGCCACGGGCCGACGTCCAGCTCATCCATCAATGCCCGGTAGCCAGCGTTGTCGCCCTGGCGCGCCAGCAGCGCAGCCGCAACGGCATCGCCCATTGCACCGATGCCAATCTGCAAGGTGCCGCCATCGCGCACCAGGGTACTGGCGTGCAAGCCGATGCAGTGGTCCTGGGTAGTGACCGGCATGTTCGGGGTGGAAAACAACCGGCGTTGCTCCGCCTGGTCGATCAGCAGGTCGAAGGCTTCGATGCCCAGCTCGGAATCGCCCGGCATGTAGGGCAACTCGGCATGCACCTGGCCGAGCATGAGGATGGTTTCGCCGGCCGCGCGACGCTTGGCAATCATCGGCAGCAGGTCGAGGGTGATATCGGGGTTGCAGGCCAGGCTCAAGTGCACGGGCCTTTCCGGCGTGGCAGCCACCAGCTGGGCGACCAGGTTCAGTCCCTTGGCGTTGATATCGCGGGCGGCATGGCTGTAGTTGCTGCTGACATAGTCCTGCTGCGCGGCCTCGCTGTGCAGCAGGCTGCCGGGCTGCATGAAGAACTGTTCGACACGAATGTTGGGCGGCAGCGTGTCATTGCGCAGGTCAGCGATGAACGTGAGGTCTTCGTAATCGGCAAATACACGCTCGACGAAGGGCTCCAGAAAACGCCGCTGCAGGCCGTCGCCCAAGGGTGGCCGGCCAAGGCACAGCGCGGTGTAGATCGTCAGGCGCCGCTCAGGCAGGTCGCGTACACGGGCATACAGGGCATTGACGAAAGCATTGGGTTTGCCAAGCCCCAAGGGCAAGCCCATATGAATGTGGGCTGGCAGACGCGCCAGCACCTGATCGACGGCCTGGTCGATGGAACAGAGGTGCATCGTGGCCTCCTGAGTCTTCCGTAGGTTCAGGGGTTGGACATGAACCTGGGTTGATTTGTTGCCTGCACCGCGACAGGGCCGGTAAAGACGCCGCAAATACAAAGCCCGCCATGGAAGGCGGGCCCTGGGTAATTCAGCGACGGCTCAAAGGCCGGACATCTTCTGGATCGCTGCCTTGAGGTCATCATCCGAGCAATCCGCGCAAGTGCCTTTCGGCGGCATGGCGTTGATGCCGGTAATGGCCTTGGCCAAGATGCCGTCAAGGCCGCCCTGGTGATCGGCGCGTTCTTTCCAGGCCGCCGTGTCGCCGATCTTCGGCGCCCCCAGCAGGCCGGAGCCATGGCAGGCGTTGCAGTGCTTGGCAATCACTTCATCCGGCGTCTTGGCGCCACCACCGCCTGCTGCGGTGGCCACTTCCATGCCCTTGCATTCCTGGCCCTGCACGCACACCTGGCCGACGG
Organism: Pseudomonas ceruminis; assembly: GCF_021602025.1. Lineage (GTDB taxonomy): Bacteria > Pseudomonadota > Gammaproteobacteria > Pseudomonadales > Pseudomonadaceae > Aquipseudomonas > Aquipseudomonas ceruminis. The sequence continues at coordinate 11,225 of NZ_BQHW01000045.1, forward strand.
GCTCCAGGCGCTTGGCAATATCATCATTGGTCGCAGCGGTTACGTTCATTGCCCAAAGGGCGAATATGGCTGCTGGTACGGCCAGCATCTTCTTGATTTGGTTCACGCGAACACCCTCATGGTGGCTAATCACGCCCGCGGCCACGGTAATGCGAGCGTTGAAAAGTATAGCGGGAACCTACAAGCCGTGAAACGACCCTACTCGGGAAAGGGGTATTGCCGAATCAATGCACTGCGCTGGATCAAAAGTTTGAAGGCGTGGCCGCGCTGATCAGCCGCGCAGGCTGGTCGAACGGGTTGCGAAAGCGGTGCGGGCGGGTGCTCTCGAAGTAGTAGCTGTCACCCTCTTCGAGGATGAAGGTTTCACTGCCCACCACCAGTTCAAGGCGGCCTTCGAGCAGAATGCCGGTTTCTTCCCCGTCGTGGGTTAGCATTTCTTCGCCGGTATCGGCACCCGGCGGGTACACCTCGTTCAGGAAGGCAATCGCCCGGTTGGGGTGCGACTTGCCCACCAGCTTCATGGTCACTGCGCCGTCCGAAATGTCGATCAGCTCGTGGGCCTTGTAGACGATCTGCGCGGGGCTTTCGGCTTCAAGCTCGACCGAAAAGAACTCGACCATGGACATGGGAATACCGCTCAACACCTTGCGCAGCGAGCTGATCGACGGGCTCACGCTGTTCTTCTCGATCATCGAGATGGTGCTGTTGGTCACACCCGCACGCTTGGCGAGTTCACGCTGGGACAGGCCCTTGAGCTTGCGAATGGCTTGCAGTCGTTCGCCGACGTCCAAAGCTGGAGCCTCCTGAAACGGTGAAGTGGCGGGTGAATGTGAACGATATCATGGCAATGCCGTTCAGTATTTACAACACACCGCCGCTCCAGCTGTCCGCTTCGGCGTCTTATTCGCCGTAATAGTCCAGCGGTACCCGCTTCAGGTTGCAGAAGATCTGGTAGGGAATGGTCCCGGCCTGCAGGGCCACTTCACTGGCCAGCACCTGCTTGCCCCACAACTCGACCGGGCTGCCGACGGTTGCCTCAGGAACGTCGGTAAGGTCGATGCACAGCATGTCCATGGAGACCCGGCCAATCAGCTGGCTGCGCTTGCCGGCGACCACCACCGGCGTGCCGGTAGGTGCCTGGCGTGGGTAGCCGTCGGCATAGCCCATGGCGACCACGCCCACACGGGTCGGCCGTGGGCTGACGAACTTGGCGCCGTAGCCTACCGGCGCCCCCGCGGGCAGCTCCCGCACGCTGATGACCCGCGACTGCAGGGTCATGACCGGTTGCAAACGTGCAGCCTGAGCCTGCTCCACTTCGAAGGGCGTCGCGCCATACAGCATGATGCCTGGGCGCACCCAGTCGCTCGGCGCCTGCGGCCAGGCGAGCACGCCGGGCGAGTTGCGCAGGCTGCATTCGGCAGCCAGCCCTTGGCGGGCGGCGTCGAACTCGGCGATCTGCTGGGCAGTGGCGTCGGCGTCCAGTTCGTCAGCACGGGCGAAGTGGCTCATCAGCACGATACGCACAACCTTGCCGCTGGCCAGCAGGCGCTGGTAGGCGTCGCGGTAATCCTTGGGGTGCAAGCCCACACGGTGCATGCCGCTGTCGAGCTTCAGCCAGACGGTGAGCGGCTTGTGCACCTGCGTTTTCTCGATCGCTTCGAGCTGCCACAGCGAATGCACCACGCACCACAGGTCGTGCTCGGCGATCAGTGCCAGTTCGCTGGCTTCGAAAAAGCCCTCCAGCAGCAGGACCGGTGCCTTGATGCCCGCAGCCCGCAGCTCCAGGGCCTCCTCGATGCAGGCCACGGCAAAGCCGTCGGCTTCCGGCTCCAGGGCCAAGGCGCAACGCACGGCACCATGGCCGTAGGCATCGGCCTTGATCACGGCGAGGGCCTTGGCGCCGGTCAGTTCACGGGCAAGGCGGTAGTTGTGGCGCAAGGCCTGGAGGTCGATCAGGGCGCGGGCGGGACGCATGGCGGCAGCCTTATGGTGGTTCAGGTTGAAAACGGTGTTGCCTGGTTGCCGGCGGCAAGGCCGGTAAAGCGAGCCAATTACTGATGCACGGGCGCCGTCTGGCCTTGCTTGGCAACTTCCTGGGCGTTGCCATAACGGGAAATGTCCAGGCCTTCGGCACTGATCTGCGGCTTCTTGCGCGCAATCAGGTCAGCCAGCAGGCGGCCGGAACCGCAGGCCATGGTCCAACCCAGCGTACCGTGGCCGGTGTTGAGGAACAGGTTGCGGAACGCGGTGGCACCCACGATCGGCGTGCCGTCCGGGGTGGCCGGGCGCAGGCCGGTCCAGAAGCTGGCTTGGCTCAGGTCGCCGCCGCGAGGATAAAGGTCGTTGACGATCATCTCCAGCGTTTCGCGCCGACGCGGGTTCAGCGACAGGTCAAAACCGGCAATTTCGGCCATGCCGCCCACACGGATGCGGTTATCGAAGCGGGTAATGGCGACCTTGTAGGTTTCGTCGAGAATGGTCGAGGTCGGAGCCATGTCGGCGTTGGTGATCGGCACGGTCAGCGAATAACCCTTGAGCGGATACACCGGCGCCTTGATGCCCAGCGGCTTGAGCAACTGCGGCGAATAGCTGCCCAGGGCAAGCACGTACCGGTCAGCGGTTTCCAGCTTGCCGTCGATCCACACACCGTTGACACGGTCACCGGCGAAGTCCAGGCGCTGGATGTCCTGGCCGAAGCGGAATTCGACGCCCAGCTTGACCGCCATTTCAGCGAGCTTGGTGGTGAACAGCTGGCAGTCGCCCGTCTGGTCGTTGGGCAGGCGCAGGGCGCCAGCGAGAATGTCCTTGACCCCAGCCAGGGCCGGCTCGACCCGGGCAATGCCATCGCGATCAAGCAGTTCATAAGGCACGCCGGACTGCTCGAGCACGGCGATATCCTTGGCGGCGGCATCCACCTGGGCCTGGGTACGGAACAACTGGGTAGTGCCCAAGGTGCGGCTTTCGTAGGCGATGCCGGTTTCGGCGCGCAGCTCATCGAGGCAGTCGCGGCTGTATTCGGACAGGCGCACCATGCGCTCTTTGTTCACTGCATAGCGGCTGGCGGTGCAGTTACGCAGCATCTGTGCCATCCACAGGTACTGATCGACATCGCCGGTGAGCTTGATGGCCAGGGGGGCGTGGCGTTCGAGCAGCCACTTGATAGCCTTCAGCGGCACGCCTGGGGCAGCCCAGGGCGAGGCATAACCGGGCGAGATCTGGCCTGCGTTGGCGAAGCTGGTCTCCATGGCCACCGCCGGCTGGCGATCGACCACAGTCACTTCAAAACCTTGCCGGGCCAGATAATAGGCACTGGCGGTTCCGATTACACCGCTACCAAGTACCAGCACTCGCATTGTTCATCCCTCGCACGCGGCGCACCGCATTTTTGTTGATATGTCATGGATGCGCGCAGTATAAAAATTACAAGCCAGTGCAATTCACTATATAAAAGCCTATATTTGGCGAGAATTCTCGGCAAAATCGCCTTTCACGGAGGGGCATCCCCTATGAGAACCCAGCACCAGAGCAAGCGTGAACTGGACAAGATCGACCGCAACATTCTGCGGATCCTGCAGAATGACGGGCGTATTTCCTTCACCGAACTGGGCGAGAAAGTTGGGCTTTCCACCACGCCTTGCACCGAGCGCGTTCGCCGCCTGGAACGCGAGGGCATCATCATGGGCTACAACGCCCGGCTCAACCCGCAGCACCTGAAAGGCAGCCTGCTGGTGTTCGTGGAAATCAGCCTGGATTACAAGTCGGGCGACACCTTCGAGGAATTCCGCCGCGCGGTATTGAAGCTGCCACACGTACTGGAATGCCACCTGGTTTCAGGCGACTTCGACTACTTGGTAAAGGCACGTATTTCGGAGATGGCCTCCTACCGCAAGCTCCTTGGCGACATCCTGCTGAAGCTGCCGCACGTGCGCGAATCGAAGAGCTACATCGTGATGGAAGAGGTAAAGGAAAGCCTTTGCCTGCCGATCCCGGACTGAGGCTAAACCAGCACCTGGCGCGTGGTGGCAATGAACTGATGCACCAGTTGCTCGGCAGCAGGCTCGATCATCGGCTCAGGGCCACGGCCACGCGGGCAGGCCATGCGTGGGGTGGTGCCGAACAGCCGGCAGATCATCGGGCGCTCGTCGTAGACCGTGCAGCCATCGGGGCCAAGGTGCACGCAATCCAGGCGCTCCAGAGCGGCGTCCTGTTCGGCCTGGGTCTTGCGCGGCAGGCGGGCCATTTCTTCCGCCGAAGTGGTGACCGGGCCGCAGCAGTCGTGGCAGCCGGGCTCGCATTCGAATGAAGGGATGAGTTCGCGCAGAAACTGGATTTTGTGGCGGTTGCAGGACATGGCGGGAAACACGTTGAAGACTGAGGGTGGATTATAGAGCCAATCGCCGGCAAGGCGGCGATGAGGCCAGTTGCCCCACCCTGAAACCGCAGCTTATTCTCCCCCTTCTGTTTGAATAGCCAGGACCTGCCCAATGATCCACAGCGCGCAGCACGCCGCCTCCTACTACGCCGCCAGCAGCGCGCCACACCCCGACCACCCCTTCCTGCAAGGCGAACACAGCGCCGACGTGTGCATCGTCGGCGGCGGCTACTCAGGGCTTAACACCGCCATCGAGCTGGCCGAACGCGGTCTGTCGGTAATCCTGCTGGAGGCACGCAAGCTGGGCTGGGGCGCCAGCGGACGCAATGGTGGCCAACTCATCCGCGGCGTTGGCCATGGCCTGGAGCAGTTCCTCCCGGTGATCGGCGAGCAAGGCGTGCGCAGCATGAAGTTGATGGGCTTGGAAGCCGTGGAAATAGTCCGCGAGCGGGTCGAGCGCCATGCCATTGCCTGCGACCTGACCTGGGGTTACTGCGACCTGGCCAACAAGCCCGGCGAGCTGCAAGGCTTTGCCGAAGAGGCCGAGCAACTGCGTAGCCTGGGCTACCGTCACGACCTGCGACTGGTGCACAAGGACGACCTCCACAGCGTGGTCGGCTCCGACCGCTATGCCGGTGGCTTGATCGACATGGGCTCGGGGCACCTGCACCCGCTCAACCTCGCCCTCGGCGAAGCGGCCGTGGCCAGCCGCCTCGGTGTGCAACTGTATGAGCAGTCCGAAGTCAGCCGCATCGCGTATGGCCCAGAGGTGAAGGTACACACCGCACAAGGCTGCGTGCGGGCCAAGACCTTGGTGCTGTGCTGCAATGCCTATCACAACGACCTCAACCGCGAGCTGGGCGGCAAGGTGCTGCCCGCCGGCAGCTACATCATCGCCACCGAACCGCTCGGTGCAGAGCGCGCACGTCAGCTGTTGCCGCAGAACATGGCGGTGTGCGACCAGCGCGTTGCCCTGGACTACTATCGCCTATCCGCCGACCACCGCCTGCTGTTCGGCGGCGCCTGCCATTATTCGGGCCGCGACCCACAGGACATCGCCGCCTACATGCGGCCAAAGATGCTCAAGGTATTCCCGCACCTGGCCGATGTGCGCATCGATTACCAATGGGGCGGCATGATTGGCATCGGCGCCAACCGCCTGCCACAGATCGGCCGCCTGGCCAGCCAGCCGAACGTCTATTACGCCCAGGCCTACTCAGGCCACGGCCTCAACGCCACCCACCTGGCCGCGCGCCTGCTGGGCGAGGCGATCAGCGGCCAGCAGAGCGGGCGCTTCGACCTGTTCGCCAAGGTGCCGCACATGACATTCCCCGGCGGCAAGCACCTGCGCTCGCCCCTGCTTGCGCTGGGGATGCTCTGGCACCGTCTCAAGGAATTGGTCTAGGTTACCCGTCACACCCTCCAGAAAGGCTTGCGCCCCTCCTCGCGAGCCTGCTCCCAGCTCAACCCAATATCGCGCAACTGGTCATCGTCCAGTTGCAACAGCGCCCGGCGGGTATGCCAGCGATGCAGCATCAGGCCCCAACGGCCTAGGCCTGCCGGCGCATTGAAGACCTTGGCCTGCTGCCCTGCTTCCAGTTCTTTGGCCATCAGTTGCAAGCGCACATCGCTCATACCACCCATCGCTGCGTTCTCCCGTTCAGTTGATACCGTGGAGAAAGGATGCGCGCTGGCGACCCCGACAATACAGAACCACTGCAGCGTTATTATTCCCATACAGAATTGGCAGCCGACCAGCTGAATGCTGTATTTTCGGTACAACTGTACTGGTCGAACACGCATTGCTGCCCAGGAGTATGCCGTGACGCTCTACCTGAACCTCGCCGAATTGCTGGGCGCCCGTATCGAGCAGGGCCTCTACCGCCCAGGCCAGCGGCTGCCATCGGTACGCGCCCTGAGCGTGGAGCATGGCGTCAGCCTGAGCACCGTGCAGCAGGCCTACCGCATGCTGGAAGACAGCGGCATGGTGTCCCCACGCCCCAAGTCCGGCTACTTCGTAAGCGACCATCGCCACCCCGCCGCCCTGCCCGCCGTCAGCCGCCCAGCCCAGCGCCCGGTGGATATCTCGCAATGGGAGCAGGTGCTGGACCTGGTACGCAGCACCCCGCGCAAGGACGTGATTCAGCTCGGCCGCGGCATGCCCGACATCGACAGCCCTAGCCTCAAGCCCCTGCTGCGCAGCCTCGCCCAGCTCAGCCGGCGGCAGGACATGCCGGGGTTGTACTACGACAACATCCACGGCAACCTCACCCTGCGCGAGCAGATCGCCCGCTTGATGCTGGACTCCGGCTGCCGCCTTGGCCCAGCCGACCTGGTGGTGACCACGGGCTGCCACGAGGCGCTGTCGTGCAGCATCCGCGCAGTATGCGAGCCTGGGGATATCGTTGCGGTCGACTCGCCAAGCTTTCATGGCGCCATGCAAACCCTCAAAGGGCTGGGCATGAAGGCGCTGGAGATCCCCACCGACCCGGTCACCGGTATCAGCCTGCAAGCCCTGGAGCTGGCGCTCGAACAGTGGCCCATCAAGCTCATACAGATCACCCCGAGCTGTAACAACCCGCTCGGCTACATCATGCCCGAAGCACGCAAGAAGGCCCTGCTGAGCCTGGCCCAACGCTACGACGTGGCAATTCTCGAGGACGATGTGTATGGCGACCTGGCCTACACCTACCCGCGCCCGCGCACGCTCAAGTCATTCGATGACGACGGCCGCGTGCTGCTGTGCAGTTCGTTCTCCAAGACCCTTGCCCCCGGCCTGCGCATCGGCTGGGTAGCGCCTGGGCGCTACCTGGAGCGGGTGCTGCACATGAAGTACATCAGCACCGGCAGCACCGCCACCCAGCCCCAGTTGGCCATCGCCGACTTCATCGCCGCCGGGCATTACCAACCGCACCTGCGCCGGATGCGCAGCCAGTACCAGCGTGGCCGCGACCTGATGAGCGACTGGGTGAGCCGTTACTTTCCGCCAGGGACCCGTGTCAGCCGCCCACAGGGCGGTTTCATGTTGTGGGTGGAACTGCCTGAACATTTCGATACGCTGCGGCTCAATCGCGCTTTACTGGAGCAAGGTGTGCAAATTGCCGTAGGCAGCATCTTTTCGGCATCGGGCAAGTTCCGCCACTGCCTGCGCATGAACTTTGCTTCAAAGCCCACGCCGCAGATCGAGGCTGCCGTACGCAAGGTCGGTGAAACCGCCCTTTGTCTACTGGATGAAGATTTGGTCTGCGCGTAACTTTGCGCCGCCCACCAGAGTCCAACCCTCAAGCCTTTGCTGCACAGGATGATGCACCCTTGAAACTCCAGCGAGCTCTGCCTCTGTTGCTGGCGCTGCTGCTCGGCCTCAACGGTTGTGCCAGCGTCGATGCACCGCGCGAGGTTAGCCAGGCGTTGCCGGCCAGCGAGTCGGCCTTCGGCCGTTCGGTGATGCGCCAGGCCGCCCCCTATGAAGGGCGCTCGGGCTTCCGCCTGCTGCCCAACAGCAATGAAGCCTTCCGTGCCCGTGCCGAGCTGATCCGCAACGCCCAGGCAAGCATCGACCTGCAGTACTACATCGTCCACGACGGCTTGAGCACCCGCGCCCTGGTCCATGAGCTGCTACGCGCCGCCGACCGCGGCGTGCGCGTGCGCATCCTGCTCGACGACACCACCAGCGATGGCCTGGACGCCATCATAGGCACCCTCGATGCCCACCCAAACATCCAGATCCGGGTGTTCAACCCGCTGCACCTGGGCCGCAGTACCGGCGTCACACGGGCCATGGGCCGGCTGTTCAATCTGTCGCGCCAGCACCGGCGCATGCACAACAAGTTGTTCCTGGTCGACAACAGCATGGCCATCGTCGGCGGACGCAATCTGGGCGATGAGTATTTCGATGCCGAACCCAACCTCAACTTCACCGACATCGACCTGCTCGGCGTCGGCCCGGTGGCCGAGCAGTTGGGGCACAGCTTCGACCAGTACTGGAACAGCGCCCTGAGCCGGCCCATTGGTGACTTCATGTGGCGCATGCCGGACGCTGCCGACCTGCGCGCTAGCCGCCATCGCCTGGAGGTGTCGCTGGCCGAGGCACGGGTCAAACGCAAGGCACTGTACGACCGCCTGATGGCCTATCAGTCCCAGCCGCACCTGGATGTCTGGCGCAACGAATTGATCTGGGCCCACAGCCAGGCCCTGTGGGATGCGCCAAGCAAAGTACTGGCCGCCGATGTGCCCGACCCGCAACTGCTGATGAGCCAGCAACTGGCACCGGACCTGGCCAGCGTGCACCAGGAGCTGATCCTGGTTTCGGCCTATTTCGTGCCTGGCGAGCCTGGGCTGCTGTACCTGACCGGCCGCGCCGACGCCGGCGCTTCGGTCAAGCTGCTGACCAACTCGCTGGAAGCCACCGACGTACCGGCCGTGCATGGCGGGTATGCACCGTATCGCCGGGCATTGCTCGAACACGGTGTGCAACTGTACGAGCTGCGCCGCCAGCCAGGCGACCCCAGCGCAGGGCGCCTGAGCTTCCATGGCAGCTCTGATTCGAGCCTGCACAGCAAGGCGATCGTGTTCGACCGGCACAAGACCTTCATCGGCTCGTTCAACTTCGACCCGCGGTCGGTGCTGTGGAACACCGAGGTAGGGGTGCTGGTGGACAGCCCGGAACTGGCCGAATACACCCGCGAACTGGCCGTGCAGGGCATGGCACCGCCGTTGAGCTATCAGGTGAAGCTGGTCAATGACAAGCTGGTCTGGGTGACTGAAGACAACGGCCAACAGCATGTGTTGGCATCGGAGCCCGGTGGGCTGTGGCGACGGTTCAATGCCTGGATCAGCAAGGCCGTCGGGCTGGAGAAGATGTTGTAGCTCCGGTTGCCCAGGGCTGCAGCGCAGCCCCAGGCAGTGATCACGCGGCGGCAGGCTCGAACGCACCGCGCCGACGCGTCAACACCACCAGCCCCGCGGCCCCCACCGCCATCAACAACGGCAGTGCGTGCCCACTGATCCATTGGCTGCCCGCCCCGGCCAGCAGCGGCCCAAGCAGGCAGCCAATGCCCCACAGTTGCGCCACGTGGGCATTGGCGCGTACCAGCGCATCATCCCGGTAACGCTCGCCGATCAGCACCAGCGACAAGGTGAACAACCCCCCGGCGCTGGCCCCGAACAGTACCCACAGTGGCCAGATTGCCGGCGTATTCAACAGCAGTGGAATCGCCAGGCTGGAACACATCAACGTCACAGCGCACCCGGTGAACAAGGTGCGCCGCGACATGTGGTCGGCCAGCGCCCCGATCGGCAGTTGTAGCACTGCGTCTCCCACCACCACGGTACTGACCATGAACAACGCGACTTCGGTGGTGAAGCCTTGTTGCAGGCAATACACCGGCAGCAGCGTAAGGATCATCGCCTCGAAAGACGCGAACAAGGCGATCGCCCAAGCAATCACCGGCAGGCGTCGACAGAATGCGAACAGGTCACGGAAGGTGACGCTGCAGGCCTCGGTGCTGGGCGCACCACCCCGCCCCAGTAACAGCAAGGGAGCCAGCAGCAGCAAGCCCGTCGCGGCCCAGAAACCGAAGTCATCGTCGGAGCCCAGCACGCCCAGCACCAAAGGCCCGGCCAACTGGCTCAAGGCATAACTGCTGCCATACAACGCCACCAACCGGCCACGCCATTGTTCGACCACCAGTTGGTTGATCCAGCTTTCGCCCAGGATGAACACGACGGTCAGCGACATGCCAATCAGCAGTCGCAAGGCCAGCCACAGGGGATAGCTGGGCAGCAGTGCCACCAGCCCGATCGACAACGCCCCGCCCCACAGGCACAAGCGCATCGCCGCCGGCACGCCTACCCATCCGGCCAGGCGGCTGGCCAGGCTGGCACCGAGCAGCACGCCAAGCGCTGGCATCGCTGCCATTACGCCGATGGCGAAGCCACCGTAGCCCCAGCCTTCCAGGCGCAGGGATACCAGCGGCATGCTCACGCCGAGCGCGAGCCCGACGCTCAGCACCGACGCCAATACGGCAAAGTAGGTTCCCCAGCGCATTGCAGCCTCCCAGGCAGAATTCTTGAACAGCAGAGACGACACAGCCGGGGCGGCTAGAACCGACCCGGCTGTTGATGGAGCTGCGGTGCAGCCCGCTGGATTAAAGCTTGATCCAGGTGGCCTTCAGCTCGGTGTACTTCTCCAGCGCGTGCAGCGACTTGTCGCGGCCGTTGCCCGACTGCTTGAAGCCACCGAACGGCGCAGTCATGTCGCCGCCGTCATACTGGTTGACCCAGACGCTGCCAGCACGCACGGCGCGGGCGGTCTTGTGGGCCTTGGAGATGTCCGCGGTCCAGATGCCGGCCGCCAGGCCATACGGGGTGTCGTTGGCGATGGCGATGGCTTCTTCGGCGGTGTCGAAGGCGATCACCGACAGCACTGGGCCGAAGATTTCTTCCTGAGCGATCTTCATGGCGTTGGTCACACCGTCGAAGATGGTCGGTTCAACGTACGTGCCACCTGTCTCTTCCAGGGTGCGCTTACCACCCGCCAGCAGCGTGGCGCCGTCCTTGTGGCCGGCGTCGATGTACGACAGCACGGTGTTCATCTGCTGGGTATCGACCAGCGCGCCGACGGTGGTTTGCGGGTCCAGCGGGTTGCCGGGTTTCCAGCCTTTGAGGGCCTCGACCACCATGGGCAGGAACTTGTCCTTGATCGAACGCTCGACCAGCAGGCGCGAACCTGCGGTGCAGACTTCGCCCTGGTTGAAGGCAATGGCGCTGGCCGCCGCTTCGGCAGCAGCCTTCAGGTCCGGTGCGTCGGCGAAGACGATGTTCGGGCTCTTGCCGCCAGCTTCCAGCCAGATGCGCTTCATGTTCGACTCGCCAGCGTAGACCATCAGCTGCTTGGCGATCTTGGTCGAGCCGGTGAACACCAGGGTGTCCACATCCATGTGCAGGGCCAGTGCCTTGCCCACGGTGTGGCCATAGCCTGGCAGCACGTTCAGCACGCCAGCCGGGATGCCGGCCTCGATGGCCAGCTGGGCGATGCGGATGGCGGTCAGTGGCGATTTCTCGGAAGGCTTGAGTACCACCGAGTTACCGGTAGCCAGCGCCGGGCCGAGCTTCCAGCAGGCCATCAGCAGCGGGAAGTTCCACGGTACGATGGCACCCACCACGCCGACCGCTTCCCGGGTAACCAGGCCCAGTTGGTCGTGTGGGGTCGGGGCGACTTCGTCGTAGACTTTGTCGATGGCTTCAGCGGTCCAGTGGATGGCATTGGCCGCGCCTGGGATATCGATGCTGGAGGAGTCGCCGATCGGCTTGCCCATGTCCAGGGTTTCCAGCAGCGCCAGCTCTTCGACGTGCTTGCGCAGCAGGTCGGCGAAGCGGATCAGCTTGGCCTTGCGCTTGGCCGGAGCCAATTGCGACCAAACACCGGCGTTGAAGGTGGCGCGGGCGTTTTCCACAGCGCGGTTGGCATCGGCCAGGTCGCAGCTGGCGACCTTGGCCAGGAAGCGTCCGTCGACCGGGCTCAGGCAGTCGAAGGTCTCACCGGATGCGGCGTCGGTGTATTCGCCGTTGATGAAGGCACGCCCTTCGATCTTCAGTTGCTGGGCACGTTGTTCCCAGTCCGCACGAGTCAGGGTGGTCATACGAAACTCCTCCTCTTGTTTAGGTGCAACGCCGCACTGAGGACTCACAGGCGTTGTCAGAATTCTGGCCGGGCGACGAGCGCACACTGGCAAGCGATACCCTAAACCAGCCAGTGTAAACTATCAATATATTTGACACGAAAGGCCGAAAAGCCTACTCACGTTCATTTTATTAAACAATAACAGGAGCCGTACCATGAGCATCACCCGCATCATCGACTTCGCCCAGGTACTCACCGAGGCTGAACGCTACCGCCCCGCCGCGGAAAAAATCCTCAAGGGCGAGCCGGATCAGGCCGTCTACAACCACTACTCCAGCCCTTGCGGCCAGTTCGCCGCAGGCGTGTGGGAAGGCGAGGTGGGGCAGTGGACAGTGAACTACACCGAGCATGAGTATTGCGAGATCGTCCAAGGCGTTTCGGTGCTGCGGGACCAGGACGGCGGCGCCAAGACGCTGCGTGCCGGCGATCGCTTCGTCATCCCGGCAGGTTTCCGGGGCACTTGGGAAGTGTTGGAGCCGTGCCGCAAGATCTACGTGATGTTCGAGCAGAAGTAAGCAGCGAGTCGCTTTTCTGCCGGCATAAAAAAACCCGCGTCCTTACGGATGCGGGTTTTTTCAGGTCGCCGATCAATTACTTGATCTTGGCTTCCTTGTACACCACGTGCTTGCGAACAACCGGATCGTACTTCTTGATCTCGATTTTGTCCGGGGTGGTGCGCTTGTTCTTGTCGGTGGTGTAGAAGTGGCCAGTGCCAGCACTCGAAACCAGACGGATCAATTCACGCATGACGTTCTCCTTAGAACTTTTCGCCGCGAGCACGCAGCTCGGCCAGCACTACGTCGATACCACGCTTGTCAATGACGCGCATGCCTTTGGCAGAAACGCGCAGACGCACGAAACGGTTCTCGGACTCAACCCAGAAACGGTGGTGCTGCAGGTTCGGCAGGAAACGACGACGGGTTTTGTTGTTTGCGTGGGAAATGTTGTTCCCGGTTACTGGACCCTTACCAGTAACTTGACAGACTCTCGACATGACTCAGCCCTCTAAAACCACATGCCCAACCCGGCATGGGTTGGCCGCTTAATCTCTCAGTCTTTGGCGCCAGGCGCCGTGATTCTGGAGGTCTTATCGACCGGATCCGCTGATGCGACAGGCCGAGCCCCTAGAAAAGAGCGCTGCTTTATACCAGAAAGACTGCGTTGCAACAACAGATGATGAGCATCCGCTTGCTGTAAATTGTGCGCGAGCAGCATAACGACTAGCCCGGCGAACTGTCGACCGCTCGTCGCCAGTCGGCTGAAAAAGAGAGTGGCCATTTCCTGAAGCGCGCACTAGGGTAGGACGTTTCCAGACTGCACCGGCAGATGGGCCACTGACCGCCAAGGAGCCACGATGCGTGCCGCCGCCCTTTCCTTATTGTTCACCTCCCTGCTTGCCGCCGGCTTCGCCCAGGCAGCCCCGCTGAGCGTTTGCAGCGAAGCCAGCCCCGAGGGCTTCGACGTGGTTCAGTACAATTCGCTGACCACCACCAATGCCTCGGCCGATGTGCTGATGAACCGCCTGGTCGAATTCGACGCGGCCCAGGGCAAGGTCGTGCCGAGCCTGGCGCAAAGCTGGACCGTGTCGGCCGACGGCCTGGTCTACGATTTCAAACTGCGCGACGGCGTCAAGTTCCACACCACCCCGTACTTCAAGCCGGCCCGTGCGCTGAATGCCGACGACGTGCTGTTCAGCTTCCAGCGCATGCTCTACCCCGCCCACCCCTGGCACAAGACGGCCCCCGGCGGGTACCCGCATGCCCAGTCGCTGCAACTGGGCAGCCTGATCAAATCGATCGAGGCCCCTGACCCGAACACCGTGCGCTTCACCCTGACCCATGCCGATGCCACCTTCCTGGCAACCTTGAGCATGGGCTTCGCTTCGATCTATTCCGCTGAGTACGCCGACCAGTTGCTCAAGGCCGGCACCCCCGAAAAGCTCAACAGCCAGCCGATCGGCACCGGCCCGTTCGTGTTCCAGCGCTTCCAGAAGGACGCCGTGGTCCGCTACCGCGCCAACGCTGACTATTTTGACGGCAAACCTGCGGTCGATCCGCTGATCTTCGCCATCACCACCGATGCCAACGTGCGCCTGCAAAAGCTCAAGCGCAATGAATGCCAGGTGGCGCTGTCGCCCAAACCGCTGGACATTGCCGATGCCGGCAAGGATGGCAACCTCAAGGTCGCTACCACACCAGCCTTCATGACCGCCTTCGTGGCCATCAACAGCGAGCACCCGCCGCTGGACAAACCCGAGGTGCGCCAGGCCATCAACCTGGCGTTCGACAAGCAGGCCTACCTCAAGGCCGTGTTCGAAGACACCGCCACGGCCGCGAATGGCCCCTACCCGCCCAACACCTGGAGCTATGCCAAGGACCTGCCCGGCTACTCGCTGGATGTGAACAAGGCCAAGGCGTTGCTGACCAAGGCCGGCTTGCCGGAGGGTTTCAGTACCACCATCTGGACCCGCCCATCAGGCAGCGTGCTCAACCCCAACCCTAGCCTGGGCGCACAGATGCTTCAGGCCGACCTGGGCAAGATCGGCATCAAGGCCGAGATCCGCGTGATCGAATGGGGCGAGCTGATTCGCCGGGCCAAGGCTGGCGAGCACGACCTGCTGTTCATGGGCTGGGCCGGCGACAACGGCGACCCCGACAACTTCCTCAGCCCGCAGTTTTCCTGTGCTGCGGTCAAGTCGGGTACCAACTTTGCGCGGTTCTGCGACAGCCGGCTGGACCAGTTGATCAGTGCCGGACGCACCACCAACGACCAGAGCGTGCGCAGCCGGCTGTACCAGCAGGCGCAGACACTTATCCAGCAGCAGGCGCTGTGGGTGCCGCTGGCGCATCCGACGGCGGCAACGCTGCTGCGCGACGGGGTCGAGGGTTATCAGGTGAGCCCGTTTGGGCGGCTGGACTTGAGCAAGGTGTCGGTGACCCACTGAAAGTGAGGGCGCCCATGCCGGCCTCATCGCCGGCATGGGCAATGCGCGCTCAGCAAAACACGCCTAGGCCACAATCCACCCCTGCTCGACCATCGAGAGCGGTTCGCCATCACCAATGATGATGTGGTCGAGCACCCGCACATCGATCAACCCCAACCCCCGTTTCAACGAAAGCGTCATGTGCACATCGTCCTGGCTGGGCTCGCAGTGACCCGAAGGGTGGTTGTGACACAGAATCAGCGCCGCCGCGTTATGCAGCAACGCTCGGCGCACCACCTCGCGCGGGTAGATACTGGCCCGGTCGATGGTCCCCCTGAACAGGATCTCGAACGCCAGCGGCCGATGCTTGGTATCCAGAAAGAGGCAGCCGAACACTTCACTGGCCTCATGGCGCAGCATGGCTTTGAGATACCGACGCACGGCCTCGGGGCTCTCCATGGCGGGGCCACGCTCAATGGCGGTAGCCAGGTTCCTGCGGCCGATCTCCAGCAACGCCTGCAGTTGGCTGTACCTCACCGGCCCCAAGCCGAGCTCCCCCAGGAATGCCTCCCGGTCGGCCTCAAGCAGCTGACGCAGGCTTCCGAATTTCACCAGCAACCCTCGCGCCAGTTCTACAACGTTACGGCCACGTACACCGGTGCCGAGAAACACGGCCAGCAATTCGGCATCCGAAAGGCTGCCGACCCCGCGCAGCAACAACTTCTCCCTCGGCCGTTCTTCAGCCGGCCACTGCCTGATGTTCATCCCTGCTCCTTGGTCCTGCTGCGGCCCGTTTGGCCCCTGTGTTAATCTATTTCGCCTCGTACATGCGACGTTCTGCCGCAGGCAGTCTTGTTCGTCGCCGCCCGCTCTCACTGGAAAAAGGCAAGCCTATGCAGCGGCTGTATCGCAAGCGCATCGTTCTCGGCGTAGGGGGCGGCATTGCCGCCTACAAGAGCGCCGAGCTGATTCGCCGTCTCCTGGAGCACGGCGCGCAGGTGCGCGTCGTCATGACCCGCGGTGGTGCTGAATTCATTACCCCGCTGACCCTGCAGGCGCTGTCCGGTCACCCGGTACACCTGGATCTGCTCGACCCCGCCGCCGAAGCGGCCATGGGCCACATCGAACTGGCCAAGTGGGCCGACCTCGTGCTGATCGCCCCGGCCACCGCAGACCTCATGGCTCGCATGGCCCAGGGCATGGCCGACGACCTGCTGACCACCCTGGTGCTGGCCACCGACGCCACCGTAGCCGTCGCCCCCGCCATGAACCAGGCGATGTGGCGCGACCCGGCGACCCAGGCCAACCTCGAACTGCTCAAGAGCCGTGGCATCCAGGTATTTGGCCCGGCCTCCGGTAGCCAGGCCTGCGGCGACGTGGGCCTGGGCCGCATGCTCGAAGCCACCGACCTGGCCTGGTGCGCCGCCGAAAGCTTCCAGCGCCAGGCACTCACCGGCAAACACGTACTGATCACCGCTGGCCCGACCCAGGAAAACATCGACCCCGTGCGCTACATCACCAATCATAGTTCCGGGAAGATGGGTTTTGCCCTGGCCGAAGCGGCTGCCGAAGCCGGTGCTCGGGTGACCCTCGTCACCGGCCCGGTGCACTTGCAAACGCCCGACCGGGTCACCCGCATCGACGTGGTCAGCGCGCGGGACATGCTCGCAGCCTGTGAAGCGGCCATGCCGTGCGACCTGTTCATCGCCTCTGCGGCGGTGGCGGACTACCGTCCAGAAGTCGTCGCCCCGCAAAAACTGAAGAAGGATCCTACGACTGGCGACGGCATGCTGCTGCAGATGGTGCGTAATCCCGATATCCTTGCCACCATCGCTGGCCGCAACGACCGCCCGTTCAGCGTCGGCTTCGCCGCCGAGACCGAACACCTGCTCGATTACGCCACGCGCAAGCTCAAGGACAAGAACCTCGACTTGATCGTCGCCAATGATGTGGCTAACCCCAGCATCGGCTTCAACAGCGAGGAAAACGCCCTGACCGTGATCGACCGCCAGCAGCACCAGACCCTCTTCGCGCAGACCAGCAAGGGCAAGATTGCCCGGCAACTGGTCGCCTTCATCGCCGAACGGCTCAATCAGGTTCAATAAGTTACATGCACGCTCTTCAAGCCAAGATTCTCGACCCACGCCTGGGCAGCGAATTCCCGCTGCCGCAATACGCCACCCCCGGCTCCGCTGGCCTGGACCTGCGCGCCCTGCTCAAGGAGGACACCGTCCTCGAGCCGGGCCAGACCCTGCTGATCCCCACCGGCCTGTCGATCTACATCGGTGACCCGGGCCTGGCGGCGATGATCCTGCCGCGCTCGGGGCTGGGCCACAAGCATGGCATCGTGCTGGGTAACCTGGTCGGCCTGATCGACTCGGACTACCAGGGCGAGCTGATGGTGTCGTGCTGGAACCGCGGTAACACGCCATTCACCATCGCCGTCGGCGAGCGCATCGCCCAACTGGTCCTCGTGCCGGTGGTGCAAGCGCATTTCGACATCGTCGAGGCTTTCGACGAAAGCCAGCGCGGCACCGGCGGCTTCGGTCACTCTGGCAGCCACTGAGCCCAGCGGCGACCGTTCAGGCCATGGATGGCGAACTCTCTGGCGAAACCATCGTCCAAGCGTTCAGTTTTTACGCCTGCCCAGAAGCCTTAGACCTATGGAGCTTCCAGAGATGAATGACATGGCAAACCTGCCCCCTGCACTGCCGGCAAGCATCTTCCGCGCGTATGACATACGCGGCGTGGTCGGCAAGACGCTGCACGGCGAGACTGCCTACTGGATCGGCCGCGCTATCGGTGCCCAGACCCTCGCTCAAGGCGAACCGCAGATCGCTGTCGGCCGTGATGGGCGCCTGTCCGGCCCAATGCTGGTAGAGCAATTGATCAAAGGCCTGGTCGACGCCGGTTGCCATGTGACCGACATCGGCCTGGTGCCGACCCCAGCGCTGTACTTTGCCGCCAACGTGCTGGCCGGTACGTCCGGCGTGATGCTCACCGGCAGCCACAACCCGTCGGACTACAACGGTTTCAAGATCGTCATCGCTGGCGATACCTTGGCCAACGAACAGATCCAGGCGCTGCTCACCCGCCTTGAACGCAACGACCTGACCCGCGCCGAAGGCAGCGTGCAGACAGTCGACATGCTGGACCGCTACTGCCAGCAGATCGTCGCCGACGTGAAGCTGGCGAAAAAGCTCAAGGTGGTGGTGGACTGCGGCAACGGTGCCGCCGGCGTTATCGCGCCCCAACTGATCGAGGCCCTGGGCTGCGAGGTCATTCCGCTGTTCTGCGAGGTGGACGGCAACTTCCCCAACCACCACCCGGACCCGGGCAAGCCGGAAAACCTTGTGGACCTGATTGCCAAGGTCAAGGCAACCGGCGCCGATATCGGCCTGGCTTTCGACGGCGACGGTGACCGCGTCGGCGTCGTGACCAATACCGGCACGATCGTCTATCCCGACCGCCTGCTGATGCTGTTCGCCCAGGATGTGCTGTCGCGCAACCCAGGCGCCGAGATCATCTTCGACGTCAAATGCACCCGTGCGCTGACCCCGCTGATCGAACAGCATGGCGGCCGCGCTCTGATGTGGAAGACCGGCCATTCGTTGATCAAGAAGAAAATGAAACAGACCGGCTCGCTGCTGGCGGGCGAAATGAGTGGGCACATTTTCA
This sequence comes from Pseudomonas ceruminis, assembly GCF_021602025.1. Classification (GTDB taxonomy): domain Bacteria; phylum Pseudomonadota; class Gammaproteobacteria; order Pseudomonadales; family Pseudomonadaceae; genus Aquipseudomonas; species Aquipseudomonas ceruminis. Next base: position 29,879 of record NZ_BQHW01000045.1, read on the forward strand.
TCAAGGAACGCTGGTACGGCTTCGACGACGGTATTTACAGCGCCGCACGCCTGCTGGAGATCCTCAGCAAGGCCGGGCAGGACGCCGAACACCTGTTTGCCGCGTTCCCGAACGATATTTCCACGCCGGAAATCAACATTGATGTGACCGACGAGGGTAAATTCAGCATCATTGATGCACTGCAACGCGACGCCGACTGGGGCGAAGCCCGCCTGACCACCATCGACGGTGTGCGGGTCGACTATGCCCGCGGCTGGGGCCTGGTCCGTGCCTCCAACACCACACCGGTGCTGGTGCTGCGCTTCGAGGCCGAAAGCGACGCCGAATTGCAACGTATCAAGGATGTTTTCCGCGCCCAGTTGCTGCGGGTTGCCCCTGAGCTGCAACTGCCGTTCTGACCGACTATCTGTTCCTTACAGGAGCCCTGCATGACCCTCGATCGCGATGCCGCTTCCCATGTAGCCGAGGTTTTGTCCGAAGCACTGCCCTACATCCGCCGTTTTGTCGGCAAGACCCTGGTGATCAAGTACGGCGGCAACGCGATGGAGAGCGAGGAGCTCAAGACCGGCTTCGCCCGGGACATCGTGCTGATGAAGGCCGTGGGCATCAACCCGGTGGTCGTGCACGGCGGCGGTCCGCAGATCGGCGACCTGCTCAAGCGCCTGTCGATCGAAAGCCACTTCATCGATGGCATGCGCGTCACCGACGCAGCGACCATGGACGTGGTTGAAATGGTGCTGGGCGGCCAGGTCAACAAGGACATCGTCAACCTGATCAACCGCCACGGCGGCAGCGCCATCGGCCTGACCGGCAAGGACGCAGAGCTGATCCGCGCCAGGAAGCTCACCGTCAGCCGCCAGACCCCAGAGATGACCCAACCGGAAATCATCGACATCGGCCATGTTGGCGAAGTCGTCAGCGTCAACACCGACCTGCTGAACATGCTGGTCAAGGGCGACTTCATCCCGGTGATCGCGCCGATCGGTGTGGGCGCCGATGGTGAGTCGTACAACATCAACGCCGACCTGGTGGCCGGCAAAGTGGCCGAAGCGCTGAAAGCCGAAAAACTGATGCTGCTGACCAATATCGCCGGCCTGATGGACAAGCAGGGGCAGGTCTTGACCGGCCTGACCACCGAGCAGGTCAACGAACTGATCGCCGACGGCACCATCTACGGCGGCATGCTGCCGAAGATCAAGTGTGCATTGGAGGCGGTACAAGGTGGCGTCAACAGCTCGCATATCATCGATGGCCGCGTGCCGAATGCGGTGCTGCTGGAGATCTTCACCGACAGCGGTGTGGGTACCCTGATTACCAACCGCAAGCCGCGCTGAGTCAGCGTTACCTGCATGTCTAGTCCTGAAATAGGTTTACACCTGTTCAGGTAGGCCGATAGGCCTCAAAACGCCCGATGCACCGCATCGGGCGTTTTGTTTTTCAGGGCCATATGGGGCCGTTCTGTGTTGTAGATCTGCA
>NZ_BQHW01000046.1 GCF_021602025.1 Pseudomonas ceruminis
GTGGTGCGGCGGGCCTTGTGCGACGAATGCTGGGTGGCGGTGGGCGTACGCGGGGAGGGGCGGGCGCAGCGCCTTGGGGCACAGATGCGCCTGGCCGACATTCGTCGGCAAATGAGCCCTGAAGCGTTGCGCTGGCAGGGCGCAAGCCCATGGGCCGCATTACAGGCGCTGGCCAGCGTGGCCCCTGTGCTAGACGCCAGCGGCCTGGCCTGGGGGCCGACCGGTAGCGTCGGCTATCACCTGGCATGCGGCATTGCATCCGTGCACGCGGCTAGCGACCTCGACCTGGTGGTGCGCGCACCACAACCCCTGGCACGGGCCAAAGCGCGCGAGCTGCTGGATAGCCTCGATTGCGGCCCTTGCCGCATCGATGTGCAACTGGAAACCCCAACGGGGGCCATTGCCTTGCGCGAGTGGGCCGGCGCGGCGCGGCGCGTACTGCTCAAGTCTGCAGTCGGCGCCCGGCTGGTGGCTGACCCGTGGAATCTGCTGGAGTGTGCAGCGTGAGCAGCTTGTTCGCCTTCCCAGGCCAGGGTGCCCAGCAGGCGGGGATGCTGCACCAGCTGCCTGAGGGCAGTGCGGCGCTGCTGGATGAGGCCAGCGCTGTACTCAACCAGCAGGTACTGGCGCTGGACAGCCCGCAGGCCCTGGAAACGACCCGAGCCGTGCAGCTATGCCTGCTGCTGGCCGGGGTAGCCTGGGCGCGCTGGGTGATGCAGCGTAGCCCGGCCCCCGACTATGTCGCCGGGTTGTCGATTGGGGCCTACCCGGCCGCCGTCGTTGCCGGTGCCCTGGCGTTTTCGGACGCTGTGCGCCTGGTGGCGTTGCGCGGTGAGCTCATGCAGCGCGCCTACCCCCAGGGCTACGGCATGATGGCCCTCAGCGGCCTGGACCAGGCCTGCGTCGAACGCGTGCTGGCCGAGGTGAGCGGCGAGGTCTACCTGGCCAATCTCAACAGCGACAACCAGTTCGTCATCGCCGGCAGCGACACCGCGATGGCCGAGGTCGCCGCCCGCGCCCGCCGCCGTGGCCAGGGCGTGGCTCGGCGCCTGGCGGTCAGCGTGCCTTCCCATTGCCCATTGCTCGACGGCCCGGCCGCCGAATTGGCAGCAGCCTTCGCCACCGTCGAACTGCGCCGCCCATGCATCACCTACCTGAGCGGCAGCAGCGCGCGGCCGATCCACGACCCACAGCGCCTTTGCGACGACCTCGCTGGCAACATGGCGCGGCGGGTGGACTGGCGCGCTACGGTGCGCACCGCCTATGAACGCGGGGTGCGCCTGCACCTGGAGATGCCGCCTGGCAGTGTGCTCAGCGGCCTGGCGCGGCCGGTGTTCGAACAGGGCAGGGTCGTGGCCCTCGAAGGCACCCGGGCTGACACCGTCGACGCGCTGCTGCGCCAGGAGGTGGCCCACAACCGATGACGGCGCTGGAACTCGAAGAACAACAACAATCCACTTCGATACAAGCTGAGGACAACAACAATGATCATCTATGGTGTGGCTCTGCTGGCGGTGTGTACCCTCGCGGGCGTTATCGTCGGCGACTTCCTGGGCGTGCTGCTGGGCGTCAAATCCAATGTGGGTGGGGTGGGCATCGCCATGATCCTGCTGATTTGCGCGCGGTTGTACATGCACCGGCATGGCGGCATGAGCAAGGAGTGTGAGTTCGGTGTCGGCTTCTGGGGTGCCATGTACATCCCGGTGGTGGTGGCCATGGCCGCCCAGCAGAACGTGGTCACGGCCCTGCACGGTGGGCCGGTGGCGCTGTTGGCCGCGATCGGTGCGGTGCTGGTGTGTGGCGTTACCATCGCCGTCATCAGCCGCAGCCACCGTGGCGAACCCCTGCCGGCGCTCGATGCGCCCCCGCCCAGCAACGCGCAGGTAGCCCCTGCGGGAGGGCGCTGACATGTGGCCGATCATTGACAATGCCCTGGAACACAATGGCCTGATCACCGCGTTCGCAGTGGTGGGCGGAATCATGTGGCTGTCGGTGCTGCTGTCCAGGTACCTGACCTTCGGCCGCGTGCATGGCTCGGCCATTGCCATCGTCATCGGTCTGGTACTGGCCTGGGTCGGCGGCACCGTGACGGGTGGGCAGAAGGGCCTGGCCGACATGGCGCTGTTCTCGGGCATCGGCCTGATGGGCGGGGCGATGCTACGCGATTTCGCCATCGTCGCCACGGCCTTCGAAGTGCAGGCCACCGAGGCGCGCAAGGCAGGCATGATCGGAGCGATAGCCCTGCTGCTGGGCACGGTGCTGCCGTTCATCGTCGGGGCTGGCGTGGCCTATGCCTTCGGCTATCGCGATGCGGTGAGCATGACCACCATCGGCGCCGGCGCGGTGACCTACATCGTCGGGCCGGTGACCGGCGCGGCACTGGGCGCGAGTTCGGATGTGGTGGCGCTGTCGATTGCCACCGGGTTGATCAAGGCGATCCTGGTGATGGTGTTCACCCCGGTATCGGCGCGGCTGCTGGCGTTGGACAACCCGCGATCGGCGATGGTTTTTGGCGGCCTGGCCGGGACCGTGTCGGGGGTGACGGCAGGGTTGGCGGCGACGGATCGGCGGTTGGTGCCGTATGGCGCACTGACGGCGACCTTCCATACCGGGCTCGGGTGTTTGATGGGCCCTTCGATCCTGTACTTCTGCGTGCGCGGGTTGGTGGGCTAGCGCCGGCCTCTGCGCGGGTAAACCGCCCCGCAGGTACACCACGGCATTCAGGGCTGTGCAGAACCTGTCGGGGCGCTTCCACCGGCGAAAACAGCTTAATTCTCCCGGCTGTACATCCGGCATTCAGCCAACAACGCCAGCAGGTTCGGCTCCCGCTCCCGTGCCTTAAGGAACACCACGCCAATATGCTGCTGCAACCGATACCGCGCCTGCAGCGCAATCAACTTCACCCGGTTCTCGTACACCGCCGCAATCCGCCCGGGCAACAGCGCAAACCCCACCCCCGAACTGACCATGCTGAGCAGGGTGAAGATATCGTTCACCTGCATCGCCACCTTCGGCTCGAACCCCGCCTGCTGGAACACCCGAGCGCCATCGCGGTGAGTGGCAAAGCCCTGGGTCAGGGTGATGAAGGTTGAATCAGCCAGGTCGGCCAGGTCGACTTCCTGTTGCCCGGCAAAGGGTGAGTCGGTGGGCACGGCCAAGAAGATGTCGTCAGAGAACAGCGCCAACTGTTCGCACGCAGGGTCCGCCACGCTTTCATCCAGCGACACCAGCACGGCCTCCAGCTCATGGTTTTTCAACCGTTGCAGCAAGTCGACGTTCGAGCCCAGGGTGAGGTCGATGTTCAGCTCGCTGCGCCGCAACTTCAGGCCCATCACCAGCTTCGGCACGGTCTTCACCGTCAGCGAATACAGCGCGCCCAGGCGGAAGCGCTCGGCATAGAACCCGGCGGCTTCACGGGTCTGGCGCACCATCTGCTCGGCGTCCTGGATCAGTTGGCGCGCTTTTTTTTCCAGCACGTAAGCGCTCTCCAGGGGGATCAACTGCCGGCCTTCGTGCTTGAACAGTGGGCAGCGCAGGGCGCTTTCCAGGGAGTGGATGGCACGGTGCACGCTGACAGCGCTGGTGGACAGTTCGGCGGCGGCGCGGCCAAGGTTGCCGCTACGCATGAAGGCGAGGAAGGTCTCGAGCTTTTTCAGGGTCAGTTCTTCGTCGATCAGCATGGCAGGGCCCTGAAATGAAGGTGCTGCAGAGCATGCCATAACCTCACCCCGAAGGGTGATGGCCTGCCTACCCGACCCATGCAAGAATCCCAGCCAACACAACCCTGGCACGGGATCACCACCATGAGCAAAGACCGGCTGAAATCGCCCGACTGGTACGCGCAGATGGCCCGTGTCGTCGAGGCTCAGGGCACCGCGGGCTTTGTCGAGGCGCTGTTCGCCGCGCTCAAGCTGCTTGCTCCGTGCCAGGCGATTACGGTCTTCCTGTATCCGCGCAAGGGCCTGCCCTCGGCGTTGTTTGTCAAGGACGACGAAGGCCCCTGGCTGCCTGAGGGCAACGTGCAGCGCTACCTGGAAGGTTACTACCTGCTGTGCCCGTTCTACCGCGCCTGCCTGGATGGCGTGGCGCCGGGCTGTTACCGCCTGAGCGATGTCGCCCCCGACCACTTCAAGCGCAGCGAGTACTACCTGGCGTTCTACCAGCACGCGCATCTGGAGGACGAGCTGAACTTCATCGTCCCGCTGGATGAGCACCTGACCATCGCCGTGGCCCTGGCCAGCACCCGTCGCCTGGACCGCCAGCAGGTCAGCGACCTGCGGTGCGTGGCGCCTTGGGTCGTGGCGGTGGTGCGCCGGCAGTGGAGCCATTTGGATGTCGACGCCGTGGGCGGGCGCTTTGAAAGCGCCCTGGGCCGCCAGATAAACGCCGCGCTGAACAATTTCGGCGCGTCCCTGCTCACTGAGCGCGAATGCCGCATCGCCCAGTACCTGCTGCGCGGGCACTCCACGCGCTCACTGGCCGAGCGCCTGGGCATCAGCGAAGACACCATCAAGACCCACCGCAAGAACCTCTACAACAAGCTCGACATCGCCAAGCAGTCCGAACTGTTTTCGCTGTTCATCGATTCGCTGGCCCAGGCCCAGGAAGGCTTGAGCAAGGACCCCCTGGAAAGCTACCTGCGAAGGCGCTAGCCAAGCGTTTCACCTCACCCGTTTTTTACTGTCAGCGGTCTGGCAGGGACACCTGCATGCCGCGTTTTACCCTGGAGAACAACAATGAACGCTCCCATCCAAGCGCCGTTCCAGCCGCAGCGCGACACCCGTGACTACCAAGCCAGTGATGCCGCCCACCACATCCATGCCTTCCTTGACCAGAAGGCACTCAATGCCGAAGGCCCGCGGGTCATTGTCGGCGGCGAACGCCTGCACCTCTGGGACAGCGACGGCAAGCGCTACCTGGACGGCATGTCCGGCCTGTGGTGTACCCAGCTCGGCTACGGGCGCAAGGACCTGACCGCCGCTGCCGCTAAGCAGATGGACCAACTGGCGTACTACAACATGTTTTTCCACACCACCCACCCGGCAGTGATCGAACTCTCCGAGCTGCTGTTCAGCCTGCTGCCGGGGCACTACAGCCACGCGATCTACACCAACTCCGGCTCCGAAGCCAACGAGGTGCTGATCCGGACCGTGCGCCGTTACTGGCAGGTGGTGGGCCAGCCGACCAAGAAGATCATGATCGGGCGTTGGAACGGTTACCACGGCTCCACCCTGGCGGCCACTGCGCTGGGCGGGATGAAGTTCATGCATGAAATGGGCGGGCTGATTCCGGATGTGGCGCACATCGATGAGCCCTATTGGTACGCCGAGGGTGGTGACCTGACGCCAACCGAATTCGGCCGCCGCTGCGCTCTGCAACTGGAGCAGAAGATCCTCGAACTCGGCGCCGAGAACGTGGCCGGGTTCATCGCCGAGCCGTTCCAGGGGGCCGGTGGCATGATCTTCCCGCCCGAGAGCTACTGGCCGGAAATCCAGCGCATCTGCCGCCAGTACGACGTGTTGCTGTGCGCCGACGAGGTGATCGGTGGGTTTGGCCGGACCGGTGAATGGTTCGCTCACGCGTACTTCGGTTTCGAGCCTGACACCTTGTCCATTGCCAAGGGCCTTACTTCGGGCTACGTGCCCATGGGCGGGCTGGTGCTGAGCAAGCGCATTGCCCAGGCTTTGGTCGAGCGCGGTGGCGTGTTTGCCCACGGCCTTACCTATTCCGGCCACCCGGTGGCGGCAGCGGTGGCCATCGCCAACCTCAAGGCCTTGCGTGACGAGGGTATCGTGCGCCAGGTCAAGGACGACACCGGGCCGTACCTGCAGCGCATCTTGCGTGAGGTGTTTGCCAATCACCCGCTGATTGGCCAGGTGCAGGGTACCGGGCTGGTCGCGGCGCTGCAGTTTGCCGAGGACAAGGGTAGCCGCAAACGCTACGCCAACGAGAACGACCTGGCCTGGCAGTGTCGGACCTATGGGTTTGAAGAGGGGGTGATCATTCGTTCCACGCTGGGGCGGATGATCATGGCGCCGGCGCTGGTGGCCAACCATGGCGAACTGGACGAGCTGGTGGAGAAGACCCGCCTCGCCGTGGACCGCACGGCGCGGGGGTTGGGGATTCTGTAACGCCGGCGAGGCGGTGGTTGGCAACGTCTTCGCCGGTGTTCGCGGGGCAAGCCCGCTACCACAGGCCAGTGCACCAACTTCTGGAAGTTGGGCAAGACAGTTGCCTTTACTGCAACACCCCACACCTCAACCTGGGGTGCCGGCGATAAGGCCTTTACTCAATGGGGCGCGCGGGGGATGGTTTTGAGCAGGTCTTCCGGGCTGATGTGCCCCACCACCTGCGCCACCGCGCTGCCGGGTGTCGGCAGGTCGATGATGTGGTTCTTCATCTTGCCGATTACATGCATCTCGCACGGTTTGCAGTCGAACTTCAAGGTCAGCACTTCATCGCCCTGGATCAACTGCATCGGTGCCACCTTGGTGCGCACGCCGGTCACGCCCTTGGCCTGCTTGGGGCACAGGTTGAACGAGAAGCGCAGGCAGTGCTTGGTGATCATCACCGGCACTTCGCCGTGTTCTTCGTGGGCTTCGTACGCGGCATCGATCAATTGCACACCGTGGCGGTGATAGAAGTCACGCGCCTTCTGGTTGTACACGTTAGCCAGGAACGACAGGTGCGACTCGGGGTATACCGGCGGCGGCGTGGTCTCGGCTTTGCGAGCACCTCGGGGGTGGGCCTTGATACGGGCTTCGGTCAATGCCTCGATGGCTTCGCGACGCAGGGCCTTGAGCTGCGAGTTGGGAATGAAGTACGCCTCAGGCGCGTCCAGTTCGATGGCGGTGGCGTGGTACATCGTGGTACCCAGCTGGCCAAGCAGGTCGTGCAACTGCTCCAGCGCCTGCTGCGGCTTGTTGGCCGCGCCGAACGGCCCGTCCAGGGCGACCTGAACGCTTACGCCTTCCTCGCTGCTGACGCTGAGCATCAGGCGCTGTTCGGTCAGCACGGCGTGCCATTGCACGGCCACCCGGCGTTCGGCCGAAGTGCGCTGCAGGGCCTGCTGCCAGTTGTGGTCGAGGTTACGCGACAGCGGGTGGTTGGGCCGCAGCTTGTGCAGGCCTTCGGGCATTTCGTTGGGCTCGACCCGGTAGCGGTAGCGCTTCTGGCCGTCTTCCTCGAACTCGCCACGCGGTTCGGCAATGTTGGCACGGAAGCCGACCACTTCGCGCTTGACCAGCACGTTCAAGCCGTCCCCGTTGGTCAGCGGCACTTCGGTGACCACCTGCAGGTCGCGCTTGCCGACCTTTTCCACCACGCCCACCGGCAGGCCGGTGAAGGTTGGCGAGTCGAACGCGCCAATATCGACCTTGCGGTCGGTGACGAAGTAGTCGGTGCTGCCACGGTGGAAGGTCTTGTCCGGGTCGGGCACGAAGAAGTGCTCGGTACGACCGCTGGAAGCGCGGGCCAGGTCAGGGCGGCCTTCGAGGATGGCATCGAGTTCTTTGCGATAGTGCGCCGTGATGTTCTTCACATAGGCCACGTCCTTGTATCGGCCCTCGATCTTGAACGAGCGCACCCCGGCATCGACCAGGTCGGCCAGGTTGGCGGTCTGGTTATTGTCCTTCATCGACAACAAGTGCTTCTCGAACGCCACCACACGGCCCTGGTCGTCCTTGAGGGTGTACGGCAAGCGGCAGGCCTGCGAGCAGTCGCCACGGTTGGCGCTGCGCCCGGTCTGGGCGTGGGAGATGTTGCACTGGCCGGAGAAGGCCACGCACAGCGCACCGTGGATGAAGAACTCGATGGCTGCGTCGGTTTCAGCGGCAATGGCGCGGATCTGCTGCAGGTTCAGCTCACGGGCCAACACCAGCTGCGAGAAACCCGCCTGGTCGAGGAACTTCGCCCGTTCCAGCGTGCGGATATCGGTCTGGGTGCTGGCGTGCAGCTCGATCGGCGGAATGTCCAGCTCCATCACCCCAAGGTCCTGCACGATCAGGGCGTCCACGCCTGCGTCGTACAACTGGTGGATCAGCTTGCGCGCCGGTTCCAGCTCGTTGTCGTGGAGGATGGTGTTGATGGTGGTGAACACGCGTGCATGGTAGCGACGGGCGAACTCGACCAGTGCGGCGATCTCGCTGACGTCGTTGCAGGCGTTGTGGCGCGCGCCGAAGCTCGGGCCGCCGATGTAGATGGCGTCAGCGCCGTGCAGGATCGCTTCGCGGGCGATGGCCACGTCACGGGCAGGGCTGAGCAGTTCCAGGTGGTTCTTTGGAAGGGACATGTCGTTATAGGTTCGGGCTGTCACGGTAGGGCGGCATTGTACCGGGTAAATGGGTGGGTGGCATGCTTTGCCTGCCCGCAGGTAGGCAGCCAGTAGCGGCCCTGCTGCCGGTGCAGGCAATCGAGCGCTATAGGCTGATACCCTGCAAACACTCCACCAGCCGCTGTGCCGCCGGCGCCAGGCTGATTTCACTACGGGTGATGATGCCCAATTCCCGCTCCAGTCCCGGCTCATCCAGCCGTCTGCGCACCAGCCGCCGCTGCCCGTCGTCGGCCGACTCCGGCAGCAACGCAATCCCCAGGCCGTTGCGCACCAGGGCCAGCACCGTGGACATGTAGTTGGCCTCCATGGCCGGGCGCAGCGTGAGCCCGCGCTCACGGAACACCTGCTCGATCTGCACCCGCACGCTGCTGTCGCGGCCGGTCAGAATCATCGGCTGGTCGTCTAGCGCGGCCAGGGTCAATGAGCCGCTGGCCAGCGGGTGATCCGCGGGGACGAACACGCACAGGCGGTCGCGCAGCAATGGGGTGAAATCCAGCCCGTGGCCGAGTTTGGCATGCACGCCTAGGCCAAAGTCGACGTCGCCATCCCGTACCCGCTCGATGATGCGCTCGGCCACCAGGTCGCGCAGGCGCACTTCGATACCGGGGTAATCACGCTTGAATGCCGCCAGCCGCTCGGGCAGGGCACCGGCGCACAGCGAGGGTAGGGCGGCGACGGTCACCACGCCCCGGCGAACGGCAGCCAGGCCCTGGCTGGCACTGACGATGTTGCCCAGGTCCAGCAGCAGCTTCTCCATCGCCGGCAATGCTTCGCGCCCAGCGGCCGTCAACGCCACGTGCCGGGGGCTGCGCTCGAGCAGGGCCACGCCCAACCAGCCTTCCAGCTGGCGAATCTGCACCGTCAGCGCCGAAGGCGAGAGGTGCAGGTCGTGCGCAGCGCGGGCAAAGTTGCCGCGCTGGGCAACGGTGATGAAAGCGCGCATGTGCTGCAGTGCATTCTTCATTTTGTTTTTTCGAATGTGCCTGGCATTAAATTGCAATTTACACGCAAGCCGGCGGTTCCCGATACTCGGGGCAACAACAAAAACAAGCCGGAGTAACCCCATGCTCGCCCTCTACGGCGTCATTACCATCCTGTCCCTGCTCATTGCGGTCATGAGCAAGCGCATTTCGCCCCTGGTGGCGCTGATCGCTTTCCCGGTGATCGCTGCCGTGCTGGCCGGCTTTGGCCTGGAAACCAGCGGCTTCATCCTCACCGGTATCAAGAACGTCGCCCCCGTGGTGGGTATGTTCATCTTCGCCATCCTGTTCTTCGGGGTGATGACCGATGCCGGCATGCTCGACCCGATCATCGACCGTATCCTGCGTGCCGTCGGTACCCGGCCGACCCGCATCGTGTGTGGCACCGCCTTGCTGGCGTTGCTGGTGCACCTGGACGGCTCCGGCGCGGTGACCTTCCTGGTCACGGTGCCGGCGATGCTGCCGCTGTACACGCGCCTGGGCATAGACCGGCGGGTACTGGCCTGCGTGGCAGCGATGGCGGCAGGGGTCAATTTCCTGCCATGGACCGGCCCGGTACTGCGCTCTTCGGCGGCCTTGCATGTGCCGGTGGCCGACCTGTTCCAGCCGCTGATCCCGGTGCAACTGATGGGCCTGGCGTTTGTCTTCGGGTGTGCCTGGTGGCTGGGCCGTCGTGAAGAAAAACGCTTGGGTCTGAGGGCGGGCAGCGCGGTGGCTGCGCCGCAGCGTGTGCTGAGTGCCGACGAGCAGGCGCTGCGCCGGCCACGCATGTTCTGGCCGAACCTGTTGCTGACGGTACTGGTGATGGCGGTGATGATCGCCGGTTGGGTCGACCCGGTGGTGATGTTCATGCTCGGTACGGTTGCCGCGCTATGCCTGAACTACCCCCGCGTGGACCAGCAACGCGAGCGCATCGACGCCCACGCCAAGACCGCGCTGACCATGGCCAGCATCCTCCTCGCCGCAGGCGTATTCACCGGCATCATGCAAGGCACTGGCATGCTCAAGGCCATGGCCGAAGTGGCCGTGCAGCAGATCCCGCCCGGGCACGGGCGGCTGATCCCGGCCCTGGTGGGCTTTGTATCGATGCCGCTGAGCCTGTTGTTCGACCCCGATTCGTTCTATTTCGGCGTCATGCCGGTGATTGCCGAAGTCGGCCGCTCGCTGGGCGTGGACCCCGTGCAAGTGGCGCAGGCGTCACTGCTGGGGGTGCACACCACCGGTTTCCCGGTCAGCCCGCTGACCCCGGCGACGTTCCTGCTGGTGGGCCTGTGCAAGCTCGATCTGGCCGACCATCAGCGTTTTACCCTGCCTTTTCTATTTGCCGCGTCGGTGCTGATGACGCTGACCGCGCTGGCCTTGGGAGTCTTCTGACATGAACACCTTGCGTATCGGCGCCGGCGCCGGCTATTCCGGTGACCGCCTGGAACCCGCCGTGGAGCTGGCCCGCGATGGCCAGCTGGACTACCTGATCTTCGAGTGCCTGGCCGAGCGCACCATTGCGCTGGCCCAGCAGGCGCGCCTGGCCGACCCTGGCGCTGGCTTCGACCCGCTGCTGGCTACGCGCATGCGTGCCGTATTGCCCTATGTGCGCCAGGGCAAACGGCGCCTGCGCATCATCAGCAACATGGGCGCTGCCAACCCCCGCGGCGCGGCGCAGCAGGTGCTGGCCATCGCCGCCGAGCTGGGGCTGAAGGGGCTCAAGGTAGCGGCGGTGGAGGGCGACGATGTGCTGGCCGTGCTGCGCCAGCACCCGGCGTGGGCGCTGGATAACGGCTTGAGCGTGGGCGCGTTGGGCGAGCGGCTGGTGTCGGCCAATGCCTACCTGGGTGTCGAGGGGATTCTCGAAGCGCTGGCGCTGGACGCCGATGTGGTGATCACCGGGCGCGTGGCCGACCCATCGCTGTTCCTCGCCCCGCAGGTGCATGCCTTTGGCTGGGCACAGGACGACTGGCTGCGGCGTGGTCGCGGTACCTTGACCGGGCACCTGCTCGAATGTGCCGGCCAGGTCAGCGGCGGCTACTTTGCCGACCCGGGCGTCAAGGAGGTCCCAGACTTGGCGCGGCTGGGCTTCCCCCTGGCCGAGATCGATGCCGAGGGCCATGCCCTGGTGACCAAGGTGGCTGGCAGCGGTGGCCGTATCGATGTAGCCACCTGTACCGAGCAGTTGCTGTACGAGGTGCATGATCCACGCTGCTACCTGACGCCGGATGTGGTGGCCGATTTTTCCGCCGTGTCTTTCCATCAGCAGGGCCCCGACCGGGTACAGGCCAGGGGGGCCAGTGGTACGCAGCGTCCTGAGCAGTTGAAGGTGACGGTGGGGTACCGCGATGGCTGGATCGGCGAGGGCCAGATTTCCTACGGTGGCCCCAACGCCGTTGCCCGGGCCCGGCTGGCCGGCCAGATTGTCCAGCAGCGCCTGGCCCTCACCGCAGTTGCGGTCGAGGAGCTGCGCTGCGACCTGATGGGCGTCGACTCGCTGCACGGCAGTGCGTTCGGCCAGCCCCACGCGCCCTGGGAGGTACGCCTGCGGGTGGCTGGGCGCTGTGCCACCCGTGCGCTGGCCCAGGCGCTGGCCAATGAAGTCGAGACCCTTTACACCAACGGGCCGGCAGGCGGTGGTGGCGCCACCCGACAGGTGCGCGAAGTGCTGGCGGTGGCCAGCCTGTACCTGCCCCGCGAGCTGGCCGTTGCCCGTGTTCACCTGGAGGTATGCCCATGACCATCGCCCTGTACGAGCTTGCCCACACCCGCACCGGTGACAAGGGTGATACCTCGAACATTTCTTTGATTGCCTTCAAGCCCCAAGACTATGAGGTGCTGGTGCGGGAGGTGACCGCAGAAAAGGTCGAGGCCTGGTTTGCCCATTTGCGTGACGCCAGCGCCGGACCGGTGCGGCGCTACGAACTGGCCCAGTTGCATGCCTTGAACTTCGTGCTGCCGGGGCTGTTGCGCGGTGGCGTGACACGCTCGTTGGCCCTGGACGCCCATGGCAAATGCCTGGGTGCGGCCTTGTTGCGGATGGAAATACAGCGCTAGGTGACCCTGGGTACCCAAGGGGCGCAAGCGCCCCCCGCTCAGAACTGGTACTCCAGCCCTGCGCCGGCGTACCAGGAGCGCCCCGGCGCTGCTTCGTAGTACCGGCCATTGCCATCACCGACGATCACCGAGCCGACATACTGACGGTCCAGCAGGTTGTCCAGCCGCACCAGTTGATGGAACGTCCATGGCCCCGCCTGCTGCTCGAACCGTGTCCGCCAGTTGAACACCGCATAACTCGGCGCGGCATGCTGGTCGTTGCTGTCTTCGACATACACCTTGCTGCGGTACTGCCCCTCCAGGCCCATGCTGATACCTGCACGGGGCTTCCACACCAGTTCGCCGAACAGGCTGCTGCGCGGTACGCCCGGCAGTTGGTTACCCTTGTCGATGGTCGTGCTGCCTTGGGTGAAGGCCTGGTCATAGGTGGCATCGAGCAGCGTGTAGGCCAGGTTGGCTTGCCACTGTTCTGTCAGCTCGCGCTGCACGCTCAGTTCAAAGCCGCGGCGCAAGGTCTTGCCTGCATTGCGGTAGCTGGTGCGCCCACCTTCGGAAGCATCGACCACGATTTCGTCCCGGGTACGGATCTCGAAGACTGCGGCGTTGATCCGCGTGCGCTCGTCCGGGCGTGCTTTGAGGCCCAGTTCGTACTGGGTACTGGTGGCGGGCTCAAGGCCGAAGTTAAAGCCTTCCAGCGCGCCGGGGGCATAGGCCATTTCAGCCTGGGTAGGCGTCTCGAAGCCCTTGCCGGCGCTGATATAGCCATGCAGGTCCGCTGTGAACGCGTACATCACCGACAGGGTTGGGGTAGTGCGCTGGTACTTTTTCGAGCCGCTGGCGTCGCCGTTGGCCAGGAAGTGGTCGTCCACCTCCATCTGCATGCTGCTGTGGCGCAAGCCTGCATCGAAGGTCCAGCGGTCCAGCTCCCAGTGCGCCTGCACATAGGGATCGAGGCTGGTGGCGGTGTCCTTTTCGTCGCGGCGCAGTTCGCCCTTGACGCCCAGGGTGTCGCCACTGAAGTTCTGGAAGCCGCGGCGGTCGTCGCGGCTGCGGTCATAATCGGCGCCGACGGTCAGGGTCAGGTTGCCGGGCGCGGCGCTGATCGGCTGGATCCAGCGCAGGGTGCCGCCATGGAATTCGCGGTCGAAGTCGACCACGCCACCGCCGCGGTTGTTCGGCGGCGTGCCCTTGGGGATCGACAGGTACTGGATCACGCTGCGCTTGCCGGCATACAGGTTGAACTGCAAGGTGGCCTCGCCGAAATAGCGCTCGTAGTTCATGCCCACCTGCTGGTGGTGGATGCTCTTGCGGGTGTTGTATTGCTCGGCACGCGACGACACTGAACGAGGGTCGTGCTGGTAAGCGTCCCAGGTCTGGCCGAGCGGGTCCTCGGTGCCGTTCTGCTCGAGGGTGCTGAGGATCAGCGCCAGACGGCTGTCATCGTCCGGCTTGACGTGCACCTTGGCAAAGGTCTGGTCGCGGCGGGCGGCGCTGTGGTCGCGGTAGCCGTCGGTGTCCATGCGCGAGGCATCGACGAGAAAGCCGGCCTGCTCACTGCCGCCTTCGCTGTAGACGTGGTGCTTGTTGAAACCGTCGCTGCCGAACGTGGTTTCGGCGCCAACCTTGGGTGGCCCGGCGCCATCGCGGGAAAACATCTGGATCACGCCACCGGCATTGCTGCCGTAGATTGCCGAAGCCGGGCCACGCAGCACTTCGATGCGCTCGGCCACATCCAGGTTCAGCGACGCCGCCTGGCCCTGGCCGTCCGGGGTGCTGGCCGGTATGCCGTCACTCAGCAGCTTGATGCCACGGATGCCGAAGGCCGAGCGGGCGCCGTAACCACGCGAGGAAATTTGCAGGTCCTGGGCGTAGTTCTGACGGTTCTGCACCACCAGGCCAGGGACGCGGTTGAGCGCTTCGGACAGGTTGACGCCCAGTTGGCCATCGGCTATCTGCGAGCGGTCGACGGTGTCGATGGAGTAGGGCAGGTCGAAGCTGGCGGTGGGGGCGTAGCTGCCAGTCACCACCACCGGTTCGAGCAGGTTGAAGGTGCTGGCGGTTTCGGCGTGAGCGGGGCTGCACAAGCCCAGGGTGGGTGACAGGCAAAGAAGTGCCTTGCGGCAGAAAGGGTGGGGCATTGGGAACTGCGTCCTGCTTGGGTGTGGGCCGCTGCAAGGCGGCCCCGAAATCTTATGGCAACCGCTTCATCAGCCTTTGGCAGCCATCGCGGTGACTTCCACGCGCATGTCCGGGTAGGCCAACGCCGCGACGCCCACCGCTGCACGCACTGGCCACGGCTTGCTGAAGAAGCGCTGGTACACCTCGTTGAAGGCGGCACGGTCGGCCATGTCGGTGAGGTAGATGGTCAGGTGCATGACACGGTCCATGCTGCTGCCGGCTTTTTCCAGTGCAACTTTCAATGCCTGCAGGGTGCTTTCGCTTTGCTGAACGATATCGCCCAGCACCAGGTTGCCGTCGGCATCGGTTGGAATCTGCGTGGTGACCAGGATGCCGTTGTATTCGGCGACGTCGGAGGAAATGGACTCGGCATCGCTGTCGGGGGTGTAGAGGATGTTAGCCATGAACGTGCTGCCTTGCGACGGAAGAAAGCTGCAAGCCTACGCGAGCGCGGTGCATGGGTCGAGCCGCAGGCCGCCGTCTGGCTTGCGTGCATTGTAATACCGCGCCCTGGCGGTCAGAATCGCGGCCGATTGTTGAGCAAGGGGTTGGAGTTGAACGAACAGACATTGTCGATGCGCCTGGAGCGTGTGGCGGCGCATGTGCCGCAGGGCGCGCGCCTGGCCGATATCGGCTCGGACCATGGCTACCTGCCGGTGGCCTTGGCGCTACGCGGCATCATCGAAGCCGCAGTGGCCGGGGAAGTCGCACCCACGCCGTACGCCTCGGCCCAGCGCAACGTGCGCCGCAACGGCCTGCAAGGGCGCATCGCCATCCGCCTGGCCGATGGCCTGGCGGCGATCGAAGCGGGTGACCGCATCTCGGCCATCAGTATCTGCGGCATGGGTGGCGAAACCATGTGCGAAATCCTCGAGCGCGGCAAGGCCCGCCTGACCGGCAGCGAACGCCTGATCCTGCAGCCCAATGGGGGTGAGTGTGAATTGCGCGGATGGCTGATGGAAAACGGCTACCGGATCGTCTGCGAAGAGGTACTGCGCGAAAACCGGTTCGACTACGAAATCCTGGTGGCTGAACCTGGGGAAGCGGTGGCCTATAGCGCTGAAGAGCTGTACTTCGGGCCGTTGCTCATGCGCGAGAAAAGCCAGGCATTTCTCACCAAGTGGCAACGCATGCTGCGCCAGAAACAGCAAACCCTGGCCAATTTCGAGCGCGCCCGCGACGCGGTTCCGCAAGCCAAACGGCGGGCATTTGCACAGCAGGTCGGCTGGATCAGCGAGCTGCTGGGGTGAGTCAGAGCTGCGAGCAGTTGCCCATTTCCCGGTAGCTGACTTCGCGGGTCTGGCCCTGATGGTCGACATAGACCATGTGCGCGGTGCCAACCTGGCAGTCGGCGGCATTGCGGGCCGGTGTGATCGAGATGACCTTGGCCACATCCAGTGGCATGCCGTATTCGTAGGTTTCCCCTTTGCTGACGACCGGCTGCGGTGCAGCGGGGTCGGCCAAGGCGCCGAACGAGGCACAGGCGGCACACAGCCCAAGCAGGGCAATGGCAGGTTTGATGTTCATGGCAGGCTCCTTTTTCAGTGTTTTACCAATGATGTATTCATTGGTGGTACACAATAAATGGGCTAACTCGTGATAGATTCCTGCTCCAAGCGTACGAATAAGAACGCACAAGGAGCCCTGCCAGATGGACATGTTGCACGCCATGCGTACCTTCGCCCGGGTGGTGGAGTGCGGCAGCTTTGCCGCCGCCGCCAATGCCCTGGACATTTCTGCGGCGCAGGTGTCGCGCATCGTCGCCGAGCTTGAAAACCAGCTGCAGACCCGGCTGTTGCACCGCACCACCCGGCGCCTGCGCATGAGCGAGGCGGGTGAGCGGTTTCTGGAGCGGTCTCGGCAGATCATGCTGCTGACTGAAGAGGCCATGGACGAAGCCCGTGGCGCTCACCTTACCCCCCGAGGCCGACTGCGCCTGCATTGCCCCCATGGGCTGGGCATGCTGCTGATGCCATTGGTGGCCGGCTACAACGCGTTGTGCCCGGAGGTGGTGATCGAGTTGACCTTGTCCCAGCGCAACCCCGACCCCCTGGCTGAGGGGCATGATGTGGTCATCACGGTCGATGAGGCACTGCCCGATTCGCAACTGATCGCCGTACCGCTGGGCAAGATCTTCAGCATTCCTTGTGCCGCCCCCAGTTACCTGCAGGCGCACGGCGTGCCCGTGCGCCCGGAGGACCTGCATGAGCATCGCTGCCTGCGCATGGCCTACCCGATGTACGAAGGCGACTGGGTGTTCCCGCAAGGGGTGGACCACTGCGTGATCGCACCGCGTGACAGCTTCCTGACCAATGTCGCCGACGCCATGTTGGTGGCCAGCGAGCTGGGGATGGGGATTGGTCTGCTGCCGTTCTATACCGCCAGCCAGGCCATCGAACAGGGGCGCCTGCGCCGGTTGCTGGCGCCCTATCGGCTACGGGAAAGTGCGCTCTATGCGATCTACCCGTCGCGCCACTACCTGGACGCCAAGGTACGAACGTGGATCGATTACCTCAAGGAACAGCTGCCAGCGCTGTTCGCCGGGCACGAGCGGATTGTCGATGACTCGCAGTACTGGCGATGAGGCAGGGTCGGCAACGTCGCGGGTAGACCCTGCCTCATCACTGCATGCCTATCAGCGGCTGTCCTGGTCTTCCGCGGTCCCACCGCTCTGCCCCGCACCGGAGCCAGTGGCTTCTCCGGTGCTGTTGGAGCCACCTGCTGCGCCATCGGCAGCATCATCACCGGTTTCACTGCTGTCATTGTCCTGGCCGCTGCCAGGGCTGTTCACACTGCTGCCATCACCGGCGGTCTTGCCGCCTTGCTGGTCGCTTTTCGGGTAGCTGTCGGTGTGGGTGTTGGAGGTGTCTGAGGCGGCAAAGCTGGTGGCAGCGCCCAGGCCCAGGGCCAAGGCGAGCAAGAGCGCAAGCGGGCGAATGCGGATCATGGCGAAGCTCCTGTGCGGATGATCTGTCATTCGTTTGGCTGGCGCCTGAGAGTAGGGTGCCCTTCGAGCGACGGGCGGTCGAAAAAAAGGGCCGCTGCGCGGCCCCGAATTCAGTGTGCTTGCGCACCAGGTGGCTGTGTGTCTGCCGTATCCAGTGGAGGATGCTCCTGGGCCGCGTGCATCAGGTCCTCGGTCACCCGCAGTTCAGCGCCGGTCGGCGAGAAGGTGGTCGAGGCGGTGAACGGTGCTGGGTGCTCCGCCGCCGGGCGTTTGCCACGGCGCCAGAGGAAGAAGCACACCATGCCCAGGTTGACCACGGCAAAGGCCCAGAACAGCCCCGCCTCACCCCACGAGGTCATTACCGGCGAAATAGCCACCGGAGCCATGGCCGAGCCCAGCGAGTTGATCAGTAGCAGGCCCTGGATCATCGGTACCAGGGCGTCGGACGGTGCGCGGTCGGCGGCATGGCTGACCGCCACGGGGTACAACGCGAACACACCGCCGCCGAGCAGGAACAGCATGGCCGGCAGCAACGCCGAGTGCGACGGCAGGAACACCGTGACCAGCGACAGCACTACGCAGAGCCCTGCCAGCGCGATCAGCACGTCCTGGCGGTCCTTGCGGTCGGACCAGCGCCCCACGGGGTATTGCAACAACATGGCGCCGAGGATCACCCAGGCCATCATGTTGCCCACTTCGCCCACGTCCAGGCCGATGCGCTGCAGGTACAACGGCAGCAACGCATAGATACCGGCAATGGCCACACCGGAGCCGAAGCAGCCGACCAGCCCCGAGGGGGCCACACCGAGCAACTGGCGCGGCTTGAGCGGCTCGACCTGATCCAGCAGCGGCGACACCCGTGGCAGGATGACGATGGGCAGCACCGACAGCGCGGCGAGCATGCCCGCCAGCATGAACGGGGCGCTATCGCCCAGGTGGGTGATAGCGCCCAGGCCTGCCTGGGCGATCACGCCGGCACCGTAGAACGCGATCATGTACAGCGCCAGCAGACGCCCGCGGATCTTCGCGTCGCCCGCCAGCAGCAGCCAGCTTTCGATCACCAGGAACACGCCAACCGCGGCCCAGCCGTTGATCAGGCGCAGAATCGACCACCACGTGGTGTCGTAGAACAGCCCTTGCAGCAGGATGGTGGCAGCGATCAGCGCGGCGAAGCTGGTGTAGGCGCGGATATGGCCGATGCGCAGGATCAGACGGTCGTTGAAGATGGCACCGAGGGTCAGCCCGATGAAGTAGCTCGACGAGACGATACCGATGGTTGTGGCCGACTCGCCGGCAGCGCCCAGGCGCAGGGTGGTCAGCGAAGACATGAAACCGTTGCCCAGGGCAATGATGAACAGCCCGAGCAGGGGTGCCAGCGCCATGGCCAGCAAACGCGGAGACATACATACCTCAAGTTGGAGTGGCGATAGGAAACGCCTCTTCGAACTCGCACGCCAAACAGGCCCAAAGAGGGCCGAAAGGCTGTGCGGGTGTGCCTGGGCTGGATGCGACCTGGGCAAGACTCAACCGCTGGACCCTTCAAGTGCGGGGTCGGGCGGGGTCGGTTGAGCCTATTTCACATGTGCAGCCATGTGTGCAGGCACGGACTCTGTCATTGCTGCCGGTTGCCACCGTTCAAGGCGACGGGCGAAAAGGAGGCGCGATTCTACGGCCTGGCGACGATTTGCCCAAGGGGCATCGGCCTGCGACCAGACGCCGCAGGGGCGGCGCAGTCGCTGTGCAACGGCGCCGTTCACTGCGAGAGCACGGTCAGAGGGCCGGGGATTTTGCGCCTCGGGCCTGGCCCAGTCCGGGAGCCCGGTGATCTTGTAGGCATAGGTCACGCGGGAAATCTTCTGCCCCATCATTTCGCCCGGCTCGCTGAACTGCTCGATGGCGGTGACCTGGGCCTTGCCGAAGCACAGCCCGCCGCGGGTGGTGCCGTTGAGCATCTTCTGGGCGTCGGCCTTGTTTTCTCACATTCACACTGCGGGGCAGGCTGCCCGGGCACGGTCAATGGGCGTGCTCACGGGTGTCGATGCTCACCACCACCGACATACCCGGGCGCAAGCGCTTGGCCTGCGACTGGTCGGCATCCACCGTGATCCTCACCGGTATGCGCTGGGCGATCTTGACGAAGTTGCCGGTGGCGTTGTCGGCCTGCAACAAGGCGAACTCCGAGCCTGTGGCGGGTGAAATCTGTTGCACGTGGCCACGCAGTTTCAGGTGGTTGAGTGCGTCCACGGTAAACGTCGCCGGCTGGCCGATGCGTACATTGGCCATCTGGGTTTCTTTCATGTTGGCAATCACCCACAGGGTATCGGGCACCAGTGCCATCAGCTGTGCGCCGGAGTTGACGTAGGCGCCCAACCGCGTGCCGATCTGCCCCAGCTGGCCGTCACGCGGCGCCGTCACCCGGGTGTTGTCGAGGTCGATGCGGGCCAGTTCCACGGCAGCCTTGGCGTTCTCCACTGCCGCCTCCAGCGCGGCGCGGTTGACAATTACCGTCTCCAAGTCCTGGCGGGCGATCGCCAACGCTGCCTTGGCCTGGGCCAGGCTGGCCACGGCGGCGGCCTGGTTGGCGCGGGTCACGTCCAGCTCCCGGCGCGATACCGAGCCGTCGCTGACCAGCGCCTGGTTGCGGCTGAAGTCGGCGCGGGCCTTGTCCACCTGGGCCGTCGCATCGCCGATCGCTGCTTGACGCTGGGCGATAGTGGCCTGGGCACTGTTGCGCTGCTGCAGGTTGTTGGCCAGCGCCGCCTGTTGCTGCTGCAACTGGGCGATGGCCTGGGCCAGGCGCTGCGTGTAGATGCGATCGTCAAGCTGCACCAGCAAGTCGCCGGCCTTGACGAACTGGAAGTCATGCACCGGCACATCGACGATGTAGCCGCTCAGTTGCGGCCCGATGATCGTGACCTGGCCGCGCACCAGGGCATTTTCAGTGCTTTCGATGGCGCTGCTGAACGGCGGCAGGCGCCAGGCATACAGCACCAGCAGGATGCCGGCCAGCGCCACGCTGGCGAATGTGATGGTGGACAGGATCCGCACCCGCCGCGAACGCACCGGGCTGGTCGGCTCGCTGGGCGGGGTAGCCCCCTCCGGGGTTTCGGCGATGGCGGTGGTGGTGGTCGTGCGGTTTTCTTCGGTCATCGGTTGGCAGTGCCGCTGGTTGAATCGGATGAAATGGCCTGGCGGGTGGTGTACCACAGCCAGGTGCCGCGTAGGCAGATCCAGACCATGGTAAGGATCGCGATCGCGCCAATCAGCATGAACACGTCGTTGTACGCCATGACATTGGCCTCGCGGGTTGCCGCGCTGGCCAGCAGGCGCATGCCGGCCTCGCTGCGCAGGGCCGGGTCGGCGATGACCCCGGCATAACCGCCACCGCCGCTTTGGACACGGGCGTTGACCAGCGGTTCGAGGTAGCTGAGGCGGTCCATCAGGTGGCTGGAGTGAAACTTCTCGCGCCAGGTCTGGAAAGTGCCCAGCAGCGCCGCGCCGATCAACCCGCCGAGGTTGTTGCAGATGCCGAACAGCACCGAAAAGCTCACCAGGTTACGTGGGTTGGCCCGCACATGGCTGATGCCAAGCGCCATGGACGGGCCGAGGAAGAAGGTACTGCCAAACGCCAGCAAGAACTGGCTGAGGTACATCTGCGCCGGGCGGGTCAGGTTGCTTGAGCTGCTGTCCATGAACGCCCCAGTGGCCATGGCCAGAAGGGAAATGAACAGGGGGATGATCAGGTGGTTGGGGTTGATTGTCAGCGCGCTGCAGGCCAGGCCCGCCACAGCCCCGAGCAACATGATGGCGTACAGCGTGCGCATCTGCTCGCTGCCCATGTTCAGCGCTTGCAGAAAGCCTACCGCGCCAGTGGACTGCTCGGAGGTCACCATGCGGATCAGGATGACACACAGGCCCAGGCGGATAATGGCGCCACTGCCCAGCCAGCGGGTCATCAGCAATGGGTTCTGGCGGTTGTGCTCAATGGCCAGGCCGCTGAACACCAGGCCGATGGCTGCTGCCAAGGCAACGCCGATCCAGGGGGCGTCCAGCCACCAATCGATACGGCCCAACGACAGCACGGCGCAGAGCAACGCGGTGCCGCTGGCCATGAGGGTGAAGGTGAGGAAGTCCAGTGGCTCGAAGGTCTTGAAGCGATCACCGGGAGGCAGTTTGAGCATCAGCACACAGCCCAGCGCGGCCAATGCCAGGCCCAGTTCGAACAGGTAAAGGCCGCGCCATTCGGCGATCTGCAGCAGGTCTTCGGAAAAAATCCGCGCCAGCGGCAGGGCCAGTTGCGAGGCGCCCAGGCCCAGGACCATGGCCTTGAGCCGCCACTGTGCCGGGAACGCCTGGATCATGTAGTAAAGCCCCAGCGAACTGAGCGCCGCGCCCACCATGCCGTGGGCGGCACGCACGGCGATGGCGGAGTTGAGGTCGTTGACGAACAGATGGGCGAAGGTGACCAGGGCGTACAGCACCAGGAACACTTCGGTGAAGGCGCGCAGGCCATACTGCTGGCGGAACTTGACCAGCAGCAGGTTCATCGACACGCTGGTCATCACGTAGGCGGCGGGCAGCCAGGCCATTTCTGCGGTGGTCGCGCCCAGGGCGCCTTGCAGGAACACCAGGTTGGCGGTGACCAGCGCGTTGCCCAGGCCGCCGGTGATCGCCACCAGCAGGCCGACCACGCCGAAGGCCAGGCGTTTGGCCGGGGCATGCAGGGGCGTGGAGGGGGAGCCGGGTAGGCTGGGTTTTTCGTGGGGAAGCCACTGGCGAGGGGCGTATTTGTCCATGGGCATGACTGTACGTGGCGGCCCTATCGCCGGCAAGCCGGCTCCCATAGAACAAACGCTAACTTACTGATTGGGCGGGGATCCTGTAGGCGCGGCTTCAGCCGCGAACACCGGCGAAGCCGGTGCCATCCACCGCGGCGCCTGCTTCGCGGCTGAAGCCGCTCCCACAGGGTATGCGGCGCGCTCGCGGGCTTTGTTCTCTGCGCGACAGCGCAGCCCGAAGGGCTGGGTAATCGCCCACAGGTACACCACAGGTTCAAGAACCAAGGCGTGCCTGTGGGAACCGGCTTGCCGGCGATAGGGCCAGTGTTGGCTCTGCGAATCAGCCACCCACCACCATCGACGTGAACGGCGCCACATAAGCCTGCAACGTCACCAGGCAACCCACCAGGATCGCCAGGATCACCGAGTGGAAGAACACGTAGCGCAGGATCTCGCCCTCATGCCCATACCAGCGAGTAGCAGTGGAGGCCACGACGATCGACTGTGCATCGACCATCTTGCCCATTACCCCACCGGAACTGTTGGCCGCCGCCATCAGCACCGGGCTCAGGCCCAACTGCTCGGCCGTGACCCGTTGCAAGCCACCGAACAGCACGTTGGAGGCCGTGTCCGAACCGGTCAGCGCCACCCCCAGCCAGCCCAGTAAGGTGCCGAACATCGGGTAGAAGATACCGGTGGCGGCGAAGGCCAGCCCCATGGTCGCGTCCAGCCCGGAGTAGCGCGTGAGAAAACCCAGCGCCAGCATGGCGACGATGGTGATCAGCGAATAGCGCACCACCCACAGCGTGCGCAGGTACTGGCGGCCGAGTGCCAGCGGCGAATAGCCCATGAGTAGCCCGCCCAGCACCGCTGCGAGGAAGATACCGCTGCCGGTGGCGGTGAACCAGGTGAACTTGTACTGGGCGTCTTCTTTCTTGGGCGCGGGCACCACCGGCGGGACCTTTTCGATGTGCTGGTGGATGGTGTCGAAGGTCAGCACGGGGGCGAATAGTGGGTTGGCTTCGCGCAGCGGCTTGCCTTGCGGGTCCAGCATGGCTGCGCCGCTGGCAGGGTCCAGCGCCGGACGTGTGTCGAACAGGTTCTTGAAGCTTGCCGTGCCCCAGGCGAACACGAACACGGTGAGGATGATCCACGGCATCCAGGCCTTGAACACGCTGCGCTGGTCGCGCACGGCAAACGCGTCGTGGGTGCCAGGTGTGTGGTCTGCGTCGACCTTGGAGTTGTCCACGCGGCCAGTCAGCGCCGCCGAGGTGTGCACGGTGGCTGGCTTCCAAACCCGCAGGAACGCGGTCAGGCACGCCATGGATATCAGCGCAGCGATCACGTCGACCAGCATTGGCCCGTGGTAGTTCGACACCAGGAACTGGGGGATGGCGAAACTCACCCCCGCCACCAGAATCGCTGGCCAGATTTCCAGCATCTTGCGCCAGCCGGCGAACGCCCAGATCAGCCAGAACGGTACGATGACCGAGAAGAACGGCAGTTGCCGGCCGACCATGGCCGACAGCTCCATCTCATCCAGCCCGGTGACCTTGGCCAGGGTAATGATGGGCGTACCCAGCGCGCCGAAGGCCACCGGAGCAGTGTTGGCGATCAGTGCCAGCCCCGAGGCGGCCAACGGCGAGAAGCCCAGGCCAATGAGGATTGCACCGGTCACGGCCACCGGCGTGCCGAAGCCTGCCGCGCCCTCGAAGAACGCGCCAAAGCAGAAGGCGATCAGCAGCAGTTGCAGGCGGCGGTCGTCGGTGATGCGCGCCAGCGAGTCCTGCAGCACCTTGAACGAGCCGTTTTCGGTGGTAAGCCGGTGCAGGAAGATGATGTTGAGCACGATCCAGCCGATGGGCAGCAGGCCATTGGCTGCGCCGTACAACGCCGCTGAGCCGGCCATGCTCGCTGGCATGCCGAAGGCGAAAATCGAGATCAGCAGCGCGGAACCCAGGGCGAGCAGGGCGGCGATGTGAGCCTTGATATGGAAGAACGCCAGGGCCGCGAGCATCACCACCACCGGGACGGCGGCCATGAGGGTGGAGAGCCACGGGCTTGAGAACGGGTCGTAGATTTGCTGCCAGACCATATGCCACCTCGTTTGTTGTTGTGTGAGGTTTCGCGTTTTTGGGCAGATGGCATGCGGGGATGCCAGGAGGAGTATAGGAAAGGTTTTTGTCTGCTGTAGATGTTCCACCTAGGCCGGCGTGCGCGGGCCATCCAGCCCCGTGGGGCCGGACACGCCGCGCAAAAGGGCCGGTAAGGCGCTACAAGGCCCTGGCCAAGAACTCGGCGGTACGGCTCTCACTGCAGCGCGCAACCACCTCAGGCGGCCCACTCACCACCACAGTACCCCCGGCATCCCCGGCCCCCGGCCCGATGTCGATCACCCAGTCGCTTTGCGCGACCACCCGCATGTCATGCTCGACCACCACCACACTGTGTCCGCTGTCGACCAGCCGATTGAGCTGTACCAACAGTCGGTCGATATCCTGTGGATGCAGGCCATTGGTAGGCTCGTCCAATACATACAGCGTGGCCCCCCGGGCCATGCGCTGCAGTTCTGTGGCCAGCTTGATGCGCTGCGCCTCACCCCCGGACAACTCGGTAGCCGGCTGGCCCAGACGCAGGTAGCCCAGGCCGATGTCCTGCAGCACCTGCAGGCAGCGCTGCGCCGGGGGCTGTGCGGCGAATACCTGCAGGGCCTGATCGACAGTCAACTGCAGTACCTGGGCAATGGTCATGCCTTCCCAGGTCACAGCGAGGGTGTCAGGGTTGTAGCGCGCGCCATGGCACGTAGGGCAGGGCGCGTAGACGCTGGGCATGAACAGCAACTCGACACTGACAAAGCCTTCGCCCTCACAGTTCTCGCAGCGCCCCTTGGCGACATTGAACGAGAACCGCCCGGCATCGAAACCGCGGGCCTTGGCTTGCTCTGTGGCGGCGAACAGCTTGCGCACGTGGTCGAACAACCCGGTGTAGGTGGCCAGGTTGGAGCGTGGCGTGCGGCCGATAGGCTTCTGGTCGACCTGCACCAGCCGCTTGATGTTGCCCAGGCCGGCGCTGACGCGACCGCTGCTGAGCTGCTCCGGTTCGTCCTCCAGGCTTTGTTCCTCGGCTTCGGCCCGTTGTTCGGCATGGCCCAGGTGGGCACCGACCAGTTCCAGCAACGCCTGGCTGACCAGGCTCGACTTGCCGGAGCCGGAAACCCCGGTGACCGAGGTAAAGCAGCCCAGCGGAAACTGCGCGCTGAGGTCGTGCAGGTTGTTGCGGCTGATGCCCTCGAGCTGCAGCCAGTCTTGCGCCCGCCGCGGCGTACGTGGGGCCGGCGTTGCCTCGGCGAACAGATAGGCACCGGTGCGCGACGCCGCTACTTGCGCCAGGCCTGCGGGCGGGCCGCTGTACAGCACCTGCCCGCCATGCTCGCCTGCCGCCGGGCCAACGTCCACCAACCAGTCGGCTCGGCGCAGGGTGTCCAGGTCATGCTCGACCACATACACCGAGTTGCCGGCCTGCTTCAGCCGCTGCAAGGCTTCGAACAGCGCTTCGCTGTCCGCCGGATGCAGCCCGGCCGACGGCTCATCCAGCACATAAATCACGCCGAACAATTGCGAATTGAGCTGGGTGGCCAGGCGCAGGCGCTGCAGCTCGCCGGAGGACAATGTCGGTGTGCTGCGTTCCAGGGCCAGGTAACCCAGGCCAAGGTCGATCAGGGTATCGATACGTTCGAGCAACTCGACGCTGATGCGCTGAGCGGCCAGGCGCTT
This sequence comes from Pseudomonas ceruminis, assembly GCF_021602025.1. Classification (GTDB taxonomy): domain Bacteria; phylum Pseudomonadota; class Gammaproteobacteria; order Pseudomonadales; family Pseudomonadaceae; genus Aquipseudomonas; species Aquipseudomonas ceruminis. Next base: position 26,028 of record NZ_BQHW01000046.1, read on the forward strand.
TTCCAGGGTCAGGTTGTCGTCGTGCTGCTCCAGGTAACCGTGCGCCGAGACCTTGCGGAACACGTCGGCCAGCGCCTGCAGCGGCAGACGCGACAGCTCGCCGATATCATGCCCGGCGAACGTCACCTGCAGCGCCTCGCACTTGAGCCGCTTGCCCTGGCACAGCGGGCACGGGCTTGGGCGCATGAACTGGGACACGCGCTTGCGCATCTGGGCGCTTTGCGAATGCATGAAGGTGTGCAGCACATAGCGCCGCGCGCCGCTGAAGGTGCCCTGATAGCTGGGTTCGAGCTTGCGCTTGAGGGCGGCGCGAGTCTGCGCTGGGGTCAGCCCGGCGTACACCGGAACGGTCGGTGTCTCCTCGGTGTAGAGAATCCAGTCGCGTTGTGCCTGGGGCAAGTCGCGCCAGGGGACATCGACGTCGTAGCCCAGGGTCACCAGGATGTCGCGCAGGTTCTGCCCCTGCCAGGCCATCGGCCAGGCCGCCACGGCCCGTTCGCGGATGGTCAGTGACGGGTCGGGGACCAGGGTCGCCTCGGTCATTTCGTACACCCGGCCCAGCCCATGGCACTCGGGGCAGGCGCCTTGCGGCGTGTTCGGTGAGAAGTCCTCGGCATACAGCATCGGCTGCCCCGCCGGGTAGCTGCCGGCGCGCGAATAGAGCATGCGGATCGAGCTGGACAGGGTGGTGACACTGCCCACCGACGAGCGCGCGCTGGGCGTGCCGCGCTGTTGCTGCAACGCCACCGCCGGAGGCAGGCCGTCGATGGCGTCCACGTCTGGCACCCCGACCTGGTCGATCAGGCGCCGGGCATAGGGCGCGACCGATTCGAAATAGCGACGCTGGGCTTCAGCGTAGAGGGTGGAGAAGGCCAGCGACGATTTGCCCGAGCCGGAGACGCCGGTGAACACCACCAGTGCGTCGCGGGGGATGTCGACGTCGATGTTCTTGAGGTTGTGCTCACGGGCGGCACGGACGCGGATGAAGCCGGGCGGGGTGGGGTGGCGGGGCGGCATGGGGGCTGTCCTTGGCGGTGGGGAC
>NZ_BQHW01000047.1 GCF_021602025.1 Pseudomonas ceruminis
GGCAGTGTAAGATGTGGATAAGAGACGGGGGGGTGGGGTGGAAACACGCTCAGCAGCCAAGGTAGCCAATTGGGGCTGGCAAATGCGGCCGGCAGTGCCGTCTCGGGATTGATCTCGAACTACGAGGCGGCTCGAACGGTATGGCGTCAAGTGCGATCATCGGAGGTATCGGTGGGAAGGATCGCCTGGGAAACAACCTTTGAAGTCACCGGTGCGAGGTTGGTGGCTGAAGGTGCGTCGTATGTGTGGGGGGCGGTGCAGGATCTCGGAAGCAGGGTCGCAGCCAGCTATCGGGCAGGGAGAACGGCATGGCGTGATTGGCAGTATCAACCTCGTGCACCTGCATTGGAAATGAATGGCATCCGGACCGGATGACCCCTCCTGACCCGGACAAAGCCGTGTCAGGAGGGGTGTCCAGTTACTGCACCTGCACTTCCTTCAGGTAAGGCGCCGGCGCCGCCCCCAGATTTTCCAGCACGCGCTGGCTGTACCAATCAATGAAGTTCACCACACCAAACTCATAGGTCTTCGAGTACGGCCCTGGTTGATAGGCGGTGGAGTTGATCCCGCGCTGGTTCTCTTCGGCCAGTCGGCGGTCCTGGTCGTTGGTCGCGTCCCACACCTTGCGCATGCGCTCCGGGTCGTAGTCGACACCTTCGACCGCATCCTTGTGCACCAACCACTTGGTGCTGACCATGGTCTCCTGGGCGCTGATCGGCCACACGGTGAAGACGATCATGTGGTCGCCCATGCAGTGGTTCCACGAGTGCGGCAGGTGCAGGATGCGCATCGAGCCCAGGTCCGGGTTCTGGATGCGGCCCATCAGCTTCTGGCAGGCCTGCTTGCCGTCCATGGTCATCGATACCGTGCCCTTGAGCAGCGGCATGCGCACGATACGGTTACGCAGGCCATGGCTCTTGTGCAGATACGGGATCTTCTCGGCTTCCCAGGCGGCGGCGGAGGCGGCCACATGGTCTTTGAAGTCCTGGCTGGCACGCGGGTCGTTGGTGTCGTCCCATTCCAACAGGGTTTGCAGCAGCTCTGGGTGCGACCCGTTGCAGTGGTAGCACTCGCGGTTGTTTTCCAGCACCAGTTTCCAGTTGGCCTTTTCCATCAAGGTGGTTTGCACCGCCACCTTGGTGTTCTCCATGTCGTAGGGTTCCATGTAGTGGTCCAGGGTCGCCAGGAACTCATCGATGGCCGGCGGGTTCTGCGCCAGGCTGATGAAGATATAGCCACCGGCGACCTTGACGTTCACAGGCTTCAGGCCGTACTGGTTCATGTCGAAATCGGCGCCCATTTCGGTGCCGGCGAACAGCAGGCGGCCGTCCAGCTCGTAGGTCCACTGGTGGTATGGGCACACCAGCTTGGCCACCTTGCCCTTTTCGCTGACGCACAAACGCGAACCACGGTGGCGGCAGACGTTGTGGAAGGCATGCACCTTACCTTCGGCACCGCGCACCACGATGATCGGGTTCTTGCCGATCTGCAGGGTGATGTAATTGCCCTTGGCCGGGATCTCGCACGTCATGCCGGCGATCAGCCACTCCTTGTGGAAAATCTCTTGCATGTCGATCTGGAACAGACGCTCGTCGGTGTAGAACGGCTGGGGCAGCGAGTAGGTGCGCTCGCGGGTCTGCAGCATCTCGGCGGTGGCCTTGCGTGCAGGTTCCAGTGGATCGCCCAGGCTCAGGGTTGCGGTGACGTCCATCGTGTAATCCTCGGGGCCGCGTGCGGCCGGCAAAAGGTGGCTAATCGTTGTTGTGGTGCCGCAGGTTCTTTTGCCGTGGAGTGTGCGTCCGAAGGCGCCGTGAACCGTATCCATGGGCGACATGGCCGATTTGAATTACGACGCGCCAGCCCTTGTAGTACGGGGCTGGTCGCGATAAGCACGCCGATGTCGCAGGCAGGAATGTACACGGGCGCAGGCTTGCGCATTATCGCAGCCATAAAAAGGCCAATAGTCGGCCGCTGGAGATGAACATGTCCGATACCTTCCTCAATCCGGTCACTACCCAGACCTGGGCCAACGGCCGCCACATCGTGCGCTGCGTCAAGGTCATCCAGGAGACCTGGGACGTGCGCACCTTCTGCTTCATGGCCGACCAGCCGATCATGTTCTTCTTCAAGCCTGGGCAGTTCGTTACCTTGGAGCTGGAGATCGAAGGCAAGCCGGTGATGCGTTCGTACACCATCTCCAGCTCACCGTCGGTGCCCTACAGCTTCTCGATCACCGTCAAGCGTGTGCCGGGCGGGTTGGTCTCGAACCACCTGCACGACACCATGCATGAAGGTCTGGAAGTGCCGGTGCACGGCCCGGTGGGGTTGTTCAATGCCATCGACTTCCCGGCGGGCAAGGTGTTGTACCTTTCGGGCGGTGTCGGCATTACCCCGGTCATGTCCATGGCGCGCTGGTTCTATGACACCAACGCGAATGTCGACATGGTGTTCGTGCACAGCGCCCGCTCGCCGAAAGACATCATCTACCACCGTGAGCTGGAGCAGATGGCGTCGCGCATCCCCAACTTCAGCCTGCACATCATCTGTGAAAAGCACGGCTTGGGTGAGCCGTGGGCCGGTTACCGCGGTTACCTGAATCAGCGGTTGATGGAGTTGATCGCCCCCGATTACATGGAGCGCACAGTATTCTGCTGCGGCCCGACGCCGTACATGACGGCGGTCAAGCGCATGCTCGAGGCGGTTGGCTTCGACATGAAGAACTACCACGAGGAGTCGTTCGGTGCGACGCCGGCAGAAGCCAAGGCGGATGCTGTGGAGCATGCCGAGCAGGCGGCCGACGCGCCGGAAGTGGACGCCTCCGACCTGAACCTGGTGGAGTTCATCGGCAGCGAGAAGAGCATTCGTGTCGCCCCGGGCGAGACCGTGCATGCGGCGGCGGCCAAGGTTGGCCTGATGATCCCGAAAGCCTGCGGTATGGGCATTTGCGGCACTTGCAAGGTGCTGAAGCTGGGTGGCGAGGTGGAGATGGAGCATAACGGCGGGATTACCGAGGAAGACGAGGCTGAGGGGTACATCCTGTCGTGCTGCAGTGTGCCTAAAGGGGATGTGCGGATCGATTATTGATCTGAGGGCCCAGGGGGCTGCTTTGCAGCCCATTCGCGGGGCAAGCCCGCTCCCACAAGTTTGGATTGCCAACCCTATCCATTGTGGGAGCGGGCTTGCCCCGCGAAGAGGCCATCAAATCCACACAGCATCCCAATGCGGATAATCGCCAGCACGGCGAACCAACCCGGCTCTTAGGGGATTGGCAACGATGTACCTGGCCACATGCACAACACTCTCCTCACGGCGCAAGGCATGGTCGTGATAGCCCGGTTGCCATACCTTCCGGCGCGGCATGCCGAGTTGATAAAGCGCATGACTGCTGCGCGACTTGAACCTGCGCATCAAGCAGCACAACGTGCCACTTCGTAATTCGATCAGCCAATGAACATGGTCTGGCATGACCACCCAGGCCAGGGATCGGCACAGTCCATCGAGCTCGGTTTGCCTCAGTTGATGGATTACGCAGCGGGCTGACTGGAAGTGGGTAAAGATGCGTTTGCGCTCGTGAGTGACGGTGGTCAGCAAATAGAGCCCGCCAGGCTGAGACAAGCGGCCACGGCGCAGTAGGTGGGATTGGGCACGGTCCATGTGTTGCTCCCTTTGAAGATTCAGGGAAACACTAGGTCAGCTGGTGTCAGTTCGAGGTGCGCAATGGTTGCTGGATGTTGGGTGGCAGTGCCGGCCCATTCGCGGGGCAAGCCCGCTCCCACAGGGGCCAGCCAAGGCTAAAGACTGTGGGAGCGGGCTTGCCCCGCGAATGGGCCGCAAAGCGGCCCCATCAATGTCAGGTGCGGAACCGAGCCACTAGCCCATTCAAGTCCACAGCGAGACGCGACAATTCAGCACTCGCCGCACTGGTCTGATGCGCCCCGGTTGCGCTCTGCACCGACAGGTCATTGATATTCACCAGGTTGCGGTCAACCTCCCGCGCCACCTGTGCCTGCTCCTCCGCCGCGCTGGCGATTACCAGGTTACGCTCGTTGATCTGCGCCACCGCACCGGCAATGGTGTCCAGCGCCATGCCGGCGCCACGGGCCATGCTCAAGGTCGACTCGGCGCGTTCGGTGCTGGTGCGCATCGATTCGACCGCCTCTTCGGTGCCGCCCTGGATGCTGCCGATCATCCGCTCAATTTCGCTGGTCGACTGCTGGGTACGGTGCGCCAGTGCACGCACCTCGTCCGCCACCACGGCAAAGCCACGGCCTGCTTCACCGGCACGCGCTGCCTCGATCGCGGCGTTGAGTGCCAGCAGGTTGGTCTGGTCAGCCAGGCCGCGGATCACGTCGAGCACCTTACCGATATCGCGCGATTGCTCGGCCAGATGGGTGATCAGTTGGGCGGTGGCCTGCACATCGCCGCTCATGCGCTCGATAGCGCCCACGGTTTCCATCACCAGGTCGCGGCCATCGCCGGCCGATCGGCTGGCTTCGCCGGAGGCTTCTGAGGTGCTCACGGCGTTGCGCGCAACCTCCTCCACGGCGCTGGTCATCTCGGTGACGGCCGTAACGGCCTGTTCGATCTCATTGTTCTGCTGTTGCAGGCCACGGGCGCTCACGTCGGTGACGCAGTTCAGCTCCTCGGCGGCCGAGGCCAGCTGGGTCGCGGAGCCGGCGATCAGTTGCAGGGTGTCGCGCAGCTTGTCCTGCATGCGCGCCATGGCCTGCAGCAGGCGTGCGGCTTCGTCGGTGCCCTCGGCGCGGATGACGTGGGTCAGGTCGCCGTCAGCCACTTGTTCTGCGGCATCGAGCGCTGCTTCGATGGGCTTGACGATGCTGCGGGTGAGCAGGAAGGCGCAGAGGAATGTCAGCAGCGTGGCGGCAACCAACAGGCTAATCACCAGGGTAAAGGCGCTGTCGTACTGGCGCGCGGCAACTTCGTTGGTTTCGCGGGTCTGGTCAGTGTTGATGCGCACCAACGTTTCCATGACCTTGTTGATCTGCTCGGAGTTGGCCAACAGATCGCGATTGAGCAAGTCACGAAGCTCGTCAGTGCGGTTGGCCTGGCTCAGGCTGCGCATGCGCGCTTCCAGTTGTCGGTACTGGTTGAGCAACTGGGTGTATTGGTCGTAGGCGGCCTGCTCATCGGCTGCCCCGATCATCGGCAGGTAGGCTTGGCGCGCTTGGTCGATCTGCGCGTTGCGCTGGTCCAGCAGGTTGAGCGTATCGCGCACGGTCTCTGGCTCGCGGTTGACCAGCAGGCGATAGGACAGGGTGCGCAGGCGCAGGTTGAGCGACGTCAGTTCGTCGAGGGTCTTGATGCTGGGCACGCTGATGCTCTCAATGGCCACACCAGCATGGCGGATGTTACCCATTTGCATGAGCGAGAAGACACCAAGGCCAAGCATCAGCAGGCCGATCAGGGCAAACCCGAGCAATGCGCGCGGGGCGATATTCATGTTGCGTAGGGACATGGAAGGCGAATCCAGGCAAGTGAAGGGACGCGATCCATGCGACAGAATGTGACTTACCTGGCTATCGGTCGCAGTTGGCCAGGCTTGAGGCCTAAAGCTCAAATGAGTGAGTGCGGGGTTTGTTTACCTGACCGGCGGTTGACCCAAGTCGGAACAAGAGGCCCGATACCCTGTCAATCTGCGGGATAGAAACCTTAAGAATCCGATATTTAATGGCGAGGGTTCGCGCTTTTCTTTATCGTGTGCGCCCTTTGCAACAACCTGAGATAGACCCATGCTGGAAGCCTCCCTGAATCAACTCGAGCAACTGGTCAGCGACCTGATGCAGAAAAACGCTCAACTCACCGAGCAGAACACCGCCCTTGGCCAGGAACTGGCCCAGGCCAAGGAAGAAAACGAAACCCTGCAGCTGTCGCTGATGGAGCAGGAAGAGAAGCACGGTGCCACCGCCGCGCGTATCCAGGCGCTGGTTGACCGCGCCAGCGCAGGTGTCGTAGGCGCATGAGGCTGCAAGCGCAGCCGATCAATGTCGTGTCGATTCTCGGCAGCGACTATTCGATCAAGGCGCCCGAAGGCCAGGAGGAAACCCTGGCGCAGGCGGTTCGCATGCTCAACACCGCCCTGGCCGAAACCAAGCGCTCCTACCCGACCCTGATCGGGGACAAGCTGCTGGTGCTGGCTGCTCTGAATCTGTGTTCCAAGCAGGTCGAACTGCAAAAGGAACACCAGCAGACGCTCGAGCGTACCCAGGCGCAGATCGACGCCACGGTGGACGCGATCGTTCGGACCATCGCCGAGCAGTAAAAGCACCCTGCGAACCCTTGTGGGAGCGGGCTTGCCGGGACGCCGGATCGCCTGCGGATGCATCGGTGAATTTACCAGCACATTCGCGGGGCAAGCCCGCTCCTACAGTCGGTATTAGTTGTCTCAAGTTACTGGAACAACTGGATACATAAGTGTATACACTTCCTCCAAAACAATAATTGGCGGGGAGCAGGGGCATGCGTATCTGGCGTCGGAGTATCCAGTGGCAGTTGATCGCGAGCATGGGCGCCGCCCTGCTGGCGAGCATCCTGGTGGTGGTGGTGATTTTCACGGTGGCCCTCAACCGCCTGACCGAACGCTACCTGGTCGACACGGCGTTGCCGGCCAGTGTTGAAGCCATCCGCAACGATATCGAGCGCATGCTCGGCCAGCCGCTGGTGGCGGCGGCGGACATCGCCGGCAACACGCTGCTGCGTGACTGGCTGGCGGCCGGTGAAGGCCCTGCACAAGCGCCACGTTTTGTCGAATACCTGCAGGCCGCCAAGCAGCGCAACCATGCCTTCACCGCGCTGTTTGTCTCGACCGAGACTGGCCATTACTACAACGAAAATGGCCTTGACCGCACCCTCAGCCGTAGCAACCCCAAGGACAAGTGGTTTTACGGCTATATCGATAGCGGCGCCGAGCGCCTGATCAATATCGACATCGATGGCGCCACGGGTGAGCTGGCCTTGTTCATCGATTACCGCGTGGAAAAGGACGGCAAGCTGGTCGGCGTGGCGGGCATGGGCCTGCGCATGACCGAGCTGTCGAAACTGATCCACGACTTCAGCTTTGGCGAGCACGGCAAGGTGTTTCTGGTGCGTAACGATGGCTTGATCCAGGTGCACCCGGACAATGCCTTCAGCGGCAAGCGCCAGCTTGTCGAACAGCTTGATGAACAGGCGGCGAAGGCGGTGATGAGTGGCGATCAGGCCCTGCGCTCCAGTCGCTTCCAGCGCGACGGCGAGAACTACCTGGCGTTGGGCTTGCCGCTGCGTGACCTGAACTGGACGTTGGTCGCCGAGGTGCCGGAAGCCGAGATCTATGCCCAGATGCGCGAGGCGATCTGGCTTACCACTTTGATCGGTGGCGGCGTGGCGCTGCTGTCATTGTTGCTGGTGGTGCTGCTGGCACGTGGGCTGGTGCGGCCTATCCGCCGTGTCACTGCCGCGCTGGTACAGATTGGCAGCGGTGCAGGCGACCTCAGCCATCGCCTGGATGATTCGCGCCAGGACGAACTGGGTGACCTGGCGCGCGGGTTCAACCGTTTTCTCGACAGCCAGCGCGGCCTGATCGGCGAGGTGCTGCGCACAACCGAGCGCCTGCACCGGGCGGTGGAGCAGGTGACCCGGGTTGTGGACAACACCGCCGAACGCTCCGGTCGCCAGCAGGAAATGACCGAAATGGTCGCCACCGCCGTACACGAAATGGGCCTGACCGTGCAGGACATTGCCCGCAACGCCGGCGATGCTGCACAGGCCTCGCAGGCGGCGCGCGACGAAGCCCTGCAGGCGCGTGAGGTGGTGCGGCATTCGATCCAGGGTATTGAAGGCATGTCGGGCGATATCGGCAAAGCGGCGGAGGCGGTCACCCAGTTGGCCGAGGAAGTCGCCTCGATCGATGAAGTGCTGGCGGTGATCCGCAGTATTTCCGAACAGACCAACCTGCTGGCGCTCAATGCCGCCATTGAAGCTGCGCGGGCAGGGGAGATGGGGCGTGGCTTTGCCGTGGTTGCGGATGAGGTACGCACCTTGGCCCGGCGCACACAGCTGTCCACCGACGAAGTGCAGCAGATGATCCAGCGCCTCAAGCAAGGGGCCGGTTCAGCAGTGACGTCGATGCAGGCGGGGCAGCAGGCGACCGGCAGTGGTGTGCAGTCGAGCCAGCGTACGGGGGCTTCGTTGGGGGCGATCACCGACCAGGTGGAGCACATCAGCGACATGAACCATCAGGTGGCCACGGCAACTGAAGAGCAGTCGGCGGTGACCGAAGAAATCAACCGCACGGTGCAGGGGATTTCTGATTTGGCCAGGGAAACGGCGGCGGAAGTGCAGGGGTGCCGGGAGGAGTGTCAGGCGCTGCGTGGGCTGGCGGATGACCTGGCGCGGCAGATGGGCGGGTTTAAGCTTTAGATCGGTGTTGGGTACTTCGCGGGGCAAGCCCGCTCCCACAGGACTGACACAAAACCAACTGGTGATGAGCCTGTGGGAGCGGGCTTGCCCCGCGAATGCTACGCATCAGGCGCCGATGATCGCGCGGATATCCGCAGCCAGCTCACGCACCCGCGCTTGCTCGGTATCCCACGAGCACATGAACCGGGCCCCACCGCTACCGATGAAGGTATAGAACCGCCAGCCCCGGCCACGCAGTGCCTCGATGGCTGGCTCGGGCATCTGCAGGAACACCCCGTTGGCCTCCACTGGGAACATCAGCTCTACCCCCGGCAAATCACTCACCAACGAGGCCAGCAGCTGCGCGCAATGGTTGGCATGCGCGCCATGGCGCAGCCAGGCGCCATCTTCCAGCAGCCCCACCCACGGTGCCGACAGGAAGCGCATTTTCGACGCCAACTGCCCGGCCTGCTTGCAACGGTAGTCGAAGTCCTCGGCCAAGTCGCGGTTGAAGAACAGGATCGCCTCACCTACCGCCATGCCGTTCTTGGTGCCACCAAAGCACAGCACATCCACCCCGGCCTTCCAGGTCAGCTCAGCCGGGCTGCAGCCCAGGAACGAGCAGGCATTGGTAAAGCGTGCGCCGTCCATATGCAGGTTAAGACCCAGCTCCTTGCAGGTCGCACTGATCGCCTTGAGCTCGTCGGGGCGATAGACGGTGCCTACCTCGGTGGCCTGGGTAAGGGTGACCACACGCGGCTTGGGGTAATGGATGTCCTGGCGCTTGAGCGCCACTTCGCGGATCGATTGCGGCGTCAGCTTGCCGTTGACGCTGGGCGCGGTCAGCAGCTTGGAACCATTGGAAAAGAACTCCGGCGCACCGCATTCGTCGGTTTCGACGTGAGCGGTCTCCGAGCAGATCACACTGTGGTAGCTCTGGCACAGCGAGGCCAGGGCCAGGGAGTTGGCGGCGGTGCCGTTGAAGGCGAAGAACACTTCGCAGTCGGTTTCGAACAGCTTGCGAAAGTATTCCGAGGCGCGCTCGGTCCACTGGTCGTCGCCGTAGGCGCGGTCGTGGCCCATGTTGGCCTTGGCCATGGCGGCCCAGGCTTCTGGGCAGATGCCGGAATAGTTGTCGCTGGCGAATTGTTGGCTCTTATCTGTCATGACACGGTCCTGTGAACGACGCAGAACAGCACTCTAAACCATCGATTCAGCGGTTGCCTATACAAGCTGCTTTGAGTCGGATCTGTATCGGCCTCTTCGCGGGGCAAGCCCGCTCCCACAGTAGCCCTGCATACAGCAACCATTGTGGGAGCGGGCTTGCCCCGCGAAGAGGCCGGCAACAGCAACCCAATGGCAATGTCGTAAACGCGCCATTGCAAGGCGTGCGCAGGCATCTGACCCACCTCGGCCAGTCATACCATCGCCACAAAGGGCCGCAGTGCCTTACAGACAAGAAACGATCGCTGCCGGGAGAAACACGATGTTCAGCAAGCAAGACCAGATCCAGGGTTATGACGACGCACTGCTGGCGGCGATGAATGCCGAAGAGCAGCGCCAGGAAGATCACATCGAGCTGATCGCCTCGGAGAACTACACCAGCAAGCGCGTCATGCAGGCCCAGGGCAGCGGCCTGACCAACAAATACGCCGAAGGGTATCCGGGCAAGCGCTACTACGGTGGTTGCGAGCACGTCGACAAGGTTGAGGCATTGGCCATCGAGCGCGCCAAGCAGCTGTTCGGTGCCGATTACGCCAACGTTCAGCCGCACTCTGGCTCCTCGGCCAACGGCGCGGTGTACCTGGCCCTGCTGCAGGCGGGTGACACCATTCTGGGCATGAGCCTGGCCCACGGCGGCCACCTGACCCACGGCGCCAAGGTGTCGTCCTCGGGCAAGCTCTACAACGCCGTGCAGTACGGCATCAACACCGACACCGGTCTGATCGACTACGACGAAGTCGAGCGCCTGGCCGTCGAGCACAAGCCGAAGATGATCGTTGCCGGCTTCTCGGCCTACTCCAAAACCCTCGATTTCCCACGCTTTCGCGCCATCGCCGACAAGGTCGGTGCGCTGCTGTTCGTCGACATGGCCCACGTCGCCGGCCTGGTTGCCGCTGGCCTGTACCCGAACCCGATTCCGTTCGCTGATGTGGTGACCACCACCACCCACAAGACCCTGCGCGGCCCACGTGGCGGCCTGATCCTGGCCAAGTCCAACGAAGAGATCGAGAAAAAGCTCAACGCCGCAGTGTTCCCAGGCGCCCAGGGCGGCCCGCTGATGCACGTGATCGCCGCCAAGGCCGTGTGCTTCAAGGAAGCGCTGGAGCCTGAGTTCAAGAGCTACCAGAAGCAGGTGATCGAAAATGCCCAGGCCATGGCCGAAGTGTTCATCGACCGCGGCTACGACGTAGTCTCTGGCGGCACCGACAACCACCTGTTCCTGGTCAGCCTGATTCGCCAGGGCCTGACCGGTAAAGAGGCCGACGCCGCCCTGGGCCGTGCGCACATCACCGTCAACAAGAATGCCGTGCCGAACGACCCGCAGTCGCCGTTCGTCACTTCGGGCCTGCGCATCGGCACCCCGGCCGTCACCACCCGTGGTTTCAAGGTCGCCCAGTGCGTGGCACTGGCCGGCTGGATCTGCGACATCCTCGACAACCTCGGTGACGCCGACGTCGAAGCCGATGTGGCGAGAAACGTCGCCGCGCTGTGCGCAGACTTCCCTGTTTACCGCTGAGTGGAGTAATCGATCATGCAACGCTACTCGGGCTTCGGCCTTTTCAAGCACTCCCTCAGTCACCACGAAAACTGGCAGCGCATGTGGCGCACGCCGACGCCCAAGAAGGTCTACGACGTGGTGATCGTCGGCGGTGGCGGCCATGGCCTGGCCACGGCCTACTACCTGGCCAAGGAGCACGGCATCACCAACGTGGCGGTGATCGAGAAGGGTTACCTGGGCGGCGGCAACACCGCTCGTAACACCACTATCGTGCGTTCCAACTACCTGTGGGACGAGTCGGCGCACCTGTACGAGCACGCCATGAAGCTGTGGGAGGGCCTGTCCCAGGACCTCAACTACAACGTGATGTTCTCCCAGCGTGGCGTCTACAACCTGTGCCACACCCTGCAAGACATGCGTGATTCCGAGCGCCGCGTCAGCGCCAACCGCCTCAACGGCGTGGATGGCGAGCTGCTCAACACTGCCCAGGTCGCGGCCGAAATCCCGTACCTGGACTGCTCCAAGAACACCCGCTACCCGATCCTCGGTGCCACCGTGCAGCGCCGTGGTGGTGTCGCCCGTCACGACGCCGTGGCATGGGGCTTCGCCCGTGCTGCCGACGCCCTCGGTGTGGACCTGATCCAGCAGACCGAAGTGATCGGCTTTCGCAAGGAGAATGGCGCGGTCATCGGTGTGGAAACCAACAAAGGCTTCATCGGTGCCAAGCGTGTCGGCGTGGTCACCGCCGGTAACTCCGGGCACATGGCCAAGCTGGCCGGCTTCCGTCTGCCGCTGGAATCGCACCCGCTGCAAGCACTGGTATCGGAGCCGATCAAGCCGATCATCGACAGCGTGATCATGTCCAACGCCGTGCACGGCTACATCAGCCAGTCCGACAAGGGCGACCTGGTAATCGGTGCCGGTATCGACGGCTGGGTTGGCTATGGCCAGCGCGGTTCATACCCGGTGATCGAGCACACCTTGCAGGCGATCGTCGAGATGTTCCCCAACCTCTCGCGGGTACGCATGAACCGCCAGTGGGGCGGCATCGTCGACACCTCGCCGGACGCTTGCCCGATCATCTCCAAGACCCCGGTCAAGAACATGTTCTTCAACTGCGGGTGGGGCACCGGCGGTTTCAAGGCGACCCCCGGCTCGGGCAACGTCTTCGCGGCGAGCCTGGCCAAAGGTGAAATGCACCCGCTGGCCGCGCCGTTCTCCATGGACCGTTTCTACAACGGCGCACTGATCGACGAACACGGCGCCGCCGCCGTCGCCCACTAACCGGAGACACCGTCATGTTGCATATTTTTTGTCCCCACTGCGGCGAGCTGCGCTCCGAAGAAGAGTTTCATGCCTCTGGCCAGGCGCACATCGCCCGCCCGCTGGACCCTAACGCCTGTTCCGACGAGGAGTGGGGCACCTACATGTTCTTCCGCGACAACCCGCGGGGCATACACCATGAACTGTGGGACCACGTGGCTGGCTGCCGCCAGTACTTCAACGTCACCCGCGACACCGTGACCTACGAAATTCTGGAAACCTACAAGATTGGCGAGAAGCCACAGGTGACCGCCAACGGCAAGCAGAGCAGCGCACCGTCGACCGTCAAAGGCCAAGGGGAAACAGTATGAGCCAGACCTATCGCCTCGCCAGCGGCGGCCGTATCGACCGCAGCAAGGTCCTGAACTTCACTTTCAACGGCAAGACCTACCAGGGTTATGCCGGCGACAGCCTGGCCGCCGCGTTGCTGGCCAACGGCGTCGACATCGTCGGCCGCAGCTTCAAGTACTCGCGCCCACGCGGCATCATCGCCGCCGGTACTGAAGAGCCCAACGCCATCCTTCAGGTCGGTTCCAGCGAAGCCACCCAGATCCCCAACGTGCGCGCCACCCAGCAGGCGCTGTATGCCGGCCTGGTAGCCACCAGCACCAACGGCTGGCCGAACGTCAACAGCGACGTCATGGGCATCCTCGGCAAGGTCGGTGGCAGCATGATGCCGCCGGGCTTCTACTACAAAACCTTCATGTACCCCAAGTCGTTCTGGATGACCTACGAGAAGTACATCCGTAAAGCGGCAGGCCTTGGCCGTGCGCCGCTGCAGAACGATCCGGACAGCTACGACTACATGAACCAGCACTGTGACGTGCTGATCGTCGGCGCCGGCCCTGCCGGCCTGGCCGCTGCGCTGGCTGCGGCACGCAGCGGTGCCCGCGTGATCCTGGCCGACGAACAGGAAGAGTTCGGTGGCAGCCTGCTGGACAGCCGCGAGACCCTCGATGGCAAGCCGGCCGCTGAATGGGTGAGCGCCGTGGTCAAGGAGCTGGAAAGCCTGCCGGAAGTCACCCTGCTGCCACGCGCCACCGTCAATGGCTACCACGACCACAACTTCCTGACCATCCACGAGCGCCTCACCGACCACCTCGGCGACCGCGCCCCGATCGGTCAGGTGCGTCACCGTGTGCACCGTGTGCGTGCCAAACGTGTCGTGCTGGCTGCAGGTGCCCACGAGCGGCCGTTGGTGTACGGCAACAACGATGTGCCGGGCAACATGCTGGCGGGTGCCGTTTCCACCTACGTACGTCGCTACGGCGTTGCCCCGGGCCGCAAGTTGGTGCTGTCGACCAACAATGACCATGCCTACCGCGCCGCGCTGGACTGGCATGACGCTGGCCTGCAGGTTGTCGCCATCGCCGACGCGCGTCACAACCCGCGGGGCTCGCTGGTCGAGGAGGCACGCGCCAAGGGCATTCGCATCCTCACCTCCAGCGCCGTTATCGAGGCCAAGGGCAGCAAGCATGTGACTGGGGCCCGCGTCGCCGCCATCGACGTTCCGGCGCATAAAGTCACCAGCCCAGGGGAAACCCTCGACTGCGACCTGATCGCCACCTCCGGCGGCTACAGCCCGATCGTTCACCTGGCGTCGCACCTGGGCGGCCGCCCGGTGTGGCGTGAAGACATCCTCGGTTTCGTGCCCGGCGACGCGCCGCAGAAGCGCGTCTGCGTCGGTGGCGTGAATGGCGTGTACGCCCTCGGTGATGTGATTGCCGATGGTTTCGAGGGCGGCGTGCGTGCCGCTACCGAAGCCGGCTTCAAGGCTACTGTGGGTGCCTTGCCAAAAGCCGTGCAACGCAAGGAAGAGGCCACCGTGGCGCTGTTCCAGGTGCCGCATGACAAAGGCACCGCCCGTGCGCCCAAGCAGTTCGTCGACCAGCAGAACGACGTCACCGCTGCTGCCATCGAGCTGGCCACCCGCGAAGGCTTCGAGTCCGTCGAGCACGTCAAGCGCTACACCGCACTGGGCTTTGGCACCGACCAGGGCAAGCTGGGCAATATCAACGGCCTGGCCATTGCCGCCCGTTCGCTGGGTATCGGCATCCCGGAAATGGGCACCACCATGTTCCGCCCGAACTACACCCCGGTCACCTTTGGCGCGGTTGCCGGCCGCCACTGTGGCCATTTGTTCGAGCCGGTGCGCTTCACCGCCCTGCATGCCTGGCACGTGAAGAACGGCGCCGAGTTCGAAGACGTCGGCCAGTGGAAGCGCCCCTGGTACTTCCCTAAGGCCGGTGAAGACATCCACACCGCAGTGGCCCGTGAATGCAAGGCCGTGCGTGACAGCGTGGGCCTGCTGGACGCTTCGACCCTGGGCAAGATCGATATCCAGGGCCCGGACGCTCGTGAGTTCCTCAACCGCGTGTACAGCAACGCCTGGACCAAGCTCGACGTGGGCAAGGCCCGCTATGGCCTGATGTGCAAGGAAGACGGCATGGTCTTCGACGACGGCGTGACCGCCTGCGTGGGCGACAACCACTTCTACATGACCACCACCACCGGCGGCGCCGCCCGTGTGCTGCAATGGCTGGAGCTGTACCACCAGACCGAATGGCCGGACATGAAGGTGTACTTCACCTCGGTCACCGACCACTGGGCCACCCTGACCCTGTCCGGCCCCAACAGCCGCAAGCTGCTCAGCGAGCTGACCGACGACATCGACCTGGACAAGGACGCCTTCCCGTTCATGACCTGGAAGGAAGGCACTGTCGGCGGTGTGCCGGCCCGTGTGTTCCGCATCTCGTTCACCGGTGAGCTGTCGTACGAAGTGAACGTGCAGGCCAACTACGCCATGGGTGTGTTGGAAAAGGTCATCGAGGCGGGCAAGCAGTACAACCTGACCCCGTACGGTACTGAGACCATGCACGTACTGCGCGCCGAGAAGGGCTTCATCATCGTCGGTCAGGACACCGACGGTTCCATGACCCCGGACGACCTGAACATGAGCTGGTGCGTGGGCCGCAACAAGCCGTTCTCGTGGATCGGCCTGCGTGGCATGAACCGCGAAGACTGCGTGCGCGAGAACCGCAAGCAACTGGTAGGCCTCAAGCCTGTGGACCCGACCCGATGGCTGCCGGAAGGCGCCCAGCTGGTGTTCGACCCGAAACAGCCAATCCCGATGGACATGGTTGGCCACGTCACCTCCAGCTACGCCTCCAACTCCCTGGGCTATTCGTTCGCCATGGGTGTGGTGAAGGGCGGCCTCAAGCGCATGGGCGAGCGTGTCTACTCGCCGCAGGCCGATGGCAGCGTGATCGAGGCCGAAATCGTGTCTTCGGTGTTCTTCGATCCGAAGGGTGAGCGGCAGAACGTTTAAGGCCCTGAGATAGGTCTGCTTGAAATGCAAGCCCTGTGGGAGCGGGCTTGGCCCGCGAATGCGATGGTGGCCTCACCGCCCTCTTCGCGGGACAAGCCCGCTCCCACAGGCCCCCGCTAGCATTCGGGCATGCATGTGACCTCTGGTCTTACGGACAACAGAATTCAAGGCAGGTAACAAATGAGCGCTATCAACGTCTTCCAGCAAAACCCCGGCGCCGACGCCAAGGCCCAGTCGCCGCTGCACCACGCCGACCTGGCCAGCCTGGTTGGTAAAGGCCGCAAGAACGCAGGCGTTACCCTGCGCGAAAAGAAATTCCTCGGCCACCTGACCCTGCGTGGCGACGGTCATGACCCGGAGTTCGCCGCTGGTGTGCACAAGGCCTTGGGCCTGGAGTTGCCGGTGGCCCTGACCGTGGTCGCCAACAGCCAGATGTCGCTGCAATGGATGGGGCCGGACGAGTGGCTGCTGATCGTCCCCGGTGGGCAGGAATTTGCTGTCGAGCAAAAACTGCGCGAGGCCCTCGACGGCCAGCACATTCAGGTGGTCAACGTCAGCGGCGGGCAAAGCCTGTTGGAGCTGCGCGGTCCGAACGTGCGCGAAGTGCTGATGAAATCCACCAGCTACGATGTTCACCCGAACAACTTCCCGGTAGGCAAAGCGGTCGGTACCGTGTTCGCCAAGTCGCAACTGGTGATCCGCCGCACCGCTGAAGACACTTGGGAGCTGGTGATTCGCCGCAGCTTCGCCGACTACTGGTGGTTGTGGCTGCAGGACGCATCGGCCGAGTACGGCCTGAGCATCGAGGCCTAAGGAGCGCATTACATGAGTCGGGCACCGGATACCTGGATTCTCACCGCCGACTGCCCGAGCATGCTCGGCACCGTCGATGTGGTGACGCGTTACTTGTTCGAGCAGCGTTGCTACGTGACGGAGCACCATTCGTTCGATGACCGGCTGTCTGGGCGCTTCTTCATTCGCGTCGAGTTTCGCCAGCCGGAGGACTTCGACGAGGCAGGCTTTCGCGCCGGCCTCGCCGAGCGCAGTGATGCGTTCGGCATGGCCTTCGAGCTGACCGCTCCCAATCACCGGCCCAAAGTAGTGATCATGGTGTCCAAGGCCGACCACTGCCTGAACGATCTGCTGTATCGCCAGCGCATTGGTCAACTGGCCATGGACGTGGTGGCGGTGGTGTCCAATCACCCCGACCTCGAACCGCTGGCGCACTGGCACAAGATCCCCTACTACCACTTCGCCCTCGACCCCAAAGACAAGCCCGCGCAGGAGCGCAAGGTCATTCAGGTGATTGAAGAAACCGGGGCCGAGTTGGTGGTGCTTGCCCGCTACATGCAGGTGCTGTCGCCGGAACTGTGCCGGCGTCTGGATGGTTGGGCGATCAATATTCACCACTCGCTGTTGCCGGGGTTTAAGGGCGCCAAGCCTTACCATCAGGCGTACAACAAGGGTGTGAAGATGGTCGGGGCCACGGCGCACTACATCAATAACGACCTGGATGAAGGGCCGATCATCGCCCAAGGCGTGGAAGTGGTGGACCACAGCCATTACCCCGAAGACCTGATTGCCAAGGGGCGGGATATCGAGTGCCTGACCCTGGCGCGGGCGGTGGGGTATCACATCGAGCGGCGGGTGTTTCTCAACGCCAACCGGACAGTAGTTCTCTAGCAGTCTGTACCGGCCCCTTCGCGGGGCAAGCCCGCTCCCACAGGTTCACCGCCATGTTTGTAACAGTGGTGAACCTGTGGGAGCGGGCTTGCCCCGCGAAGGGGCCGACTCATTTCTACCTGCCGTAAAAAGGTATCCCTCTGTCGTTTTCAGTCAGCGCATCCCGGCTCATCAGGCCCACAATTCCCAGCATTCCAGTACCACATGCCGCCCACGGATGGCGGCGCTTCAACCAACGCTGCATAACTACAAATCAAGCGAGGTAAGAGCATGTCTGGCAATCGTGGAGTGGTATATCTCGGCGCCGGCAAGGTCGAAGTGCAGAAGATCGACTACCCGAAAATGCAGGACCCGCGCGGCAAGAAAATCGAACACGGCGTCATCCTCAAGGTGGTCTCCACCAACATCTGCGGCTCCGACCAGCACATGGTCCGTGGCCGCACCACTGCCCAGGTCGGCCTGGTACTGGGCCACGAAATCACCGGTGAAATCGTCGAGATGGGGCGTGATGTCGAACGCCTGAAAATCGGTGACCTGGTGTCGGTACCGTTCAACGTCGCCTGCGGCCGCTGCCGCTCGTGCAAGGAGATGCACACCGGCGTCTGCCTCACCGTCAACCCAGCCCGTGCTGGCGGTGCCTACGGATATGTCGACATGGGCGACTGGACCGGCGGCCAGGCGGAATACGTGCTGGTACCGTATGCCGACTTCAACCTGCTGAAACTGCCGGACCGCGACAAGGCCATGGAGAAAATCCGTGACCTGACCTGCCTGTCCGACATTCTGCCCACCGGCTACCACGGTGCTGTGACGGCCGGTGTTGGCCCAGGCAGCACCGTTTATGTCGCGGGTGCCGGCCCGGTCGGCCTGGCCGCCGCTGCCTCCGCCCGCCTGCTGGGCGCTGCCTGCGTGATCGTCGGCGACCTCAACCCCGCTCGCCTGGCCCATGCCAAGTCTCAGGGCTTCGAAGTGGTCGACCTGTCCAAGGACACTCCGCTGCACGAGCAGATCGTCGATATCCTCGGTGAGCCGGAAGTGGACTGCGCCGTTGACGCCGTCGGCTTCGAGGCCCGCGGCCATGGCCATGAGGGTGCCAAGCACGAAGCCCCAGCGACGGTGCTGAACTCGCTGATGCAGGTGACCCGCGTTGCCGGCAGCATCGGCATCCCGGGCCTGTACGTGACCGAAGACCCGGGCGCGGTAGATGCTGCTGCCAAGATCGGCGCGCTGAGCATCCGCTTCGGCTTGGGCTGGGCGAAGTCGCACAGCTTCCACACTGGCCAGACCCCGACCATGAAGTACAACCGCCAGCTGATGCAGGCGATCATGTGGGACCGCATCAATATCGCCGAGGTTGTAGGCGTGCAGGTGATCAACCTGGACCAGGCGCCGGAAGGGTATGGCGAGTTTGATGCAGGTGTGCCGAAGAAGTTTGTGATCGACCCACACAAGATGTGGGGCGCGGCTTGATGCCCTGATGTAATGAACAGCCCCTCATGTTGAGGGGCTTTCTTCTGCTTGCACGTTTGAGTTTTGCACCGCGAGTACCGATCCTGGGGTATCGGTGGCCAGCAGAGCGCTGCCTATCGTCGGGTCTGTACTCAGCTCTGCCAGCGGTAATGCATCGTTGCGGAAAATGGCGAGATGCTGGTCACCGTCCTGCACGGAAACGAGCTGGTTGCCTTGATAGAAGAATAGCGTTCGATTCGCTGCTTTAGCCATGATTCAAGTCCCTGTCGCACTGGATTCAAATGGTCTGCTACACGCCCATTCTGAATGACCGCAGAGATTTTCATACTGGCAGAAATAACAGTTTTACAGCCTCTCTCAGTGCTTGTTCATAACCTGTAGGAGCGGGCTTGCCCGCGAAGAGGCCAGCCCTGCAAACCTCTTACTCAGCGCATCATCCCCAGCTCGGCATCATCCAGCAGCGCCTTGGCCATCGCGCTCAGGTAGTGGGAAGCCCAAATGAGTTGCTGGTCGCCTTCCATCACGCCGGTGAGGGTCATGTCTCGCACATAGCCCATCAGTTCAGAGGCCTGTTCGCGGGCGCTTTGGCACGGGATGCCGGGGGCGATGCAGAACAGCGGTTGAGTGTGGCCTTCGGCTTGAAAGAAGAAGGTTTTGCCCACGGTGGTTTTGGTGTCTTCGGTTGTCATTGTTCTATCCCCTGAAAGTTCTCTACTGGCTGGTCTGGCCTTAGTGCCGCATTCGCGGCTCCGCCGGCATCTGCACCTGGATCAACGCCGCCTCAAGCAACACCCGCAGCGCTTCAAGTTCGTGCATCGTGGCCATCATCAAGATCGAAACCGGCGATTTAGGCTGCAGCAGAAGCGCCTGATGCGCGACGGTTTGGGCGCACAGTGCGTAGTCCGTGGCTTGGATTAGGGTGTCTTCGAGGGAATGGGAGGTGTGGGGTGGATCGGGGACAATCTTAAGCATGATGGAACACCTTAAATGAGGGCCATCACCATCTGCTGTCAAACAATTGGTGGCAGCTGTACATGGGTTGACAGACCGGTAGGTGAACCAAAACCCGGCGCACACGAAGTGCCCCATGCACAGCTGCCATAAAGGCGAGCCATGTGATTCATACCAAGGCGGCCTGTCAAAGCCGGTCGCTGATTTCGCAGCGACCGGCCGAGACTAGAGCTCAGCCCAGGTCATCGCAATGGCTTAAGCGGTTT
This sequence comes from Pseudomonas ceruminis, assembly GCF_021602025.1. Taxonomy (GTDB): domain Bacteria; phylum Pseudomonadota; class Gammaproteobacteria; order Pseudomonadales; family Pseudomonadaceae; genus Aquipseudomonas; species Aquipseudomonas ceruminis. The sequence continues at coordinate 20,138 of NZ_BQHW01000047.1, forward strand.
TGGACTGTAATTCAGAAGCGTCCTACAAGTAAGCGGAAAAAACGGAGGATCGTGTGAATTGATGGATGAGCGGCAAGAACAAGCTCAAGTGGTCCAGCCTCTCAATCTCTTAGCGGCTTCCAGTTGTACGATAGTGTCATACCGCGAAGCGGACCCTGCGCACGTTTGAATTGATAGTTGTTTGGGACGGTTCTATTCTCCTGGGGAACAGCTCGTCATCCGCTGGAAGCTGCGGCCGTCTCCAGAGTCTGTCTCTATTGCGTATTTGTCGTTCGAGCCTACGTGCCAAGAAAGGTTCAGTAGGATCATACATACGCTGTGCGATGTCCAATTCCACTTCGAGGCGTTCGATTTTAGTGTTGATAGCTCTGATTTTATTTTGTCTAGACTCCGAAAATTTATGCAAAGTCTCACGATAGCTCGGTGGAGGGGGCTCGCTTGCAGCAGATGCGATTACCGATTCACGGGTAGCGCGTGTAGGTTGCGCAAGTGGCATGGGGCTAGGGCGTGGCTGTTGCTGCGGGGGTCTACTGCGTAGGCCAAGTCTATTACCTATTCCTTTGAAAAGGCTAAGCCAGCTTTGTCCGGTGGGGTCGATTCGGTTTACAGGGTCGCCTGCGCAGTAGGCATATGCGTTGAGACCGCCTTCTTCGAAAGGGCTTTTTATATCGGCCGAAAAAAACCTCATCAATGAAGGTGAATACAATCGATGGCCAGCACCGAGGAAATAGTGTTCTAGGGGTTTTAACACGCATTCGCCGTTGAAACCCAGTAATGAGTCGGGTATTGGCAAGGCGTGGCCGTAGGGTGCGTAGCGAGCAATACTCATATTTAGTTCCATCGTTAAACCCTCCGTTTTGCGTGGCAGGTATCGCGTGTATTCAGAATTAATTGCAGTATCAGAGAGATTGCTTCACTCGGCTACTGGCAAAAATAACAGGCGACTCTCCCCTGATGGAGATGGCGCAATTTGACTGACAGCCGGCCCGGAACATTCCTTCAACTCCAAAGTCAAACGCCTCGTTTCCCAGGCCATCCTGGCCCACGAGGTCCCTCCCGATGAAAGCATTCACCCTGGCAACCCTGATGACCCTGGCTGCAAGCCCGGTGTTCGCCTTCAACCTCAGCGACGCCGCCAACGCCGTCTCCGCCATGCAGAACCAGAAGCAACAAGGCCAGGTGCAGGCGCCCGAGGCGCAGGCCAATTTGCTCAATACACTGGGCAGCGAACTGAAGATCACCCCGGAGCAGGCCGTGGGCGGGGCAGGGGCGATGTTGGGGCTGGCGCGCAATAACCTGAGCGCTGACGATTACGGCCAATTGACCAAAGCCGTGCCTGGGCTGGACCTGCTGTCGGGCGCCAATGCGCTGGGCGGATTGAGCGGGCTGGGTGAAATGCTGGGCAAGAACAGCGAAAGCCAGTCGGCGCTGAGCCATGCGCTGGGTAATGACGTTGAGAACCGCAGCGACCTGGACAGTGCGTTCAAGGCGCTGGGGATGGATACCGGGATGATCGGGCAGTTTGCGCCGTTGATTCTGCAGTACCTCGGCCAGCAGGGCATCGCCGGGTCGTTGCTGCAGAACCTGGGTAGTTTGTGGACTACGCCGGCGCCGTTGGCTCAGCCTTCGGTCTGAAGGGTATGCAGGGCCGCTGCTGGCCCTATCGCCGGCAAGCCGGCTCCCACAGGGTAATCACCGACTTCAAGTGCAGCGGTGAACCTGTGGGAGCCGGCTTGCCGGCGATGAGGCCGGTGCAGCCAGCATGTATTCCCAGTCAGGCGGCTTCGGAGAAGTTCACCAGGCTAACCGGGCGACGGAAGCCGGCAGTCAGTACCGCCAGGTACGCAAGCCCCAGGGCGAACCAGCACAGGCCAATCACCAAGGTCAGCGCCGACAGGCTGGTCCACAGCCACAAGGTCAGGCTCAACCCCACCAGCGGCACCGCGCCATAGCACAGCAGGCCCTTGAGGTTACGCAGCGCGCTGTCATCCTTCAGGTGGGTTTTCACCACTGCCAGGTTCACCGCCGAGAACGCCACCAACGCGCCAAAGCTGATCAGCGAGGCGAGGGTGGACAGGTCGATCACCAGCGCCAGCAGCGAAAACGCCGACACCAGAAGAATGGCGAACACCGGCGTGCCGAGGCGTGGCGACAGGTGGCCGAAAGTACGCTGCGGCAGCACCCGGTCACGGCCCATGGTGTAGAGAATGCGTGACACCGCTGCCTGGGAGGCCAGTGCCGAGCCCAGGCTGCCGGCCACATAGGCGGCGGTGAAGAAGTTGGCCAGGAACTGCCCGCCCGCCTTTAACATCACCTCGTTGGCGGCGGCATCGGCGTTGGCGAAGGTGCTGCCGGGCAGCACCAGCTGGCTCACGTAGGCCAGCACGGTGAACAGCAGGCCGGCGAACAGGGTGGTGAGGATGATTGCACGCGGCACGTCGCGGCGGGCGTCGCGGCTTTCCTCAGCCAAGGTGGATACTGCGTCGAAGCCCAGGAACGACAGGCACAGTACCGCAGCGCCAGCCATCAGCGGGCCGAAGCCGGGTGCGCTGCCATCACCGCTCAGCGGCGTCAGCCAGTCGATTGGCTGGCCATTGCCCAAGGTCTGCCAGGACAGCGCCACGAACACGCCGATGAACACGATCTGCGCACCGACGATCAGGTTGCTGGTCTTGGCCACCGAGTTGATGCCGACCACGTTGAGCACGGTCACCAGGGCGATGGAGGCGAGCACGAAGGCCCAGGCAGGCACCGCCGGGAAGGCGATGTTGAGGAACAGGCCGATCAGCAGGTAGTTGATCATCGGCAGGAACAGGTAGTCGAGCAGCAGCGACCAGCCGGCCAGGAAGCCGACGTTCTGGCCGAAGGCCATGTTGGTGTAGGAGTACGCCGAGCCCGCGACGGGGAAGCGCTTGACCATGAAACTGTAGGACGCGGCGGTGAACAGCATGGCCAGCAGGGTGACCAGGTAGGCGCCGGCGGTACGACCACCGGTGAGTTCGGTGACGATGCCGTAGGTGGTGAAGATGGTCAGCGGGACCATGTAGACCAGGCCGAAGAACACCAGGGCGGGGAGGCCCAGGACACGGCGGAGCTGGGGCGGGGCGGAGCTAGTTGGGTTGGCCATTGATCGATCCAGGCTTTTTTGTAGTTGTGCTTTGATCGATTTTTATCCACTTAGGTGGGGTGTGACAAAGAAGTATTCCTTATGCTGATTATTAGCCAGGGTTTTAATCGGGCATTTGCATTCATTGGCCTCTTCGCGGGCCTGTCCCGCGAAGAGGCCGGTCCAGAATGACGGCTTAGCGCATCTCCGAGCGCAACTGCTCAATCCGCTGATCCTTCTCCTCCCACAGCTGGTTCACCCATGCCTGCACAGACTGGCGGAACGCCGGGTCACTTTCGTAATCCCCCGCCCACAACGCCGGGTCCAGTTCACGCACTTGTATGTCGATAATCACCCGGCTGATGCTGCCATTGAGCAATGCCCAGAAGCCCGGCGCCTGGTCCCCTGGGTACACGATAGTCACATCCAGCAGCGCATCCAGTTGCTCGCCCAGGGCCGCCAGCACGAATGCCACGCCGCCGGCCTTCGGCTTGAGCAGATGGCGATAGGGCGATTGTTGTTCCCGGCGCTTGGCCTCGGTAAAGCGAGTACCTTCGAGGTAATTGACCACGGTCACCGGCTGGCGCTTGAACAGCTCGCAGGCGGCCTTGGTGATTTCCAGGTCCTTGCCCTTGAGCTCTGGATGCTTCTCCAGGAACGCCTTGCTGTAGCGCTTCATGAACGGGTAATCCAGGCCCCACCAGGCCAGGCCCAGCAGCGGCACCCAGATCAGTTCCTTTTTCAGGAAGAACTTGAAGAACGGCGTGCGGCGATTGAGGCTTTCGATCAATGCCGGAATGTCGACCCAGGTCTGGTGGTTGCTGACCGCCAGGTAGGAGGTGTCCTTGCGCAGGCGCTCGACGCCGCGGATGTCCCAGCGGGTGGGGATGCACAAGGCAAAGATGGCCTTGTCGACTTCCGACCAGGTTTCGGCAACCCACATCACTCCAGCCGAGGCATAGTCACGCCAGCGGCCTGGCAGCACCAGCTTGAGCAGGGCAAAGACCAGCAGCGGGCCGATCAGCACCAAGGTGTTGAGCAGCAGCAGGGAGGTGGTAAGAATGCCGGTCAGCAGGCGACGCATAAAGAGACTCTTGTTGTGGGATTAGAACGGGCGGCAATGATAAGCAGCGCCGCGGCCAACGCCAAATGTCCAATGCCGGGCGGCAGGAACAAATGTTTCACATTATGTTGTTTAGGCTTGTGACAGCGAACCTATCCTGCTTGCACAGTCTAAGCACTGACCCCCCTCAAGGAAGCCTGCCTGTGAAACCACTGCTTGCCCTGTTGTCGTTGTTGGCGCTGCCGGTCATGGCTGCCGAGCCCACGCTTTACGGCCGTTACGAGAACATCGCCCTGCCCGAGCTTGGCCAGACCCTGAAGGCGAAGATGGACACAGGCGCCTACACCGCGTCGTTATCGGCCAAGGACATCGAACCCTTTACCCGCGACGGTGAGGATTGGGTGCGCTTCCGTCTGGCGACCAAGGACGCTGATGGCAAGGTGTACGAGCACAAGGTTTCGCGCATCAGCAAGATCAAGAACCGTGCCGACGAAGAGGAAGAGGGCGATGCCCCCGAGCTTTCGCGCAGGCCGGTGGTCGACCTTGAGCTTTGCCTGGGCGACGAGAAGCGGACCGTGGAGGTAAACCTGGTCGACCGCAGCAGCTTCAACTATC
>NZ_BQHW01000048.1 GCF_021602025.1 Pseudomonas ceruminis
TTTCTCGGTCACTTGCTTGACCGCTTCGATCTTGAATTCTTCGGGGTAACGCTGACGACTCATGGCACCTCCTATTTGGGCCTCATTATGAGGCTTGGAGGTGTCTACGAAACCAGGGGCGATTCAGACTTACACTCAGGAAGATCCTGATGCTAGAGGCAAAGCGAGCAGTATGCAACAGCAACACACCCACTCGGGTGGGGGCATCGCCCGACTGGGCGGCTCCGCGATCACAACTCAACAGGGATGAAAGCTACTTCAGGTCCAGTAATAAGGTGCTAGGGTACTCAAGGTCGGTACTGTGATGCAGTTGAGAGCTGCGCTTATGAACGCGGAGCGCTAGCCCTGCCTCTAGCCCGCCATCTATGAAAAAACGATACCTCTAACAGATGCATCGCCGCTATATTGATGGCAAACGGGCATCACTTGGCGGTACAGGCATTGGAAGACCTAGCGACAAAAATTCTGCCCTTGGTTCAGATGTTGATACCAGGCTTCATCACTACCATGATTTTTTACTGGCTGGCCGACGTAAAAAAGCCAGGTCAGTTTGAGCGTACGGTACAGGCGCTGATTGGTACCGGCATCATCACCATCATCGTGTCAGGAATTTCAAAGGTCCTGCTGTGGATGGGTGACCATTGGTTCGATATTGGTTTATGGACCACAGACGTAGAGAGCGCGTGGGGGATCGCACTCGCGGTATGCCTAGGCTTGGGACTGTCATACGCGTCCAACCATGACTATCTATACGGGATTGCCAGGCAGCTTGGACTCACATCACGTGCCTCATACCCGGAATGGGTCTACGCATTTCGCAAGCGATCTGGGCATAGCGTAGTGTTGACTCTGCTGGATGGCCGACGCCTCTTCGGATACCCCCAAGTGTGGCCAACTGATCCCGCCACAGGCCATTTTCTGATTACACAGCCGTGCTGGCTAGATGAGCAGGACGAATGGGTCGAAATGCCGGGAATTGAGAGTTATTTAGTCTCAAATTCCGACGTTTTGATGGTTGAGTTCCTTGAGCTACAGGAGACAACGAATGACCAGTAAGAGCGACACAAACAAAAAGCATGTGGTGGAGCGAGTCAGTAACGAGGGGATGAATGTTAGCCCGCCAGCACCAGTTAACGTTCGCCCCGCTACACCACCGCCTTCGCCGCCTAAAGCGCCCAACAAGTAGAGGTGACCAATGTACGAAGAAAGAGGGATATCGCCACAGCCACGCCGGCCAAGCGGCAGCGAGCCACAGCGTCCCAGTCCGGTAAGCCAGCGGCCATCCACCCCACCTAAAGCCCCGCCCGCCCCTCCACGTCGGAACGGATGACGCGCTTAGCTCTCCACCCTGTGCCAGCCCGGGTTAATCGCTACTCCAAATCACTCTATGTAAGGATTCAGCATGTCGAATCATGCAGGAAAGCCCACCTCAGTCAACGGTGGAGTGAGCAAAGAGACAACGAGCCAGCGCCCTGCAACTCCACCAAAGGCGCCGCCTCCCGCGCCTAAGAAAAAGTAGGGTTCAACGGCGACGCAGGAAACAAGCGCGAATCGGGTAGAATTGCTCGACTCCGCAGCAGGCGTTCCTGCTGCGCCGTTACCCCCTAAAGGACGCAGTCGGCGTAATTGTAGGTGGTAAGCTGGACACGATTTGGATGATCCCATCTACGATGTTTTTTGCCATTCGCTGAGATACTTCTGCGTCACCCCTCGAATGAACGATGCTGTTCCTGATGTGTACCCACTCGTGCAGTCTAGGGAGCCACTCAGATTGGATTACGCTTTGGCTAACAGCATTTTTTATCATTCCCAGCAGCGACTGGTGATTTGGCCTTGTCGCACTGTCCTCGTCTCTGTATCGCATCACGCTCCGCAGTTCACCCTCAAGATAGGTAACCGCCGATACGATCGCCGCACGGTACTCCCTTACCCTCAGAAGCCGGCGGGCCTCATCCAATTGAGAGTTACGATCTGATGGAAGCTCCCTTTCCAGGGTTGTAATCAGATCTAGGGCGAAATCTTCTGACTCAGAGGTCAGCAGATCAGGCCGATAAATCACCGTGACGTCCTCCAGAGCAAGAGGCAACTGCTGACCTTTCCTCATCACTACAATCAGTTTGAGCGACCTGCCCTTCTCCTTCCTCGACGCCGCGCGACTGATCGCCATCTTCAATTCAACCATTGTCCAGTTGGACGACAGATCAATGACCATTGCAATCGACCGGTCGATGAGTGCGTCCAGCTTCGCGATAACCATATCCCCTGGGGAAATCACTCCGTCAGCCGTAATCGGGACAAGGTTGATATCCTCCAAGGCGGGAAATACCTGGTCTTTGTAGAAAGGCAGGACTTCCAACGGCAGCGAGAAGAAGCAAAGCCGCGATGGCGCTGACCGTGGTAGCGACAGTTCTTGCATCGTCCGCTCTTCAGTCGGCTTCATCACGGTGAAAGCTTCATCCCTGAGAAGCTCTCGCAGCTCATCAAAAGCTGCCGCTAGGATTTCACCGTACTTGTCTCGTGTGCCCGGCAGATTGATCACCTTTACCCCGCGGCGCTCGAACCGCGAAATATCGGACTGATTCGCGCCTAAAACGATCGTGTAGGCAAATCGTCTGGTGCGCCCCAGGCGCTGCGATACCACATGCCAAATCTGCCGGAAATCTGGATCGTCGAGACTGTACCCGACCAATACCGCAGTCTTGGTGATCAGCAAATTCGCGAGGTAGGTTGCGAACAGCGGATAGTTCGCGAGAAAGCCGTCGTAGTCAGCCTCCGTGACCACCATCCTTCTCGGATGGTGAAGGTCGCCATGGAGCTTGAGCAGGTTCACACCGGCCTTGGATGAATTCAGCGACAGCTGCTCCTCTTCAAGGATCGGATAAACAACATTGGGCCCAAGCCGGTACTCCTGCTCCAGCAAAAAATCGAAATTCGTTGTGCAGACGATATCGAACGGGATGGAGCAGAAGCTCTTGTGCGCTGCCCCGGGCTGGGCTTCGTGGATCAGCAACACTTGTGTGAGCTTGTCCATCAGCCTCGCCCGGCCCAGCTCATGCTCGTAAGCAGAAATCGCGTCGAGGGCCCCACTGGAATTGAAGTCAATAAGATCGTCTTCGAGAAGCTTACCTAGCTCCCCCCAAAGCGGAGGTCTCTGACCTGACGTGACATGGGCATTCAAGGACATACCGGCCCCGATGATTGGCAGCCATCTGCCGTTTACGAGGTCGTCGAGGACAGGCTTGGGAAAGTACTTGAGGTAGGTTGTGGTCACTGCTAGATCCCTCTTGAGCAGCGCCGGACAATATCAGTAATGGCACTGGGATGCCACGCTCCCATGCCTCAGCAGCCTGGTTAAAAGAGGGAAAAATCTCATTGGCAGAAGTCTACATAAGTTTGAAATCCTGAATCGCCCCGAACTCGTTAGGAAGACATCAATGCCTATGTGACTGCTACGCTGCAGCCCGGCCATATCACCGCGATGCTCGAAGATACGAGCTACCGCTGCTGGGTAGTGGAGTCCGATTCCAAGGTGCAAGGCATCGCGATGTTGGATCTGCATCCGGAGCCTATTGGCGTTGAAGCAGCCGACGCCGCTCAGACAGCTGAGCTTAAGCGATGCTATATCTACCCAGCCCTTCATGGCACAGGCGCAGCAAGTGCTTTGGTCGAGCAAGCCATTGCCAGCTATCACGGAGCGTTCAGGTTAACAGTTGCTGATCAGAACCTTCGGGCACAGGCGTTCTATAAAAAACATGGTTTTGTCGTGGTGGGTGAAACGCAATTTTTATGTGGAACTGACGTACACCGAGACCTGGTAATGCTACGCCTACCGCCCAAGCAATAGTCTATAGTCGCGCCATTCGATCGTTTGCTCCCAACGCAATCCCGACGAGGGCATAATGACATTTCTACTTAGCCGCCATAGCGACATCTCTACTTAGCCTTGACAAATGAACATGGGGACCCGTGCGAGTCTCAATTCGCACGACGTGCCGCCTATGTGTCGTTTCGACAGCATGTCCAACGACTGCGCGTGAGAACCATCGATCAGGTCGCCGATGGGGTAAAACATATCGAGCGGCTGATGCCTGCAAATCTCTCAGAAATCCTGGCAAGTTGCTGGGATGGTTCAGTGACGTGCCATGCAGCAACCCCAAGATGGCCCAACTGCAGGCAGCGAAACTCATTTCGCAGGGAAATCTCTGGCGTCTTGCTTCTCAGGGTATATTCGCCGCCCAGCAGTCTCTGCTTGATCGCCCGATAGCCCAGCTCAATTTCCCAGCGTTGACTGGAAAGGTCGACGATCTCCCCACCCGGAAAGCGCAGCGGGTCGACCATCGAAGTCAGTACGCTTACCATTTTTCCCTTGATCATCTTGCGCAACAACCGCGCTCGCATTTCGAGCGGACGACAGGTGGTATGTGGTCGGTAAATACATAGCGGCCATACTGTAAGCCCGAGTAGGCGGGTCTTTGGGCTGACGCCCGGCGATATCGTCAGGGCGTCAGATCCATACAGCCGTTCGATCAGGCTGCCGGCTTCAGAATGACCTTTGTCCAACCCTCATCTCGCGCATCGAAATGCTTGTACGCATCGGGCCCTTCCGCCAATTTCAGGCTGTGAGAGATGATCTGCGAAGGCTTGGCGCGGTCGTGCTGGATCAGCTCCGCGAGCCTGCGGTTATAGGCTTTGACGTTGGCTTGCCCGGTGCGTATCTGCTGGCCCTTGAACCAGAACGCGCCGAAATCGAAGGCCATTTTACCTTCCTTCGCCAGTTCATTTTTCGCGCCCGGATCCTGAGGAACAAACACCCCGACGACGCCGATGCCACCCGTGGCCTTGGTGGAAGCTACCAGGTTGTTCATCGTCAGGTGATTGACCTCATGGCCGTGTTTGTCACAGCACTGGTACCCCACACACTCACAACCTCGATCAGTGCCTTTGCCGTGAGTCAGGTTGAGGATCTGATCAACCGCCTCTTTCTCCAGCGAGTTGATTGGCGTGGCCCCCATCTGCGCGGCCAATTTCAATCGATCCGGATGGTTGTCGACCACGAACACTTGCGAGGCGCCTTTGATCATCGCGGCATGAGCTGCCATCAGGCCCACTGGCCCTGCACCGTAAATGGCGATGCTTTCACCCGGCATCAGGCCAGCCAGTTCAGTGGCATGCCATCCGGTGGGGAATATGTCTGACAGCATGACGTAGTCGTTTTCTTTCTCTTGCGCATCCTCTGGCAGCACCAGGCAATTGAAGTCCGCATATGGCACACGCAGCAGTTCTGCTTGACCACCCTGGTATGAGCCCATATCGGCAAACCCGTAAGCAGCACCAGCACTGCCGGGGTTGGCCGTGAGGCAGAAACCGGTCAAACCTTTTTCACAGTTTTCGCAGAAACCGCAGCCGATATTAAATGGCAAACAGACGCGATCACCTACCTTGATGCGATCTACGCCGGCGCCGACTTCGATGACTTCTCCGAGGTTCTCGTGACCGAAAACACGTCCCGTCTCCATCGAGGTGCGGCCCTCGTACATATGCAGGTCAGAGCCGCAGATATTGGTAGTGGTGATGCGCACTACGGCGTCGGTAGGTTTTTCGATCTTGGCGTCTGGGACATTTTGCACGCTGACGTCGCGTGGCCCGTTGTAAACGATGGCCTTCATTAGACTCTCCTGTTCAAGCGACGATGAGGGGGGGTCGTCTGCTTACAGGACATCTGTCTAGTTCTACGAACGTATGTTCCACAAATCGAGCTATGACCAGACGAGTGGTGATGCCGTCGCCCGCGCGTGGCGGCCCTTGAATTTGCAGCTCGTGACGAAATTAGACAGTTGAACGCCATAGGAGCAATATGGCTACGACACCCCTGTCAATCAGCGCCTCACGTCCCTCATGAGCGCCCTGATGCACTGGCCAATTACCGCTCGCGCAACGTTGGCTGCCGTCCCCACCACGCTGTGCACCAGACCTGACTCGGCATCCGCGCCGATGTGAGCCTTCATGCCGAAGTAATACTGATTGCCCTTCTTGGTCTGGTGCATTTCCGGGTCACGCTTACCGTCCTTGTTCTTGGTCGAACTCGGCGCATGGATCAGCGTGGCAACGACGATGGTGCCCTGGCGCAGCGACAGGCCCCGATCGCCCAGGTAACCATTGATCACCGCCAGAATCCCGGCCGCCAACTCGTGCTTCTCCAGCAGGCGACGGAAATTGAGGATGGTGGTTTCGTCGGGAATACGCTCTAGGTTCAGCCCGGCAAACTGGCGCAAGATTGTGGTCTCGTACAGCGCCTCCTCCATCGCCGGATCGCTGTAGCCGAACCAGTTCTGCATCAAATGTACGCGCAGCATCGCCATCAGCTGATACGCCGGACGACCACCTTCACCCTTGGGGTAGTGCGGCTCGATCAGGGCAATCAAACCCTTCCAGGGTACGACCCGATCCATCTCGATCAGGAACAGTTCCTTCCGGGTTTGCTTGCGCTTACCGGCGTACTCGACGTCGGCGAAGGTCATTTGCTTCATCGGGAAACTCGGGCAACGGGATCGGCGTATTTCACCAGATTCGAGAAGTCTTTTTCAGACCATCCCTAGGGTACCTAGAAACAACATCAAAGGAATGCTGGGCCATGACGAAAACTATCGTAGCCGCTGTACTGTCAGCCGTTGCACTGTCTACTTCAGCAGCAGAAATCTCCGGCTCGATTGGCGCTACGAATCAAGGCGGCTTAACGGCACGTGCCGGCATTGGTGTCGAATGGGAAAAGAGTTGGTTCCAGTCTGACACTGGACACCTGACAGGCTACTGGGATGCCGGATACACCTATTGGGAAGCAGGCGATGAGGCAGGCGGAGCCCACTCCCTCTCCTTCGCCCCAGTGTTCATCTACGAGTTCGCCGGGAGCGACATAAAGCCCTTCATCGAAGTCGGCATTGGTGTCGCGCTTTTCTCCGGCACCACCGCAGGTGATAGAGAGCTTGGCTCCGCCTTCAACTTCGAAGATCGAATTGGTGCAGGCTTGAAATTCAGCGGTGGGCAACGTATCGGCGTCCGAGCACTGCATTACTCCAACGCCGGCATCAAACAACCCAATGACGGTATCGAATCGTTCGCGCTTTTCTACAGTCAGCAAATCTGAAAGCATCCAGTACGCATTCACTGGCGCAGGGGAAATGCTATCTGGCCAGGGCCAATAATATGTAAGCCTGAATAGCCGCAATTATCGACGCTGGCGATGGCGATAAGCGAAAGGTTTTAGCCACCCCGCCAGAATCCCCCTATTTCTCTGCTAGGAGCTTGCAAAAAAACGCTTACGCAGACTCACTTTCGCGCAAGTGCTCCAAGAATAACCTCGCTGCAACCGTTAATGCCAATTGTGATCTGACGCACACGCTGAGTTCGCGAGAAGCCCACGCTTCCTCTAGGTTGACTACCTTCGCTCCGTCCATCCTGTAAATCGCCGCACTCCCCTCTGGCATGATGCCAATGCCCAGACCCGCCTGAATCATTAGGCACAAGGCGTCATAGCTGGACACCTCCATGCGGATTTTAAGCGAGCGCCCCAGGTCATTGGCTGCTTTGATCAACTGAAAATTAAGATGAGTACCGCTGCGCAAGGCGATGTATTCGTGATCCAGGGTTTCGCTGAACCTGACGGATTGTCTTGCTGCGAGTGGATGTCCGAGGGGGATTAGTAACACCAGGCGATCATTACGAAACGGGAAAACTTCGATGTCAGCGCCGTGGGGCAGGCGGGTGAAGATACCGATGTCGGCGCGGTTTTCGGCAACGGCTTTGGTGATAGCCAGGCTTTGTTTTTCTTCGAACCTGACGTTGATCAGTGGGTACTGCTCCATGAATGACTTGATGAGGTCAGGCAGGAATTGCGTGATGGCGGAAATGTTGGCCAGAACGTGCACCGAGCCACGGCGGCCATGTGAGAACTCGCGCATCTGCACGATAATTTCATTGAGGTTATTCAGTGCACTGCGGGCCATGAACAGTAGCGATAGGCCGGCGTCAGTCGGGGTAATGCCCTTGTTGGTGCGGTTGAGTAATTTCGAGTCGAGGAGTTCTTCAAGTTCGCTGAGTCGCTTGCTGACTGCCGCCGCCGCGAAGTGTTCGCGTTTGGCGGCAGCCGCGATGGTGCCTTCTTCAACGACGCTGACGAAGAGTCGCAACGAGACCGGATCGAGCTTCATGGATGGTACCGGTTTGGCCTGACAGGCCAGCATAGTACCTTCTCAGGCATCGACTCAGAATGCCCCGGACAATAGATGGCCGGCGTTGGGTACCTGGGCCTTGAGCCCGAGGGTTTTCAGCATCTGATAAACAGTGGCGATTGATGCGGACAACACCGGTTTGTCGAGGCGATCCTGAACCTTCTGGATCGCTGGCAGCGACGGCATTTGCACACAGCAAGACAACACCACCCCATCGGCCTGACCGATGTTCAGCTTGTCGGCATGCGCTACCAGATTCATCGGATCCAGACGACCGACTTCGAGGTTGTCGGACACTTCAAGGCTGATGGAGTCGACCACTTCGATTCCGGCCGCTTCGATATAGTCGATGACTTGTTGGGTCAGTGGTTTCATGTACGGCGTGATGATCGATATTTTTTTGTAGTCGAGCATGTGCAAGCTATCGATCAGTGCACCGGCCGAACTCAGGACTGGGGCGTTCGACTGGTTGGAAGCAACGGTTTTACCCAGTCGATCCTGCGAGACTTTGTGATAGTTGGCCCCCTGGCACATGATCGCCACCAGGCAGGCATAGGCCATGACATCGACTCGCGCATCGCTGAGTTCCAATGCACAACGGTCACTGTCGATGTCCATCTTCTTCAGCTCTTCCGGGCTGACGTGCATCATGCGCATACGCGAAGAGTGGAAGGTAAAGCGCTCTTCTGGAAACAACTCGTAGCGCGAGGTCAGCATGGCCGGGATTTCGGTTTCCATCGTGGTGTTGGAGCTTGGGACGATTTGCCCGATGCGGAAGTTCTTCATGGTCTTGTCCTTTGAAAGGTACGGATCAGTTGCCGCTGGTGAGTTGAACGCCTTTGGTTTCCTGCAACGTGAACACCATGACGGCTGCGATGAGATAGGAAACTGAAGCAAGGGAAATGGTGGCGGTGAAGCCGATAAGGGGGATCAGTACCGGTACCAGCTTGATGCCGGCGATGGCGCCGACCCGCCCGAAGTTGAAGCAGAAACCTGACGCGGTTGATCGGATGCTGGTAGGGAACAATTCCGAGTACCAAGCACCGAAGCCGCTGAAGTAGCCCGTGAAGAAACCGAGCAGGGCGGCCAATGAACCGAGGGTGATGATGTTCTGGGTGGTGAACAGTAACTTGCCTTCGGTCAACGGCATCAGGGTCGCCGAATAGGCGAACACCGGCACCATGATCGCCATGCCACCGAAAAACACTGCGAACGACAGTCGACGACCGATGCTTTCGGCGAGGTAGCCGTAAGCCAGGTAACCGAGCGTGGCACCAATACCGATCCAGATGACGAACACCGGGGCTTGATCGATGCGCACGTTGAGAATGTTCTGCAGGTAAGCCGGCATGAAGGTGGTAATGATCCAATAGCCATACATGCCCAGGATTGAAATGCTCAGGCCCAGCAGCGTCATTTTCAGGTACTGCGGATGAAAGATCTCCATCAGCCGGCCCTTGTTGCTGTTACGACGCATGAACTCGCGGTTGGCCAGCCAGACCGGTGACTCCTTGACGAATAACCCAATGAACAACAGGGTAAAAAAGGACGGAATAGAGGCGTAGATGAACAGATTGCGCCAGGACTCGGGGTTGGCGTCGTCCAGGAAGCTCCAGGCAAAAATCGCTGCCAGAAGGCCGCCGCCCGACCAACCTGTCTGCATCACGGCAAAGGCTTTGGCACGCCCAGCGGACGGCCAGATCTCCGATACCAGCGCGGCAGCAGCAGACCACAATCCACCGACGGCGATGCCAACGCAGAAGCGGAATACGTTGAGCTGCCAAAGGCTATCGGCAAAGCCACAAAGTAAGGTGCCGGTGCCGTAGACAAACACCGAGAGCATCATGGTTTTCTTGCGGCCGATCTTGTCAGAAATATTGCCAAGGAAGAAACCGCCGATACCGGTTGCCAGCAGAAACCAGGCAACGGTAGAAACGACATCGCTCATACCAATGGAGAAAGTCTTCGCGACCGACAGCAGAACAAAACCGAAGACTGTTGCGTCCAGGGCATCAAATAACCAAGCAGCCCAGGAACCACCCAAGGTGGTGTATCGTTGACTGGCAGTCAGCTGGCTGGCGCCATCCACTTCGGAGGTACCGATCGCAGAACCGGCGGTTAGGGTTTTCATGGTTAAACCTCGCGGGACTCTCGTTGTTATTTTTTGAAACTCGCACACCGACGAAGTCGACCGGCAAACGAAGCTCATGTGTGGTCGATGTTAGGAGGGGAAGAAAGCGTCGTATATCAGGCATTCACGATCTTGCCATCGCGGACGGCGATGGCAAATGTAGATCCTTGAAATAGAAGCAAAAAAAGGGATTAGAGGCTTCTGGTGTATATACCCCGCCTCAGCTAGCGCCATCGTCCATGCACCTAGCTCGACCAAGATCCAGAAAGGCAAGCGTGATCCGCAGATGCACCAACCCAAGATGGGCAACCAGTACTACTTCGGCATGAAGGCATATATCAGTGCCGGTGTCGAATCTGGCCTGTGCACAGTGTCCTGGGGACGGCAGCCAACGCGGCGATCAGCCCTCTTCGCCTATAGGAATGCGGCCTCAAGTTTTACGGCAGTAGCTCCTGCATCAGTATGTACAGCGTCTGCTTTATCGGTGTATCGAGCTCCGTCCATGCGAGGCCCAGCGCTGTCTGATGCTCGCCCAGAGCAAGAGGTCTGATAGTGATATTCGGGGGCAAGGCCATGGCCGCTCCCTCGGGTGCCGCGTAGTCTCGCCGCAGCCATTGCCCCCACCATTGCTAGCAGATTGATCGGCTTGGGTTGGCTCGCCGCACCGCTACTCGCCTGCGGCGTGCTAAAAATCATCTACGATCTGACGCTCCTGACCGCGTGTGCCATGTCAGGTTTGAGGGGGATCCCTCATGAATTCACTTTGATATAACAGCGCATCGTCTTGTTTGGCGTCGCACTGATGCTGGCGGTTTCGCTCACCGAAAGCCTGGTTCTGAGGAGTCAGTCAAACCATGGGCTTCTGATTACCCAAAGCGGTAATCACTAGACGCCTGGACAAGAATTCTCTGACCCTTTTCGGAAGCTAATCGCGGCGGGGCAATCGATTGCTCGATACACCGCAGGTTACCCAGGTGAGAGATGCACCCGTTCTAACTATCCCAATCGATTTTCATAAAGAGGTCTCGCATACGTGACGTCCAAATAGGCTCGATTGCTTGAGCATAGGCAAGCTTGCCAAAAATAAAGTTTTTCAGACCCCACGAGTTATCGAACTTACGAGCCTTTCGATGGTTAGACACGCCAACATCCGGCCTTAGCATAAAATGGATATGAGTGCGTACCTCAGCCTTGAACTCTTTTGAAAGCTTAGGCACATGCCCATCCACCAATAGGCCTAAGACAACCTTTCTCGCGCCAGGCGGGATAATTTTAGTTTTACTCTTATTTGGCCACAGCCCATGTGCTCGCATGATTTCATAAATTTCGCGAACAATATTTTCAGCCCCATCTCGGTTAAACGTACCGAAGGAGGAAAACGTAAGATCATCCGCATATCGCGTATAGGCGAGATCTTTGCTATTTGCAAACTCAGCAAGCGAATGATCAAGCGTGCGGGCTACAAGATTTGACAGCAAGGGACTGGTTGCTGCTCCTTGCGGAAGGTGACCAATCGCAACATTCTTGCACGGTAAGTTGCCCATCCCGTCCTTGAAACGATCAGTTTTAACCGGATTGCCCGAAGGACGCACTCGTGTACAAATGCGAGCCAGTTCAAAGGCTACAAGCGCTTGATAGCCCATTTCTCGGAATACGCGATAAACGTCAGGCTCCAAGATCGACTCAAAGAAATTCGTAGCACCCAGCTTGATCATCCACTTGCATCCAGCGTGCATGGCTGCAGCATCGCGCGGGGATGTTTTTTCCTTGTAGGCGTAACTGGCCGGATGCGAGTGAACGTGCATCAGAATATTTTTATGAATCCACCGCTGCATTTTCAGCAACGAAGGATGAGGAGCACAAATATACCTGAATCGGTTTGCGCCGAAGCTAACAACATTTTTTTCAGTTTGAAAACCTTGTAACTCTCAACTCGCTCGCTCCTGGCGGCCACGCCTCTCAGAAATCCGTAGGACACGCCTGCTTCATGGGCCAAGTGCCTCAATGTCAAGATAGGAGACAGTAATGGAAAGTTTGCATGTAGCAGTTGCGCAGTACGCAGCGCATTGTTCAAAACGCCCTTATCGACGTTTTGGTTTAATCCGGCGCTTTTATAGCGCTGAGGGCTCCAGCGATTCATCTACCTTAGATTCCGCCCAGGCGGATGAGCGCCTCGAGACCGCAAGACATACACCAGCGTAAGAGCGAGGCGCTCAACCTCCTGTTCAGCGGGGGTTCTTCCTGTGGATAGCATAACCTGCTTCCTACAGCCTCTAGAGTCTAGAGGATTCTAGATTTCGCTAAGTTGGAGCCCTCAGCTGGGACGGATAGTACTCGACCAGCGGAGCTGCTGTCACCACCTTTGAAGCTGGCGCTGCGCAGAGGCTTGAAACCAGCTTGCGCCCACTATCCGTCATGCGATTTTTTGATGTAATCCAGTCGAAGTCCCCGGTCACGGAGATATGTCACTTACGCGTACCCATCAAGCCTTTGAGATTTGCCGCGACCGGCTAGACAAGGATTGGGAACTGACTTTTTGTCGGGTGCTTATTCATCAACGGTCACTTCACCATTGATGAAGGCAGCCTGATCGGGCACCCCATGCATCGGAGCGATGGGTATGCCCGGGGCAGGCATTTCGACTGACCACTAGGAACACCGGCAATGCAGCGCCCGTGCCTCAGGCTCAGGAGACCGGTGACCCCGGCTCTGAGACCTCCTCACGGCGGACAAGGTATTCCAGCAATTGCCGGGCGATAACCGACAGACCTTCGACATCGCGCACACCGATTTTCAGCTCCCGCCGCGCCCAGACATCGGTCAGCGGGATCACCGCGATATCGAGTGCCGACAGGTAGGTACGCGCGACCTTCTCCGGCAGCATGCCGACGCCCATTCCGGTGTGGATCATCCGGCAGATCCCTTCGAAGCTGCGTACCTGGATGCGCATGCGCAGGGACAGGCCCTGCTGCAATGCCGCCTGTTGCAACAGGGTATGCAGGGAAGCGTCCTGCTGTAGGCCGATGAAGTCATAGGCAACGGCATCCCTTAAGGCAAGGCGTTCACACCCGGCCAGCGGATGCTCGCTGGGAGTGACCAGCACCAGTTGGTCATGCCGGTAGCTGTAGACATGAAGATCGCCGGCGGGCACGTGCCCGGCGAAAATGCCGATATCGGTCAGCCCCTCGCTGACGGCGCGCACCGTCTCGCTGCTGATGCGCTCCTCGAGGTCGATCTTGACGTCCGGATGGGCCCGGCAGAAAACACTCAAATCCCCCGGCAGGAATTCAATCACCGCCGAGGTGTTCGCATAGATGCGCACATGCCCCTTGACCCCTTCGCTGAACTCGCTCATATCGGCACTCAACTGGCGAAGGTTGTCCAGCATGTTGCGCGCATGGTGCAGTAAAGCATGCCCGGCTGGCGTCAGCGCGACGCCCTTGTGCTGACGATAGAGCAAGGTGATACCGAGCTGGCTTTCCAAGTCACTGATGCGCTTGCTCACCGCCGCCAAGGCCAGGTGCTCGCGCTCAGCAGCCCGGGTCAGGCTGCGCTCGGCGGCGATGGAGACGAACAGCTTGAGCGTGACGAAATCAATACGGCGCATATAAGGGGCCTCTCTGTTCGGCGAAGCAGGACAGTTCCTTGCCCCAGTTCCAGAGCTTGGTATCGTTCTCCCTTCGCAAAACACGAAGACTGGCTTAGTAATTGATCAATTGTCCACTGCCATTAGCCTGAACCATCCTTCGACTTAAATAACAAACACGATGGTACAAACATGGCAGAACAAATCCAGGGCAGCAGCATGGCGCTGCAAGACCTCAAGGTGGTGGAGATGGGGCAGCTGATCGCTGGCCCCTTCGCCAGTAAGATGCTCGGCGAATTCGGCGCCGAGGTGATCAAGATCGAACCGCCCAAGGTGGGCGACCCGCTGCGCAAGTGGCGCAAGATCAAGGACGGCACCTCGCTCTGGTGGCATGTCCAATCGCGCAACAAGCAATCGATCACCCTCGACCTCCGGGAAGCCGAAGGGCAGGACCTCGCCCGCCGGCTGATCACCGAGGCCGACGTGCTGGTGGAGAACTTCCGCCCCGGCACACTCGAAGCCTGGGGCATGAGCTGGGAGACGCTGTCCGAACTTAACCCGCGGCTAATCATGCTGCGCATTTCCGGTTATGGCCAGACCGGTCCCTACCGGGATCGCCCGGGATTCGGCGTGATTGGCGAGGCCATGGGCGGCCTGCGGCACCTGTCCGGCTATCCCGGCCAGGCGCCGGTGCGCGTCGGGGTCAGCATCGGCGACTCGCTGTCCTCACTCTATGGCGTGATCGGCGTATTGCTCGCTCTGCAGGAGCGCCAGCGCAGCGGTCTGGGGCAGTGCATCGACGTCGCGCTCTACGAGTCAGTATTCGCCATGATGGAAAGCCTAGTGCCCGAGTACGATGCCTTCGGCTATGTACGCGAGCCGGCCGGTAGTGCTCTGCCCGGCATCACCCCATCCAACTCCTATCCCTGCAATGACGGTACCTATGTGCTGATCGCCGGTAACGGCGACAGCATCTACAAGCGCCTGATGGGCCTGATCCACCGTCAGGACCTGGCCGACGACCCCAGTCTGGCGCACAACGATGGCCGCAGCAAGAAGGCCGACGTAATCGACGCGGCGATTGCTGAGTGGACTCGGCGGCGCTCACGCGATGAAGTGCTGCATGCGCTGAACGCGGCGCGAGTGCCGGTTGGCTACCCCTACACCGCCGCCGACATCGCAACGGATCCTCATTACCTGGCACGCCAGATGATCAAGACCGTGCAGACGACTGCCGGCCCTCTCAAGGTGCCTGGGGTACTGCCCAAGCTCAGCCGGACGCCTGGCCGGCTCGGCAGTGGCGGCCCGGAGCTGGGCGAGCACACCGACGACGTGCTGGCCGGACTCGGCCTGAGCCAGTCGCAACGCCAGGCGCTGCGCGAACGCGGCGTCATCTAATCGACAGGCCGCAGCGCCCCATCACCATCAGCAACAGCATCAATCAAAGAGGCCCAGCCATGCCGGCTGGGCTCGACACCCGCCAAAAATAATTACAAGGAATACCGTGTTAACCATGACCATCATTCTGGCAATACTGCTCTGTATTGGTGTCGGCTATTGGCTGAACATCAACATCGGCCTGTTGGCCATTAGTGCCGCCTATCTTATCGCCACCACCATGATGGGAATCAGCGTCAAAGAGCTAGTGACCTACTGGCCGCTGAACCTATTTTTCATCATCTTCGCAGTGACCTTCTTCTTCGGCTTCGTCATCGCCAACGGAACCATGGAGAAGATCGCCAGAAATGCCGTGTTCATGGCTCGCGGCATGCCCAGCATGATTCCCTTTGCGCTGTACGGGCTGGTCCTGTTGGTCGCGGGAATCGGTCCTGGGCATTATGCGGTGTTCGTGTTCCTCTCCCCCTTGGTGATGTCGGTCGCCAGTCGTACCGGCATGAGCCGGCTGCTAGGTGCGATCATCGTCGTCTCAGGCGGCATGGCAACCACCTTCACCAGCATCAGCCTGGGCGGGCGCGTTACCCAGGGCATCCTCGAAAACGCCGGTTATGACGCAGTGACCGCCGCGGACTACACCCACACGCTGCTGGTGGACTCCTTCATCTTCCAGACGCTGGTGTTCCTCGTAGCGTACGTCGTGCTCAAGGGTTATCAGACCGAGAGCCTGGATACCGAGCGCCCGGCTCCTTTCGATGCCCAGCAGCGGCGCACCCTCTGGCTGGTGGCCTTCATCATCGCGCTGATCATCGTGCCCTCGACCATCGCCGCGTTCCTGCCGACTGGCTCGGTATTCGCCACCATCGCCTCGCACATCGATCCGACATTCATCTCGATCATCGGCGTAGTGCTGGCGCTGATTCTGCGAGTGGGTGACGAGAAGGCCGCATTGGCCAAGGTCCCAATGGCAATCATCATCCTGCTGTGCGGCATGGGCATGCTCATCAGCGTGGCTGTCAAGGCCGGCACCATCGCGGCCCTGTCGCAGTGGCTGGCGGCAAACGTCAGCGTGGCGATGGTGCCCTATGCTACCGGCGTATCCGCGAGCGTGATGAGCTTCTTCTCCAGCACACTGGGCGTGGTGATGCCGACGCTGTTCCCCATCGTTCCGAACCTCGCCACCAATGCAGGCCTTAGTCACACCGTGCTGCTGTCGGCCATCGTGCTGTGCTCGTCGCTGACCGGCTTTTCGCCCTTCTCCTCGGGCGGTGCGCTGGCGCTGGCCGGCGTTCAGGAGGAAGCCGAGCGCGGCAAGCTGTTCTACCGCTTATTGCTGGTACCGCTGTTCGGCGTTGCTGGGGTTCTGGTTCTCGTTTTCTTTGGCCTGCTTGGCTGACACCTGGCCGGCAGACCGGACTCGAGACGGCGCCGTCCCAAACGGAAGGGATAGAAGATGACTGCACAAACGCTTTTCGAAAAACTCTGGGCACGCCATGCCGTGCTCGATACCGACGACGGCCAGACGCTGCTGTACGTCGACCTTCACCTCATCAACGAGGTGACCAGCCCTCAAGCTTTCGACGGCCTGCGCCTGAATGAGTTGCAGCCCTGGCGCCCCGGCTCGGTGCTCGCCACCTCCGACCACAACGTGCCGACCAAGGCGCGTGAAGCAGGCATCACAGATGCGGTGGCGCGCCGGCAGGTCGAGGCGCTGGAACGCAACTGCGCCGAGTTCGCCCTGCAATTCTTCGACATGAAGGATGAGCGCCAGGGCATTCTGCACGTGATCGGCCCGGAGCAGGGCATCACCCTGCCGGGCATGACCATCGCTTGTGGCGATTCGCACACCACCACCCACGGCGCCTTCGCGGCCTTGGCATTCGGCATCGGCACGTCGGAGATCGAACACATCCTGGCCACGCAGTGCCTGCTGCTGAAAAAGCTCAAGACACTGCGTATCACCATCGACGGTGTGCTTGCACCCCACGTATCATCCAAAGACTTGGCGCTGGCACTCATTGGCATGATCGGCACCGCCGGCGCGACCGGCTACGCCATCGAGTTCACCGGTGAAACGGTTTCGGCGATGAGCATGGAAGCGCGCATGACCCTCTGCAATCTCGCCATCGAAGCGGGTGCCCGGTGCGCCATGGTCGCCTTCGATGACACCACCTCCAGCTACCTCAAAGGTCGCCCGCTGGCTCCCGCTGGCGAGCAGTGGAATGCCGCCGAGGCGTACTGGCGAACGCTGCACAGTGACCCTGACGCGCGCTTCGATCGCGAACTGCAACTGGATGCGGCCAGCATTCGCCCCCATGTCACCTGGGGAACCTCGCCGGAGATGGCTACCGATGTCGACGGCCAGGTGCCGAATCCCGAGACCGAAACCGATCCGGTCAAACGCCGCGGCATGCAGCAGGCGCTGGAATACATGGGCCTGCAAGCCGGAACGCCGATCCGTGAAATCAGGCTGGACAAGATCTTCATTGGGTCCTGCACCAACTCGCGCCTCGAAGACCTGCGCCTGGCCGCCGGTGTGGTCAAGGGTCGGCGGGTCGCTGACAACATCGTTCAAGCGCTGGTCGTACCGGGCTCGGGCCTGGTGAAGCGGCAAGCAGAAGCCGAAGGTCTGGATCGGATCTTCACCGACGCCGGCTTCGAATGGCGCGACGCGGGATGCTCGATGTGCCTGGGCATGAACGAGGACCGCCTCGGCAAAGGCGAGCGCTGTGCCTCGACCTCCAACCGCAACTTCGAAGGACGGCAGGGCCCCGGCGGGCGCTCTCATCTGGTCAGCCCGGCAATGGCGGCGGCAGCGGCCATCGCCGGCCATTTCACCGATATCAGCGATCTCTGAGGGACGAACATGCAAGCCTTCACCCAACTCGAAAGCACCGTGGTTCCACTGGATCGCTCCAACATCGACACCGACGCGATCCTACCCAAGCAGTTCTTGATGATCATCGAGCGCACCGGCTTCGGCCCGCACCTGTTCGACGAGTGGCGCTACCTCGACCGCGGCGAACCCTACAAGGACTGTTCACAGCGCCCGCTGAACCTGGAGTTTCCACTCAACCAGCCGCGCTACGCCGAGGCCAACATTCTGCTCACCCGGGCCAACTTCGGCTGCGGCTCGAGCCGCGAGCACGCGCCCTGGGCGCTAGCCGACTGGGGTATCCGCGCGATCATCGCGCCGAGCTTCGCTGAGATCTTCTACGGCAACTGCTTCAAGAACGGCCTGCTGCCCATCGTCCTTGACGAGCCGACCATCGACCGTCTGTTCGGCGCTGTGGACGGCACCCCCGGCTACAGCCTGAGTATCGACCTCGAGCAGCAGGAAGTGGTGGAGCCTAATGGCCATGTCAACCGCTTCGAGATCGACGGCTTCCACAAGGAGTGCCTGCTCAAGGGCCTGGACGAGATCGGCCTGACTCTGTTGAAGCGAGAGAACATCCGTCGCTTCGAACAGGCTCGCCGGCATCAGGAGCCCTGGATCTTCACAGGCGCCTGATTGGGCCGCCGAGCAAAAATCATTCCTCCCGGCGCGGGCGAGCCGCAGCAGCCCGCGCGAACCTGATAGGACACGAGATGAACAAACACCTGTATATCCAAGAAGTCGCCACCCGCGACGGATTCCAGATCGAACCCGGCTTCGTCCAAACCGAGGACAAGATTGCCCTCATTGATCGCCTGTCGCAGACCGGCCTGGCGAAGATCGAAGTGACCTCCTTCACTTCGCCCAAGGCTATTCCCAACCTACGCGACGCGGAAGAGGTAATGCTCGGCATCCGCCGCGTGCCGGGTGTCGACTACACCGTGCTGGTGCCCAACGTGAAGGGTTGTGAGCGTGCCCTTT
Organism: Pseudomonas ceruminis; assembly: GCF_021602025.1. Lineage (GTDB taxonomy): Bacteria > Pseudomonadota > Gammaproteobacteria > Pseudomonadales > Pseudomonadaceae > Aquipseudomonas > Aquipseudomonas ceruminis. Next base: position 19,194 of record NZ_BQHW01000048.1, read on the forward strand.
CCTGCGAGGTGGATGAGCTCAATCTGGTGATGTCGGCCAGCAACACCCATGGTCTGGCCAACCTGCGCATGACAGCAGAACAGTCGCTGGCGCAGTTCAGAGAGATCATCGAGGTCACCCGCGGCAGTCGCGTGTTCGTCAACGCCTCGCTGTCCACCACCTTCGGTTGCCCCTTCGAGGGCAAGGTGCCGGAGACGCATGTCCATGAATTGGTCGGCAAGCTGTTCGACATCGGCGTGCACGGTGTGACCCTCTGCGACACCACCGGCATGGCCGATCCGGCACAGGTCGAACGCATCTGCCGGACCGCCCTGGCTCGCTGGCCGGAGGCGTTATTCACCCTGCATTTCCACAATACCCGCGGCATGGGCCTGGCCAACGCCTTGGCGGCGCTGAACGCCGGTATAGATCGCTTCGACGCCTCGCTCGGAGGCCTGGGCGGCTGTCCCTATGCGCCGGGCGCCAGCGGCAATATCTGCACAGAAGACCTGGTGCACATGTTCCAGCGCATGGGCCTCGACACCGGCGTTGATCTCGACCGGCTGCTGCAGGCTGCCCAGACCCTACCTGGCCTAGTGCAGCACGAGGTGCCCGGCCAAGTGCTCAAGGCTGGCAAGGCGGACCGCCGCTATCCGAAGCCGAAGTGGTTGGAGCCCCAGGCCTGAGCGTCTGCTCTCTCCCCCTTCGAAGAGGATGTATCAGCTGGCGTGTAGTCGATTAACGCAGAGAGGGTATCGACATCGGAATGAAGTCACGCTTGGCCCTGAGCCTCAGAGCAGCGTTGCGCCCTTCGCGCGCCCGATCACGTTCCTCCGAAGGGATTCATCGATGCGGGCTGCAACAGCGGTCTTGGGCGCGGTTAGCCGCTCGTTCCGGCAACGGCGTGCTATTTCCGCGCGAACAGTACGGCACTGAGGTGTCCCGCAATTTCATCAGCTCAGTCATCGATGCTGTGATGGAAGAAGTCGGTGCCTGGCAAGCGACGGCCGCTGGAGCCCATGTATCATGGTGATTCCCTTTGGTGCACTACGGCTGAAAAATCCGTGACGAAGGCATGGGCAACCGCCGTGAGGTTTATCGGTAACTGAAAGGACCCATGACATGACCCAGACCGAGAAACACCTTGAGCAACTTCAAGCGCGCATTGCCGAGTTGAAAGCGCAGTATCAGCAGCTGCAAGACAATTACGACGATGCAGTTCTCTTGTGCTCAAGCCTGCTGCGCGCCCTGGTCAACGCTGACTATGGCGACTGTGAGACGCTGGTGAAGCACACCGGCTGCTCGGCTGAGCGCAAGGCCGACGCGCTGCAATACATCATTGAGGTGCGCGCTGGGTATGGCTGAGCGCACTGCGAATAACGCGGGCTATGTTAATTAGCCCCACACCTTGCCCGGGTGTGGGGGCTTTTTGCGCCGGCTGGACGGACTTCAGACTAAATGAGAATTCCTCAAATCGGCATGTCAAGCGATGACCTATTGGCAGGACGGGCAGGTACGGCACACGTTGCTGGATGGTGCGCCAACGACTTGAAGTGCCTGTTATCGGCATCCAGCGCATCGATGGAACCGGTTTCAATGTCGTACACCCAGCCGTGCAAATTCAGCAGGCCTTTTACTTGGGCCAGGCGCACGTTGGCACACGACACAGTTGATCAAAGGAAATTCTGAAAAAGACTTCCTGATTTGGCAAAATCCCAGGACACCAATCGCCGAGCTTTTCGATGATGAAGCAAATGACCTTCGCCGATGCCGAGTACGCCGGTAAGCGCAAGCAAACCCGGAAGGAACTGTTCCTGATCGAGATGGATCGGGTCGTACCCTGGAAGGGTTTGATTGCCCTGATCGAACCTCATTACCCGAAGGGCGAAGGTGGTCGTCCGGCCTATCCGTTGATGGCGATGCTGCGGGTTCATCTAATGCAGAACTGGTTCGGTTACAGCGATCCGGCGATGGAAGAGGCGCTGTACGAGACGACGATCTTGCGCCAGTTTTCCGGTCTGAGCCTGGAGCGAATCCCGGACGAAACCACCATCCTCAACTTCCGTCGTCTGCTGGAAAAACACGCTTGATCAAGGACGCGGGGCATGCCGAACATAAAACCATTTGACATGAAGCTTCTAGATCTCCTCTTCGAAATGGAAGGGGGATACGTTTTGAATTTTTCGAACGCCACCTTCAGCCGGTTCTTTCTCGGGGAGTTAGGGATGGTCTGAAAAAGACTTCCCGAATCTGGTGAAATACGCCGATCCCGTTGCCCGAGTTTCCCGATGAAGCAAATGACTTTCGCCGACGCCGAGTACGCCGGCAAGCGCAAGCAGACCCGCAAAGAGTTGTTCATGATCGAGATGGATCAGGTGGTGCCGTGGAAGGGTTTGATTGCCCTGATCGAGCCGCACTACCCCAAGGGTGAAGGTGGTCGTCCGGCGTATCAGCTGAGGGCGATGCTGCGCGTACATTTGATGCAGAACTGGTTCGGCTACAGCGATCCGGCGATGGAGGAGGCGCTGCACGAGACCACAATCTTGCGCCAGTTTGCCGGGCTGAACCTAGAGCGTATTCCCGACGAAACCACCATCCTCAATTTCCGTCGCCTGCTGGAGAAGCACGAGTTGGCGGCCGGGATTCTGGCGGTGATCAATGGTTACCTGGGCGATCGGGGCCTGTCGCTGCGCCAGGGCACCATCGTCGATGCCACGCTGATCCATGCGCCGAGTTCGACCAAGAACAAGGACGGTAAGCGTGACCCGCAAATGCACCAGACCAAGAAGAGCAATCAGTATTACTTCGGCATGAAGGCTCACATCGGCGCGGATGCCGAGTCAGGTCTGGTGCACAGCGTGGTGGGGACGGCAGCCAACGTTGCTGACGTTACCCAGGTCGACAAACTGCTGCATGGAAAGGAAAACATGGTCGGCGCCGACGCGGGTTACACCGGCGTAGAGAAACGCCCGGAACATGAAGGCCGGGAGGTGATCTGGCAGATTGCGGCCCGCCGCAGTACGTACAAGAAGCTGAGTAAGCGCAGTGCGCTGTACAAAGCCAAGCGCAAGATCGAGAAATCCAAGGCCCAGGTGCGCGCCAAAGTCGAGCACCCGTTCCGGGTGATCAAGCGCCAATTCGGCTACGTGAAGACACGCTTGCGTGGCCTGGCGAAGAACACAGCGCAGTTGGTGACACTGTTCGCGCTGTCGAACCTGTGGATGGCGCGCCGACATTTGCTGACGAATGCAGGAGAGGTGCGTCTGTAATGCGGGAAATGGCCGGCGCGAGGTGCTCGCGCCGGCTATAAATCCGGAAAGAGGGGATGATTTGATCGTTTTTTAGCCGAATCACCGTTTTGAAATCGGCAAGGGCTGGAGTCAGCCAGAAATACCTGACTACTTCAGACCATCCTTAGAGGGTGTAGACAAAATAAAGTAAGCTGCTTGCCCCTTGCCTACACAGCATTGCACCATGCCTAAAACCGGACGCCCGCCCGTAATCGCTGCGGAGCATTACCCTCTGCTGACCAGGCTCGCTCATGCGCAACCCTATTCCAGCCAATCCGAACTGGCGCAGGCATTCCATGCTGAAACGGG
>NZ_BQHW01000049.1 GCF_021602025.1 Pseudomonas ceruminis
TTTTCGAAATTGTTGCGACTGCAGACGGCAATTCATCCAGCCGCCCTAGGGTCTGCTTGTAATGGCTGCGACTGCCTGAACAATCTACATGAACAACTTAGGAATGGCATTCCAGCCACGGGGACAGCTTGCAGGGCTGCTATCGACCCAGGCTGTGTGAAAACGCCTGCGATTGTCTAACCTTCTGACCGTCGAGATCCTGGCGGGGACGGTCATGAAGCGATTCATCGAAGGTGAGGCTCGGACGCAAGTCACGTTGCTGCCGGAGTGCCTGGACGATTACGTCACCGAAGAAAACCCAGTTCGGGTAGTCGACGTTTTCGTCGATGAACTCGACCTTGGAGCACTCGGGTTCGACGGTGTCGATCCTGCGGCAACGGGTCGCCCGGCGTACCATCCAGCCGTGCTGCTAAAAATCTACATCTATGGCTATCTCAATCGGATTCAGTCCAGCCGCCGGCTTGAGCGTGAGGCAGAGCGTAATGTCGAGTTGATGTGGCTAACGGGCCGATTGGCGCCTGACTTCAAAACGATTGCCGACTTTCGTAGAGACAACGGTAAAGCCATTCGCAGCGTCTGCCGACAGTTCGTAGTGCTTTGCCGCAACCTCAATCTCTTCTCCCAATCGATCATCGCCATCGACGGCAGCAAATTCAAAGCCGTGAATAACCGCGACCGCAATTTCACTCAAGGCAAAGTGAAGGCGCGCATGCAGCAGGTCGAGCAGAGCATCGACCGCTATCTAGCAGCAATGGATTCAGCGGATCGGGCAGCGCCGGAAGTGGCCGAAGCCAAGACTGAGCGGTTGAAAGACAAAGTCGAAAAACTGAAACAGCAGATGCAAAAACTCAAGGACATCGAGGCGCAGCTTCAAGCGAGTTCCGATCAGCAGATCTCACTTACCGATCCAGATGCCCGTTCAATGGCCACAAGCGGCCGAGGCTCCGGCACAGTTGGGTACAACGTACAAACAGCAGTTGACGACAAACACCATCTGATCATTGCCCATGAGGTGACCAACGTTGGTAATGATCGCGGGCAACTGAGCAACATGGCTAACCAGGCACGGGAAGAAATCGGTGCTGAGCCGCTGACGGTGGTTGCTGATCGAGGCTATTACAAAGGCCCGGAAATCCTTGCTTGCGAGCAAGCTGGCATCACCACCTTTGTACCTAAACCCCTGACATCGAGCAGCAAAGCGGAAGGCAGATTCGGCAAGCAGGACTTCATCTACATTGCTGCTTCGGACGAATATCGATGCCCTGCGGGCCAGTTGCTGACGCGCCGGCATTCCTCAGTGGAAGACGGCATGCTACTGCACTGCTACTGGTTTTCAGGATGCCAGAGCTGCTCCATGCAGAAGCAGTGTACGACCGGTAAAGAGCGGCGATTAAAGCGCTGGGAGCATGAAGCCGTAGTCGAAAAGGTGCAGATTCGATTGGAGCATGATCCGGGGAAGATGAAGGTTCGCCGGCAGACGGTGGAGCATCCCTTTGGCACGATCAAATTCTGGATGGGAAGTACGCACTTCCTGACCAAAACCCTGCCGAGGGTAAGCACCGAAATGAGCCTTCACGTGCTCGCCTACAACCTCAAACGAATGATGAGCATCTTCGGTATCGCAGGTTTACTTGAGGCGATCAGGCCTTAAACCCCGCTGTTTGCTGGCCCGCAAACAGCTATATGGGCCGCTGACGCGGCCCATATAGTGCTGCAAACGTCTTTTTCGCTGGGTGAGCTATTCGCACTCTCGCGTGCTGATCCCACAGACAGTCAGCTCGACTATGGGTTTTTGATGTGTTTACTGCGTTTTCACACAGCCTGGACCCAAAGCGGACGGTCTCGGCAGGCTGTTACGGCCAAAAGCGGTCATCAGGGCTGGCTTGAATCGGGGCCGAAGGATTACGCTCTCAGCCCCATAATTGCTGGTCAGACAGTTACCACGATCTTGCCGATCTGCTGATTGGCTTCAAGGAAACGATGGGCATCCTGGATGTCGCTAAGTGTGAATGTCTTTGCGATGATCGGGCGCAACGCACCGGACTTCAACCCTTGCAGAATAAAAGCCTTTGCTCTCTCTAGGGCTTCAGGGTCGGCCACAATCTCTGCGTAGAGATAGCCCTTCAAAGTCAGGCTTTTGCTCAGCACGGTAAACAGTGGGAATGGTGTCGGTTCAGAGCTAAGTGCGCCGTACTCCAGCAAAATTCCGCCCCGCGCCATGCTCTGCGTGAGAGGTTCAAAGGACGGCCCGCCTACAGGATCGAATACAACGCGAGCGCCTTGACCGGCAGTTATCGTCATAACACGCTCGACGATATCCTCTTCATCGCTGACGATGACATGCGCAGCGCCTGCATCAAGTAGGGCTTGCTTCTTCGCGTGAGTTCGAGTGATCGCAATCGATGTGGCGCAGACCATACGAGCCATTTGGAAGGCGGCCAAGCCAACACTGCTTGACGCTGCGGTAACGATGACAAAATCGCCCTGCCGTAGCTTCGCCTGTTCAATCAATGCCCCCCAGGCGGTGACGTACTGCATCCAAGACGCCGCAGCCTCTTCAAAGGACAAGTTCTCAGGGCTCTTTACCACCAGGTGGGCCGGTACATTGGCCAACTCGCCGTAGGTGCCCCAGCGAGTAATATCCAGAGGTGGGATCAGAGCGACCGAGTCACCAATCGTGATCTCGGTTACGTCGCTCCCAACTGCCGTTACGATGCCTGCGGCCTCGTAGCCTAAGCGGCTGGGGAACTCCGCTTCTTGTAGGTATGCGTGATTGCGGAACATCACTTCGGCTCGGTTCAAGCCAATGGCTTTAACACTAATTTGCACCTCGTTTGCTGCTGGTGCCGATACTTCCAGATCTTCCAGCTTCAGAACGCTGGCGTCACCGTATTCATGAATTCTGACAATGCGTGCCATCATAGATATCTCGTTTATCAATGGGCCTCGACGTACATCCGGAAGGTATCCGGGCACTCGAAAGGTGACGAAAATTTAGTCATTGGTTGGCGCTAGATAAAGGCCTACGATGGCGCATTACTAGAAACAGAGTGTTTATAATGGATCGCCTGACCCAGATGGCTACGTTCGTCAAAACAGTTGAGCTGGGTTCATTCAGCGCCGCTGCGGACGACCTGAATCTGTCCCCTCAATTGGTAGGGAAACAGGTGAAAATGCTCGAACAACATCTGGGTGTTTCCCTGCTGCACCGGACTACGCGCAGGCAAAGCCTCACCGACTTCGGCAGGGCGTTCTACCCGCGAGCAAAACTGATCCTTGCAGACATGCAGTCTGCCGAGAGCCTGGCTGCCCTCACTCGGGGCACACCAAGCGGCCGCCTTCGCATCAACGCGCCGGTCACGTTCGGAATTCGCACGCTTTCGCCACGCCTGCTGGAATACATGGTTCGGTATCCTCAGGTGTCTGTTGACCTAACGTTATCGAACGAACTGGTCGATATCGTTGATGATGGTTACGACGTGGTATTTCGCATCGGCGAGCTGGCGAGCAGTGGGTTGAAGGCATTGCCACTGGAGCCCTATCAGATGGTTTTATGCGCTGCGCCGTCCTATCTTGCACGTCGCCCTCCCATCATCAATCCGTGGGATCTACAGCAGCAGGAATGTCTGGGGTTTACCTATTCTGATGGCCGCTCACACTGGAGCTTCGACAGCCCGGGGGGGCGTATAGATGTTCCTATTACAAGCAAATTAACGATCAATCAAGGTGATCCACTGCTGGCAGCGGCTGTAGCTGGTCTAGGCGTGGTTCTACAGCCGATAGAGTTGGTTAGCGATGCACTGCGCGATGGGACACTGGTGCGTCTGTTGCCGCAGTACCCGGTGCCCAATACCGCAATGCACATCCTCTATGCCCCTGACCGAAGAATGACTCCAAAGCTGCGCAGCTTCTTGGAGTTTGCGCGTGAGGCTTTTGGGCAGCAAGGCCCTCTCTAACGCACGAAAATCAATGTCTGCGCTATCCGGTATTCGTAAAGGACGACGATTACCGTGGCTCACCGGATATGACCAAGCCCCCTTGCTGAGGAAGTACCTGCTGGAGCACTTCGCGGCGGAAGTCGAAGAACTGAAAGACGCCATGTTCGTTGGCTTGGGGCCGTAGGTCCAGAGCGTGCTGGACCGCCTGATCCAGGAGCGGGTTCTGAATCCCGACCGGGTGATTGCCGGCATGCTGCACCCCTCCGGAAACTGCACCTACCGGATCAACTACCTCATCGGCGACAGAAGCGCGCTGGTCCCGCACGCCACCAGCCCTGTGCCTTACCACCAGGTCCGGCGAGCATTTCGGGAGCGGTTCGTCACCGCCTGATCGAACGTCGGATGAGTGGATGCTAACGCGGGTTCAATTCCCAAACGGGAATAGAACTGGCGCCCTGCCTGATGCGCTCGGTTGGTGACCCGACCAGGGCAGAACTGGTAGGATTGCGGGCATCAAGGGCCGGATTCCGCACCTTTCCGCAGGAGTTTGCAGCGGTCGCAAGGCGCTGAGTTACATAGGTTTGGCGCAGGGTTCCACCCCACCGAGCCCCTGCAGGAGTTCGAATCGTTACACCCCCCCCCAGAAACCCTCACTAGCCCGCACGGCCCGATGCTAGGTCGTTGATTTTCAACAAATCGCTCGATCGATCCGCGCTTGCGGACTGCGGACTTCCAATGGGCCGGAAATCTGGCTCGCCCAGACGGCTCTCGGTACCGACACGTTGCAAACAGTCGGTACTTCTCGATAACTACCCGACGAATCGGAACATCACAGCCAGCCCTGATGTTGCCCCTGCTTGCTGACGCAGCTTGGAAGTTCTGGCTGCAATATTGCCCCCCGTCGCTGTGGAAGGAGCTCCTTGGGCAAGTGCAATCGAGGGGGGATCGCTGCGTAGAGCTTGTGCCCCCATCCTGCAGCGTGACCTGATTGGGTCAAGGCCGGGTTGTCATGCAGGCAGCTTGGCTGCAAGCAGTTCGACCTTCTCGATATTGGGCGGAGAACTGAGCAAGGTCGCGGCGTTGGCCATCAAGGCCACGGCGATCTGGCCGTTCAGATGTGCTTGGCGACCTGCCTCATCGGCAAAGGCATCGAACACACCGAACGTCGAAGGGCCAAACTTCAATGCGAACCAGGCAGTGGTGCCGGACTCGGCGTTGGCGAGCGGCAGTGCGCTGGCCAGGAAGTCGGCAAGCGCAGCCTCCTGGCCGGGTTTGGCTTCGAGGCGAACAAACAGGGCGAGCTTGGTCATACTGTAATCCTTTGGGTAAATGGGTTAGGTGAATGGATCGACGAGCCTGCAGTCTAAGTCGTCATGACAGCCATCTCTATAGACAATAATGACAACATTGATATCATTGTTGCCATGAAACTCCACATCCTTGTTTGTGACGGCGTGTTTGATCTGGGGCTTGCGGCGCTCACCGACACAGTGGGCTTGGCCAATGCGATGGCGGGCTCGCTGCCACAGGCTCCCGCGCACATAGAGCTCACGCTGGTGGGCGTTCGGCGTCGCATCCGAACTGCGCAAGGCTTGACGGTCCCCGTGGTCCCTGCGCGTGGTGTGCCGGAACCAGACGTCGTGCTCGTGCCCGCGTTTGGTGACAAGATGCCCGACACGCTCTCGGCTCGGCTCACACGCCCCGACGTGCCCGATGCGGTCGCCGTGCTACAGCAGTGGTCCACCGCTGGCGCGCACCTTGGTGCCGCTTGCTCCGGTAGTTTCTTGCTTGCAGAGAGTGGCCTGCTTGATGGGCATCGTGCGACGACGTCATGGTGGCTGGGGCCGATGTTTCGGCAGCGCTATCCGAACGTCACGCTGGACGAGTCACGCATGATCGTGAACTCGACACGCTTCACTACCGCGGGTGCCGCTTTGGCCCACGTCGACCTGGCCTTGCGCATCATCCGGGAGCGCAGTCCGGCGCTGGCGGCACTGGTGGCACGCTATCTGCTGGTCGAGGCACGCAGTTCGCAAGCCGAGTTCGTGATTCCCGACCACCTTGCGCATGCCGACCCGATGGTGGAGCGCTTCGAGTGCTGGGCCAGAAGTCAGCTCGCGAAGGGGTTCTCGCTGGCGGAGGCGGCCAGTGCCGCGGGCACAAGCGAGCGCACCTTGGCGCGGCGGCTGCAAAGCGTTTTGGGCAAGACACCGTTGTCGTATTTCCAGGACCTGCGCGTGGAGCATGCCGTCCATCTCTTGCGCACCGGAAACGCGAGCGTCGACCAAGTCGCCGCACAGGTCGGGTACTCGGATGGGGTGACCCTGCGGGTCCTGTTGCGCCGCAAGCTGGGCCGGGGTGTCAGAGAGTTGCGACGCGGTGGATGACCAGAGGCGTTTGGTGTATACACGGCTGGAGACCGCCGAGAAACTGACGCAGGCCAAACGGCGCATTTGGACCTGACAAAACTACTGCCCGCCACGGCGCGCAAGCTCCAGTTTGACCCCGGACAAAGTTTTGCTGGCAATGTCGTGGTTGAGCAAATCAATACCTTGATTGAGCAACGCTGTGCACTGACGATTCGGCGGCTCACCGACCCCGCCGCCGACAATGACGCAGCCGCCGAGCCCACCGTTTGAACTACCGTGCGGACACGGGTTCGATTCAGGGTTTGGGAATTGAACCTACATCCCATCGCAGACGAGTTTGATGCCCGTTTCCGGCGACCAGCATGGCTGAGAAACCTGCTTGCAGGTCTACAATCGGGCAGGCTTTACGATCGAGTTCGCAATGGTTCGCAGCAGCTCGTTGCACTTCTATTGCGTGGTTCTCCCATTGAGGAAGATTAGAATGTATCTGCCGAGCACGATTCCTAATCAGCAGCATCGAGGGTTCAGCCGAACCTTCACTCCGGGTCATTTGAGCCTGGGATTGTTCTTCCCTTTGGAGGCCTTCGGTGGGGACATTCCGAGCATGCTCAACCAGGTCGCATTGGCCAAACGAGCAGAGGAGCTGGGCTTCTCCGCGCTTTGGTTTCGCGACGTGCCTCTTCGGGACCCTAATTTCGGCGATGTCGGCCAAGTCTTCGATCCCTGGGTTTACCTGGGCTATATGGCGGCTCATACGTCAGAGATAGCGCTTGGCAGCGCATCCATTGCCATCCCTTTACACCATCCTCTGCACACGGCCAAGGCGTCAGCCAGCGTCGATCAGTTGAGCGCAGGTCGCTTGATTCTGGGCGTAGCCTCCGGCGATCGCCCAGTGGAGTTTTCAGCCTTTGACGTCGATCCCGAAAGGCGCGGAGAAGTCTTTCGAGAGCACTACGAGGTGATTCGCCGAGCCTACAGCACCAGCTTCGAACCCATCCGCTGGAGCGGTGGTAAGCTGCGCGGCGCAGACCTCATTCCGAAACCCACAACCCAAGTGATTCCGATGCTCGTGACCGGACATAGCCGCCAGTCACTGGATTGGATCGCGCGCGAAAGCGCCGGATGGGTCAACTATCCACGCGCGCCGAAAATGCAGCGACTGATCGTGGAAGATTGGCGGATGGAGGTCATGAAGCAATGTGGTTCCGTCTATAAGCCCTTCACTCAGTCGCTTTACATCGACCTCAGTGAGAACCCGTCCACGCCGCCCACTCCCATTCATTTGGGGTTCAGGCTCGGACGCGACCACCTCCGGGCTTTGCTGGAGTCGCTTGAGGAAATCGGGGTGGACCACGTTATCCTCAATCTCAAGTACGGAAAGCGCCCTGCGGCGGACGTCATTGAGGAACTGGGCACTCACATCGTTGCGCAATTCGGAGTAAAGGCGCGTCCTGGAGCAAATTGATCCGCCGGCCGCGTCCAAGCCCGGCCGAGGTGGTGCGGCTCAATAGGCTGAATGATCAGGCCGATACCTGTTCAAGGAATATCAGTTGCAACGGCTCTTGCAGCAGATCATCTGCCGTGGCGGCAAAGCGCTGAAAGTAAGGCATCGAAAAATGCGCATCCAGCGCCGCCTGATCCCTGAAAGCCTCGCGCATGTAGAAAGTGCCCTGCTCGTCACGCTGCTCGAACAACACATAATCGAGATTGCCCGGCTCTGCGCGGGTCGGCTCTATCAGCGTCAGCAATTCTTCTTTCAATGCCTGTTCTTTGCCTGCCTTGGCCTTGAGCACGGCAATTGATACCAAGTGTTGTTCGGTGTGGGTTAGGCTGGCGACATAGTCGATCTCCGGCACACCGAGCGCTTGCAACTGTGCGAGCAGTGGCTGGCTGTGATCGATCACGTGATGCGCGCCCAACTGCCGCACCCAATCAGCGGTTTCCTGGCGTGAGGCGGTACCAATGACGGTAAGGCGGGTCAACTTTCGGGCCAGTTGCACCAGCATCGAACCGACGCCGCCAGCCGCTCCAGTGATCAACAGGCACTTGCCCTCCCCCGTACCCTCGACGACACCGAGCCGGTCAAACAACAATTCCCAGGCCGTGATCGAGGTCAATGGCAACGCTGCCGCATCGGCGGCACTCAATGAATGAGGCTTGTGCCCGACGATCCGCTCATCGACCAAATGGAATTCGCTGTAGCTGCCGGTGCGGGCAATCGAGCCGGCATAGAACACTTCATCGCCCGGCTGAAACAGCGTCACTTCAGCGCCGACCTCGCGGACAATGCCTGTGGCGTCCCAGCCGAGGATTTTCGGTTCTTTTGTGAAAGTTCCGGCGCGCACCTTGGTATCCACCGGATTCACTGATACCGCGCGAACTTCGACCAGTAGATCCCGAGGGCCAGGCGTGGGCCGCGGGAGACTGATGTCGATCAATGCTTGTGGATTGTCGATGGGCAAAGCGTGCTGGGTAAAGCTGATGGCTTTCATGGAGACTCGCTGTCGAAGGGTTGATGCATTCACTTGCGGCAATCTTCGACTTCCCATGGACAAAGAAAAACAAGCAGAATGCGCCAACACTTTCACTTCAGGAGTGAAAATGATCCGCATCGATGATCTTGGTTTATTCATCCGCAGCGCCGCGCTGGGCAGTTTCACCGCAGCGGCGCTGGAGGTTGATCTGCTGCCTGGTCAGGTCGCAGCCGCCATCAAACGTCTGGAGCGCGAACTGGACGTGCGCCTATTCGCCCGTACGACGCGCAGCCTGCGATTGACTGCCGAGGGCGAGCAATATCTGCCCACCGCCCACTCAGTGCTAGAGACCCTGCAGCAAGGCAAGGAAAACCTGCGGGGTGAGAACGCCACGCTGCGGGGCGTGCTGCAAGTGACAGCGCCGTCCGATCTGGGGCGCAACATACTGCTGCCGTGGCTGACGCTGTTCCGCCGTCAGCATCCTGAATTGACGTTGCGTTTTTTCCTGTCGGACCAGATGGCCAATCTGTTTCGCGACCCGGTGGACGTGGCGATTCGCTACGGTCCAAATGAAGACGCCAACTACGTGGCACTGCCGCTTGCACCTCGGAACCAGCGGGTGCTGGTTGCCTCGCCGGAGTATGTGCAACGCTGCGGTTCTCCCCAAACACCGGATGACTTGAGCAAGCATGCCTGCCTGCTCTATCTGCAAAATAGCCGAGTCTACGACAAGTGGAACCTGGGCGGTCAAACCGTGCAGGTTTCGGGACCGTTGTTCAGCGATGACGCCGATGTCGTGCGGCGCTGGTCATTGGAGGGTGAAGGTATCGCCTACAAATCCTGGCTGGATGTCAGTGCAGATATCGCCGCAGAGCGTCTGCTTGTGCTGCTGCCGGATTATCCTGGCGAAGCGTCACCGTTGAGTCTGGTGTGCCCGCATCGCAAGCAGATCAGCCCTGCGGTTTCTCAGCTTCACACGTGGCTGAGTAGCCAGTTTTCTGCTCTGAAGCGCAGGTGAACCGATCCTGTGATTGATGCTCACTGAGCATCCCGCGCTTCATGGTTCGGCGGATCAATGCGTTCAATATTCCCCAATACCAGCGCTCGCCCGGCAAACAGGCCGCCTGCTGTTTCCAAGGCAAAACGTTCGGCGTCGCGTTTGCGCACTTCCTCGATCACTGCGTCGGCTTCGTGCTCAGACGCACCCAGAGTCAGCACGGCCTGACCACCGAGCAGCAGGGCGGCCTCAAAGGTATCCCGTACTATGTAGTCGGCATCGTGTTTGACTAATTCCAGCGCATGTTCGCGGTCAAAAGCGCGCACCACCAATTTCACCTGCGGGCAGTAGTGCCGAGTACTTTCGACAATGCGTGTCGCGGCTTTCTTATCATCCACACAAATAATGATGGCGCGGGCGTGATGGGCACCAGCAGCGTGCAATATTTCATGGCGGGCACCATCGCCGTAATAGACCTTGAATCCATAGGGTGTCACGGCGCGGATGACCTCCGGATTTATATCAATGATGGAAATTTTCGCTCCCTGGGCGAGCGGTGCCTGGCAGGCAATCTGCCCCACTCGGCCAAAACCGATGATGAGTACATTGCCTTGCAGGTTGTGTGCGGCTTCCACACCGTCCATGGAAACGGTCTGTACGCGCGCAAAGCGTTTGTACAGCAATACAGTCACCGGCGTAATGGCCATGGAGAGCACCACAATAGCCGTCATATTGGCGCTAACTTCAGGACTGATGACCCTGAATTTGAGCGCTTCGGCAAACAGCACAAAAGCAAATTCGCCCCCCCCTGCGCCATAAGCACGGCGCGATCCAGTGCGTCGCTATGGCTGCTTTTCGCGAGGTCGGCGCGCGACCTCATAAATGCACAGCGCCTTGACCGTCATCAGCGCAAGCACACCAGAGGCGATGAGCATCCAGGCCTTGTCCACCACCTGCAGATCCAACGACATACCGACGCCGAGGAAAAACAGCCCCAGCAGCAGGCCGCAAAATGGCTCTATGTCGGCCTCCAACTGGTGGCGGAAGGTGGATTCCGACAGCAGCACACCAGCAACGAAAGCCCCCATCGCCATTGAAAGGCCGCCGATTTCCATCAGCAGCGCGACACCCAACACAACCAGCAACGCAGCGGCAGTCATGACCTCGCGCGCTTTGGCTCGGGCCAATACCTGAAACAGAGGATTGAGCAGCCACAATCCAATGGCCACCAATGCGCCCAAGGACAATCTGCTGCCCATCGATGCCAGTCCCGAAGACCAGGCGGCGCAGTCCGAAGCCTGGACCGCCGCCGTTGCCTATGCTGCGCTGCTCCACGATATTGGCAAGATCGCCGTCGATCTACACGTCGAACTGGCCGACGGCAGTACTGGCATCCGTGGCATGGCCCGCTGCACCAGGCGTACCGATTTCGCTACCGTGACGACCGCGAATACCGCCTGCACAGCGCCGCAACAGGCTTGCTCTATCGTCAACTGCTCGACCGCCACGTCCTGGACTGGTTCAGCGACTATCCGGCTCTCTGGGCACCGCTGCTCTATGTGCTGGCCGGTCAGTACGAACATGCCGGTGTACTGGGGGAACTCGTCGTGCAAGCAGACCGGGCGTCGGTGGCCCAGGAGCTGGGCGGCGATCCGGCGCGCGCCATGGCCGCGCCCAAGCATGCACTGCAACGCAAGCTGCTGGACGGGTTGCGCTACCTGCTCAAGGAACAGTTGAAGCTGAACCAGCCGGAAGCCTCCGATGGCTGGCTCACCGAGGATAGTTTGTGGCTGGTGAGCAAGACGGTTTCGGACAAACTGCGCGCACACCTCCTGTCTCAGGGGATCGATGGCATTCCTGCGAACAACACCGCCGTGTTCAACGTGCTGCAAGACCACGGCATGCTCCAGCCCACCTCGGACGGCAAAGCGGTCTGGCGCGCGAACATGACCAGCACGACCGGCTGGTCCCATTCGTTCACCCTGTTGCGTCTCGCTCCCGCGCTGATCTGGGAGTCTGGCGAGCGACCAGCACCTTTCGCGTGGCCGGTAGAGATCGACGCGACGCCCGCGGAAAACGACGCCAGCATGTCGGCTCCCGCGCCTTCCGTCTCGGTGAACCCAGCGCAGGGAGGTCAAGAGCCTCCGATTTGGGAGGGCGACAGCACCACCATCGTTTCACCGCCCGCAGCCCAGCCCGTGCCCGACGTCATGGAGGATTTGCTCGCGATGGTAGGCTTGGGTGAGTTGGCCGGCGTTGGCCAGGATGCCGAGGAGTTCCTCCACACCCCCGCGCCAGCAACAGCCGCGACGTCCATTCCATCGCCTGCACCTGCACCCGCGCCTACGCCTGGGCCATCGGCAACGAAGCCATCCGGGGAACAGTTCATGGTTTGGCTGAAGCAGGGAATCGCCTCACGACGGCTCATCATCAATGACGCGAAGGCACTCGTGCATACGGTGAATGACACGGCCTACCTAGTCAGCCCGGGTGTGTTCCAACGCTATGCGCAGGAGCATCCCGAAGTGGCCGCACTCGCCAAGCAGGAGAATCAACAGGATTGGCACTGGGTGCAGAAGCGCTTCGAGAAGCTGCAGCTACATCGAAAGCAGCCCAATGGCCTGAACATTTGGACCTGTGAAGTCACGGGTCCGAGGAAGCCCCGCCGACTGCATGGCTACCTCCTCGAAGATGGGTCCTTGGCACTCGCCGAAATACCGCCCAACACCCCCTATCTTGCTCTGACTCAGGAAGGATGACGCGATTCGGGCATTGATCGCCACCGTCGTGTGGCGACGATCAATGCCCCGCGAAAATTGGCAACATTTGGCGAACTCAGCTACTCGGCCCGCGCCAACTCCTGTGCAAGGAACGGAGCGGTTCTGCTGCCAGACGTTCGGGCCACCTGCTGAGGGGAGCCCGCCACCACGATGCTGCCGCCGGCAGCGCCTGCACCAGGCCCCACGTCGATCACCCAATCAGCCTGGGCCACCGCGCGCATATCGTGTTCGATCATCACTACGGTATTGCCGGCATCGACCAGGCGCTGCAACTGCACCAGCAGCCGGTCGGCGTCCGACGCATGCAGCCCGGTAGTCGGCTCGTCGAGCACGTACAGGCTTCGGCCGCGCTGGCTGCGCTGAAGCTCGGTCGCCAGCTTGATACGCTGCGCCTCGCCACCGGAAAGCTCGGTGGCCGGTTGCCCCAGGCGCAGGTAGCCCAGTCCGATATCGCGCAGCAGTTGCAGTGGCCTTGCCACAGCGTCTTCACCCGCGAAGAATTCGCTGGCTTCGTCCACGGTCATCTGCAGCACCTCGGCGATGTTGCGCCCGTTCCATTGCACCTTCAGCGTGGCCTCGTTGTAGCGTGCGCCATGGCACGTCGGGCACGGCGCGTACACGCTGGGCATGAACAGCAGTTCCACGCTGACGAAGCCCTCGCCTTCGCAGGTCTCGCAGCGCCCCTTGGCGACGTTGAACGAGAAACGGCCGGCGTCATAGCGGCGGCGGCGAGCGTCGGGCGTGGCGGCGAACAGCTTGCGCACGTGGTCGAACAGGCCGGTGTAGGTAGCCAGGTTCGAGCGCGGCGTGCGCCCGATCGGCTTCTGGTCCACCTGCACCAGGCGCTGTATGGCGTCCACATCGCCCGCCAGATGACCGCCAGTCGCTTCGATCACCGCCGGCCCTTCGTTGGTGGCGCTTTCGGCCGCATCGTCTTCCGGCTCGTGGCCCAGGTGCAGCAGCACCAACTCCGGCAGGGCCTGCGCGACGAGGCTGGACTTGCCGGAGCCGGAGATACCGGTGACGGCCGTCAGCACGCCCAGCGGAATGCGTGCATCCACGCCATGCAGGTTGTGGCGGTGGATGCCCTGCAGTTCCAGCCAGCCGGTCGCTTCGCGTGCCCGGCTTCCCGGCGCGGGGATCTCCTCGAACAGATAGCGGGCGGTGCGCGATTCGGCAATCTTGCGCAGGCCATCCGGCTCGCCGCTGTAGAGCACGCGGCCGCCACGCTCTCCGGCATCCGGCCCGACATCCACCAGCCATTGCGCGCGGCGCATCAGGTCCAGGTCGTGCTCCACCACGAATACCGAGTTGCCGGCATCGCGCAGCCGGTCGAGCGCGTCGTATAGGGTCTGGCTGTCGGAGGGGTGCAGGCCCGCCGAGGGCTCGTCGAGCACGTACACGACACCGAACAGCAGGGAACTCAATTGCGTGGCCAGCCGCAGGCGCTGCAACTCGCCGGCCGAAAGCGTCGGCGTGGTCCGGTCCAGCGTCAGGTAGCCCAGGCCCAGCCCACGCAGTTGGCGCAGGCGTGCCATCACGCCACCGGCCAGGCGCTGCGCGGCGAGGCGCTTTTCTTCCGATAGCGCCGAGGTGCGGCGCACGTCGGGCGATACCGCATGGACGGCGCGCCCGGAGGCCGCGCGTTCGGCACGGTCGCGTCGGGTCGCTTCCTTGTCCGTAGCCGCCCCCGCTGCATGGACGCGGAAATCGCCCTGGGCGATGGGTTCGAGCAAGGCCGCCAACTGGTCCAGCGGCATCTGCATGAACGCGCCGATGTCCACGCCGGCGAAGGTGACCGACAGCGCCTCGGACTTGAGCCGCTTGCCGTGGCAGGTGGGGCACGGTTTCCCCTCCATGAACCGGGACACGCGCTTTCTCATCAGCGCGCTCTGGGTATTGGCAAAGGTGTGCAGCACATACCGCCGGGCGCTGGTGAAGGTGCCCATGTAGCTCGGCTCCATCTTGCGCTTGAGCGCGGCGCGGGTTTCGGCCGGCGTGAAGCCCGCGTACACCGGCACCGTCGGTGTTTCCTCGGTGAACAGAATCCAGTCGCGGTCCTTCTTCGGCAGGTCCTTCCACGGTCGGTCAACGTCGTAGCCCATGCTGACCAGGATGTCGCGCAGGTTCTGGCCTTGCCAGGCGGGGGGCCAGGAGGCGATCGCCCGCTCGCGGATGCTCAGGGAGGGATCGGGCACCATGATGGCCTCGGTCACCTCGTACACATGGCCCAGGCCGTGGCAGGTCGGGCACGCTCCCTGCGGCGTGTTGGGCGAAAAATCCTCGGCGTACAGCATCGGCTGGTTGGCCGGATAGGCGCCGGCGCGCGAATACATCATCCGCACCAGGCTGGACAAGGTGGTCACACTGCCCACGGAGGAACGCGCGTTGCTGGAGCCCCGCTGCTGCTGCAGCGCCACCGCCGGCGGCAGGCCGTCGATCGCATCGACGTCCGGCACGCCGGCCTGTTCGATCAGTCGCCGCGCATAGGGGGCCACCGACTCGAAGTAGCGTCGCTGGGCCTCGGCATAGATGGTGCCGAAGGCCAGCGAGGACTTGCCGGAGCCGGAGACACCCGAGAACACCACCAGCGCGTTACGCGGGATGGAGACGTCCACCTCCTTGAGGTTGTTCTCGCGCGCACCGCGCACTTCCACCATGCCGCTGGCCGCAGCAGTACAAGAGGATTCACCGAAAGAATTGTTTGGCAAGTTTTTATCCTTTAGTTCGTCCTGCTCAGGACGGGACTTCCTGAGTTCGGGTGCCGCGGCGGCTGGCTTCGAGCGCTGCGGTGACAGTGCGGGCGTCGTAGCTGCCGCGCAGACGACGACCCTCGACGAAGAACGTCGGCGTGGCGTGCGCACCGCTGGCGACCGCACTGGCGAGGTCGCGCTCGACACGCTCGATCACCGCGGTGCTGTCGAGATCCGCGATGAACCGTTCGACGTCGAGCCCAAGCTCGACGGCGTAGCCGATCAGATGCTCGCGCTCCAGCGCATGCTGACGGGTGAACACGAAGTCCAGCCACGGCCAGAACATCCCCTGGTTCGCCGCTGCCTCGGACGCCCTCGCGGCAATCGGCCCGTGCGGGTGGTGCGGCAGATGGCGCACCACATACCGCAGGTCGTCACCGAAGTGGGCGCGAAGATCGTCCCACGAACCGGTGGCGTGCGCACAGTACGCGCACTCGAAGTCCACGTACTCGACGAGTGTGAGCTGGGCGTCCTCCGGCCCGCGGATGTGATCGATCTCCGGATCGACCGGCGGCTCAAGCACCATCGGCAGGTCAGCGGTCTTCTCACCCCACCGCTGGGCGGCGACCTTGAAGATCAGCCACCCGAGCAACGTGGCGAACACCATCGACACGAGCACGCCGACCGTCGCCTGGCGGCCCAGATCGGAGGTCGTGCCGAACGCGAGCCCGATGATCAGCAGCGACACGGTGAAGCCGATCCCGGACAGCGCCGCCCCACCGAACACGCTCCCCACCCCGACGCCCTCGGGCAGCCGGCCCAGGCCGAGACGGACGGCGACGAGCGTGGTGAGCCCGATGCCCAAGAGCTTACCGAGCACGAGCCCTGCGATGACGCCCCACGTGACTGGCGAGCCAAAGGCCTCGGCGAGCAGCCCGCCACGCACGTCCACCCCGGCGTTCGCCAAGGCGAAGATCGGCACGATCAGCAGCGCCGTCGGCAGCCGCAGGAACTCGTGCAATCGCTCGTTCACCGAGATACCTCGGGACAGCCCGCAGTCCACCGCGCGGGCCGATGCGGCACTCGGCGACTGCCAGAAGTCGCGGAACAGTTGTCTTGCCGCAACGACCCCGTGACGTTGCGTCGCATAGGCGGGGATCAGCAGCCCCGCGGCCATCCCGGCGAGAGAGGCATGGATGCCGGAATACAGGGTTGCGAGCCACAGCACGATCACGATCAGCACATACGGCATTGCCCGCCACTGGCGGGTGCGCCCTAGCCACCACAGCGCAACGAGACTGGCGAGGGCGATCAACAACGGGACGACCCGGATCTCCTCGCTATAGACGATGCCGATGATGGACACGGCGAGGAAGTCATCGACCACGGTCAGGGTGAGCAGGAACACGCGCAACTGACCCGATAGCCGCGGACCGACGATCGCCAGGGTGCCCAGCATGAACGCCGTATCGGTGCCGACCACCGCACCCCACCCGTGCAGGCCCTCACTTCCGGCCAGCCCCACGATCAGGACATACACCAGCGCGGGAAGCACAACACCCGCGACCCCCGCGATCAGGGCGAGACCGGCACGGCTGCGATCCCGGAGCGATCCGTGGGCGAACTCCTGACGCACCTCCAGGCCGATCAGGAAGAAGAAGACGACCATCAGGCCGTCGTTGACCCAGTGATGCAGGTCCATGTGCAGGCCCAGCGGCCCGAAGTCAAACCCGACGTCCAGATGCCACAACTCGAAATAGGCATCGGATAGCGGCGAGTTCGCCCACGCCAGCGCCACGACCGTTACGATCACCAGCAGCACCGCAGCACCAGACTCCGTGCGCAGATAGCGGGCAACGCGTCCCAGGCTGACATTCGCCGAGGATGCACCGAAAGAAGTGGCTGACATGTTCTTATCCTGTTCCTGAAGTTCGTGAAGTCGCGATGAGCCGGTTTCGAAGGCGACCGGTCAGGCGTCCGCCTCTGGCAGCGCCCCATCATCCAGCGAGCGCAGCCAAGTAAGCCTTTCTCCCAGCCTGCGCTCAACACCTCTGTCCGTTGGCTGATACCAGCCCGGCCGCGCCACGCCCTCGGGAAAGTAGCTTTGCCCAGCGGCATAGCCGTTGGGCTCGTCATGGGCGTAGCGGTAGCCTTCGTGATACCCCATCTGCTGCATCAGCTTCGTCGGCGCATTGCGAAGATGGAGAGGCACAGGCAGGGAGCCGCTGTTCTTGACGAAGGCCTTCGCCTTGTTCCAGGCGGCATAGGCAGCGTTCGACTTGGGGGCGGCAGCAAGGTAGGTCGCCGCGTGGGCAATCGGTATTTCGCCTTCGGGGGAACCCAGCCTCTCATAAGCCAGCGCGGCATTGAGCGCCAGTTGCAGCGCCTGCGGGTCGGCATTGCCGATGTCTTCGCTGGCCACTATCACCATGCGGCGGGTCACCTGGCTGACGTCGCCGCTACCGTCAAGGATGCGGGCCAGCCAATACAGGGCCGCATCAGGGTCGGAGCCCCGTAGCGACTTGTGGAAGGCTGAGAGCTGCCAGTAGAACTCGTCACCGCCCTTGTCGAACCTGCGCAGCGATGGACTGGTGGACAGCCTGGCGAACTCGCCATCGACCACGGTCTTGCCAGCGCCCGACGCCGCATTCGTCACCTGCTCAAGCAGATTGAGGAAGCGCCTGCCATCGCCATCGGCAAAGCCCTTGAGCAGATCCAGCGCGTCCGCGTCCAACGTGACGCCCTGGAGATGCGGCAGTGCGCGTTCGTAGGGTTGGTTCAGTTCGTCGCCGGATAGCGGTTCGAGGGTATAGACCTGCGCGCGCGAGAGCAGTGCGGAATTGACCGCCAGCCCCGGATGCTCGGTCGTCCCCCCCACCAGGGTCAGGAGCCCCGACTCGACATGGGGCAGTAGGGCATCCTGCTGCGCCTTGTTGAAGCGATGGATCTCATCGACGAAAAGCACCGTCGATCGACCATGGTTGTCCAGTTCTGCCTGGGCCTCGTCGATGGCTTGCCGGATGTCCTTCACCCCGGCCAGCACGGCCGAGATGGCGATGAATCGGCTGTCGGTCGCACTGGCGGCCAGGCGCCCCAGGGTGGTCTTGCCCACGCCTGGCGGCCCCCAGAGGATGAACGAGTGCAAATTGTCCGCCTCGAACGCGAGACGCAGCGGCTTGCCGGGGCCGAGCAAGTGCCGTTGCCCGACGAATTCGTCCAGCGCCTTGGGCCGCAGGAGTTCGGCCAAGGGGGGCTTGGGCTTTGTCGTGAATAGATCGGTCAAGTTCCTCTCCCTGGCATTTCTGATAGTTGACGTTCCGATAAGGTGGGCACCTCAATCCAGAGAGCCGGATTTATCCAACGCTGTGGGCTCTTTGTCGGCAATCGCATGCATGATGATGCGAGAGCCGCGGTAGCCGATGCTGTGGTTCCATACCCAGCTCAACGCGACGCTGAGCCGTTCTCCACCAGCGAGTAGCACAGGCTGGCAGGATCGAAGCGATCGACCTCCTTCTCCGTTTCCGGCGTCCACGGAAGAAGTCTCAAACGGATGCCGGATACGACCGGGCCGGGAGGAACAAATCCATGCTTGAACGGATTTTCGCCGCACGGCTCTCCCGTCTCGGAATCCAGCGAAGCGCACCAGAGATACGTTGAGAACTCGGTGTGCTTTTCACAGTGCAGGTCTCCCTCATCCCATGTCACGCCGTGAAGCGGCGTAGCGTGGTCGGGCTCGGCAACGCCGAAGCGATGAGACAACTCACTCATCGCCATCTGATCCCTGGCCTGATCGCCTTCGGTCATGAAAGCGAGCTGCAATATGCCGCGGGGGGCCTGAATCAAGAGATACGGGCGCGCATGCACTTCACCCACGGCCGCAGCACGATCGGCATAGGCCGGCATGCCGTACACGGTGGCGGTCAGGGCGGGTTGTACGGTCGTCGTATTGATGTTGGCCGGCTCTTGCATAACGACCTCATTTCTCATTGGTTGAAAAACACACTTCAAAGCAAATGCCCGCAGCCATGCGTTTCGCACATGGCTGCGGGCCGATCTTCATGAGCAGGCACCGCTCTACACGGTCCGTCTAATAGGCTCGCCGTATAGAGGCTTGTGCTGGCCCTTTCAGAACGCCCTCAGCTTCCTTGCTTTCAAACGAAGGTGTACGAGCAGACCTTGTTGCCCGCCGGATCACGCAGGTAGGCCGCATAGGCACCCGGCAGGTGGCCACGCGGGCCAGGCTGGCCCTCGTCGGTGCCGCCTGCGGCAAGGCCGGCGGCGTGGAAGGCATCCACTTCGGCGGGAGTGGCGGCCGCAAAGCCGACCGTCACACCGTTGCTGGAAGGCGCTTCACCATTGCCAGGACGGGCGATGATGAAAGCCGGCTTTTCGCGACCGAAAAGCACCCATCCGTTGCCGAAAGGACCGAGGTTCTTGATGCCGAGAGCACCCAGAGCGGCGTCATAGAACGCGGTCGACTTCTGGACGTCGGCGGCGCCGACGAAGACGTGCGAGAAGATGCCGTCGCCGGAAATGACAGGATTGGACATGGTTAATTTCCTTGGTGGCTGGTGTTGAATGGATAGTGAGTGATCAGTAGTGGATCACCGTGCGAATCGACTTGCCTTCATGCATCAGGTCGAAGGCCTTGTTGATGTCGTCGAGGCCCATGGTGTGGGTGACGAACGGGGCGAGATCGATCTCGCCTTTCATTGCGTCTTCCACCATGCCGGGAAGCTGAGTGCGGCCCTTGACCCCACCGAAAGCCGAACCCTTCCAGGTGCGACCGGTGACCAACTGGAACGGGCGGGTCGAAATTTCCTTGCCAGCACCAGCCACGCCGATGACGATCGACTGGCCCCAGCCGCGGTGGGCAGCTTCCAGAGCCGAACGCATCACGTCGACGTTGCCGATGCACTCGAAGGTGTGATCGACACCCCAGCCGGTCATCTCGATCAGAACCTCGTGAATCGGCTTGTCGAAGTCCTTCGGGTTGAGACATTCGGTCGCGCCGAAGGTACGAGCCAGTTCGAACTTCGCCGGATTGGTATCGATGGCGATGATGCGGCCCGCTTTGGCCTGGCGTGCACCTTGAATCGCAGCGAGACCGATGCCGCCGAGGCCGAAGATGGCCACCGAGTCGC
The DNA here is from genome assembly GCF_021602025.1 of Pseudomonas ceruminis. GTDB lineage: Bacteria > Pseudomonadota > Gammaproteobacteria > Pseudomonadales > Pseudomonadaceae > Aquipseudomonas > Aquipseudomonas ceruminis. The sequence goes on from NZ_BQHW01000049.1 coordinate 20,396, forward strand.
CGGGCTGTACCTTGGCCGTGTTGTGCACGGCACCGATGCCGGTGGTCACGCCGCAGCCCAGCAGGCAGACGTGCTCGGGGTTGGCGTCCGGGTTGATCTTGGCCAGCGAGACTTCGGCGACGACCGTGTATTCGCTGAAGGTCGAGCAGCCCATGTAGTGGTAAAGCGGCTGACCGTTGTACGAGAAGCGAGTCGTACCATCGGGCATCAGCCCCTTGCCCTGGGTTGCACGAACCGCGACACACAGGTTGGTCTTGCCGGACTTGCAGAACAGGCACTCGCCGCATTCGGCGGTGTAAAGAGGAATGACGTGATCGCCAGGCTTCACGCTGGTCACACCTTCACCCACCTCCACGACGATACCCGCCCCCTCGTGACCCAGCACGACCGGGAATAGACCTTCGGGGTCATCGCCCGACAGGGTGAAGGCGTCGGTATGGCAAACGCCAGTATTTGTGATCCTTACGAGCACTTCGCCTTTGCGAGGCGGCTCAACGTCGATCTCGACGATTTCCAGCGGCTTTCCTGGCCCGAAGGCAACTGCTGCACGTGATTTCATGATGTCGCTTCCTTTACTAGCTAACTAAATTTGCCCTCACCGAGGACACCCTGGTGCCTCTACCGCAGATAGGAGCGGACGATAGAGATGGTCTCGTCAATGGACTTGTTCTGCGAATCGCTCCTGATTTCGCTACTGGGAAACTCTTCCCGCAGATAGCTCTCCAGAACCGTTGCCATCAATCCGTTGACTGCGCCACGAACGGCCGCAAGCTGCTGAAGAATTGCAGGACATTCCGCACCTGCATCAAGCGCTTGCTCAAGAGTCGCTACCTGACCTTTGATGCGCCTGATGCGCGTCAGTGCTTGCTTCTTTTCTTCCGGACTGTGTGGCATCGAACACCTCTCTACTTGGGTACACCGCCGCATTATACAATACTCCCCCATAGTATATGCGACCGAAAATCGACACAAGATCTGTGACGCTTCAAAATCGTAGACGTCAGCGGTCTTTACGGTGCCACTATGCCCCTCCCCGTCATGAACGGCACCAGAGGGTTTCATTCAAATGGTCACAAAATTTACGGCAGGCGATCACGTAAGCTGGAATTCGGAAGCGGGCCGCGTGAGTGGTACGATCATCAAGGTGCATACGAAGGACACCGATTACAAGGGCTACACGCGCCACGCAAGCGCCGACGAACCGCAGTACGAAATCAAGAGCGATAAGACAGAACATATTGCGATGCATAGGGGGTCGGCACTGCACAAGATCAGCTGACGACCCACGTCGCGTTCCGCGGATAGAAGAACGGTATCAGCGAGGTAGCTGTCGCCGGAAAACGAAAGCTTTTAAGAAAGAGAAAGGTTACCGAGAAAATGGCTGTCCCAAAAAACGCGGCCGCGGTCACGAAAGTTGTCAGCAAAACTGCTGTCACGAAGCACGATAGCGGTGTGACGATCTGGACGATCGGACATTCAACTCGGCCAATCGATGAATTTCTCGGTTTGCTGAACGAATACCAAATCGAGACAGTCGTCGACGTGCGTCGCTTTCCTGGGTCGAGGAAATATCCGCAATACGGCAAGGAGCAACTCGAAATAACGCTCGCGGAAAACTCTATAAATTATAAGTGGATAGAGGCGCTTGGCGGCCGACGACGTGCTTCACCAAATTCGGTCAATACAGCCTGGCGCAACACGTCCTTTCGTGGCTATGCCGACTACATGGACAGCCCCGAATTCGCACAAGGACTAACTCAGTTGCTGCAGCTCGCTACTAACGCGCGCACTGTCATCATGTGTGCTGAGGCGGTTTGGTGGCGCTGTCATCGTTCGATGATCGCGGACGAGCTATGCGTGCGTGACATTAAGATCATACATATCCTTGACGCCAAACACGAAGTCTTGCACCCAATGACGTCACCCGCACGCATCGTGCGCGGACGATTAACTTACACGCTGCCTTGAGCAGCAGATCGGCAGTACTAGTCTTTCAATACAAAACGCCCGATGCGGTGCATCAGACGTTAGGTTGAAAAAGTTGTAACCCTATTTGAGGACCAGACAGCAAACAAATCGGTCC
>NZ_BQHW01000050.1 GCF_021602025.1 Pseudomonas ceruminis
CTTGCAGCGACGAGCCATCCTTCACTGCCGGATTCAAGGTGAGCTGGAAGGTCCCATCGGCACCTACGGTACCGGTAGCCAGCACGTTGCCTGCGCCATCGCGTACTTGCACCGTGGCGCCTACTTCACCACGGCCGCTGATTTGCTGACCGGCCAGGCCAATCACCAAGTCGGTAGGTGCAGCTGGTGGGGTGGTGTCGCCGCCATCGATATCCGGTGCAGTGACATTGCCCGCGGTGGAGATGTTGCCCGCGGCATCGGTTGCAGTGACTTGCAGTTGCTCGCCATCAACCTGCGGTGGGTTGAGGGTGATGCTAAAGGCGCCACTTGCGCCCACTACAGCCGTGCCCAATACAGTGGTGCCGTCAGCAGCAAGGATGCGCACGGTGCTGCCAGGTTCGGCACGGCCGGTGACCACGCTACCGTCAGCGCTGACACTGAGCTCGCTTGGCGTGGCGGGGGCGGTGATATCCGGTGCGGTGATCTGAGCGGGCAGTGACGCTGCACCGCTGCCATCGATTGCCACCACGTCGAGCAGCTCACCGTTGGCTTGCGCCGGAACGAGCGTAATGCTGAACGTGCCGTCAGCGCCAGCCACCACGGTGCCAATCACCGTACCGTTGGCATCGCGCACCTCGACGCGGCTGCCAGCCGGGGCAGTACCGGTGAGGGTGGAACCGTCGGCCGAGATGACCAGATCGCCGGGGCTATTGGGGGCTGAAGTCAGTGGTACTTCGAAGTCCACAACAGTAGACGCATTACCCGCAGCATCGATTTGCACCAGGCTCAACTGCTCACCCGGCTGTGCGGCAGGATTAAGGTCGATCAGGAAGGTACCGTTGGCTGTTACGACGCCGGTACCGATGAGGTTGCCATTGGCATCGCGCACCTCAACGGTGGCGCCAGCTTCACCGCGACCGGACAGTTGCAGGCCATTTGGGCCGACTACGATATTGCTGACTTCGGCCGGTGGGGTGGTATCCGGCGCTTGGAACTCAAGCGGCGCCGAGGTATTGCCGGCGGCATCCACCAAGCGCACATCGAGGGTTTCGCCGTTGGCTTGGGCAGGCGACAGGGTCAGGCTGAAGGTGCCGTCTGCACCCACCACCCCGCTACCGATCACGGTGCCGGACGCATCCCGTACCTGAACCGTGGACCCCGGTTCACCACGACCCGTCAGGGTGACGCCATTGGCCAGGGCCAAGTCGGTCGGTTGAGCTGGCGGCTGCAGGTCTGGTGAAATCACCGAACCGGGCGGCGACACATTGCCAGCAGCGTCGGTCAGGGTCACTTGCAGCGACGAGCCATCCTTGACTGCCGGATTCAAGGTGAGCTGGAAGGTCCCGTCGGCCCCCACGGTACCGGTGGCCAGCACGTTGCCTGCACCATCGCGTACTTGCACGGTGGCGCCCACTTCACCACGGCCGCTGATTTGCTGACCGGCCAGGCCAATCACCAGGTGGGTAGGTGCAGCTGGTGGGGTGGTGTCGGGAGGGGTGCCGATACTGTCATCCGGTGCCTGGATGGCAGCGGAGGGCGAGGTATTGCCCGCTGCATCCTGGGCGGTCACCGACAAGGCCTGGCCGTCAGTCTGCGGCGGCTGCAGGGTGACGCTGAACACACCATCGGCACCTGCCACGGCGGTGCCCAGCAGAGCGCCGTTGGCACCGCGTACTTGTACGGTAGCGCCAGGTTCGGCACGGCCGGTGAGCGTGGTGCCTTGTTCATTGATTGCAAGCCCCGAGGGGGCAAGTGGTGCGGTCACATCCGGTGCCGTTACGGCACCCGCTTGCGAGACGTTGCCGGCGGCATCCTGAGCGGTCACCGACAGGGCCTGGCCGTCTGCCTGAGGTGGCTGCAGGGTGACACTGAACACACCGTCGGCACCTGCCACAGCCGTGCCCAGCAGCGCGCCGTTGGCGCCGCGCACTTCGATGGTGGCGCCAGGCTCGGCACGGCCGGTGAGGGTGGTGCCTTGCCCGTTGACGGCCAGCTCCGAAGGGGCTGACGGTGGGGTCACGTCAGGCGCTGTCACCGCGCCAGGTTGCGAACTGTTGCCCGCCGGGTCGGTCAGGGTGACACCCAGCCCCTCGCCGTTGACCTGAGGCGTGGTCAGCGACACGTCGAACGTGCCGTCGGCACCGACGACGCCAGTGCCGATAAGGTTGCCCGCGGCATCGCGCACGTTCACCGTCGCCCCCGCTTCACCCCGGCCACTCAGACGCAAGCCATCAGGTGATACCAGCAGGTCGACAGGAGAGGCGGGTGGGGTGGTGTCGCCTGGCTCGCCGCCGCCGCTACTACCGCCGCCCCCACTGCTGTTCGCGGCGGCGGCCGCACCACCGACGCCCAGCAGGCTGAGCCCGGCTATGGCCCAGGTAGGCGTCGCGCTGCCGGCAACACCGATGCCGGCCACCAGCTCATCGAGCGAGGCCACTTCATCGAAGGTAAAGCCGGTGAAGGCCGCCGCATCGTAGTTCGCGTGCCACAGGGTGCCGTCTTCGCCGACGAACACCATGTCACTGCCAACGCCGGCCTGGTCCACGACGAAGAAGTTGGCGACAGTGACCTTTTCCCCCGTCTTCAGCGTGACGATAAGGTCCTGGCCACGCCGTGTGACGGTTGCCACCTGGTCTGGGGCAACCGGCATCTGCACGACGGCGGGGCTGTTGAGCGTGATATTGCCGAAGGCGCTCTGGGTGGCGACTGCGGATTGCTTATCGGCGACGACGATGTTGTCCATGAATGCTCCCTGCTGGTGTGCGGTACATAGAATCGCCTTCTGCGATCCTTGGCCGGCGTTACCTGCCCAACGGGTGGGGCTGATAGCGCGCAGGCTGGCCCAATAACGGCCCTGTTACCGGTGGTTAGGGAGATATAGCAGCCCCGTAGGAAGCAACCAGAGGCTTTCTGGGTTAATCCTTTGGTGAGGGAGGGGCTCAGCGCAGGCCGAGGCGACGAGCCAAACGGCTAAGGTTGGCGCGGTCCAGGCCCAGTTCGCGCGCCGCTGCCGCCCAGTTGTCTTCATGGCGTTGCAGGCATGCATCGATCACCTGGCGCTGGTAGGCGTCGACGGCATCGCGCAGCCCGCCTTCGGCAACGGGCAAGGTGGGTAGAGGGGGAGGGGAGGCGGGTGCGTTGTTCGGCTCGGCTATCTGCACCCGCAGGTCGAGGTCGCTGGCCTCCAGGGTGAGGATGCGTGGGCGCTGCGGCTGTTGGCCCATGGCTTTGAGGGCCGAGCGGCCGATGAGGTGTTCCAGTTCCCGCACATTGCCGGGCCAGCTGTAGGCCAGCAGTGCGGCCTGGGCTTCGCTGCTCAGGCGTAGGCTGTTGAGGCCTAGGCGCGATCGGTTCTGTTCGAGGAAATAACCCGCCAATAGCAGCACATCGCGGCCGCGTTCGCGTAGCGGCGGGACCTGTAAAGGGTACACGCTCAGGCGGTGGTAGAAGTCGGCGCGGTAATTGCCATTGCGAACTTCGGCGGCCAGATCGCGGTTGGTTGCGGCGATCAGGCGTACGTCCACCCGGTGCTCACGGTCCGATCCCAGCCGCTGTAATTGCCCGCTTTGCAGCACGCGCAACAGCTTGGCCTGCACGGTCAACGGCAGTTCGCCCACCTCATCGAGAAACAGCGTGCCGCCGTTGGCCAGTTCGAACTTGCCGCGCCGTTCGCCGTGCGCGCCGGTGAAGGCGCCGCGGACATGGCCGAACAGTTCGCTCTCCACCAGCGTATCGGGCAGCGCAGCGCAATTGAGGCTGACCATGGGCTTATCGGCCCGGCTGCTGGCCCGATGCAGCGCTTGCGCCACCAGCTCCTTGCCTACGCCGGTTTCACCGGTGATCAATACGGTCAGGTCACTGCCGCCCACCAGGCGAATTTCTTCCACCAGCTGTTTGTGCGCCTTGCTTTGGCCGATCAGCTCTTTGTCCTGACCGCTGGCCTGGCGATAGATTTCGGCGCGGTGACGTTCATCCTCGGCGCGCAGCGCCAGGTGTTCGATCCGTTCTGCCACGGTTACCGTGGCAGCGGCGAGGCTGGCGAACGCCTGCAGGGCATCCAGTTCCATGCTCTGGAATTGGCCAGGGGTAAGGGCATCCAGGGTTAACAAGCCCCACGGATGTTCGTCGACCATCAGCGGGCAGCCCATGCAGTCGTGCACTTGCAGGTCGGCGCCGTGGGCGTTGACCAGGCCATCGTAGGGGTCGGGCAGCTCGGAGTCGCTGGCAAAGCGCGTGGGTTCCGGGCGGCTGAGGAGAATCTGAAAGCGTGGGTGTTCGCTGACTTTGAAGCGCCGCCCAAGCGTGTCAGCAGAAAGGCCATCCACTGCCAGCGGCACGAGCCACTCACCATCCAGGCGCAGTAGCGCGGCTGCATCACATGGCAGCAACCCGCGCATGGCCTGTAGCAGGCGCCGGTAGCGCTCCTGGTCGGGCAGGTCGCGGGACAGGTCGCTGACGAGCGGGAGAAGCGCGGTGAGCAAAGGCTTTGCAGTCATAAGGACTCCTGTTGGTCTTTATGACTATACGCCGAGATAGGTCTTTTTGACATGGTCAGGTGCAACGCCTTGAATGCTGGGGGTTTTAAAGTTGGCACGAATGCTGAAGTGACGGATGCAACCATTCATAGCCCAAGGCTTAGGAGTCGTTGCAATGCTCAACGCCGAACAACGTGCAATCATCAAAGCGACCGTCCCCCTGCTGGAAACCGGCGGTGAAGCGCTGACCACCCATTTCTACAAGATGATGCTCAGCGAATACCCAGAGGTACGGCCGCTGTTCAACCAGGCCCACCAGGCCAGTGGCGACCAACCACGTGCCCTGGCCAACGGTGTACTGATGTATGCCCGCCACATCGACCAGCTGGAGCAGCTTGGCGGCCTGGTCGGGCAGATCATCAACAAGCATGTTGCCTTGCAGATTCTGCCGGAGCACTACCCGATTGTCGGCCGCTGCCTGCTGCGCGCGATCGAGGAAGTGCTCGGCAAGGACATCGCCACCCCGGAGGTGATTGCTGCCTGGGGGGCGGCCTACGGGCAACTGGCTGACATCCTGATCGGCGCCGAGGAAACCCTGTACAAGCAGAAGGAAGCGGCCGCGGGTGGCTGGCGCGGCAGCCGCGAGTTCAGGCTGGTGCGCCGTGAGCAGGAAAGCAGCGAGATTGTTTCCTTCTACTTTGCCCCGGTGGATGCAAAGGCGGTACTCAAGGCTGAGCCGGGCCAGTACATCGGTGTGCAACTGTTCATCGACGGTGCCGAGCAGCGTCGCAACTATTCGCTGTCGGCCCTGAGCAATGGCGAGGAGTACCGGATTAGCGTCAAGCGTGAGGTGGGAGGCAAGGTATCCAATTACCTGCATGATGAATTGATGGTGGGCGACACCGTGCAGTTGTTCCCGCCGTCGGGCGACTTCACGCTGGCTGCCAGTGACAAACCGTTGGTGCTGATCAGTGGTGGGGTGGGTATCACCCCGACACTGGCAATGCTCGAAGCGGCATTGCAGACCGAGCGCCCGGTGCATTTCATTCACTGCGCGCGTAATGAGGGTGTGCATGCATTCCGCGGCTGGGTCGATGCGCTGGCTGAACGTCATCCGCAACTCAAGCGCTTCTACTGCTATGCGCAGGCCGAAGGGACGCATGGCGCTGATGCCGTGGGGCTGTTGAGCCAGGAGTTGCTAGGCCAATGGCTGCCACGCGAGCGTGATGTGGATGCCTATTTCCTTGGGCCCAAAGGGTTCATGGCGGTGGTCAAGCGCCACCTCGAAGGCCTGGGGGTACCGCAGCAGCAGAGCCGTTACGAGTTCTTCGGGCCCGCGGCTGCGCTGGAGTGATCAACTGACTGCGTCGACAGCTGGGTAGCGGGGCGGCCTGATCGTGGTACCAGGCCGCGCCCGTCACTGAGGCTGTACTTCTTGCTTATATATAAAGAGAGATGAAACCTGCCTGGCAACTTTCATCGTTAATCATCCTTTAATCACTGTATTCTTCACTTCCGGGTGTCGAGGGGCTTGCCCCTGTGCGGTACCCGGTTTGCGGCTTTTTTACCGGCCGACGTTGAACCGACGTCGCAGCAACCGGTCTGAGCATCTCCGGATAGCCCTGCGCAGCCCTGTCTCGCCGCCGCCTCGACACGCTAATGGTCAACCTGCGTGTAGACTTGCGCCCAGGCAGGCGAAGCACGCCGCCCCCTATCCATCGAAGGAATCGGCAATGAACGAACAACTATCGCGCCTGAATCGGGAACGGCGCTTTCTGGTGCTGCTGGGAGTGATCTGCCTCTCCCTGATCGGCGGCGCGTTGTACATGCAGGTGGTGCTTGGCGAGGCGCCCTGCCCGTTGTGCATCCTGCAGCGCTATGCCTTGCTGTTCATCGCCGTGTTCGCCTTCATCGCCGCGGCAATGCCAGGGCGACGCAGCCTGACCTTCTTCGAGTGCCTTGTCGTGCTCAGCGCCGTTGGCGGAATCGTTGCGGCCGGCAACCATGTGTATATACTCGCCAACCCCATGGTCAGTTGCGGCATCGACACCCTGCAGCCGATCGTCGACGACTTGCCCCTGGCCAAGATCTGGCCATTGGCGTTCCAGGTAGACGGCTTCTGCAGCACGCCATACCCGCCGATCCTCGGCCTGTCGCTGGCGCAGTGGGCATTGGTGGCGTTCGTACTGACCGCCGTCCTGGTACCGCTGGGCATCTACCGCAATCGGCGCCAGTCTTAGACATAAGTCCCGAATTGCGTGGGGTCTTTTGCACCTACAGCGAACAGGGAAAAGTCGCCTCCCGCTTGACCCAGATCAACCACAAAGCCTTGCAGTACGCGGGTTTGAGGGCTAGCAAGCGGGGTGCGACAAACTGTCGCGAAGTTGATTTTTTGATCAGCATTGTTACGCATTCTGTAAAAGACTGTTGCTCAATAAGTCATAGTCAAGGGTTGGCGACCTAACTACAATCGCCCCCAATTTCCGTTCGGCACTGCTTGCGAGTCGCAGGATTGAAGGAAGCCTCAGCGCTCCCTTTTGCTGACTTCGTCAAGTTTCGCCCAGCGGCGATACCGGGCGGATACCCCTCCGCGTTTTCCCGCACCAAATGGACTTGGTCTGAAGTACAGGCCTTTGCCTACGAAACCATAAGCACCGCTAACACGCTTGAGCCAAGGTCCTGCAGTCGGACCCCAGGCAGGAGCGAGTACGGGCGCGAAATGCCTCACTTGGCAGGACGAAGTGTTGGCTACCAAAACACAAATTGCATTGAAGCAAGCTGATCTAGAGGTCGTGAGATGAGTAAAAAGCGTTACCCCAGACTGTTTGGCATATTGCCCTTTTTAGGCATGCTTTTACTCAGTGGGTGCAACTGGACCCTGCTCGACCCGAAAGGTCAGGTCGGCATTGAGCAAAAGAACCTCATCCTCATCGCTACCGGCCTGATGCTGCTGGTGGTGATTCCGGTCATTATCATGACCGTGGTGTTCGCCTGGAAGTACCGTGCTTCCAACAAGGCTGCCACCTACACCCCCGACTGGTCGCACTCGACCAAGATCGAGGCCGCAGTGTGGATCATCCCGATCCTGATCATCATTGCCCTGGGCTGGTTCACCTACCACTCCACCCACAAGCTGGACCCTTACCGTCCACTGGATTCCGATGTGAAGCCGGTGCAGATCGACGTAGTGGCGCTGGACTGGAAGTGGCTGTTCATCTACCCGGAGCAGGGCATTGCCACGGTCAACAAGATCGTCTTCCCGGCTAATACCCCGGTCAACTTCCGCGTCACTTCCGACGCCGTGATGAACTCGTTCTTCATCCCGGGCCTGGGCGGCCAGATCTACGCCATGGCGGGGATGACCACCAAGCTGCACCTGATCGCCAATGAAAACGGCGAGTTCGACGGTATCAGCGCCAACTACAGCGGTGCTGGCTTCACCGGCATGAAATTCAAGGCCACTGCAACTTCGCAGGCTGACTTCGATGCATGGGTCGCTGAAGTCAAGCAGTCGCCGAAGAAGCTGGACAAGGCTGAATACGAAGCCTTGGCCAAACCAAGCGAAAACAACCCAGTCGCGCTGTATAGCGAGGCCTCGCCTGACCAGTTCCAGATCATCGTCGACAAGTACGAAGGCATGAACCGCGGTCGTCCGAGCCACGAAGAAGCAGGCAGCAAAGATCTGGCCACTACCAAGGGTGTGGAATCGAGTATGCAACCAGCTGCCGGTGCAGAGGAGTAAGAGATGTTCGGTAAACTAAGCCTGGAGGCGATACCCTACCACGAGCCGATAGTCATGGTGACGCTTGCCATGATCGCGCTCGGTGGTATCGCTGTCGTCGGTCTTATCACCTATTTCCGCAAGTGGACCTACTTGTGGACCGAGTGGCTGACTACGGTCGACCACAAGAAGATCGGCGTGATGTACATCATCGTCGCGATGATCATGCTGCTGCGCGGCTTTGCCGACGCCATCATGATGCGTACCCAGCTGGCTGCCGCTACCGGTGGCTCCGAAGGCTACCTGCCGCCTGAGCACTATGACCAGATCTTCACCGCCCACGGTGTGATCATGATCATCTTCATGGCGATGCCGTTCTTCACCGGCCTGATGAACCTTGCTGTTCCTCTGCAGATCGGTGCACGTGACGTTGCCTTCCCGTTCCTGAACTCCCTGAGCTTCTACCTGCTGCTGGCAGGCGTGCTGCTGGTCAACATCTCGCTGGGCGTTGGTGAATTCGCCAAGACCGGCTGGGTTGCCTATCCGCCGCTCGCGGGCATTCAGTACAGCCCTGGGGTGGGTGTCGACTACTACATCTGGGCGCTACAGCTATCCGGATTGGGTACGACGCTTACCGGTGTGAACTTCCTCGTCACCGTGATGAAGATGCGCGCACCTGGCATGAAGCTGATGGACATGCCGATCTTCACCTGGACCTGCACCTGGGCCAACGTGCTGATCGTGGCTTCGTTCCCGATCCTGACCGCTGCACTCGCACTGCTGACTGTTGACCGTTATCTGGACTTCCACATCTTCACCAACGAGCTTGGTGGGAACCCGATGATGTACGTCAACCTGTTCTGGGCGTGGGGTCACCCTGAGGTCTACATCCTGATCCTGCCGGCCTTCGGTGTGTTCTCGGAAGTTACTTCGACCTTCTCCGGCAAGCGTCTGTTCGGCCACCACTCGATGATTTACGCATCGGGCGCCATCGCCGTTCTGGGCTTCGCGGTATGGCTGCACCACTTCTTCACCATGGGTGCCGGCGCGAGCGTCAACACCTTCTTCGGCCTGGCGACGATGCTGATCTCCATTCCGACCGGTGTGAAGCTGTTCAACTGGCTGTTCACCATCTACCAGGGCCGTCTGCGCTTCACCGCGCCGATCATGTGGACCCTGGGCTTCATGATCACCTTCTCGATCGGTGGTATGACCGGCGTTCTGCTGGCTGTTCCAGGTGCTGACTTCGTGCTGCACAACAGCCTGTTCGTAATCGCTCACTTCCACAACGTGATCATCGGTGGTGCGGTATTCGGCTACATCGCCGGCTTCGCCTACTGGTTCCCGAAAGCCTTCGGTTTCACCCTGAACGAGAAGTGGGGCAAAGCTGCCTTCTGGTTCTGGATCTCGGGCTTCTACGTTGCGTTCATGCCGCTGTACGCCCTGGGCTTCATGGGCATGACCCGTCGTCTGAACCACTCCGACAACCCGCTGTGGGAACCCTACCTGTACGTTGCCGTCGTCGGCGCCGTGCTGATCCTGTTCGGTATCGCCTGCCAGCTGATCCAGCTCTACGTTTCGGTCCGCGACCGCAACCAGAACCTGGACGTGACCGGCGACCCATGGGGTGCGCGTACCCTGGAATGGTCGACTTCGTCGCCACCTCCGTTCTACAACTTCGCTCACATGCCTGAGAAAGTTGGCCTGGATGCCTGGCACGAAGCCAAGGAAGCCGGTGTCGCTTACAAGGTGCCGGGCAAGTACGAGCCGATCCACATGCCGAGCAACACCTCCACCGGCTTGTTCATGGGCTTGTTCCTGACCATCTTCGGCTTCGCCTTCATCTGGCACATCTGGTGGCTGGTGGGTGCGAGCCTGGTTGCGACCATCGCGGTCTTCGTTCGCCACGCTGCACGTGACGACCAGGGCTACATGGTTCCGGCCGAAGAAGTGGCGCGCATCGAAGGCGAGCGCATGAAAGCGCTGGCCAAAGCAGGTGCTCTGCCTGCCGGCGCACGTGTCGAATCGTTTGAGCGGGTGTAATCAATGTCCAGTCAAGTAATCCACGGCGCTGCTCATGGTCACGACCATGGGCACGACGATCACCACCACGACTCGGGCCAGATGACCGTACTCGGTTTCTGGCTGTACCTGATGACCGACTGCATCCTGTTTGCGTCGCTCTTCGCTACTTACGCGGTGCTGTCCGGCAGTTTTGCCGGCGGCCCGTCGGGTCATGACATCTTCCAGCTCGATTTCGTAGCGGTTGAAACGCTGTTCCTGCTGCTGTCCTCGATCACCTTCGGCTTCGCCATGCTGAAGATGTTCGCTGGTAACAAAGCAGGCGTACTGGGCTGGTTGGCTGTGACCTTCCTGTTCGGTGCTGGCTTCATCGCGATGGAAATCTATGAGTTCCATCACCTGATCGGTGAGGGCTTCGGCCCGCAGCGCAGTGGCTTCCTGTCGGCGTTCTTCGCTCTGGTAGGTACCCACGGCCTGCACGTGACTGCCGGCCTGATCTGGATGGCAATCATGATGTACCAGATCAACAAGCACGGCATCACGCCGACTGCCAAGACCCGCATGAGCTGCCTGAGCCTGTTCTGGCACTTCCTGGACGTGGTCTGGATCTGCGTATTCACCGTCGTTTACCTGCTGGGGGTTCTGTAATGGCTAACGCACACGACACTCATCACGAAGGTAACCACGGTAGCGTCAAGTCCTACATGATCGGCTTTGTACTGTCGATCATCCTGACCGCTATCCCGTTCGGCCTGGTGATGTACCCAAGCCTGCCGAAGAACCTGACCGTCCTGATCGCGGTGGCCATGGCCGTCATCCAGGTTGTAGTGCACCTCGTGTACTTCCTGCACATGGACCGCTCGAAAGAGCAACGTTCCAATGTGTCGACGTTCCTGTTCACCGCTATGGTAATTGCGCTGCTGGTCGGCCTGTCGCTGTGGATCATGTTCAGCATCCACTTCGAAATGATGGCCAAGTGAGGTAAGACTGCATGTCCGTTAAGCACTTTATCCAAATCACCAAACCGGGGATCATTTTCGGTAACGTGCTTTCCGTGGCAGGCGGTTTCTTCCTTGCCTCGAAGGGCCATGTGGACTTCGCCTTGTTCCTGGCGGTGGTGATCGGTACTTCGCTGGTGGTTGCGTCCGGTTGCGTGTTCAACAACTGCATCGACCGTGACATCGACCACAAGATGGAGCGCACCAAGAACCGTGTCATGGTTCAGGGCGGCATGTCGCTGCCCCTCGCGCTGGTCTACGCCACCCTGCTTGGGGTGGCGGGCTTCAGCCTGCTGTATGTCCAGGCAAACCCGCTTTCGGCGTTCTGCGCGCTGATCGGTTTCATCGTCTACGTCGGTTTCTACAGCCTCTGGCTGAAGCGTAAATCGGTGCACGGCACCTTGGTTGGCAGCCTGTCCGGTGCCATGCCCCCGGTGATCGGCTACTGCGCCGTGAGCAACAGCTTCGACCTGGCTGCGGTAACCCTGCTGGTGATGTTCAGCCTGTGGCAGATGCCGCACAGCTTTGCCATTGCGATCTTCCGCTTCAAGGATTACAGCGCTGCCAACATTCCGGTCCTGCCGGTGGCGCGCGGTATCCTTGCGGCGAAGAAGCAGATCGTGCTGTACGTGCTGGCCTTCGTGCTCGCCACCTTGATGCTTACCCTCGGCGGTTACGCCGGCCTCGGCTACCTGGCCGTGGCAGCTGCCATGGGCCTGTACTGGCTGTACATGGCCTGGGGCGGTTACAAGGCCGAGGATGACAGCAAGTGGGCCCGTAAGGTATTTGGTTTCTCCATTCTCACCGTCACCGCCCTGAGCGTGATGATGTCGGTGGACAGCCAGACCGCTGCGGACGTGCTGATGACCTACGCGCGCTGATAGTGCTGCCTGTTTCACGAAAACCCCGGCCATGAAGCCGGGGTTTTTTTATGTGTAGTTTTCCTGCAGGGCCATATCGCCGACCAGCCAGCGCCAACAGGTAGTGCATAGCCCAAGGCCGTAAACACAAAATTTGATATTTCCAAAAAATACATCTGAAAAGTTCTATCAAAACAGGTAAATATCCTTTACAGATATCCTGTTTCGGCATTATCTTCTGGCTTAGGCCGCCACATCGGCCAACGTCGCTCGGACGGTTCCGGGCGCTAACGTCTCCAGAGGAAGCCATGGCCAACCCAGGTTCGCCGCGTCGCTTTGCGCGCATCGATCGTCTCCCCCCCTACGTCTTCAACATTACCGCCGAGCTCAAGATGGCTGCCCGCCGCCGTGGTGAGGACATCATCGACCTGAGCATGGGCAACCCTGACGGTGCCACACCACCGCACATCGTCGAGAAGCTGGTGCAGGTCGCTCAGCGTGAAGACACCCACGGTTATTCCACCTCTCGCGGTATCCCGCGCCTGCGCCGGGCCATTTCCAATTGGTACAAGGAACGCTACGAGGTCGACATCGACCCGGAAAGTGAAGCCATCGTCACCATCGGTTCCAAGGAGGGCCTGGCCCACTTGATGCTGGCCACGCTCGATCAGGGCGACACAGTGCTGGTGCCCAACCCGAGCTATCCCATCCACATCTACGGTGCAGTGATTGCCGGTGCCCAGGTGCGTTCGGTACCGTTGGTGCCGGGTGTGGACTTCTTCAATGAGCTTGAGCGGGCGATCCGCGAGTCGATCCCCAAGCCGAAGATGATGATCCTCGGCTTCCCGTCCAACCCTACCGCCCAATGCGTGGAGCTGGACTTCTTCGAACGCGTGGTGGCCCTGGCCAAGCAGTATGACGTGCTGGTAGTACACGACCTGGCTTACGCCGATATCGTCTATGACGGCTGGAAAGCACCGTCGATCATGCAGGTACCGGGCGCCAAGGACATCGCGGTCGAATTCTTCACCCTGTCCAAGAGCTACAACATGGCGGGCTGGCGGATCGGCTTCATGGTTGGTAACCCAGAGTTGGTCAGCGCCCTGGCGCGCATCAAGAGCTACCACGACTATGGCACCTTCACGCCGTTGCAGGTTGCCGCGATCGCGGCATTGGAGGGCGACCAGCAGTGTGTGCGCGATATTGCCGAGCAGTATCGCCAGCGCCGTAACCTGCTGGTCAAAGGCCTGCACGAGTTGGGCTGGATGGTCGAAAACCCCAAGGCGTCGATGTATGTTTGGGCGAAGATTCCGGAGCAATACGCCCACCTGGGGTCGCTGGAGTTTGCCAAGAAGCTGCTGGCCGAGGCCAAGGTGTGTGTCTCGCCCGGTATTGGGTTCGGTGACTACGGCGACGACCATGTGCGCTTTGCGCTGATCGAAAACCAGGACCGTATTCGCCAGGCCATCCGTGGCATACGCCAGATGTTCCGCGCCGACGGCCTGACGCGCAAGTAAGCGCCAGCCGCATGCCGGGCCGCTCACGCAAGGCCTGGCATGCGGCTTTTCAGTTTCACCGGGCGGGCTTCCGCCTGCATGCGGTGCATCCTTACGAATACGTTTTGCGCTCCCTTTTCTTGAGGTGTGCAAATGAGTGTTTTTACAGCGTACTTCTGCGGCACGGGCGCCCACCGCTTCGACGGGAGCAACCCCAACTTCTGGAACGGCGAACTGGTTTCGTCTCTTGCTGATAATGACCAGAGCCGCGAATTTGCCCACTGGGTGGCGGTCGACGGCCCCGGCAGTGGCAACCTTCAGGACGACAGCCTGTTTGTCGAACCCGGCGGCTACTTCAACTGGACAGGCCAGTTGTTCGGCCACGGCTGGGAGGAGAACGTGGCGCATGTGCTGCAGGTCATCAAGGGCAGGAGTGATTGGCAGCGCACCGAACTGAGCGAGCGCGAATACGAAAAGCTCAAGGCCGCTGGTGTGCCTATTCCCGATGCTACTGCCACCGCATCCTGGTTCTGGCGCACCTATGCCTATGGCAAGCGGCATCCGACACCTCAGGCGTTGCAGGAACAGATCATCACCCAGTTCCGTAAGCCGCGCATTCCGACTCAGGTCAACCTGGTGGGCTGGAGCCGTGGCGGTATCAGCTGCCACATGCTGGCCAACGCGATGGCCGCCGATCCAGCGCTGAAGGCTATTCCAGTCAATATCTTCACCATCGACCCTGTGCCGGGCGTCGGTAACATGCAGGCGCATCGGGTAAAGCTCGCCGGCAACGTCAGGGAATACGTAGGGTTCTATTCCCGTGACGAGCGCTCCAAGGGGTTTGCCTGCGTGATCCCGTCCACCGCGCCGGGTACCCGCATGTGCATCTACCCAATGCCCGGGCGCCACGCCACCTTGGTGGGCAATGCCTCGGCCGATGGCGCCGGTGGCGGCAAAGAGCTGGTCGAGCCTGGGTTGATCGTCCGGCATTTTGCCGAGGTGTGTCTGACGCGCTGGGGTGTGACGTTGAGCAACCGGCTGAACTTGAGCGACAGGCAGCTGATGGATTATCACCGATGCATCAAGGCTGACGACGACAAGTACCGGGCAATGCGCAGCAAGTCCTATACCTTGGTTACCGAAGGCGGCAGGGAGGAGCGCCTGGTGCACCGTGGTGACGCGCAGACCGTTTTCAGCAGCGTCCGTGGTGAACATCTGGACCCAAGCGACGGCCTGAGCCAATGCCACTGGGATGCCAATAGCTACAACGCCCTGCGTTGACGAGTACGGGTGGTCACCTTGGAGGGTGGTCGCCTGTGGTTGCCGGATAGGCGGTGATCTTTTTTTGCATGACCCCTCTTCTCAGGCGCCCTGGCTTGGATTACAAATGGCGCCGCGGGCCAGCCCGATAACAACAACCTTCCCTCCGTGCCATCATGTCCGAATATAACCCTTGCCTTGACTGCGGCGCGTGCTGCGGGTACTTCCGTGTGTCCTTTTTCTGGGGTGAATGCCAGTCTGCCGGGGGCCTTGTCCCCGATGACCTGGTGGTGCAGATCAACCCTTCCCGTGTGGCCATGATCGGCACCGATGCCAAGCCCTGCCGCTGCATCAGCCTTCAAGGCGAGATCGGCAGCGAGGTGGCGTGCAGCATCTACGCCAACCGCTCCAGCCCTTGCCGTGAGTTTGAGGCATCCTGGGAGGGAGGCGTGCACAACCCCAGCTGCGACGATGCGCGAGCGGCCTACGGTTTGCCACCGCTGACCCCTCCAGGCGCCAATGAGCCGCACTGGCCGGATGATGGGGCTGAGGTGGCCTGAGGGCCGTAAGTTGCCTGGGCGGGCCCTGATGGCCGCAAGCCGGCGCCCACAGGTGGAAACGAGACTGCCCTCGAGCTGTTCACCTTTCAGCTCAGCGCAAGGGCCAAGGCGCTGATAAATGACAGGGAACGGGTCTTGAGCAGGGGCGCATAAGCGATTTTGCTGCCGCTTTGCGGCCCCGGGATGCTTGTACACGCCGCATGACGTTAAACTGTCATCTCCCCAGCAATGGATAGGAGATCCGGCGTGACCGCACCCCGCAGTTTCCCCCCCGACCTCTGCCTCGACAGCCCGCGGCTGCAGCTTCGCCCCATGCGTCACGGCGACGCCGCGCAATGGCTGGCCATCATGGCAGACCCCGAGGTGATGCGTTACTGGCACCATGCCCCGTGGCAGAACCTGGCCGAGGCCGAAAGCGCCCTGGCCGCCGACCGTGAAGCCTATGCCAGCGGCGATCAGCTCAAGTTGGGCATGTACCGCCGCGACAATGGCGAACTAATCGGCATGGTCCAACTGTTCAACATCGACGATGTTTCCCGCCGCGGCGAGATTGGCTACTGCCTGGCCAGTGCGATGCAGGGCAGGGGGTATATGGACGAGGCGCTGACCTGCTTCATCGACTACCTTGCTCACACGTTGCACATGCGTCGCCTGGAGGGCGAGATCGACCCGCGTAACCTGGGGTCGGCACGCACCTTGGAACGCCAGGGGTTCGTCCTGGAAGGTACCTTGCGCGCCCGTTGGTGCGTGGCAGGCGAGTTGTCCGACTCAGGCATCTATGGATTGTTGCTCGAGCCGCCGGTGGCATGACCGCTTTCTATGTGGCTTTCAGCCTCGCACTGTATCTGCTTGGCCTGTGCTTCGACGGCGCCTTGATGAGCGCCGGCAGGCACATGCCTGCGTTGCAGATGCTGCTCTACGGGCCTTGGGGCATGCCCTTCGGGTTGTATCAATGGTTTGCCAACCCGTTGCTGGCGCTGGCGGTTCTGGCCCATCGGCGCTTCCGGCGCCTGGCCCTGGTGGCCGGCTTGGCGGCGTTGTACCTGGCGGCCAGCAGCTTCGGCATCGACCGGCTACCGGATAACATCAGCTACGAGTTCCAGGACCGCACGGGCTTTGGTGCGGGCTTCTACTTGTGGTTGGCGTCTATCGCGGTGTTTTGCGCCGGGCAGGCGTGGCACGTCTGGAAGGCGCGTAGCGCTGCGGACATGCCAGGTTGGCGCTGGCTCGATGTGGCGCTGATTGCCGCGCTGGCGCTGGCGGTCTATGCCGCTACGCAAATGCCGTCCCTGCGCTTCGAGCCAGGCAAGGTACTGATGCCGCCGGAGCAACCGCAGGCGTTTTGATGTTCACCAGGAGGGTTGTGATGAACACGCTGTACTTGATGGGGGTGGCATTGGCGTGTGGCATGCCACTGGCGATGGCTGAGGAGCACTCGCCAACCTACACCCAGTGCATGGACAAGGCCTCCAGTACCGTCGCGATGAGCAGTTGCATCCAGGCCGAGACCCAACTGCAGGATGCGCAACTGAACCGGGTCTACAAGCAACTGATGATCAAGCTAGACGCGGCGCCGCAGAAGAGCCTGCGGGACGTTCAGCGGCAATGGATCGCTTACCGCGATGCCAATTGCAAGTTCCACGTGCAGGCGAGCGGCGGAACGATGGCCCAGCTTGAAGGTGGCATGTGCATGATGGACATGACCCGTGAGCGGGCGGCGGAGCTGGAGCGAGTGCTCAGCCCGGGGCAGTGAAGCGCCTTATCGGCGGCACGCCAGCTCCACAGCTACTGCAACCCATGAACGGTCGGTGCAGTACCTGCAGGCGCTGGCTGGCTGGCGATGGGGCGTGAAGCGGCCCCTTACACCTCGCGCGGCTGACGCTGCGCCCGGGCTTTCAGGTACTCGCGCACTTGCGTGGCGTCCCCGGCAAACTCGATGCGGTCGGCTTTGGCCGCGCGCTGGTAGGCATACATCGGGTCGTAGTACTCGTTCAGCAACCCTTCGATCCAACCCCGGTGCAGGTCCACCGCGCTGCTGCGCTGCTGCTCTTCCAGCGCCTGGCGCAGGCTTTGCGACAGCCGCTGGTAGCGCTCTCCCCCCAAGCGCTTGGAGATGTTGGCCATGCTCTGCAGCATGCGCTCGGCAAACAGGCGGCGGCCATCGTCTTCGCCGTGCACGCTGATGAACTCGGCACTCAAGTTGACCACGTAGTCGCGCAGGATGCGCTCAACACGGTTGGCGAAGCTGTCTTCCAGCCACACCAGCGGATACTGCTGCATGCCCTGGTACAGCGCCAGCGGCACCGTGCAGCTGCCGACGATGCGGCCTTCATCCTCCAGCACGAACTGCTCAATGCCCCGGGCGCGCTTTTTCAGCACGTCGATGGCCAGCGTGTTCTCGAAGTCGATCTGCGCCGGCTGTGCAGTGGCGCGTTTGCCGAAGCTGGAGCCCCGGTGGTTGGCATGGCCTTCGAGGTCGAGCACGTTGCTGAGCTGGTGCAGCACATCAGTCTTGCCGGTGCCGGTCAAACCTCCGAGCAATACGAAATCGCATTGCTCGACCGCCTGCTGGGTAGTGTCCAGCAGGAACGTACGCATGGCCTTGTAGCCGCCCCTGACCCGTGGGTAGTCGATCCCTGCTTCGTCGCGCAGCCATTGCTGGACGATTAGCGAGCGCAGCCCGCCCCGGAAGCAGTAGAGATAACCGTCGGGGTTGGCCCGGGCAAAGCTTGCCCAGGCCTGCAGGCGCTCACGCTTGGTGGCGCCGCTGACCAGTTGGTGGCCGAGGGTGATGGCGGCGGCCTGGCCCTGCTGCTTGTAGCAGGTGCCCACCTTCTGCCGCTCGTTGTCGGTCATCAGAGGCAGGTTGACGGTGCCCGGAAAGGCGCCCTTGGCAAATTCGACGGGCGCTCGCATGTCCATCATCGGCACATCGTCGAGGAACAGCTGGCGGAAATCGGTGCAGTCGGGGCGCATCAGAGAACCTCGACCGCGTGGCTCTGTCGCTCGGCCAGCTCGCCGATGGGTGACAGGTGCAAGCCCAGTTGACTGGCCAGTGCAAGGAATTCGGCTTCACCTTCCGGAGCAACCGCCACCAGCAGGCCGCCGCTGGTCTGTGGGTCGCACAGCAGGTGTTTCTGGTCATCGCTGAGGGCGCCGATCTTGTGCCCGTAGCTTTCGAAGTTGCGCAAGGTGCCCCCCGGGATGCAACCTTCGGCCAGGTAGTAGTCGACACTGGGCAGGCGCGGAACAGCGGCATAGTTCAGGTGCGCGGTCAGCCCGCTGCCCTCCGCCAGTTCGACCAGGTGGCCGAGCAGGCCGAAGCCGGTCACGTCGGTCATGGCCTTGACGCCAGCGAGCTTGCCGAAGCGGCTACCCGGGGTGTTGAGGGTACACATCCAGTCACGGGCCAGCCCTTGGTCCTGTTCGCGTAGCTTGGCCTTTTTCTCAGCGGTGGTGAGAATGCCGATGCCCAATGGCTTGGTCAGGTACAGACGGCAGCCAGCGGTCGCAGTGTCATTGCGCTTGAGGTGGCGCTTGCTGACCACACCCGTGACCGCCAGGCCGAAAATCGGCTCGGGGGCGTCGATGGAATGCCCGCCCGCCAGCGGGATGCCCGCTTCGGCACACACTGCGCGGCCACCACGGATCACTTCACGGGCGACCTCCGGTGGCAGGACGTTGACCGGCCAGCCGAGAATGGCAATGGCCATCAGCGGGTCGCCACCCATGGCGTAGATGTCACTGATGGCATTGGTGGCGGCGATGCGGCCAAAGTCGTAAGGGTCATCGACGATGGGCATGAAGAAATCTGTGGTCGAGACCACGCCGCGCTCATCGTCCAGGGCATACACCGCAGCGTCATCGCGCGAAGCATTGCCAACCCATAGCTTCGGGTCCAGGGCCTGGGTGCCGCTTTCGGCCAGGATCACATCCAGCACCTTGGGGGAGATCTTGCAGCCACAGCCAGCACCATGGCTGTACTGGGTCAGGCGAATCGGCTCGCTCATACGCACCTCGGAGGCTCAATTTGTTGCGCGATTGTAGCAAAGCTGGCCTTTGCGCCTGTGCCTCTTATAATTCCTCCCGTTGGCGCCAGTGCCGGCCATTCCCCGCTATTGAACCGGAGAACTCCCATGCTCAAACGTCCCCTGGCGCTCGCCGCCGGCCTCGTGTTGTCCTGCTGTGCCGCTGTCGCCCAGGCCGCTGACACGTTGCGGGTCAGTGCCATTCCAGACGAAGCGCCGACCGAGCTGCTGCGCAAGTTCGAGCCGCTGGGCAAGTACCTGTCCCACCAGTTGGGCATGGAGGTGAAGTTCGTACCGGTGGCCGATTACCCGGCGGTGGTCGAGTCCCTGGCCAGCGACCGCCTGGACCTGGCCTGGCTGGGTGGGTTCACCTTCGTCCAGGTGCATTTGAAAGACCCATCAGCCACGCCGCTGGTACAGCGTGAGCAGGATGCCCAGTTCACGTCCAAGTTCATCACCGCCAACCCTGCAGTGCGCAGCCTGGCCGACCTCAAGGGCAAGTCGTTCGCCTTCGGGTCCATCTCGTCGACCTCCGGCAGCCTGATGCCACGTTACTTCATGCTCAAGGAGGACAACATCAAGCCTGAGGGCTACTTCAGTCGCGTGGCCTATTCTGGTGCCCATGACGCCACCGCGGCCTGGGTCCAGGCCGGCAAGGTCGACGGTGGGGTGCTCAATGCCAGCGTGTGGCAGAAGCTGGTCGATGCCGGCAAGGTCGACACCAGCAAGGTCAGGGTGTTTGCCACCACGCCGAGCTATTACGACTACAACTGGACGGTGCGCGGCAACATGGACCCAGCGCTCAAAGCCAAGATCAAGAAAGCCTTCCTCGACCTCGACCCGGCCAACCCCGAGCATAAGCAAATTCTCGATTTGCAGGCGGCCAGCCGCTTCATCGAAACCAAGCCTGAGAACTACGAGGGCACCGAGCAAGCCGCTCGCGAGGCCGGCCTGCTCAAGTGACCATTGAACTGCATGGCGCTGGCCTGCACCACGGCCAGGTCCGCGCCCTCGAGCCGGTGACCTTGCATATTGCCAAGGGTGAGCGGGTGGCGATCATTGGCCCGTCCGGGGCGGGCAAGTCCAGCCTGCTGCACCTGATGGCCACGGCTGTGAAGCCCGGCACCGGGCGCGTAGCGCTGTTCGGCGAACAACCTTGGGCGTTGTCTGCCAGCGCCCGGCAACACCTGCGTGCAAGAATTGGCCTGGTACATCAGGCACCCCCGTTGCCGCCTCGCCAGCGAGTAGTGACCGCTGTGCTGGCAGGGCGCTTGGGAAGGTGGGGCATGCTGCGCGGCTTGCTTAACCTGGTCTACCCCACTGACGTGGCGGGCGCTCGCCAGGTATTGGCCGAGCTGGGCCTGGCGGAAAAGCTGTTCGTCCAGTGCGGGCAGCTGTCCGGTGGCCAGTTGCAGCGGGTCGGCATCGCCCGGGCGCTGTATCAGCGGCCAGACGTGCTGTTGGCCGATGAGCCGGTGTCGGCGATGGACCCGGTATTGGCCGCGCACAGCCTCGCGTTGCTCAACCGTCATGCCCAGGCCAGCGGCGTGACCCTGGTCGCCAGCCTACACGCCGTGGAGCTTGCCTTGGCGCACTTTCCACGGGTGATAGGCCTTCGTGAAGGGCAGGTGGTGTTCGACTGCGCCGCTTCGGCGGTGACTGAAGCGTTGCTCAGTGCGCTGTATGCCAATGAGCAACTGATTGCCCCGCCGCCGCAAGGGCCGACCCTGGCCGTGCAGATCCCTCGATGCTGACCGCCGGCACCCGTGACCCGGCCACACTGCCGCGGCTGGTGCTCACCTTGCTGGCGCTGGCCCTGTTGTGGCCAGGTCTGCAATTGAGCGAGCTGAACCCAGGGGTGCTGCTGCAAGCGGAAAACCGACAGCAGATCGCCAGCTTCACCCGCGGCTTTTGGCCGCCGGCGCATGATGCCGAATTCCTCCGGCTGTTGGGTGCGGCCACCCTGCAGACACTGGCCGTTGCCACCGCCGGTATGGCGATGGCGCTGCTATTGGCAGTGCCGACCAGCCTGTTGGCGAGCCGTGCCTTGTCGTTGCGTGCAGCGTCTCGCGCTGGCCGCGCGGGGGTATGGTCCCGCGTGGTGCGGATGCCGGTGCGCGGGCTGCTGATCTTTCTGCGCAGCGTCCCCGAGATCGTTTGGGCGCT
Organism: Pseudomonas ceruminis; assembly: GCF_021602025.1. Lineage (GTDB taxonomy): Bacteria > Pseudomonadota > Gammaproteobacteria > Pseudomonadales > Pseudomonadaceae > Aquipseudomonas > Aquipseudomonas ceruminis. The sequence goes on from NZ_BQHW01000050.1 coordinate 21,587, forward strand.
TCTGTTCGTGCGTGCCGTGGGCCTGGGCCCGACCGCCGGAGTGCTGGCGATCGCCATCACCTACAGCGGCATGCTCGGCAAGGTCTATGCGGAGATTTTCGAATCGGTCGACCAGCGCCCGGCGCATGCCTTGCTCCAGGCCGGCAGCGGTCGGCTGACGGCGTTCTGCTACGGCATTCTGCCCAGTGCTGCGGCAGAGGTGGTGTCGTACACCGTTTATCGCTGGGAGTGCGCGGTGCGCGCCTCGGTGGTAATGGGGTT
>NZ_BQHW01000051.1 GCF_021602025.1 Pseudomonas ceruminis
CGATTACATCGAGATGTTCTATAACCCAAAACGTCGACACAGCAGTGCTATGCAGCTGTCTCCAGTAGAGTATGAGAAACGCTATTTCCTGAGCTTGGAGAGTGTCTAGGAAACCAGGGGCGATTCAGATCGCCAATAACCAGGAGATCACATTCCCGGACTATCTAGCTCGGTTTGCTCCGTTCAGCAATGAGTCCAAGCTCAAGACTTGGTTGATCAAACAAGGTTTTGAGGTCGTTTCAATACCTAAAAACACCGTATTTTCAGAGCTCTACAGCATCATGGAACGGGCGTATGCCAATTCCCTGTCTCATGGTAAAACGCCTTTGCTGATTGAGCATGATGCTATTCAGGTCTCCGTGCTCAGTAGCGAATTTGAAAAGGGCGAAAAATCTATTTTCGTGACAGCAGATCGGCGGCTAAAAAATGTGTTGGTTAACACAAAATATCATGATTCTGCTGAACTCATGATTAGCCACGTCGGCTTGATACAGTTTATTGAAGTAATGCTTGGAGGGATTCAGCAAGGCGTCGGTCTCGCGCAGCTGATATGGAGCTCCAAAGTTTCGGAGCGGGCGCATGCTGTGCGATCTTATTTCACGTCCAAAGCGTTGCAGCAATACGACGCAAGCATGTTAATGACGATGCCCGAAATCATCGATAAATTTGCTGACTTCGCGCATGCTGAGTTGGATAAGGCTGGCGAGAACTTAGACATTGACGATCCGACTAAGCGGGTCAAGGCCTTTAAGGCTCTGGGTATACTCGAAAAGCGATATTTTGAGAGTATGAAAGCCGCGATGAAAAATGTGGATCAAGCTGAATGAAACCCCTTTGTAATCGGCCTGAATGACCGCCATTGGCAGATTGTTGCCCTTCGTGAAGGGCAGCTTCGGGTCGGGAGGTGCCCTCTAGGTAGGGCAATCGGTGGCAGCAGCAGGGCGGTACTGACCCATATCAATATCCACGCCGCAAAGGCGTCAGTAAGCGCTTCGGCTGCCACGGTAGTGGCGTGAGCCAGCGAGTCCGCCCCAACGGCACTCCCAAGGCCAGATAACGTTCGCTTATCAGACCTAATATGAGTGGGTTCCAGTCGCCCAAGAAGTTGCGCGCGTGTTCGCCAGCGCGACTTGGGCTAAAGTCGAGCGTCAAGATCGACGTAGTGCTGTAGGACCAGACGTAGGCCCGATGGGCTTTCTTTTCGCCCGGCGCAAGCATTTGCACGGGCGTTTCATCAGCTTGAATCACGCTCTGCTTCAGCACAGGTTCACTCAGCGCATCGACCAGCGGCCGGAATTGCACGTCAGTTTGCCCAACCCACTGGGCTATGGTCGAGAAAGCGATTGCCAGCTCGATGCGGCCAAAAATTTTCTCCTACCGGTACAGCGGCAAGTGATCGGCAAACTTGGCCACCATTACGTGGACCAGCAAGCCTGGAGTCGGGATACTTGCGTCGGGTCTTTGCTACAGGCTGGAAGTGTCCGTCAGGGGCCAAAACAGCAGGCACAAAAAAACCACCCAGGAGGTGGCTTTTATGTGCTTTCGCATATCCCAAGGCGAAATCAGCTACCGTGCTGACTCCTAACCAAGTGGTGTATGAAGAGATCGTAGATGATTTCGATTCATCCAACAAGGCCTAAATCCTAGGAGAGGAGACGCCATGGGCGCTAGCCTCGCCCTACGCCTCTTCGCCAAGAAGTCGTGCTGTTAAAACCGCGGCCTGGAGATCAAGATGGCTCGAGGCAAATGACTTCATTAGGAGCGAGCGGGGAAGGGCCCAATCCCATTTCTCTCGGATCATGTTTTCTACGCTCTCCAAGATGGGCTCTACATTTGAAATATCCATTTGACCGACCACGCGCAACGCTCGCAACGTATCCTCTTCACTGAATGCAACTTCCAGGAAGAGCCCTGTGTTTTCACAGTGAATGCCCACATGCCGGAGCAGCAAGGCCAGCGCATCGTTGGTGTAGTCCCCTCGCCAGGTCGCCACGTAGCTGACACTGGCGGAGCCAACAATTGCCGTGCTACCCAATCCGAGGGCACGGAAGTTACTCCGAGCCTCCTCCAGAAGGACTTGAGCGTGCTTGTCCAGGAAAGGACAGGGGGTGGTTTCCATCAGCACGTTTCGCATTTCAAGCCTGACGCGATCATCCACCTGCGCACCTAGCCCATCAAACTGAGGGGGCTCGCCGCCCCGCGCCGGCGTGACTACGATCATCTTCGCTTCCAGGTCGACACTCTGAACCTGCCAACGTCTGCCGCCGAAAATGATGCGTTGCCCCTTGGTCAGGGGTTTGCTGACGGGCAGCGAGCCAAGTGGCTTGCCATCCCTGAGTAAACGAAACTCTTCATCGCTCGTGAATGCAGTGTAGAACTCATAATGGTTGATCAATCGCTCCCCGAGTTCGCCTGGCAGCAGAAGTCCTGAGCTGTCCTGGACGATCAGCTCTTTCTCACCCATACCTTTCAGCAAAGACAGAAAATCAGGCTTGGTGACGCTCGCAAAACTGCCGCTTGCTATGAGATTTCCCCATAATTGCGCTGCCGAGGCACCGCCGAGCTGAGCAATTGACGACAAGCACTGCTGCACCAGTGTCGAGGCGTGCAAGCCTCCCGACCGAGGTGGTTCAAACCATCCACCGATCAGCAAGCGGATCATAGCGACCGTTTGGACAAGGCCCTCACGCAACTGATCGGAGAGATCAGACTGATCCGTTAAGGGGCGCTCTCGGCAGTACGCCCTGAGCATTGCAGGCTCACCGGGTCGACGACCCGAGCGGCCAAGCCGTTGCCTGAGACTTGCCACAGAGGGTGGGGAACCGATCTGTGCGACCGTCCGGATGTTACCGATGTCGATACCCAGCTCCAAGGTAGTAGTGCATACGGCAGAAGCAGGAGGATCTCCCGCCTTCAACGCGCGCTCGGCATCCTGGCGCAGTTCCTTGGACAAGCTACCGTGGTGCGGCCAGAACTCGTTTGGCACGCCATCGTTATCGCACAGTGAGCGCAGTCGGTCGGCAAACCATTCAACCTCTTGGCGCCTGTTGGGGAAGATCAGGTTGTTGTGCCCTCTCAGCACCTTGTACAGATGGCCTGCAATTGCCACCTTGGTGCCAGAGGTCTCCTCCTGTTCGTCGCCTTCATCTGTTGACGATTTCCCAGGGTATTCCGCCACCACCTGTTGCATCGGCTGTTCAAGGTAGCCGCGGACTTGCACCTGGAGTTCTTGGTTAGAGGATTTCGACTCAATGATGGTGATGTCATCCGGGCGAACCGGCCTCAGAAACTTCCGGGCCAGCGACATCTCCCCAAGCGTCGCGGAAAGTCCTACGCGAGGCAGCGCCCTGCCTACGACGATCTCAACCCGTTCCATGAGCGATTGCAGTTGCTTACCGCGCTCACTGCCAATGAAGGCATGAAGCTCATCGATGACGATGTAGCGCAGGTTCTGAAAAGCCCCGGGCAAACTTGAGCCCCTGTTTACGAAGAGGGCTTCGAGGGACTCCGGCGTGATCAGCAAGATGCCCTCAGGTGATTTCAGGAACCGTTGTTTCTTGCTTGCTGCCACATCACCATGCCAGGCAACGACGGGGAGCTCTAGCCGCTCGCACAGCCGGCTGAGCCTGTCCCATTGGTCATTGATCAGTGCCTTGAGTGGGCTGATATATAGCACTGCGCCGGCGGGCTCGCGGTCGTTGAGCAGGTTGGTCAGGATAGGGAGGAATGCGGCCTCCGTTTTGCCTGCTGCGGTAGACGCTGCAATGATCACATCGCGATCAGCGCCCACCAACGCTGGTACCGCCCACTCTTGGGCATCACGTAACGACGTCCACCCCTGTGACCAGACCCATTGCTGAACCTCGGGATGAAGACGCTCAAACGAAGAAGAGTCAGAGCTTGAAGCTGGCGAGCTCATCGTCGGCCTCAACTTCAAGATCCTGTTGGCCAGCCTCATCCTTGGCCAGTTCCACCGCGCCCAGCAAGGTGCGCCAGTCCGCTGTAGGGTTCTGCTCGATGACCGCGAGCAGGTTGATGAAAGCGGTAATGGTCGTGCGCGGCGTCCGGAAATAGGCCTCGCCCAAGCGCTGGTTGCAGTGCGCCATAAACGCTGGGATGGCTTCGTCCGGCAGCAAGAACTTCTCAGCTTCGCCGAAGGCATAGACATTGCGCAGCTTCTGCAGCAGCACGTAGAAGTCTTCAGGGGTCAGGCTGCTGAGCCGAATGACAGGCCCAGAAAGGTCAACCAGTCCAGACTTCGCAAAGCTGTTTTCTGCGAGACGCGATTGCAGGGCAGGGTAGCTGTAGAGCCCCCGACGCGTGTCCATCAGAAACTCTGGCGTGCCGCCCAGCACAAAGCCCAGGCCTTCAGCCGAGCCCTGCAACGAATCATTGAGGATCCGAAGAATCTGTTCGTAGTTGGCATTCCGGGCCTGAGTGTTCGCCAGTTTGTACAGGTTGACTAACTCATCCAGGCACACCATCAGTCCGCCGAAGCCAGCCAGACGCACGAACCGCGACAGCAATTTCAATTGATCGTAAACGGAGGCATCGTCGACGATCGTGCGGACGCCTAGCGCAGCGCGGGCATCGGTCTTGGTGGAAAATTCCCCGCGCAGCCAGCGGATGGCATCAGCCTTAAGCTGTTCATTGCCTTCCTCGAAACCGCGGCAATAGGCAGCAATGACGTCGGCAAAGTCATAACCGTTGACCATTTCGGTGAGCTCCGCCAGGTACTCACGAATGACGACCTCGCTCTCAACACCTTTAGCCTTGGCTTCCGTTTTAGCCTGGGAAATGAATTTCTCAACGATACCCTGGAGCGCGCCGCCATCGGGTTTGGTGCGCGTGGCCATGTTCTTGGCCAGTTCGGAGTAAAGGGATCGCGCCTGACCACCCGAAGCATGAAGACGACGGTCCGGATTCAAATCAGCGTGCATGGTGACGAGCTTGCGCTCCATTGCGATGCCGCGAACCAGGTTGAGGAAGAAGGTTTTACCCGCGCCATACTCGCCAACGACGACGCGGAATGCGGAGCCGCCATCTGCGAGACGATCCACATCCTTGAGCAGCGAGTCGAGTTCACCCGCCCGACCTACCTGGATCAGGTGCTGCCCTACACGGGGCACAACACCCGCACGCAGCGATTGAATGACCGCGTCGCGATCCTTGGCTCGTATCTTACTCATAGGGCTAATTCATCCAGAATTTCGGGGTTGATTTCGATGGGATCATCGCCTTCAGTCACGGGCATGTCGAACAGCTCAAATGCTGTGTCGTTGATCCGTTCCAGGGCGCCATCCAGCATCAATTCCATATCACTGGCTGCGTCTTCCAGCTCAGCGCGGCTCCATTCAGTCCGAGAAACCAACAGGCGGAGGAAGGCAGAATGCTCGACGTCCAAACCATGAACGGTAGCAAGCTGTTCGGCGCTACTGCCCTCCTGATCTTGAAGCGTTTCTGGTGCCGAGGCGCCAGATGTTTCGGGGGGAGACTCTTCATTGAAGACGCTGGCCAGAAGCGCCGACACCTCTGCCGTTTCTTGTTGCAGACGAGCGACCTTGCTCATGTCCAGTGCGAAGCCTGAACCCATGCCTTCTGACGCCTCCGTCGCAGTCGCCGGCGCGACAGTCGAAGGCATTGCCTCCATGACCTGGGAAGGGCGAACGGCTGCACTATGGAGATCGCTGTAGACGAACTGCGGATCGAGAGCGAGCGATTTGTACACGCGCTCAAGCAGCTTCACTTCCTGCGGCGTCACCTCGCCATCCGCATGTGCCAGGTGGGCCAGGAAGCTGGCAATTTTCCGTTTGGCCTCGAGGGTCAAGGGCTCAAGCTTCTTCTTGAGGCTTGCCAGCGTGGGCGGTTGCTTCAGCTGAATTTGGAGGTGCGCTTTCAGGCGTTTGCGATGCGCGATGCAGAGGTGATCCCACGAGTCAATGTGGCCTGAGAGCAGACTTACTTCTTCAAGCGAGGTGTCACCGTCTGCTGCAGCGACTGCACTGGCCAGGTCTAACGTCACTGCTGCGGCGCTGTAGGCATCGGTAGAGCGAAGCGTGCCTTCGTCAGAGTCCGCCGCGAACAGCGCGATGGTGTCTTCAGACTTGGGGGTGCGGCTGCCAGACAGGACGTCGGGTTCCAATCCGATCCGCTTGCTCTCCAACGCCCGGGCAAGGGCGATCACTTTGTCACGGGAAAGCGCGCCGGCCGATTTGAATCGACCTGCCAGCTCTCCGAAACTCATGCAGATGGTTTCGCCCCCGACGCGTTGCTCCAACTGTTCGAGCTCTGCTTTTGCCTCAATAGGCCAGAGTTCGGTTGGCAACTGCAGGATGGCTTCCAGGCTATCTCCGGCGTCTGGATTACGCCCTAGGTACCGACTGAAAGCGTCGAGTACGGAGGTGCAGTCCTCGACAATGACCTGCAGCTTGTTACGCGTTCCTGAGGTCGCCGCGACATCAGGAAGGTCACCTACGGCTACTGCCGGAATATTCAATCCGGCAGTAGCGGGTCGATAGGCGACCTTCAGCTTGGTCTTGTTCTGAGGCAGCACAATGCCGCTGGGATAGCGCTTCGCGAATTCGTGTTTGAAGAGCGCTGCGAATTGCTCGGGACACCGCGTCACAGGTGTGCGCCTGGAGATGTTGGGCTCTGCAAGCGCCCAGGCCAATGCCCAGCTCGAATTAAGCGGATACTTGTCCACGGCCATCTGTCCCAGCGCAACGCGCAGGGACATAGGTAGCTCATACCCATCTGCGGGGCTGGCGCCGGGCTCGCTTAGGTAGCTCTGAGGCTGAACAGCGCCCGCGTCGATATGGGCGAGGAAACGGGTAGCGTAACCGCGGAAAGAATTGTTATCGCCGTAAAGACCAAGTAAACGCTCGACCTCGGCCTTGATGGCCGGGATTTCTGCCTTGGCCTGAGGGTCGGTCGGTGCATCGATCAGCGCACGGCGTTCAAGCCCATAGAAAAACAGGAACACGTAACCCGCATCAGCAGGCTGGCGACGACCTCCTGCCAACCATTGCAGGTACGCTCGCCGCGCCTCGGGCGTGATGCTCCGGTAGCTTGGCCAGTACGGCATCTGTCGCTCGGTGAGGTTCATCGGTGAGCGCGCGACACGGAGCGTGGCGTCGATCAGGGACGGTTCAGTTTGGCCAAATTGAGTCGCCCGCTCGGTGATGTAAAGCAGTCCGCCGGGGATGGCCAACCCAGCCACGTTAACGGACTCATTTTCAGCCAGCCAACGAACCCCCGCGGGCTTGGCACTTGGCTTTGGAATGGCGTAACTCTGACTGTCGCTGGAGGAGCCGACCTGGACAGTATGGAAGTCTGGTTCGCGGGTACTGGTGCTGAACTGGACAGTGACACTGGGGGACGTTGCGTGTCGAGACACCGCAGCGATCTCGACAGAAAAGTCATCTTCAGGAACGTAAGGCTTTGCCCGGGTGGCACGTCTGACGGCCCATATCAATACGCCTATGCCCAAGACGACCCCAATGGCAATCCACACCTGTTTAGGGATCTGTGCCAAGAGGGCAATAACAAATAACAGGGCGTACAGAGCGATCGACCCGCCGCCGCTCCCTTTGCGCTTCCGTGGCATATGAGTGTTCCGTACATTTGGTAATGGCCAAATGACATTCTCACGGATTTTTTAAGGCCCGCCAAGTGGAACAGACGAAGGGAGAGCTTGGACGAAATAAACACTGGCAGCGCTGCGATAACTCAGTCGTTCAGCGCCAGAGCAACCAGATCGGGCAGTATTTTCTCAGCGGGGCCAATCAGCATGATCTCTTTCGGCCCATTCATGGATACATCTAGGGTATTGACGTGTATCACCACTGCACCAGACGCCAACGCCATTTCTGGTAAGTCAGCAGCGGGCCGGACCACGCCGGAAGTCCCGATAGAAAGCATGACATTACACTGTCGTGCTGTTCGACTGGCGGTTTTCCATGCGCCTGGCGGAAGATCCTCACCAAACCACACCACAGCTGGACGTAAGCGACCGTTGCACCGTCGGCAGCGGGGCGGTTCTATCAATGCGCCTTCCGCTGGAAAGCTCGGAAATTCAAGCGATCCCGCGACAGAGCGATGACAGCTGAAACACTTGGGAAGCGTCAGGCTGCCATGGAGATGAAGCACGTCCTGATTGCCCGCCCGCTCGTGCAGATCATCAACATTCTGAGTAACCACAGTGACACTCCGACCGCTGCCAGATAACCGGTGGATCGCCTGATGTGCCGCATTGGGCAGAGCTTGCATGACCTGCTGGCGACGCCATAGGTACCAGCCCCAAACCAGCGCCGGGTTTTCGCGAAATGCCTTCGCGGTTTCTAACCGTTGAGGGTCTTGGCGCTCCCACAACCCGGTTAGTCGGTCACGAAAAGTCGGAATGCCGCTGCCGGCAGAAACGCCAGCGCCGGTAAACACCATGATATGTTGCGCATCCCGCAATGCGTCTGCGGCTTTTGCTAGGGTGTCCATGAGTACTCATCTTCCTAACGTGGGGCAGGGAAGGCTGCCAGGAGAGCGGCCGCGGGTGGCATCGGATCAGTGAACAACCAATTCGGGGGCCTCGCGCCGAAAAAACATGTGTGGACGCTTCACCGTTCAACGACGGTGTGCGTTCCTACATCAAAAGTGCGCGTACAACTGCGGTTCGTCAGCAGACTTAGGTTGAGGGGCCGCGCTGGTGATTCGCGCTTTCAGGTTTCGCGCTGAGTACAACGCGTGTGACCGTTTCCGCAGGCGTAAATCGAGGTCACCTAATTTGTAGGTGGCCACCGCAGTCTCGTAAATCACTGCGCTTTGCGAGGACTCAAGCCCACGGTGAATCACAATCTTACGAAGCTCTTCCAGACTCCAGTGCGGACGTCCGGTGATGGAAGGAGGGCATAGCATTTGTACCTGCGCGATCTCGACGCCCGTTGCCTGGGACAGGAAGACGTTGAGTTCGTAGGCATCTTCAACCACAGCTGCTCGCTCGCTCTCACCGTTGAAAAGCGGCCGCAAGGTTACCCAAAAGCACATCCCTTCAATTTCACAATAGGAACCCGTACGGACAGTACGGGTGTGAGATTCGGACAAATAGATCAAAACGGGCTCCACTGAGCGCTGCATACCCCTAGGCGACCAGTCACCAGGGCTGGAAAACTCAAATTATCCCACAATGAACACTATAGATTGTAGCCCTATCGTGTTCGATAGCGCTTCATCATTCCTTTTATGAGGAATGATGATGGAAATCCGTGAATCCCTGGGTGAGGCACTGCGGCGCATGCGCATTTCGCACGATCTGACCCAGGAAGATTTCGCCGTAGTCAGTAGTCGAACCTACGTAAGCTCCCTCGAACGAGGACTCAAGTCGCCGACCATCCAAAAAATTGAAGAGCTGGCCGGCCGCATGGGTGTCCACCCACTCAGCCTCATCGTATCTGCGTATCTTATCCAAGACCCGGAGGTGAGCTTCGACGGGCTGATCAAACAGGTGAAAAAAGAGGCGCTCAAGCCTTGACCGTCGATTCAGCGCCCAAAATGAGCGCTATAGTGTTCATGTCGTCCTGGATCGACTACCATCGCTGCTCACTGAAACCCGCTTCGGGGAGCAGCGTAGCTATGCGTAGATCATTCCATGGCTAAGGTGGCCCCTTCTACATCCAAAATGCCTATGGCCACCGCCGCTGCTCCCCGTTTTTCAATTGGCCTGTACAGGACACCGTGTCGAGAATCGTGGAAGATTCCTGACTAGCACTGCCGAAGACTGCCGGCCGGAAGCCTGAATGGAGGAGGGCGTCGCTAAATAAAGCGGTTTTGTCTCTTGGGTATAGCGAGCGAGGCGCGGCGATGGGCCTAGCTACGAGCAGCGCTAACCATGCAAGGCCCCATCTATCTCGTACTGTGCGGCTTGAACCACCGCGTCGGGGTCGGACGATATGATGTCCTTCGGCAGCTTACCGCCCAAATACGAATTGGATGATTCGAACCATAACGCCATGCCCCAGCCATTCAGCCTGGTGGCCAGCACAGCGATGACGCGCTGTATTCCCCGGGCCGCAATGGCCAAGGCGCATGCATCGATGGCAAAACGTGGAAAGTACTCCACGCCCTCGTAGTTGATAGAGAAGATTGCACCGTCTAAATACCGGCCAGGAGCGCCGGCGCTGAGTTGCTCTGCTAACTCCGGCAGCAGCGCATTTAGCTCAGGCCAGGTCAGCCAATCTCCGCTGGCCATGACTCTGGATTGTGCCTTGGACTGGAAAATCGCCTCTCGACCGGCAACATTCCTCGCCTTTCGAATTTCGCTCATCTGCGAGACCCTCCTTAAGAATTAGGGGGTAGGGGATGCCAGCAGCCAGTTCTGAGCTGCCCGCTGAGAGATAGACCACCACTAATTCGGATCCACCGGCTGACTAATGGTCGACCAGTCAACGGCGGCCCGCGTCCTGGAAGTAGTCGTCCTGGGCGACCAAGCCCAAATCACCGCTCTCAGCCTTCGGCTCATCACTGAACAGCTGTTGAACACGTCGCTCTTGCTTCACGTACGCCAGGGTCTGGAAAAAGCAGTGCTCACAGAGGTGTACCTCGAATCGCTGGCCGTCGTGTTCGCTGCCATACCCCCAGTGGGCTTGTAGGGTTCCATACTGATAAATGCCCGCAGCCAGGCGCGTAGAATTCCCGCAGACGTCACACATGATATCGGTTATGCACTCAATCTCGACCAGCCCGGTAATTTTCACTGTGAATTCCTAGAAAATGGATTCGTGCCATGTTGGAGGGCAGGCTGGCGATCGGCGACCAAGTGATTCGAGTTCAACCGCGGTCACGCATGCCAATGCGCTTGACCGAATGTGCGCGCTCCTGATCATGCGAGTGATAATAGGTGTTCTGGGTCGTACTGAGGTTGCTGTGACGCAAGTCTTCCTGCAGGTCCTTAGGATTTCGCAGCGGCGCGTCAAAGGTGGCCGAGGTGTGACGTAGCCAGTGCGCAGACGCACAGCGCAGACTTTCCATCTCGTGGTTCGCGCGGCCTTCGCTGCGCATCTTCTCTACGGCTTTATCAAACACGGTTTGGAGGAGGGCGCGGATCTGTCGATCAGACAAACCGGCGCGGCCGTTGAGCGTCGTGATCAGAGGCGTAGTTTCTCCTGGATGAGGTAACTCGGGAAGTCCCAGGAATCGCCGATAACGTTTCAAATAGCGCTCTACGTAGATATCCCGCACGGCAATCTTCGCCGCCTTGTTGCCTTTACCCACCGCGAAGTACCACCAATTGCCTTCATCATCCAAGCGGAAGTCACCCATTGTGGGTTTCCAGTTTTTACGACCGGAGAGATCTGAAACCCGCAGGTACATGGCGAACAGCGTAGCAACAATAAATAATGTTCGCTCATGCCGCTCCGGTTCGGCGTTCGCCATTGCTTCAACGGTATCCAGCACAAAGTCCCACTGCAACGGCGTAAGTGCCCGCGAAGAAGTAACTCCCAGCGCTTCCGTGGAGAATCGATTGCCTTTTTTAAGGAGCCGAAAGGGGTTCGTCTGAGCAAAGCCATCTTCAACAAGAAACTCATAGAAGCGACTGCAGACCGTATACACCTGATTCAACGTGCCATTCGCAGCATGATACTCCGGGGTGCTGGGAGTTTCTGCAGCGATCACTTTGCGGGACTTGCTATTAAACGGATGCCATTTGGGGTTGGGGATGTAGGCCTCGCGGGCATCGAGCGCGTGCGGGTTACTGACGAACCGGCTGCGGGTCACCGGACCCATCCAGTCATCTGGCGGGTTTCGACAGAAGTTCAGATAGTCTTGGGCATCCTGGCGTTTGAGTTGATTCAGCGGTTTGCCTTGGACCAGCAGCGCCCACAGCAGTAAGCGCTCGGTATGACTGCGGTACGAGTTGAACGTCTGGGCGTTGTCGGAAAAGGCGCGCAGAAACGAACGTACCGCGGCGTAGCCGCGGTCAGCCTCCAGTGCGGCGTTACACTCGCCCAGAAAGGCGCCGACGCAGGCCAGCGGTGAGCCGTGCAAACTGAAGTCCTGCTCGATGAAGTTATCGTGGGTTTCGAACAAGGGTTGGGGTGCGCGCGCCATGAAGTACCAGCCAGAATTTTGAATACAATAGACTTCCAGTTATGACAGTAATCGGAAGTTTCAACCTTTTGCGAAGAAAAAGCGTCGAATGACTGATGGTAACGACAAGCCTAGCTAGGCGCAACATGAGAGTGCCGTGACTGGATCAATGACAGATGTCTTGCGCGCTCCTTCAGGTTCAGGCAAATGCGCTCATCAAGCGCTCTTAAATTTGGATACTTCCCTATACTCCCTAACTGATATAAAAGCTGCACAAACATCCTTAAAGCCATACTTGAACGCAGCAGCGGTGCTGGTGGAAAGTCGCCTCATTACTTCCAAGGCGTGGGAAAGTCGCCTTATTGATTCCAAAACCTGGGAAAGTCGCCTCAATCTGTTGCACGAGCGCGGGAGAGTCGCCTCAATCTTGCATTCTGAAGGGAGGATTTTTCGTCGATTCACGACGCTTACTCCGAAGAGTGGGAAAAACTCCTCATTAATTGCCAACGCTAAAAGGTTTAGGAATCGATGTCTGACTCAAAAAATTGGGCACTTTGGCTTCAGATGATGAGGCTGAGCAGCACAGATGTCGCTTTAATTCGCAGGGCATTGCCTTAATGGTCGATTTTATTCAATCAGATCAATGGGTTAAGCATGACTAATGATGAGTCGCCTCATTTAGCGATAGCCTCAGGAAAAGTTCCGAAATTCCGAAGTCGCGAGGTGGCTTATGAACATATCGGACATAGCATCCAGTTTAACATAATATGCATTATGCGCAGGTTCGTACAGAGATACGCACCCATGAGTAGTATGGCCTTAAGGGCTAATGCTCAAGGCCCCTTTGAACTCTGCGAAATTTCGGGTGCAAATATTTCTAGGCTACCAGGTGGCTTGCAAGGCCTGTGCTAGAGCGATCTTGACGAGTTTCACTTTTAGCCCTCAAATGGGCCGCTTGCTGCGGGCAAGCCGCGCCCGTAGAAAAAATGGCCGTCCCAGATCGTTTTGGGATCACGGTTTTTTTGAATCGTGAGGAAAATGACTAGTTAGGCGAACCTCTGCTAGTGATAACCACTCAATTGAAACGTTGGAAAAAGGTCTACGGGCTTGTGTGTTATCGGAAGTAGTCACTAGGTGCGTTGGGCTACTAAGCAACGCAATGCCCGTGCTAGATGCGGCACCTTGTTTTTTAATTCGTTGGAAAAAGCATAAAAAATGGTAACAAATTGGACTGGTGCTCGACTTCATCAGGAATTGGGGCTTCACACAGTCGGTATGCTCAGAATCATGCCTATTCTTGAGTGGCGAATTTTTCTTGAAGCGGCGATCTTCGAGATAAATCCATACCAACTCTGACAAGTAGAGAAGTATTTTGCGTGTCGAATCAGTGGAAAATCTTGAAATCACGAGTACTTTTCTTCTGTAAAAGCTGGTGCAACCTTGTATTTGAACGTTGATTCCGCACGTTTAACCGGTGGAAAAACACGGAACTCTTCAATCCACCGGAATCTGGCCGTTTGTGCAATCGGCACGAGGGCCTTCGCTACCTCCAAGGATGTCCATAAAGCCTCACGGGCCATCTGTACTCGCAGATGGAGAGCATCTCTAAATGGGTTTCCTTCAGATCATATCGATACCTGCTTGCTCTTAATTGCGGGCTAGAAATCCTCCTCGCATAAAGGATCAGGGGTGCGGTTTGCAATTGCCATCGACTCTGATACCCTCCACTTCTCCTCTTTGCCATCCTGCGAAAGATTAACTAAACTAAATATTCATTTAGTTGAGTTAATCGAATGGCTTCGATCTTCTCAAAAAAATGGCTATGCACTCCCCTCAATATCCGATAACTCCCAGACCCGGATATTGCAAATTCCCAGCGCCATCCTTTGTTCAGGTTGTCCCATGTCATCGTCTCCACCTTCAACTCCTACCGCACGCATGTCGAGCGTTTGCTGCTCTGGTCGCTACTGGTGGCTGAAAACCCCCTGCTGGCCTTGCGGCGCAGCGATGCCGAAGCCTTTATGGAGTTCTGTCTCAAGCCTGCGCCATCCTGGGTGGGTCCCGTGGTGAAGTCGCGATTCCTGCGAAAGGGCAACAAGGCGGCGAAGATCAGCGTTCGCGACGAATATGTAAATTGCTACCTGACGCGCTATCGGCGGCACCTGGGGCTGTCTCCCCTGCCCTTGCCTCATGAAATCCATCCGCTGCTGTCCACGCTGCACGGCCGCAGTGGCTTGTCCAGTCGCCACCTGCGCCTGCTGGTTCAGCAGGTCTTTGATCGAGCGCTGTTTAAAATGACGGCTGAGGGTCGTCATGAGGACGAGATCGATAACCTGCGGTCCGCGTCACTGCACTGGCTGCGCCACACCTCCGCGACATTCGACGCACCGTTCCGAGAAATGAAGGACCTCCAGGCGGACTTGCGTCACAACAGCCTGAGCACTACGCAGAACACCTACTACAACTCCCTGGACGAGCAGCGAGCGCATTCGGTGAAGTACCTCAAGCTTCGCTAAAGCTCATACCTCTGCGCTCTGGTCTGCGAGTTACTGGAGAAAACGCCACATGGGCAACGTCTGGAGTGCGACGTGAGGGTCGAGTATGATGGCCTAACGCTATCGCACTAGTTACTTGCCTCGGATGGACGTTCGTTTATGGAAATTGCTGAACAAAAAGTAGTCGCGCTCCAGGATTATCCTGCGCTGAAGAAGCTGGCAGGCGTATTGTGGCGACAGGACGCATCGTATCGAGGTGCTGCGGTGATGGTCGGTGCCGGGTTTAGCCGATGCGCAGCACAAAGTGGCGACAGCACACGCCTGATGCCGCTTTGGATGGATTTCTCACGAAAATTGGCCACAGAACTGGACCCTGGTGACCCGAATTTAGCGTACCTCGACCCTCTGCGCCTGGCTGAGTTGTACAAGGCGCAATTCGGACAGCAAACACTCAATGACCTCATCAGAGCGGAAATTGATGACTCTGCATGGTCACCGGGTGACTTGCACACCAAGCTGTTGCAGCTGCCCTGGTCCGATGTGTTGACGACTAATTGGGATACGCTTCTTGAGCGCGCCAGTGAACGAGTTCACGTACCCATTTACAGTACCGTGACTAAGCAAACCGACTTGGCCGCCGTTTCTCCCCCCCGAATTACCAAGCTTCATGGTACGGTTAATACCACCGAAGAACTCATATTCACTCAGGAAGACTACCGGCGCTACCCTGAAACCCATGCCGCCTTCGTCAATTTTTCTCGCCAGGTGTTCATCGAGAACGAGCTATGTCTGCTCGGCTTTTCCGGTGAGGACCCTAATTTCTTGCAGTGGACCGGCTGGGTTCGCGACCATTTGCAGAGTCAGTCGCGCAGAGTGTACCTGGTAGGTGCTCTAAACCTTTCAGCCGCGAAGAGGAAATATCTCGAATCCATTAACGTCGCGCCCATCGACCTATGGGATGCTGTTAAACATCTGGACGACGCTGGTCTTAGACACCTCCAAGCTACAGAACTTTTTATCCAAACACTGAATAATCTCAAGCCGGTACACGCCTCTGAATGGAGGCCGCAATCGATTGAAAATCTTACCCTCACAGAGGCCGCATCGGTGATGGAGGCTGATCGGAAAAGTTATCCTGGCTGGATGGTTTGTCCGTATGGGTTACGATTTTTCCTTCAGAGCCAATACAGGGGCATGAGCATAACCCCTAGTACTTTGGGGGCGTGTTCGGTGGAGCTGCGAGAAAAGGTCCTCTACGAAGTTTCTTGGCGATATGCAGTTACTTTTGACGCGGTTCCTGGTTGGTTGTTACAGCAACTCCTCGCTGTCATTGATGAGCCCGTAGCACTCACAATAAAGCAACAACTGGAAATCGCCTTGGTGTTGCTTAACACTGCTCGCTGGTCTATCGGTGGGCTGCAAGAGCAAAGACAGTTCGAAGCCCAAATCATTGCGCATATTGAAGAGCGAGTTCAGTTTTGGCCGGAGGCCGCGGCGGAGGTTGCCTACTTCAAGGTTAATCGCGCCAGGCTCAATCTGAATTTTGAAGAGATGGAAGGCGAAGCCTCTCACCTGCCAGAACATACACCGGAATGGAAGCTTAAAAAGTCGGGCGTTCTCGCTGAGCTGGGAGAGACTGAGCGAGCAGTAAAGTTGATTCAGGACAGCCATGCCATACTAATCGACCAATATAGAAAAAGTCCAAACTCTGTACAAATTTTATCGAGACTTGCATGGGCCGACCTTTTGGTTAAAGTGTTTGACATGAGGAGTTCCGGTAAGTCAAACACCGTACCTAAAAGCATTTTGTCAAAATGGAAATGTGATCCGTGGGATGAGATTGAATACCTGAAGGAAACAGTTAGAACTCGACTGGATAAAAATGATGAAAAATCTTCGGTTGAACCATATTTCCAAGTGGGGAAATATAAGGACAACTCCAAGACTATACGGCTTAGCAACGAAGTTCACGTGCTCTTGATCGCAGATGGATTGATGCGTTCCACAGGTATTCTTCCAATTTATGAAGGCGTGAATATATTCTCAACCCAGTACGAGAAAATTGCTTTTTTGGATGAGTTGACACAGTACGATTGTATGAGGCATTCGCTGCGCTTTGCAACAGTTGATACCTCGCCTCACCTGAATCGCATGTTCTCACGGGTAAATGTGGCTGCCGCTCCAGCGGAGACAATTCATGAAATGAAGCAACTGTGCAGGGGTGCCATCAAGCACTTCTTGAATAGATATTATGCCAGGCAAGTCAGCTCGGAGTTCGCCCTTTCAAAGCTGAGAGTCATGTTTGAAGCCTACGCCCGGCTGGTCGTCAGATCCACGGCAGACGAAGCTAAAGAGGTCTTCCGCTTCGCGATTGGTCTAAAAGAACATAGAGTTGTCCGACATTTTTGGATATGCAGGGCCTATGGGCACCTACTGAATTACTCGTTGGAGAGCATCCCCTACAGTCAGCAGAGCGAATTGCTGGAAGAAATTCTTATGTTTCCGCTGGCAAGTGAAGTAGGTCATGCTGAATGGCCTGAGTTGACTGCACACCATCCGGGCCCAAGAAATTACAATCCGAGAATCGCGTTGAGAATCTACGAGATGATTGAGTCTATTGCGAAGACCTCTATCAAACCTCGCCCATTGATAACTCGCCCGATTGAGGGGGTTCCGGCAGAAATGTTGGAGCAGCTTAACCAGGCGAGTTCCATACCCAATATTAGCACCGCAACAATTGCACGTCTTCTGCCGCTAGTTACAAAGGGTTTTACGACTGAAAAGGAAAATGAAAATCTGGTCAGGGCGATCTATGGTGCTGAGTTGCAATCTAATACATTGCCGCACTCCAGTATTAACCCTCACATATTCAGTCTTCTACCATCACCTGATCGAGAAGCGACTGACCAGGTCATTAAGGAATATTTGTATCGGAGTCCCTTGTCACTGGAAGTTAGCGACCTCCGTAAGCTGCTATGGGCATCGCAAGCGCAAGGGTGTGGCAATAGGTTAGCCCCCACTCCTGAGCAGGCGCTCGCGTGCTTCAATGAGTTGGTTGTCTGGAGGCAGCCAGATGATGACGGTTCAACCCTGGTACATATGTTTTCTGACCCATATGAATCAGGTCCACTGATTGCGGAGGTCCTTGCATGGAGCGTACTACCTTGGCTCAAAAAAGAGCAGGTGACACCCGAATTGGTGGGGCAATTTAGAGAATTCGCGTCGCAGGATAGCTTCCCCGCGACGCCGTTGGCCTTGTGTTATATCGCACAGCATCTTCCAGAGTTGAGGCATGATCTGGACAGATCGATCAGGCAGGGCCTTCGAGATGAGGACGTAACCAAGGTTGGTTACGCTGCTCGCGCGGTTAGCAAGGCAAAAGAATTGGGTATCGATGAAACAGCTGAAAAATTCATACCTCGATTAACTTCTCTCATTGAGTCTGGAAGACCGACTGTAATTCGACCCTTGCTGGTTGTGGTTCGTCAGCTGCTCATCCAATCTTGGATTTCTGACGACGACGTTGGAGTTTTGGCAGAATGCCTCCCCGATCTATTCAAGAGCACCTCTTACGTCGCCGATTACTCTGTGGCGAAAGAGGCAGTATTTATTTCGGCAACTAGATCCGAATGTGCAAAATTGGCGAAGGCGATCGTAACGCGCATTGGCAGCGGACACTACCCAGATCTAGAGTCTCTTTTAGCAGAGGCGAAAAACGATCCATTACCTGAGGTGAAACTGCTTGAGGAGGCCTGATATCAATACCCACGACCAAATGATTCATCGACTATGATTTGATCTTTATCGGAGGGGCCTTTCGTTCCAGCAGGGATGAAGGCCCAACTTATAAAAAAGGCAACGACTGAGGCGCTGGCACCACCTAGCACTTCCTTGAGGTGGGTCGTGTCAGTTGGCCTAAGCCGTCACCTTCGCGTCGATCTGCTCTCGCGATACCTCCGGCCTTCAGGCATTCACCGGAGTACGCTCAAGCTGCCATTCTATTTGGCGACGCGCAGTGGAGATGACATCGGTAAACAATAAATGAGTAACGTTCGGTTCGACTTGACCAGTAGGGAAGTCATCTACTTTCCCCCCCAATAACTACTACTCGAATTGGCTTAGCGGTATAGCCTTTAAGGTGATGACGGTATCTGGTTGCCTGCTGATAGTCATCATAGGTAAGTGGATGTGCTGGCCGTTTGAACTCAATTAGCAGGAATTCTCCTGTTAAGCTCTCATTCAATAGTAAGTCTGGGCGTGTTGCTGCATCGCGTCCGTTATAGGTCTGGTTCAGCAGTTCCTCAACTTGCCGCTTGAGCGTGATGTTCGAACTGAACACGGTGAAGGCAGCGCCAAGGATCCATAGGTTGTACTCGATCGCACGGTGGACAGTAATTTCCAGGCACGATTTGTCCTTGATCAGCTGCTCCAACTCATCGAGGAACTGCAACCGAGCTTTAGCTTGATCAACAAGGATGGCCATATCAGCCAGTCCAAAACGCTCCAAGGCATCAGCCAGGTTGCTGATGTCTCCTCGACTCGCCTCCGCCAAATGTTCCATGATCAAGCGGTACTCGCTGCGCTCTACCGCCTCCAGCACCACATGAGCGAGCGCCTGCACCTTATGGGCGGGCTCGTCGTAGTACTTTTTCAAGACTTTTTTGATAGCCCGATCAGCATACTCTCGCTTGTGCTGTGGCAGTTTTTGTAGCCGTTCATCCATCGCTTTCTTCAAGCGAGCATGCGCCATCCGCATCTCCATGCCGTGTGTCGCCCTCAAAGCCTGAAGCAGAGACTCCCGTACAAATGCGACGACCTGGACATATCCCTCACTATTTTCGATAACTGAATCCCAGCCCGCAGTGACGTACTTCATGATCCCGTCAGCTTCAACCTGGCCATAGAGCTTCTTAAGGAGGCGAGCCGGGACTTCATCGCTGTTTTCAAGACCGAAATACCAAGGTTTTCCAACCGCCTTGCCATCTACTAGCAGGGTGATCCCTGGACGACGCAATCCGCTCTTTTTGCTGCTGATGGTGAAACGCAGAACAATGTCGCCAGCTTCAGGCACAGTTGCTGACAACTCCTGGAAATCACCATCAAGGTCATCAATATCTAGGGGCTTGCCGTTGATGATGATCTTGAAGTCTTTTTGCTGCCCGTACTCCATGATCAACTCTTGACGGAGCTTGTCAGCGTTTGGGTATCGGAGGCCCTGCCGAAGGTGTGTGAGTGTCACAGAAGTACCATGGTCGTCCGCCTCGCAGTCCCTGACATCGAGTGGCAATGCCAGACTCTCGATAGCGGAAGCTGAGTTGAGGTCTTCAACGTTGAGCGTGAACGCTATATGGACGCCACGCGCCTTGGTACTGACTGTCATCGTGGATGCACACATCAATCCAGCGAATTTACCGATGCCTTTTTTGCCTTTGATTTGCCGGCGTAGCTTACGCGTACGACCACCCGCCCTCACCCGTCGATCAGACGCGATCTTCATGTATTGAAATTCGAGTTCCTGCCGGGTCATACCGTTGCCATCGTCCTGTACAACGATCGGAGCGTCACTCAAAGGCGCCGGCAGGCTGATCGTCACCTGATGCGCATCTGCATCCCAAGCGTTGTCGATCAGCTCCTTGAGTGCTTTTTCGGTGGTGGAGTAATCTTGACCAAGCAGGGTCGCCAACCTTGGGTCGACCTGAAAATTCGCCTGTTGCATTCCCTTGTCCATTTTGGAAGGTTAACGGTCCGAGCACTCCTCCAGCACTTTTCTGGCGTGCAAGCATGATGGCCAAATAATGGCCATTGCGAGATATGTTAGCGACGACGGTCTCGGTATACTAGTAGCAGTCTGTGGGTGGATTACGCGTTAGTTTTCAGAACTAAATAGCTGTGGAGTACAAATGTACTACTGCCAAATCTCTAGTAGCTCGGCGGTCTCAGTGACCAAGTGCAACACCCGAGGTAAGGTGCTGCATGACTACTCACTACACCCACTTGACCATCGAAGAGCGCGTAACGCTAATGATCATGCGTATGCAAGGCGCCTCGCTGCGAGC
>NZ_BQHW01000052.1 GCF_021602025.1 Pseudomonas ceruminis
GAGCGCTCAGGGCAAGTTTGAGCAAATGCACGACCGGCTTCGTGCCCAGTGGCGAGAGCGGATGGATCGTGATGAAAAGCCGTCAGCCGCTGTTCTCGATTCCCAGTCAACTCGTAGCTCTCCCCAAATTACAGTAAGGCTGCGTGCCAGTTCCCTTAATTACCATGACTTTGCCGTCGTAAGCGGCCTGTGGGGGCCGAGCGTGCAGCGGATTCCCATGGCAGACGGTGCTGGAGAGGTGGTTGCCTTAGGTGAGGGAGTCACCGAGTTCGCCGTAGGCGATCAGGTCGTGAGTACGTTCTTTCCTGACTGGCTTGATGGCGAGCCGCAGCAGGAGGGTTTTGGAACGGTGCCGGGCGATGGTGTCGATGGTTATGCTCGGGAAGCCGTTACGGCGCGAGCCACGTCTTTTACCAAGGCGCCCCAGGGCTGGACTCATGCTGAGGCTGCAACGCTTACCACGGCCGGCCTGACCGCCTGGCGCGTGTTGATGGCCGACGATTCGTTGAAGCCTGGGGACAGCGTTCTTATACAGGGTACCGGCGGGGTTTCGATCTTCGCGCTTCAGTTCGCCAAAATGGCCGGCGCGACGGTCATTGCCACCTCTTCCAGCGATGAGAAGCTGGAGCGGCTGAAGGCCATGGGGGCCGACCACCTGATCAACTATCGCCGTACGCCCAACTGGGGCGAGAAAGTGCGTGAGTTAACCAATGATCGGGGAGTTGACCACGTCATCGAAGTAGGCGGACCCGCGACCCTGGAGCAGTCGATGATTGCGGCACGTGTTGGTGGGCATATTTCTGTGATTGGTATCCTTACCGGCGTTGCCGGGGAGCTGAGCATCGTTACTGCGCTGACACGGCAGTTGCGACTGCAGGGTGTGCTGGTTGGAAACCGTACCCAGCAGCAGGAGATGATCAGGGCTATCGATGCCAATGGCATGCGTCCGGTTATCGATAGCCATTTTCCGCTGGACGAAATTGTTGAGGCGTTCCGCTATCAGGAAAGTAATCGTCACTTCGGTAAGATCTGCCTCGATATCTAGGCAGGATTGCTTCCTGATCGCTAGGGTCTGTTGCCGTTTCGACGCGGCCGTTCGCGAAACGGCAACAGACCCTAGGTAACCCAGGTCCTGAACTGGGCTTGCTCACTGTCGATTAGCTCAGTAACCAAAAAGCCCGATACAGCGTATCGGGCTTTTTTGATTGGTGCGCCAGGCATGGCGCGTTGCGCGTCAGCGCAACCCGCTTGACTATGGTGGCCAAGCGGGTGACTTGGAGGTGAAAGTCCTCTACACACCCGGCAAGGGGAAGTGTTAGCCAGAGGCAAGGGTGTCGCGGGCGACTGCGAATCTGAAGGAAGCCCGAGGCAAAATGCTGGCCTGACGAACAGGAAGCGGATAGAGGCGGCGCAGCGGGGTGAGAAGGCCAATATCTTCAAAGCCCGATACTTGCACGGAACGCTGCGACGTAGATCCGACAGGCATAAGCAGGAAGGTCACGCGAATTACCCTGGGAGATCTGCACGTTTGCCATTGTGCTACCGAGCGTCAAGAGGCGACGGGATGGACGTGCAGAAGTCAGCCGAAGCCGTAGTAAGTGGCAGTTAACCGCGCCACCAAGGGCCGAACAGGTTATGCCGCCAGTAGGCGCCAGAGTCTCGTCGAATGTCGAAAAGCAGAAATTTCTCCGAGGGAGAACTGTGACCCCAAGTTCCGGACAGAATCCGAGAGTGACGGCTGGCAGTGCGCAGGCATCGACGGCGTCTGTGGCGTGGACGAACGCGGAGCCGGACACGCTGATGGGGCGGGTGCTTGCACCGGCCAACCTCAAACGTGCGTATCAGCGTGTGGTCAGCAACAAGGGAGCACCGGGTGCCGATGGCATGACGGTCGCTGACTTGGCTGGCTATGTGAAACAGTATTGGCCAACTCTCAAGGCCAGGTTGCTGGCTGGTGAATACCATCCCCAGGCAGTGCGGGCGGTCGAAATTCCCAAACCGCAGGGCGGTACCCGGCAACTGGGGATTCCCAGTGTCGTGGATCGCCTGATCCAGCAAGCCCTGCAGCAACAGCTCACGCCAATCTTTGACCCGCTGTTCTCGGACTACAGCTATGGCTTTCGTCCGGGCAAAAGCGCTCATCAAGCCGTCGAAACGGCCCGCTCCCATGTGGGGGCGGGCCATCGCTGGTGCGTGGAACTTGATCTGGAGAAGTTCTTTGATCGGGTCAACCACGACATACTCATGGCCTGTATCGAGCGCCGTGTCGAAGACAAATGCGTGCTCAGGCTTATCCGCCGTTACCTTGAAGCCGGGGTCATGTCGGGCGGTGTCGTCAGCCCACGGCAGGAAGGGACGCCGCAAGGCGGCCCGCTCTCGCCGTTGCTGTCGAACATCCTGCTCAACGAATTTGACCGTGAACTGGAGCGGCGGGGGCACCGTTTTGTGCGCTATGCCGATGATGCGAACATCTATGTACGTAGTCAGCGGGCAGGCGAGCGAGTACTGACCAGCGTCGAGCGCTTCCTGAAAGAGCGTCTGAAACTGACGGTGAACAGGAAGAAGAGCCAAGTGGCACGGGCGTGGAAATGCGACTACTTGGGTTATGGGATGAGCTGGCATCAACAGCCTAGGCTGAGGGTAGCGACGATGAGCCTTGGTCGCCTGCGCAGTCGGCTCAAGGAGCTGCTGCGCGGGGCGCGAGGCCGCAAGGTGGCCTATATCATCGAGCGGCTGAACCCCGTGGTACGGGGCTGGGCGAGTTACTTCAAGCTCAGTCAGAGCAGGCGCCCACTAGAAGAGCTGGACGGGTGGATCAGGCACAAACTTCGCTGTGTCATCTGGCGGCAATGGAAGCAACCCTCTACGAGGATCAGCAACCTGATGCGTCTGGGTCTAAGCCGAGAGCGTGCTTGTAAATCTGCTTTCAATGGCCGAGGCCCATGGTGGAACTCGGGTGCGCCACATGTGAATCAGGCCCTACCGAAGAAACTGTGGGATCAACTCGGATTGGTCTCGATACTGGATACGATCAACCGGCTTAGTCGCATAACCTGAACCGCCGTGTACGGAACCGTACGCACGGTGGTGTGAGAGGACGGCGGGTGTGAACCCGCCTCCTACTCGATCAAGAAAGCGCCGTTCTGAGGTAAGCGTCCGGCCAAGTCACCTTCCGAACTCCAGCATTAAGGGCGATGGTGTCCGCGTATTTTTAAGCGGACGCGATAGCCCTTATCGCCGGGATTTCCATGCGCCAACGAAGCTCTTACCCCAAACCGTTCAAGGCCCAGGTTGTTCAGGAATGCCTGCAACCCGGTGCGACCGTTTCCAGCGTTGCCATCCGCCCCGCCGCGTCAGGATAGTTGTCGTGTGAGTTGATTCGATGAGTCTTGTTCGGTGGGCGGAAGTGAGAGCCGTGTGGCGCGTTATTCGATAGAGCATCGGGAGTGGGTGGTGCGGCAGATGATGCCGCCCTTGAACCGGACGGTGCCGGAGCTGGTGGAAGCGACAGGCATTACTGATGCCACCCTGTATGCTTGGCGCAAACAGGCCAGAGCAGCGGGAGCAGTGGTGCCGGGAGATGGACAGCAGGCCGACCAGTGGTCGAGCCAGGACAAGTTTCGGGTGGTGCTGGAAAGCGCCAGCCTCAATGCGGCTGAGCTGGCGGAGTACTGCCGGCGCAAAGGCCTGTATGTCGAGCAGATCAACGCCTGGCGCGAAGCCTGCGAGCAGGCCAACAGCCTGGCTCAGCCGAGCAAGACCCGGCGCGAACGCGAAGAGGAAAAGGCCGCGAAGAAGCGCATCAAGCAGCTGGAGCGTGAACTGCGGCGCAAGGATGCGGCGCTGGCAGAAACCGCGGCTCTGCTGGTGTTGCGAAAAAAAGCCGAGGCGCTCTGGGGGAAGGACGAGGACGAGTGATCAGCGCCCCGGATCGCCGTGGAACGCTGCAGTTGATCGAGGACGCCGTGGCGGCGGGAGCGCGGCGGTCGCAGGCCTGCGCCGAACTGGGCCTGTCGCTGCAGCAGATCGTGGCGCGGCTGGCCGATCAGGGCACCTGGCTGGCCTCGGAGTCGACCTTTTACCGGTTGCTGAAGGACGCCGAACAGCAGCATCCGCGCGGCCGTAGCCGCCCACCGGTGAAACGAGCGCTGACGACCCATGTGGCCGACGGCCCGAACCAGCTGTGGTGCTGGGACATCACCTGGCTGCCGACCACGGTCAAGGGCCGTTACTTCTACTGGTACATGATCAAGGACGTCTACAGCCGGAAGCTGGTGGCCAACGAGGTGCATGAAAGTGAAAGCGCCGATCAGGCCGCCCAGCTGCTACGCCAGGCCTGCTTACGTGAACAGCGAGCAGGCCAGCCGCTGGTACTGCACTCGGACAATGGCAGCGCGATGAAGGGCTCGACCATGCTGGCGGCCATGCAGAACCTGGGTGTGATGCCCTCGTTCAGCCGCCCGCGGGTGAGCAATGACAACGCCTATGCCGAGGCCTTGTTCCGCACGGCGAAGTACTGCCCGCTGTGGCCGGAGCGGCCGGAGCGGCCCTTCGACACGCTGGAGCAGGCCAGGAACTGGGTGAACAGCTTCGTGGCCTGGTACAACCATGAACATCGCCACAGCGCCCTGAAGTTCGTGACCCCGGCGCAGCGACATACTGGCCAAGCGGAAGAGTTGCTGCGCAAGCGTATCGAGCTGTACGAGGCGGCGCGTGCACGGCACCCGGAGCGCTGGAGCGGCAACATCAGGAACTGGGTGCTGGCACCAATCGTGTGCCTGAGGTTTTCCTGTGGTGTTGTTATGCGCTCAGGATGACAGCATGAAAATCTGGTGGGTAACATGTGGCTATTACGTACTGCGGATTCCACGCCATTCGGACACTCAGCCCACGCTGATCCGGACACCTGTTCCACGCTCATTCGGACAGGCAGTCGGAGCGCAGCTCCTCTCGGCCCACCCATTGACTCAAGTCAGCCGTGATTGCCTAATTTCAGCTGTTCATTGTCATCTCCTCCGCGTCTCAGCGACGTGCCTCTGGCAGGTCGGTACAACTACCATGGGCGACTTCCGCCGCCATGCCCACGGTCTCACCTAGTGTTGGATGGGGGTGGATGGTCTTGCCGATATCCACGGCGTCGGCGCCCATTTCGATGGCCAGGCACACTTCACTGATCAGGTCGCCCGCGCCGGTGCCGACGATGCCGCCACCGACCAGCCGATGGGTCTCGGCATCGAACAACAGCTTGGTGAAGCCCTCATCGCGACCATTGGCAATCGCCCGGCCTGAAGCGGCCCAGGGGAATACCGCGGCCTCGACCTTGATGCCCTTGTCCTTGGCTTCCTGCTGAGTAAGACCAGCCCACGCCACCTCGGGGTTGGTGTAGGCGACGCCAGGAATTTGCAATGCGTCAAAGGTGCTACGCGCCAGCTCGGCATTGCTCAGCGCCTCGCCTGCTGCCACTTCGGCAGCGACGTGCCCCTCGTGCACCGCCTTGTGGGCGAGCATGGGCTGGCCAACGATATCGCCGATGGCGAAGATATGCGGCACGTTGGTGCGCATCTGCTTGTCCACGGCGATAAAGCCGCGCTCACCCACGGTGATACCAGCCTTGTCGGCATCGATCTGGTTGCCATTGGGTTTGCGCCCCACCGCCACCAAGACCAAGTCATAGCATTGCGGCTCAGCGGGGGCCTTTTCACCCTCGAAGCTCACCCAAATGCCCTGCTCGCTGGCCTCGGCTTTTACCGTGCGGGTTTTCACCATCACATTATCGAAACGGTGGCTGTTGTATTTTTCCCAGACTTTCACCAGGTCGCGGTCAGGCCCTTGCATCAAGCCGTCGAGCATTTCGACCACGTCGATACGGGCGCCAAGCGCCGAATAAACAGTCGCCATCTCCAGGCCGATAATCCCGCCGCCCACCACCAGCATGCGTTTGGGCACGGTACGCAGTTCCAACGCCCCGGTGGAGTCGACGATGCGTGGATCATTCGGCATAAAGGGCAGTTTTACCGCCTGGCTGCCGGCGGCGATCACGCACTGTTTGAAGCGGATGACCTTCTTCTCGCCGGTTTGCTCCTGGCCGGAGCCCGAGGAAACGGCCACTTCAATACGGTGGGGATCGAGAAAACGCCCAAAGCCACGCACCACATCGACCTTGCGGCCCTTGGCCATTCCAGCGAGCCCGGTGGTCAGCTTGTTGACCACCGATTCCTTGTGCGCGCGCAGCTTACCGACATCGACTGCGCCGGCACCGAACTCGATACCCAGAGCTGCCAGATGGGGCACCTCTTCCATCACATTGGCGATATGCAGCAAGGCCTTGGACGGAATGCAGCCCACGTTCAGGCATACGCCGCCAAGGGAAGCATAACGCTCCACGATTATGGTTTTCTGGCCCAGATCGGCGGAGCGAAAGGCGGCGGAGTAGCCGCCAGGGCCTCCGCCCAGAACCAGCACGTCGCATTCGAGATCAGAGCTGCCGGCATGGCTAGCAGCCGCTGTGGGCACGACAGCAGGCGCCGAGGCTGCAACAGCGGGCACGGGAGCGGACGCAGACGGCGCAACAGCCGCCTCCGACTCCAGCTTCAACAGCACAGCGCCTTCGGCCACTTTATCGCCGACGCTGGCCAGCACTTCCTTGACCACGCCAGCGGCAGAAGACGGCACATCCATCGTAGCCTTATCGGACTCCAGTACGCAGATCGGGTCGTCGACGTTCACCACATCGCCTACCTTGACCAGCACCTCGATCACCGGCATGGCCGCGGCATCGCCGATACCGGGCATCTTCACTTCAAAAACCTGACTCATGAGCTAGCCCCTTACAGCGTAATTCGACGGAAATCAACCAACAGAGCAGCCAGGTGCTGAAGGAAACGGGCCGCAGCAGCGCCATCGACCACGCGGTGATCCCAGGACAGGGCCATGGGCAGAATCAGGCGCGGGGCGAACCCACTGCCATCCCACACCGGTTTCATTTGCGCACGGGTAACGCCGAGGATCGCCACTTCTGGCGCGTTGATGATGGGGTTGAAGCCGGTACCGCCAATGCCGCCCAGGCTGGAAACGGTAAAGGTGCCGCCGGTCATCTCGGCGGGACCCAGCTTGCCGTCGCGGGCTTTTTTCGCCAGCTCGCCACATTCGCTGGCGATCTGGCCGATGCCTTTCTGATCGGCATCGCGAATCACCGGCACCACCAGCCCGTTCGGCGTGTCGGCGGCAAAACCGATGTGGTAGTACTGCTTCAACACTAGGATTGGCTCGCCGTCTTCGTTGCCCAACGAACTGTTGAACTGCGGGAAGGCTTTCAGCGTGGCCACCGCTGCCTTGATCAGAAACGCTAACATGGTGTACTTGATCGCGTCTTTGCCGCCTTCCTTATTCAGTTGCACGCGGAACGCTTCCAGCTCGGTGATATCCGCTTCTTCGTTGTTAGTAACGTGGGGAATCATCACCCAGTTGCGCGCGAGGTTGGCACCCGAGATCTTCTTGATCCGCGACAGCGCGACCTTCTCGATGGTACCGAATTTGGCAAAATCGACGTCCGGCCACGGCAGCAGATTGAGCCCGGCACCTGAGTTGCCCGAGCCAGGCACGGGGCTGTCCAGGCGAACCAGGGCATCTTTGACGAAGCGTTCGACATCCTCGCGAAGCATTCTCCCGCCTTTGCCAGTAGCCACCACCTTGGTTACGTCTACACCCAGCTTGCGCGCGTAGCTGCGAACCGAAGGGCTGGCATGGGGTTTCAGACCTGGCGTACTCACCGCTGGCGCAACAGCTGCCACCGGCACCGGTGCAGCCGGACTGGCGGCCACGGGGGCCGGCGCTGCACTCACCGGTGCATCCGCCACTGCTGGGGTATTCACTGGCGCCGCAGCGGCAGGCGTTTCATCGGCGGCCATCTGCAACCTGAGCATGGCACTGCCTTTGG
Organism: Pseudomonas ceruminis; assembly: GCF_021602025.1. Taxonomy (GTDB): domain Bacteria; phylum Pseudomonadota; class Gammaproteobacteria; order Pseudomonadales; family Pseudomonadaceae; genus Aquipseudomonas; species Aquipseudomonas ceruminis. The sequence continues at coordinate 7,937 of NZ_BQHW01000052.1, forward strand.
AAACCCGATCACCTACCTTGAGGCTGACCGACACCACGGTGCCGGCCACAGGGCTCGGCACATCCATCGATGCCTTGTCCGATTCCAGAGTCAGCAAAGGGTCGTCGAACGCCACTGTATCGCCCGGTTTGACCAATACCTCGATCACCGGAAGGTCCTTGAAGTCGCCGATATCCGGCACTTGAATTTCTCTGATTTCACTCATGACTAACCGTCGCCAAGAAAGTGGATCCGCTCCCCCTACAGGGAGCGGATGGAACGCTCATCGAGCGCGAACGAAGAGACAACCCGTTAGCGCGCCCACGGCGCCGGTCGGCTACCATCCAGGCCGTAGCGCCCAATGGCGTCAGCCAACACCTGACGCGGCAGCGTGCCGTCACGCACCAGACCGTCCAGGGCGGCGAGAACCACCTGGTGACGATCCACTTCAAAGAAACTGCGTAAGGCGGTGCGGGTATCACTGCGGCCAAAGCCGTCGGTGCCCAGGACTATGAAACGCGCATCGACGTAGCTGGCGATCAGTTGCGGCCAGGCACGAACGTAGTCGGTGGCAGCAATCACCGGCGCGGTGCCTGCGAGGGAGGCGCACAGGTGGCTGACCTGTTCCGGCTCAGCAGGATTCAGACGATTGTGGCGCTCCACATCACGCGCCTCGCGCGCCAGCTCGCTGAAACTGGTGACGCTCCACACCTCGCTCGACACCTGCCAGTCGGCAGCCAGCAGCTCGGACGCGGCGATCACTTCGCGCAGGATGGTGCCGCTTCCCAGCAACCGCACCGCGCCACGCGGCGACGGCGCATCGGTCGCGGCATAACGGTACATGCCGCGAATGATGTGATCCTCGACGCCGGTCGGCAGCGACGGTTGAGCGTAGTTCTCATTCATCACGGTGATGTAGTAGAACTCGTCGACATCACGCTCCATCATCTGGCGCATGCCGTGATCGACAATCACCGCCAGCTCGCCGGCGAACGCCGGATCGTAGGCGCGGCAATTGGGCACGGTGGCGGCCATAACATGACTGCTGCCGTCCTGGTGCTGCAGCCCTTCGCCACCCAAGGTGGTACGCCCGGCGGTAGCGCCCAGCAAGAAGCCGCGGGCACGTTGGTCGGCCGCTGCCCAGATCAGGTCGCCGACTCGCTGGAAACCAAACATCGAGTAATAGATGTAGAACGGCAGCATCGGTTTGCCGTGGGCACTGTAGGAGGTCGCAGCCGCTACCCAGGAAGACAGCGCACCGGCTTCGGTAATGCCCTCCTCCAGCAACTGACCATCCTTGGCTTCACGGTAATACAGCATCGAGCCGGCATCTTCCGGCTCGTACAGTTGCCCCAGCGGCGAGTAGATACCGATCTGGCGGAACAGGTTGGCCATGCCGAAGGTGCGTGCCTCGTCGGCGACGATAGGCACCACGCGGGGACCCAGTTCCTTGTCTTTAAGCAAACCACCGAGCATCCGTACCACGGCCATGGTGGTGGACATTTCTTTGCCGTCGGCTTCGAAGGCAAAGCGTGCGTAGTCGGCCAGGGCCGGCACGGCGACGTGCTCTTTGCCCTTCTGCCGCGCCGGCATATAGCCGCCCAGCGCCGTTCTGCGCTCTTGCAAGTAACGTATTTCCTGACTGTCCTCAGTCGGACGATAGAAGCGCAGTTGCGCGACGTCGTCGTCCGACAGTGGCAGCGCGAAGCGATCACGAAATGCCTTGAGTGCATCGATATCCAGCTTCTTGGCCTGGTGCGAGGTCATGCGCGACTCGCCGGCACCGCCCATGCCGTACCCCTTCTTGGTTTTTGCCAGGATCACGGTCGGACGCCCCTTGTGCGCCTTGGCTGCAGCGAACGCGGCATACAGCTTGCGGAAGTCGTGACCGCCGCGCTTGAGCGCATCGATATCGGCATCGGACATATGCGAGACCAACGCCTGGATTTCCGGATCCTGCTGGAAGAAGTGCAGCAGGTTATAGGCGCCGTCCTTGGAGCCGAGGGTCTGATATTGACCATCGACGGTCTGGGCAAAGCGTTGCAACAGGGCATTACTGCTGTCCCGCGCAAACAACGGATCCCAGTCCGAGCCCCAGATGACCTTGACCACATTCCAGCCGGCGCCGGTAAACAGCGCTTCGAGCTCTTGAATGACCTGGCCGTTGCCACGCACCGGGCCATCCAGACGCTGCAAGTTGCAGTTGACGATAAAGGTGAGGTTATCGAGCTTTTCCCGTGCGGCGAGGGTGAGGCCGGCAATGGACTCCGGCTCATCCATTTCGCCGTCACCAAACACCCCCCACACATGGCGGTCGGCGGTTTCGGCCAGATTGCGATGCTCGAGGTAACGCATATAACGCGCCTGGTAGATGGCACTGATCGGGCCAATACCCATCGAGCCGGTGGGGAACTGCCAGAAATCGGGCATCAACCACGGGTGTGGATAAGAACTCAGGCCATTGCCGCTCACTTCCTGGCGGTAATTGGCCAGTTGCTCCTCCGACAGACGTCCCTCGAGGAACGCCCGGGCGTAAACGCCAGGTGCCGAATGCGGCTGGTAAAACACCAGATCGCCGCCGTGCTTTTCATCACTGGCACGAAAGAAATGGTTAAAACCGACCTCGAAGATTTCGGCGGCAGATGCATAACTCGCAATGTGCCCACCCAAATCCCCGTAAGCCTGATTGGCGCGCACTACCATGGCCAGTGCATTCCAGCGAATGATGGAAGTAATCCGTTCCTCGACAGCAAGGTCGCCTGGATAGGGCCCCTGCTTTTCAATCGAAATTGTGTTCCGATAAGCCGAGTACGGGTGCACATGCGAGGTGATGCCAAGTGCTCTTGCGTGTTGCTCTAATTGTTTAAGCAGAAACTGGCCACGCTCGGAACCACCATCGCGCACGACGGCCTCTAACGACTCCAGCCATTCCCGTGTTTCATCTCGGTCAATATCCATAGACGCCACTGACCCAGTTATCGAATTTTCGTTTAGCACACCCATATCTGCCTCCGCTCTTGTTACTGTTAGCTTAGAGGTAAACCGACAGAACATGCCGCCGTACTAATCTTCATTACTACCAATTTTCGGCATATAATGCTGCCAATCAACACAAATGAGGCGTAACATGCCGCAAGCACAACTCGACTCAATAGACCTGCGCATCCTCGAAGAACTGCAGGCCAACGCTCGACTCACCAACGTCGAACTCGCATCCCGCGTGCATCTATCGCCCTCGCCCTGCCTGACAAGAGTGAGGGCATTAGAAGAATCGGGTTTGATCAGTCGTTACGTAACCCTGCTTGACCCTTATGAACTAGGTCTGAGCGTCAGTGTATTTATCCAAATTACGCTGGAGCGCCAGGTAGAACGCGCATTAGAGACTTTTGAAGAGGCGATACAAAACTACCCGGAAGTCATGGAGTGCTATCTAATGACCGGCGACGCTGATTACCTGATCCGGGTTGTGGTACCCGATGTACAGGCACTCGAACGATTTATTGTTAATCAACTTTCCAAGATCCCGGGCGTCGCAAATATTCGCTCGAGTTTCGCGCTCAAACAGGTCAAATACAAAACGGCACTACCACTTCCCCGCACAGACTCGACTAAAACAGGCACCGGCAAACTTCGGCATAAATAACCCCCCCCCCACTTCAGGTGGTGCGAAAACCTCCAACCGCCGCGTTGAGGGCGTCGCCCACCTGCTCCAACCCGCGCACTGACGTTTCCAGCAAGCCGTTCGCCGCGGTGCTTTGCTCAGCGACCGCCCGTACTCGCTCCATGCTTTCGCCAACCTGTTCGGCCACCGCACTCTGCTGTTCGGCCGCCGCAGCGATCTGCTGACTCATCTGCTCGACTGTCGAGACTGCCGCGGCGATTTCCTGCAAAGCCTGTGACGCCTGCTCGGCAAGCACCACACTCTCGCCGGTCAGCGTGTGGCTCCCTCGCAAGCGGCTGGCTGTTTGCTCGGCCACCGTACGCAGCTGCTTGATGCTAGTGGCAATATCATCAGTGGAAGCTTGTGTCCGCCGCGCCAGGTGGCGCACCTCGTCCGCCACGACAGCGAAACCCCGACCGTTTTCGCCCGCCCGTGCTGCTTCAATCGCCGCATTCAGGGCCAGCAGATTGGTTTGCCCGGCCAGGGTATTGATCACATCGAGAACCTTGCCGATCGCCGCACTCTCGTTAAGCAGCGAGCCCATTGCCTCGGAACAGCCGCTCATTTCCTGTGCCAGGTGACCGATCTTGGTCGTCGCCTGACGCACCAACTCTTTGCCTTTACCCGCCTGCCTATTGGCCTGCTCGACTGCATCGCGGGTCTAACTGGCATTGCGCGCGACATCCTGCGCGGTGGCGGCCATCTGTTGCATGGCGGTGGCCGCTAATTCAGTCTCCTCGTGCTGCAAGTCGACTCCCTCACGAGTACGCTCAGTCACCTGAACCAGGCCGCTGGTGGCCTGGTTCAACTGCCCGACACCCTGGCCAATCCGGCCGATCAGCCCACGCAGACTGTCGAGCATGACGCCGACGCTGCCGAGCAGATGCCCCAGCTCATCACGTCGTCTGGCCGCATCGATCTGTGCGCTGAGATCGCCAGATGCCACGAACCGGGTAAGCTCACCGGCCTGACGCAGCGGCTGCAGGATCAAGTGGCGAATCAGCAGACCGGCACCGATGCCAAAGCCAAGCGCCAACAGCACAATCCCCCCAAGCAGCCGGGATACCCGCTGGCTCATCGACTGCGAAGCCTGCACCTGCGCGATGTGGGCCGCGCCAAGCAGTGCGCTTACCCTGTCAGCAGCGTCATTCTCGCGTCTTGGCTATCGCTGGCTTGATCACGACTTGCGGCATAACCGTTGAATGCGGCGCTGTATTCCGCCAGCGCCGTACTCGCCTGGGTCAACGACTCCCGCTCTGAACCCTCAAGCCGCAGCTCCAAGTTTTCCATGTACGAGCGCAGTTCAATAACTCTCGCCTCCCAGGCGTTGCGCACATCTGTGCTGCCGTCGAGAGTGAAATAGAGTTCGCTGTCACGCAGGTTTGCCAGCTTGTCACGCAGCGTGGAGGCTTGTTCAAGCTGCAGCATACGCACCGAATCAGCCGGCTGCGCCTGCGAGGCCAGGAGGTTGACCGCGTCGAGCTGATCCAGCATCACCACGGTGAACCGCTCGCCAAGCACCTGGGCCAACTGCTGCATGCGCAGGCGAGCTTCGCGAGCATCACGCTGGGCTTGAGCGTACCGCTTGAACTGGGCGAGATAGATTTTTGCCGCCTCCACGGAGTCGCCCGACCCGGACTCCACCTGGGACCTCTCCAGCAACGAGACGAGCTCATCGGTTAGGCCGACAACCGTGTTAGCCTCGTCTTCAGCCAACTCCAGGCCAAACGCCTTTACCGCTACCTGCGCTTGCAGCATCAGTGACTCGACGGATGCGACGTCGTTCATCTTCTCAGCTCGCACTTCGAGCACGTTGAAGGCATAGAACGCTGTGGCGGCAACGCCTAGTCGATGACGCGGAATCCGACTTTGTTCCGATAGCCTGTAACTAGATATTTTGTGAAAAGCTGCACCATCTCCAATTGGAGATGGTGCGGCAGAGTCACCAGTGGGTACGTCAGGTTAATTGGGTATCGATACGTTGCAGAGCCTCTACCAGGTATTTTTTAAACACTGGGTAGTTTTCACTCATAGGGAAATGTCCGATGTCCTCCATCTCAATGAATGACCCACCCTTGATCTGGTCGGCCGTTTCTTTGGTCGCGGAAGGAGGAGTCAGATAGTCATAGGTCCCGGTCATCATCACTACTGGACACTTCTCGCCATCGATCTGTCCAAGCTTGTCCCGCAAATCATGATCGACTGAGTAGAAGTAGAGATCACCTTTGAACGCTTCCGCGCCCTGACTGTAGTAATGCCATGTTAGCCAACGGTCCTTGTCTGACGACATTGGCGCCATCAAATCCCAGACTCCGCTTGCGCAAACTTGTGAGGCATTGGCATGGGGGTGATGCCACCAGTCAAGGTAGAATCCTGGCGCATACGCAGCAGCTTCGACCGGTATCACCGCCTTGAATCTGTCCGGGTGACGTAGAGCGAGCTGCAGAGCGACATTGCCTCCGAATGAAGAACCCATGAAGATCGGATTCTCCAATTCGAGCGCGTCGCAGAGGGCAACGATGAAGTTTACGTAGTGGTCGGCCGTGAGACGGTACTCCTCTTTCCACCACTCCTTATTAAGAGGTGGATCTGATTTCCCGTGACGCGGAAGATCGTAGGCGATAACCAGATAGTCCTTCGTAATATCATCGTCTTCGAGCAGATCTCGCCATTGATGATTGTGGCATCCAGCAGTGTGCTGGCAGATTAAAGGTTGGCCGCTGCCATTTTGGTTGTAAAACACCTTGTATTCGCAACCGTCCACCTCGAGGGTTACATAATGTCCTGTTACCGGTGAAATTCGAGACATGTTTCTTCTCCGACGAGATTCTGATTAAACCGGTACGCCGGTTTTACGAAGCAATTCAATTTGAATGGTGATGTTGCGAAGGTTCTGCATTAGCACAAGCAGATCGCCTTCCATCTTCAAATCCTCCCGGAACGAAGCCGCCCAGATACCATGGAACATTGGCGGTGGCGTCTCCATGCCAAATTTTTTCCACGTGGCGGCACTTGCCCGAAAGGCGAATTGGTAGCTATCGAGGGGGGCGGGGTTGACATTAATGTCGTTGACCTTGCCATCGCGCATATCAACGATGACTTTTGCAGTTTCCATGTCGAGCATGTACGTACACGTGAAGTACTTACCCATTGATTGGATCGTGGCATCAGAATCAGAATGCTCGCGAAATTTTTGGGCCCAAGATTGTACGTGTGTATCCATGACTTTCTCCTCTTTTTGTACTTTTTTCGAAAAATCAGTCATCGGTCATCGAACTGTTGACGCCAATGCCGAATTGACCCGTGTGCTGATGCAAGACTCACCCACCTCCAAGTTAGCACAAATCCAGCAAAGGCAATGATTCGCGAAGAAGAACAGACTGGGTCAATGACATGTCAGCAACTGTGTCAATTTGTCGCCGGCACCAACAGATAGATCGCAGCTCCTGTATCGATCGCTTAAAATCAGGCGCTGCGGTTTACCAGCTTAAGAGGTGCGGCACTGCGCTGTTGAGCCAGGTATCGAGTGCAACAAACCCGTAGGAATGAGGAGAAGTTCATCGCCTCATCGCGCGCTTTGGTGATCTCCTCATAGAGATTGGTGATCAACTGGTTGGTGGTCAGGCCTTCCACGGCGGACATCTCTGTGAGGATGTCCCAAAACTGGTTTTCCAGTCGCAGAGTCGTGATCACGCCGTGTATACGCAACGAGCGTGACCGAGATTCGTACAGTATTGGATCGGCTTTGATATACAGCTCGCACATTTTGAGGCCCTCCCGGTAAAAGGATTATTTCCCTCTTCAGGCAAAAAGGGTAATAGGCCAATACTACACGTGGCGCTCCAGCCAGGGTTGCAGTATTGCCTCTGCCCAACAGACTCATTTCGAAATCCAGGCAATGACCGCTGCCCAATGTCATCAACTTTGGAAATTATCCATAATATCATATGATTAGCGCTCAAATCAGTGCATGGGAGAAGCCCTTTTGACTACCTATACCGCATCGCTTGACACCCCCAGCCAAACCCTGACTTGAAAATTGTACAAAAAACAACCAGTCCGCTCGATTGTCCCGCCTTCATCGCCGCCCACCGCCAGAATCCTCAAGACTTTACCCTCCGACGCCAGCTCACCTTCAAGAACCTCGTCCTGTTCCTGCTCAATCAGCCACGCACGGCCCTGCAAACCGAACTCGATCAGTTCTATCGCGTACTCAATCAGGCGTCGACTGAGACGCAAATGGTCACTGCGCAGGCCTTCTGCAAAGCGCGCAAAAAGCTCAACCCCGAGGTATTTGAAAGTCTCAATCGCCTCCTGCAGCAACAAATTGACTGCTTAGGGCTGCGCCAGAAGTGGCGTGGGCTGAGGGTGCTCGCGGTGGATGGCTCGACCGTGCATTTACCCCTGGAGTCGACCATGGCGACCTTCTTTGGCAGTCACTCTGGCTTTCCCATGGCTCGCTTGTCCACACTCTACGAAGTCGCTGACGGTCAAACCTTGCATAGCCTGATCGTGCCCCTGACCGTCGGCGAGCGCGACTGTGCCCATCTGCACCTTGAGCACCTGCCGGCTGACAGCCTGACGCTGTTTGACCGTGGTTACCCTGGGCACTGGTTATTCGCGCTGTTCGCGCAGCAACAGCGGCACTTTCTGATGCGCCTGCCCTGTGGCTATAACGCCCAGGTCAAAGCGTTTCTACACTCTGACCAAGTTGAACAGAGCTTTTCGTGGCCAACCATCCTGAAGCATGTCTGTTCTGCTCCGAGGCTGGCGTTGATCCTGCCAGCCAGATCGAGCTGAGACTAATCCGGGTCGAGTTGGCCAACGGCGAAAGCGAGGTATTGCTGACCTCGCTGCTGGATCGAGAAGCCTTTCCCGCTGAGGTGCTTGCCGAGCTTTACCACCGCCGCTGGGGCATCGAAACCGATTTCCGTCGCCTCAAACAAACCCTGACGCTGGACAACTTCAGCGGCCGCAGCGTGACCGCTGTAAAGCAGGACTTTCATGCCGCTCAACTGTTGAAGAACCTGGCGCTGTTGATGCAGCACCTGCTACAGCCGGTCATCGAACAGCGCCACAAAGGTCGCAAGCTGCGATGGAAAGTCAACTTCACCCAAGGCGTGTCACGGCTCAAAAATACCCTGGTCGAGCTGCTGGTGCGGCACTGTGTGAATCGCCCCTGGTTTCCTAGACACTCTCCAAGCTCAGGAAATAGCGTTTCTCATACTCTACTGGAGACAGCTGCATAGCACTGCTGTGTCGACGTTTTGGGTTATAGAACATCTCGATGTAATCG
>NZ_BQHW01000053.1 GCF_021602025.1 Pseudomonas ceruminis
GAGAGAGCTCGGCGACTGATTATGCACCACGACCGGTTGTTTGCTGTTAGCGAGGCATGGGTGTGGCTGGCCGAGGCTAGGATGCTCGCACGCCGGCTCACGACTTGATTTTGTCTACACCCTCTTAAACAGGGGCAAAGAGTTTCTGCGCCCATTGAAAATGATCACGAGTGGAGCTGAGAAATGCGGCTGATGTAAGTTTGGACATAGGCGTCCAATTCGCCTATGGAGGCTCGCTCAAGCGCTTGCTGGTGCAGCCTTGAGGTGACGCTCAGCGCCTCCAGATTCGACTCTTCGTCGCCGGCCAGACCCTTGAAGTATTCGGCGTGCTGCTTGCTCTGAAGAAGGCCGAACCGCGCCAGACTCGATTTTCGTTTTCGCAGCGCCTCCAGCACCTGTGCCGAAGGCGTCAGGGTGCAGTTTTCGACCTTGTCTCGCTGTGATTGGACGGCCTCGGTATGGAGGTCGCCAGCGTGGCTTCGATCCAGCAACGCGCCGAGTGGCTGAATGCTCTCCAACAAGTCGCAAGCCCAGGTTTTCAAATCGGTGTTCTGTCCTTCCCTCAGCAGTTGCAGCCCGGGTCGACGACCTTCTTTGGCGACCTTGAGGAAATTTTGATCGGCATGCAGTTGCTCATCACTGCTCAGTCGCGGACTGTCCTGCAACGCGCAAAACAACAAAAACGCATCGAGAAAGCGCATTTGGACAAGATCCATTCCCGCTGGCATAAATGGATTGATGTCCAGGCAGCGCACTTCCACGTATTGAATGCCCCGTGACAACAACGCCTGAAGCGGTCTTTCGCCGATATCTGTCACCCGTTTGGGGCGGATACTGGCGTAGAACTCGTTTTCAATCTGCAGCGTGTGAGTGCTCAGCTGCACTCGTTCGCCCGCCTGGTGAGTCCCCATTTCCTCATAGCCTGGGTGGGGCGTGGAGACCGCACGGTGTAACATTTCCATGTAATTGCCAAGGGTGTCATAACTCGGATTGAGGTCGGATTGGGCTCGGCTTTGATAACCCAGATCGCTCATGCGCAAGCTGGTGGCAAAGGGCAGGTAGAGAGTGTGCTCATCGAGCCGTTCGAGTGCGTGCGCGCTTCCCTTGAGAAAGCTGGACTCCACCGCTGGGGAGGCGCCGAACAGATACATCAGCAACCAGCTGTAGCGTTTGAAATTACGAATCAGGGCCATATAGCACGCTGACTGATAATCCTGCAGGGCCTGCGTATCACCTTCCTCCCGTTGCAGAAGCGCGAAGAGCGCTTCGGGCATCGAGAAGTTGTAATGAATGCCGGCAATGCACTGCATTTTTTTGCCATAGCGCAAGGCCAATCCTTTGCGGTAAAGATATTTCAACTGCCCTGTATGTGAAGTGCCGTAAAAGGCGATCGGTATGTTTTCTTCTTCCGGGAGGGGGCATGGCATGGACAAGCTCCACAGAAATTCCCCTTCAAGGTTGCTGCAAGCGAATCGGTGGATTTGCTCCAGGCAGGCCAAGGATTCCACTGCCCCCGGCATGGCCGGAGTGATGAATTCCAGCAAGGATTCGGAGTAGTCGGTGGTTATCTGCGGATGGGTAAGTGCCGAACCCAGTGCGACAGGGTGCGGTGTCAGTGCAAGGAGTCCCTCGCAATCCACGCGCAAACATTCGCGCTCAATCCCTCTCAGGCATTGACTCAACAGGTCGTAATGGGCCGGTTGCGCCAGCAGCCTTTGTCGACGAAACAGAAGATCACTCAAGGGTCATTCCTGCGCACACAGTTGGGTTGATGAGACCGGTTGTCCTGCTGTTCCAGTCTTTTTTCGGGTCACGCGGTCCACCAGATACACCAGCCCGTGATAATCGATCCCGCCATGCTGGCTCAGGCCAATCTCACAAGTGCGACTGGTGGAAATGCCTTCGCTGCAGTACTGCACCGCATCTTTCAGAGTGCGCAGTGAATGTGCATTCAGTTCGGGAGTGGTGAAGCCCTTGTCGCCGGCAAACCCGCAGCAATGAATGCCTTCGGGGATGACCACGTTGTTGCTGCATTTGCGCGCCAGATCGATCAGCGCCTGGCTTTCACCAAGGTGCTGGGTGCTGCAGGTGACATGCACCGCGATGGGCGCTTCCTGCGGCGTGAACTGCAGTCGATCCATCAGGTGCGTACGAATGAAACGTACCGGGTCGTACAGGTCCAGGCGTACTTCGCCCAGGTCCTGGATCAGGCGCAACGTGCAGGGGCTGGTGTCGCAGTAGATCGGGTCGAGTCCGCCACGGCTGGCGTGGCGCAGAGCGCCAATCAGTTCCTGGCGTTTGTGTTCGGCCTGTTCAGCATAACCCTTAGAGGCGAACGGCTGGCCACAGCAGAGGTTGTCCAGGTTGTCCGGGAAGACCACCTGGTAACCGGCTTTTTCCAGCAGGCCGCGGGTCTTGTCGCACAGCGACATTTGTTCCTTGTCGCCCGCCGCCGGCCCCATCGCCCGTGAAACGCATGCGGCCAGGTACACCACGCGCGGGCGTTCGTCGCTCACTGTCGGGCTGAAGCGAATGGCTTTTTCCGGCTGTGGTATGGCGTTGGTCCATTGCGGAACCTGGCCTTTGGACAAGCGCGTCAAGGTTGCGGATAACTTTGCCAGGCGTGGCGCACCCAGCAACATCCGTGCGCCATTGGCCACGTGCAGGGTGAAACGCGCACCTTGCAGCGCCGTGGCGAAATTTCCCTCCAGCCAGTTGGCAGTTTTCTTATGGGTGGCGTGCTGGCCACGAAGCTTTTTCACCAGCTCGCCGGTGTTGATTCCTACAGGGCAGCGTTGCGCACAAAGACCGGTGGCGGCGCAGGTGTCGATGCCCTGGTATTCGTAGGCCGCTTCGAGTTCGCGGGTGTCGACCCCGGCGCGTTTCTTCGCCTGGATGTCCCGCCAGATCACGATCCGCTGGCGCGGGCTCAAGGTCAGGCCTTTGGAGGGGCAGACCGGCTCGCAGAAGCCGCATTCGATGCACTTGTCGATGATCTCGTCGGCGGCCGGCAGCGGTTTCAGATGCTTGAGGTGGATTTGCGGGTCTTCGCTGAGCACCACGTCCGGATTGAGAATGCCGTTGGGATCGAGCAGGCGCTTGAGCTGCCACATCAACTGGTAGGCGTCGCTGCCCCATTCCAGTTCGACGAAGGGTGCCATGTTGCGCCCGGTACCGTGCTCGGCCTTGAGCGAACCGCCGAACTTGACAGCCACCAGTTGCGCCACGTCGTCCATGAACGCCTGGTAGCGTGCGACTTCTTCCGCGCTGTTGAAGCCCTGGGTGAAGACGAAGTGCAGATTGCCTTCCAGTGCGTGTCCGAAAAGGATCGCTTCGTCGTAGTGATGTTTGTCGAACAGCTCGATCAGCCGGTTCACGCCGAGGGCCAGTTGTTCCACCGGGAAGGTCACGTCCTCGATGATCACCGTGGTTCCGGTTTTGCGCACCGCGCCGACGGCGGGGAAGGTGTCCTTGCGGATCGCCCAGAGCCGGGCGTTTTCCAGCGGGTCTTCGGTGAAATCGATTTGCTTCTCTACCGGGAACGAAGACAGCGACGCCATGATCTGCGCCAGCTGTTCCTGCAACAACGAGGTAGATGCCGCGCGGGATTCGATCAGCAGGGCGCAGGCATTGTTCGACAGCTGTTGTACGAAAGCGTGCATGCCGGGCTTGTTCTGCACCGAGCGCAAGCTACGGCGGTCCAACAACTCTACCGCTGACACCGGTTGGCTTTTGAGCACGGTGACGGCGTTGCAGCAGGTTTCCACATCCGGGAATACGATCAGCGCCGAGGCCTTGTTCGGGTGATCGATCACCGTGTCGTAGGTCACTGCGCTGATGAAGCCGAGGGTGCCTTCGGAGCCCACCAGCAAGTGGCTCAGGATATCCACAGGTTCGTCATAATCCACCAGGGCGTTGAGTGACAGGCCGGTGGTATTTTTCAGACGGTATTTGTGGCAAATTCTCGCGGCCAGTTCGGCATTGGCGCGGGTCTCGCGGCCCAAGGTCGCGAGGCGCTCCAGCAGGTCGCCATGACTGGCGCGAAACGCCGCGATACTGGTGGCGTCTTCGGTATCGAGACGGCTGCCGTCGGCCAGCACCAGACGAATGCCGGCCAGGGTGTGATAGGTGTTTTGCGCCGTGCCGCAGCACATGCCGCTGGCATTGTTGGCCACGATGCCGCCGATTTTGCAGGCGTTGATCGAGGCCGGGTCCGGGCCGATCTTGCGCCCGAACGGTGCCAGCCAGGCATTGGCCTGCGCGCCGATCACCCCCGGTTGCAAGCGGATCTGTGTGCCTTGGCCACGGATCTCGCGACCGTTCCAGTTATCCCCAAGCACGATCAACACCGAATCGCTGATGGCTTGCCCGGACAGGCTGGTGCCGGCGGCGCGGAAGGTCACGGGAACCCGGTCGCGCTGTGCCAATTGCAGCAGCGCCACCACTTCATCTTCGGACTCGACGCGAATCACCAGTTGCGGAATCAGGCGATAGAAGCTGGCATCCGTTCCGAAAGCCAGGATGGACAGATCGTCATCGAATCGCCGCGCACGCGGAATTATTGTATTTACAGCTTCACGAAATCTGACAGGCAGGCTCACAGATCCTCCGGCGAGGTGGGGCAGGGCAATGACTCATCTCAGTGGCAACAAGCCCCTGGTTGAGCAGGCCTGCATTTTTGTGATCGTTGTATCGATCTTCGTTCGTTTTTCCTGGAACACCGGGCCTTTGACGGCTTGGGTGTAAACACGGCCATTAGCCGGTTGCAGAGAGATTGAAGGGCGATTGCAGGTAGGGTGATGATCCTTGTTCCAGATCATGCAGGTATCGCGCAGCGGGAGGGTAATAGCCTGGTACTACGATGCGTTGCGCGTTCGAAGTTCCAGACCCGTCGTGGTGATGGAGGTATTTCCTGACGGGTTGTAAACGCTAAAAAAACGCTGGGCAAAATCCCGCCAAGGGTCATAATGAAACGCTCTAATTCAATCACTGTATCGCACTGATTACCCAAAAAACACGGAATGTCCAAGAGGGTTGCGCTCTCCCTTTAATGCACGCATTAACCTGTGGGGTGATGTGAAATGCTTAAGCGCATTTTTGTCAGCATCATTGGTATAGGGGTTGCCGGAGCTGTATTGTTCGGAATTTACGCTTGGCATCCGGAAATCGGATCCATTACACCCCCGACCAGGAACCTATTCCCTTCGGACATGGTCGAGCACGGCAAAATCATGGCCGCTGCCGGTTACTGCCGTACTTGTCAAACTACCCCGGGTGGTCAGGAGTACGCGGGTAACTATCAGATGAACACCCAGTTCGGTGCCATCTACTCCAGCAACATCACTCCGGCCCCTGACACGGGTATCGGTCGTTGGTCAGAAGAGGCGTTTATCCGCGCCATGCGTGCCGGTGTCAGCCGCGATGGTCATCACTTGTTGCCGGCGTTCCCGTTCGAGCACTTCAATAAAATGACGAATGACGTTATCAAGGCTGTCTATGCCTTCCTCATGTCATCCGTGCCGGCGATCAATCAGCAGAAGAAGGAAAACGGTATTCCGTTTCCGATCAATCTTCGCTTTCTGCAAGCAGGCTGGAAACTGCTGTTCGCCAACACCGATCCGTTTGAAAAGCGTAGCGACAAGTCTGAGGAATGGAACCGCGGTGCCTATTTGGCCCAGGGAATCAGCCACTGCGGTGCCTGCCATACGCCACGTAATGCGCTGGGGGGCGAAAAATACAGTCACATGTAAGAAGGCGCATCGATTGACGGCTGGGTCGCACCATCGCTGACCCGCACCAGCATGTCGCCGCTGCCTTGGCGAGTGCAGGACTTCCATGAATACCTGCGTACTGGCAACTCTCTATTCCACGGCAGTGCCGCTGGCCCGATGGCGCCTGTCGTGCATGAGGGCTTGTCTGCCTTGCCTGACGCGGATATCAAAGCGTTGAGTGTTTACTTTGGCGAGTTGGCGGGTGACAACAACAACGAACCAGCGGCCAGTCCTAAACTCCAGACCGCTGACCAGGCACAGCACAAGACCACAGACTTGCGGATCGATCATGGTGCCCGGCTGTATAACAGCACCTGTTCTGCTTGCCACTACAGCAGTAGCCAGCTGGTGAAAGGTCGTCCGTTGCTGGCCCTGGGCAGCGCTACTCATCTTGACGACCCGAGTAATCTGATCAACGTCATACTCGATGGCTTCAGAAGCGATCAAGGGATTCGCGGTGTGGTCATGCCTCAGTTCCGCGAAGCGCTCAATGATGACGACATAACAGCCATTGCCACTTACCTGCGACAAACGGCGAATGAACAGCCATGGCCGATCTGAAACAGAAAGTCGCTGAGATTCGTCGTCAGCCCCGGTTTGAGCATTAATTCGCGGGAGGAGTGAGCCATGGCCAGGTTTATGTTGAACGGCAAGCCAACAGTTGCCGACGTGGACACAGACATGCCTCTTCTGTGGGTTATCCGTGACGAATTGAACATGACCGGCACCAAGTTCGGTTGCGGTATTGGTGCCTGCGGTGCTTGCACCGTACACGTTGGTGGCCGAGCCACCCGTTCCTGTATCACGCCTGTCTCCGCCGTGGTGGGTGCCAGTGTCACCACCATCGAAGGCTTGTCCGAGCAAGGCAATCATCCGTTGCAGGTGGCCTGGCATAAATTGCAGGTACCACAGTGTGGCTACTGCCAGCCTGGTCAGATCATGCAGGCCGCCGCGCTGCTGAGCGACTTTCCCGATCCGACCGATGCAGATATCGATGCGGTGATGAGTGGCAACGTCTGCCGCTGCATGACTTACGTACGCATCCGCAAAGCGATTCATAAAGCGGCTGCTGCAATGAGGCAGGAGGTCAACGATGAGCGCGCTGTTTAATACGGGCGGACCAACAGGCATGACTCGCCGTGGCTTTCTGGTTGCCATGACCCTGGCGGGGCTCAGCTTTGGCTTTCCACGCGGCGTGTTAGCGGCCATGGATCCTGCGACGACCGATGACGCGGCGCTACCCAGTGAAGGCGCAATCTACGAACCTTCGGTGTGGTACTCCAGCGACAACGCCGGCAAGGTCAAGGTCAAGGTCAACATCATTCGGGTCGAAATGGGCCAGCACGTGGGGTACTTCCATCGCCCGAATCCTTGCGGACGAATTGGAGGTGTCTTGGGAAAATGTGGAAATCGTCCATGTGGACAGTGCCAGGAAATGGGGCCTGATGGTGACCGGCGGGAGTTGGTCGGTGTCCCAGAGCTGGCCGGTTTACTGTCAGGCCGGTGCTGCCGGACGGGTGGCATTGATTGAAGCTGCTGCCAAAAAATGGGGCGTTTCGCCCGATTCCTGTGTGGCCCGCGGCGGTAGGGTGGTTTGCGGAAAACAGGAAATTTCCTACGCCGAACTGGTCACCTTGGGCGTGACCCGTGAGTTCAGCGAAGCGGAGCTGAAAGCGCTGCCACTGAAGGCCGATGCCGACCTGAGGCTGGTGGGTAAACCGGTCACTTCGCTGGACATTGCCAACAAAACCACGGGTGACGCCGTCTTCGGTATCGACGCCAGAGTTGAGGGCATGGTGTATGCCAGCCCGTTGCTGCCACCGACCCGATATGGTGTTGGCGCTGACGCCGAATTGACCCAGTTGCCGAGATGTCACTGACCTAGGCTGATTCCTCGAAAAACATTGGTTGTGCAGAGTTTGTGCTGATTTAGAGGTGGGGCAGTCTTACGTCGGCACGTGGGTCAATTCGGCATCGCCCTCAAGAAGGCTGACCTTTGTGGATGCCCCATTGTCCTATAGCGGCTCGATTTTCCTATCGGTTAGCGAGACATCCAGCCTATCGTTGCCACGAGGTCTTCGTCACTGCAGTCACTGCAGAGCCCACGTGGTGGCATGACACTCAATCCATTCACTACGTTTTTGAGTAGTGCCTCTTGCCCTTGAGCAAGGCGAGGTTTCCACGCAGCTGCATCACCTTTCTTGGGCGCGTTTGGGAGTTGGCCGTTGTGGCACATGGCGCAGGATTTTGCGAATACGGCCTCAGGCTCTTGAGCTGCCTGGGCAGAAGCAATCATGAAGGCTGTAGCGGCAATCAGCAGTGTTTTTCTCATAGATGATCCTCTTGTTGTTGTTCAGAAATTGTCTTTCCACTTGCGCATTGCAGCGAAGCATTCCTCGGCGGATCTGATGGTCAGCCCCGCGTGACGTTCGATAGCCTCAACGATCTTCGCTTCCCGTACGCGGAGGAACGGGTTAAATGCACGCTCAACGCCGATTCGGGTCGGTAAGGTGCACTCACCGCGGTCACGGATTTCGCAGACCTCGGCCAAGCGCTCGGCGATTTGCTGATTGTCTGGGTCAACAGCCAATGCAAAACGCAGGTTGGAGAGGGTGTACTCGTGTGCACAGTAGACTTGCGTCTGCTCCGGTAGCGCTGCAAGGCATTCGAGCGAGGTCAGCATCTGCAGCGGCGTACCCTCGAACAGGCGCCCACAACCGGCGCTGAACAGCGTGTCGCCGCTGAACAGCACATTCTCATCAACCAGGTGGTAAGCCAAGTGTCCGGAAGTATGGCCAGGCACCCCGATCACGTTGATGGTACGTCCCAATACCTGGATCAGATCACCATCCTTGAGTGGCCGATCCCTATAGGGGATCGGCTCGTTTTCCGGGCCATGGACGAGAAGGTCGAAGGCAGACTTCAGCTTCTCGATACCGCCCACATGGTCACTGTGGTGGTGAGTGATCAGTACATCAGTGAGCACCCAACCAGGATGCTCAGCCAGCCAGGCTTGAACTGGCCCGGCATCACCTGGATCTACGACTGCACAGGCCTGGTTTGAGTGATCAGCCAGAAGCCAGATGTAGTTGTCGGTGAATGCCGGGAGAGCGCAAATCTCCAAACGGTTGTCGGGAGTAGTAGTCATGCCGCATGCGTCCTTAAGGCATCGGCAATGTACTCAGCCTGACGGATCGCGAGGCTGACGATCGTCAGGGTAGGGTTCTCGGCTGCGCTGGTGGTGAACTGACTGCCATCCGAAATGAAGAGATTCGGGACTTCATGGCTTTGCCCGTATTTATTGCAGACGCCATCAGCTTCCTTGTGGCTCATGCGACATGTGCCCATGTTATGAGTCGAGGGGTAGGGTGGTACTCGATGCGTCTTCAGTGCTCCGACGGCCTCATAGACCGCACTACCTTGCTGATAGGCATGCTCTCGCATGGCGATATCGTTGGGGTGGTCGTCGTAGTGCACGTTGGCCACTGGAATGCCGAAGCGGTCTTTGACGGTATCGCTCAGGGTGATGCGATTGGTTTCCCGGGGCATGTCCTCACCGACCAGCCACATGCCAGCCAGATGCGTGTAGTTGTCCATGACGCGGGTGAAGTCGCGCCCCCAGGCGCCGGGGTTGAAGAACGCAGCCATGAAGGAAAGGCCGAGCGAGATGGTTTCCATCTCGTAGCCACCGACAAAGCCTCGGTCGGGATTGAAGTGCACCTCATCACCGATTAGGCCGGCCATGATGGTGCCGCGGTAGAAGTGCACCGGATCCTTGAACTCCGCAAACACTGAGCCGGTGGTATGGCGCATGTAGTGCTTACCAACCATCCCTGAACCGTTGCCAATCCCATGAGGGAACAATGTGCTGGTCGAATTCAACAGCAAGCGGGGCGTTTCGATGGCATTGCCTGCGACCGCAACAAGACGCGCTTTCTGGCGTTGCAGTCGTCCCTGCGCATCCGCGTAGACCACTCCAGTCGCGCGTCCCTTGGCATCGTGCTCGATCTTCACTGCGTGCGCCTGCGTGCGGAGCTCGAGCTTACCTGTGGCTTCCGCTGCTGGAATCTCGGTGTACAGCGTTGACCACTTTGCCCCCATCTTGCAGCCCTGGAAGCAGAATCCGAGTTGCATGCATTGAGCACGTCCTGCGCGAGCACGGCTGTTGATCGCCATGTGGCCGGTACTGCATTTCTTGTAACCAAGCTTGCGAGCACCGTTGTACATCACCTGGAAATTGTTGTTTCCCGGCAGTCCAGGAATGTCGTTGGTGCGCGTCACGCCCATCTTGTCTTCTGCCCTTGCATAGAAGGGCTCCAATTCTGCAAGCGTCAGTGGCCAGTCGAGCAGATTCGCGTCTTTGATGTCGCCGTAGGTCTGCCGCGCTCGGAATTCATGCTCCTGGAATCGAAGGCTGGCACCTGCCCAGTGAGTGGTGGTTCCACCGACGGTTTTACAGATCCAGGCGGGGAGATTCGGGAAGTCCTTGGCGATCTGCCACGAGCCCGAGGTAGTGCGAGTATCGCCCCAGGACAATTGCTCGAATGAAGGCCATTCGTCATTGATGAATGTGGCAGAGGATTGGCGCTGTCCAGCTTCCAGCAGAACGACTGGAATACCCTTCTGGCACAGTTCATTGGCCAGTGTCCCGCCACCCGCACCAGAGCCGATGATCACCACTACCGAGTCGTCGTCGAAATTGAATGTAGTCATGTACGCATCCTCAGGAAAAGGCGGGGGGACTGGCTTCGGTAGGGGCAGCAGGCAGCCATTTCAGATCGTTGAAGCCGCGCATCAAGTAGCCGCCTTTGGGGAAGGAGGCGCCCTCGTAGCCAAAGTGCTGGTAGGCGAGTTCATTGCTGTAAAGAGCATTGACCGATACTGATCTGATCAGGGTGAAAAACGGGGTGGTCTGGATGGACTCCAGCAAGGCCAATTGGCGTGGCTCATCCAGATTCAGCCAGGCGCCGTCGGCAGACTTGTCCAGCTCGTTCAAACCTTGTTCAAGCAGGGGAAGAATGGAGGGGTCAGTAACGGCGCGGTCGTCCAGTGCTTTGATCGCAAAGGCGTACACAGCGTCTTCCATCTGATCGTGAGGGTAGATCCGGCGCACCACAACGATCAGTCGTGCGGCTTGATCGTTGTTCAGCATTTTCATCTCGAGCGCCCAGGTTTTACTGGGGGCGAGCAGGGCAATGGGGCCGGAGGTGAAAAGCAACGTGCCCAAGAGAATTCCGCCGCTGCCTTTCAGAAAGCTACGGCGGCTGGCTTGTATATCCTGCATGCTGTTCTCCTTGTTGTTGTTATTAGGAGCCTGACATCACGGGTGCTGCTTTGTTGGGGAGTGGCGTTTTTCCGCGCTGTATTAATAGACGACGCCTAGGCGTCTGATGCTTGTGGTTGCGTTACTGGTAGTGGCCGGCGCGCTGCAGCACCTCAATCTTGTAGCCGTCGGGGTCTTGGATGAAGAAGAAGCGAGCGAGCATCTCCTCGCCACGTTTGAATTCCTTGATGGGGGCAGGTGAGAGCCCTATTTCGCTCAAGCGAGCGTGATGGAGATCAAGGTCTTCTACTGCGAAGGCGACATGGCCATAGCCACTGCCGTGGGTGTAGCTGTCTTGGCCCTTGTTCCAGGTCAGTTCGATTTCGGCGCCGCTTTGCTGGTCGCGCAGGTACACGAGGGAGAAATCGTCGAACTCAAGGCGATGGGATTCCTGCAGGTCGAATGCTTGTCCGTAGAAACTCATGGAGGCATCCAGGTCACCTACGCGGATCATGGTGTGGAGGAATTTCGACATTATCAGGCTTTCCTGTGGTGTTGTTATGCACTCAAGATGGCAGAATGAAAATCTGGTGGGTAATAAGTGGCTATTACGTGCGCCTCGGCAGCGAAATGGGCACGTGTAATAGCGGTGTATTACCCGCGTGATGCCTTGGGAAGGTAGCTTCAGGTGTGGGCATATGCCCACGACGCGACTTAGCCAGGTGAAACCAGCGGAGGCATCATGTGTGAGCTGTACGTGAAGGCAGACCCGATTCTCTATGAATCGCGCTCGCGCTCCTTGCGCATCCGGGGCGTGGTTACCACCCTGCGTCTAGAAAACCAGTTCTGGGACATCCTGACCGAGATCGCTTCAGCGGATGGTGTCAGCACGAACCAACTCATCGCTAAGCTGTACGAGGAAGTCATGGATTACCGGGGAGAAGTGGTGAATTTTGCCTCGTTCTTGAGGGTGAGCTGCACCCGCTACCTCAGCCAAAAGCAGGTGGCCAATAGGGTGGTGCCACTTTCGATCGCAGCGGGGTAAGTGAACTGCCTCGTGACGGTGTCCTGGCAGGTGCTCATCTGCCGGCAACCGACCACTCTTAGGCGCACCTCACAGGAGGCGAGAGTATTAGGCAACGTGCTGACGAGGCTGTTTTTAGGGTAGGGCGTGTGGCACGGCTTCTTATTGGCATATTCCAACTGCAGAGGCGTTACCTTTGGCGAATTACGATTTCCAAGAGCTGCTGGCCCGTTTGAACCATTTGGAGGACACCGATCCAGGTGCAGCAATCAGGGAAGCGCGAAGAATCGTCGCTGATGGCCCACAGGCGCCAAACCTTAAGGTTATTCAGGCTGCGGCTCTGGTAAACGCAGGTGTGTTGATTCAGGCGCGCGACGCTGTTGAGGAAGGACTTGCACTGTACCGAGAGCTTCATTCGACCTTCCCAACCCCTGATGTGAAGTTCAACCTGGCCACGGCAATAATCAGTGCAGCGGCTTTCACCAGCGAAGAAGGTGATCGGCTAGACCCACCTCGAATCTACCAAGGCCCTGCGGGCTGAAGCCCGTGGCTACTTCTGGCACGTGGCTCAGAACACTGAGGCTGCAGATGCCATTCGCACACAGAGTTGGACGAACCTTGCTAATCAGCTGGAAGGAAGCTTCCGCTTCAGTGAAGCCCATGACGCCCGATTGGCAGCGCTGAAGCTAGACCCAGGGAATGGCGTAGCTGCGGCGTCCGCAATACGCTATCTGTTGAGCTGTTACCACCAAGGCCTGTGTTCCGACCTCGCTATCCACGAAGCCTCAGCGCTTGCCCAGGTCGCGAGATCAAATCGAGACCGTATCATTGAATACGCAGGCTTGCAGGCAGCCAACAGTAAGCGTCCGGTGAACTCACCTTACGAACTCCAGCTTTTAGGGCGATGGTGTCCGGGTATTTTTAAGCGGACGCGATCGCCCTTATCGCCAGGATTTCCATGCGCCAACGAAGCTCTTATCCGAAACCATTCAAAGCCCAGGTCGTTCAGGAATGCCTGCAACCTGGGGCAACCGTATCGAGTGTCGCCATCAGCCACGGCATCAATGCCAATGTCATCCGCAAATGGATGCCGCTCTATCGAGACCAGCCCGCAGCGACTTCACTACCGGCGTTCGTTCCGCTAAAAGCCGCACCTAAACGGCCAGCCGAAGCCTCAGTGATCATCGAGTTGCCCATGGCCGGCCAATTGATCACAGTGAGATGGCCAGCCTCGGATCCCGAGGGCTGTGCGCAATTTATCCGGGCTGTCGCTCAATGATCCGCATTGATGCAATCTGGCTGGCCACCGAGCCGATGGACATGCGCGCCGGTACCGAAACGGCTTTGGCCCGGGTGATCGCGGTGTTCGGTGCGGCGAAGCCGCACTGCGCTTATCTGTTCGCCAATCGCCGTGCTAACCGGATGAAAGTGCTGGTGCACGATGGCGTGGGCGTCTGGCTTGCCGCGCGGCGCCTGAATCAAGGCAAGTTTCACTGGCCCGGAATTCGCCACGGCTGTGAGGTCAAACTCGACAGCGAGCAACTCCAGGCGTTGGTGCTGGGCCTGCCGTGGCAGCGGGTCGGCTCAGGCGGCGTGATCAGCATGCTGTAACCGCCGGCCATTTGGCCGGTCTGCTTGTCGTCGTTTCGGGCCTGCTCTGGCACAATCGGCGGCATGACTTTCTTGCCCAACCTCGACCAGATGACTCCGGAACAGCTTCGTGCCTTGGCGGCACAGGCGTTGCAATTGCAGTCCCAAGTCGAGGCGATGAGCAGGAAGATCCAGAACGATGAAATTCTCATCGAACAGTTCAAGTTCGAAATCGCCCTGCTCAAGCGCCACAAGTTTGCCAAGCCCAGCGAGCAGATCAGCCCAGCACAAGACAGCTTGCTGGATGACCTCCTCGACACAGACCTTGAAGCTATCGAAGAAGAGCTGAAAAAGCTCATCCCAGCTTCACCACAGGCCGAGCCACGGCAATCCCCGAAACGTGCGCCCTTGCCGCCGCAGTTTCCACGTACGGTGATTCGTCACGAACCCGAAAACACTCAGTGCGCCTGTGGCTGCCAGCTTCAACGCATCGGCGAAGACGTCAGCGAAAAGCTGGATTACACGCCTGGTGTGTTTACCGTCGAGCAACATGTACGTGGCAAATGGGCCTGCCGCCAGTGCGAAATACTGATCCAGGCGCCGGTGCCAGCGCAGGTTATCGACAAAGGTAGCCCAACCGCAGGTTTGCTGGCCCACGTAATGGTGGCCAAGTTTGCCGATCACTTGCCGCTGTATCGGCAGGAGAAAATCTTTGGCCGCGCCGGGCTGGCAATCGCTCGCTCGACCTTGGCCCAATGGGTTGGACAAACCGGCGTGCGGCTCCAGCCGTTGGTCGATGCATTGCGTGAGGCGTTGCTGAAGCAGGGCGTGATTCATGCTGATGAAACGCCCGTGCAAATGCTTGCACCGGGCGAGAAGAAAACCCACCGGGCCTACGTCTGGGCCTACAGCACGACGCCGTTTTCGGCCCTCAAAGCCGTGGTTTACGACTTCAGCTCAAGCCGTGCTGGCGAACATGCGCGCAACTTCCTCGGCGACTGGAACGGCAAGTTGGTCTGCGATGACTTCGCTGGCTACAAAGCTGGCTTTGAGCAAGGCATCACTGAAATCGGCTGCATGGCCCACGCCCGTCGCAAGTTTTTCGATTTGCATGTGGCGAACAAAAGCCAGTTGGCCGAACAGGCGTTGCATTCGATTGGCGGTTTATACGAGATCGAGCGCCAGGCACGGGACATGAGCGATGAAGATCGGTGGCGATTACGTCAGGAGTTGGCGGTACCGATCAGCAAAACACTGCATGAGTGGATGTTGGCCCAGCGCGACTTGGTGCCCAACGGATCAGCCACGGCCAAAGCCCTCGACTACAGCCTGAAACGCTGGGTAGCGCTGACGCGCTACTAAGACGATGGGGCTGTGCCCATCGACAACAACCAAGTCGAGAACCAGATAAGGCCATGGGCACTCGGGCGCTCGAACTGGCTGTTTGCCGGGTCGCTACGCAGCGGTAAGCGGGCGGCTGCGATCATGAGCCTGATCCAATCAGCGCGCATGAATGGGCATGATCCGTATGCCTATCTCAAGAATGTGCTGACGCGGCTGCCGACGCAGCGGGCCAGCGAGATTGAGCAGTTGCTGCCGCATCAGTGGGTGCCAGCCTGACTTGCACAAGGTGAGTTGGGCGGACGCTTACTTTCCGGCACCTGCTGGAGATGCAACAACTCGCGGCAGGGATTCTGGAAACCATCAACAACTATTTGCAAGACAAAGGGAGGTCTGTCGCTACGCCAGGGTACGATTGTCGATGCCACCATCATCCACGCGCCCAGTTCGACCAAGAACAAGGATGGCAAGCGCGATCCGGAAATGCACCAGACGAAGATGTATAGTCAGCCCACCTCCTGCAACGCAGTTTGATGAACGGTAAAGCATGCTTGCGCTAATGTATCCGGGCTCGTGGTGAGCACGTTCATTAGGGAAACTCCGAACAAGTTGCCCATCAGCCGGAAATGGACGGCTTGGGCATGCCGAAAAGCCCGATTTTCACCCGCTGATTATTGGATAACCAAGGCACAGCCTTGGTTTTCTGCCCTCACGGGCGCA
>NZ_BQHW01000054.1 GCF_021602025.1 Pseudomonas ceruminis
CAATGCTGCTGGTACGGCCAGCAGATCGTCGATCGGGCCTTGCCCCCAGGTGACCTCGGCTGGGTCGATGCCATGGGCGAGCAAGGCCCGAGCCTGCTCGCGCCAGGTGCCGAAGCAGCCGCCGCAATCGAGTGCGATCACCCCCACAGCCCCATCTGCAGCGGAGCCTGCGGTTCGCGCAGGCGCTCGCGCAGCAGGCCGCTGCGCAGTTCGGCCTGGGCCGGGCGATAGTCGCTGGTGACGATGAACGGCCGCGCCTTGTCCAGCACGCAGCGCAGTTGGATCAGGTCGTCATAGCGCACGCGTCGCTCGCGGCGCAGGGCCACCAGCCGCTGCACACTGCGCAGGCCGATGCCGGGGATACGTGCCAACAAGGCAGGTTCGGCGCGGTTCACATCCAGTGGGAACACCTCTCGATTGGCCAGCGCCCACGCCAGCTTGGGGTCGATGTCCAGCGCCAGGTTGCCGCTCTGGCCAAGCAGCTCACCCGCTTTGTAGCCATACCCGCGCAACAGGAAATCCGCCTGGTACAGGCGGTGCTCGCGCAGCAGTGGCGGGGCCGCCAACGGCACGCTGCCAGGGCTGTCTGGGATCGGGCTGAAAGCTGAGTAGTACACGCGTTTGAGGCCGTACCCTTGGTACAGAGATTCGGCGTTGCGCAGCAGTGTGCTGTCGTCCGTGGCGTCGGCCCCTACGATGACCTGGGTGCTTTGCCCGGCCGGGGTGAAGCGCGGTGCTTTCGGTTCACCCGCCACGGCCTGTTGGCCCTGGTGGATGACGCCCATGGCCTGGCGAATGGTGCGCGCCTGTTTTTCCGGTGCCAGGCGCTTGAGGCTGGCCTCGGTGGGCAGTTCGATGTTCACGCTCAGGCGGTCTGCCAGGCGGCCGGCTTCTTCGATCAGCAGCGGGTCGGCGTCGGGGATGGTCTTGAGATGGATATAGCCACGGAAGTTGTGCTCTTCACGCAGCAGGCGCGCCACCCGGATCAGCTGCTCCATGGTGTAGTCGGCCGAGCGGATGATGCCGGAACTCAGGAACAGGCCACTGATGCAGTTGCGACGATAGAAGTCCAGGGTCAGGCGCACCACTTCCTCGGGTGTGAAGCGCGCCCGCGGCACATTGCTCGAGCGCCGGTTGACGCAATACTGGCAGTCGTACAGGCAGAAGTTGGTCAGCAGGACCTTGAGCAGCGACACGCAGCGGCCGTCGGGGGTGTAGCTGTGACAGATGCCCATGCCATCGGTGGCGCCCAGGCTGTCGCCGCCACGCGAGCTGCGTTTGGGCGCGCCGCTGCTGGCGCAAGAAGCGTCGTATTTGGCGGCGTCGGCCAGGATGCCGAGTTTGGCGATGAGTTGCATGGGATGTCTCGTGATACTGATTATTCATACAGTATTTTGAGATGCAGTCGATTGCAAGGGATAAAAATCGGCAGCGGTGGAGCACGTACAAGCGTGATACCCGACAAAAACCCTCAGCTAAGCTTGGTGCTGGACGTTACGGATAGCAACCTAGCAGGAGTAAACATGAACATCACGCTCAAGTCGAAACTTGCCCTGGCGGGCTTTACCTTGGCCTGGAGCGTGCTCAGCGCCCAGGCCGCCGAGAACAGGAAAGTCGATGTGCTGCTGGTGGGCGGGGGCATCATGAGTTCGACCCTGGCGGTGTGGCTCAATGAACTGGAGCCGGGCTGGTCGATGCAGATGGTCGAGCGGCTGGACAAGGTGGCGGAAGAAAGCTCCAACGGCTGGAACAACGCCGGCACCGGTCACTCGGCGCTGGCAGAGCTCAACTACACCCCGGAGAAGGACGGCAAGATCGATATCAGCAAGGCGGTGGAGATCAACGAGTCGTTCCAGATCACCCGCCAGTTTCTCGCCTGGCAGGTCAAGCAGGGCGTGCTGAAGAATCCTCATTCCTTCATCAATACCACCCCGCACATGAGCTTCGTCTGGGGTGATGACAACATCAGGTTCCTCAAGAAGCGTTACGAGGCGCTGCAGGCCAGCCCGCTGTTCAAACCTATGCAGTACTCCGAAGATCATGAGCAGATCCGCAAATGGGTACCGCTGATGATGGAGGGCCGTGACCCTAACCAGAAGCTGGCGGTGACCTGGACGCCGATCGGTACCGACGTCAACTTCGGCGAGATTACCCGCCAGTACGTGGCCTACCTGCAGAGCCGGCCGAATTTCGACCTGGCGTTGTCCAGCGAGGTCCAGGACATTACCCGTAACGATGATGGCTCCTGGCACGTGGAGTACAAGAACCTCAAGGACGGCAGCAAGGCGGCCACCGATGCCAAGTTCCTGTTCATCGGCGCTGGCGGTGCGGCGTTGCCCCTGCTGCAGAAGTCGGGGATCGAGGAGGCCAAGGATTATGCCGGCTTCCCGGTGGGCGGTTCCTTCCTGGTCACTGATAACCCGGCCATCGCCCAACGGCACATGGCCAAGGCTTACGGCATTGCCGCCACCGGTGCGCCGCCGATGTCGGTACCGCACTTGGATACCCGTGTCCTGGACGGCAAGCGGATGATCCTGTTCGGGCCGTTCGCGACCTTCTCGACCAAGTTCCTCAAGCAGGGCTCACTGCTTGACCTGTTCGCCAGCGTCAACGTGCACAACACCTGGCCGATGGTGCGTGTGGGCGTGCGCGAATTTGACCTGGTGCAGTACCTGGTCGGCCAGGTGCTGCAATCGGACGATGACCGTTTCGAAGCGTTGCGCACCTACTTCCCTGAAGCGAAGAAAGAGGATTGGCGGCTGTGGCAGGCTGGCCAGCGGGTGCAGATCATCAAGAAGGACGACAGCCAGGGCGGCGTGCTCAAACTGGGCACCGAAGTGGTCACGTCCAAGGACGGCACTATCGCCGGCCTGCTGGGTGCTTCGCCGGGTGCTTCGACCGCGGCACCGATCATGCTCGACCTGCTGAACAAGGTGTTCAAGGACAAGGTGGCCTCGCCGGACTGGCAAGCCAAGATCAAACAGATCGTGCCATCGTATGGCATACACCTGAACGATCATCCGGACCAGGTGCAGAAGGAGTGGGCGTACACCAATGAAGTGCTGCAGCTGAACCCTCCGACGGCGGGGCAGGTGCAGTAGCGTTTGCTCAGCAGCCCGTCGCCGGATTGCCCGCGACGGGCTGCAGCGGCCCCATTTCGGAACACACAGACAGCCTTGATTCTGAAGGCTCACTTTTTCATATGGTTTTCCACACGCTTCAAATCTTTAGCCAGTTGAATGCGCAACGCGGATATCAACTTTCGCGCGTTGTCTGCCAAGGGTTTTCCCGGGCGGAAAAGCAGAAGGCTGGTGAAGATCCTGAGAGCGTTGGCAGCAGGCCTGCTGAGTAGTGTGCAGGGCCGCGTGTCGTGGTGTACACGGAAAATAAGGCATCTAGACTTACAGACAGCCCGCTGCTGCTGTCATGGCGGCGAGTCCTCACCATTCATCCGACCACCGCCTCCCCGGACCGGACATCCCTCGCTGACGGTGGCCTTCTTGCAGAGGAGGGCAGGTCATGGACGAGGCAAGGCTTCACGATTTCATGGGTAAGCTGGTGGGCGACATGGGCGCTGCGGCGACCCTGGCCAATGTGATCCTCGGTGACGAACTGGGGCTGTACAAGGCCATGGCCGACAGCCAGCCGATAACACCCGAGGCACTGGCGGCAAAGGCCGGCTGCCACCCCCGGTTGGTGCGCGAATGGCTCAACGCTCAGGCCGCTTCTGGGTACATGGTGCATGACAAGGGCAGTTTCGTGCTGCCCGAGGAACAGGCCATGGCGCTGGCCCTGGAGGATTCCCCGGCCTACATGGCCGGTGGCGCGGCGGTGGTGGCGGCGCTGTTCCACGACAAGGACAAGCTGGTGGCGGCCATGCGCGGTGACGGCGGGCTGGCCTGGGGCGACCATCACCCGTGCATGTTCAGTGGCACTGAGCGCTTCTTCCGGCCTGGCTATCGGACGTTCTTGGTGGCTGAATGGCTACCGGCGCTGGAGGGTGTGGTTGCCAAGCTGCAGGCGGGGGCGAAGGTGGCGGACGTGGGCTGCGGGCATGGGGCTTCGACCCTGGTCATGGCGCAGGCCTATCCGGCTTCGAGGTTTGTCGGTTACGACTACCACGCGCCCTCCATCGCCACGGCTCGCGAGCGCGCCGGCGAGGCGGGTGTGTCGGAGCGGGTGAGTTTCCAGCAGGCCTCGGCCAAGGATTATCCAGGCCATGATCATGACCTGGTGTGTTTCTTCGATTGCCTGCATGACATGGGCGACCCGGTTGGCGCTGCCCGGCACGCCTACCGCGCGTTGAAGGCTGACGGTACGGTGATGCTGGTGGAGCCTTATGCCGAAGATTCGCTCGACGGCAATCTCACGCCGGTGGGGCGCTTGTTCTATGCGGCATCGACGTTCATCTGCACACCCAACTCGCTGTCCCAGGAGGTCGGGCTTGGGCTGGGCGCTCAAGCGGGGGAAGCGCGGTTGCGCGCGGTGTTCGAGGAGGCGGGCTTCACACGTTTCCGGCGCGCAACGCAAACGCCGTTCAATCTGATTCTGGAGGCGAGGAAGTAGGTTTTTCCGGCAGAAGTTGACCCAATTTCTGTGGGGCGGGCGTGCCCCGCGAACACTGGCGAAGCCGGTGCCAGCCACCGCGCTGCCTGTTTCGCAGGACGACGCCACTCCCACAGGTTTGGGCGCTGGCAAGCGCTAGACCCCGCCACCCACGGCCGACAGACAAAAAGAAAGGGCGCCCAGTAGGCGCCCTTTCTTCTTTTTGCTGCTTAGGCTTCGGCGTCCCAAGGACGATCGCCTTTTTCATCTTTCACGCGGGTCGGCAGGCCCATCACGTCCAGGGCCTTGAGGAACGGCTCGGCTGGCAGCTCTTCGACGTTGACCATGCGCTTGGCATCCCACTCGCCACGGGCGACCAGCAGCGCAGCGGCCACTGGAGGTACACCGGCGGTGTAGGAAATACCTTGGCTGTCGGTCTCGGCGTAGGCTTCTTCGTGGTCGGCCACGTTGTAGATGAACACTTCGCGCGGCTGACCGTTCTTGGTGCCTTTGACCAAGTCACCGATGCAGGTCTTGCCGGTGTAGCCAGGGGCCAGCGAGGCCGGGTCTGGCAGTACGGCCTTGACCACTTTCAGCGGCACCACTTCCAGGCCTTCAGCGGTCTTGACCGGCTGCTCGGAGAGCAGGCCCAGGTTCTTCAGCACGGTGAACACGTTGATGTAGTGTTCGCCGAAGCTCATCCAGAAGCGCACGTTCGGCACGTCGAGGTTCTTCGAGATCGAATGCACCTCGTCGTGGCCGGTCAGGTACAGGTTCTGCGAACCCACCACCGGCAGGTCGTCGGTACGCTTGACCTCGAACATGGTGTTGCTGGTCCACTGGCTGTTCTGCCAGCTCCACACTTGCCCGGTGAACTCGCGGAAGTTGATTTCCGGGTCGAAGTTGGTGGCAAAGTACTTGCCGTGGGACCCCGCATTGACGTCGAGAATGTCGATCGAATCAATGCGGTCGAAATACTGTTGCTGCGCCAGTTTGGCGTAGCTGTTCACCACACCCGGGTCGAAACCGACGCCGAGAATGGCGGTAATGTTCTTCTGCTGGCACTCTTCCAGGTGTTTCCACTCGTAGTTGCCATACCAGGGCGGGGTTTCGCAGATTTTGCCCGGTTCTTCGTGGATCGCGGTGTCCAGGTAGGCCACACCGGTATCGATGCAGGCACGCAGCACCGACATGTTGAGGAAGGCGGAACCGACGTTGATCACGATCTGCGATTCGGTCTCGCGGATCAGTGCCTTGGTCGCCTCGACATCGAGGGCGTTGAGCGAGAAGGCCTGGATGTCGGCGGGTACCTTGAGGCTACCCTTGGCCTTGACGCTGTCGATGATGGCCTGGCATTTGGAGATGTTCCGTGACGCGATAGCGATACGACCCAGTTCGTCGTTATGCTGCGCGCACTTGTGGGCCACCACCTTGGCGACACCTCCTGCACCAATGATAAGAACGTTCTTCTTCAATTTACCTGTTGCTCCTTACTTTTGGGGCCGGTCTTACGACAGGCTGGAAACGTAGTCTTCGAAACCGAACTCGCGCACCAGTTCGACGCTGCCGTCGAGCTGTCGGACCGCGATGGAAGGCATTTTCAGACCGTTGAACCAGTTTTTCTTGACCATGGTGTAACCCGCCGTGTCGATGAACGACAGGCGATCGCCGATGGCCAGCGGACGATCGAATTGGTACTCGCCGAAGATGTCGCCGGCCAGGCACGATTTACCGCAGACCATGTAGGTGTGCTCGCCATCGTTGGGGGCCATCTTGGCGTTGAGGCGGTAGATCAGCAGGTCGAGCAGGTGCGCTTCGATCGAGCTGTCGACCACGGCCAGGTGCTTGCCGTTGTAGAGGGTATCGAGCACGGTCACTTCCAGCGAGGCACTGTTGGTGATCGCGGCTTCGCCAGGCTCCAGGTAGACCTGTACGCCGTAGTGTTCCGAGAACGCCTTCAAGCGCGCGCAGAACGCATCGACCGCATAGTCTTCACCCGTGAAATGGATGCCGCCACCGAGGCTGACCCATTCCACCTTGTGCAGCAGGTGGCCGAAACGCTCTTCGATGTGGGTGAGCATCTTGTCGAACAGGCCGAAGTCACCGTTCTCGCAGTTGTTGTGGAACATGAAGCCGGAGATCTGCGCGATCACTTTCTCGATCTTTTCCGGGTCCCACTCACCGAGGCGGCTGAACGGGCGCGCCGGGTCGGCCAGCAGGTAGTCGGAACTGCTCACCTGCGGGTTGACGCGCAGGCCGCGGACCTTGCCCTCGGACTGCTCGGCGAAGCGCTGCAACTGGCCGATCGAGTTGAAGATGATCTTGTCGCAGTTCTCGAGCATTTCCTCGACCTCGTCGTCGGCCCAGGCCACGCTGTAGGCATGGGTCTCGCCGGCGAACTTCTGGCGGCCGAGCTTGAGCTCATACAGCGACGAAGAGGTGGTGCCGTCCATGTACTGCTGCATCAGGTCGAACACCGACCAGGTGGCGAAGCACTTGAGGGCGAGCAGTGCCTTGGCACCGGAGTGTTCGCGCACGTAGGCGATCTTCTCCATGTTGCTCAGCAGCTTGGTTTTATCGATGAGGTAGTACGGCGTCTTGATCATTTAAAGGCCCCCGGCCAGGCCGGCCAAAAAAAGGACACGCATTGTGCCTTCCCTTGCCGCATATCGAAAGGGCGAGATGCGCATTTCGTCGAGCTTGCGGTCAGCGTGAGGGAATTTTCCCCCGTGCGACAAACTCATTGGAACACGCCTGTGTGAACATCCTGATAGCGGGCAGGCAGAACAAGGAGATTCCGATGAGCAGCCGTACCAGAACACTCAAGGACGGGGGATGGGCATGAAGATCGGGGTCATTGCCGACACGCACGGGTTGCTGCGCCCCGAAGCGATTGACGCGCTGGTGGGGTGCGAGCTGATCGTACATGCCGGCGACATCGGCAAACCGCAGGTGCTCGAAGTGCTCGAGGCACTGGCGCCATTGCGGGTGGTGCGTGGCAACAACGATTTGAAACTGCCGTGGGCGGCGCAGCTGGCCGATGAGCTGCGCTTCGACCTGGCAGGCCGACAAACCCTGCTGGTGCACGACATTGCCGATGTGCCGCATGAACTGGACGCCGCGGTACAGGTAGTGATCACCGGGCACTCGCACAAGCCGATGATCGACTGGCGCGAAGGGCGTTTGTACCTGAACCCGGGAAGCGCCGGGCCACGGCGGTTCAAACTGCCGGTGACCGTGGCGGTGATTGAAATTGAAGGGGAGGTGCTGGTGCCGCAGATCATTGCGTTATTGGATTGACCTCTCGGCCGCTTCGCGGACAAGCCTGTGAGGCGGCCGGAGGATGCTGCCTCAATCGACCTGCTTCAACCACGCCTGGATCTGCTCCAGTGTCGCCGTAGCGCCGCCACAAACCACGACCAGTACATTACTGTAACCGTCCAGTTTCCCCGCCTCGTAGGTTACCGCCAACGCCGCTCCACAGGCCGGTTCCACCAGCACCCGATGGTCAGCCAGGAAACGCTCACACGCTTGCAGCGCCGCGCGGTCACTGACCAGCACACTGTGCACGGGATGTTCGCGTACGCACGCCATGGCCTGGTCGGCCACACGCTTGGCGCCCAGCGAGGTCGCCACCGAAGCTAGGCGCTCAAGCTCCACCGGGTGACCGGCTTGTACCGCCGCATGCAACGAGGCCGCGCCTTCGGTTTCCACTGCCACCACCGGTACATCATCCCAGCCGTTGCGCTTGAGGCCTTCCACAACGCCACTGAGCAGGCCACCGCCGCCCACCGACAGCACCACGGCATCAGGCTTGTAGCCGGTAGCGGCGACTTCATCGATCAGGCTGGCATGCCCGGCCCACAGCAGTGGGTCGTCGAACGGGTGGATAAAGGCATCGTGCGGCCCGATCAACGTTTGGGCCAGGGCGTTGGCTTCCTGCCAGGAACTGCCATGTACCACCACTTTTGCATCCTCCTGATGCAACAGCTCCTTGGCCCGCTCGGTGGTGGTCTCGGGTACCACGACCGTCACCGGCACGCCGAGTTTGCGACCGGCGTATGCCACTGCCAGGCCGGCGTTGCCACCGGACGAGGAGACGAAGTGCCGCGCACCACGGGCATGGTGGACTTCGCAGGCATGGCCCACCCCGCGCAGCTTGAACGAACCGCAGGGCTGCAGGGCGTCGAGCTTGAGCCAGACCGTTCGGCTGGCGGCCAGCGATAGCGGGCGGGATTCGATCAGGGGTGTCTGGATATGCAGGGTCATTGGCTCGCTCCGCGTAGATGTTCAAGGTAGTTGTAAATGGTATATCGGGTCACGCCGAGGGCCGCTGCAGCCTTCTCCACGCCACCCTTGACGATGAACAGGCCGCGCTCCTGCATCACTCGTACAGCCTCCACCTTCGCCTGCCTGTTCATGCGGGCCTGGCCCGTGCGCTGCAGCGCATCTTCAATGATCTCACCCATCAGCAGTGCCATGTCAGCGGGTTCGCTTGTGCTGACCGGGGCCGCTACGGCGCCCACTGGCTGCAACTGCTGGAGAAAGCTCAATGCGGCGTCCAGGTCGGTGACATCGGTGTTGATGCACAAGCTGGCGAACGGGTGGCCGGTGCTGTCGCGAAAGATCGCCGTGGCGCTGCGCAGGGTGCGGCCTTTGAGGGTGGTAGGGTAGTCGGGCAACACCACAGGCTCGCAACCCTGCTGGCTGGCAGGGGCCTGCATCAGGGTTTTGAAGCCTTGGTCCTGTTCAGGGGCCGCGAGAATCGGGCTGCCGACCACACGGCCAGAGAGATGGCCGTTGACGATCGCCACCACGGAGTGTTCCGGGTGGTCAAGGTCATGCAGGAGGATTTCCATGTTACGCGCAGCGACGCTGCCCAGCGCCTGGATGGCGGCTTTCAGTACAGTGAGGGTGAGCTGCCGTTCGTGGCTTACCGATAGGCCCATGCCAACATCCTTTATCAACGATTTGTTGATAGTTGCACAGAATGTTGAATTTTGCGAGCGGCCTCTACAGGCCCATCGAGGGATTAACAGGGTGTGAGGTAGCTCGCCGGGCGGAGACCGGAAGGGGCCGCTGATCGCGGCCCCGAAAGGTTCAGCCCAGTGCTGGGGTACGCGGCGGGATCATGCGGCGCGAGCCGGTCGATTCGAACGCGGCAGCGAATTTCAACAGATTGTTGTCGCTGTATGCCTGGCCGGCGAAGGTCAGCCCCACCGGCATGCCGATGTCGGCCATCACACCCATTGGCACGGTCACCGTGGGTACGCCCAAATGGCGGATAGCGAGGTTGCCGTTGGCTACCCAGATGCCATTGCTCCAGGCGATGTCCGCTGATGCAGGATTGACGTCGGCATCGGCCGGGCCTACATCGGCGACGGTGGGGAACAGCACTGCATCCAGGCCTTGGGCGTCCATCCAGTCCTCCAGGTCCAGCTTGCGGGTTTTCTCCAGCCCGCGCAGGCCGTCGGGCAGGGTTTCGATCTGGTCCCAGGTCTTCAGGCCGCGCTTGGCCATGTTGACATACTCGTCCATACCTGCCGCCAGGTCGTCCTCACGGTTGGGCAGGGTGCCCGGATCGTGCGGGAAGATCTGTGGGCCATCGACGTCGGCCAGGCGATTGAGCTTGGGGTCGTTGTTGGCGCGCAGGAAGTCGTCGAAGCCCCAGCCGGACAATTCCCACAACTCATCATGCAGGAACTGTTTGCTGACGATGCCACGGTTGTACACGGTGGGGGCACCCGGGCGGTCGCCTTCACAGTTGGATACCAGTGGGAAGTCCACTTCCAGCACTTGGGCGCCGGCGGCTTCGAGGGCCTGGCGGGCCTGTTGCCACAGCTCGATGACCGAGTCGCGGGTCTTGATGCGCTGGCCGGTCGGGCCGCCGATGCCGGGTTTTTCGCAAGTGCCGGCTTCGGGGTCGGCGTTGATGTACATGCGCGGTACGCCGAATCGCTTGCCCTTGAGAACGCTGGTATCCACTGCCAGGTCCAGGTAGGACGCCGGGCGTACCGAGGAGGCGGCCGGGATCGGCACCCAGGGTTGCAGGCGCCACAGGTCGCCGCGGGTGTCAGGGTCGTCGGCAACCACGACGTCGAGGATTTCCAGCAGGTCGGCCATGGTACGGGCGTAGGGCACCACCACGTCCATGGTCGGCGTCAGTGGCCAGTTGCCACGCACCGAGATCACGCCACGCGAGGGGGTGTAGGCGCACAGGCCGTTGTTCGAGGCAGGGCCGCGGCCGCTCGACCAGGTTTCTTCGGCCAGGCCGAAGGCGCTGAAACTCGCTGCCGTGGCGGTGCCGGCGCCGTTGGACGAGCCGGAGGCGAACGGCGCGGTCAGGTAGTTGGCGTTGTACGGGCTTTCAGCGCGGCCGTAGACGCCACGCTGCATGCCACCGTTGGCCATGGGCGGCATGTTGGTCTTGCCCAGGCAGATGGCGCCGCCGGCGCGCAGGCGCTCGACAGTGAACGCATCGCGCTGGGCGACCAGGTCCTTGAATGCCGGGCTGCCGGACGCGGCGGTCAGGCCCTTGACCAGGTAGCTGTCCTTGGCGGTGTAGGGGATGCCGTCCAGCGGGCCGAGCAGTTCGCCACGGGCGCGGCGTGCGTCGGAAGCCTCGGCTTCCTTGAGCGCTTCAGGGTTGCGGACCACCACGGCATTCAGGGCAGTGGTGGTGTCGGCTCCATCGTAGGCGTCGATACGCGCCAGGTAGGCCTTGACCAGCTCGACCGCCGTCGTGCGGCCCGCTTGGAGCGCGTCGCGCAGCTCGGCAATGGAAACCTCGGTTACCTCGATCATGCTTTCACCAAAAATTGTGCAGGTGGGGGCGTTTGCGAGGAGTGTACAAGAAGGGATCGGGGGAAGCAGGCTTGCGCAGGAGAAATGGTTTTTTGCAACGGGGCACTGTTGGGGCCGCATGGCGGCCCCTGTGGACTCAATCCAGGTCCGCCGCTGAATGCCGTTCGGGCACCTGGCTGTCTTCGTCCCCCCAGGTACGGTTGACCCGGGTACCGCGCTGCACGGCCGGGCGTAGGGCGATCTCCTCGGCCCAACGCTGCACGTGCGGATACTCATGCACCGCCAGGAACTCCGCTGCCCCATACAGGTTGCCGCGCACCAGTTGGCCATACCATGGCCACACGGCGATATCGGCGATGCTGTACGTGTCGCCACCCAGGTAGCGGCTCTCGGCCAGGCGCCGCTCCAGCACATCCAGCTGGCGCTTGGCCTCCATGGTGAAACGGTTGATGGCGTATTCGAACTTCTCTGGCGCATACACATAGAAGTGGCCAAAACCACCGCCCAGATACGGCGCCGAGCCCATCTGCCAGAACAACCAGTTCAGGCTCTCGGCACGGGCTGGCGCAGCCTTGGGCAGCAACGCGCCGAATTTTTCCGCCAGGTACAGCAGGATCGACCCCGACTCGAACACCCGCACGGGCGGCTCGACGCTGCGGTCGAGCAGGGCAGGGATCTTCGAATTGGGGTTGACCTGCACGAAGCCGCTGGAGAACTGCTCGCCTTCGCCGATGCGGATCAGCCAGGCGTCGTACTCGGCACCGCTGTGGCCAAGGGCGAGCAACTCTTCAAGGAGGATGGTGACCTTGACGCCGTTGGGGGTGGCCAGCGAGTACAGCTGCAAAGGGTGCTTGCCGACAGGCAGTTCCTTGTCGTGGGTCGGGCCGGCGATCGGCCGGTTGATGCTGGCGAACTGGCCGCCGGAGGCTGCGTCGTTGCGCCAGACTTTGGGCGGAACATAGGGTGGCTTGCTCATGCATGCACTCCTTCAAACGCGCAAGACGGTCACGTACAGACGTGGACCTGCATCTATGCCATGGGTTCGCACCGCTGCGCAATTGCATTGGCTGCACGCGCCAGCTGCATGCGGGTGGCTTGGTCATGGATGCGCGGCCATACGCACCGCCTTGGCCATCTCGGTGGCCAGGGCTCGGCTCATGCCGTCAAGCGTGCGGCCACGGCGCGTGACGATCTGGATATCAGTGGCGTTCATTGCCTGGCAATCGATGGCCAGTGCCTTGAAGGTACCGTACTTGAGCTCGTCGATGATCGGCAATTCGGCCAGTAACGTCGCGCCCAGTCCAGAACGGACGAAATCGAGGATCACCGCCAGCGAATTGGAGGTCAGCGTTGGCACGATGTTGAAGCCATGCCCCTTGCAGGCGGCATCCACCAGCTCGCGTACGCGAAAGTTGGCCCCGGGCAGCACCAGCGATTCGCGGGCGACCTCCTCAAGGGTGACG
This sequence comes from Pseudomonas ceruminis, assembly GCF_021602025.1. Lineage (GTDB taxonomy): Bacteria > Pseudomonadota > Gammaproteobacteria > Pseudomonadales > Pseudomonadaceae > Aquipseudomonas > Aquipseudomonas ceruminis. The sequence goes on from NZ_BQHW01000054.1 coordinate 12,813, forward strand.
GTAGTGCGCTTGGCCAGCCGGCTGTCGCGGTGAACGATCATGCGCAGCGGTTGCGCCAGGCTGAAAAGCCGGGTCAGGCGCGCAGTCGGGCTGGGCGCGAAAACCACACCCAGGTGCGCTTGGTCGGCCATCACCATGCGCTGCACTTCCAGCGACGGCGCGCTGATGATTTCGGCTTTGTGGGCCCCGTGAGCCTGCAAGAAGCCTTGTAGCGAGTTGATCGCCCGGGCGCCGAGCAGGCCTTCGCCGATGGCAATCACGGTGGAGGCCTGCTGCTGGTCGCGCAGTTCGTCCAGGCGGCTGACCAACTGGGCGTGCTGGCGGATGCGTTCGATGTAGTAGTCCACGGCCGCTTCACCGGCAGTGGTCAGGCTGATGCGGTGGGTGCCGGGGCGCACCAGTTCGATGCCCAGCTCTTGCTCCAGCCTGGCGATCTGCCGGCTGACCGAAGAGGTGGCGACGCCCAGCGCTTCGGCGGCGGCGCGCATGGAGCCCTTGTCATGGCTCAGGTGCAGGTAGCGCAGGCGATGGTCCTGCAGATCGATATGGCGGGTGGGCATGACCTCGACCTCGGGGTAATCACGGCAGGCATTGGCGTGTCCCCGTCGGTCCTGGCGGGGGCTGGCTTGATTGTTGTTTTTAGGCGCGGCGCGGGTTGGCCGGCGTAGTCGTGCTCCATGCCAGGCCATCCTACACCAGCTTTTTTCTGTTCGAAATCATGTGAAAAGTGGACTAAAAATTTTTCTGCATATTGGCGTGCCCGGTTAGTTTTTTTGGTTGTGTAGCTGCCTTGGTCTTTCATGCAAAAAAGACTTTGAATTCAAGGAAATAACATGGGTTTCAGACAGCTTTGCGGCTGATATCAAGGAGCGTTGTGTGTTTTTAAGCGTGAAAATTCAATTGACAATTCACGTAATTGATCGCAAATTTTCGCCACCGGCACACAAAACAAGAGAGACAGACCATGCCGCCCGAACCCGCCTTTGCTCCCCTGCGTGGCCGCCGCTTGCCCTTAGCCAGCTCAGCCATTTCGCCGCCTGCCATTTCCTACAAGCATCAGTACAAGAACCGCGCCTGAGACGGAGAATGTCCATGGATTCGCTTTGCCTGCGTGCCGCGCCCGTGTCGGCGCTTGCCTCCGGCCCTGCCTTCGAGGCCCTGCTTGAGGGTGTTCGTGATCGAGCCCGACTGGGTGAGTTCGATCGCCAGCGCCACATTTCCCGCGATGTGATCGATGCCTTCAAGGCCCACGGTGTGTACCGCGCCCTGGTGCCCAAACGCTTCGGTGGCTTGGAATGCTCCCCGGGCGCGTTCTGCGAGATGATTGAGCGCATCTCCCATGCCGACGGCTCGGCCGGTTGGGTGGCCAGCTTTGGCATGAGCCCGGTGTATCTGGCCGCGCTGCCACTGGAGACCATCGCCGAGATCTACCGCAATAGCCCCGATACTGTCTTCGCCGGCGGCATCTTCCCACCGCAGCCTGCTGAAATCGTTGCCGGTGGCTTCAAGGTCAACGGTCGCTGGAAGTACTCCAGCGGCTCTGTGGGCGCCGACATCGTTGGCGTCGGTATCGCCCCGCGCAACGGCGACAAGCTTGACCTGCCGCGCCTGGCAGTGATGCCACGCCACCAGGCGCGCATCGAAGAGACCTGGGACACCGTAGGCCTGCTCGGAACCGGCAGCCACGACCTGCTGGTCGAGGATGTGGTGGTCGGCGAGCAGTGGACCTTCGTGCGCGGTGGCACGCCCAACCTGGATGAGCCGTTCTTCCGTTACCCGTCGCTGTCGTTCGCCACCCAGGTGCTGTCGGTAGTCGGCCTGGGCATTGCCCGTGCCGCGCTGGACGAACTGTCGGGCATGGCCAGCGGACGTATTTCGGTGACCGGCGCTCCGGCGTTGGCAGACCGGCCGCTGGCCCAGGTCGATGTGGCCAAGGCCGAGGCCGCGCTGCGCTCGGCCCGCGCATTTTTCTACGAGTCCATCGAGCGGGCCTGGGAGCACGTGCTGGCGGGCGACCCGGTGCCGGTCGAGGTGACCAACCTGCTGCGCCTGTCTTCGACCCATGCCGCGCGGGTGGCGGCCGAGGTGGCCCGCAGCGCGCAGATGCTCTCGGGCATGACCGGCATCTACAACCAAAGCCCGCTGGCCCGTTGTGTCAACGATGCCCAGGTGGTCACCCAGCACGCCTTCATGGGCGACGTCACCTACCAGAACGCCGGGGCGATGTTCTTCGGTAAACAACCCCTTCCGGGCTACCTGTAACTTTCGGGATATTTGTCATGAGCGATAAGAAAACCTTGCGCGTGCTGTTCTGCATGGGCATCAACCAGAACTTCTTCGATGCGCCGCGTGAAGAGCAGTTGCACGTGTGGGCCGCCTTCAGCGCGATGTGGAACGGTATTCACGACCTGGTCGGGGTGCACGTGCTGGGCAACATGGACGACGACCAGAGCATGGTCGGCCCCTCCGACGGCTACCCCTGGACCACCTACCTGTTGGCCGACGTGCCGGACATCGAAACCGTGCACGCGGCCTGCAATCTGTTCCGCACCACGGCGGTGGGCGAGGGCCCTTACAAACTGTGGCGCTACGCCAAGGTCGAGGCCCGTGTTGGCCGCGAACTGATCATCCAGCGCGCCTGATGTGAGGAATATGCCGTGAGCCACCTGATCCCCGCCGTCAACCTGGCGATCGACCCGGCCGAGCTGGTACAGCCCGACCGTGTCCACACCTCCCTCTACACCGACCCGGCGCTGTTCGACGCCGAGCTGGAAAAGATTTT
>NZ_BQHW01000055.1 GCF_021602025.1 Pseudomonas ceruminis
TGTCGCCTGCCCAAGCCAACGGCGAAACCCTCGATGTGCGCTTGGTGGACGCCGCCGGCAATACCTCTGCGCCGCTTGAGTTCCAAGCGCCGGATACCACCCCACCGGCCGAAGTCAGCAATATCGTGGTCGGCTCTGGTGGTCTGGTACTGTCCGGTCGCGGCGAAGCCGGCGCCACCGTTGAGGTGCGCGATGCCAATGGCAACCTCATCGGCACCGGCGTCGTCACAGCCAACGGTACCTTCCTGATCAACCTGGATCCAGCGGCCCAACCGGGCGCTGAGCTGAGCCTGGTTCAGACCGATCCAAGCGGCAATGCCTCAGAGGCCCTGCAATTCCAGGTTCCGCTGACGCCAGCACCGGACACCCCAAGCGACCTGATCATTTCCGCCGATGGCAGCAGCATCACTGGTAATGCCCCGGCAGGCAGCCGCGTTGAGGTGCGCGATGCCAACGGTACAGTGATCGGCACCGTGGTGGCTGGCGCTGACGGCACGTTCAGCATTCCGCTCGTCCCGGCGCAAGCCAACGGTGAGCTGCTCGACGTGGTGGCAATCGATGGCAGCGGCGCTTCGTCCCTGCCCGCCCAGGTCACTGCGCCCGATATCACGGCGCCAGCCGCTCCCGCCGATCTGGCGGTCAATGCCGATGGCACTGTCGTCAGCGGTCGCGCAGAGCCCGGCAGCACCGTGCGTGTGCTCGCTGCGGATGGCACCACTGTATTGGGGACCGCTGTAGTGGGCGCAAGTGGCGCCTTTAGCATCACTCTCAACCCACCGCAGGTTGATGGCGAACAGTTGCAGGTCACCGCAACCGATGCTGCGGGCAACACCTCCACCGCGGGCAACGTCACTGCACCGGATATCGATGGCGGCGACACCACCCCACCAGTTGCACCTACCGACTTGGTGATTGGCCTGGCCGGTCAGCAAATCAGCGGCCGTGGTGAAGTGGGCACTACCGTCCAGGTGCGCGATAGCGCGGGCAACGTGCTGGCCACCGGTACTGTGGGGGCCGACGGGACCTTCCAGCTCACCTTGAATCCGGCAGTCAAGGATGGCTCGTCGCTGCAAGTGACCCTGACCGACGCTGCTGGCAATGTGTCGCCGCCCGGTTCGGTGATTTCACCAGACCTGCAGCCGCCAGCTCAACCGACCGACTTGGCCTTGGCCAATGGCGTCACCCTGTCTGGCCGTGGTGAACCGGGGTCTACGGTTCAGGTACGGGATGCGTCCGGCACCGTGATCGGTAGCGGGGTGGTAGGTGCAGACGGCACCTTCAGCCTGACCCTCTCCCCTGCCCAGGCCAACGGCGAAACCATCGACGTACGCTTGGTGGATGCCGCCGGCAATACCTCGGCGCCGCTTGAGTTCCAAGCGCCGGATACCACCCCACCGGCCGAAGTCAGCAATATCGTAGTCGGCCCAAATGGCCTGCAACTGTCCGGTCGCGGTGAAGCTGGCGCCACCGTTGAGGTGCGCGATGCCAATGGCAACCTCATCGGCACCGGCGTCGTCACAGCCAACGGTACCTTCCTGATCAACCTGGATCCAGCGGCCCAACCGGGTGCTGAGCTGAGCCTGGTTCAGACCGATCCAAGCGGCAATGCCTCAGAGGCCCTGCAATTCCAGGTTCCGCTGACGCCAGCACCAGACACCCCAAGCGACCTGATCATTTCCGCCGATGGCAGCAGCATCAGCGGCACCGCCCCGGCAGGCAGCCGCGTTGAGGTGCGCGATGCCAACGGTACAGTGATCGGCATCATCGTGGTTGGCGCCGAAGGCACCTTCACACTGGCACTCAACCCAGCGCAAGCCAACGGCGAGTTGCTCGACGTCGTAGCAATCGATGGCAGCGGCGCTTCGTCCCTGCCCGCCCAGGTCACTGCGCCCGATATCACGGCGCCAGCCGCCCCCTCCGATCTGGCGGTCAATGCCGATGGCACTGTCGTCAGCGGCCGCGCGGAGCCCGGCAGCACCGTAAGGATCCTCGCCGCCGACGGCACCACCGTGCTAGGCAGCGCCGTGGTCGGTGCAAACGGCGCCTTCAGCATCACCCTCAACCCAGCGCAGGTCGATGGCGAACAGTTGCAGGTCACCGCAACCGATGCCGCGGGCAACACCTCCACCGCGGGCAACGTCACTGCACCAGACATCGACGGCGGCGGCGACACCACACCGCCAGCTCCGGCCAGTGACCTGGTCATCAGCCTCGATGGCCGTACCGTTTCGGGCCGCGGTGAAGCCGGCGCGACGGTCAATGTATTGAACGATCAAGGCCAGGTCGTAGGGACCGGCACTGTGCAGCCGGATGGCAGCTTCACTCTACAACTGAACAGCCCGGTCATCGACGGCTCGTCGCTGCAGGTGACTCTGACCGATGCCGCGGGCAATGTCTCGGCTTCCAGCCCGCTGACCGCCCCGGACCTGGTAGCCCCAGGCCAGCCGACAGCGCTTGACCTGAGTGCTGGTGCAACCCTGACCGGGAACGCAGAACCCGGCGCCCGGGTGGAAGTGCGTGACGCCAGCGGCGCCTTGATCGGCAGCGGTATCGTTGGCGGCGACGGCAATTTCAGCCTCACTCTGGACCCAATCCAGGCCAACGGCGAAATGTTGACCATCCGGGTGATCGATGCCGCCGGCAACGTCTCCGAGCCGCTGAACTACACCGCCCCCGATACCACCGCTCCAGCCATCATCAGTAACGTAGTGGTGGGTGCCGGCAGCCAGGTGATTGCCGGCCGTGGTGAAGCCGGCGCCAAAGTCGAAGTGCGCGATCCCGATGGCAATGTGCTCGGCACCGCCACAGTGGCCTCCAATGGCACCTTCCTGGTCAACCTGGACACCCCGCTCGCCGCCGGCGAAACCATCGTCCTGGTGCAGACCGATGCTGCCGGCAACGAATCGCTGGGCCTGACCGTCGTCGTGCCACTGACGCCAATACCGGAAAGCCCAAGCGAGTTGGTGCTGGCCGCCAATGGTTCGACCCTCAGCGGCAGCGCCCCGGCAGGCAGCCGGGTGGAAGTGCGCGATGCCCAAGGGACGGTGCTGGGCAGTGTGCAAGTGGGCAACGACGGCACCTTCACACTCAACCTCACACCGCCCCAGGCCAATGGCGAACTGCTCGACGTGGTGGCTGTCGACACTGGCGGCAACAGTTCGCTCCCGATCCAGATCACCGCACCGGATATCACCCCACCCAGCGCGGCCACCGACCTGCTGCTCAGTGCCGATGGCGTAACCCTCACTGGCCGCGGTGAACCCGGTGCCAGTGTGCAGGTCAGCAACGCCCAGGGCACGGTGCTGGGTACTGCCGTGGTCGGGCCTAACGGCGTGTTCACCCTGACCCTGACACCGGCCCAGACCAACGGCCAGGAGCTGGACGTGGTGTTGCGCGATGCGGCGGGCAACAGTTCGACCGCTAACCTCACCGCCCCCGACCTCGATGGCCCGCTGCAACCTTCCGGCCTGGCCATCGACAGCACCGGCATTCACCTTACCGGCACGGGCCAGACGGGTGCGATCATCACCGTGCGTGCCGCCGACGGCACCGTGCTGGGCACCACCACGGTCGGCGCCGACGGGCGCTTCGACGTCGCCCTCAACCCGCCACAGCGCAACGGTGAGAGCCTGACCGTGGAAGCTACCGACAGCTTCGGCAACAGTGCCGGCCCGGTTGATTTCACCGCCCCTGACAGCACCCCGCCGCAGGTGGTTGGCAACACGGTGATCGACAACTCAGGTACCACTGTCACAGGCACCGGCGAACCGGGCGCCACAGTCACGGTACGTGGCCCCGACGGCACCGTGCTGGGCACGGCCGTAGTCAACGAGGACGGTAGCTTCGAGGTCGCTCTGGGCGCACCGCAGACCAACGGCCAGGCTCTGACCGTGGAGCAGCGCGACCCCACCGGTAACCTTTCTGCAGCCGTCAGCCTGACAGCGCCAGACAGCAAAGCGCCGGACACCCCGATAGACCTGGTGCTGTCTGCCGATGGCAGCGTGGTGTCCGGCACCGGTGAGCCCGGCGCGACGGTCCGCGTCATCGGCACCGGCGGTGCAGTACTGGGTACCGCCGTGGTGGAGGCCGACGGCACGTTCCGCGTCTCCGTCGATCCACCCCAGCTCAACGGCCAGGCCTTGTCGGTCATTCAGGCCGACGCCGCCGGCAATGATTCCGCCGCCGGTACCCTGACCGCCCCCGACCTGCAGGCCCCGGAGGTGGCCCAAGACCTTGCGCTGAGCACTGACGGCAGCGAACTCAGTGGCCGAGGTGAACCGGGTGCCACGGTGGAGGTGCGCAATGCAACCGGGCAGGTACTGGGCGATGTCGTAGTGAATGCCGATGGTACCTTCAGCGTTATCCTCAGCCCGGCCCAGACCAACGGAGAAGTGCTGTCGGTGGTGCTCACCGACAAGGCTGGCAACACCTCGCCGTCGGCGACCGTCACAGCCGTTGATACCACCGGGCCAGCCACCCCGACCGGTGTCCAGGTCAGCGCCGACGGCACTCGCCTGCAAGGCAGTGGCGAAGTGGGCTCCACCGTCGAGGTGCGCAATGCCAATGGCGACGTGGTGGGCACTGTGCTTGTACCGGTGGGCGGCAACTTCATCGTGCCGCTGTCGCCACCACAACTGGACGGCCAGGTACTCGACATCACCTTGACCGATGCCGCCGGCAATGTCTCTGGAGCGACTCAAGTCACCGCACCGGACCTCACCCCGCCGGCACTCCCCACTGAGGTGCAAATAAGCCCAGATGGCACCGAGGTCACCGGTAACGCACCGGGTGCAAGCTCGGTAACGGTGACTGGCCCTGGTGGTACCTTTACCGGGTCAGTCAACGAGGATGGCCGCTTCAGCGTGCCGTTGGCACCGCCGTTGACCAACGGCGAGACCGTGACGGTCATCGTTACCGATGCTGCAGGAAACGACTCGGCGCCGTTGACCGTCACCGCAGAGGATACCACTCCCCCCGCAGCGGCCACCGATATCACCGTCAGCCCGGATGGGAGCACCATTGCCGGTAGCGCTGAACCAGGTGCCACCGTCATCGTGCGCGACGGCAACGAAATACTGGGCCAGGGCACTGTCGGGCCGGATGGCACCTTCGTGATCCCGCTCGATCCGCCGCTGGGCAGCGGCGATAGCGCGCAACTGGTAGTCCGCGACGGAGGTGGCAACGAAACCTCGGTCAACGTGACCGGCCCGGACGGCAGCGAAATCGCCACCCCGTCCGCCCTGTCAATCAGTGCCGACGGCTTCCTGCTCATCGGCCAAGGCACCGCGGGCTCACTGATCACCGTAACGTCCGCGGGGATCACCCTGGGTACCGCCACGGTCGGCAGCGACGGCACCTTCCGGGTGTTCTTCAGCAACGCCCAACTCAACGCCCAAATTCTGCAGGTTAGTGCCCGTGACGCAGCCGGTGGCAAGCCTTCGGTGCCAGCCACCATCGTGGCAGAGGACACCACGGCCCCCGATGCGCCCAACCAGCTGGTCCTGGATCGTACCGGCAGCGCCCTCACCGGCCACGGTGAAGTCGGTGCAACCGTACGTGTGGTCGATGCGCAAGGCACCGTGCTGGGCACCGCAACCGTAGGCAGCAATGGGCTGTTCAGTGTCAGCCTGGTACCGCCGCAAGCCAACGGCCAAAGCCTCACCATTACCCAGGCCGACGCTGCTGGTAACACCTCCCTCGCCGCGACCGTGCAGGCACCAGACCTGCAGGCGCCAGACGCAGCCACAGGCCTGAGCCTGAACAGCGCAGCCACGGTAGTCAGCGGCCAGGGAGAAGCTGGCGCAAGGGTAATCGTGCGTGATGCCAGCGGTGCAATACTGGCCGAGGGTACGGTCAACCAGAACGGTCAGTTCCAAGTCACCCTGCCGAGTGCGCAAACCACCGGCAGCGCATTGCAAGTCACCCTCATCGATGCCGCCGGCAACGTGTCTGGTCCTGCCAGCCTGGCGACCCCGGACCGCACGCCACCTGCCGCCGTAGGCAACCCGGTGCTCAGCGCCGATGGCAAACAACTGTCCGGCAGCGGCGAAGTGGGTGCAACGGTGCAGGTACGCAACGCCGCCGGTACCGTGGTAGGCACCGCGACCGTGGGTGCCGATGGCCGCTTCACGGTCACCTTCGACACGCCACAGGCGACCGGCCAGGCCATCGGCGTGAGCCAGGTGGATGCGGCAGGTAACACCTCGCCTGCGGTTACGCTGAGCACGCCTGACCTGACGCCACCGGCGCCGCTGACCAACGTGGTGCTCAACAACAATGGCCTGACCCTCACCGGCCTGGGTGAAGCCGGTGCCAGCGTGACCGTGCGCGGCCCCGACGGCACCATCATCGGCACCGGCCTGGTAGCCGCCAATGGCAGCTTCACGCTCACCCTCAACAGTGCGCAGCTCAATGCCCAGCACCTAAGCGTGACCCAGACCGACGCGGGCAACAACACGTCGACCGCAGTAACGCTTACCGCACCTGACTTCACCCCGCCTGCCGCGCCAACCGCCCTGGCGCTGGCCGGTACCGGTCTGCAACTGAGTGGTAACGCCGAAGCAGGCAGCACGGTCACCGTGCGCGACGCGGCCGGCAATGTGCTGGGCACTGCCGTGGCCAACAGCAACGGCACCTTCCAGGTTACGCTGAACACGGCCCAGACCAACGGCCAGACCTTGCAAGTTACCGCCACCGATGCAGCAGGCAATGTGTCGCCTTCGGTGCCTTACACCGCTGCCGATACCACCCCGCCAGCAGCGGTCGCCAACCTGGCGGTTGCAGGCAATGGCGGGACCCTGACCGGTACCGGCGAAGCGGGCGCCACCGTCACTGTACGGGCACCTGGCGGTGCTGAGCTGGGTACCGCCACAGTCGGCAGCGACGGCCACTTCACAGTTACACTCAATCCGCCGGCGACGGTCGGTGAGAGCCTCAGCGTGACTCAGGCCGATGCCGCACAGAATGTCTCACCGGCACAGAGCGTGACCGCGCCAGGCATCCTGGCCCCCGATGCGCCAGACAACTTGGTGCTGTCTGCCAATGGGCTGGTGGTCACGGGTACCGCGGCGCCCGGCAGCGTGGTGAACGTATACGGCCCCAATGGTGCAGTACTGGGCACCGCGCCGGTGGGTAACGACGGCACCTTCACCGTCAACCTCAGCAGCGCCCAGGCTAACGGTGAGGTGCTGCAGGTCAACGCTGTGGGCACGGACGGCAGTGCCTCGTTGCCGACGACCTTGCAAGCACCGGACACCACACCACCCCAACCGCTGACCAACCTGGCGCTGTCCAGCGACGGCCTGACACTCAGCGGCCGTGGCGAGCCGGGTGCCAGCGTCAGCGTAATCGGCCAAGGCGGAGTCGACCTGGGCACCGGTGTGGTAGATGCCAACGGCAACTTCAGCATTGGCCTGAGCGCCGCGCAGATCAATGGCGAACGCTTGAGCGCTCAACAGACCGACGCTGCCGGCAACGAGTCCAACAGCGTCACCCTCACCGCGCCAGACCGCGTGGCACCGGATGCCGCAGGCAACCTCGCCTTTATCGGCGGTGGCAGCCTGCTCAACGGAACCGGCGAAGCTGGCGCCACCGTAAAAGTGCTTGCCGCCGATGGCAGCGTGCTGGGCACAGCGGTAGTGCGTGGCGATGGTAGCTTCCAGGTCAGCCTCAGCGCGCCACAGGCCAATGGCCAGCAGGTGCAGGTGGTGCTGACCGATGCAGCCGGCAACCAGTCGAACCCCAGCGCCATCACCGCGCCGGATACGACGCCGCCTGCGGCCCCCACCGAACTGGCGATCTCCGGCGATGGTGTTACCCTCACCGGTCGCGGCGAAGCAGGCGCGCGGGTCACTGTCACCAACCCGGCCGGTGACCAGATCGGTACCGCGCTGGTCGATGCCAGCGGCCACTTCACCATCACCCTCAACCCGGCCTTGGGCAACGCTGAAGTGCTCAGCTTTACCCAGACCGACGCTGCCGGCAACGTATCGGCTGCGGCGACGCTACAGACTCCCGACTTTACCCCGCCGGCCGCCCTCACCGAGGTGGCCATCAACATCGACGGCAGCGTGGTCAGTGGCCGCGGTGAGGTGGGTGCATTGGTCACGGTGACCAACGCGCTGGGCGATGTGCTGGGCACCAGTCGGGTACTGGCCGACGGCAGCTTCCGCGTCGAACTGTCGCCGCCTCAGATCAACCAGCAAGTGCTCTCGGTACAGCAGGCCGACCCACCCGGCAACATCAGTGTGCCGGTCACGGTCCAGGCACCAGACCTGACACCACCAGAGGCCGCGGCCGAGCTGCACCTGAATGTTGCCGGCGATCAGCTCAGCGGCACCGGCGAAGCGGGCGCTACCGTGCGCGTCTACGTCGGCGCTCTCCTTATCGGTTCCGCCACGGTCGACGCCAACGGCACCTTCGTGGTTGAACTGAGTTCGCCGCAGATCAATGGCCAGGTGCTGCAGGTGACCCTGCAGGATGCCACTGGCAACCTGTCGCCGATCTCCACCGTCACGGCCGTCGACATCACCCCACCGGCCAGCGTTACTGCCACCTTGAACAGCAGTGGTACTCAACTTAACGGTGAAGGTGAACCGGGTGCACGCGTCACCGTGATGAACAACCGGGGCGACATGCTCGGGCAAGGCATCATCGCTGTCGACGGCACCTTCGTGCTCAACCTCATCCCGGCGCAGATCGACGGCCAGGTCCTGACCCTCATCGCCCAGGACGCAACCGGCAACCCTTCTGCACCGTTCCAGCTCACAGCACCGGACCTGACACCACCTGCGCAGCCGACTGACCTGTTGCTCAACCCAGCGGGCACCTCCCTCACCGGCACTGCCGAGGCAGGTAGCCTCATTACCGTACGTGGACCGACCAATGCGGTGCTGGGCACCATCACGGTAGATGGCAATGGCCAGTTCACCGTCACGCTGAGCCCGGCGCAGAACAACGGGCAACTGCTGACCGTCGTGTCCACGGACGCCGCCGGTAACGCTTCGCTGCCGGCGAGCTACCAGACCCTCGACACCTCGCCTCCTGAGCAGGTGACGGACCTGGGCATCAACAACACGTTCAATGTGCTGACCGGTAAAGGTGAACCTGGTGCGACCGTGACCGTCACCAGCGGCGGCCGCGTGATAGGCTCCGGTGTAGTGAGCAGCGGTGGGACCTTCCAGATCACCCTGGAGTCTTCGGTCGGTCCGCGGGCAACCTTGTCGGTAACACAGACAGATGCTTCTTCGAACGCCTCTGACCCGGTTACCTATACCACCCCTCTGGTAGCGCCTCCCGCTCCGCCAACCGATGTGAAGCTGGCTGCCGATGGCCTGACCTTGACCGGTAGTGCGCCCGCCGGAGTCATCCGTGTCTACGATGCCGCGGGTAATCAGATCGGCAGCGGATCCAGCCTCGGCAGCACGTTTACCCTGAGGCTCGATGCGCCACAGCTTAACGGCGAGCAGATATCGGTAGTTACAGTCACCCTCGGAGTAGAATCGCAGCCTGTCTATCTGCAGGCAGCCGATATCACCCCACCGGCCAATCCGATCGTTACCGCGCTGTCCACCAATGGCCTGGTGCTGACCGGCAGCGGTGAAGCCGGTGCCACGGTCACCGTGCGCGATGCCGGCGGCAACATACTCGGCACCGGCCTGGTGAACGCCGGTGGCACGTTCAGCATCAACCTGGCCAGCGCGCAGCTCAATGGCCAGGTGCTGGGCGTAACCCAGGCCGACGCTGCGCAGAACGTCTCTGGTAGCACCAGCTTCACCGCGCCAGACGTGCTGCCGCCAAACGCACCGAGCAACCTGACGCTCAATGCCGGCGGCACTGTGCTGACCGGTGTCGGCGAGCCCGGCGCAACTGTCACCGTGAGGGGCCCAAGCGGGCCAATCGGAACGGCCGTGGTGCAAGCCGACGGTACCTTCAGCGTTAGCCTCACCAGCGCACAGAACGACGGGCAACTGCTCACCGTGCGCCAGGCTGACGGCGCTGGCAACCTCTCGGGCAGCACTGCCATCACCGCGCCCGACACCACACCGCCCGCAGCGCCAGCGGCCACGATCAACGCCAACGGCACCACGGTGAGTGGTTCTGGCGAGATCGGCAGCACCGTCACGGTGCGCAACAGCGCTGGCACCCTCCTGGGCACCGCCACGGTGGGCGTCAACGGCCTGTTCGTGGTCAGCCTCAACGCTGCGCAGATCGACAACCAGGCGTTGACGGTCACCTTGACCGATGCGGCCGGCAACGTCTCGACCGGGACTGCCCTGACCGCACCAGACCTCACGCCACCTGCGGCCGCCAGCAACCTGGCGATCAGCGCCGACGGCAGCACCCTCACCGGTAACGGTGAGCCCGGAGCCACTGTCACAGTGCGCAGTGCCACCGGCACCGTGCTGCAAACGGCCACAGTGCAGCCCAACGGCACCTTCACCGTTACCCTGAGCCCAGCCCAGGACAACGGCCAGGTGCTGTCGGTCACCCTCACCGACCCACGCAACAACGTCTCCGGCAACGTCACCATCACCGCGCCGGATATCGATGCCAATGCGCCGGTGGTTGCCAGCGACAACCTGGCCACCGCGACCGTCAACCTGGCACCGGTGGTGAGCTCTACTACCTATAAGGACAGTTTCACTACCTTGCTGTCGGGCTTTACCAAGCCGTATACCTGGACAGTAGGTGCAGGCACCACGGTGGACGTGAGCTTGACGTTGACCACCAGTAGCGCCCTGGCCTTGCTCGACAGAGCGAACTTCACCCTGGAGGTGAAGAACGCAGCCGGAGACTGGGTGACACTGGCCACCGGCAACAGCCAAGGCCTGCTCGACCTGATCCTGCTGCCCCTGGGTCAAGGGATACGCGTCGACATCGGATTGCTGCAGGCGGGCGACTATCGCCTGACGGTCGGCAGTGGCGGCATTGGCCTGATCACCAACGTCACCACCACGCTGGATATTGAAACCACCAGCCTGACCCAGTTCACCGGTACCGGTACGCCAACCTCTGGCAACGTCATTACCGACCCGGGTGTCGACGGCAGCACCGATGCCAGAGGCCCGGACAGCTCTGCGGTACTGCAGGTACTGAAGAACGGCAGCTATGTCACCGCTGGCAGCGCCACCGAGGTGCAAGGGCTGTATGGCACCCTGGTGATTCGGGCCGACGGCAGCTACACCTATACGCCCAATGGGACGCCTTCCAGCGTCGGCAAAGTCGATGTGTTCAGCTACCAGCTGGTCCACAGCAATGGCCTGAGCGACACCGCGAACCTGTATGTGCGCATCGACAGCCCACAAGCCACGGAAATCTGGAGCGACAGCAACCTCGGCGCACCTGCCACGGTGGTCGATGCAGTCAACGACTTCGGCAGCAGCCACCTCACCCTGGCCAACCGCGTGGATACCAGCAGCGCCACCTTGGGCACGCTGAACCTGCCGTTGATCGGCAGTCGGCAAGCGACCTACACCACCACCGTCGGTGCCGATACCACAGCCAACCTGCAAGTGGTGGTCAACTCAACCAACCTGCTGAGCCTGCTCAATGGCACCACCATTGATCTGCTCAAGCTCAACCCTGCTACCAACCAGTATGCGCTGGTCGATAGTGTGCGCGGCAGCTCGCTGATCAGCCTGCTGGGTGGTGGCTCAGGGTACACCTTCCAGAACCAGGGTGCCGGTACCTATCAAATCCGCGTAACCGCAGGCGGCATCGGCCTTGCCAGCTCGATCACCACCAGTCTCACCACAACGACCACCCACACCAACGAGTTCGTGGTCAGCAACGCCACGCTGGTGACCGGAAACCTGCTGACCGACACCAGCGGTGGCGGTGCAGACAACCTGGGTTCGGCGCTGACCGTGCTGAGCGTGCTGGTAGGCGCCAACACCTACGCCATCCCAGGCTACAACGGGGTCAGCGTGGCAGGCACCTACGGCACGCTACTGGTGCATGCTGACGGCAGTTACACCTACACCCTCAAAACGGGGCTTACCTCAGCGGTGGTCGGTCAGCACGACACCTTCACCTACGAACTGACCCACCCCAATGGCACCAGCGATACCGCCACGTTGACCATCAACCTCGACAACGCCGCCGGCCTCACCGCCACTACCTCGACACTGGCTGACACCGGCGACGAGGGTGTGGCCCTGGCCAGTGTCGCCGCCGCTGCGTCCAGCGAAGTGATTGCCGGTACCGACGGCAACGACCACCTCGATGGCAGCCGGGGCGGCCACATCACGTTGGAGGGAGGAGCAGGCAATGACACCCTGGTGGTGGTCGACCAGCACTTCGCCAGCGTCGATGGCGGCACGGGTACCGACACGCTCCTGTGGGGCGGCGGCGATGCCAGCATCGACCTGGGCAACCTGGTCGGGCGCGTCCATGCGATTGAGGTCATCGACCTCAACGACACCAGCGCCGTGGCGTTGACCCTCAACCTGGCAGACGTGGTGGCGATCACCGAAACCGGCAAGGACACGCTGATCATCAAGGGGGATGACAAGGACTCGGTACACCTCACGGATAATTGGGCCCTGGTAGGCAACCAAACTTCCGACGGTATCGACTATAACCAATACACGGCCCAGGAGGATCCGAGCCACCACCTGTGGGTGCAAAACGGCATCCATGTCGTCTGAGGCCGCAGTAACCCGCCGGGCGCCATGCCCGGCGGCAAGGACGAACAGCAGTAAGGGAATTATGTGAAGCGACGCAGTCCGCTGTCACCGCTGTGGCTGGGAGCCCTCGGGCTCCTGGTACTGAATTCGAACCCGGTTGCCCAGGCAGCCGATGACATAGATCCAGCACTGCGCACCATCGGGCCGTCACTGCTGCGTGACGCCCCCGATGCCATAC
>NZ_BQHW01000056.1 GCF_021602025.1 Pseudomonas ceruminis
TGGGGTCCGGGTGGCGAAAACGTAAGAAATACTCGTCGAATTGATTGTTTTTTGATCATTTGGCGAGTTTAAAAGTTGCGCTAGGTGGTATGCCGGGGAAATACATGGCTACTTCAGACCATCCTTAAGCAAATAATCATTCCCTCTATTAATTTCTTCCACTACTGCCCTTGAAAGGTCGGCCCAATAAGTTGCACGGCCACATACTTTTTCGGGGCTTGAAGCCATATCCACTGCTTTTTCTAAGGAGATAAGTGCTGTCATTATTCCTGGGTCAATCGAAATCAGCACTTGTTTAACCCCGAGGCTGGTGCTTTTTTCTTTTTCAGCCGATGTGTGTTCTGGATCGCTAAGGTGATGTGGGATGTCTTTCAGTGCGTGGTTGGTAAGAAAGTTATGCAGCTCTTCCATGTTGGAAAAATTAGCTGCTTCCAATAGGTATGGGCTATCTTTCATGGCTTCGCAAATAAAGCCACGCTGAAAGATGCGAATCCATCTTGTTTGGAAAAATGCCAATATAGCCTCTGGTAGATATCTTTTCATAAGTAGCGTGTCATATCTGGCGTGACCAAGGGCTTTGGCCATCTCTGTTACGCTTTTTGTTTTCAGGTATACCAAAACTCCTGAGGAGGCTCTTAGTGTGGTAAGGGATACCCTTGTCAGAAATTTTACGAGCTCTTCTTCTCTGCGATGTGTATAGGGCTCGAATTGTTCTTTTAATATTTTCAGTGTATTCTTCTTGCTTTTAAAGTTTGATAGGTTCCACCCAGGGAGTCCGGCGCTCATTGGGTAGGAGAAACCAAGTCCGCACGTAATAAATAGCTCTTGCCAAGTATCATCACCATTCGCCCGCAGGAAATCTCTAAGCGGCTTGGTTATTTCAATTACCTGCTCAATGAGGAGTGTGGTGGTTTCATTCAGTTTGATTTTTTGCTCAGAAAGCCTGCTGCCTCTTCTATCTTTAAATCCGATCAGCCAGTTCCCATCTGTTTCCGACTTCCTGAAACCGATGTAATCACCATTTGCATCATGTAAGATCAATTTCTTCAGAAAGCTTGGAGTGATCTCGGCGTGCTCGATAGTTAGAAGGCATTGAAATGGGAATAATCTTTCCGCTGTCGGAAGACCAAGAGTCTCTGCAATGTGCGGTTTGGGGGATCTACCGCCATATCGGTTACTTAAGTAATTCGAGTCAATTTTAAATCCGTCTCGCTCGAATGTAGCGAATACATTTTCAACACCCATTTTCTCTAATGTTGACATGCTTGCGCCAGACTGGATGGGTGTTCCTTGTTGGGCTAGCAGCTTTCTGCGCTTTACATGGGCGTAGGTTTTTTCGCACTGGGCAGCCGCCCACCTCTTAACTGTATTTAGATCTGATTCTATGTCCTTAAATAATACCTCAATGGTTTCCGAGTCTGTAAGATGCAGCGGTATTGAAGTAAGTAGTTTTTCATGGACCTCGATGCCTTCTTCGTTTACCCTCGTTCTAGACGGCGTTCCAAGCGTTTTCCTTTGAGTCGGCTTAGGCAGCCGGCCGTCAAATGGAACTGCCCATACATTGCTATCGAGAAACGCCTCTTCCAGATTCGATATCGTTCGATTCCATGAGCTGATTTTGGCATTGATGTTGAGTTTTCGGTGATGTGCATCCATGAAGCTTTCTTTCATGAAGCTCAAGAAGAACTGCTTTATCAAAATTGGATGGTAAAATGTCATCCTCGGCCAGTCTTGCGCGTTTTCACTAAGGAATTTAATAAGCCTGTTGATTTCAGTGAGGCTCGATCTCGCCTGCTTCTCATAGAACAAGCGGAGATTTTCATAAAACTCTTCAGTGAAATCTTTTCCATGGGAATTCCAAAGCATCGGCAATGCAATGAAGGAGATTTGTCCTTTTTTGTCCACAATATCCCAACAGTTCCAATACCGGATGGTGGAGGGATCAAGTAGCGGTATGTTCTCACCCCAATTGTTTGGATAGCTTTCCTTTATCCAGTTGTCGTAGCTGATTGTCGCGAGCCAAGGTGATCCGATATCCATTTTTTCAAAGGCTCTAAGCAGAATCCGCGCATATACCCGCCGTGATTCCAGCTTTGCCCTTACAAAGTCTTCCCCAGCTAGGGCCTCTAGAAATCCCCGCAAGATTTGTGCAAATGCCTCGCTTGCGAGGCTGCTGAGTGTGACGTAGGTATCGTTGAGGTGGCAGTAGCATTCCAGCAGCTTCATGGCCACATCAGGTGATGCGATATCTCCCTCCGAGCAGAGCTCAATTTTTGCGACCACCTCGGGGGAAAGCATTTGGTACGGGTAGTTGGAAAGCGCGAAGGTGTTTTTGATGATTGTCAAAATTTCTTGGCCTTATTTTTCTGCTAGAAACTGCTCTAGTACGCTAGTTCATGAGATTTTTACAGGATCATGCGAATAGTAATGTATATCTGCGCAGCCTGGACGCTGATCTTGCCCTTGCGCTGTGTTTGAGCGGCCGGGAGCTCCTGCGTGATGAGCCACCACTGAAGCTGCTTCTGATGTCCGCAACGCTCGAAGGCGATCGGCTTTCGAAGGCTCTGAGTGACGCTCCCGTGATCACCAGTGAAGGGCGAATGCATCCCGTCTCGACGGTTTGGGGTAGCCCCTATCAGCCGGGCGAGCGAATCGATGCGAGGGTCACTGACACCTGCTTGGCTGCCATCAACGAACAGGCTGGAAGCGTTCTGGTTTTCCTTCCTGGGCAGGCAGAGATTCGGCGGGTGGCAGAGACACTCAAAGAGCAGTTGAGCAGCCGTCCCGACGTGATCGTATGCCCGCTGTACGGTGACCTTGACCTGAACACACAGCGGGCTGCGATAGACCCGTCACCCAAAGGCTTCCGGAAGATCGTACTGGCTACGAACATCGCCGAGACCAGCTTGACCATCGAAGGCGTCAGGGTCGTGGTGGACAGTGGTCTGGAGCGAGTGCCGAAGTTCGATCCTCGCAGTGGCATGACCCGACTCGACACGCAGCGAATCTCGAAGGCCAGCGCTACCCAGCGTGCGGGGCGAGCAGGGCGCCTGGAGCCAGGCGTCTGCTATCGCCTGTGGTCGGAGTCGCAGCACGAGCAAATGGCCGGCTACAGCACTCCAGAGATCCTGCAGGCGGATCTCGCAGCCCTGGCACTCCAGTTGGCCCGGTGGGGAATGAAGCCGGAAGAGATGACCTGGCTCGACCAACCTCCATCAGCTCCTTTTGGCCAAGCCAGAGACCTGCTGAAGCGTCTGGGCGCACTCGACGATGCTGGACAGCTCACACCGCACGGATCAGCCATGAGCGAGCTCCCGGCGCATCCACGGATCGCCCACATGCTCCTCAAAGGCAATGCGATGGGGCTGGATGACTTGGCGTGCAACATCGCGGCTCTGCTGGGTGAAAAGGACATCCTGCGTGGAACAGGTGCCGACCTTCACACCAGGCTGAGTGCCTTGTCAGGCGAGCAACATTCACGTCGTAGTGGGGGTTCCCTCCAGCACGTGAAGCAGTCTGCTCGGCAGTACCGATCTCTGCTGCGTGGGAAGGCCTCCAGCCCCGTCAGCGAGCCCGATCACCCACGATGGGTAGGGTGCCTCCTGGCGTTCGCCTACCCTGACCGAATAGGCCTGCAGAGGCGTGCAAGTGCATCCGAGTACCGTCTCTCCAACGGGCGCGCCGCAGTGTTTTCTGAGCCAGACGCCCTCACTAAGCATGAGTGGCTGGTGGTGGCCGACCTGGGAAGCCGGCAAGGTCAACGTGAGGAACGGATCTACCTGGCCAGTGACCTTGATCCGGCCCTGTTCGATGACGAGTTGGCTGACCTTGTGAGGTCAGTCGACGAGATCGATTGGGATGAAAGGGAAGGGATGCTCCGGGCTGAGCGGCAACGGAAGGTGGGGCAGTTGGTTATCTTTTCAACGGCGCTGCCAAGCCTGGATGAACACGCCCGTTCGCTCGCGCTAGTCAGCCTTGTAAGGCGCAAGGGCATCGAACTGCTGCCCTGGAACCCAGAGTTGCGGCAGTGGCAAGCGCGGGTGGAGCTGCTGCGTCAGCTGGATAGCCAGAATGGCCAGGCCGACAGCAAATGGCCTGATCTGAGCGACAACCATCTGCTGGATACGCTCGAGCAGTGGCTCACGCCATACTTGGGAAAGGTCACCCGGCTCAGCCATTTCAGCCAGTTGGATATGTCTTCGATAGTCAGGAATCTACTGCCCTGGCCGCTTCCACAAGCGCTGGAGGCCCAGGCACCTCAGGCGATTCACGTGCCGTCTGGCTCGAGTATCCGCATCGACTACTCGCAGCACCCGCCAGTCCTAGCTGTACGGTTGCAGGAGCTGTTTGGGCTTTCTGAAACACCTCGAATCGCCCAAGGAAGGCAGCCACTGATGCTGCACCTGCTATCACCGGCTCGTAGGCCTGTCCAAATCACCCAGGATCTCGCCAATTTCTGGCGTAGTACCTATGGGGAAGTGAAGAAGGATCTCAAAGGCAGATACCCCAAGCACTATTGGCCTGACGATCCCTTGGTGGCTGAGGCGACGGCCCGAGCCAAGCCTAGAAAAGCCTGATGAGGGGGCCGCCTTCCAGCCAAGAGCCTGGTGGGGGGCAGCCCCGGTAAGGCTCGTGAACACCTGTTACTGCCATGCACCAGTTTTTAACAACTTGTTACTTTGTGCCTCAATACTGTGCACAGTCTCTCTTCTTTCAGCGAATTCTTCCTGTCCCCGTTCAGTTGCATCTCGCAAAAATTCCTTTCCAGCCCTTGGCTCACCTGTTTCCAGCACCTCTCGGCGGTAACCTGCAGAGCCTGGATTAGGGTTGGCAACAACATTGCATATGCTTGTATGTACAAGTAAGCATGTGTGAAGGGGAGTTGGTTCTACTGACCCTCTTTGCGCTCAAGATCGCATCGCCCTGTAGGCCTTATAGCCGCTACTGGACTGAGTTGGATTGATCGCTGAGGAGTCTTGTTGTGACTGACAATAGCCAGAAACCTACGAAGTACCGTGCTACCAGTATCCGCGCTGCCTGCGGTAACACGCTCACAGCCAAGAGCTGGCTGACCGAAGCGCCGCTGCGAATGTTAATGAACAACCTTGACCCAGATGAACAAGCCACCAGCCTGAATGACGCATTGGCCCACCTCGAAAAATATACCAAGGAAGGCAAGGCCATCTCCATCGCGCTGTTGGGTAACGCGGCCGAGACTTTCCCGGAGCTGGTAAAGCGCGGTGTGCGTCCAGACATGGTCACCGACCAGACCAGCGCTCATGACCCTCTCAACGGTTACCTTCCGGCCGGCTGGACGTGGGACGAATACCGCGCTCGCGCCAAGTCCGAGCCCGCTGCTGTCGTGGGCCGATTTGGGCAGGAGCCCTACAGGTTCTGATGCTGGCTGCCGGCGCCTTGGGCGCCGGGTGTCTTCAAATATCGTGGGAAGCACTTCATGAATCTCTTACAGATGCTCAGTTTCGGCGATAACGGTTGGGGGATGGCGTTGCTTAAAGCTGCGCTCATGACATTGTTGTTGACGATTGCAGCAATGGTCGTTGGAGCGCTGGTCGGCAGCGTCGTAGCTATGGCCAAACTCTCGAAACGTCGTCTGTTGCGCGGCGCGGGAGACGCTTATTCAATCCTGTTCAGAGGGATTCCGGAGCTGTTGGTGATTTACCTGTTTTATTTTGGCGGGGCCAGTGTGATTTCGGCGATCAATCATTGGTTCGGAGGCGAGGGATATATCGACGTACCCCCTTTTCTGGTGGGGGTCATCGCGGTAGGGCTGATTTCGGCGTCTTATCAGGCTGAAGTCTACCGAGGTGCCTTCACCGCCGTTAACAAGGGTGAACTTGAAGCGGCGCTGGCTATTGGCATGCCTCGGAGGATGCGTATTCGAAGGGTATTGATGCCACTGATTTGGCGTTATGCATTGCCGGGGCTCGGAAACGTCTGGCAAATGAGCCTAAAGGACTCGGCGCTCATCTCGGTGATCGGGTTGGTGGAGCTTATGCGGGCCAGCCAAGTGGCGGCAGGCTCTACTCGCCAGTACTTCACCTTCTACATCGTTGGCGGGATCTGCTACTTGATCCTGACCGGGCTTTCGGGCCGCCTATTGAACATTGCCGAGTCGCGTGTGCAGCGTACGCAGCGGCGCCATTCTGCACAATCCTGAGAAGGGGACGCTTCCAATGATCGACATTGCCTTTCTTGCCGACACGATGCAAAAGTTACTGGGCGCCTTGCCCATCACACTGGCGTTGTTTTTCTCATCCCTGTTGCTGGGGTTGGTGCTTTCCGTGGGTGTCGTCTCCATGCGCGTTAGTCGCTGGCCATTCCTGAGTTACCCCGCGCGGTTCTATATCATGCTGTTTCGTGGTACGCCGCTGCTGATACAGATGTTCTTGATCTACTACGGGCTGGGCCAATTTCCGGCTATTCGCGACAGTTTCCTGTGGGTGGTGCTCAAGTCACCGTATGGCTGCGCAGTCGTGTCGCTGGCACTTTGCACGGCGGGTTATACCGCTGAGATTATTCGAGGTGGCCTGCAAAGCATACCGCCGGGCCAGATTGAAGCGGGCCAGGCGGTTGGTATGAATTCCTGGACACTCCTGTGGCGGATTATTTGCCCTATAACCCTACGCCAAGCACTTCCGGCCTACTCCACCGAGGCCATTCTGTTGGTCAAATCCACTGCCCTCGCCAGTCTGGTCACCGTATGGGATGTAACCGGCGTGGCTCAACAAATTATTCAGCGTACCTATCGCACCATGGAAGTATTTATTTGTGCTGCGCTGATTTACTTGATTCTCAACTTTCTCGTTGTGCGCATCGTGGCGTGGATTGAGCACAGGTTGTCCCCGCACCTGCACGAACGGCCACAAGACGCTCCCGCAAAGCGGACGCCTGAAGCAACTTCCCATTCCTGATTGCAACGGAGCTTATCATGAGTACTCAAAATCAGAGCGCCCTATCGGTTTCCAACATTCATAAAGCCTTTGGTTCGACACAAGTCCTCAAAGGTATTTCGTTGGACGCTCATAAGGGTGACGTGATTTCTATCTTGGGTGCCAGTGGTTCAGGCAAGAGCACCTTTTTGCGTTGCATCAATCTGTTGGAGACACCGGATGAGGGGCGCATTGTCCTTGATGGCGAAGCCATAGAAATGAAACGCCACCCTAACGGTCGCTTGCTTCCGGGGAATGCTCGTCAGGTTGAAAGTATGCGTAGCCGGTTAGGTATGGTGTTTCAAGGGTTCAACCTGTGGTCGCATATGACCGTATTGCAAAATGTTATTGAGGGCCCGATGCGCGTCCTCAAGCGCTCGAAGGCGGAGTGTGTGGAAGAGGCGGAGCAGTTGTTGCAGAAAGTAGGGCTCTATGACCGACGCAACTATTACCCGGCACACTTGTCCGGTGGGCAGCAGCAGCGTGTGGCGATTGCCCGTGCCCTCGCGATGAACCCTCAGGTAATGCTCTTCGATGAACCGACTTCGGCGTTGGACCCGGAGTTGGTGGGTGAGGTGTTGCGTGTGATGCGTTCGTTAGCGGAGGAAGGCCGGACAATGTTGGTGGTCACGCACGAGATGGGCTTTGCCCGTCATGTCTCAAACCGTGTGGTGTTTATGGCTAACGGTCTGATCGACACCCAAGGTAGCCCTGCTGATTTGTTCGAAGGGCTACCGACTGAGCGTTTCCGCCAGTTTGTCAGCAGCCATAGCCAAAGAAATGCAGAGTGAACGCTGTTCGTTGTGCCGCGAATGCCACATGAGGGTCGGCTCCGCATGTTGACTCAAACCATGGATGATCAAGCCTCCCGCCGCCTCGGATGATGCGCGGCAACCATTTCGACGTCGGCTATGGCCATTGTTGAGATGGGCGGGGGGCTAAAACCGCTTAGCGGTGTACAGAGCATCACCAAAAATGGACGGGAGGCAG
The DNA here is from genome assembly GCF_021602025.1 of Pseudomonas ceruminis. Lineage (GTDB taxonomy): Bacteria > Pseudomonadota > Gammaproteobacteria > Pseudomonadales > Pseudomonadaceae > Aquipseudomonas > Aquipseudomonas ceruminis. Next base: position 7,941 of record NZ_BQHW01000056.1, read on the forward strand.
GCTGAACAGGGAAGAGGAGGGAGAACGGATGGTGGCAGTGGGCGTGAGTGGCCCAGCAACAAGAGAGTGCTGGGCACACGTGTTCAAGATTTAGGCGTGAGGTCAACCTTGAACCATTTTTCGCTGAGATTCTTCACGGTACCATCACTGATAGCTTGTTTGAGAGCCTCATCAAATTTTGCTTTCAGATCAGCGTCACCTTTACGGAACCCCAACCCTTCACCTTCACCCCATATCGGGCCTTTGATTTCGGGGCCGGTATAGGCCAGGCCCTTGTTTTCGGGCTTGGACATGATGGAATCCAAAAAGGTTACGTCGTCAAAAATAGCATCAATGCGACCGGATTGGAGATCGAGGATGGCATCTGCTGAGGTGTTATATGAATCGCCCCTGGTTTCGTAGACACCTCCAAGCCTCATAATGAGGCCCAAATAGGAGGTGCCATGAGTCGTCAGCGTTACCCCGAAGAGTTCAAGATCGAAGCGGTCAAGCAAGTGACCGAGAAAG
>NZ_BQHW01000057.1 GCF_021602025.1 Pseudomonas ceruminis
GTAACCGTCCGGCCATGTCATCTACCCAGCCCCGCAAAGCCAAGACATCGAGTGCACTCAAATTTAAGTGAGCACCAGATCTAGCCTTTAAACGGGTATTTCATGCAGCCAACACTCGGTTCCTATTCCAAGGCCTTCAAAGCCCAGGTCATTCAATATGGGTGCCCAGCACGGCACTACAATTGCCAGCATCGCATTCAGCCGTAAGCGTGCCCGTGGAAGTCGCAAGGCTGGCATGACGCTTTTTTTTGTAAAATTTTTGACGATAGGATGAAGCGTACTCTTCAGAAACTGCTCGTGCCGCCGATGGCCCAGAGGAGCCAAATTCAACCTTCGGGGTTTCAATGCTAGTAAGCAGCTATAACAGCGTGTATGTGCTGTTTTCCTTCGCCGTAGCGATCCTGGCGTCTTATACCGCGCTGGACATGACTGGTCGAGTCACCCGTACCGAAGGCAAAGCATCGGCACTTTGGCTTGCCGGTGGATCTTCCGCCATGGGCACGGGCCTCTGGTCGATGCATTTTATTGGCATGTTGGCCTTCCAACTGCCCATCGAGCTGGGTTACGACCTGACGCTGACTGGCTTATCGTTGTTGATCGCCATCGCCTCCTCCGCCTTTGCTTTGTGGCTAGCATGCCAGACGGAAATGCCACTGCCGCGTTTGCTGCTTGGTGCGGTGCTCATGGGTATCGGAATTGCATCCATGCACTACGTTGGAATGGCGGCGCTGCTGATGAATCCTGTAGTGGAATACGTTCCGTCGTTGTTCGCGCTATCGGTGCTGATTGCTATCCTTGCTTCGGGCGTGGCTTTGTGGATCGCTTTCCGCATGCGTGGCGAAGGTCAGTACATCAATCGTACACGCATCGGCGCCTCGTTAATTATGGGGTGTGCCATTGTTGGAATGCACTATACCGGAATGGCGGCTGCCCAATTTCCTATCGGGAGCGTGTGCGGAGCGGTCAATGCAGGCATTGATAGCAACTGGCTAATGGTTTTGGTGATTCTGATCACGCTGGCTGTCTGCGCTATTGCCTTGATCGTATCAATGCTTGACGTCCGCACCAGCATACTTGCCAGCTCCCTTGACCTCGCAAACAGTGAACTGGTGCAGCTAGCTCTTCACGACAATCTTACTCGCCTCCCTAACCGTATCCTCCTAAACGACCGTCTTCAGCAAGCGATTCATAAAGCCATCAGGCAGAAGAGCCACTTTGCCGTACTCTTCATGGATCTGGATGGTTTCAAAGCTGTTAACGATACTTACGGTCATCACACTGGCGACCAGTTGCTTCTGCAAGTAGCAAAGCGAATCAACGACGCCAAACGCGGCGAAGATACGGTGGCTCGCCTCGGAGGCGACGAGTTCGTTCTGCTTATCGATCCCGGCGAACCTGAAGACGCTGCGATGTTGGCGCAACGCTTGGTGGAAAATATTCGATTACCTTACGTACTTGGGCGGCAGACAGTGCATGTGTCCGCTAGCATCGGTATCGCTATATTCCCAGAAAATGGCCTAACCGAGCATGAGCTGATGGTCAATGCCGATGCGGCTATGTACCACGCCAAGGAGCAGGGCCGCGATGGCTACTGCTTCTTTGAAAAAGCTATGAACGTTAACGCTCACCTGCAGTTGGAAATGCAACAGGATCTGCGGTGCGCACTGGATCGGAATGAATTTATCCTGCACTTCCAGCCGAAGATGCTCGCCCCAAATGGCCCTATGATCGGCGTTGAAGCTTTACTGCGTTGGAACAAGCCAGGTTTGGGCTTGGTGCCGCCCGTCCGTTTCCTGCCCTTGGCAGAGCGTACTGGATTGATCGTGCCAATCGGTAGCTGGGTAATCCATGAGGCGTGCCGGCAGATGGCCGAATGGCAAGCGTTAGGCGAAGGTAAAGACGAATGGAGTATTGCGGTCAACATTTCGACGGTACAACTGGCCCATGCAAAGCTCGTTGATGTCGTGCGCAATGCCCTGCAAAGCAGTGGCCTGCCCCCCCGTTTCCTGACACTGGAAGTTACCGAATCTACGGCGATGCGGGACGCTGAAGCTGCTTTGATTGTTCTTGATCAATTGGCAGCATTGGGCGTGAATATCTCCATCGACGACTTTGGTACCGGTTATTCCAGCCTGCTTTATCTTAAGCGCCTACCAGCCAACGAACTGAAGATCGACCGAGGTTTTATCACCGAGCTGGCTAAGTGTAACGATGACGCGGCTATCGTTTCGGCCATAGTAGCGCTCGGTAAAACGCTGGGGCTGAGGATCGTTGCAGAGGGTGTGGAAACCGCTGAACAACAACAGATGCTTACCGAGTTGGGTTGCGACATTTTGCAAGGTTACCTGCTGGGCAAGCCGATGAGCGCAGAGAGGATGCTGGAAAGCTTAAGCGCGACCAAGACTCTAGCGTGATACTGCACAAGCCATAGATTCAAGTTGGTGCTTGCTGGTGCAATTTGCAGACCCGCTACATCACCTGATTTAAGCATCAGTTAAACATTCGAATTGGGATTTACGGCTTCTCCTCATTCGTCCGATAGTAAAATTCACTCTAAGGCTAATCAATGTTCAACAAGGCAATCAAGCAGACCTTGGCTGAGGCTCTGCAAAAGCTTCAGGCCGCAGAAGCAAGGGCCGTGGCCGTTGACCGTTCGACGGCAACAATTGAATTTAAACCCGATGGCACCATCATAGGTGCCAATGAGAACCTTCTTACCACCATGGGCTACCGACTGGAGGAGATCGTCGGACAGCACCATCGTATTTTCTGTTTTCCTGATTACCAGGCGAGTGCCGACTATCGTAAGTTCTGGCAGCGCCTGGCTGGTGGCGAGTACATACGTGAACGTTTCCTGAGGCGTAATAAGCAAGGCCTGGAGGTCTGGCTCGAAGCCAGCTACAACCCTATCCGAGGCGCCGATGGTCGCGTCGAAGGCGTGCTGAAGCTGGCCACCGACATTACTACTCAGGTGATCCGTGAGCAGGAGCAGAGCAGCATGGTTCAGGCCATCAGTCGCTCGATGGCTGCGATTTCCTTTAACTTGAAAGGTGAGGTTCTCGACGCCAACGAAAACTTCGAGCAGGCCATGGGCTATCGCCTGGATGAGATTCGGGGAAAGCACCACCGCATGTTCTGCACACGAGGTGAAGCGGACTCTCCTGAATACCGCGATTTCTGGGAGCGACTGAACCGTGGTGAGTTCTTCTCTGGACGCTTCCAGCGACTCAACCGGCATGGCGATACCGTCTGGCTGAGCGCAACCTACAACCCGGTATTCGATGCCAGTGGCCGGCTTTACAAAGTAGTTAAGTTTGCCCGTGATATTACGTCCCAAGTGCGCCAGCAGCAAGCAGAATCCGATGCAGCCACGTTCGCCTACAATATATCCCAGCAGACGGACAGAAGCGCTCGCCATGGTGCCGAGGTCATTAGTGAAACGGTCGAGGTGGTACAAGGCATAGCAGCCGAGCTCTCACGAGCGGCTGAAGGCATCACTGCAGTCAATCAGCAGTCAGAGATGATCCGCAGCATCGTGCAGACCATCCGAGGTATCGCCGAGCAGACCAACCTACTTGCTCTAAATGCTGCTATCGAAGCTGCAAGGGCGGGTGAACAAGGCCGAGGTTTTGCGGTGGTCGCCGATGAAGTACGAAACCTTGCAGCCCGCACGGCGCAGGCCACCGTGGAAATCGTCGATGTTGTGAAGCGCAACCATGAACTAGCGCAGGATGCTGTGGAGAGCATGCAGGCTAGTCGCCAAAAGGTCGATCAAGGCGTCGATTTGGTCAGCCAAGCCGGCTTTGTGATAGAGGAAATTCAGAGCGGAGCACGGCAAGTAGTCGACGCCGTGCGCCAGTTCGCCGAGGCAAAGGAAGAGCTCTGATGTAACTGTATCGGGCACAACCTCGTAAGGCTGTTCCAATTTCTCACGATAAGCGTGCTTGTCCAATATGACATCATCGCTGCTTACTGGGCGCAACTGAACGTTTGCATCCGAGCATCACGTCTTACGCAATTAGACCGGTTGCCAAATATGCGGCAGCAAATGATCGATTTCACTCGCCCGCTGCGTCGGCAGGCGTGTGAGCACGTCCTTCAAATAGGCATACGGATCATGACCGTTGAGCCGCGCAGACTGGATCAAACTCATGATCGCCGCCGCCCGTTTTCCGCTGCGTAGCGACCCTGCGAAGAGCCAGTTCTTGCGTCCAAGAGCCCATGGTCGGATCTGGTTCTCTGCCCAATTGTTGTCTATGGGTACAGCCCCGTCATCGAGGTAGCGCGACAGCGCTGCCCAGCGTTTCAGGCTGTAATCGAGTGCTTTGCTGATGGCTGAGCCTTCGGGCACAAGGTCGCGCTGGGCGCTCATCCAGACATGTAGCATGTCCATTACCGGGACGGCTTTTTCTTTCCGTATTCGCCGCCGTAAATCCGGCTCCAGATCGCGGACTTCGCTCTCGATTTCGTACAACAACTGGATATAGCGCAGGGCTTGCTCAGCAAGCGTGCTTTTATTCGTAGCGTGCAGCTCGAAGAATTTGCGCCGTGCATGGGCCATGCAGCCGATTTCGGTCACGCCGAGTTCGAAGCTGGCTTTGTAACCGCCAAAATCGTCACAGACCAGCTTGCCCCTCCAGCCTTGCAGGAAGTTGCGAGCATGCTCTCCGGCACGGCTGGGGCTGAAGTCATAAACCACCGCTGCCACATCCGAGAACTGGCTGGTGGCGTAGGCCCAAACATAGGAACGGTGGGTTTTCTTTGTTCCCGGCATGAGCATTTGCACGGGTGTTTCATCGGCATGAATAATCTGCTGCCCGAGTACCACTTCGCGCAGCGCATCGACCAGCGGCTGCAACTGAACCCCAGTCACGCCAACCCATTCGGCCAAGGTTGAGCGTGGAATCGCCAGGCCCGCTCGACCGAAGATCGATTCCTGACGGTAAAGCGGTAAATGGTCAGCAAACTTGGCAATCATGACGTGGGCCAGCAGCCCAGCGGTTGGGATGCCCTTGTCGATGATCTGAGCCGGAACCGGTGCCTGGATAAGCGTTTCGCAGTCATCGCAGACCCATTTGCCACGTACATGACGCTCGACGGTGAACACGCCCGGTGTGTAATCCAACTTCTCACTGACATCTTCACCGATGCGTTTCAGCGCGCAGCCGCATGGGCAGTGAGTGTTGTCAGGTTCGTGATGGATCAGTGTGCGTGGAAACTCAGCCGGCAATGCAGTGCGCTTGGGCTTCTGCTTTTTCTCGGTCGCCGCTGGCACTGTTTGCAAGGCCTGAAGCTCTGCTTCAATCGCTGCGATATCTGTATCGATCAGGTCATCGAGCAAACTGGCCTGCTCAGGATTCATCTGCTCGCTGCGCTTGGCAAATTTCAAGCGCTTGAGCTGCGCAATTTCGAAGGTCAGCTTCTCGATCACCGTCTGATCGCGGTTGATCTTCTTGCCCATGGTTTCGACCGTCTTACCCATTGTTTCGACTTGCGAGAGCAATTGCGCAGCTAAGGCACGCAGTTGGTCGGGAGTCATTTGGTCGAGATTGGGAGAAGAAGTCATGCGCCGAATTTTGCCAGAGCAGGCGCTTCGCGGCGATAGACCGATAGGCTAATGGCAGCCGTTAAAGCAGTGTGATCGAGCCGCCGGAACCTGCTCGTTGCCATGGCAGGCCCAATACCAAGGCTTGGAGTTGCTCGGTGTCCAACTGCATTTCAGAGCCATGACGAATGCTTGGCCAGTGGAACTTGCCCTGGCTCAACCGGCGCGCCGCCAGCCATATGCCGAAGCCGTCATGCACCAGCACTTTCATGCGATTGGCGCGGCGGTTGGCGAAAAGATAAGCACAGTGCGGCTGCGCCGCACCGAACACCGCAATCACCTTGGCTAATGCCGTTTCGGTACCAGCGCGCATGTCCATCGGCTCGGTGGCGAGCCAGATGGAGTCGATGCGAATCATCGCAGAAGGTCTCGAAGAAAGGTCGCGCAGGCAGCAGCATTTTCAGTGGGCCAGTTCACTGTGACGGTGCCACGCGGGTGCTGTATTTCAACGCAAATATTCGATGATGATGTGTGGGATTTCGCCCCTGCCAGCGGCACGGGTAACGGAATAAATGCAGGTTGCAGCGCCGTGCTTTTCTGCGCTTGCAGGCGAATCCATTTGTGGACGAGGTTTGCGTTGAGGTTATGGCTGAGTGCGATGCTGGCAATCGAAGCACCGGGCTGGGCACACTCTTGAATGACCTGAGCTTTGAAGGATTTGGAATAGGAACGGCGTGTTGGCTGCATGAAATACCCGCTTAAAAGGCTAGAACTGGTGCCCACTTAAATGTAAGTGCACACCATGTCTTGGCTTTGCAGGGCTGGGTAGATGACTTGGCCGTACGCATAC
>NZ_BQHW01000058.1 GCF_021602025.1 Pseudomonas ceruminis
CCGGCGTACTCGAAATCGGAAAAGCTCATCTGACTCATGGGAAGGAGGGCTTGTAGAGGGCTGTTGGACAGAGGGCTATTTCAGCACAGGTCAGATGGCCTGTGCTGACTTGTTCGGAGTTTCCTTAATCAATCAAACCCCCCAGGCTAGCGTTGCTGATCGATATTTACGCGCTGCTCTCCATCCTCAGGAGCGCTTGGCTCCTGCAAATCCGCTTGACCGCAATTTTCAGCCATCGCGCGGTATTCCCTGCGCAGCGCTCGAAGCTCTTTGCTGTCCATATCTTCCAAATCCAAGACAGAACGTTGAGCCGACTTGGTGGCTCGAATCAGCTCGTCCAGCTTCACGTGGATGATGTCGTTATCCCTGTTCTGCGTGTTCTGGATCAGAAACACCATCAGGAAAGTGACGATCGTCGTAGAGGTGTTGATGATGAGCTGCCAGGTGTCGTTGTAGTGGAACCAGGGCCCTGAGATAGCCCATAACCCAATGAGCACCACGGCGATCAAAAATGTACTTGGCTTCCCCGACCGGTTGGCGAGCCATTGGCAGAACTGCGCGAATTTCATGACTTTCTCCTAGGTGTACTAGAACGTAGGACCGTCGTGAGAGCCTGAAATCTTTTTTTACATTTGGTCGGCTAGACAAGTGACATCTGGAGACAGGCTGAACGAGCCGCTTCGGTACCCACTCGAACGCTCACCATCTGAGTTTCAAGGCGTTTGGGTAATGACCTTCATCGTTTGGTTCGCCATGCTGGGCGCAGTGCTCTTGGTCCTAGCCCTGTCATCGTCCTATCTTCGCTGGGCACCGGTTACCACCTCGGTGGTTTGTCTTGGCCTTGGCACCACGCTCGGTTCACCTGCTCTAGGGTTGCTACAGTTGGACCTCTCTAAATCGAGTGGTTGGCTGGAACACCTCACCGAAGTGGCCGTGCTGTTCTCTCTTTTCTTCAGCGGCCTCAAATTGCGTTTGCCACTTCGAAATCCCAGGTGGCGGACAGCGTTCTACCTTGCGGGCCCAGTGCTCGTGCTGTGCATAGGAGGTGTAAGCCTCCTGCTTCATTATGCACTCAACATGAGTTGGGGCGTTTCGGTGCTAATTGGCGCCATTCTCGCCCCCACAGATCCGGTGCTTGCAACCCTCGTGCAGGTGGTAGATGCCCAGGATGATGACCCTGTGCGCTTCGGTTTGTCGGGAGAGGCCGGGTTGAACGACGGTGTGGCCTTTCCCTTCGTAACGCTGGGGCTGCTGTTACAGCGAGATCCCGGGGAGCCGTGGTTCATCCATTGGGTCTTCGGGGATGTGCTATGGGCAGCCTCCGCCGGCGCATTGTGCGGGTATTGGATGGGAAGAGGCCTAGGCAAGCTGACCCTCTACTTGCGCTTGCGCAACGACGACAGCACTGTCTCGCCTAATGATTATCTTGCCCTCGCTCTCGTGGCGCTTGCTTATGTCATCACCGAGGCGATACAGGGTTATGGCTTCCTGGCCGTGTTCGCCGCGGGACTCGGGCTGCGGCAGGCCGAAGTGCTTACTGCTGCGAGTCCTTCAGATCCTGCGGCAGAACATCTGGTGCAGCCGGTGGTGGGTCACCAGCATGTGGCGCCAGAGCTGGCCGTTAAGGGGGATGTCGCAGAGCTCGACGACTCCCGCGTCGCGGCAGGGATCATGCTGGGTGATATGTTGGCGTTTGGCAGCCTGGTTGAGCGAGCAATGGAAGTCTTTCTGGTCACACTCTTGGGTGTGGTGCTGCTGGAGCACTGGGATTGGCAGGGGCTCATCGTAGCGGGCGCACTGTTCTGTATCATCCGACCACTCAGTGTTTTTCTCACCCCTTTGCGCCAAGGTTTGGATGCTCCGCAGCGAGGACTTCTGGGCTGGTTCGGTATCAAGGGAATCGGCAGCCTGTACTATCTCTTCTACGCGATAAATCACGGGCTTCCCCCAAATGCTGCAGCGCAGAGTAGCAACCTGGTTCTGTCAGTCGTTGCGCTGAGCATCTTGGTTCATGGTCTCTCTGTTCAATCTCTCCTGGCACGCTATCAGGCCCGGCGAAAGCGGACGCCTTGATCCTCGACAAAACCTTCTCCTAAAGGTCCAGGAACAGGACATTCTCGGCGGCTGAACTATGCTGGAGAGCTGCCCAAGTGTAAGCGGCCAGCAAACACACCTTCAGAATCTCAGCATTAAGGGCGATGGTGTCCACCTAAAAATACGTGGACACCATCGCCCTTATCGCAAGGATCACCATGCGCCAGCGCACCTCTTATCCAAAACCGTTCAAAGCCCAAGTCGTCCAGGAATGTCTTCAACCTGACGTATCGATAGCCAGCATCGCGCTGCGCCATGGCATCAACGCCAACCTGGTGCGCAAATGGATTCCGCTCTATCGTGACCGTCAACCTGACGCGCTACCGGCATTCGTGCCGCTGACGATGAAGCCCGAATCTGAGCCTGCACAACCCACACTGGCGCGCATCGAAATTCCGTTCAAACTACAAACAGTCACAGTGATCTGGCCCGCTGTCGATCCCGATGGCTGTGCGCGCTTCATTCGCGGTCTCGTCAAATGATTCGCATCGATACAATCTGGCTCGCCACCGAGCCCATGGACATGCGCGCCGGCACCGAAACGGCGTTGGCCCGCGTCGTCGCGGTCTTCGGTGCGGCGAAGCCGCACTGCGCTTATCTCTTTGCCAACCGCCGCGCCAACCGGATGAAGGTGCTAGTGCATGACGGCATTGGCGTGTGGTTGGCAGCACGCCGACTGAACCAAGGTAAATTCCACTGGCCGGGCGCTCGTCACGGCGCTCAAATGGAACTGGACAGCGAGCAAGTTCAGGCACTCATCGTCGGATTACCTTGGCAACGCATGGGTGCCAACAGCACCATCACACGGCTTTAGTACTGACTATTGGCATAACCGCCAATCGCCGCCAGTGTGTTGCTCTGGCATGATTGGCGGCATGACTTCTTTACCCGACCTCGACCAACTGACCCCTGCAGAGCTGCGCGCGTTGCTCGAGCAGACGCTGACATTGCAGTCTCAAGTCGAGACGATGAGTCGCAAGATCCAGAACGACAAGATCGTCATCGAGCAGCTCACTCATGAGATCGCTGTCCTCAAACGTCATAAGTACGCCAAACGCAGCGAACAGATCAGTCCAGAGCAAGGCCGCTTGCTCGATGATTTGCTCAGCACTGACCTTGAGGCCATCGAAGCCGAGCTGAACGCACTTCATCCCGACCCAGCCCCAAAAGAGCCAGGCCAGAAGCCCAAGCGCGCACCACTGCCTGCACAGCTTCCGCGCACCGTGATTCATCATGAACCCGACAACACCCAATGTGCGTGTGGCTGCGAGCTTCAGCGCATCGGTGAAGATGTCAGCGAAAAGCTCGATTACACGCCGGGCGTGTTCACGGTTGAGCAGCATGTACGTGGAAAGTGGGCCTGCCGAAGTTGCGAAACCCTGATACAGGCACCGGTTCCGGCGCAAGTCATCGACAAAGGCATCCCCACCGCAGGTCTGCTGGCCCATGTCATGGTGGCCAAGTTCGCTGACCACCTGCCGTTGTACCGGCAGGAAAAGATCTTTGGCCGCGCCGGCCTGGCGATTCCACGCTCGACACTGGCCCGGTGGGTCGGGCAAACCGGCGCGCAGCTTCAACCGCTTGTCGATGCCCTGCGTGAAGCGGTGCTGGCTCAACCAGTCATCCACGCCGATGAAACACCGGTTCAGATGTTGGCACCGGGTGAAAAGAAAACCCATCGAAGTTATGTGTGGGCCTATAGCAGCACTGCTTACGCAGAGCTTAAATCCGTGGTTTACGACTTCAGCCCGAGCCGTGCCGGCGAGCATGCGCGTAACTTCCTGGGCGACTGGCGCGGCAAGTTGGTGTGCGATGACTTTGCCGGCTACAAGGCCAGTTTCGAACAGGGCATCGTCGAGATTGGCTGCATGGCCCATGCGCGCCGTAAGTTCTTTGACTTGCATGCGGCGAACAAGAGCCAGTTGGCCGAGCAGGCCCTTCTGACAATCGGTGCGCTCTACGAGGTCGAACGGCAGGCCAAGGACATGAGCGAAGACGACCGTCGGCGAATACGTCAGCGAGATGCGGTTCCCATCGCTGAAAAACTGCATGACTGGATGCTGACCCAGCGCGAGCTGGTACCCGAAGGCTCGACCATCGCCAAAGCTCTGGATTACAGCTTGAAACGCTGGGTAGCGCTGACGCGCTACCTGGACGACGGCGCCTTGCCCATCGATAACAACCACGTCGAGAACCAAATACGACCGTGGGCACTTGGGCGTGCCAATTGGTTGTTCGCAGGATCACTGCGCAGTGGCAAGCGGGCGGCGGCGATCATGAGCCTGATTCAGTCGGCGCGCATGAATGGACATGATCCGTATGCCTATCTCAAGGACGTGTTGACGCGACTGCCAACACAGCGGGCTAGCGAGATTGAGGCTTTGCTGCCGCATCAATGGGAACCGGCCTGACTTACGCAAGGTGAGTTGGGCGGACGCTTACAAAAAAGCCGCCTGCAGGCAAGCGGCAACACCAAAGGGCAATGAAGGACACTCGGTTGGTACAAGGAGGGGTACCGCGCCTCGCTTCATTGAAAAACAAAGTAATGGAAAAACTAGCACTGGCAAAATCAAACACGCTGATAGTCACTATTAATAAACTCCTCAACATGTACGTTCAACATTGCTCTAAGAGGGTGTAGACAAAATAAAGTAAGCTGCTTGTCCCTTGCCTACGCAGCATTGAGCCATGCCTAAAACCGGACGCCCGCCCGTAATCGCTGCGGAGCATTACCCTCTGCTGACCAGGCTCGCTCATGCGCAACCCTATTCCAGCCAATCCGAACTGGCGCAGGCATTCCATGCTGAAACGGG
>NZ_BQHW01000059.1 GCF_021602025.1 Pseudomonas ceruminis
TCTCGGCGGGTTTGCTTGCGCTTGCCGGCGTACTCAAAGTCGGAAAAGCTCATCTGGCTCATGGGCGGCTCGGATCAGGTGTTGCGGGGATTCTCGCATAACTGAAGGCTTGTTCGGAGATTCCTTATGATCAAGAAAAAGCCAAGGTTGTTCTGCTGAAAGAGAAATATATCAAAGCCGTTGACGCACTGGAGTTGGAATTAGATTCACCGACGTATACATCTTCAGCAATTCAGTCAGATACATCCTTCATAAAGTCTAAAAGCGAGTTGAAACGGTTGCTCACAATCAACCGAACCCGACTGGCTGATAAAGAAAAAACTGTGTCCACCTCTTTGTCGTTAGAATCTACAACAGCAATATTGGCAAATCTAAATTTGGCGATCAAAGCTCAAAGGGCCAAGGATGAAGCGCACAATCTTAGATTGAGCAAAAAGGATCAGCTCTTTGCGCAAGTGGTTACTGAGCTTTGGCAATTGATGCGTCTTCAAGCAGAAAAAATTATAGCCAGGCATAAAGAAAGTACGAGAAGTCATAGCGGCAGCATTACAGATTTAGATGCGAAGAAGAATGTGTTAGCTGAGCAGCGGCAAAGCAATCTTTTAGCGATAAGTGATTATCAGTCGAAAATGACCAATGTTGAAGAGGCGGTTAGAAACATTAATGCGTCCATCGCTAGCATTGGCATCACGGGTTTCAATCTGAAAAAGGTTGATGGCGACGGAACTAACTACTGCCTGGTTCGGGGGAATAATTCGACCGATATTTATAAGTCGTTGAGCGAAGGTGAAAAGACTCTTATTACCTTCTTGTATTTCCTTGAGCTGTGCGCAGGCAGTGTAGATGCAGACAAGCCGGTGGTAGCGAGCGATAGGATTATCGTGATTGATGACCCAATCTCCAGCTTGTCGCACAATTACGTATATGAGGTTGCCGCCCATATTTATCATCGCGTGCTATCATCGGAAGCGAGATTCAAGCAAGTCATCGTGCTTACTCATAACTTGTTCTTCTTTCATGAGTTGTTGAGAAATGCACAGCCGAGTATCACAAAAAAATACGCGTGCTTCCGAGTATCAAAGGGGGCTCATAGTGGTATCGAAAAGTTGGGGCATGATGAAATAAAAAATGATTACGAAACATACTGGCAAGTAATTAAAGATGCGCGCGATTCTAAAGTGCACGCTGCGGTGTTACCTAACATGATGCGCAATATTTTGGAGCAGTACTTTAGCTTCATTCATAAGAATGACAGCTTGATAAAGGCGCTCGAAGGCTTGGAAAAAGAGGATTTGGAATTTAAGCCGCTTTATCGTTATATAAATCGGAAGTCACATGGCGGCGCAATTAATATCACAGACTTTGGTGGGTGGAGCGCTGACAAAATGATTGAGAAGTTCCAAGGCGTCTTTGCGAGATCCGGATACCCCGAGCACTACGCCGTCATGATGGGCGGTATAGCCGGGGAGGAAGAGGGGACTATTCCTGCGAGCGCATGACGGCCAACTGACGTCAAAAAGAGGCCCTGGAAGGCGGTGGCGGCGATGTGCCACCCAGTGCTTCCAATCCCCATAGGTGGCTGCTAGGATAGGCCTGCAGCTACCACCAGCGACTCCCTTTCCGTGCTGCCTTACCCTCCAAACCGCATGAGCTTTGCGCAAGGGGCGCAAAGGCTATCAGCAGGCAATGCTGAGAAAATATGGAGGGTTCTTCATGAGAAATCATGAAAAAGTCGTACCTGTACGACAATACGAACGTTTCCGCTTTGGTCGTTGGGAACAGGTGCGTAAGCACCGCCGTTCCCTGCCTCGGCGGTAATGGATGAGTTTGGTGGTAGCTGCACTATTTACTCTCCCCCTCTACGGTGGGCATCACCCACTGACCCGTAGGCAACCTAGGCGCTGGTCGTGCCTCATCAAGCCTAAAATGATCGATGACGTCGACGCCTGAGTCCTTTAGGTAGTCAACCACCTCGTGGTAACGCTGGGTCACCAACAAGCCTCGCTTCAAGCCCACCCGAACAGCCTGCGTCACCTCAATAGCGTACGCCAGCGATGTTATGCAAGCGCCTACGAACTCGTTAGTCAGGTGCCTAACACACCCCTCAACCTCAACCATGAGCCCGGAGTCACTTGTCGACCTGATTACGCCGATGAAGGAGTCCCAAGTTCGGTAAGCGATCCATGAACCCCACCTACCGCAAGGTGAGGCCATCGTTTACCGTGGCATTTCCGGTGAACAGTTCCACGGCAACAGCGCTTCATAATCTGCAACCGATTGCGCATGGGGCAGCCGCTCCAGTACGTGGCGCAGCCACGTATAGGGCTCTTGGCCGTTGATCTTGGCGGTCTCGACTAAACTGTAAAGCTGAGCACTGGCGGTCGCACCCTTGGGCGTGTCGCTGAACAGCCAGGCTTTGCGGCCAATCACAAATGGCTTTATTGCGCGCTCTGCCGGGTTATTGTCGATCGGCAAATACCCAGCCTCCACATAACGCTCCAGCCGACTCCAATTGCTCGCCAGGTAATTCAGCGCCTTGCCGAGCACACTTTGCGACGTCACATATGGCTGCGTTTTGTCCAGCCAACTTTTCAACTGCCCCAGGATCGGCAGGCTTTTCTCCTGCCGGCCAGTCAATCGCTGCTCATCATTGGCGTCCTTCAGTTCACGCTCGATGCCATATAGCTTATTGATCAATGACAGCGCCATATCCGCGCGTCCGGCTTTGCCCTTGGGCTGCACTTTCTGAGCTTCAACAAACTTGCGACGCGCATGCGCCATGCACGCCAATCGTTCGACACCCGGCTGCAACGCCAGGGCGTTGTAGCCGGCGTAATCGTCCGTCATCACATAGCCGCGATAACTTTCCAGCAAGCGCAACGGTACCTCCTGCGCACGGCTGGAGGTGTAGTCGAACAGCACGACTTTCCGATCCGGTGGCCCACTGGCTTGCACCCACATCCAGGATTGGCTGGTCGGGTCTCGATCCGGTTGTTTAAGAACTTGGACGCGGGTTTCATCGCAATGGATGACCGGGCTTTCCAGCAACCGGTCGCGCATCAGATTCAGCAGTGGTTGCAGGTGCTCACCGCACTGAATCACCCAGCGCGCCAAAGTCTGACGCGGAATCTCGATACCGTGTCGGCTCAGCACCGTTTCAAAACGGTGCAGCGGCAAGCCATCGACATACTTGGTGGCCAACAGCATGGCCAGCACGCTCGGGCTGGCCATGCTCTTCTCGATCAACTGTGCGGGTTTGTCAGCGGTGACCGGAGCGGCTTCACAACCACGGCAACCGTAAATTTTACGGACGTGTTTGAGCACCCGGATCTGCATCGGCACGATATCCAGTTGCTCGCTGGTTTCTTCACCGATCACGGGTTTGCGGCAACCACAGGCACAGGCCTGCTCGTGTTCGGGCAGTTCGTGGATGACTTCAATGCGCGGCAGGTCAGCGGACAGCGGTTTGCGCTTGCCACGACGCAGTGTTGGCGCGACCACTTCTTCGTCGTTATCGACCGGAGGTATCGACAGGCTTTCCGGCTCGTTGAACAACGCGAGCTGCGGCGTGTTGGTTTCAACGGTCTGCTCGGACTTGCAACTGAACAGACGGTCGCGCAGTAGCTTGACCTGCTCTTTGAGATCGACGATCTGGCCCTTATCGACCGTGCGCTCCATCAGTAACTGCGCAAGCATTTGCTTGAGCAGTACGGGGTCATCGGGAAGGTCTTCGGGCATGGAAATCATGCCCCGGATTATACCGAATCAGGCGACGAATCGCGGAGTCAAAACCTGATGCGGGCGATTGCGCCAGAGGTCAAAACCGTCGAGTAACCAGTTCAGTTCCTGGACGGTGAGGACGATCGCTTCGTCGGTGGCGTCAGGTGATGTTTTGAATCGCTCGGATTCCAGGCGCTTGAGCCAAAGACAAAAGCCGTTGCGCTCCCAGTACAAGATCTTCACACGGTTGCGGGATTTGTTGAGAAATACGAAGAGCACGGGGTCGAACACCGCCACCTTGATGTCCAACTCGACCAGCGCCGCCAAGCCATCAATGGATTTTCGGAAGTCGACGGGCTTGGGGTAGAGATAGACTTTTTCGACTTTGGCGTCGGGACGCATCATGGCGTGCGGGCTCCAGAAAGAAATCGGGAGCACAGCATCGGCAATCAGCTGAGCGCTTTGAATGTGGGGTTCATGGAGCGCTTACCTTACGCAAATCGTCGGACACTGCCTTAGGGATGCTCCGATCAACTTGTCGTGCAGCCGCGGCAAGTTGCAATTTTCCAGGCACCTACAGCGTCATTGGACGAAAAGTGACCGAAAAATCATGTACGGAGAGCTTTTTCGACCGGTTCTCCGT
>NZ_BQHW01000060.1 GCF_021602025.1 Pseudomonas ceruminis
GCATGGTTTCCAGAGGATAGGGTTTTCTACCGCCGCCGGCCTTGGGGTAGAACGGTTCGATCAGCTCCAGCAGGCCTGCCCAGGGCACCACCTGATCCATTTCGGCGAGGAAGCGCTCTCGGCGGGTCTGCTTGCGCTTGCCGGCGTACTCAAAGTCGGAAAAGCTCATCTGGCTCATGGGCGGCTCGGATCAGGTGTTGCGGGGATTCTCGCATAACTGAAGGCTTGTTCGGAGATTCCTTAGATATATTGTGTATCAGACACAATTGTCTATCCATCCCATAGGCTCGGCTTCCGTGTTTGGTCACCCTATATATCAACGGGTTACCATGCAGCCTGGTAAATTGATTCGATATCTTCAGACGTTAACTTGCGGGGATTATTGCGCATCAACCGGTCGATCTTACTGGCTTCCTCGGCCATCGGTGCTAGGGCGTCCTGTGGGACGTTGAAAGCGCGAAGACCGGCAGGGATGTCTACAGCAGCACACAGTTCAATCATCGCATCGACACTGGCGTCTGCAGCCTGGCTATCGCTCAAGCCGGCGATATTCACGCCCATTGCCTGAGCGACGTCGCGAAGACGCTCCATACAAGCAAGCTTGTTCCAGCGCATCACATAAGGCAGCAGCAAAGCGTTGCTGACGCCGTGAGCGATGTTGAAACGCCCGCCCAGCGGATAGGCAAGCGCATGCACTGCCCCAACACCTGCGTTGCCAAATGCCATGCCGGCCATCAGGCTCGCCGTAGCCATGTCTTCCCGAGCAAGGAGATCATTGGGATTGGCATAGGCCTTAGGCAAAGCGCGAGCTATAACCTTGATGGCTCCCAGAGCAATGGCATCGGTGATCGGCGAGCGATTGATCGAAATGTATGCCTCAATCGCATGCACAAGCGCATCGACACCGCTGGCAGCGGTCACGCTGCGTGGGCAAGTACGCGTCATGATCGGGCTAACCAGGGCAACATCAGGCAACAGGTAGTTGCTCACAATCCCTTTCTTGAGCTGCGCATTCTTGTCGGAGAATATCGCCACGTTAGTGACCTCCGAACCCGTGCCTGCCGTAGTTGGAATCGCGATCAGCGGAGGGCCCTTGCGGCTTACTTGATCGACACCGAACAACTCGGCCAAGGGGCCATCGTGTCTCGCGAAAGCCGCCACACCTTTCGCGATGTCCATGGCACTTCCACCGCCCAGGCCAATCAGTCCATCATGGCCACCCTCGCGAAAGGCGCGGGTGCAATCTTCGACCAAACTGATTTCAGGCTCTGGCTGCACTTGGTCGTAGAGGCCATAGCTGCGGCCACCCAGGTGGACCAAAGCGAGGTCGACTGTGCCCGATTTGACCAGAATCGCATCGGTCACGATCAATGGGTTATCAACCTTCAGCCGGGTCAACTCAGCGTCCAGCTGTTCAACCGCGCTAGCGCCGGTCAGGAGTTTATTGGCGATTTGAAAGGCAGAAACGCTCATCGGCTCATCCTCGTTTTTTTATTAGAGATGTACCAAATGGATAACAAAACCTGTGCCAATGTCGTGAAATACCCATCCTTGACGGATTTCGTCTCGTTCGTGCAGGCCTGCGGCACGAATAGCGATCAGTATTTCAATCGCAAAGTCGGCTAACGATCAGAAACCTAATCAAAACTCTCCCAGCGTTTCATCTTCTGGACGATGGTTGCTTGGCTCACTCCCAACGCTTTGGCTGCCAGGCGCGTGGTTTTGTGTACGCGCATGGCTGAAAGGATTGCGCTGCGCTCGGCGTTTTCCACAACCTTGCGTAGCGGTAAACGATCATGACTTGAGCGATCATTGTGGAGGTTGAGGATTTCCTCAGGCAGATCCAACGCCTCAATCGTGTCACTTTCGCAGACCACTACCAGACGCTCGACCAGGTTGATCAACTCTCGAATATTTCCTGGCCATGCGTACTCACAGAGCAGATCCAGGGTCTCCAAGCCCCACGACATTTTGCGCTCATAGCGCTCGTTGAAGTGCCTGAGGTAATGCTCCAACAGCGTTGAGATCTCTGCGGCGCGCTCGCGAAGCGCGGGAATATGAATGGGCACCACGTTCAGTCGATAGTAGAGATCGGCACGGAACAACCCTTCCTCGACTTTCTTTCGCAAGTCGTGGTGGGTGGCGCTGATGATTCGAATATCGACCTCACGCAATTCAAGTCCACCCACGGGGATGAATCGATTTTCTTCGATAACCTTCAGCAGTTTGACCTGTAGCGACAGCGGTAGATCGCCAATTTCATCAAGGAACAACGTTCCATGATTTGCTAACTCCAGAAGCCCTCGCTTGCCCTTGGCCGCTGCGCCCGTAAACGCCCCTGGTGCATAGCCGAACAATTCTGCCTCGATCAAATTTTCGGGCATTGCGCCGCAGTTGAGCGGAATGAAAGGCTCCTTGGCCCGAGCGCTGGAGTTGTGGATGTACTGAGCGATGAGGCTTTTGCCAACACCGGTCTCCCCTAATAGCAGCACCTTCACGTCACTGCCTGCTACACGACGTGTCTGTGAGAAAAGCGGGCCGGTTTGCGCTTGGTTAAAAACCAGCGAAGACTGTGTGATTTTTTCATATTCGCCAGCATGCAACTGCGCAGTGCTCTGACGCAGCTTCTTGAGCCCAGCTAGCTCATCCCTTTCATGCTTCATGCGCAGAAGCTCTGTCATGTCACGTACGGCGCTGACGACGTAGCTGATGCGACGATCCAGGAAAATAGGTGTTGCGCTCACCAACAGCTTCTTACCGTTACCGAGGCTCTGCATAACGGAAACCGGCGCACCTTGCTGGAGTACGCGTAAAGATGCGGATTGCGACACGACACCGTCGCGTACCAAGTCGTGCATGCTGCGTCCAATGAGCTGCTCGCTCTGGAGTCCAGTCAGACGTTCGTACGCGCTGTTTACTTTGACGGTAATCCCTGCTCCATCCGTGATGTAGACGCCGTCGTGCAGCGCGTTCAGAATCGTATCGAAAGTTTGATCAGTGAAGTTCACAGCGACCCTCTGAGCTAGCGAAAAAAGTGAGTGTAAGGCGTTCGTCAGTGCAGTGGCTCTATTCTTGAGGAGGTAGCTGGGACTCATGGAGTTGCAGATATCTGCAGTAGCTTTGCGGATGCATCGAAAAATCTCGTCCTAGGTGGCCCCGTATCACTTCTGCTCTACACGTGTTCCGCGAACCCACAAGTAGGCTGGAGGAGCCGGTCGTGCACCGCTAGGAGGGTGTAGACAAAATCAAGTAGTAAGCCGACGGGCCAGCATGCGAGCCTCAGCCAGCCATACCCATGCCGCACTTACATCGAGTAAACGATCATGGTGCATGATCAGCCGCCTGGCTCGCTCATTCCAGGCGTGAGTTCGTTCCACTACCCAGCGTTTGGGCATAACCACAAAACCACTCGGTGCTGGTGCTGACGCGAACAGCTCGCCTTGTGCTGAATGCCATTTCCCGGTACGGCGATTATTCGGTCCTCTTATGACCTGAACCTGAACAGCATGAATGTCTTGCGTCCGCTGAGCCCACTTCCCGGCGTAGGCACTGTCAACGAACAGAGTATTCACGGATGGGTACTTGCCCATCGAGGATGTCACCGCGTCGTCCGCCGCGTCTCGGTCCTGCACACTGGCGGCACTGATACTCACTGCCAAGAGCAAGCCAAGGGTATCAACGACCAGACTTCGCTTGCGCCCTTTGACCTTTTTGCCGGCGTCGTACCCACTTTCTCCGCCTTGGGGAGAGCTACGAGTTGACTGGGAATCGAGAACAGCGGCTGACGGCTTTTCATCACGATCCATCCGCTCTCGCCACTGGGCACGAAGCCGGTCGTGCATTTGCTCAAACTTGCCCTGAGCGCTC
>NZ_BQHW01000061.1 GCF_021602025.1 Pseudomonas ceruminis
CCGGCGTACTCGAAATCGGAAAAGCTCATCTGACTCATGGGAAGGAGGGCTTGTAGAGGGCTGTTGGACAGAGGGCTATTTCAGCACAGGTCAGATGGCCTGTGCTGACTTGTTCGGAGTTTCCTTAGCGCTCGGCCCTTGATGAGAAGTCGCTCCCAATTGTCCTTGATAAAGGGATCAGCTTTAAAAACTATCTTCGTTTTCAGGTTTTCAGTTGGGATGTCTGCCGTTTATCGTCATCATCACTGTCGTCGCAAAAGCCGGTGGTAAGTCGGTTAGGTCAAGCCATCTGTTTCACGTTGTAGCTGCCGCCTCGGGCTAATACTGCCCAGACGATTCTTGTCGTCTTGTTGGCCAGCGCACAGGCGACTTTGTTCGGGGGCTTGCGAGCCAAAAGATTTCTTACCCAAGCTCCGAGTGCATCGTCACGCTTGTCGATTCGTATCATCAGTGCGTGAGCGCCTTGCACCAGCAGGCAGCGCAGATACTTGTCGCCGCGCTTGCTGATGCCAAGCAAGCTCGTCTTGCCACCGCTTGAATACTGTCGAGGCACCAACCCGAGTGACGCGGCAAAGTCGCGTGAGCGTTTGTAAGTCGAAGCGTCACCGACATCGGCCACCAGCGCGCTAGTGGTGAGAGGGCCGATGCCGGGGATGCTCAGCAAGCGCATGCCGGCGGCGTCCTCAGACAACTGCTGTTTGATCTCGACATCGATCCCCTTGATATCTCTCGTCAGGCGTTGAATATCGAGCAGCATTCGCTCAACCGCATTACGCAGTCGAATCGGCAGCTCATGGCGTTCCATCAAAGCGGGCACCTGCTCCAGAGCAGCATGTCCAATGGGGAAAATGATCCTGAGCTCCAGCAGGACACCGTGCACCTGGTTGATGATTCGCGTGCGATTATCCACCCAAGACTTGCGCAGCTTGTGCTCAGTCGACAGGATCTGCTGCTCAAGGGTCTTTACTGGAACCGAGCGGGTTCTGGGTCGCGACGCGGCTTCGCAGATGGCCTCTGCATCGATAAAGTCATTCTTGTTGCCAGTGACGTAGGCCTTCACATGCTGCGCCGCGATTAATTGCACGCGGTGGCCCAAGCCCTCGATCTGCCTAGCCAGCCATTACGAACTGCCGCAGGACTCCATGCAATTTTGCAGCTTGGCAACTGCGCCAGATACGGCAGCAATTGGCAACGATTGAGCTTCTTGCGCATGAGCTGATTTCCTCTCGCATCCTGGCCATGCAGGTGGAAGGTGTTCTTGCCGATGTCGATACCTAGAAGCGTTACGGTGTTCATGAGAGATCCTCCTTCGGTCAAGAGAGAAACCCGGTAAGTCTAGACTCACCGGGTTTCTCGAACTGGGCTGACCATCTCATTAAGACAACCAGTACTTCTTCGGCATGAAAGCGCATATCGGAGCCGACGCAGAATCGGGCCTGGTACATCATGTCCATGGCACAGCCGCCAACGTGGCTGACGTGACGGAAGTTTCACATCTACTGCATGGCGCAGCGAACGTCGCCAATGCCGATTCGGGCTATACCGGCGTTGAGAAACGACCGGAGCATGAAGGGCGACCGGCGACCTGGCAGATCGCTGCGCGACGCAGCACCTACAAGCACTTGGGCCAACGCGCGTGCTCTACTCAGCCAAGCGCCAGATCGAGAAGGTCAAGGCGCAGGTACGGGCGAAAGTCGAGCATCCGTTCCGAGTGATCAAGCTTCAGTTCGGCTATGTGAGAACTCGCTTTCGCGGCGTGGCCAAGAACACGGCGCAACTGACGACGTTGTTTGCGCTGGCGAGTCTGTGGATCCATCCGGCCAGCATGGCCGCAAACCAAACTGGGAAATCCACAGTCCTCCGGGTATTCATCCCTGGCCGGTAGCCCCCCACATGGTTGTCTTAGGTGGAAACCTGGATGACTGCTTTTGGCCGATTCTGTTGAAAAAGTCTCGTAGCGTCGCTCGCCTATGAAAGAAGGTGAGCGACGTTAAAATCTGACTCGCTCAGAAGGCAGAAATGCATTAGATTTTACATAGCAACGCGAAAATTGAGCGCTTTTCGACCTGCTGACAACCCATGTCCGTAAAAATCGACTTTTTCAACAGAATCGGCCGATAGCTGCCCCAGAGTGTCGACAGGTTTCGTCTATTCAAGATGAACCAGTGTCCATCCTCAGCCAACCACTGGGTAGTTAGCATCGCTCCATAAGGTGTCTGGGCTAACCGTTTGGTCGCGGTGGATCTTCTTGCCCATTGTCTCGACTTTCTGATCGAGACTCTCGACACGTTGCATCAACTGCGCCGCCAGAGCGCGCAGTTGTTCAGGGGGCAGTTGGTCGAGATTGGGCAGCGAAGTCATGCCGCCGGTTTTGCCGGAGCAGGCCAAAGCCGACGATAGGCTCATCGGACAATTGCACGGCCCGGGTGAGGTTTATGGCATGCAGATATTGTCATCGTTCTGGGCTAGGGCCTGTTGCAATGTCATCAACCTAAGCTGCAGCCCTGCCCAAGGTAAGCCCCCCGAAGCAGCCAGCTGCCATGGCCGTCGGGCGATGACCAGGCCTCTGCCGCTCAATCAGGCGGTCTAACTGGGCTGGCGGTGATGTGATCATCGTCTGTTCCGGCCCGGCTGTCTAGGCGAGATTTCTCGTTCTCCGGACGAGCCTATGCCGACCGCTTGTGGCCAGCTTTTTTTGCACACGGAGGTTGGGCGGTGGTGTTTCTTCAGCGCGTCGGTTTGTAGCCCCCACAACCTCGGCTGGCTGCGCGTTTGCGTTGGCGCGCAAAGCTACGGCCTGAGCGTACGGCACTGAGGCTTTTAGCCATCAAGGCCAGCACATTGCTCAGCCCCTGAGCACTGAATCGCCCCTGGTTTCGTAGACACCTCCAAGCCTCATAATGAGGCCCAAATAGGAGGTGCCATGAGTCGTCAGCGTTACCCCGAAGAATTCAAGATCGAAGCGGTCAAGCAAGTGACCGAGAAA
>NZ_BQHW01000062.1 GCF_021602025.1 Pseudomonas ceruminis
CCGTGAGCCACCTGATCCCCGCCGTCAACCTGGCGATCGACCCGGCCGAGCTGGTACAGCCCGACCGTGTCCACACCTCCCTCTACACCGACCCGGCGCTGTTCGACGCCGAGCTGGAAAAGATTTTCCACAGCACCTGGATCTGGGTCGCCCACGAAAGTGAAGTGCCCGAAGCCGGCAGCTACAAGACCACCTACATCGGCAAGCAGCCGGTGATCGTGGTGCGCGACCGCAAGCAGGCCATCAATGTGCTGCTCAACCGCTGCCGCCACCGCGGCGCCACGGTCTGCGAGCACAAAAAGGGCAAGACCAACAGCTTCGTCTGCCCCTACCACGGCTGGGGTTACGCCCTTGACGGCTCGCTGCGCGGCGTGCCGCACCCGGAAAGCTATGGCGACTGCCTGGACAAGGCCGAATTGCCGCTGGTCAGCCTGCGCGTGGAACGCTACGCCGGCATGGTCTTCGCCACCTTCAAGGACGACATCGAGCCGCTCGAGGACTTCCTCGGCGCGGCCAGAAAGTGGATCGACCTGTTCATGAAACAGGGCGCCGGCTACGGCATCAAGGTGCCCGGCGAGCACCGCTTCCGCTTCCCCGGCAACTGGAAGATCCAGCTGGAAAACACCACCGACGCCTACCACTTCCCGCTGGTGCACAAAAGCTTCCTGTCCTCGGTCGACGAGCAGACCCTGGCGCTGTTCGACTTCGTCAAAGGCCCCGGTTACGTCGAGGACCTGGGCAACGGCCACAGCGTGATGGTGATGATCCCCGAGCTGGTGGACCTGGAAGCCGACCTCGACAAGCCGATCCCTGAGCGCTTCGAGGCCCTCGCCGCCGAGCTGCGCGAGGAAGGTATCGACGAGCCGCAGGTGCGGCGCATCGTGCGCGCTGTCGGCGGGTCGGGCTTCAACCTCAACCTGTTCCCCAACATCGCCTGCTCGATGGCGTTCTTCCGCGTGCTGCAACCGATCTCGGTGACCGAAACCGAAATCCACCACGCGGTGATCACCATGGACGGTGGCCCGGCGGCAGCCAACCGCTACCGCCTGCGCCTGCACGAACACTTCCAGGGCCCGATGGGCTTTGGCACGCCGGACGACTCCGAGGCCTGGGAGCGGGTACAGAAAGGCGCCAGCGCCGGCGAATCGCTGTGGATCATGCTCAACCGCGGCCTGCCCGGCGAACGGCCCAGCGCCGATGGACGGGTGTCGGACGTGAGTGCCGAAACCGGCATGCGTGCGGCGTACCAGCAGTGGAAAAAGATGATGTCGGCCTGACGGTGGAGAGCCCTATGAACTTGCAATTGCTGCACGAAGTCACCGCCTTCATCTGGCAGGAAGGCGACATGCTCGACCACGGCGAATACGACGCCTGGCTTGCCCTGTGGACCGCGAACGGGACCTATATCATCCCCATCGACCCGCGGCAGACGGACTACGAAAACACCCTGAACTACGCCTACGACGACCACCACATGCGTACCCTGCGCGTGCAGCGGCTGGTCGGTGGCGAATCGATTTCCACCAGCCCGCAACCGCGCACCGTGCGCAGCCTCTCGCGCATCCGCGTGCTGAGCGACGACGGCGTCACCGTGACCGTGCGGGCCGCACAGAACCTGCGCGAGTTCCGCAAGGAAAGCCTCAAGCACTACACCGCCGACCTGACCTACACCCTGGTACGCCGCGAGGGGGGCTTCCAGCTCCAGCGCAAGGTCATCAGCCTGATCAACAGCGACGATACCCTTGCCGGTATCGGCTACATCCT
>NZ_BQHW01000064.1 GCF_021602025.1 Pseudomonas ceruminis
GAGAGAGCTCGGCGACTGATTATGCACCACGACCGGTTGTTTGCTGTTAGCGAGGCATGGGTGTGGCTGGCCGAGGCTAGGATGCTCGCACGCCGGCTCACGACTTGATTTTGTCTACACCCTCTTAGCGTTGAATGTCGTCAGGAAGTTATCCAGCGCTTTGCATGGAATATCAAATTCCTGGCTATAGTTTCCTTTCGCATCTTTTGCGCAGCTGTCTGGCAAGCCGGTTTGAGCAGGGGCTGCAAAAACCTGGGAGGTTGCGATACCGGCAGCCAAGAGTAACGATACTTTCAATGCAGGCTTCATATATCAGTCCTTATTATTGTTTATGCTGAAAATTTTCTGAACCCCTGCGACATGACAGGGAGCTTTTCAATTTGCCTGAACCCTCAAGCACTTCAACGTGTGAAACTTCTTGCTTGGTACTTCACAGTTATTGTTGCAGACCGGCCAGCGCTGCTGGCCTGACTCTGCGAATGGCACCATCTGTCAGTAATTTCGACTGCTCTGGATCATGCCCGTACAGTACCATTGCCCCTTTGGACTTTAGCTGTTTAAACAAGTTAAAGTTATCAAGCATTCCTTGAGCGTCATTCACCACCATTGCATCTGGAAGCGTCATCTTTTCAAGGGAAGCCTTCAAGTAGCAGGCATCCGCAGTGATGATCACATCTTTGCCATCTACTTTGACTTTCAGCGACTGGTGCCCGGGCGTGTGACCAAAGCTCGGGATAAGTACAACCGAACCATCACCAAATAGATCGTGTTCACCATCAATTTCAAGGCGCTCGTGACCTAGATCATAGTGTCGAGGAGCATACACTTCTTTTTCAATATTTTCCTCATTCTTTGCTGCCTCCCACTCACGTTTCTGGATAACCAGTCGTGCGTTAGGGATGCAGGCATTACCACCACAATGATCGAAGTGTAGGTGAGAATTAATTATAAAGTTAATCTTCAGCGGGTCGACGCCGAAAGCCTCCAGGCGCTTAGCTACATCCTCGCCAGGCACAAAATTAACTGTCGTTATATCTGAAAAAACTCCGAGTGATTTTTTCACCACTTCCGGATCTTTGGACTGCAAAGGCAACTCAAGGCCTGTATCAAACAAAACAGTGCCTTTCGGATGTTCGATCAAATAGCACGGCACAGGGATTGCCAGATCGCCCGTTTCTCCAGCCATGAAGAAACCATAAGGCATAGTAATCCAGCCGCATGTCATTGCATATAATTTAACTTCTTCCATAGCTATCAACCTCTAAGCTATCACGGTTCTTCTTGGGTATTCAAGGTATTATTATGATTTCAGGCAGATTATATCTAAATTAATTGTAGGTATGAATTGTTGCGTGTCAACAATTAATGTATTTCAAATTCATGAAATCGATCTTGAATTAAATGCTCAGTTCCTGCTGCGCAAATCATTAGGGATGCTCCGATCAACTTGTCGTGCAGCCGCGGCAAGTTGCAATTTTCCAGGCACCTACAGCGTCATTGGACGAAAAGTGACCGAAAAATCATGTACGGAGAGCTTTTTCGACCGGTTCTCCG
>NZ_BQHW01000065.1 GCF_021602025.1 Pseudomonas ceruminis
TTAGGCGACGAAGTGGTTGATGCCATGCTTCCAAGAAAAGCTCCTAAGCTTCAGATAACTGGGAACCGTACCCCAAACCGACACAGGTGGTTAGGTAGAGAATACCAAGGCGCTTGAGAGAACTCGGGTGAAGGAACTAGGCAAAATGGCACCGTAACTTCGGGAGAAGGTGCGCCGGTGAGGGTGAAGGACTTGCTCCGTAAGCCCATGCCGGTCGAAGATACCAGGCCGCTGCGACTGTTTATTAAAAACACAGCACTCTGCAAACACGAAAGTGGACGTATAGGGTGTGACGCCTGCCCGGTGCCGGAAGGTTAATTGATGGGGTTAGCGCAAGCGAAGCTCTTGATCGAAGCCCCGGTAAACGGCGGCCGTAACTATAACGGTCCTAAGGTAGCGAAATTCCTTGTCGGGTAAGTTCCGACCTGCACGAATGGCGTAACGATGGCGGCGCTGTCTCCACCCGAGACTCAGTGAAATTGAAATCGCTGTGAAGATGCAGTGTATCCGCGGCTAGACGGAAAGACCCCGTGAACCTTTACTATAGCTTTGCACTGGACTTTGAATTTGCTTGTGTAGGATAGGTGGGAGGCTTTGAAGTGGGGACGCCAGTTCTCATGGAGCCATCCTTGAAATACCACCCTGGCAACTTTGAGGTTCTAACTCAGGTCCGTTATCCGGATCGAGGACAGTGTATGGTGGGTAGTTTGACTGGGGCGGTCTCCTCCCAAAGAGTAACGGAGGAGTACGAAGGTGCGCTCAGACCGGTCGGAAATCGGTCGTAGAGTATAAAGGCAAAAGCGCGCTTGACTGCGAGACAAACACGTCGAGCAGGTACGAAAGTAGGTCTTAGTGATCCGGTGGTTCTGTATGGAAGGGCCATCGCTCAACGGATAAAAGGTACTCCGGGGATAACAGGCTGATACCGCCCAAGAGTTCATATCGACGGCGGTGTTTGGCACCTCGATGTCGGCTCATCACATCCTGGGGCTGAAGCCGGTCCCAAGGGTATGGCTGTTCGCCATTTAAAGTGGTACGCGAGCTGGGTTTAGAACGTCGTGAGACAGTTCGGTCCCTATCTGCCGTGGACGTTTGAGATTTGAGAGGGGCTGCTCCTAGTACGAGAGGACCGGAGTGGACGAACCTCTGGTGTTCCGGTTGTCACGCCAGTGGCATTGCCGGGTAGCTATGTTCGGAAGAGATAACCGCTGAAAGCATCTAAGCGGGAAACTTGCCTCAAGATGAGATCTCACTGGGATCTTGAATCCCCTAAAGGGCCGTCGAAGACTACGACGTTGATAGGTTGGGTGTGTAAGCGCTGTGAGGCGTTGAGCTAACCAATACTAATTGCCCGTGAGGCTTGACCATATAACACCCAAGCAATTTGCTAGCGCAGATTGCGGTGGTGAAGACGAAACGAACCGAAAGTTCGCAACATCACA
>NZ_BQHW01000066.1 GCF_021602025.1 Pseudomonas ceruminis
GGGTTCTGCGCGCCAGAAACGGTGGGTGTGAAGTTGCACTGCAGGTTGGGGTTTTTGGTCACCGTGGCGAAGAGCGGCCCAGCAGTGATGGTGCCGCCCGTTGCGGTTGCCACCCAGCCTCTGGTGGAGTTCGTAAACTCCCAGGTCATCCCCGCAACGAACGGCTGAACCGCGCCTATGCTGTTCTTGAGCTGAGTGATGTCGGTGCTCTGGCTGGTGATCGTGCCCTCTGCAGTGCTTACCCGGTTGTTCAGCGAGTTGACCGCCGAGGCCTCAGCCTTCGTCGCCACCTGGCTGAGTGCACTGGCCGCCGCAGCCGCCGCATCAGTGGCCACCTTGTCGGTCACAGCGACCCAGGCGTTGCCACTCCAGCGCTTGGGCGTGTTGGCGTTGCCAGTGGTGTCGATCCACAGGTTTTGCGCCAGGCGCTTATCAGCGGTCGGAGCCGTTGAGCCGTAGATGACTTCCCCCTTCGCGCCCGCTGCGGTGGCTGCGGCCTGGGCGGCCTGCTGCGCAGCTGTCACGTTCTGGTTGGTCGTGGTCAGGCTGTTCTCCAGGCTGGTGGTCCTCCCGGCCACGCTGGATAGAGTTGAGCCTTGCAGGTCTACGGTCGAGGTCAGGCTCTGCACAGCAGCCGACGTCGCGCTGTTGTTCACCGCATTGACTTGACCGTTGTCTCGCCACCCGGTGGCACGCGCCCCATACTCAAACTGGGGCCGCGCCATTTCCACGTATCCCGCAGTTACCGCGCCGGTGGCGCTGTAGATACGCAGGTAGACGTAGCAAGTCACCGCGCCTGCGGGCGCGACGGCGCTGAACTGCTCACGCTTGCCTGCTGCGGTGATGGTAAACATCACCGAGTTAGGATCGCTGATCACGGTGCCTGCAGCGTTAATCCATTGGATAAAGAACCTGAACCCCAGGCCAGCGGTGCCCCGAAGGAAGATCGACGCTGCAACGGTTTGACCTTCGGCGACCATTGGCCGCCGGTCTTTCGTGCCGCCAGTTGGGCGCAGCGATTTATAGGGCGTGCCCGTACCAACGCTGGAAACCTCAACACGTACCGCCTTCTCACCTGCGTTCAGCCATGAGGTAACCAGCGATTCGACGCTGGACGCCGGCCCCTCCGTGGCCCAGCCATCCGCGATGTCACCACCAGTTCCTGCCTTGGCGAACGTCGGGTTGTAGAACAGGTTCTCGCCGCCGATGTCGCCGATCGAGTTATCCAGTTGAGTCAGTTGACCACTGACAGACGTAAACCCTTCCTCTGTTCTAGATACCCTACCTGACACACTGGTGATCGCCGACGCGTTGGCCAGTGCTGCG
>NZ_BQHW01000067.1 GCF_021602025.1 Pseudomonas ceruminis
TGAATCGCCCCTGGTTTCCTAGACACTCTCCAAGCTCAGGAAATAGCGTTTCTCATACTCTACTGGAGACAGCTGCATAGCACTGCTGTGTCGACGTTTTGGGTTATAGAACATCTCGATGTAATCGAAAATATCACTCCGGGCTTCGTCACGTGTCGCGTAGGTCTTTCGTCGAACCCGTTCCCGCTTCAAAAGCTGGAAAAAGCTCTCGGCTACGGCATTGTCGTGGCAGTTTCCCCGTCGGCTCATGCTGCTGACCACATTGTTGGCCTTAAGGAAGCTTTGCCAATCTGAGCTACTGAACTGACTGCCTTGGTCTGAGTGAATCATCACTTGCTGCTGTGGCTTGCGTCGCCAAACGGCCATCAGCATCGCGTCGATAGCAAGGTCGCTGCACATCCTTGGCTTCATTGACCAACCAATTACTTGGCGTGAGAAGAGATCCAGCACTACCGCCAGATAAAGCCATCCTTCATAGGTGCGGATGTAAGTGATATCTGTCACCCAGACCTTGTTCGGCTCGCTGACCTTGAACTGCCGGGCAAGGTGGTTGGGCGAGGCCACGGTTGGTTTTCCGCCATAAAACCCAGGACGACGGCGATAACCCGTTTGCGAACGCAACCCCTCTGCTTGCATCAAACGACCGACTCGATTTCGCCCGCATGTCTCTCCCAGCTCACGCAGGTCACCATGAATTTTGCGATAGCCGTACACACCTCCGCTTTCGAGCCAAGCGTGTTTGATCAAGCCAAGCAGACGTTGATCTTCTTTTGCTCGGGCAGATTGAGGCTCGGCCAGCCAGGCGTAATAGCCGCTGGGGTGCACCTTGAGGGTTTGGCAAAGGCGCCGCACCGGGTAATCAGTCGAGTGCTTCTTGATGAAGGCGTACTTCAGCCGCACTCCTTGGCAAAGTACGCGGCGGCCTTTTTTAAGATGTCTCGCTCTTCCGTCACGCGCTTGCGTTCAGCGCGTAGCTTGCGCAGTTCGGCCTGCTGATCGTCGTCTTGCTGACGCTGCTCTTGGGGCTTGCTGTAGACCTTGATCCAGGCGTAAAGACTGTGCACGGACATGCCCAGGCGCTGGGCGACATCGGCGACAGGTTTGCCTTTCTCGGTCACTTGCTTGACCGCTTCGATCTTGAATTCTTCGGGGTAACGCTGACGACTCATGGCACCTCCTATTTGGGCCTCATTATGAGGCTTGGAGGTGTCTACGAAACCAGGGGCGATTCAG
>NZ_BQHW01000068.1 GCF_021602025.1 Pseudomonas ceruminis
TAAGGATGGTCTGAAGTAGCCATGTATTTCCCCGGCATACCACCTAGCGCAACTTTTAAACTCGCCAAATGATCAAAAAACAATCAATTCGACGAGTATTTCTTACGTTTTCGCCACCCGGACCCCACTCCGGTGGCCATTTCCCGCATTACAGGCGCACCTCTCCTGCATTCGTCAGTAAATGTCGGCGCGCCATCCACAGGTTCGACAGAGCGAACAGTGTCACCAGTTGCGCCGTGTTTTTGGCCAAGCCGCGAAAGCGCACCTTGGTGTAACCGAACTGGCGCTTGATTACCCGGAACGGATGCTCGACCTTGGCGCGCACCTGAGCCTTGGCCTTTTCAATCTTGCGCTTGGCTTTGTACAGCACGCTGCGCTTATCGAGTTTTTTGTAGGTGCTGCGGCGTGCCGCCACCTGCCAGATAACTTCACGTCCTTCATGCTCGGGCCGCTTTTCGACACCGGTGTAGCCTGCATCGGCGCAGACCACGTTTTCGTCGCCATGCAGCAATTTGTCCACCTGGGTGACATCCGCCACATTGGCCGCCGTGCCCACTACGCTGTGCACCAGACCCGATTCGTCATCGGCGCCGATGTGGGCCTTCATGCCAAAATAATACTGGTTTCCCTTCTTGGTCTGGTGCATTTCCGGGTCGCGCTTGCCGTCCTTGTTCTTGGTCGAACTGGGCGCATTGATCAGCGTTGCATCGACGATGGTGCCCTGGCGCAGCGACAGGCCGCGGTCGCCCAGATAGCCATTGATGACAGCGAGGATGCCGGCCGCCAGCTCGTGTTTCTCCAGCAAGCGGCGGAAGTTGAGAATGGTGGTTTCGTCGGGGATGCGCTCCAGGTTCAGCCCGGCAAACTGGCGCAGGATCGTGGTTTCGTACAGCGCTTCCTCCATCGCTGGATCGCTGTAGCCGAACCAGTTCTGCAGCAGATGCACACGCAGCATCGCCATCAACGGGTAGGCCGGACGGCCACCTTCACCTTTCGGATAATGTGGCTCGATCAAAGCAATCAAGCCCTTCCACGGCACCACCCGATCCATCTCGATCAGGAACAACTCCTTGCGGGTTTGCTTGCGCTTGCCAGCGTACTCGGCGTCGGCGAAGGTCATCTGCTTCATCGGGAAACTCGGTGGGTGGGGTCGCGGTATTTTGCCAAATCAGAAAGTCTTTTTCAGAGTTTCC
>NZ_BQHW01000069.1 GCF_021602025.1 Pseudomonas ceruminis
TAAGGAAACTCCGAACAAGTCAGCACAGGCCATCTGACCTGTGCTGAAATAGCCCTCTGTCCAACAGCCCTCTACAAGCCCTCCTTCCCATGAGTCAGATGAGCTTTTCCGATTTCGAGTACGCCGGTAAGCGCAAGCAAACCCGTCGCGAGCGTTTCCTGGCCGAGATGGAGCAGGTGGTGCCGTGGAGCGGTTTGGTGGCATTGATCGAGCCGCATTACCCAAAGGCCGGCGGTGGTCGCAAGCCGTACCCACTGGAAACCATGCTGCGTGTTCACCTGCTGCAAAACTGGTTTTCGCTGAGCGATCCGGCCATGGAAGAAGCACTGTACGAAATCACGTCGATGCGCCAGTTTGCTCGCCTGACGCTCAGCGCTCCGATCCCCGAAGACACGACGATCATGAATTTCCGGCACCTGCTGGAGAAGCATCAGCTGGCGGCGGGCATTCTGGAAACCATCAACAATTACCTGCGAGACAAGGGCCTGTCGTTGCGCCAGGGCACCATTGTCGACGCCACCATCATCCACGCGCCCAGTTCGACCAAGAACAAGGAAGGCAAGCGCGATCCTGAAATGCATCAAACGAAGAAGGGCAACCAGTACTATTTCGGCATGAAGGCGCACATCGGCGCGGATGCTGAATCGGGTCTGGTGCATCACGTTCATGGCACCGCCGCGAACGTGGCCGACGTAATGGAAGTTGCACAACTGCTGCATGGCGCAGAGAACGTCGTGTGTGCCGACGCGGGCTACACCGGCGTAGAGAAGCGGCCTGAGCACGACGGGCGGCCAGTGATCTGGCAGATAGCTGCGCGACGCAGCACCTACAAGCACTTGAGCAAACGCAGCGTGCTCTACAAAGCCAAGCGCAAGATCGAAAAGGCCAAGGCGCAAGTGCGTGCAAAGGTGGAGCACCCGTTCCGGGTGATCAAACGCCAGTTCGGCTATGTAAAGACGCGTTTTCGCGGCTTGGCCAAGAACACAGCGCAACTGACCACGCTGTTTGCGCTGTCGAATCTGTGGATGGTGCGCCGGCAATTATTGCCTGCTGCGGGAGAGGTGCGCCCGTGAGGGCAGAAAACCAAGGCTGTGCCTTGGTTATCCAATAATCAGCGGGTGAAAATCGGGCTTTTCGGCATGCCCAAGCCGTCCATTTCCGGCTGATGGGCAACTTGTTCGGAGTTTCC
>NZ_BQHW01000070.1 GCF_021602025.1 Pseudomonas ceruminis
TCAGCCTACCACCTTAAACTTGGACAACCAACGCCAAGCTGGCCTAGCCTTCTCCGTCCCTCCATCGCAATAACTGGAAGTACAGGAATATTAACCTGTTTTCCATCGACTACGCTTTTCAGCCTCGCCTTAGGGACCGACTAACCCTGCGTCGATTAACGTTGCGCAGGAAACCTTGGTCTTTCGGCGTGCGAGTTTTTCACTCGCATTGTCGTTACTCATGTCAGCATTCGCACTTCTGATACCTCCAGCAAGCTTCTCAACTCACCTTCACAGGCTTACAGAACGCTCCTCTACCGCATCACCAAAGGTGATACCCGTAGCTTCGGTGCATGGTTTGAGCCCCGTTACATCTTCCGCGCAGGCCGACTCGACTAGTGAGCTATTACGCTTTCTTTAAAGGATGGCTGCTTCTAAGCCAACCTCCTAGCTGTCTAAGCCTTCCCACATCGTTTCCCACTTAACCATGACTTTGGGACCTTAGCTGACGGTCTGGGTTGTTTCCCTTTTCACGACGGACGTTAGCACCCGCCGTGTGTCTCCCATGCTCGGCACTTGTAGGTATTCGGAGTTTGCATCGGTTTGGTAAGTCGGGATGACCCCCTAGCCGAAACAGTGCTCTACCCCCTACAGTGATACATGAGGCGCTACCTAAATAGCTTTCGAGGAGAACCAGCTATCTCCGAGCTTGATTAGCCTTTCACTCCGATCCACAGGTCATCCGCTAACTTTTCAACGGTAGTCGGTTCGGTCCTCCAGTCAGTGTTACCTAACCTTCAACCTGCCCATGGATAGATCGCCCGGTTTCGGGTCTATACCCAGCGACTAAACGCCCTATTAAGACTCGCTTTCGCTACGCCTCCCCTATTCGGTTAAGCTCGCCACTGAATATAAGTCGCTGACCCATTATACAAAAGGTACGCAGTCACCTAACAAAGTAGGCTCCCACTGCTTGTACGCATACGGTTTCAGGTTCTATTTCACTCCCCTCTCCGGGGTTCTTTTCGCCTTTCCCTCACGGTACTGGTTCACTATCGGTCAGTCAGTAGTATTTAGCCTTGGAGGATGGTCCCCCCATGTTCAGACAAAGTTTCTCGTGCTCCGTCCTACTCGATTTCATTGA
>NZ_BQHW01000071.1 GCF_021602025.1 Pseudomonas ceruminis
GGCGGTCTCAGTGACCAAGTGCAACACCCGAGGTAAGGTGCTGCATGACTACTCACTACACCCACTTGACCATCGAAGAGCGCGTAACGCTAATGATCATGCGTATGCAAGGCGCCTCGCTGCGAGCCATCGCCCAAGTTCTTGGGCGCCAACCCAGCACGCTGAGTCGAGAGGTGCGGCGCCAGTCGCAGCCTGGGCACTATGACGCCAGCACTGCCGGTGCTCGAGCCCGTGCCCTCAGACACGTCCCGAGGCGCAGCAAGCTTCTTGCCCCTGGTTCTGAACTGTTCCAGGTCGTACACAGCATGTTAGCCAAGGGCTGGTCTCCTCAGCAAATTGCCGCCAGACTCAAGGACTACTGGCCTGATAATCCTGAGCGGCATGTGAGTCACGAAACGATCTACCTGACAATCTATGCATACCCACGCGGCGAGCTTAAGCGTCAACTCATTGGTTACCTGCGCCAGGGCGGCAGCAAGCGGCGTACTCGCAGCACTGCGCCAGCTCGGCGCGAGCGCTATCCAGCTGAACAGAATATTCGCTACCGGCCTGAAGAGGTCGAAGGTCGACAAGTGCCAGGTCATTGGGAAAGCGACCTGATCATGGGCGCGAACAATCGCTCGGCAGTAGCGACGATGGTCGAGCGCACGAGCCGTTTCGTGATCCTGGCCAAGTTGGATGCGCCCACCGCAGACGCCGCGCTAGAGGGGATGACGCGAGAACTTTCGCGGATGGCACCGGCGCTGCTGAAAACCATGACCCATGACCAAGGCAGCGAGATGGCCAAGCATCAAGAGCTGACAGCTCGTACGGGAATGAAGATCTACTTCGCTGACCCGCACAGCCCTTGGCAAAGAGGCAGCAACGAGAACACGAACGGCCTGCTCCGGCAGTACTTACCCAAGGGCACCGATTTGTCGCTGGTTAGCCAGGAGCGGCTGGACGAGATTGCCGACTTGCTCAACACCCGACCTCGTCAGACATTGGGCTGGAAATTCCCTGTTGAAGTGTTGACGGATCATCTGCAACTGCTGGCAACCAATCGGCTCAACATTATCAACTGACTGTTGCACTTGGAACCTGAGGCCGCC
>NZ_BQHW01000072.1 GCF_021602025.1 Pseudomonas ceruminis
GGATGCTCCGATCAACTTGTCGTGCAGCCGCGGCAAGTTGCAATTTTCCAGGCACCTACAGCGTCATTGGACGAAAAGTGACCGAAAAATCATGTACGGAGAGCTTTTTCGACCGGTTCTCCGTGTTAAACGCGAACCTCACCCATACCCATGAGCTGTTTTCGAACCCTCCACAGGTTTGCCAGGGCGAACAGCGTGGTCAACTGAGCCGTGTTTTTCATCAGCCCACGAAAACGTACTTTCACGTAACCAAACTGCCGCTTGATCACGCGAAACGGATGCTCGACCTTGGCCCGTGTCTGAGCCTTGCAGAACTCGATCTTGCGCTTGGCTTTGTACAGTACGCTGCGCTGGTTCAGCTTGGAATAGGTGCTGCGACGCGCTGCAATCTGCCAGATCACCCCCCGATTTTCATGCTCTTCGCGCCTTTCGACACCGGTGTAACCGGCATCTGCATACACGGCGTTTTCTTCGCCATGCAGCAGTTCAGCCACCTGCGTGACATCGGCCACATTGGCAGCGGTGCCATGGACGTGATGCACCAGGCCGGACTCGACATCGGCACCGATGTGCGCCTTCATCCCGAAGAAATACTGACCGCCTTTCTTGGTCTGGTGCATCTCGGGATCACGCTTGCCTTCTTTATTTTTGGTCGAGCTGGGGGCATGAATAATGGTGGCATCGACGATGGTGCCTTGGCGCAGCGACAGGCCTTTTTCCTGCAGATAACCATTGATGACCGCAAGGATTGCCGGTGCGAGCTGATGCTTCTCCAGCAAGTGCCGGAAGTTCATGATCGTGGTGTCTTCGGGGATTGGCGCGCTCAGCGTCAGGCGTGCGAACTGGCGCATGGGCGTGATTTCGTAGAGCGCTTCTTCCATGGCCGGGTCGCTCAGGGAGAACCAGTTCTGCAACAGATGGATGCGCAGCATGGTTTCCAGAGGATAGGGTTTTCTACCGCCGCCGGCCTTGGGGTAGAACGGTTCGATCAGCTCCAGCAGGCCTGCCCAGGGCACCACCTGATCCATTTCGGCGAGGAAGCGCTCTCGGCGGGT
>NZ_BQHW01000073.1 GCF_021602025.1 Pseudomonas ceruminis
ATCTTAAAAAAGGCCGCCGCGTACTTTGCCAAGGAGTGCGGCTGAAGTACGCCTTCATCAAGAAGCACTCGACTGATTACCCGGTGCGGCGCCTTTGCCAAACCCTCAAGGTGCACCCCAGCGGCTACTACGCCTGGCTGGCCGAGCCTCAATCTGCCCGAGCAAAAGAAGATCAACGTCTGCTTGGCTTGATCAAGCACGCTTGGCTAGAAAGCGGAGGTGTATACGGCTACCGCAAAATTCACGATGACCTACGTGAGCTGGGAGAGGAATGCGGACGAAATCGAGTCGGGCGCTTGATGCAGGCGGAGGGGCTGCGTTCGCAAACGGGCTATCGGCGGCGTCCAGGGTTTTACGGTGGAAAACCAACAGTGGCCTCGCCCAACCACCTCGCGCGGCAGTTCAAGGTCAGTGAGCCGAACAAGGTCTGGGTGACAGATATCACTTACATCCGCACCTATGAAGGATGGCTCTATCTAGCGGTAGTGCTGGATCTGTTCTCACGCCAAGTAATTGGTTGGTCAATGAAGCCAAGGATGTGCAGCGACCTGGCTATCGACGCAATGTTGATGGCTGTGTGGCGACGCAAGCCACAGCAGCAAGTGATGATTCACTCAGATCAAGGTAGTCAGTTCAGTAGCTCAGATTGGCAAAGCTTCTTGAAGGCTAACAATGTAATCAGCAGCATGAGTCGGCGGGGAAACTGCCACGACAATGCCGTAGCCGAGAGCTTTTTCCAACTTTTGAAGCGGGAGCGCATCCGACGAAAGATCTACACAACCCGTGAAGAAGCCCGAAGTGATATTTTCGATTACATCGAAATGTTCTATAACCCTAAACGCCGACACAGCAGTGCTATGCAGCTGTCTCCAATAGAGTATGAGAAACGCTATTTCCTGAGCTTGGAGAGTGTCTAGGAAACCAGGGGCGATTCA
>NZ_BQHW01000074.1 GCF_021602025.1 Pseudomonas ceruminis
GGTTCTTTTCGCCTTTCCCTCACGGTACTGGTTCACTATCGGTCAGTCAGTAGTATTTAGCCTTGGAGGATGGTCCCCCCATGTTCAGACAAAGTTTCTCGTGCTCCGTCCTACTCGATTTCATTGACAAGAGATTTTCGTGTACGGGGCTATCACCCACTATGGCCGCACTTTCCAGAGCGTTCCACTAATCTCAAACCAACTTAAGGGCTGGTCCCCGTTCGCTCGCCACTACTAAGGGAATCTCGGTTGATTTCTTTTCCTCAGGGTACTTAGATGTTTCAGTTCCCCTGGTTCGCCTCTTGCACCTATGTATTCAGTACAAGATACTCAGCTTGTGCTGAGTGGGTTCCCCCATTCAGAGATCTCTGGATCACAGTCTGTTTGCCGACTCCCCAAAGCTTATCGCAGGCTACCACGTCTTTCATCGCCTCTGACTGCCAAGGCATCCACCGTATGCGCTTCTTCACTTGACCATATAACCCCAAGCAATCTGGTTATACTGTGAAGACGACATTCGCCGAAAATTCGCATGTTGCTCTTTCGAGCAGAACTCACAAATTTTACCTTAGCCTGATCACACACCAGTGAAAGTGCGTGTCAGTCTATATCTATCACATATCCGAATTTTTAAAGAACGATCTGACAAAAGCCAGAAATCAACATTCATTCATGAATGTTCATTTCTGAGTTCTGCTCAGGAACAGCGCTAGACCCTTATAAGGTCTTGTCGCCTTCGACAAAGAATCAAGCAATTCGTGTGGGAGCTCATCAGCAGGCTGATGTCGTCGATTAAGGAGGTGATCCAGCCGCAGGTTCCCCTACGGCTACCTTGTTACGACTTCACCCCAGTCATGAATCACACCGTGGTAACCGTCCTCCCGAAGGTTAGACTAGCTACTT
>NZ_BQHW01000075.1 GCF_021602025.1 Pseudomonas ceruminis
TAAGAGGGTGTAGACAAAATCAAGTCGTGAGCCGGCGTGCGAGCATCCTAGCCTCGGCCAGCCACACCCATGCCTCGCTAACAGCAAACAACCGGTCGTGGTGCATAATCAGTCGCCGAGCTCTCTCGTTCCAAGCATGAGTCCGCTCCACCACCCACCGCTTGGGCATTACCACGAAACCGGTCGGAGCAGGCGCTACCGCAAACATATCGCCTTGCTCTGAATGCCATTTACCTGTTCGTCGGTTGTTTGGCCCGCGGATCACTTGAACGTCGACCGCGTGCGTTTGATTCATGCGCTGGGCCCATTTTCCGGCGTATGCACTATCAACGAACAGCGTATTCAATGACGGGTATTTTTCCTTCGAATAAGCCACTGCGTCATCCGCCGCGTCCCGATCCTGCACACTTGCTGCACTGATACTCACCGCCAGAAGCAGGCCCAACGTATCGACTATCAGACTTCGTTTGCGCCCCTTCACCTTCTTGCCAGCGTCGTAGCCACTGTCCCCTCCCTGTGGAGAGCTGCGAGTTGATTGCGAATCCAAAATGCCGCCGACGGATTGTCGTCACGATCCTCTCTGTCGCGCCATTGGGTTCGTAAGCGATCATGCATCTGCTCAAATTTGCCCTGCGTACTCCACCGGCGGAAGGTCTTGTAAACATTGTCCCAGTGAGGAAACTCGCGCGGCAGCATGCGCCATGAGCACCCCGTGCGTACTACATAGCAGCAGGCTTCGAGCAGCATCCGTCGAGAATGACGCGGTGGCACACCACGACCTCCCTGAGTTTCAAACAAATCGGCGACCAGCGCCCATTCAGCATCAGTCAGGCAGCTGGGATATCGTTGC
>NZ_BQHW01000076.1 GCF_021602025.1 Pseudomonas ceruminis
TGTCTAGTCCTGAAATAGGTTTACACCTGTTCAGGTAGGCCGATAGGCCTCAAAACGCCCGATGCACCGCATCGGGCGTTTTGTTTTTCAGGGCCATATGGGGCCGTTCTGTGTTGTAGATCTGCACTGCCTCATCAACCATCTGTCTCGCTTGTTCCAGATCCTCAGGGCTGCTCAATAGCAGCTCCATCTTGAGGATTCCGTTGATTCGCTCAGCCAGCGCGTTCTGGTAGCAGTCATACCCATCAGTCATGGAGCACTGAACGCCGTGCCGTTGGTGCAGTGACTGGTATAGCGCCGAGCAATATTGGATGCCTCGATCCGAATGGTGGACTAATGGCTGGCAACGACCTCGCTTTCGTAAGGCCTGCTTGAAGGCTTGCGCTACTGACTCGGCATGCAGGCTTTCATGGACGTGGTGACCAACAATTTTCCTGGAGTACGCGTCCGTTACCAGGCTCAGGTACAGCGGGCCGTTACGTGCGGGCAGATATGTAATGTCGGCAACCCAGACGTGCTCCGGCCTTGTCGGAACGACTTGGCTTGGACCGGGCTTGATTAAGTTGGGATGGCGGTAGAAGCGATGAAAGCTCTGTGTTGTCTTGTGGTATGCCCGCTTGGGCAGCACCAGCAAACGGCGCTCTCCCAAGACCTGAAACAGCCTATCTCGGCCGACTTGGAATCGCTTGTCAGGTTGGCAATGCAGCAAATAGTG
>NZ_BQHW01000077.1 GCF_021602025.1 Pseudomonas ceruminis
AGCCTGACCACGACCAATCAGAACGTCACCGCAGCACAGCAGGCGGCCCAGGCTGCTGCTGACGCCGCCGGCGCCAAGGGCAAGGTGCTGTACCAGTCGACCGCGCCGGCAGTGGCTGACCGGTTGAGCCAGAACCTTTGGATCGACACGACCAGCAATGCCAACACTCCAAAGCGCTGGAACGGTAGCGCCTGGGTGGCTGTGACGGACAAGGTGGCAACGGACGCCGCTGCAGCTGCTCAGTCCGCTCTGAACCAGGTTGCAATGAAGGCGGACGCGTCGACGGTCCAGGCGCTGACCAACGAGGTTACCCGGCAAGGCCAGGACATCACGGCGGCCGGACAGGCCATCACCAGCATCAACACGTCGTTGAGCCAGCTGGGCGGGGAGAACTTGCTGCCCAACCCATCTTTCGAGGTTGAGGGCAATACTCCCGGTCTGGCTGATGGTTGGCGTGTGGGCTCTGCCCTTCCAACAGCGAATCGGCTGCTATCAATTGTGCCGTCGACACTCGATCCGCGGGGGCGGGCGCAGCGAGTTGACGCCAAGGGCTTGTCTGGCTCGACTTACGTGGATATCGCGTTGCCTAACCCCGGTTGGGTATCGATGGCGCCTGGTCAAGT
>NZ_BQHW01000078.1 GCF_021602025.1 Pseudomonas ceruminis
CCATGCCTAAAACCGGACGCCCGCCCGTAATCGCTGCGGAGCATTACCCTCTGCTGACCAGGCTCGCTCATGCGCAACCCTATTCCAGCCAATCCGAACTGGCGCAGGCATTCCATGCTGAAACGGGTATTACCGCTCATCCCGATACCTTTGCCAAAGCGCTGAGGCTGGCCGGGATCGTTCGTGTAAAGGAACGAGCCAAAGGTAGTTTCCAGCCATCTGAGGCTCAGAAGTCTTATGGTTACACCGAGGCCCACCGGCGCCAGTTGCCGGAACAGCGCTACCCCAGTTGTCTGACGGACGCAGAATGGACGCTGGTCGCTGATTTGTTTGAAGTCTCGGGAGGCCGTGGCGTGCCGCCTCGTCACTCCCGAAGGACGCTTTTGGAAGCGTGCTGTTATGTCGTGCGCACGGGATGCTCATGGCGAATGCTGCCTCACGAGTTTCCGCATTGGGACAACGTCTACAAGACCTTTCGACGGTGGAGCGCTCAGGGCAAGTTTGAGCAAATGCACGACCGGCTTCGTGCCCAGTGGCGAGAGCGGATGGATCGTGATGAAAAGCCGTCAGCCGCTGTTCTCGATTCCCAGTCAACTCGTAGCTCTCCCCAA
>NZ_BQHW01000079.1 GCF_021602025.1 Pseudomonas ceruminis
AGAATTTCTTGACGACCATAGAGCATTGGAACCACCTGATCCCATCCCGAACTCAGCAGTGAAACGATGCATCGCCGATGGTAGTGTGGGGTTTCCCCATGTGAGAGTAGGTCATCGTCAAGATTCATTTCGCAAAACCCCTATCTGCGTGAGCAGGTGGGGGTTTTGTCTTTAAGTAGAAGCTAACGCTTTTTGCTGACCAGGTCGAAAGCCTAAGCAGCAACGCTAAAAAGGTGGTTGACAGCATTTTTGAATGCTGTATTATTCGCCTCCCGCTACGAGAGATCGCAGCGAGTCAAGTGTTTGAAGCTAAACGAGTTTCTCGGTAAAAACTTCAAAATAAACGCTTGACAGCAAATGAGGAAAGCGTAGAATGCGCGCCTCGGTTGAGACGAAACGCTCTTAACCAAACGCTCTTTAACAAATTGAATCAAGCAATTCGTGTGGGTGCTTGTGAGTACGGACTGATAGTC
>NZ_BQHW01000080.1 GCF_021602025.1 Pseudomonas ceruminis
ACGATATTGCTGACTTCGGCCGGTGGGGTGGTATCCGGCGCTTGGAACTCAAGCGGCGCAGAGGTATTGCCGGCGGCGTCCACCAAGCGCACATCGAGGGTTTCGCCGTTGGCTTGGGCAGGCGACAGGGTCAGGCTGAAGGTGCCGTCTGCACCTACCACGCCGCTACCGATCACAGTGCCGGACGCATCCCTTACCTGAACCGTAGACCCCGGTTCACCACGACCCGTCAGGGTGACGCCATTGGCCAGGGCCAAGTCGGTCGGTTGAGCTGGCGGCTGCAGGTCTGGAGAAGTCACCGAACCGGGCGGCGACACATTGCCAGCAGCATCGGTCAGGGTCACTTGCAGCGACGAGCCATCCTTCACTGCCGGATTCAAGGTGAGCTGGAAGGTCCCATCGGCACCTACGGTACCGGTAGCCAGCACGTTGCCTGCGCCATCGCGTACTTGCACCGTGGCGCCTACTTC
>NZ_BQHW01000081.1 GCF_021602025.1 Pseudomonas ceruminis
CCTAAGAGGGTGTAGACAAAATAAACTAAACTCACCACTCCTTCAGCCTGGACAGCCTTGAAGTCATGCCTCGAACCGGACGCCCGCCCGCGATTGCCGCAGAGCAGTACCCAATGCTCGTCAAGCTTGCACAAACCCATCCCTTCTCCAGCCAAGCTGAATTAGCGGATGCATTCCATGCTGAAACGGGTATCACCGCTCATCCCGACACGTTTGCAAAAGCCTTGAAGCTGGCTGGAATTACACGAGTGAAGCAGCGTGCCAAAGGCAGCTTTGTTTCACCCGAACCTCGCAAGTCCTACGGCTACAACGA
Source organism: Pseudomonas ceruminis (assembly GCF_021602025.1). Taxonomy (GTDB): domain Bacteria; phylum Pseudomonadota; class Gammaproteobacteria; order Pseudomonadales; family Pseudomonadaceae; genus Aquipseudomonas; species Aquipseudomonas ceruminis. The sequence goes on from NZ_BQHW01000081.1 coordinate 314, forward strand.
AACGCACCGACGCCAGTTGCCGGAGCAACGATATCCCAGCTGCCTGACTGATGCTGAATGGGCGCTGGTCGCCGATTTGTTTGAAACTCAGGGAGGTCGTGGTGTGCCACCGCGTCATTCTCGACGGATGCTGCTCGAAGCCTGCTGCTAT
>NZ_BQHW01000082.1 GCF_021602025.1 Pseudomonas ceruminis
CCCCGAGCTTTCGCGCAGGCCGGTGGTCGACCTTGAGCTTTGCCTGGGCGACGAGAAGCGGACCGTGGAGGTAAACCTGGTCGACCGCAGCAGCTTCAACTATCCGTTGCTGGTGGGGGCCAAGGCCTTGCGCGAGTTCAAGGCTGCGGTGAACCCGGCCAAGCGGTTTACCGCGGGCAAGCCGGACTGCTGATTGATTCAACCTGTACGGCCCTTTCGCGGGGCAAGCCCGCTCCTACAAGCACTCCGCTGTACCTGTGGGAGCGGGCTTGCCCCGCGAAGACGAAGAGGAAGAGGGCGATGCCCCCGAGCTTTCGCGCAGGCCGGTGGTCGACCTTGAGCTTTGCCTGGGCGACGAGAAGCGGACCGTGGAGGTAAACCTGGTCGACCGCAGCAGCTTCAACTATCCGTTGCTGGTGGGGGCCAAGGCCC
>NZ_BQHW01000083.1 GCF_021602025.1 Pseudomonas ceruminis
TGAATCGCCCCTGGTTTCGTAGACACCTCCAAGCCTCATAATGAGGCCCAAATAGGAGGTGCCATGAGTCGTCAGCGTTACCCCGAAGAGTTCAAGATCGAAGCGGTCAAGCAAGTGACCGAGAAAGGCAAACCCGTCGCCGATGTCGCCCAGCGCCTGGGCATGTCCGTACATAGCCTTTACGCCTGGATCAAGGTCTACACCAAGCCCCAAGAGCAGCGTCAGCAAGACGACGATCAGCAGGCCGAATTGCGCAAGCTACGCGCTGAACTCAAGCGCGTGACTGAAGAGCGAGACATCTTAAAAAAGGCCGCCGCGTACTTTGCCAAGGAGTGCGGCTGAAGTACGCCTTCATCAAGAAGCACTCGACTGATTACCCGGTGCGGCGCCTTTGCCAAACCCTCAAGGTGCA
>NZ_BQHW01000084.1 GCF_021602025.1 Pseudomonas ceruminis
GCGCATAGATGGGCTTTACGCCTCAGTTGGAGATGCCAGCGCGGCGATTCAAAACGAAGCCACTGCGCGCAGTGACGGCGATACCGCGCTTGGCAGACGTGTCGATACAGTCCAGAGCAATCTGGGCACCACGAATGCCAGCGTGCAGCAGATAAGCACGGCACAGACTGCGCTCAACGGCAAAGTAAACGCCACCTGGTCTGTGAAGCTGGGCCTCACGTCCGGCGGCACCTACTACGCGGCGGGGTTTGGCCTGGGGCTTGAGAACCAGGGCGGTACATTCCAGTCGAGCTTTGTTGTGCTGGCTAACCGGTTCGCGATTATGAACCCGGTGGGTGAGGGCCTGATCGTGCCGTTCGCTGTTCAAAACGGACAGGTCTTTATCAACGATGCGTTGATCTCCA
>NZ_BQHW01000085.1 GCF_021602025.1 Pseudomonas ceruminis
ACATTCGAAGCGAATGCTCATTTCTGAGTTTGATCAAGGTACCGCAGAAGTGGTGGAGCCAAGCGGGATCGAACCGCTGACCTCCTGCGTGCAAGGCAGGCGCTCTCCCAGCTGAGCTATGGCCCCGTATTCTACGGCTAAACCATGTAATGGTAGGTCTGGGCAGATTTGAACTGCCGACCTCACCCTTATCAGGGGTGCGCTCTAACCAACTGAGCTACAGACCTATAACAGGGTCGCGTTACAGCATCGTCTTTATACAAAGAATCAAGCAATTCGTGTGGGAGCTCATCAGTAGGCTGATGTCGTCGATTAAGGAGGTGATCCAGCCGCAGGTTCCCCTACGGCTACCTTGTTACGACTTCACCCCAGTCATGAATCACACC
>NZ_BQHW01000086.1 GCF_021602025.1 Pseudomonas ceruminis
CCAGCAATGCCAACACGCCAAAGCGCTGGAACGGTAGCGCCTGGGTGGCTGTGACGGACAAGGTGGCAACGGACGCCGCTGCAGCTGCTCAGTCTGCTCTGAACCAGGTTGCAATGAAGGCGGACGCGTCGACGGTCCAGGCGCTGACCAACGAGGTTACCCGGCAAGGCCAGGACATCACGGCTGCCGGCCAGGCCATCACCAGCATCAACACGTCGTTGAGCCAGCTGGGCGGGGAGAACTTGCTGCCCAACCCATCTTTCGAGATTGAGGGCAATACTCCCGGTCTTGCTGATGGTTGGCGTGTGGGCTCTGCCC
>NZ_BQHW01000087.1 GCF_021602025.1 Pseudomonas ceruminis
CGAGGCTGAAAAGCGTAGTCGATGGAAAACAGGTTAATATTCCTGTACTTCCAGTTATTGCGATGGAGGGACGGAGAAGGCTAGGCCAGCTTGGCGTTGGTTGTCCAAGTTTAAGGTGGTAGGCTGAGATCTTAGGCAAATCCGGGATTTCAAGGCCGAGAGCTGATGACGAGTTGCCTTTAGGCGACGAAGTGGTTGATGCCATGCTTCCAAGAAAAGCTCCTAAGCTTCAGATAACTGGGAACCGTACCCCAAACCGACACAGGTGGTTAGGTAGAGAATACCAAGGCGCTTGAGAGAACTCGG
>NZ_BQHW01000088.1 GCF_021602025.1 Pseudomonas ceruminis
ATACGGTCTTTAATCGCAACGGTATCGATATGGTGATTAACGGAGTGCGTCGTATTCGGATGGGTGAGTGGTAGGCATGTATGGCTAACGGTCTGGAGGTATATGGTGCTGACGGTAGACTGCTCGTAAATATGACGATGTCTATCAGTCAGCACCAAGGAGAAGTTGTAACCAATGCCGCAAATGGAGCTGTTGCTATGCCTGCTCTCCCTGCCGGCAAACAGCGCTTTTACATTGTGGTCACGTTGGTCGACACGCAGCAGTGGAAAGGAAAGAAACCGGGTGTAACAGTTT
>NZ_BQHW01000089.1 GCF_021602025.1 Pseudomonas ceruminis
GACTATCAGTCCGTACTCACAAGCACCCACACGAATTGCTTGATTCAATTTGTTAAAGAGCGTTTGGTTAAGAGCGTTTCGTCTCAACCGAGGCGCGCATTCTACGCTTTCCTCATTTGCTGTCAAGTGTTTATTTTGAAGTTTTTACCGAGAAACTCGTTTAGCTTCAAACACTTGACTCGCTGCGATCTCTCGTAGCGGGAGGCGAATCATACAGCGTTTAGAAGCGCTGTCAACCACCGTTTCAACCGCTATCGATCAGACGACCGAAGCA
>NZ_BQHW01000090.1 GCF_021602025.1 Pseudomonas ceruminis
CTGATGAGCTCCCACACGAATTGCTTGATTCTTTGTCGAAGACGATCAAGACCCTATATAGGTCTGTAGCTCAGTTGGTTAGAGCGCACCCCTGATAAGGGTGAGGTCGGCAGTTCAAATCTGCCCAGACCTACCAATATGCGGGGCCATAGCTCAGCTGGGAGAGCGCCTGCCTTGCACGCAGGAGGTCAGCGGTTCGATCCCGCTTGGCTCCACCACTTCTGCGGTACCTTGATCAAACTCAGAAATGAGCATTCGCTTCGAATGT
>NZ_BQHW01000091.1 GCF_021602025.1 Pseudomonas ceruminis
AGGGCTTTCAGCTGAACGGCATCCTGAGTGCCGGCAGTCACCCAGCCCCGACCATACGTTCCAGCGCAACCGGAAACAGCCGAGCGCTCCTGGTCGCGTCATCAGACCGGAATCTCGTGAGCGCCCCGACCTGCAGGGCTTTCAGCTGAACGGCATCCTGAGTGCCGGCAGTCACCCAGCCCCGACCATACGTTCCAGCGCAACCGGAAACAGCCGAGCGCTCCTGGTCGCGTCATCAGACCGGAATCTCGTGAGCGCCCC
>NZ_BQHW01000092.1 GCF_021602025.1 Pseudomonas ceruminis
ACGTTTGCAAAAGCCTTGAAGCTGGCTGGAATTACACGAGTGAAGCAGCGTGCCAAAGGCAGCTTTGTTTCACCCGAACCTCGCAAGTCCTACGGCTACAACGAAACGCACCGACGCCAGTTGCCGGGGCAACGATATCCCAGCTGCCTGACTGATGCTGAATGGGCGCTGGTCGCCGATTTGTTTGAAACTCAGGGAGGTCGTGGTGTGCCACCGCGTCATTCTCGACGGATGCTGCTCGAAGCCTGCTGCTAT
>NZ_BQHW01000093.1 GCF_021602025.1 Pseudomonas ceruminis
CCTGGTGCAAATCGATGCTGCGGGTAATGCGTCTACTGTTGTGGACTTCGAAGTACCACTGACTTCAGCCCCCAATAGCCCCGGCGATCTGGTCATCTCGGCCGACGGTTCCACCCTCACCGGTACTACCCCGGCTGGCAGCCGCGTCGAGGTGCGCGATGCCAACGGTACGGTGATTGGCACCGTGGTGGCTGGCGCTGACGGCACGTTCAGCATTACGCTCGTTCCGGCGCAAGCCAACGGTGAGCTGCTCGA
>NZ_BQHW01000094.1 GCF_021602025.1 Pseudomonas ceruminis
TTGTGCCGTCGACACTCGATCCGCGGGGGCGGGCGCAGCGAGTTGACGCCAAGGGCTTGTCTGGCTCGACTTACGTGGATATCGCGTTGCCTAACCCCGGTTGGGTATCGATGGCGCCTGGTCAAGTACTGACCGTATCGGCGTATGTTCGAGGCACACAAGACCTGGTGAGCGAGTTGTACCTGCAGTACAAGAACAGTAGCGGCGCCACTATCGGGACCCACGGCCCGCTGCGTACGACTCTGAGCGATACCT
>NZ_BQHW01000095.1 GCF_021602025.1 Pseudomonas ceruminis
CCGCGGGCAACATCTCCACCGCGGGCAATGTCACTGCACCGGATATCGATGGCGGCGACACCACCCCACCAGCTGCACCTACCGACTTGGTGATTGGCCTGGCCGGTCAGCAAATCAGCGGCCGTGGCGAAGTAGGCGCCACGGTGCAAGTACGCGATGGCGCAGGCAACGTGCTGGCTACCGGTACCGTAGGTGCCGATGGGACCTTCCAGCTCACCTTGAATCCGGCAGTGAAGGATGGCTCGTCGCTGCAAG
>NZ_BQHW01000096.1 GCF_021602025.1 Pseudomonas ceruminis
AGCTCTGTGTTGTCTTGTGGTATGCCCGCTTGGGCAGCACCAGCAAACGGCGCTCTCCCAAGACCTGAAACAGCCTATCTCGGCCGACTTGGAATCGCTTGTCAGGTTGGCAATGCAGCAAATAGTGTAGCTTGCGGGTACCCAGACGCGGCTGGCGCAGCCGGACTTGCTGAACAAACTGAACCACCCGATCTGCCTGGCGCTCTTTGCCATCAGCGGCTCGGTTGCGTTTGTAGTATGCCTGTCGACTGATGC
>NZ_BQHW01000097.1 GCF_021602025.1 Pseudomonas ceruminis
CTGGTCCCCGTTCGCTCGCCACTACTAAGGGAATCTCGGTTGATTTCTTTTCCTCAGGGTACTTAGATGTTTCAGTTCCCCTGGTTCGCCTCTTGCACCTATGTATTCAGTACAAGATACTCAGCTTATGCTGAGTGGGTTCCCCCATTCAGAGATCTCTGGATCACAGTCTGTTTGCCGACTCCCCAAAGCTTATCGCAGGCTACCACGTCTTTCATCGCCTCTGACTGCCAAGGCATCCACCGTATGCGCTTC
>NZ_BQHW01000098.1 GCF_021602025.1 Pseudomonas ceruminis
GCTGCTCTGGAGTGAGCGGTTTGGGGTCAGACATCGCGCAGCTCCTCTCGACTCGGATCGATGCCCCTTGGCTCCAATCCTGCCGACCGTGCTTACGCAACCATACCAGAACCGTCGACCGGCCCTGGATGCCATACCGTTCCTGGGCCTGGCCGTAGGTCATCTCGCCTTTTTCAATCTGATCAACCACCGCCAATTTAAAAGACAGTGAGTAATCTCGCTGTGTGCGCTTTACACCTTGCTCCATCTGACTCT
>NZ_BQHW01000099.1 GCF_021602025.1 Pseudomonas ceruminis
CGCCGATGTCGCCGATCGAGTTATCCAGTTGAGTCAGTTGACCACTGACAGACGTAAACCCTTCCTCTGTTCTAGATACCCTACCTGACACACTGGTGATCGCCGACGCGTTGGCCAGTGCTGCGTTTTCCGCGTTTTTGGCATTGTCTCGCCAGCCGGAAACTACCGGAGACAACTCAGCCTGGGCCCGGTCAACCTCGTAGTAGCCATCACTTACAACACCGCTCAGCGGCCCCCTAACTCGCAAAAGCAGAT
>NZ_BQHW01000100.1 GCF_021602025.1 Pseudomonas ceruminis
CTGCGCCGGCGGTCGCTGATCGCTTGGCGCAGAACCTCTGGATCGACACCACGGGCAACGCGAACACACCGAAGCGCTGGAACGGTTCGGCATGGGTTGCGGTGACCGATAAGGTGGCCACCGATGCTGCGGCAGCTGCGCAGTCGGCCCTGACCCAACTGGCGGGTAAGGCAGATGCCACAGCGGTGCAGAGCCTGACCACCCGGGTAACGGATGCCGAGGGCAAACTGACCAGCCAGGGCCAGTCCATCACTG
>NZ_BQHW01000101.1 GCF_021602025.1 Pseudomonas ceruminis
CCGAGTTCTCTCAAGCGCCTTGGTATTCTCTACCTAACCACCTGTGTCGGTTTGGGGTACGGTTCCCAGTTATCTGAAGCTTAGGAGCTTTTCTTGGAAGCATGGCATCAACCACTTCGTCGCCTAAGGGCAACTCGTCATCAGCTCTCGGCCTTGAAATCCCGGATTTGCCTAAGATCTCAGCCTACCACCTTAAACTTGGACAACCAACGCCAAGCTGGCCTAGCCTTCTCCGTCCCTCCATCGCAATAACTG
>NZ_BQHW01000102.1 GCF_021602025.1 Pseudomonas ceruminis
GCAAGAACATGTATGTCATCCGCCTGGATATGATGAACTCGGCCGACACGACCGGAGAAATCGACATCGCCTACATCGCAGTGGGAAGGCGATCGGCGGCAGCCTCGGCGCAAGCGCTGTCCAGCCTAGACAGTGTTGTAACGCAGCAGGGCGCAACGCTCACTGCGGAGTCGAAGCGCATAGATGGGCTTTACGCCTCAGTTGGAGATGCCAGCGCGGCGATTCAAAACGAAGCCACTGCGCGCAGTGACGGCG
>NZ_BQHW01000103.1 GCF_021602025.1 Pseudomonas ceruminis
AGGCGATGAAAGACGTGGTAGCCTGCGATAAGCTTTGGGGAGTCGGCAAACAGACTGTGATCCAGAGATCTCTGAATGGGGGAACCCACTCAGCACAAGCTGAGTATCTTGTACTGAATACATAGGTACAAGAGGCGAACCAGGGGAACTGAAACATCTAAGTACCCTGAGGAAAAGAAATCAACCGAGATTCCCTTAGTAGTGGCGAGCGAACGGGGACCAGCCCTTAAGTTGGTTTGAGATTAGTGGAACGCT
>NZ_BQHW01000104.1 GCF_021602025.1 Pseudomonas ceruminis
AATCAACCGAGATTCCCTTAGTAGTGGCGAGCGAACGGGGACCAGCCCTTAAGTTGGTTTGAGATTAGTGGAACGCTCTGGAAAGTGCGGCCATAGTGGGTGATAGCCCCGTACACGAAAATCTCTTATCAATGAAATCGAGTAGGACGGAGCACGAGAAACTTTGTCTGAACATGGGGGGACCATCCTCCAAGGCTAAATACTACTGACTGACCGATAGTGAACCAGTACCGTGAGGGAAAGGCGAAAAGAACC
>NZ_BQHW01000105.1 GCF_021602025.1 Pseudomonas ceruminis
CGAGGCTGAAAAGCGTAGTCGATGGAAAACAGGTTAATATTCCTGTACTTCCAGTTATTGCGATGGAGGGACGGAGAAGGCTAGGCCAGCTTGGCGTTGGTTGTCCAAGTTTAAGGTGGTAGGCTGAAATCTTAGGCAAATCCGGGATTTCAAGGCCGAGAGCTGATGACGAGTTGCCTTTAGGCGACGAAGTGGTTGATGCCATGCTTCCAAGAAAAGCTCCTAAGCTTCAGATAACTGGGAACCGTACCCCAA
>NZ_BQHW01000106.1 GCF_021602025.1 Pseudomonas ceruminis
TGCAGACCTTGGAAGGCACCACCAGCGCGCAGTCCCAGCAGATCACGGGCCTGCAGTCGAGCTTGACTACCACCAACGGCAACGTCGCTGCAGCGCAGCAGGCCGCCCAGGACGCGGCAACGCTGGCGGGCGGCAAGGGTAAGGTTATCGTGCAGTCGGCTGCGCCGGCGGTCGCTGATCGCTTGGCGCAGAACCTCTGGATCGACACCACGGGCAACGCGAACACACCGAAGCGCTGGAACGGTTCGGCATGGG
>NZ_BQHW01000107.1 GCF_021602025.1 Pseudomonas ceruminis
CTGCTTTTGCGAGTTAGGGGGCCGCTGAGCGGTGTTGTAAGTGATGGCTACTACGAGGTTGACCGGGCCCAGGCTGAGTTGTCTCCGGTAGTTTCCGGCTGGCGAGACAATGCCAAAAACGCGGAGAACGCAGCACTGGCCAACGCGTCGGCGATCACCAGTGTGTCAGGTAGGGTATCTAGAACAGAGGAAGGGTTTACGTCTGTCAGTGGTCAACTGACTCAACTGGATAACTCGATCGGCGACATCGGCG
>NZ_BQHW01000108.1 GCF_021602025.1 Pseudomonas ceruminis
CGGGGCCATAGCTCAGCTGGGAGAGCGCCTGCCTTGCACGCAGGAGGTCAGCGGTTCGATCCCGCTTGGCTCCACCACTTCTGCGGTACCTTGATCAAACTCAGAAATGAGCATTCGCTTCGAATGTTGATTTCTGGCTTTTGTCAGATCGTTCTTTAAAAATTCGGATATGTGATAGATATAGACTGACACGCACTTTCACTGGTGTGTGATCAGGCTAAGGTAAAATTTGTGAGTTCTGCTCGAAA
>NZ_BQHW01000109.1 GCF_021602025.1 Pseudomonas ceruminis
CCCACCGTTTCTGGCGCGCAGAACCCTTACCTGCGCATCAGATTACGTCGTCGCAACACAACGCGGTCCGGTGCGCAGATGTACTGGGCGAACGAAGATGGAGGGCTATCAGAAGTCCGGCGCATGGTCTGGACCATCAGCACGACGACCACGGATTGGCAGGACATTGAAATCGATCTGTCCGGCCATGCCGGATGGAACGGCAAGAACATGTATGTCATCCGCCTGGATATGATGAACTCG
>NZ_BQHW01000110.1 GCF_021602025.1 Pseudomonas ceruminis
GTTTCACTACTGAGTTCGGGATGGGATCAGGTGGTTCCAATGCTCTATGGTCGTCAAGAAATTCTGTTGCCAGAATGTCCAGCTGGACAGCCTAGCGAATTCGGATATGCGATATGTGTGATGTTGCGAACTTTCGGTTCGTTTCGTCTTCACCACCGCAATCTGCGCTAGCAAATTGCTTGGGTGTTATATGGTCAAGCCTCACGGGCAATTAGTATTGGTTAGCTCAACGCCTCACAGCGC
>NZ_BQHW01000111.1 GCF_021602025.1 Pseudomonas ceruminis
CGGGCCGTGGGTCCCGATAGTGGCGCCGCTACTGTTCTTGTACTGCAGGTACAACTCGCTCACCAGGTCTTGTGTGCCTCGAACATACGCCGATACGGTCAGCACTTGACCAGGCGCCATCGATACCCAACCGGGGTTAGGCAACGCGATATCCACGTAAGTCGAGCCAGACAAGCCCTTGGCGTCAACTCGCTGCGCCCGCCCCCGCGGATCGAGTGTCGACGGCACAA
>NZ_BQHW01000112.1 GCF_021602025.1 Pseudomonas ceruminis
CCATGCGCCGGACTTCTGATAGCCCTCCATCTTCGTTCGCCCAGTACATCTGCGCACCGGACCGCGTTGTGTTGCGACGACGTAATCTGATGCGCAGGTAAGGGTTCTGCGCGCCAGAAACGGTGGGTGTGAAGTTGCACTGCAGGTTGGGGTTTTTGGTCACCGTGGCGAAGAGCGGCCCAGCAGTGATGGTGCCGCCCGTTGCGGTTGCCACCCAGCCTCTGGTGG
>NZ_BQHW01000113.1 GCF_021602025.1 Pseudomonas ceruminis
TGGGCAGATTTGAACTGCCGACCTCACCCTTATCAGGGGTGCGCTCTAACCAACTGAGCTACAGACCTATATAGGGTCTTGATCGTCTTCGACAAAGAATCAAGCAATTCGTGTGGGAGCTCATCAGTAGGCTGATGTCGTCGATTAAGGAGGTGATCCAGCCGCAGGTTCCCCTACGGCTACCTTGTTACGACTTCACCCCAGTCATGAATCACACC
>NZ_BQHW01000114.1 GCF_021602025.1 Pseudomonas ceruminis
GATTCATGACTGGGGTGAAGTCGTAACAAGGTAGCCGTAGGGGAACCTGCGGCTGGATCACCTCCTTAATCGACGACATCAGCCTGCTGATGAGCTCCCACACGAATTGCTTGATTCTTTGTCGAAGACGATCAAGACCCTATATAGGTCTGTAGCTCAGTTGGTTAGAGCGCACCCCTGATAAGGGTGAGGTCGGCAGTTCAAATCTGCCCA
>NZ_BQHW01000115.1 GCF_021602025.1 Pseudomonas ceruminis
GCAACGCGAACACACCGAAGCGCTGGAACGGTTCGGCATGGGTTGCGGTGACCGATAAGGTGGCCACCGATGCCGCGGCAGCTGCGCAGTCGGCCCTGACCCAACTGGCGGGTAAGGCAGATGCCACAGCGGTGCAGAGCCTGACCACCCGGGTAACGGATGCCGAGGGCAAACTGACCAGCCAGGGCCAGTCCATCACTG